>JAXMHM010000046.1:0-61463 GCA_046346755.1 Opitutaceae bacterium | reverse complement strand
GCCCCATGATGTCGATGTGCCCCTCGTCGTCGTCGATACGAGTTCCTTGATCGACGGCCGGATCGTCCGGGTCTGCGAAGCTGGGTTTCTGAGTGCGGCGCTGGTGATCCCACGCTTTGTCCTCGTGGAGGTGCAGGGCATCGCCGACTCCCAGGATCCCCACAAGCAGGCACGCGGACGGCGCGGGTTGGAGGTGCTGAATCAGCTCCGGAAAATCAAGCGCCTCGACCTGCGCGTCCATGAAAGCGAAGCCAAACCCGGTGAAGTCGAGGCCAAGCTGGTTTTTCTGGCCCAGTCGATGAAGGCCCGTCTCCTCACCACTGACTACAACCTGGCCAAGATGGCGGAGTTTCAGGGCGTACAGTGGCTGAATCTGCATGCCCTGGCAAAAGCGCTTAGACCTCAACTGGTTATGGGAGAAGCACTCGAGGTCGAGCTGGTGAAAGCGGGCAAGGAGGAAGGGCAGGCGGTGGGGTACCTGGAGGATGGCTCGATGGTGGTGGTGGCGGATGGACGCGCCTACATCGGGCAAACCGTGCATGTGGAAATCGTCAGCATCCTGCCGTCGAGTGGGGGCAAGATGGTCTTCGCCCGCGTCCAGTCCGAGCGACGACTTTAGTCGGTGACTCGCCACCCGCCGGAGCAACTTTGGTGTTTACTCGCGCTGCCCCCTTGCCCACAACGTCCCCTCACCGTTTGGGGCAGTAGCTCAGTTGATAGAGCGCTTCGTTCGCAATGAAGAGGTCGTGGGTTTGATTCCCATCTGCTCCACCAGTTTTGGAACCAAATGTGTGCAAGGCAGGGCGGGTGAGACGTGTGAGCTTTGAACACACGACTTCGAGGCTCGCCACTTCTGAGGGTGAATTTAGTTTGAGCCGTTTTCGTTATGGACCGTCGCGCCTTTCTCGCCGCACTCAGCGGTGCTCCCTTTGTTCTCGATGCGCGTGCCAGCACGCAGGCCCGGGAAGCTGCCGTCGGGGTCGTCGGGCTCGCCCCGGACGTGGTGGCTTCGCAGGAGTCCTACTGGCTGAGTATCCGCCGCGCCTTTGCCCTCGACGACAATCACGTCAATCTCAACTCGGGCAGTGTCAGCCCGGCCCCGCGCGCAGTCTTTGACGCGATGACCCGCTATTGGACGGTGACCAACATGAGCCCGTCGCACTACGTCGACGAGTTTGTGCATCCTGGAGTGGAGCGCGTGCGGCAGCGGCTCGCGGCCATGTTGGGCTGCGGCACGGACGAACTGGCGCTGACTCGCAACACCAGTGAGTCGCTGCAGATCGCCCAAATGGGTCTGCCGCTGAGGGCGGGTGACGAAATCGTAAGCACCACGCAGGACTATCCGCGCATGCTTTCGGCGTGGCGGCAGCGCGAGCGCCGCGACGGCGTGGTGCTCAAGCTGGTCAGTTTCCCCACGCCGCCTCCGTCCATGGACACGCTGTACGAGCGGGTGTTTTCGGCGGTCACGGAACGCACCAAGGTCATCCTGATCTGCCACATGACGTACACCACCGGGCAGATTTTCCCGGTAAAGCGGATTTGTGATGAGGCGCGCCGGCGGGGAATCACCACGATTGTGGATGGTGGACACACGTTCGCGCATTTTCCGTTCACCGTCGCGGATTTGGGCTGTGATGTATTTGGTTCGAGCCTGCACAAGTGGCTGTGCGCCCCCGTCGGGACCGGAATCCTCTACGTGCGCCGCGAGGTCATACCGAGCATCTGGCCTCTGATGGCCGCTGGTGACGGCAAGCGCGGTGACATCCGTAAGTTCGAGGAAATTGGAACGCACCCGATTGCATTGCGGGCCTCGGTTGCCGACGCGATTTCGTTTCACGAGGAGATCGGGGGAGAACGAAAAGCGGCCCGACTCCGTTTCCTTCGCGATCGCTGGATGCGGGCGCTTGAGAATGTCCCGGGCATCAAACTGCTGACCCCTTATGATCCCGCGCAGGCCTGCGCTCTGGGTTCCATGATGCTGGAGGGACGAGACGCGCGTGAACTCACGGCGGAGTTGCAGCAGCGCTGGGGCATTCATGTGCGGCGCCGGCAGGTCAAAGATGAGTTTGAGTGCATTCGGATCACCCCGAATGTCTTCACGAGGCTCGATGAAATCGACCTGTTCGTGGAGGCGATTCGTACCCTCGCCAAAGCGTAGTGCGCCTGAGGGGGCGGCGGGATCAACCGGCGGGACTTGCGCCGTCTGACCCGATTACGTTCCGGCGTGCCAACCCGGCGTGCGCCCCTCCATCGGCCCTCGGTCGATCCCGGGTTGAAGCGGTCTCGATGCGCCTGGGAGAGCCGGGCGTTCAGTCACGGGTTCGGCCATACACTCGATCGGCGAAATGCACGTAGTCCTGCCAGTCCGGCAGCAGGATGTCGTGTTCCCCCGGGCGCAGGTGGTAGTGGAGCCGCTGACGGCTGCCTGGGTTGAGGGCATCGAGCGGGGGAATTCCGAAAAGTGCGAAAACCGGCTGGGCGAGCTCCAGTCCCATCCGCTCACCCACCGGATCCGACCATGCGTCGTCCGAGGCGCTGCCAACCGCGATCGCTCGAGGCGCGATGAGCGCGATCAGTTGATGCTGATCCACGGGCAGGTTCGCTTCCTGGTCATTGTATGCGCGGAAGTTTCCGCAAAACCAATGGGGAAACCGCGAGTTGATATCCCGGACGGTTTCGCCCGCGATGCGTTTGGACAGGGCGGCTCCGCCGCAACCCGAGTTGTTGGCGATGATCATCGCAAAACGTGGATCGCGAGCTCCTGCCCAGAGCGCAGCTTTGCCCAGGCGAGAATGCCCAATCACGGCGACGCGGGTGGAGTCGAAAAGGGGATCGCCCGCAAGGTAATCCAAGGCCCGGCTCAGGCCCCAAGCCCACGTGGCGATTGCGCCCCACTGATCGGCCCCGGGCCCACGTTGATCCGCCGGGAACAGGCGTTGCATGCTCTGGGCGTAGCTTTCGATGTTCTTGTCCGGGAAGAAATCGTCGCAGCAAAGCGTGGCGACGGCGTAGCCTTGCTGGACGACGAAGTCCACCGGCCAGCGACGCTCGTGACGGCCGCGCTTGCGACCGGCCGGGGCCACTATGCCGGGGTCCTGAGAAATGGTCCAGTTTCCCCCGGAGTTGAGTCCAAGAAAGATCGGCACGGGCCCCGTGGAGTGTCCCGGAGCAAAGATGAGCAGCTCGGCCGTCGCGGTCCCCTGTTCGCTTCGGAACGTCAGACGGACCTGTTTCCTGCGTAGCGCACCGCCTTCCAGCACGACGTCTTCGCGCACCTCCGCCGTCATGGGCACCACCGTGGTTGGGGTGCGGCCGTAGATCTCCCGTTCAAATTGGGAGAGCAGTGCATCGCGTTGTTGCCCGGACCATTCCGCCGCGGTTGCGATAGGGCTGCCGTCGACGCGAAGAAGCGGGTTTGGCACGGGATGGGTCACGACTCCATCGGTGGAGGCGGTCAGCACGGAGAGGACGGCGGTGAACAAGACCGAGAGACCGAGTCGCCGGAGCCACGGCGCATCGCACAGTGGTGCCTGAAGGGAGTGACTCGCTCTGGGGACGCACGGGCGGCAGGGAGGCATGAGGGAGAGAGACGTTGATCGGCAAACCTGGCGCACGGGCCAGCACGGCGGAGAACCGGCTGCGGGCGCTTCCGAACCAAGGGGCGGGACGGTTTCACCACGTTGCCGGCGACTGAGGCGCCGTCGCAAGCCCTACCGTCGCATTCAATCACTTGGGCCCCGTTGCGGGCGGGTGCTCTCCGGGAGGCCTCCTCGCGATATGTTAATGCAAATCAACCGAGTTGATTTCGCGGTTCGACCGGATTGGATGCCCGGAGCGGTGAGACCTGGGTGAAACAGCTCGGGCTTTCAAAAAACACCGCCGCCCCGGTGAAGGGACGGCGGCGGCAAAGGACGGACGGAGGAGGGAGCGTTTAGGTTCCCATCGCCGGACGCCGGGTGTAGTCGTAAACCGCTGTTGAGAGGACGGTTATGCAAACATACCCGATGAATGCCGGAAGCAGGAGCTCGGGAACGGCGGCTGTAGTGAGCAGAAAGACCGCAGTGACGGCACCCGCGAACACCAAAGAGTGGAGTCTCTTCATAGAACGAGGGGGTTGATTTGCAGTGAGTATACACCCGTTTCGGCACAAGAGGAGATATACCGGAGGCCCAGGTCCTGCATTGAAGGCGACTGAATGACTGGGATAAGGCTCCTGCGCCCAGGGCTCCCGGGTACCTTTGCGGAGGAAAAAATGCGCGAACTTACGTATCCTGGCTTGCCACTAATGGATGCGAGAAGCACGGTGACTGTCGTCTAGGGAGAAATGCCTATCTTAAGGTCCAGGTTTTTCAGGGGTGCGGCCCTTGTGGTGGTCGCGTGGCTGGCGGGGTGTGCAACTCCGCCCAAGGCACCGCCGCCTCCGGCGGCTCCGGCCGCGGCTGCGGTTCCGGAGAAACGGCCGGTCACGCTGGCCGATCAGATCCAGGATGCGATCAGCGCCATCGACGAAGTGCTTTCTGGATACGATGGTGTTTTGGCGCGGATACAGCAGTTTCCCGATGCGAAGGACCCGGCCAAGATCATTGCCGAAGTCGGCACCTATGTCGGGGGCGACCGCCTTGCGGTCAGCGTGGTGCCGCCCGAGACGGAGCTGGTGTCAGGCATTTCCGGTTCCCTTTCGCTCACCTCGTGGCTGGCGATTGCGGAAACGGAGCTGCTGACCCGCCTGGTCGAGATCTCGCGGCGGCTGATTCACCTCAACGCCCAGACCGCCACCCTGGCCGAGAGTTACGAGCAGGGCCGCACCCTGCAGAAATATGCCGGAAAAATCCGGCGCGAACTCATGCCTCTCATGGCGGATCTGCGCCGGCTTTCTGTGGCGGACAAGGCGGATACGACAGCGATTGCGAGCCTGGAGACAGAGACAAAAAAGATCGTGGCGGCGAGCCGGCAGTCCCTGCAGGCACTCGAGAAGGATACGCGGGCAATTGAAAACGAATTGGGAGGACGACAATGACAACGAAAGTACTGGTGAGTCTGGGATCGACCCTGTCCGCGCTGCTGGCGATGGGCGGAGGCGTGGAGGCCTATCAACGTTCGCAGCGCGAGCGAGAGGAGGCACAGCGGGCCACCGTGGTGGCGATGGAACACTTCGAACAGACGATTGGACGGGCACGCTCCTCGATCCAGCAATCGTCCGAGCTCCGCACCGAGCTCATTCAGAAGACGGATTTGTTGCTCAAGGATGTTGCCAACACGGAGAACGAACTGGTTCAGCATGGCGCCCAGGTCGTCGCGCTGAATGAGCGCCGTGAAGTGGCCCAGGTCCGTCTGAACCGCTACCTGGCCGAGGCCCGCAGTGCGGTGGGACAGGCCACGGACGCGGTGGGGCGCTGCCGGACCATCCTGCTCGAGGACAAGCTTTCCAATGAGCGCAAGGCCGACGTGGAGGCCAATGTGCGCACCATGACCAAGGATGTCCGCGAGATCCACGAACGCCTGCGCCAGCTTGAGGGACTGGGCGCCCGCTGCGACGCCCTTGCCGACCGTTTGCTTGTGTACAACGAAAGCCACCGTGCTTCCTTGGATCGCTTGCGGCAGATTCGTCAGGAAACCCAGGAAAAGCTCGATCAGCAAAAGGTCCGCCAGGCTGCGACTGAAGAGGTGGGTGAGCGACTGAAGCGGCTGCAGTCGGAACTCAGTAGCGACCTCAAGGCGTTGCGTCCCGATCCTTGATCGCATGGGTCAGGGCGTTCCTGACAGTGACGAATGGGAAAATCCTAGGATTGAGGGTTTTTGGTGCTGAATTTGCTGTTGATAGGCGAAGTCCGGGCCGACCAGACTGCAGACCCACGGGAACCGCCAACAGATACACGTCATGACCAAGAAGAGCATCAAGTCCACGAAGCCTGCCGCCCCACAGGTTAAACCTGTAAAAGTGAGTGTCGCGCCTGCGAAACCCACGGAAGCCAAGCCGGTGAAAAAGACCGCGGCTCCCAAGAAGAAGGTTTTGGCGGTAAAGCCAAAGCCCGTTCCTGTCGCCGCACCCGCCGCGGTCGCGGCGCCTGCCGCAGCGGCGAGTATTCCTTTGGAAGTGACGATCACCGCGCTGATCGACATCGGATTTGGAAACCAATTGTTCATCCGGGGCGAGGGCGCAGGCCTGAGCTGGAATTCAGGGCTCGCGCTCGAGTGCGAGTCGGACAACCGCTGGTCGCTCAAGCTACCGTCGAAGGACGGCCCGGTGACGTTCAAGCTGCTCGTCAATGACCTGACGTGGAGCGCAGGAGAGAACTTCCAGGTGGCTCCCGGCGGGACGGTGGTCGTCACGCCGGTGTTCTAACCGGTCCGCGAGTCAGGGTTTGCTCAGGTACTTGTTGACGTCCTCGCTCTTGAAGGTCGTCGGCTTGAGCTCGAGCTTGCCCTGTTCCTGCTCGGTCAGCTTCGAGAGATCTTCCGGATGCTGCACGACGTGCGGCGTCAGGAAGATGAGCAGCTCGGTCTTGGTGTTCTGCTTGATGGTGCGCTTAAAGGCGTGACCCAGGATCGGAATGTCGCCGAGCAGAGGCACCTTGCTGTCCGTGTTAGTGGTTTGATTGGAAATCAGTCCACCGATCACCACGGTGCGGTCGCTCGGTGTCACCACGACCGTGTCCGCGGAGCGTTTGTCGATCACAGGCGTGTTCACCGTGTCCGAGATGGCCACGGTGCGATCACTCAACGCGGAGATTTCCGGCGTCACAATCATCTCCACCAGGCCCTCGGAGGTGATGAAGGGGGTGACCCGCAGGATGATGCCGATGTCCTGATACTGGACCGTGTTGGTCGTCTGCCCGGTGTCGCTGATCCGTGAATTGGTGATGAACGGCACTTCCTGACCCACCATGATGGTGGCCTGCTGGCTGCTGCGCGCGAGGATGGAAGGGCGCGAAAGGATCTCGGTTTTGCCCACCTTGGAGAGCGCGTGAATCGTCGCGTTGATGTCGGTGTTGACGAGGTTGTAGAACCCGCCGGTTTGGGGCGCGCCGAAGAGGGTGGTCGCGGTCGAGGTCAGGTTGTTGCCCAGTTCGCTGCCCGTGTGGGAGAGCTCGGTGCCGAGGTCCAGGTCCTTGTTGTGGGTGACCTGGAGGAAGACGACATTGATCAGAACCTGAGGCTTGGGGCGGTCGAGACTCTCGATCACCTGTTTGATGTTCTCGTTGGTCTCGTCGTCGGTGACAACGATGATGCGGCGCGTCTCGGCGTTGCTCGTGATCGTGGCGTCGCCCAGCATGGTCGAGTTCTGATACTGCCGATCGCCGCCGGTGCGGCCCTGTCCTCCCGAGCGATTTCCGGTAGTGGACTGGTTGGTACGCCGGTTGTTATTGTTGTTGTTGTTGGAATTGCGATTGGTCGTCTGCGCCTGCAGTGACAGGCTGACGGCGGCGAGCGCCAGGCAGGCGGCGGAGAATCGGGGAAAGAGGGAACGCTTCATGACGTGGTACGAAGAGGAGGAAAAGGAGGCGCGGGGGGACTCAGCGCGGGGCGCCCGAGGTGTTGTTCATGAAGTTGCCGCCGGTCTGCTGGTTGTTGCTGGCGGCACGACTGCTCAAAGGATCCGACTGGTTGGACGAGGAACTGCGGGTTCCGTTGACCTGGAAGAGATCGCGCAGGACCGACTCGACCTGCTGCACGTCGGCGTTCTCCAGGGTGTAGACAAACACCTTTTGTTTGCGTGCGCTGCTGGAGTCGAGCTGGGCGACGATTTCGGCGATCTGGAACATCAGGTCCTTTGACGCCGTGACGATGACCGACTGAGTGCGCGGATCAGCGACAGCGGTGACCGGAGTGGCGTTGCTGCTGCGCGAGGTGCTGTTCCGGCCATTGCGTCCGCCTCCTCCCTGGCCGCCACCACGTGCGGCAAAGGCCGCGGCCATGCCGGGAGGCATGCCGGGGAAAGAGAACCCGCCCAGGGTCGCATTGTTGTTGCCGCCTCCGGTGGCGGAGGTGGCGGGAAAGAGACTCGTCAGCATCGTCGCCATTTCGTTTGGATCCGCGTTCTCAAGCTTGAAGATCCGAAGTGTCGAGTCGCTCTGAACCGAGAGATCCAGCGCCGACACGATTTCGACAATGTGCCGGACATTCAGGTTGGTGTCGGTGACCACCAGTGAGTTGCTGTCCTCATTAGCCGTCAGCGTGGCGCTGGAGGGCACGAGCGTAGCGATGTCCGTGGCGACCTTGGCCGCGGTGATATGACGCAGGGGAATCACCTGCATGACCATCTCGGCGTTGGCGGGGATCTCACGGGGATCGTTGCCGGTGCGGATCGGAATGTTGCGTTTCTTGGCATCGTCTTTGGAAGCCACGACCAGGGTTCTCCCCTGAAGGGTGGCGGTGTATCCATTCTTGTTCAACGCGAGGTTGAGCAACTGGACGGCCTCCAGCTTGGAGACAGGCTGGCTGCTCCACATGTCGATGGTGCCGCGCACCGGCGTCTCCAGGACAATGACGAAACCGGCGGCCTCGCTCAGGTAGTTGAGCACGGATTCGAGGGGGGCCCCGCGGAAATTGAAGCGCAGACCGGCGTCGCGGGCTTCGCCCGGAGCGGGGGATGCGTCCGGGACGGCCGGAGTCTGACCGGTGGAGAGAAGTGGGAGCACGGCGAGGCCGGCCCAGAGACGGGGAGAGAGGAGGGACGTTTTCATTCCTTAAGCTGTTTCTGGCGTTTTTCCATGAGGCGCCGGAGGGCATCCGAGGCATTGGCCGGGACGGAGGGGGTGGGACGTCCGGAGTCGGTGGACGGAGCGCTGACGATGTTCGGCAGGGGAGCGGGGGCGGCGGTGACCTGCCAGGTGCCGCCGGGGCTTCGGCGCAGTTGATCCGTAACCCGCAGGGAGATGCTCCCGGCAGGGCCCTCGAAGGTGGCGCCCTTGGCATCGATTGATTTTACCGTGTGATCGGCAATCTTTCCACCCACCGGCAGTACCTGGCGGAAGTCCGGACGGCTGCCGTCAAAGAACACGTAGGTGCCCTTCTCATACTGGAGCGTGCCGACCAGGGTTACCACCTCGTCGCTCGGCGTCGTAGCCTCGGGGCTGGCCGAGCGTGTCACTCGCGGGAACCGGTTGGGATCGAAGATATTGCGTTCTCCAATGACGCGAAAGGCGTCAAAGGTGTCGGTGGTGCCGGCGGCCGGCGTCGGACGCTGGGCCAGCGCGAACCCCGTGATGAGCAACGAGGGAATCACCGTGGCGGCGAGCCACCGGAAAAGGAGGAGGGGTGTGCGGTGCATCATGGTTTTGCCTCCAGAGGAACGAGGCGAAGCCCGGTCACCACCAGACCGATTGAAAGGGTCTGGCCCTGCTCGTCGCGCGAAGAGAGTTCAATCGAATCGATCCGCAGCGCGAGGGGCGAACGCTCGACCTCGTGGATCAGCCGGGTGAGATTGGCGAGCGGACCGGAGGCGTCGACCCGACACTCGAGCAGGGAGTACTTCGTGTTCGCGCCACGTTTCCACTGCGGCTTGATCGAAGCGACTTCGATGCGACTCGACCGTCCCCACTGGTCGAAGGCGGTTAATACGGTCTGCTCAGCGGTGGCGGCGTCGGCGGGCAGACTTCCGGACTGGATGGTCTTCCAAAGACCCTCGGTCCGGTCCTTGCGTTCGAGCACGCCGCGACCGGCGGCGATGGAACGCTGCAGTGTGGCGATTTCCGCCGCGCGCAGCTTCCAGTGATCCGCAAGCGGCCCGATCACGAGTCGGTCGAGGACGAGCAGTCCCACGGCCACACCGGCCACGATGAGAAAGAGACGTTGTCGTTTGGGCATGCTCATGAGCTGGGACTGCGAGCGAGTTGAAACGAGAACGTGAACTGGGCCGGTGACTTGCCGCGAATCTGCTCGATTTTGAGATTGGTGACCTGCGGCCGCTGGCGCAGGCGATCCAGGGCGCTGAGCAGGGCTGAGTTCTCTCGGGTGGAGCCGGTGACCGTCACGGTGGAATGCCCTTTGATTTCGATCGACTTGGCGGTGACGGCACCCGTCTCCGGGAACACTTCAGTGACGAGTTTCAGGGTGGAGAGGGTGGTGAACGACGTGTCGTGCCAAGGGCGGAACTCCCGGATGCGGTCCTGCACGGCATTGAGCGCTTGCACGCTGTCCTTCATGCCGTTCCATTCCGAACGCAGCGACCAACTGCGGTACTCCTGCCAGGCCAGAGCCCCGGCGATGGCCAGCAGCGCAGCGGCCGCGGCGGCGCCAATCATTCCCAGGCGGCGGGCATTGTAGCGATGGACCCATTGACGCCAGCGGCTCGGTCGGGGCGGCAGAAACTCCGGCAGGCGATGACGCTCGGAAAGCCAGCGCAGCGCGAGACGCTCGGGAAGTGCGGCCGGGGTGCTGTCGTGGCTTTCAATCCGCACGGCGGCAAATGCCGGCAGTCCAGTCAAGGTGGACGCCAGCCGGCCGGCCTCGGTTCCCGGGGCGAGGATGCGAATCGTGCCAAGCCGGCTTCGCATGGCGGTCGGGAGGTCCTCGAGGGTGATTCGCAGTTCGCGCGCGAGCGAAACCGGGTCATCAAAATTGCCATCGAGTGCGCGCACTTGCATGAGCTCACCGGCAACCGTGAAGGCGGTTGAGACGGAGCTGCCGGTCTGGACCACCAGGAGACGGCCGTTTTCCAGTTTTCCCACATCCTCCGCTTCAATGAGCGAGGCGAGGGTCAGTGTCATGCTGGCGGGGCGCAGACCGGCTGTCCGAAGAATGGACTCCAGCCTTACCACCTGCTCGGTGCGCAGGCCGAACTGGGTGACAAAGCGGATACCGTCGATGGTGGCGCCGGATTGCACGATTTGCAGCTCGCCTGGGTCGCAGGGAAACCCTTTTTCGGCCTCGAGGGAAAGTAAACTCTGCCGATCCGCCTCCGGCAGGTCGGGTTCGATGGAGGCCACGCTCATGACCCATTCCGCCGGCAGCCCCACGACGCAACGCCGCGTTCGCGAAGGAAGCGAAGCGAGTCGCTCCTTGAGTGCCCGGCCGAGCTCGACGGGATCTCCGCTGGTGACGTCAAACGGAAGCGTGACGCCGGGCGCGGGCTCGCTCCCGGACTTCGGGGCGCCTCGCTCGACGAGGTGCAGCGCCTTGCCCTCAACGACGAGGCCGAGCGTGGAGGGGGGACGGGAGGGACCGGGCCACTTCATTCGATGTTTCTCCTGGGGTGTCAAAGGGTCAAGGGAGCCGGGCCGAGTCGAGCGCCACCGCGCCCAAGGCCCAGCCGAGACCGGCCAGGTCCTGACGGTAGACCATGCGCGGCGCACCCTGGCTGAGGTCAAACACCGTGCGGATGCGGGCGTAGCCGCGGCCGTGCGGTCCGACCGCCACGATATCGGCGGAGTACTGGTAGGATTGACCGGTGATAAAAGGGCCGGCTTGCACCAAGGAGGCCGGATCCAGCGCCTCCAGGAGCCAGGCGATGGAGGTCAAGCCCTCGGGGTGGCTGAGCCGGTAACTGATCAAGGCTGGGGCCTTTTCGGGGCCGATGCCGGGTAAGCAGGCGAGCACCGTTTCAGGAGCCGTATTGACATTGATCAGCCCGCGCACCACCGCGGCTGTCGAAGCGGTGACGTCACCTTGAATCCGCTCAAACTCCGCGGCGGTGATGCGACTGCGCACCATGAACTCGGCAACGCTTCCCAGCTGCTGTCCCTCGATCGGGACCATCAGTTCAGCGGCGCGTGTCGCGCCAAACCGATCGACCAGAAGTTGGTTGAGACGCTGGCGGCTGGTGACGGCGCCGACATCGACCCGACGTGAGCCATCGCTCCGGGTGTTGGGCTGCGCACTGTAGACCGTGACAAAGTCGAGCAGCCCGCGGCGCAGGATGCCATTGCGATCGTCCACGGGCAGCGAGGCGTCACCGTCATCTTCGTTTGGATCGAGCACGCCATTGCGGTTGAGGTCCTCGCCAAAGAGGAGGTCGAGGGTGGCGCCATAGACGAGCCGGAGTTCATCCACGGACTCGAACGGGGCATTCTTGGCCCGCCGCGGCGGCGTGAGTCGGGAATAGGTTTCGTCCTCGGCGCCGTTCTCGGTGACGTTGGCATTGGTGTCGCGCCAGTCGATGATCGCTCCGGCGAGCTCCGGCGTCATGTTTGGAAGGGCCTCCAGCATGCCGCGGGTGGCGGTGTTCAGGTTGATCTTGGAGGCTTCGTCCACGAGGTTGAACACCGGTTCGTCGGTCGGTTCGATGTCCGGATCACGGCCGAGGATCCAGAACGTCGCCTCGCCCACCGGCAGCGCTTCCGCTTCGTAGTCGGTCGAAAGAGGGCGGGTGCCTCCCGTTGCATATTGGCCGAGCACATACGCAACATACCGTGCTCCGCCATCGGCTGCCTCCCGTGCCGAAAGACTGACGACGCGGTTGTCGGCTGCGCGGAGCTCGGAGCTCATGGAGTGCGCAAAGTACAGGACTAGCGCGACGACGCCGAAACAGACCCAGAGCACGATGATGAGCACGGATCCACGCGTGCGCATCCGTCCAACCTGGGGGAAGACAAAGCAGGGTGCCCTCATGGTGCGGCGGGGGCCAGCGTGGTGGCTGCGGTTGCCGGCAGGGTGACAAACACCGGGACAACGAGTTCGACCGGCTCCGGCGCCACCGCGCCATTCTCTGACGGGGCGCGTTGCAGGAAGAAGCGGATCGCCGTAGGCACGGTCGCGCTCGTGGTGGAGTCCCAGGTCTGGGTCCACTCGTAGCCGTCGAAGAACTCGAACCCGGCCAAGGTGATGTTCTGGAGCAGGACGACTTCCTCGGATGTGTCCTCGAGGGCGGGAAGCAGGTTGCGCGAAACGGAGCGCACCAGATCGCCGGTTCCGCCGGCGCCTTGATTGGAGGGCGAAAGGTAGTAGGAGACGCGTTGCACCTCGGCAAACGGCGTCCAGGCGTCAATCCGCCCGCTGGCTGTGTAGAAATCGGGACCGAGCTTTTCTCCCGCGACCGTGGACATCAGGCCGAGGGTCTGGTCGGTTTGCAGGGTGCCACTGAGCGTGCCGCCTGGCAGCATCAGCCCGGTGAGGTCCCGCTCGACGATGTCGAGCGCGCGATGGAGGGCGAGATCCGCTTCGGTGCGTTCACTTGTTGTATTGCGCAGACGAAGTGCGTTGAAAAATACGGCCTGGATCGCAACGATGACGACGGCTGAAATGGCGGTGGCGAGCAGCACCTCGATCAAGGTGAAGCCGCTGTTCCGGCCCGGCGTCACCTGCCCGGACAAGCGTGCGGAGCGGGGTGAACCAGGCAGAAGTAACCGTGAGGAGGGCATGGCTCAGGGTTGAACACCGGCGGAGGAAGTCGCCGCGGTGGCGTCGGAGGCGGGATCGTGGAGGGTGCTGACGCTGACTTCGAAGGCGTCGCCCTGGACTTCGAATGTCACGTGCACGGTCACCACGTCGAGGGCGTCGATCGACCACGGCGCGGTTTCCATTCTCCAGGTGAATCGCTGCGTATCCTCGGCCGCGGAGCCGCTCTGTCCGGAAGCCAGTACCTGTCCGGTGACGATCAACTCGTTGAGTACGCGCTGCGCCACCCGTGCAGCCGCCGCCTTGCGCTGGCCCAGGCTGCCGGCGCGGCTGGCAATGCTCATGCCGCCCAAAGCCACCGGGATGACGATGGCCATGAGGGTGAGGGCGGCGAGCACCTCGGCGAGCGTGAACGCCCGCGCGCGTGATTTAACGCGGGAGGAGTTCGGATTCATGAACCAGTTCGTAGGCGAGACCGTTGGAGGTGGGCACGAGGCAGAGCGCGCCCTCGTCCGCCTGTCGCACCGTGACGCGTGAAACGCTGGACGGATCGATGAGACCGTCGGGAAGGAAGAGGATGCCGTCGCGCGTCGTGCCGGCAGGACGCGCCGCGGTGACTTCTTCGTACGGGATGGCATCGGCAGGTGCCTGGATCTCGATGGTCAGGTCCTGGTCGATTTGGTACTCGATCAGACGCTCGCTAGTCCGGGCGAAGCCCGCTTCGGTCTCGAGCCCGTACGACCCCGTGGAAACGTCAATCCACAGGCGCACCGGCACGCCCTCGGCGGCGGCGCGACTGGCGCCGTAGTGCGTGAGCGAGAGCAGGCGTCGCGCCTCCTGGTCGAGCGCCCGTCCGCGGAAGAACGAGGCCATGCGGGGGGCCGAGAGGCTGGCGGCGATGGCAAGCAGGGCCATGACGAGGATGAGCTCGATCAGGGTGAAGGCCCGCCGCGGTGCGACGTCAGCGTCCGGATACGGTGCCGTTGACAATGTCATCCGCAGTGTTGGTCTGCCCGTCCGGCCCTGAGGAGCGCAGATCGTAGCCGCTCGGGTTCACCTTGCCGGGGAACTCGTACAGGTAGGGATGTCCCCACGGATCCATCGGGATGTCGCTTTTCAGGTAGGGTCCGCGCCAGCCGTTCACATCGGACGGGGCGGAGACGAGGCTGAGCAGGCCGTTGCTGCCGGACGGGTAGCTACCCGTATCCACCTCGTAGGAGTCGAGGGCAGTGCCGAAGGTGGCGATCTGAGTCTGGGCGGCGGTGACGCGGGCCTGTTCCGTGCGCCCGGTGAACTTCGGCAGCACGAGCGCGGCCAGCGTGCCGAGGATGACCAGCACGAGCAGCAGCTCGACCAGCGTGAAGCCGCGACGGGAATGGAGGGGGCGAGGGTGGCGTGTGTTCATGACGAGAATCAGCGAATATGGTCCTGCAGGGAAAAGATGGGGATGAGCATGCCGATGAAGATGGTGCCGACGAAGGCGGCGATGAGGAACAGGAGCACGGGTTCAGCCAGGGAAACCACGGTTTTGAGCTGCCGGTCGAGATCGGCCTCGGTCGTGCCGGCGATCCGCACGAGCTCCTTGTCGAGACGCCCGGATTCTTCCGCCACCGAGATCATTTCGATCACCGCCCCGGGAAAGAGCGCGCGATTCCGAGCCAGGCTCGTACCGAGCGGTTGTCCCTCCTTCACCCGTTCAATCGAGTCGGTCACGGCGTCGACCAGGATCTGGTTGCCGATCGAACGCCGGGCGACATTGAGCCCCTGGATCAGGGGGACGCCGGCGCCGATCAGCGTGCCCAGCATCCGGCAGAACCGAGCCATGGCGTACTGTGCGATGAGGGGGCCGACCGCGGGGAATCGCAGCAGGAGTCCCTCCCATGAGCGTCGCCCCCGATCCGAGGCGAGCCACCCGCGCAGGGCGAAGATGACGCCGCCCACGACCACGGCCACGATCAGCCCGTAGTTCCGCACGAGTTCACTGGCGGATACGATCACCTGGGTGATGAGGGGCAGCTCGGCGTTGAATCCCTTGAAGACCAGCTGAAACCGAGGGATGAAGAACACCAGCAGGAAGATGATGACGGCGAGTGCGAGGACGAGCAGCACGGCGGGATAGACCAGGGCGGCGAGCACCTTGGACTTCAGCTCCTTTTCGCGAGCCTGGAAGTCGGCGATCTGGGCGAGGACTACGTCGAGAAACCCGCCGGCTTCACCGGCCTCGACCATGGCAACGTAGACGCGGGGAAAAGTCTCGGGCGAGCGGGCCATTGCGGACGACAGCGACATGCCGTCGACCACCAGATCATGGATCTCCTTCCACTTGGCCTTGGCGACCGGGGCGACCGCCTCGCGATGCAGGATGACCAGTGCGCGACTGAACGGCACTCCCGCCGCGAGCAGGCTGGACAGCAGCCGGGTGAAGTTCTCCAGCATGCGGGCCGTGATCCGTCCCGACCCGGGCAGGCTCCAGCCCGAAGGCGCCGGGGACTCCGAGGTGGACGCGACGGGCCGCGGGCCGCGCCCGTTGGCTTTGGCCGGGGCGGAGGGCACCGCCTGCTCGGTCAGTCGGACCGGTCGGAGTCCACGCCCTTCAATCTGCTGCATGGCCTGATGACGACCGCCGGCCTCGACCGTGCCTTCCACGAGCGAACCATCGGACTGCAACGCCTTGTAGGTGAAAGCGGCCATCAGGAGGAACCCGGCTGAGGGGAGGTCGCACGCCGCTGGTTGAACTCGTCGGCGGGCGTGACGGACAGGACTTCGTCGAAGGTGGTTTCGCCCGACTCGACCAGGCGTCGACCGTCTTCGGCGAGCGTGCGCATGCCGGCACGGCAGGCGGTGTCGCGCAGGGTGTCGATCGAGGCGGCGCGGAGAATGAGCTGCCGGATCTCGGCGCTGGTGTCCATCCACTCGAAAATCGCGCGCCGCCCGTGGTATCCGGTCTGCCGGCACTCCCGGCAGCCGACGGCCCGGTAGACCGTGGCCCCGGCGGCCACGCCCAGTTCCTGCTTGAAGGCGCGGGCCGTGGGCGAGTCATCCGGAGCCTTGCAGTGGGGACAGAGCAGCCGCACCAGGCGCTGGGCGAGCACGGCCTCAAGGGAGGAGGCGACCAGGTAGGGTTCGACCCCCATGTCCACCAACCGCGTGATCGCACCCGGCGCGTCGTTGGTGTGAAGCGTGGAGAAAACGAGGTGGCCGGTGAGCGAGGCCTGCACCGCGATCTGGGCCGTCTCCTGGTCGCGGATCTCGCCGATGAGGATGACATCCGGATCGTGGCGGAGGATGGAACGCAGGCCGCGGGCGAAAGTGAGTCCTGATTTTTCGGATACCTGGATCTGGTTCACCCCGCGCAGCTGGTACTCGATCGGATCCTCGATGGTGATGATCTTGCGCTCGGCATCGTTGATTTCCTGCAGCGCGGTGTAGAGCGTCGAGGTCTTGCCGCTGCCGGTCGGCCCGGTGACGAGCACGATGCCGTGGGGAAGTCGGAGCACCCGCTCCAGGCTGGACAACTCCCGGTTGCCCATGCCGAGGTCACGGATGCCGCGCAGCGTGGCGTTCTGGCGCAACAGGCGCATGACGACGGCCTCGCCGTGCAGCATGGGAATGATGGAGACACGGATGTCGACCTCCGCGGCATCGATTCGCACCTTGATGCGGCCGTCCTGGGGAAGGCGCTTTTCGGCGATGTTGAGGTGGCTGAGAATCTTAACGCGGGCGACAATGGCCGGCTGGAAGCGTTTGATCTGCGCCGGCACCGGCACTTCCTGGAGCACGCCGTCGATACGATAGCGGATGCGGAGCTCGTCTTCGAACGGCTCGAGGTGGACGTCCGAGGTGCGCAGGTCGATCGCGTCCTTGAGCACCTGGTTGACGAAGCGGATGATCGACGCGTCCTCGGCGGCATTGTCGAGGTTGTTGTCAGACGAACCATCGTCGTCGACCACCTGCAGCGCAGTCTCGTCATCCAGGGTTCCGATGGTGTCGGCACCGACCCCCAGGTTCTTCTTCAGCTCGCGCTGGACCGCCTCTGTTGGCGCCAGGATGGGAATCAGACGAAGCCCGGTGACCGATTTCAGACCATCGAGTCCTCTCGTGGCGAACAGCCGGGCCGTGGCCACTTCAATCGCTCCCGACGGTCCGCGACGGAGCGGAAGGATCTCCTCCCGGAGCAGCAACCGGGCGGGAAAGAGGGCGAGAACGGATTTCTCCGGATCGCAGGCCTCGAGATCCGAATAGCCCACGCCATACTCGGTCGCCAGCCAGCGCAGCACGGCGGTCTCGCTCAGCTCGGCCGCGGCATCCGGGCGGGCGAGGTAGGCGCGCGCGTCGGTTTCAGTGAGCTGACGAAGAGCGATCAGCCGGACGAGCAGGTCCGGCAGGGCGGGGGCGGCGGACGGGGATGACATTGATTGCGGTTAGGGAAGGAGCCCGGCCATCACTGCGACGGCTTCCTGACGGAGATTGAGCACGCCGCGCAATTCTTCCTGCGCCTGGACCAGTTTGGCTTCGTTCTCTTTGCGCACCTCGCGCAGGCGTTCGAGCCTGGCCTTAAGTTCAGCCGCCGGAGCGTTGGACTTGATGGCAGCCTGCAGGGCTTCCGTTTCCGGACTGGATCCCATTCCCAGACGGCCACGTTGCGCACCCATCGCTTCCGTCGGGCGTCCACCCTGTCCCATCATGGCGCGGAAACCGCCGCCCCCCATCATCGCTCCCATCATGCCACCGAGATTGTTCCGGCGCAGTTCGTTCACCTTCTGCATGCGTTCGACGATGATGGCCCACTCCTCGTCATTTTCGGGCTGAAATTGCTCGCGCAACGCCGTCAGCATGCGGGTGCGCATTTCTTCCGGATTGAAGTCACGACGATTCCGCCGGTCCTCCTGTCCTGGCGCGGGCGCCGCTGCATCGGTGGCTGGAGCGGGGGCAGGGACGGGCTGAGCCAAGACCGGGATGGAGAGGGCAATAAATCCCAAAGAGGCGGACAGGAGGGGATGACGAAACGCACGAAGGAAGCTGTTCATGGCTGGAAGGGGAGGAGGATAGGACGCAAGGAGGTGAATTCCGACGAAGTGATGACGCTTACGACCCCCTGCTGGTATCCGACAAAATGCAAAATCGTGTGGGAACTCCCAAAGCGGAGCTTGGATCCAATCCGCGTTGCTGGACCCGAAATTGTTTATAATAAGCCAATAGCGTAAGAATGGATCTTCGCGTGCGGATATCCAAGTTGTGCGCCCCGTGACGCAATCTCCTGGCGGCGTTGCCAGGGACCCGAAAGCGCCTACTCGATGAAGAACTCGACGGTGGTGATCACGCGCACGATCTTCAGCTCCGGGGAGGCGATGTCACGGTCCTGGATGTCAACCACCCCCTGCATGGCTTTGCGAATGGCTCCGACCTTGGCTTTGGAGTCCTCGGCAAACTTCAAGGCGGCCTGGCGGGCGTTCGCGGTCGCCTCCTGAATCATCTCCGGTTTGATGGCGTTGACGTCATCAAACGAAAACTGGATCCGATTGCCGTAGTCCTCGTTCAAGAGCGGCAGCCCTTTGGCCAGAAGGGACTCGGACTTTTGAATGGCGCTCTTGACCAAGTCGACGTTGCGGCTGCGCACGACCAGGGTGATCACGGCCTGGTAGCGGGGGAGCGTGACTGCATCGTCCCGCCGCCGGGCACTCAGGGTGTCACGAATTTCCGGCAGGCCATGTGAAATTTCGGAGTCTTGAATCCCGCAGTCCTTCAAAAAGGCGGAGACAATTCCGTTGGCCGATGCCATGGAGGTTTGCAACTCGGCCAAGGTTTCGCCGGTTGCGCCATAACGCATCGGCCAGATCACCAACGTGGCCTTGACTTCACGCTCGGAAAGTCCGCGCACCGTGAAGTAGCGATCAAACTCGCGACCCAGTTTCACCGCACGACCCACCTGGTAACCGAAGATGGCAAGGCCGACAACGAGGAGTGCGCCCAGGACGGCGAGCGAACGGGTGGAGATCATGAAGGCGCGAAAAGGACAAGGTTGCTGCCCGCATCTCTCCGCGGCGAAACGATCGCGTTCACGGCGTGCCGGCTGAGCCGACATCACCGGAACCTGTCTGCCGAAACGCAATCCCGGACGTTGGGAATTTGGACTGTCGCTCGCCGACACTCGCGTCACGTGGTTGCGCCCCGCGTGCGGGCTGTCGAGGTGCACCAGGAAATCTCGCGTGCCTCAGGGCGCAAACGCGGGGGCTTTGACGCGGCGGGTGACTTCGTTCCTGACCTGGGCGAAGTCGTGATCAACCGGCTTGCCGTCCCGGACCTTCAAGTCGCCGTTGACGTAGACGCGTTCGATGTCCTTGGACGCGCCGACGAAGACGAGGCTGGCATAGGGATCGAAGACGGGTCCGAAGTCGGTGGGATCGACGACGAGGAAGTCGGCCCATTTGCCCCGTTCCAGGCTTCCGGCCCGATCACCGATGCCGAGCACGTCCGCTCCCCCGAGTGTGTGCAGGCGCAGCACGTCGTAGGGACTGAGCACGGTGGCGTCCTCGTACTTCGCGCGGACGACGTAGAGCCCCATGCGCATGTTTTCAAACGGATCGGCCCGGTCGGCGCTCGCCTGGCCGTCCACGCCCATGCCGACGCGCACTCCGGCCTTCAGGTAGGCTGGGATGTCGGCGATGCCCGAGGCCAGGCGCCCGTTGGAGAGCGGATTCCAGCTCATGGAGGCGCCGGCCCGGGCCGTTTCCTTCAGCATCCAGGGATCGGTGTGGACAAAGTGCCCGAAGATCACGTTTTTCCGCAGCAGGCCGGAGTCGAGAAACCAGCGAAACCGCTGACGCTCCTCGTATTTGTCGGGTGGAGACTCCATGAAGTGAACCTGATTTCCCACCCCGAGCTCGGTCATGACACCGGACTCTCCGAAGGATTGCTGGGAGCCCGGGACGAACGCGGCGGCGCCGTTGATCATGACGCTGATCAGGCGTTCGCGTCCCGGTTGGGTTTGCGTCCATGCCATGAACCCTGCCATGCGCTCCTTCGCCTGCGCGATTGTCCAGGTCGGGCTGAAGCGTCCGACGTTGTACCCATGGACAAAGCGCACGCCCGAGGCGGTCTCGGCGCGGAACTGCTCCTCGTCGAAGGAGCCCGGCCGGCTCTGCATCGAGTAGTTGAAGTTGTAGACGGAGGTGATGCCGTGGCGCAGGTGATCGAGGGCCCCGTGAAGCGTGAACCAATAGAACGATGACGGGTCGGCGTGAATGGCCTGCTGCTGATAGACCGCCTCGGCCCAGCCCATCAGCGTTTGGTTGTAGGCGAGGCCGCGGTAGGCGCTTTGCCACAAGTGGCTGTGTGCGGACGTGAACCCAGGAAGAATCCAGCGCCCCTCCGCGTCATAGACGGCCGCCGCCGCCGCCAGGCTCCCGGCCGAAGGTTCCCCGGCGCCCACGGCTTCGAGGGTTCCATCCGGCGCCACGATCAGGTGACCGCGAAAGGGTTTCTCCTGGCCCGGTGCGACCGTGAAGAGAATGGCATTCCGAACCACCAGTTTGGGTTGGGCTGCTTGAACTGAAACCTGGGTCCAGAGAAGCAAGCCGAAGGCGATCGACGCGACTCGGCGCAGGCGAAGAAGAGAGTCCATGGGAACGGTTTGCAGCGATTGTCGGGCCCGGAAATGGGGCCCCACCAGATTTTCGCCAAAACTACCGCACTTTCATCCCCGGGAGCGGATTGTGTGCATAGGATCGGCTGGTGGGAGTTTCATGCATCGACTTCGATCTGGTCTGGGCCTTTCCCTCGTAGTGGCGGTTTTGCTGGGAACATTGCCACTGCGTGCGGTGGAGAGCCTGCTCCTGACTCAGGCGCATCTCCTTCCGGTTGATCCGGCACAGCCGGCGGCCTTTGTCGGCTATCTGCTGGTGGACCGTTCCGGAAAGATCGCGGCGATGGGGCCGGGTGATCCTCCGCCCGGACTCAAGGCGGACCGGGTGATGGATGTCGGAGGCAGGTTTGTGGCGCCCGGATTTTTGTCGGCGCACAGTCACATTTACATGAGTCCCCTGCGCGGGTTGGGTCACGACCAGACCCTGTATGGTTGGTTCCGTGCCTGGGACCGACTCCTGCGTCACAGCACGGCGGAGGATGTCTACTGGTTCACGCTCCATGGCTCCCTCGATTTTTTGCGTAATGGCATCACCACGGCGTACGACTTTAC
Organism: Opitutaceae bacterium; assembly: GCA_046346755.1. Classification (GTDB taxonomy): domain Bacteria; phylum Verrucomicrobiota; class Verrucomicrobiia; order Opitutales; family Opitutaceae; genus UBA6669. The sequence continues at coordinate 39,994 of JAXMHM010000046.1, read as the reverse complement.
CTACGGCGGAGTGGTGGGCCCGCCCGCGATTGGAGCTGGTGAAACCGTGGTGGGTCCGCGCTTGAAGGACGGACCGTTTGAGGAGAACCAGCTGCGGGCCAAAGTGGATGCCGGTCTGCGGTTCGTGAACTCCGTTTCGCTCCCGCCCTTCGGCACGCGGGCCGAGATCAAGGCGCGCTTTGCCCGCCTGCTCGACCATGCGAAAGAGCGGTGGGGCACGAATCCCCTGTACCTCAAGATGGCAATTTCTGGCGCCGTGCAGTTTCAACCGACACGGGAGACGGCGCTCCTCGAAGCCGAGGTGATGCGCGAGTACGGCGTGCTCAACCAAGCGCACTTTCTCGAAAGCCCGGAACGCGTGGCCGAGCAACAGGTGAAATTCAGCTGGTACCAGGAGTCGGGGGCGCTGGGACCGAATTTCATCTTTGGTCACTTCATCCAGACGACGCCGGAGATTGTCCGTATCGCCGCCGCAGCGGGTGCCTCCATGAGCTGGCAGCCCACCAGTAACAGCCGACTGGCGTCGGGCGTGGCGGACATCGTCGCCTATCGCAAGGCGGGCATGAAGGTGGCAGTGGGACTCGACGACCAATCGTGCACCGACATCTCGGATCCGTTCCAGAACCTGCGCATCGGCATGGCTCTGATCCGCACCCACTACAAGAGTGCGGCCTCGCTCTCGGTGACTGAGATGTTGCATCTCCACACGCTCGGCAGTGCCGAGGTGCTCGGCATTGCCGATCAGGTGGGCAGCCTCACCGTGGGAAAGTGGGCGGATTTTCTCATCGTCGATCCTCGGCTCCCCGATACCGGCCCCCTGCACGATCCCGTGGCCACCTACGTGCTCGCCTGCGGCTTGCGAAACCTGCAGCAGGTGTATGTCGGTGGCGTCAAAGTGGCCGATGGTCTCGCCATGACCACGGCTGATGAACGCACGGTGAGGCGCGAAGTGGACGCCCGCATCGCCCACCTCGAACGCATCGCCCGCGCCGAGGAAAAGCGGACCGCCGCCTCGGGTCAGCCCCACCCCTTTGCCGCACCACGTAGGAACGGTGCGAAGGTGGAACCGGGGCAGTGATTCGTCCGGGTCGGGAATAGCCGTGAACCAACGGCGATAAGTTGGGTCCTGTGGTGGAAACCTCGTTTCCACTCCCATGACTCAACCTCTCCCTCTTTCGCGTTTTGTGTTGTCCTTGAGCCTTTTCCTCCTCGGAGGCAGCGGGTTGGTCGTTGGCAGCGGGTGCGCCCAACGGTCATCCTCGGCCACGGTTCCCCCGGCATCGCAGGCGGTACCGGCGGGGATGACTGCCACGCAGGGGAACATTCCGGCCACGCTGCCGCGAACCTCGGTGGCCGTCGAACCCATCACGGTTCCGCCGCCCAAGAAGCCCTGAGTGGCGCCCGACCGGATCGTGTCGTCGTCCGGAGCGAGGCCTTGTACCCGGGGCCCGGAGCCCTCTTTCTGACGGGATGTCCGCCACCTCAAACCCGACCGCGCCGCTCGCACCCCTCCCAGAGGGGGCGAGTTCCGACGAGGTGATGGCCCGGTTTCTGACCGTGGCGGCCGAGCGCGGCCTTGAGCTCTACCCCGAACAGGAGGAGGCGATTCTCGAACTTTTTGCGGGCAACCATGTGATCCTGGCCACCCCGACCGGATCCGGGAAATCGCTGGTGGCGGCCGCGCTGCACTTCAAGGCGCTCTGTGCACGCCAGCGTTCCGTCTACACCTGCCCGATCAAGGCGCTGGTGAACGAGAAGTTCCTCTCGCTGTGTCGCGACTTTGGACCGGAGCACGTCGGCATGATGACCGGAGATGCCAGCGTGAACCCGCAGGCCCTCGTGTTGTGCTGCACCGCGGAGATTCTCGCCAACATCGCCCTGGCCCGGGGTGATCGCAACGGCATCCAGGCGGTCATCATGGACGAGTTTCACTACTACTCGGACTCCGAACGCGGCACGGCCTGGCAGGTGCCCCTGCTCACCATGACCGGGTCCCAATTCCTGCTCATGTCCGCCACGCTGGGCGGGACTGACTTTTTTGAGCGGGAACTGACCCGCGTGACGGGAGCGCCCTGCACCACGGTGCGCAGCGACCGGCGTCCCGTGCCGCTGGAGTTCGAGTACTCCGAAACGCCGCTCGGTGAGCGCGTCGCCCAGCTGCTCCTGGAGAAACGGGCCCCGGTCTATTTGGTCTACTTCACCCAGCGATCGGCTTCGGACGGAGCCCAGGACTGGATGAGCCTCAATCTGTGCACCAAGGAGGAAAAGGCGGCGCTGGCGGCGGAACTCGAAAAAGTGCGTTTCAACAGTCCCTACGGCAAGGACGTCAAGCGCTGGCTGCGGCATGGCATCGGGGTGCACCACGCGGGTCTCCTTCCCAAGTACCGCATCCTCGCCGAGTCGCTCGCGCAGCGGGGATTGCTCAAGCTGATCTGTGGAACGGATACACTCGGAGTCGGCATCAATGTGCCGATCCGGACCGTGGTGTTCACTCAGCTGTGGAAGTATGACGGCAAGAAGTCGGCGATCCTGAGCGTGCGCGACTTCCGCCAGGTGGCCGGCCGGGCGGGCCGGCGCGGTTACGACGACAAGGGTTACGTCGTCATTCAGGCGCCGGAGCATGTGATTGAGAACAAGCGCGCCGCCGAGCGGGCCGCGGGGGATCCCAAGAAGCAGAAGAAGCTGGTCAAACGGTCCGCTCCGGAGGGGGCGGTGGGTTGGGATCAGAAGACGTTTGAGCGACTGCTTAGCGCGCCGTCCGAGGCGCTGGTGTCCCGTTTTGATGTCACGCACGGCATGCTCCTGCTCATGCTGGGTCGCGACTCCGACGGATGCCGGGCGATGAAGGAGCTGATCGCGGGGTGTCACGAAACCGCGGCCCGCAAGCGCCAGCTCAAGCGTCGTGCATTCCAGCTCTTCCGTGCGCTGCTCGACCGCCAGATTGTCGCCTGGATCCCGCCGACACCGTCGGGCCGCCGCCTGCGCGTGAATGTCGAGTTGCAGGAGGATTTCTCCCTGCATCAGGCCCTTTCGCTGTTCCTCCTCGATACCTGCCCGCTGCTCGATCGCGAGTCACCGGATTATCCCTTCGACCTGCTCACGCTGTGTGAGTCGATCGTGGAGGATCCCGACCAGCTGCTCCGGCGGCAGGTGGACCGGTTGAAGACGGAGAAGCTGGAGGAGATGCGGGCGGCCGGAGTGCCTTACGAGGAGCGCATGGAAAAGCTCGAGCAGATCGAGCATCCGAAGCCGCTCCGCGAATTTCTCTACGAGCGGTTCAATGCCTTCAAGGCCGCCCATCCTTGGGTCGAGGAGGAGAATGTACGCCCGAAGTCCATCGCGCGGGAGATGTTTGAGCGGTACCTTTCGTTTTCCGACTACATCCGGGAGTACGGACTGGAGCGCTCGGAAGGCCTGCTGTTGCGACACCTCTCCCAGACCTGGAAGGTGCTGGCGCAGACGGTGCCGGACGCGGCGAAGACCGAGGCAGTCATTGAAATGGAGGATTATTTTCGCGAGCTCATCCGGGGGATCGACTCCAGCCTGCTCGAGGAATGGGAGCGAATGCGAAATCCCGAGTTTGTCGCGGAAGAGGTGGCCGGGAAACCCGCGCGCCCGCAGTCGTTCGACCTCACGCGGGATCTGGTGGCGTTCCGCCGCCTGCTCCGCACCGCGGTGCTCGCGTTCCTCCAGGATGTGGCGGCGAGGGACGTCGAAGCGGCGGCGGCCCGGCTCGGACTTGCGCCGGAACAACCGGAGACGGAACCCCTCACCGAGGCGCGACGGATTGAAACGGAGTTTCGACCGTTCTTTGAGGCGCGGGGACGCTTTCGCCTGGACCCGGAGGGACGCTCGGCCAAGCACCTCCACCTCAGCGAGGACGGACCGGTGTGGGAGGCCGCGCAGGTGCTGGTGGATCCGAGCGAGGCAAATGACTGGGAAGTGACCTTTACCATCGACCTTGCCGCCAGCCGCGCGGCGGCGCGGGTGGTGTTCCAGTTTGTCGGAGTGGCTCCGATTGGAGGAATGGCCGAGGAAACGGAGATCATTCCGGCCTAGCCGGTGGAGTTGTTTCACCTGTGCGTGATGCCTCCGAGTCACGGCTTGAATCCGGTTCACACCCCGTCCATCGGTGGCACGTGACCTCGTTGTCGGAACCCGTCCGCCCGATCTGACATGGAACCCGCGCGTCTCTCCACAGTGGTTCATCTGGACGCGGATGCCTTCTTCGTCGCCTGTGAGCAGGCGCGTGATCCTAGTTTATTGGGTAAGAAGTGCGCGGTCGGCGGACAGGAGCGGGGCATCATTTCGTCCGCGAGCTACGAAGCCCGGGCCTGCGGTGTCTATACGCCGATGCCGACGGTCCGGGCGAAGGCGGTGTGTCCGGATTTGATTTTGATTCCACACACTTCCGGACTTTACGGACGCGTCTCCCGGCAGATGTTTGACCTCTGCGAGTCATTGACCCCGGAAGTGCAGCGCAACTCCATCGACGAAGGGTATCTCGACCTCGCTCCCTGTGGTTTCCGGACACCGGAAGAGGTCGAAGCGGCGGTGCGCGGCCTGCAGTCGCAACTGCTGCGGGAGCTCAAGCTTCCGGTTTCATTTGGCATCGCGACCAACAAACTCGTTGCGCAAATCGCGTCCAAGCTGCGCAAACCCCGCGGGTTCGTGGTGGTGGCGCCCGGTGATGAGGCCCGTTTCCTGGCACCGCTGCCGGTGGGGAAGCTGCCGGGGATTGGAACGAAAACCGAAGCCTCTCTGGCTGAGCATGGGCTGGTGACCGTTCAGGATATCCTGCAGCGCACTCCGGAGGATCTCCGCGCAATCTTCGGCCAGGATTGGCGAGGCATGGTCGATCGTGCCCGCGGCGTCGACGATCGACCGGTCGAGACCGAACGCGATGCGGCCAAGAGCTATTCGCAACAAGAGACCTTTGGTCGCGACATCTCGGACTTTGCAGAAATTGAGCGCGTGGCAAAGCGCATGATCGATGAGCTCCTGCCCAAGATCCGGTCGGACGGAAAACGGGTCCGGACCCTGACGTTGAAAGTGCGCTACCCTGACTTCACCCAGGCCACCCATGCGCACAGCCTGACCACCGCGACGGATCTTGAAGCGCCCTTTTATCCATTGGTTGCACCCTTGTTGAAGGCGACCTGGACGCAACGGCGTCCCCTGCGCTTGATCAGCGTGCGCTTTTCCAATGTCGAGGAACCGGTCGCTCAGCTGGAGATGTTTGCGCAGGACGACGAGAAACGACGCCGGTTGGCCGGAGTCCTCGATCAACTGAATCGGGGAGGGCGTGATCCCCAGGTTCAGCACGGGCACCAGCTTGCCAGGAAAAAAACCAAACTCTAGAGCTGGGATTCAAACAGGGTAGACCACAAATGAACACGAATGGACACGAAACGGGGGGGTGGCATGGGACCTGAATCGGGCCGCTGCCGAGAGTTGACGGATCAGTTCTCACCCTCCGGCCTTGTTTCGAAAATTCGTGTGCATTCGTGTCCATTCGTGGTTTCCCTCTGACGGTCTGCGTTTCTCGTCCCATGCCCATCTACGAGTTCTATTGTCCCGACAACCATCGCATCTACCAATTCTACGCCAAGACGCTGGCGCAGGGGCGGACCGTGCCGCCGTGTCCTGACAATCCGAAGTTTCGGATGCAGAAGGTGGTCTCCCGGTTTGCCGTCAATACCGGCGGTTACGGCGACGAACCCCCGGCTCCGGCCGCTGGAGCGGGCGGCGAGGCGGGCGAGGATCCGAAGATGGATGCCGCTCTCGACCAGATGGAACGGGAATTCTCGTCGGTGGACGAGAATGACCCCAAGGCCATGGGTCGCATGATGCGGCGCATGGCGGAGTTGTCGGGTGAGAAGATCGACGGAGAAATGGAAGAGGTGGTGCGCAAACTGGAGGAAGGCGCGGATCCCGATGAATTGGAGGATCGACTGGGGGGAGGCGAGGCGGGTGGCGGCGAGGACGACTCCTATGGCGAAGGAGTGCCGCCGTCCGCAGCGGAACCCCCCAAGACGGCTGAGGAGCGCGCGAAATTCCGCGTCCGCAAGGCGGCCCCAAGCCGCGACCCAAAATTGTACGATTACCCGACCTAGCTGACGTGGGGGGCTGGCCGACGGGAGTGGTGAGTTTCGGGTTTGAAGCTGGGGCCGATGGTGTCTTCGTGTCGGGCGTGTCGTCCCACGCTCCCGAGCTCCTTCACCGTATTTCTTCCGCCAAGGCGGCAGTCCTGGCCGAAACCGATCTCTTGCACCGGCATTTTGGTGCCGTGGAGTCCAACTGGAAGAGCGATGGCTCGCGGGTGACGGCCGTCGACCTGGCGATCTCGGCCAACATCTTCGGGTCGCTCTCCCACCAATTTCCCGCAGACCAGTATTTCAGCGAAGAGCTGACGGATTCAGGAGCGCCCCTCCCGGTTACGTCCCGCTACGCCTGGATTCTGGATCCCATCGATGGAACCAACAACTATGCGGCAGGCATCGCCCACTGTGCGATTGCGCTGGCCCTGTTGGAATACGGGCGGCCGGTCTACGGGGTCATCTACGACTTAAGCCGGCGCACCCTCATCCACGGAGGTCCGGGCTTTGGTTTGTTCGATGGTGCGCGTGCCGCCCGGACCAAATCGGGTCCCCCCACGGCGCAGAGTTTCATCGGGTTTCACAGTCCCTCCGACAAACGCTTTGCCCCGCATGCGCAGGCGGTGGCGGCGGAGTTCAAGCTACGCGGGCTGGGCAGCAGCACCCTGCACCTGGCCTACGTGGCGGTGGGAATTCTGGACGGGACGGTCGACCACAACGTCAAGGTGTGGGACATCGCCGCCGCCGTGCCGCTCGCTGAGGCGGGTGGAGGCAGCATCGTTTTCCTCAACGGGCCCGTGTTTCCCCTTACGCAGTTCAATCTGCGGATGGGACGCATCTTCTACGTGGCGGGCTCGGACGCGATGGTCACGCGGCTGCAGCAGATCCTGCACCCCTGCTGAGGTCCCGGACTACACCAGATAGAGTTCGCCCGGCACGGGGTCGAACACCTTGGAGTTGGGCATCTTTTCCGCGAGCTGCTGGGCGAACCAGGCTCGGGCGGGAGGATCCCCGTGGGTCAGCACAATGCTTCGCGCCTCGGTCTGGACCGCGAATTGCAGGAGTTCGTCGCGGTCGGCGTGACCGCTGAGCTCGAAGCGTTCGACCCGCGCCTTGACCTTGGTCTTGACGTGGATGGTCTCGAACACGAAGGAGTCGCCCGTCTTCGCGGCCAGGAGCGCCCCGCCGGGTGTATCCGGATCGCAATAACCGACGAAGCCGATGGTGTTCCGCGCGTGACCGAGCAGCCCGCTGGCGAGCGTGTAGCTGGGCGTGTTCTCGACCAGCATGCCGGAACTGATGATGTAGAGCCCGTTTTGCTGCGGGTCCTCGCCGGGGTTGAGCTTGCGCGGGGTGGGCTTCAGCTTGAGATCCTTGAGGATCTGGCGGTTGAAATTCACATGCTTCGTCTTGCGGGCGATCTCGTCGAAGTACTCGGCCAGGTCCATGCCCAGCCCGGAGGCGAAGATCGGGCAATCGACCAGTTTGCCGAATTTGCGCGCATCGTTGATGACCGAAAGGACTTCCTGCATGCGACCGAGCGCGAAGACCGGGATCAGGTAGGAACCGCCCCGTTGAATCGTATCGTTGATGCTGGTGATCAGGCGACCGAACTCGGTGGCGCGTCCCTTGTCCACCGCGCGCTCGGTTGTGCCGCGCGTGGTTTCCATGATGATCGTGTCAAAGTGTCCGGCCGGAAACTTCGCTCCCGGCAAGGTCCGCTGGTCTTCGAACAGCACGTCGCCGGTGATGAAAATGGCGCGGTGCTTGTAGTGCAGTTCGATCGCGGCGGCTCCGACCACGTGGCCGGCGGGATGGAAGATGATCTCCAACTCTTCCTTCTTCACCTTGAAGCGTTTGACCAGACCGAATGCTAAAGGCGTGAAGCGTTTGGCGATCCGATCGATTTCCTCGTGAGTGAACAGCGGGTAGTCGGGGATGTTCTCCTCCTCTTTCTGGCGCAGCATGACGCTGGCGGAATTGTGCAGCATCCGCTCGATCAGAATCCGGCTCGATTGGGTCATCAGCACCGGGGCATCCGGGTGCTCCCGCATGGCCAGCGGCAGACTGCCGATGTGGTCGAGGTGGCAGTGGGTGACCAGAATGAGGTCGAGGGATTTACCCTTCAGCTTGGAAAGATCGGGGGCGGCGCGGCGCCCGGTCATCTTCGGGTTGAGTCCGCAGTCCACCAGGATGCGAAGCTCACCCAATTGGAGGAACAGCGAATTAGCGCCGATGCCGCCGTCGCGGTTCAGGTCGATGAGATTCATTTACGAACCCGCGAAGGAGAGGCACAGCCCCGGGCGGTGCAAGCGTAAGATTTTGGCATGGGGAAATGGGACGCTCACGGGGCAAGGACGGAGCGGGTGGGAGAAACCCAAACCCACAGTCCACGCGTTTGCAGCACTATTCAAGCCAGCGAAGGGAGGGAAGGGTGGGCGAAGAATCGCGAGCGCAGAAGCCGCGGACCCGGGACACGAGCCACGGACTCAGGCCTCGGGCACCGTCATGGTGAACGGCGGCAGTGCGACATGGATCTTTTCTCCGCCATCGGCGATGCCGTGAAAGCTCCCCAGGGCCGTGGCGTTTTCGCCCGTCACATGGTAGCTATTGTACGAAAACGCTTCTCCAGGAGCGAGACGCGGAGTTTCGCCGACAATTTTGTCCCCCTCGATGACCAGTCGGTGTCCGTCCGCATGTTCGATCACCCACTTGCGTCCCAGCAGGGTGACGGTGCGCTCGGAGCCGTTGTGGATGGTGATGAAGTAGACAAAGGCGTGCGGTTTGTCCGGGGGCAGGCTGCTCCCGCCATGGTGGTAAATCAACTTGTCGAGGCGGGCGGAGAGCCCGGGAAGAGGAACGGATGCGGCCACAGGCGTGCGGGAAGAGAGAATGAAAAGGAAACGCACCTTGCCGGGGAACGCAATGCGGCTGTTGCAGGGTGCGAGCAGCTGCAGTGTTCCGGCTTGCCGGGACCGAGTGGGCCGCGCCATAACCGGCCTTTCATTTATGGAGAAACTGGCCCTGCTTTCCGTCAGCGACAAACGTGGATTGGTCGAATTTGCGACTGCGCTGGTCAACCAGCATGGTTACCGGCTCCTCTCGACCGGAGGCACGGCTAAACTCCTTTTGGAACGTGGCTTGCCTGTCACCGAAGTGGGGGCCCACACGGGGTTTCCCGAAATCATGGAAGGTCGGGTGAAGACGCTGCATCCCAAGATCCATGGTGGTTTGCTCTGTCGCCGGGACAAGGCGGACCATCTGGCGCAGGCGCGCGAGCACGGCATCGCGTTGATCGATCTGGTGGTGGTCAATCTTTACCCCTTCGAGGAAACCGTCGCCAAGCCGCACGTTGAATTTGCTGAGGCGATTGAGAACATCGACATCGGTGGGCCGTCGATGCTGCGGAGTGCGGCCAAGAACCACGACAGTGTGACCGTGGTGTGCGACCCGGCGGACTATTCCTCGGTCCTCGCCGCGATGGCGGCTCCGGCCGCGTTGGCCGACCTGCGTCGCCGGCTCGCGCTGAAGGTATTTCAGCGCACAGCCCGGTACGATGCGGCAATCGCCCAGTACCTCGAAGGCCAGGTCGACGCGCCGGACCTCGAGGCGCTCAGCGGCTTTCCGAAGCGACTCACGCTGACCTACGACAAGGCGCAATCGCTCCGCTACGGTGAAAATCCGCACCAAAAGGCGGCGCTGTATGGCACTTTCCACCAGCATTTTGAACAGCTCCAGGGCAAGGAGCTCAGCTACAACAATATTCTCGATATCACTTCAGCCGCCTACCTGATCGGCGAGTTTGAACGGCCCACGGTGGCCATCCTCAAACACACCAATCCCTGCGGGGTCGCTTCAGCGGACACGCTGGCAGAGGCATGGGAAAAGGCCTACGCGACCGACCGTCAGGCTCCCTTCGGAGGGATCATTGTGGTGAACCGGACCCTCGACGGCGCGTTGGCGACGGCGATTGCGGAGATTTTCACCGAGGTGATCATCGCTCCGAGGTTCGCCGACGACGCGCTGGCCGTTCTGGGCAAGAAGAAGAACCTGCGCTTGATGATCGCCAAGGAAGGACTCGGAGCGGATGCGCTGCAGGAGGTGCGTTCGGTGTTGGGCGGTGTGCTGGTGCAGGACCGCGATCGTCACTTGGGTCGCCGGGAGGAGTTCAAGGTGGTCACACGTCGCCAGCCGACCGAAGCGGAATGGGCCTCGATGCTTTTCGGTTGGAAGGTCTGCAAGCACGTGAAATCGAACGCGATCGTCTACACACGGGGCGAGCAGACCCTGGGCGTCGGCGCCGGGCAGATGGCGCGCGTCGACAGCTCGCGGATCGCGGTCTGGAAAGCGGGCGAAGCCAAACTCGACCTCGCAGGCTCCGTGGTGGCGAGCGAAGCCCTGTTTCCCTTTCCCGACGGCTTGATCGCTGCGGCCGACGCCGGAGCCACCTGCGCGATTCAACCGGGCGGATCGGTGCGTGATGCCGACGTGATCAAGGCGGCCGATGAGCGTGGGCTGGCGATGGTGTTCACCGGGATCCGTCATTTCCGTCACTAGGCCGCCCGCACGGGGTCGGGCGGAGTGAATGCCTTTCCCCTCGCTCCCGCCCGTCATCGGCCCTGCATCTCCGCCTTGCACCCGACCCGTTCCTTGGGAAAGCTGCAGTCATGATGAGATGCCTCCTCCTCGCCCTAGGTGGTGCTGCCCTGCTCGCCGGATGCAGCACCGTGCCGGAAACAGGTCGACGACAAGTCATGCTGGTCTCACCCAACATGGAGGCTGCAGCGGGCTTGTCGGCGTTTTCCCAGCTCAAGAAGGAGGAAAAGGTCTCGGCCGATTCCGTCCACAACGCCCGCGTGCAACGCGTCGGGAAGCGGATCGCGGCTTCGGTCGGACGGGATCTGCCCAATGCGCAGTGGGAATTCGTCGTCTTTGAGGCCGACCAAGTGAACGCCTTTGCCCTGCCCGGTGGCAAGGTGGGCGTCTACACGGGGTTGCTCAAGCTGGCGGAGTCGGACGACGAACTCGCGACGGTGATGGGCCACGAAATCGCACACGTGACTTCGCGGCATGGGGCGGAACGCACCTCGCAAGGCTACCTCGTGGCGGGCGGTGCCATTCTCGCGGAACTGGGCATGGAAGCCAAGGACGTGGATCCCGCAAAACGCAACATGGCCCGGGCGGCTTACGGTCTCACCACCACCTTGGGCGCGATCCTGCCTTTCTCACGTTTGCACGAATCGGAAGCGGATGCGGTGGGGCTCCGGTTCGCCGCGGGCGCGGGTTATGATCCGCGGGCGGCCATTTCGTTCTGGAAGAAGATGGCGGCAGCCAATAAGGGCGGGGTCAAACCGCCACCGTGGATGTCGACCCACCCGTCGGACGAGGCGCGCATCAAATCGTTGGAACAGCTTGCCCCCAAGTACTTGGAACTTTTTGAAACGAATCGAAAACGTTTCGAATGAAGCGCGTTTCGGGCTAGCCGGGACCGGGTGATTTCGTCACGGTCGTGGCATGTTTGACCCTGTTGAAAAGCTGAAGGAGTTCGTTCGTCACCCCAGCATCTCGGCCGACTCGAAGTTCAAGGCGGGCATGACCGGCGCGCGTGAGTTTGTCGCCGGCCTGCTGACGTCGATTGGATTCGTGGTGGAGGTGGTGCCGACCGATCTACATCCCATCATCCTCGCCCACCGGTCGGGACCGGCCCACTGGCCGCACGTGATCATCTATGGTCACTACGACGTTCAGCCGGCCGATCCGCTGAACCTGTGGCAGTCCGCGGCCTTTGAGCCGGAAATTCGCGGCAAGCGCATCTATGGCCGGGGCACGGCTGACAACAAGGGGCCGCTCATGACCCACATTGCGGCGGTCGGGCGGCTGCTGGAACGTCGTCCCGACCTGCCCCTGCGCATCACCTTCCTGATCGAGGGCGAGGAGGAGATCGGCAGCCCGAGTTTCCCGAAATTTCTCCATTCCTACCGGGATCGGCTCAAGGCGGATTTCGTCTACCTTTCGGACACCGGCATTCCGAATGAGGACCAGGTGGTCTTCACCTGCGGCCTGCGGGGGCTGGTGCTGTTCGACGTGGAAATCACCTGTGCCCGCAGCGACCTCCACTCCGGCCTGCATGGCGGCGTGCTGCGCAATCCGATCCAGGCGGTTTCGGAGCTGTGCGCCTCGCTGCACACCCCGGACGGCCGGGTGAACATCCCGGGCTTCTACGACGACGTGCTCGATGTCGAACCCTGGGAGCGCGAGCAGCTGGCCGGGCTCGGCACCGACATGGAGAAGTACCGTCAGTTCCTGGGTATCCCCGCCTTCCATACGCCGCCGGGCTACACGCCCTTCGAGGCGGTGCGCTTCCTGCCCACGCTGGAGTTCAACGGCATCGGCGGCGGGTATCAGGGCGAGGGCACCAAGACGGTGATTCCGAGCAAGGCGTTCGTGAAGATCTCCTGCCGCCTCGTGCCGAACCAGTCGCCGGCAAAAATGCGCGAGCTGCTCTATCGCACGGTGCGCGAGCGGGTGCCGGCGGACGTCACGCTCCGCATTGTCGACCAGCACGAGGGCACGCCCTACGTGGTGGTGCCGCCCGGCCGTTCGAACACGCCGAAGGACCAGTCGCCGGTGCTCGCCCGCGCCTTCCGCTCGGCCGACAAGGCGGTGGCGGAGGTCTTCGGACGGCCGCCCCTCTACCTTCGCGAGGGTGGCAGCGTGCCGATCATCGCCGACATCAAGCGTATCCTGGGATTGGATTCGCTGATGATGGGACTCTTCCTGCCCGACGACAACCTGCACGCTCCGAACGAGAGCTTTCACCTCGGGGTGATGGAGAAGGGCATGCGCGCCTCCGAGCGCATCCTCGAGGGCCTGGCTTCCGGCGCCTGAGCCGGCGCTCGGTCCGACGCGGACACAAAAAAGGAGCTCCGGATCACTCCGGAGCTCCCTCGGAAAGGGAAGGGCGGGCGCGAGGTGCGTCCTTACTTCTTCAGGATGATGATTTCGACGCGGCGGTCCTTGGCCATCTGGTCCTCGGACGCGTTTTCCACGGCATCGAGATCGCCCTTGGAGAGGATTTCGAGTTTGGACGCCGCGAGACCGAGCGATTGTACGTACTGACGGGCCGAGGACGCACGGCGGTCACCGAGACCAAGGTTGTACTCCGCGGTGCCGCGCCAGTCGCAGTGACCCTCGAGGAGGAGACGATACTGCGGGTGCTCCGCGATGTACTTCTGCGCTTCCTGCAGCTTGGGACGTTCCGAAGCCTTGATGCCGGAGCTGTCGTAATCGAAAAGGACCGGCTTGAAGAGGCCCTTGATCATGTTTTCGTCCTCGAAGACGCCATCCTGCTTGGCTTGCAGCCCTGAGGCAGAAGGATCGACGATCCCCTGGGCGCCGAGATTGTCCGTCGCCGAACCGTCGAGCGGTGCCCCGATTCCCTGACCCAACGTGTCACCGGGAGAGGGGCGCTTGGGCTTCTTTGTGCAGCCCGTGAGTACGACGACGGCGCTCAGGAGGGCGAACGAGAGTTTCTTCGAAAGGAGATTCATGTGATGGCGGCGAGGTTGACCTTATTGGGTAACGGTTTTGGGTCGGCAAGTCATTTATCCGACTCGTTCGGGTTGTTCCCCATGTTGTCTTCCCTCCAGGTCTTTCTCGTCGACAACGGATCGTTGCGTCCCGCGGCCACCCTGAGCCTGCGGCGAGTGGCCGCAGCGCTTTCGGTTCGCATCGGAAGTCAGGTCCATCCGGTGTCACTGCTTCACTCCAGCGGCATCGCTTCGGAAGCCTTGGAGGGACGTCCCGCGGAGCTGCTCGAGCCGGCACTGGCGCGGGTTTTGGCCGAGGGGGCGCGGTCGGTGGTGATTCTTCCGCTGTTTTTCGGCCCGAGCGCTGCGCTCACCGAGTACATTCCGGAGCGGGTGGGTGCGCTGTTGCGGAATGCCCCGGACGCCCAGGTGCGCCTGGCGGAGCCCTTGGTGCGGGTGGGTGGGGACGGTGCGCGCGACACGCGCATCGCCGAAGCACTGGCCGCTCGCGTCGAGGCGTGTTGGCACGAGCGAGGCTGGGCGGGTACCCAGGTGGTACTGGTCGATCACGGTACTCCTCAACCGGCCGTGGGTGCGGTTCGGGCCTGGCTGGGGGCCCAGCTGGCCGAGCGGCTCGGTCCCGCGGCGGCAGGGGTTCACGTGGCCTCCATGGAACGGCGTCCCGGTGAGGCCTATGCCTTCAACGAACCGCTTTTGGAAGACCGGTTGCGTCAGCCGCCCTGCCACCGGGGGCGCGTCGTGATTGCCTTGCAGTTTCTCTCAGCCGGACGGCATGCCGGTCCCGGAGGCGACTTGGCGGCGATATGTGCGGCGGCCGAAGTGGCGTGTCCAGGGCTGGAAACGGCGCTGACGGAGCCTTTGGGGGACGATCCCCGGATCGTGGCTGTGCTTGCTGATCGATTCTCTGAAGCGGTGACGTTGGATCCGCTGCCCGTGCAGCGTTGAACCTCCCGGCTTCGGGCTCCCGGATCGCTCGCAACCCCGTTTCCTAGACGTACAAGTAAACGTAGACGGCAAACGCGATGGCAATGGCTCCGGCTGCGGCGGCCAGCGACCACAGCAGATTGCGCTGGCGGGCGGCCATGGCGAGGGTGGAGATGACGACACCGGCTTGGGCGGCGAGCATGCCGTAGAAGAACCGCTGGCTGCGGTGGTGGTGTCGCTCGGCCTTGATATTACTCGCCTGTACCTGCAGTTCGTAAAGGAACGCAATGCGTTGGTTGAGTTGGGCCTCCAGATCGTACCGCTGGGCATGGAAGGCGATGCGGGCGGCGATTACATCGCGGGCCAGACCGGGACGACTCGCCACGGCGCGGGCGTGCCGTTCGACCAGGTCGATGCCTTTGCCGATCGGACCGGTGGCCTCGTCGAAAGTACGAACGTCGGCATAAGCCTGCTGGAGCGCGTCGGACAGGGCGTTGGGTTGGGCTTTGAGCAAGCGCACCAGGGGCTCGGCCACCACGCCCCCTGACTCCAGGGCATCGAGCGCGGCCTGAAGGTCCGGCGGTGGCGGCGCCGCAACCGGGCGCGCGGGCAGGGTGCCCGCGATCAGCGCCGTTTCTGCGGCGGTGCGTCCACCGGACTCGATCACTGAGGCGGCCGGAGTCCCCTGCAGGGCTTCCACCAGCGAGGCGTGATCCAGCGCGGCCGGGCGCCCCCCGGCGGCAATCTGATCCAGCGCGCTGCGCTGCACGGCGCTGCGCAGTTTCTTCCCCTGGAAAAAATTCCATTGGTCGCCCGCTTTCGCCTGGAGCTGGGCCGCGAGTGAGCGGCTGTACTGCGCCTGAGTCATTTCGCCCGACGACAGCCCGGCAAGCAGGGTGGCCACGACCGTGAGGACGACCGGCGTTGCCCCCAGGATCTTGCCCCAGCGGTTGGCGGGCATGTCGGCCTTGAGCGATTCAGGAACTTTGGTTTTCACGGAGAAGCAGCGGGTGGTCGAACGCGACGTCACGATGGGACGCCGAAGCTACGGGCGGCAAGGGAGAAGCGGGATTGTCGTCCCAAGGCCGGGCAGAATGCAGGAACGCGGGCGTTCTCCGATTCGGGTTTGCGCTTCCCGCCGGACGAGCTCCAATTCTCCTTCGCATGACGCCCTCCCGCATCGAACTTTACAGCCTGCAGATTGAGACCCCGGTGAAACGCGTTCGTCCGCTGGACCATGAGGACATTCGCAAGTTTGCCGACTGGCTGTGCGATCCCGAGGGATTTCGCCTGCGTCCCGATCAGGTGAAGCTCAAGGCCTGGGATCAGCTCTTCGGCTACGAGATTTTTGCGCAATTTTTTGGTGAAAATGGCTTCCTCGTCCGCACCCCGGACCGGGTGCGGGTGGGAGTAAAAAATGCACGAACCGCAGCCGACTGGGAGATCATCCAGCAAGTCTTTGTCCGCTTCCTGCAACAGGAAAACCCACCCGAGAACGCCTTTCGCACGTTTTCGGCATCTGCGCATGTTAAACTGGATGAACCAGTTACGGCAACGGAGTTTCTCGATCGTTTTGCGGTCGTCCCCGGCATCGAACGCCCGGCGGCCCTCAGCTACGTGAAGATCGCGGACTGGGAAAAGGAGATTCGGATCGTGATTGAACCTTCGAATCTCTTTCCAGGCCAACTCTTTCTGACGTGGGATAGCCAGTTCGAAGCCAGTCAGGATTGGGACACGTTTGTGCCGGCGCTCATGACGGTGATGGAGAACTCGGCGCGGATCTTCGATTTGGGGCTGGCGCCGCTGCGGTGAGATTGGGGAGGGAGGGCTTAAAGAGGGCAAGAGAGGGACTGGGTGTGGCTGGGGCGCACATTCATGTTTAATCCGCCGTGCCGATATCACGATGCCGCGGACGTTTGACCGCGTAGCGCAAATTCATGAAGCCCACCCAGGAACAGTTTCTCTTAGCATTGGCTCGGATCGAGACCTTCAGCCCGGCACCCAAGGTCCTTTCCCGGGCCATGGTGCTCTTGCGCGATCCCCTTTCGGACATTGGCAGCATTGCCGCGCTGGTGGGCAGCGATCCGACGCTCGCGACCGACATCATTCGCTGTTCCAACAGTGCGTACTACCGCGTGGGAGAGCCGGTGCGTTCAATCGGCGAGGCGGTGCAGAAGATCGGGATGCGGGAGACCATTCGCATGCTCAATGTGACTGTGGCGCGGACCATGGCGGGCAAGGACCTGCGGGCCTATGGTCTGGCTGGCGATGCATTTTGGGCGGAGAGCCTTCTGCACGGATTGTTCCTCTTTGCACTCGCGGATGAGACGGAAAAGGCGGATCCGGACGAGGCCTACACGGTGGGACTCCTGCGGTTCATTGGGCGCCTCGCGATTGATCGACTGATGCAGGAACATGGGCAGCCCCGTCCGGCCAATCTCTCGTTCGCAGCCTGGGAGGAAACCCATGTGGGTTTCATCCAGGCTCATGCCGGAGCCCTGCTCCTCGCCAAGTGGCAGTTTTCAGAGAACATTGTTCAAGCCGTGGCATGCCAGGACCGTCCGGACCGTGCTCCGACGCCGAGCTGGTTGGCTGGCGCCATGCGGTTTGCCGCGCAAGTGCTTCCCTCCGGAGGAGCCCTGGCCGATACCCAACCCGAACTGGCAGACTTGGCGGCGGCCGATGATCATTGGACGCGTGGCCAATTTGACGGTGCCGCACAACGGCCGTGGCAACTGCCAGTACCGGAACCGCTGTATCCGTGGTTGTCCCTACGGTGCCTATTTCAGCAGCAACGCGGCCACCCTGCCGGCCGCCTACGCCACCGGCAATCTTACGCTCCGTCCGTTCTCCATCGTTCATCAGATTATCTACGACCCGGAGAAGAAGCGTGCCACCGGCGTCCGCATCATCGATGCGGAAACCAACGAAGTCATCGAGTACTACGCCAAGGTGATCTTCAGTTGCGCCTCCGCGGTCGCCTCGACGTTCATCCTGCTGAACTCCACCTCGGACCGCTTTCCGAACGGACTGGGCAATGACAGCGGTGAATTGGGACACAACCTGATGGACCACCATTTCAAGGTGGGTGCCGCCGGGCTGTCGGATGGTTTTGCCGACCGGTACTACAAGGGACAGCGCGCCAACGGCATCTACATTCCCCGTTTCCGGAATCTCGACAAACGCACGGCCCGGAAGGACTACCTGCGCGGGTTCGGTTATCAGGGCGGCGCGGCCCGGACCGACTGGTCCCGCGGCATTGCCGAGCTGAACCTCTTTGGCGCCAAGCTCAAGGCGGACCTGATCGCTCCCGGTCCGTGGCGCTTCGGCATGGGAGCGTGGGGTGAGTGCCTTCCCTACCACTCCAACCGGCTGTACCTGAATCAGAAGGTGCGCGACAAATGGGGTCAGCCCACCGTCACCTTTGACTGCGAGTGGAAGGAGAACGAACTCGCCATGCGCAAGGACATGAAGGCTTCGGCGGTGGAGATGCTCGAGGCGGCCGGGCTCAAGAACGTCACCCCCTTTGACGACGTGAGCGCCCCGGGTCTCTGTATTCACGAAATGGGAACTGCGCGCATGGGTCGTGACCCGTCGACGTCGGTGCTGAATGCGCACAATCAGGTTCATGCCGTACCGAATGTCTATGTCACCGACGGCGCCTGCATGACCTCGGCCTCCTGCGTCAACCCCTCGCTGACCTACATGGCGCTGACCGCCCGGGCCTGCGACCACGCGGTCAGCGAACTCAAGAAGCAAAATCTCTGAACGGGCTTTGTCCCCCTGCCTCCATGCCCTTGGTCGAATCCACCGCATCCCTCGAATCAAGCCTGCTCAGCCGCCGCGAGGCGATCCGCCGCGCCACGCTGCTGGTGGGCGTGGCCTTGACTCCGTCCCTGCTGGCCGGGGCCCTGCGTGCGCAGGCGGCGCCGCCGGGCGCGCCGGCCCGGGTGCTGACTCCTGCCCAGTTGGAGACGGTCACCGCCATCGCTGACCGCATCCTGCCGCGCACGGACACGCCTGGCGCCAGCGACGTGGGCGTTCCGGCTTTCATCGATCTCATGCTGGCGGACTACCTGACGGTCGAGGAACGCACCGTGTTTGTCACAGGGCTCGCCCAATTGGACAACACGTGTCGGACCCGGCATGGCGCCGGGTTTGCCCAACTCACCCCGGCCCGGCAGGATGAACAGCTGCTGGCCCTGGCGGAGGCGTCCAAGTCAGGCATCCGGACGTTCCTTCACCTCGTGCGCGAGGCGACGATTGTCGGCTATTTCACGTCTGAGGTCGTGGGCAAGACGGTCACGCACTACGATCCGGTCCCCGGCCGGTTTGATCCCTGCGTCCCGATCTCCGAAGTGGGAAATGTAGTCTGGACGCGTTGAACCCGACCGACGGGCGATGGGATCGGTTGTAGTGAATCGCGGTTCACGACCGCCTGGTTTCCCGGGCCTTAGTCGGCGGCCCCGTCCACGCCCAGATTCACTGCGTGCCAGTCCTGGCGGCGGTGATAAAACGGCTCCTGCAGGGCGGCGGTGGAGGAGAGAATGGGTTCGCCGGGTCGCTCGCAGTCGTAACGACAGACCGCACCGATGAATTGGCGTGACGGGTCGAGGGGTCGGGGACCGAACCGCGAGGCGGGCATGAGGACCCGGGTGGACCAATAACCGGGTCCCAGGTGCGTGCCGCTTTCAACCCAGTCCGCCTGGGGAAGGAGAAACGACTCCAGTGTTTCGATGCCGGACCTCAGTCGCTGGATGCCGTGCTCGTCAAAGCGCAGCTGGAGTCGGCGGTTCTCCGGCGTGACATGAAGTTCAAAGTAGTGGTCGGCGCCGGCCTCCTGGACGAACACTTCGCAGACATCGCCAAGTTCCCATGTGCGTTCGTTGAGCCGGCGGGCCCGGTTGGCCGGGCGTCCGCAGAGAAAGACCGCCTCCCAGCAGACGTGCGTGGGGCTCCAGCGAATACGCGCCCAGCCGGATTGAAAACCAGACTCGAGCCCCTCCGGACGCCAGGACTGGCCCAGGGGGACAAAGCTTCCGTCGATGCGGGCGGGGGAGAGTTGGGAGAGCGGCGGCAAGGGCCCGACGAAGGGCTGCGCGGGCCAGCTGGAACGCGTGGTGGACGGGGCGGGTGCGCTCACGGAAAGGTGCGAAGGTTCGGGCGCAGGTCAGCGCCAGCTTCCGATTTCATCCATCCACGCGGACGGGATGACGAGTTTCGCCGCCTCGAGTGCGTTGTCGAGATGGGCCTGAGTCCGGGCTCCGACCAGAAGATTGGTGACGCGCGGATCCTGCAGGGCCCACGCCAGGGCCAGGCGCAGTGCGGGAATCCCCTCGCGTTTCGCCATGGCATGCAGCCGCTCGACGCGCCGGAAGTTCGCCTCGCTGAAGTAGATGTCGATGTGTCCGGGAATGACGTCGAACCGCGTGCCCTTGGGAATGGCCTGCCGGTCCGGCGTGTACTTGCCCGAGAGAAACCCCGCCGCCAGCGGGCTGTAGCCGAGCACGCCGAGGTTGTCCCGCTCCGCCACCGGCACGGTCTCGTGGTGGGGACGAAGGAGGTTGTGTGGGACCTCGATGACCGACAGCACCCGCGGGTCGAGTCCCGCCGCCAGCGACAGGGCCTCCTCAAGGTGGAGCAGCGAGTAGTTGCTCACGCCCCCGGCGCGGGTCAGCCCGGCGGATACGACCGCCGCCATCGCCTGGACGGCCTCTTCGGCCGGCGTTTTGGGATCGTAGGAGTGATAGAGGTAGAGATCGAGCCGGTCGGTCTGCAACCGTTGCAGGCTCGCCTCCAGGGCCTGCCTCACCTGCGGAACGGTGAATCCACGCGCCGCCTTGCTGACCAGGGTGATGCGGTCGCGAGCCCCGCGGGATCGCAGCCACCGGCCCACGATCTTTTCCGAGGAGTGCAGTTCATCGGAGACCTCGCGGGTATCGTCGATCCCCAATGTGGCCCGGCGGTAGGCCTTGGCCTGGCCGCCGCCGTAGGCCTCGGCCGTGTCGAAGAGGGTGATGCCATGGGCAACGGCATGGTCCATCAAACGGAAGGACTCGGCTTCGTCGATTTCCCGGCCGAAGGTGGTGCAGCCGAGACCAAGCTGGCTGACGGTGAGGCCGGAACGGCCCAGCAAACGTGTCATGAGTGGGGAAGGGGCGATTACCAGACCGTCCATCCGCCGTCGACCACGAGCGAGTGCCCGGTGACGAATGAGGCGCTGTCGGTCAGGAGGAAAAGGGTGGGGCCGACGATCTCCTGGTTGTATCCGATCCGTCGCAACGCGGTTTTTCGGCTGAGATCCTGGATGAACGACGGATGAGAGGCCTGCACCCCGGGATTCGGAAACGGCCCGGGTGTCACGCAATTGAAACGCACGCCGGACGGTCCGTAGTGGATGGCGAGGTAGCGTGACATCTGCAGCAGCGCCGCCTTGGCTGCTCCGTAGTCAATCGGATTGCACGTCATCGGCGGATGGTAGATGCGCGGGTCGGGGGCGACCAGGCCGTACATGCTGGCGAACAGCACCACGCTCCCGTGGCCCCGCACCTTCATGCGTTCGCCGAGCAGCCGGCAGAACACGAAGGTCGGGGTGAGCGATTGGTCGAATGTGCTTTGAAACTCCTCGGGCAGCAGGGTCTCCAGCGACTTTCCGCGCGACGAGGCGGTGGCGAGGTGGACGACGCCGTCGGGCAGCCCGTGTTCGGCGACGAGCGCGTCGACCGCGGCGGGAAGACCGGCGGGATCGTTGACGTCAAGTGACCGTCCGATCGTGCGTGTCAGCCCGCGTTCGCGCACAAAGTTCTCCGCGCGGCCTCCGAGGTCGAAGCACAGCACCTTGGCGCACTGGCCGTCGAGTTCCGCGGTGATGGCGGAGCCGAGGTAACCGGCGCCGCCGGTCACCCAGATCGTCTTACCTTCAAGGGAGAACCAGGGTTTCATTATTTTGCGGTGTAGCCGCCATCCACGAGCAGGTTGGCGCCGGTCACGTACGAGGCGGCGTCGCTGAGCAGGAAGACCACGGGCCCGCCGATTTCGCGCGCGTCCGCCATGCGTCCGAGCGGAGTCATCTTGGCGTAGCGCTCAAGGAAGGCCGCGGCCTGCGGCTTGGACGGGTTGTAGATGCCGCCCGGGGACACGACGTTCACGCGCACATTGGAGGTGCCGTAGTAGGAAGCCAGGTACCGGGTGACGTTGACCATTCCGCCCTTGTGAAAAAAGTAGTCGGGAGCGGCGCTCATCGAGGTTCCTTCGTAGAGGAACGGATTCATGCCGACGGTGCCGTACATCGAAGCGATGTTGACGATGCTGCCGGATTTCTTTTCCGCCATGGCGTTGCCGAACGTGCGCACGGCGGCGATGAAACCGGTTGCGTTGGCGTCCATCGATGCCTTCCAGGCCGCCAGGTCGTCGTTCATGCTCTTCATCGGCCGGGCGGCCGAGTTGTAGACCATGCCGTCGACGCGCCCGTACTTTGCGAGCACCCGGTCGCGCAGCGCGAGCAGGGATGGCTCCGACTGCGGGTCCGCTTCCTCCGGGTGCACATCGGCGCCGGCGGCGCGTTCACGGGCCACAATGTCGTCGAGGGACGCCCGGTTGCGCGAGGCGATGACCACCGTGGCACCGGCGGCGCCGAGCGCGCTGATGAGCGCCGGGCCAAGCAGGCCGGTGCCGCCGAATTGGACGACGATCTTGCCTTTGAGCGTGAGAGGAAGGGGAGACTGGTCAGACATAGGGAGAGCGGGCTGCGGGCTTCAGGGGGGTGGGCAGGGAGGCGATGTGCCCCTGCACCAAGTCGAGTCGTGCCTTGACGTACTGGGTCAGGCCCACCACGTCGGCGCCAATGCCAATGACGCGGTAGCCTTCGGCGACCAGCTCCGGGAAGGGGGCAATCAGACCGGCGGTCATGGCGAACTTTCCGTGCTGTTTGCAGGCGGCCGCGACGCGTTTGCGGGCGGAGACCACTTCAGGCGCATCCAGCTGGCCGACTTTGCCGATGCGATGGCTGAAGTCGCCCGGACCGAAAAGAATGCCGTCAAAACCGGGTACGGCGCAGATTTTCTCGACCTGTTCCAGGGCCTCGGGGGACTCGATCTGAAGGATGACAATGCGTTCCTGATTGGAGTGACGCAGGTATTCCTCGACCGGGACGAGGCAGAACTGACCGTCGATGTTGCCGCCGTCGAGGGCGCGTTTGCCCATGGGATGGAAACGAACCCACTCGACGATCTGCCTCGCCTCCTGCTCGCTGGCGACGTGAGGCACGATGATGCCGGTGGCATCGGCCTCGAACGGCCGGATGTAGTCGCTGTAGCTGCCGCGTCCCACCCGCACGAGTGTATCGATATTGTGAACACGGGCGGCCCGGATCTGGTTCTCCAACCCGATCCAGTCATTGGCGACGTGTTCGGTGCAGAGCCAGACGGCATCGGCGCCGCTCAGACCGGCGATTTCGGTGACCCTTGGGTCGGATAGGTTGATCTTCAGGACGGTCGGAAGCTGACCCTCCCGGAGGAGTTTCAGTACGCGGCTGGAGCGGAGTTTCATAAAAAGGGGAGGGAAGGGTCAGGAGGGCAGGATTTCAGAAAGCGCGACTTCCCGGCCGCCCTGCTCGCGGCTGCGGATCCCGGCGATGATGAGCTTCATGAGCTCGACCGTCTCTGAGAAGGCGAACGGCGCCACGCCGGTACGCAGGTACTGGATGAACGCCTCCAACTGGGTTTTGAAGGCGTAGTAGGTGTCCCCGGAGGTGAGCTGGACTTTGCCAATGGTGCCGACGAGCTGAAGCAGGCCAAAACCGCCATACATGTCAGACGAGGCGACGACGATGGCATCGGCGCCTTTCCGGTGGGTGAGATGGACGATGTTCCGTTTCGCCGTGCCCGTGTTGCGAACCGTGAGGAAGCCGGGGCCGATGATGGGATAGATGCTCTCCAATGCGTGGATACCGTAAGTCTCCCAGCTTTTCGGGGTGGTGATGCTGAGAAACCGGAGATCGCCAAGTTCCCGGGTGGAGATCCGGTAGGGCAGGAACTCCTTGGCGTAGCGCATGCTGCTTGATGACAGGATCGCCTTGCCCGCGGCCACCCAGTCGACGAACGTCTTGAGGTCGGGTTCATTGTCCGTCAGCGGCTTGTCGATGAACACCGGCACTCCGGCCTCTACAAAGGGGCGGGCGCGTTCAACGTGCTCCCCGCCGATGTCGGTGGCGATGATGACGGCGTCGACTTTGCCGATCACATCGGTGGCCTTGTCCACGACGTTCGGGATGAGTGAGCACTTGGCGACATGTTCGGCGGTGAAGCCGCCGTCGCCCACGCAGTGGATGTGGGTGACCTTGGCGCCGGGAATGGTAAGCGTCTCGGCTGGCTCCTTGTTCAGGTAGACCGGAATGCCGGCAAACGGGCACTCCTTGGTCATGAGTTCGCGGTCGTACCCGTTGAACAGGGCGCTCCAGGAATAGGGATGGCCGTTGCCCGGAGTGGAGCCGAGCATGGCGAGGCGGATCGAATTGGGATTGGGAACGAGAGCCATGGGCGATGTGGGGTCGGGCTATTCGACGTTGATGGTCAGCTTGCCGGTGCGGTATTGACTTTCCCAGACCTGCAGTACTTCGGCCGTGTAGGTCTCCAGGTCGCGGGTTTCGCCCACGTGTTTCAGCATTTCCGGCAGCCAGCGTTTGCCGAAGCGCACATGCTGGGTCTCATCGGCGATGTCGTACCGCACAAACTGTTCACTGAGGACGTCGCCCGACTGCTGGTGGGCCTCGACGCGCCGGTGACGATAGGGAAACGCATGCACCTCGTTCCCCATCGTGAGCATGCAGTACTGCATGAGGGGCGGGAACTGGGAGCGCCACCGGAAGATCTGAAGGTACTGCGGCGAGTCGAAGGGGTTCATTCCGTGGCCGCGCATCCACTCGTAGCCCATGAGGCAGTGGCGCACCTCATCGTAGAGGTGCCGGGCGCTGTCGAACTGGAACTCCCACGGCATGTCGGAAAAGCCGCAGAGGACGACCGCGACCGTCTCGGCCGCGAGCATCTCGGTCGAATAGCGTTCGAACTCCTCGACGGTATGTTCCCGGTAGTCGTCTTCCGGCGGCATGCCCTTCATGTCGGCGCCGCGCTGGGTGAAGCGCTCGTCACGTCCCGCCTCGAGGGGCAGCTTGAAGGTCACCCTGCTGGCGGGCGCGGAGGGGGCCGGCCGGCGTTTCGCCAGTCCCGAGGCGCCGCCGGCGGCGGCGAGCAGTCCGGCGATGTAGCCTTTCCAGGTGCGGCTGCGGGCGCCCATCTTGCCCGCCGCGGCCGCCTGGTCGAGGAGCGGCTGTACCCGCGCCAGCAGGGCGCGCAGATCGAGCAGGGCGTGCTGGATCGCGTAGACGCTGGGTTGGTCGCTGTTCGGAAAGGTGGCGGTCTCGTGGGACTCCAGGGCCTGGATCAGGCTGGGAATGACCACGCCGTACAGACCGAGCGCGAGGCCGAACTCATCGGGCGCGTGGCGCAGCTCCTGCATGAGGGTGACCAGAGCCGGGTCGTCCGGCTTCTGAAAGGCGGGCGACTGGATTTCGCGCAGGCGAAGGTAAAAGGCGTTGACGTGCAGGGCGCACTCCCAGAGCGAGCGGCCGATTTCACACTTCAGCTCGAACGTTTCCGCCTTGGGCAGCCAGCCGGCCAGCAGCCGCATGGTCTCGTGTTCGATGTAGCGATACCGATTGAGCAGGCGCCGATTGACGTCGATGGACAACGATGCCGCTGGCGCGCGCGCTGGCTTCGACGGGCGCTTTCTGGCTTGAGGCCGGCGGGTGGACGGGGCGCGGCGGGTCGCGGAGCGCGAGGAGGCTTTCATGGTCGTCGGCGGGAGGTAGCAGCGAATGGACCGGTTGTTCAGGTCTTGAAATCGGAGCAGCGCGTCCGCACGCCCTGATCCGACGAGGCGAGCGCGGCGAGGTTGAATCGGAGCGTCTGGGCGCCGGCCTCCAGGGTGCAGAGTTCGGCCGGTTTGCCTTCGATGAAATCGAGGAAACGGTTCGCCTGGGTGATGAAGGGCGCGTCGCGGTCGGCTGCCGGCACTTCATGCCACGTCCAGCCTGGCTCTCCCAGTCGCATCACGCCCCAGCGCCGGTTGTGCAGCTCGATTTTCACGCTCCCCTTGGCCGTGTTGAATTGGTAAGTGGACTCGTTGGGGGCCTGAAACTGGTTGATCGTGTAGTTGATCAGGACATCCCCGTGGCGCGCGGAGAGGTTGACCGTGTCCTCCACCTCTACGTCCGGCAGCACCTGGTGGCTGCTGTCACAGTAGAGGCTGTCGGTGGGTCCGAGGATGCTTTCCATCCAGTTGGCGGTGTGCGTCAAAGCGTCCTGAATGGCGCCGCCTCCCATCTTTCGGTCACGGTAGTAGGTCTTCGAATAGTGGACGGCGTGCGCCGGCCGACCGGCGGGAAAATACTGGCCGCTGGTGGTGGTGACGTGGCGGATCGGGCCCAGTTCTCCGCTGCGCAGAAAGTCGCGAGCCTGGGAGAGCAGCGGATAAACGTGCAGCACATACGCGACGGCGGCCTTCTTGCCCGAGGCGATATGGGCCTGCATGAGCTCCGCAACTCCCTGGGTGGATTGAGAAAGCGGTTTCTCGATCAGTACGTGTGAGCCTGCCCGCAACGTGCGGATCGCCATCGGAACATGGAGATGGGCCGGGGTGCAAATGACCACGGCATCATAGGCTCCGGGTACGATGGCCTTTTCCCAATCGGAAACCGTGGGCACACCGTAGGTCTTCGCCATCGTTTCCAGCAGGGCCGGATTGGCGTCACACGCGGTGGGACGCGCCCGGCCGGTTTTCTGAAAACACCGCAAATGACGCTCGCCGATACTGCCACAACCAATAATCAGAACAGATTGCATAAGAGACATTTAACAAATAGTTCCCCGAAGTCGGGTTTTGTCCTGACAAGCAGATTCGACGTGGGGAGGTGACACTGCGGACAGAATGTAGAACTAATGTATACGTGAGTATTTAGGTCGCCTGTCAGCGCTGTCAACACCCATGTCGCCGACGCGCCGGGTTGCCCCAGCATCTCTGCCCTGGAGCCCGATCTGCGTTACCAATGAAGTGATCCTGCCTAAAACCAATCCTGGTGCCGAGGGTAAAGTGTCTGCTTGAAGCGCGTTTTGAGGGGCGAGGAGATGCGAGGCTCGGGAGACATGGAGTCGAAGTGTGCTCGACTGAAATCGGGAGTGAACCGTCAGGCAAGAGGCGACGGCATTAGGTCCAGTCTTCTGCAAGGAGCGTTCGGTGGGACTTTTCCGTTGACCTCATTGTACGGGCGTATCTGGCTGTATACAGGTTTTGGTGCGGATTTACTCTGACCGAACCCCATAAACACCAATGAATCGCATCAAGTGTCAGGTCGCGGTCTCGCGACGTGAGTTAGTTGCGTGTGCGGCGTTTGTAGCCGCCACTGTGTCAGGCTTCTCCCAAGCCGTCCAACCGCCCAAGCCTGAACCTGCGGCGGGTGATCCAGAAGTGGTCAAACTCTCGCCGTTTGTCGTCAAGGAAGAGACGAAGGACGGTTACCAGGCCCAGCAGACACTGGTGGGGAGTCGCACCTCCAAGAACGTCCTCGATATCCCGGCGAGCATTTCGATCATCAACGCGGAGCAGATCAAGGATCTGAACGCCGTCGAAGTGAGCCAGGTCCTTGCCGTCGGCGTCAGCGGGGTGACCCGCAACCAGACCATCAACGACGACACCAATATCCGCGGATTTCGCACGTCGACCTCGCTCCGTAACGGGGTGACCAAGTCGTCCTTCAAGCGCAATCCGATGTTCGATGTCGAGCGTATCGAGGTCCTGAAGGGGCCGGGTGCGTTGATTCTCGGCAACAACAGCTTCCTGGGCGGCGCGGTGAACTTTGTTTCGATGCGGGCGTCGGCCACACCGACCGCAAAGATTCAGACGACGTTTTCCGAAGACAACTACGTGCGTTTCAGCGGAAACGTCTCGGGTCCGTTGGTGAAAACGGACGACTTCAAGCTCAACTACCGCGTGACCTTGGGGGCCCTCACCGGCGATCGACCCAAGGAGATTGAAAACAAGAACGACCAGAAGTTCATTGGCGGCGGCCTCGCAATGTACTTTGGCAGCAACATCAGCGTGCTGGTGAACGGCTATTATTTCAAGGACGACGGCTATTTCTACTGGAACGACTTTCTCGACGTTTCGGGCCGCGTGCCCACGCTCAATCAGCTCGCGGACGCCAAGCTCAATCAGTATTCGACCGAGAGTTACTCGGTGGGACGTTCGCAGGATGCCTTCTGGAAGAACAGCGACAGCTTCATCGATGTCACGGTGCTGGCCAAGCTGACTGAGAATGGCAATGTGCGCGCCTACTACTTCGGCAGCAACCTGGTGGACCGCCGCAGGCATGTCCGGGGCATTACCATGGGTCTCGATAACTACACCCTGGCTCGGCAAGACATCCCGCTGGCGGGCGACAACGTGACGCACAACGCGCAACTCGACTACCTGCACCGATTGTCCCTGGACTTTCTCACGCTCGATACAACGGTGGGTGTCGACGGTTCTACCAGCGAGTCCCGAACGGGCCAGTCGGTCAACAATCTGCCGGCCCTGGATGTCCGGAGTCAGGCGTTTCCGAACGATGCGGCCTATTTCAGCACGGCCAAGCCGGGTGCGGGCTTGCCAAATCTCCAGGACACCGGTTCGAAGCCGACGACCTTCTCCTATTACTTCTCGGAGAATCTCTCGCTGTTGAAGGACCGGCTGATGCTCATCGGCGGCTTGCGTTGGTTTAGTCCCGGCGGCACGAATACGAATTTCGTGACCAATGTGGTGACCAACCGGCCCGACAAAACCTTCAAGACCCACAAATACGGAGTGGTGTACAAGGTTCTGCCCAGCGTTTCGGTCTACTACACCGATGCCCAGAACATCTTTCCTCAAGTGGGCTTCACCGACCGGTTCGCCGCCAACGACGGGCTAGGGGCGCCGCTCTCCAACCAGCAGGGCAAACTCAAGGAATACGGAATCAAGTTCAATCACTCCGTTTCCGACGACCTGAGTCTCTACGGTTCCGCGGTGCACTTTGACATGTCGCTGACCAATGTTCGTACGTTCGGCGATCTGGGAAATGGCGTACAGGGCATTATTCAGTCGGCCCAGGACATGGGCAAGGGCTGGGAGTTTGACTACGGCATGCGTCTCAACGGCAAGGACGGCCATGCTGATTTGATCGCCACCTACTTTGACGGCGATTCTGCCATCGCGGCGGACAAGACCGTCCAGGCCGTGGATTTTGTCCCTCGCAAGTACAGTCTGCTCCTGAAGTACGGCTGGACCAAGGGGACGCTACAGGGTCTCACCCTCGGTGGCAGCGTGATGGATCAGACGGGGAAGCGTAACGGCAATTACCTCATCGACTTTCCCCGGGTGATCAACGTGTTTGCCGGATATCGTTACGGGAAGAATTGGGAGTTTCAGCTCAATCTCGATAACCTGACCGATGAGCGGTACATTGTCGCAATCGCGGCGACCGGATTGGTTCAGACGGCCGAGCCGCTTCAGGCTCGCCTCGGTGTGACCTACGTCTGGTAGGCACCCGTTTGTTTGTGACAGGCCTCCGGTTTCAGCCGGAGGCCTGCTGACGACAGGTAAGAACGGGCAGGACGATCTCCTTCCCCCTCGGTTTACGCCCCGGCCTTCCGGGACGATTTTTTGAACAAACGCGTGTATCCAACCGTTTCTGGCTGGTTGTCGGACGGCGCCTTCCGGCAGGATACCGCGTCACGCTCTGCCTTTTTGTCACTCGTCTTACCCCCATGTCGATGAGTCCGGGAGCCGCTCCCATGTCGAACCGACGCCAGTTCATGAAGTCCCTTGCTGCGGGTGCTGCGACCTGGTCGTGGCTGGGCCGCGCGGCTGCACAGGCGAATCAGCCCGCGGTTGCATCACCGCCAAACCCGATCACGGGATTGCTACCGGGGTTTGAGCGACTGACCCCGCGTGAGAAAATCCAGAGGATCCAGCACCTCATGGAGGTCGGGCGGATCCATCCCAGTGGCATTCCGTTGTGCATGCCAAAAGTGACACCTGAAGGGCTGCGCCAGGTGCGGACCTCGGACTTCGACGGCATGGACCGTTTTTCCGACAATTTCGGACTGAAGTTCAAGTCGGTGACGGATTTCTTCGACAACGAAAACTCCATTTTCACAGCGGGAGCCCAGTTGGCCGCAGAGGCGCTGCGTTTTGAGGTTACGAGTGAACCTCAGGCGCTGGTTGCCGCGCGCCGTGCACTGGCGTCGCTGCGAACGATCTATGAACTGGGGGTGGCCCAAGGTCGCGCGGGCTTTCTGGGCAAGCCCTATCACTTCGAGTTCTCTTCGCACACGACGGGAGATCAGTACCTTCATGCGCTGTGGGGCATGTGGACATTTTTCCCCATCGCCTCGGCGGCTGACCAGGCGGAGATACGCATGATGATCCGGGGCATGGCGGATGACATGATCGCCGCCGATTTCACGCTGCACTTTACGGACGGGCGGCGCGCGAACATGCGGGAGGACCCCACCGACTACAACGCGATCATGGGTGCGTTGGTGGCTGCGGCCTATCGCATGACCGGTGAGAACAAATATCGGGACAGTCTGCAGTTTGTCCTGCGTTCCGGACGGTGGATGCAGGAAAATCGGCTCGACCGTATCATCGATCAGATCCGCTCGGGACGATGGCGTGTCCCCGCACAGGAGAAGTTTGTGGGCGAGCACAAGCGACCTGACGAATTTGTGCACTGGGAGCAGATCCAGCACAGCCAGTTCACCGCCGTGGCGGCGACGATCATTCACGAGTCGGCGCCGGACCTGCTGCCGGCCGCCGAGCTTTCCCGGATCCTCAAGTTGTGGTGGATGGACTACCGCACCGGTTTCGATCGCGAGCACTGGGGATATCTCTACTGGTTCCTGGTGTCGGCCAAGGACCGCAGTTGGCGCCCGTGTCCGCGCACGGCGCGTCTGCCGCGCGAGCAATGGTTCGGGGGGCATCCAATGCTCTCCTACACGGCGCCGTGGATCTACGGCGACTGCCTGCCCCGCTTTCTCTGGACCGCGGTCGTCGTTGCGCGGCACTGTCCGGAGGAACGGGATGAGGCGGTGACATTCTGCGCGGAAACCTTCCGTCGACTTCGCCCGGACCATTTGCTCTGGATCTCCGACCCGGACGGGAAACAAATCCCGCCTGAACTCCGCTACTTCACCGAGTTTCTCAGCAGCGAGGTGCCCGAGGGCGTGGTCGCTTCCTACTGGGAGGGTCGAAAGTTGAAACTCTGGTCCACATGAAGCACCGCACCTTTTACCCTTCCTTCCGCTTTTTGCGGTGCTTGCTCGCTGCGGTTGGCCTCGGCGTCGTGCTGGGTCGGGCTTGGGCCAAGTCCGCCGACGCGCCGGTGTCGCTCGCCGAACTGGATCAGTTGCCGACCGTGGCGGAACGAATTGCCCGGCTGGATCGGTTTGTGCACGAGCGGTATTATGATGCCGCCGGACTGATGTACTCCCACATGAACTGGCGGGAGGAGCGTCCGTTCATTCCGGCGGATTTCCGGCCGACCGACTCCACCATGATGGGTCCCGAGCCGCATGCCTGGATGAGCTACGAGAACAGTTCGTTCATATCGGGACTTTTTCTGGCCGCGCAATGTTTCCGGTATCAGGCAACCCAGGATCCGGAGGCGCTCACCTTTGCGCGCAGGGCCTTCCATTCGCTCGACGCGAACTACCGGCTCACCGAGCAACACGATCCATCCCAGTCGGGTCCGACGCAACGCGCGGGCTTCGTCGATTCAACCCCTGCCGCGCGCGGCCCGCAATCGGGCTTCTTTTGCAAGCCGTATTACGGCCAGGCGACGGATCACACGAGCACCGAGCAGCATTTTGGACCGCTCTTCGGGCTGTATCACTATTTCAAGGTGGCGCCCCCGGAGCTGCAGACTCGAATCAAGCAGATGTTCAGTGAAGTGTCCCGCCGCTGGCGGACCGCCTACCGGATCAACTTCTTTGGCGAGGTGTGGAACCTGGAGGAGTCGTACCCCCGGGCCCAGCGGCACATGTTCACGTGGGCGGTGATCCACCGCCTGGCCTACGAAATCACGGGCGAGCCGGAGTGTCTCGAGGAGTTCAAACGCCTCGACGCCCTCTACGGCGCCGTGCCCACCCCGCGGGAGACGGCGGTGGGCCTCGGCCGGCCCAGTTACATCAGCACCGAGGACCGCTCGTTCCATGTGCAGATTGTCATGGGCGCCGAACTGCTGGCGCAGCTCGAGCCCGCGAATCGCGACCGCTACCTGCGTGGCATGCGGGCCTGGTGGGAGTACTCCCTGATCGGCCAGCGCGAGAGTCTTGAGAGCTACTACTTCATCCGGGTGAACGCCCTGACCGGGGCCTGGGAAAAGCTTCCGACCATGATCAAACCGCGGGCCCACTGGCGGACTTCGTACCTGCTGCAGAACGCGACCTTGCCCATTTGCTGGCTTGGCACCCGGGAAAGGCAGGGATTCACGAGTGCAATCCTGATCCGGCATTTTCCGGGTGACGCGGACGCTCCGCGTCGCCGGCTGCACCAGGTTTTTTCGTCCGTGACCAAGGAGCACCTGAAGTGGTTCACCGATCCGGAAGGCGTGATGCCCGCTGAACTGCGATGGATGCTCAACGTGCTGCAGGGCGACTCGTTCGCATTTCATTCCCTCGGCTATTGGTATGCCCGGGCGCACGACATCGCCTTGTGACGCCACTCGCCCGAACCGGTAACCTTCCGTTGATCCACGAATTGACACGAATGAATACAGGCATCGAGGGTTGTGAGATATTGGCTCACTGTGGGAGAATTCAATTCAGGTTTTCGACTCCTCCGATTCCCCTCTGGATTCGTGTACGTTCGTGTCAATTCGCGGTCTCTCGCTTGGGAGTTTCCCGTTCACGTTGAACCCCAGGTGGCGGTCCAGCCCCTGCCAGAACCCTATTCTATGAAACCCATCCCTGCTCCGTCGGCCACTCAAGGCCGGTCCCTTGGTTTGTTCGCACTTGCCAGCGCCCTGTGGTTCACGCCCGTCATCCGGGCGGTGGCGACGAGTCCCGCTGCTCCGCCCATTGCGCTGGGCTCGCGGCTGGAGCTGATGGTCGACGACTTTCTGATCGACCGCCTGGAGGGGGTTCGCCTCCAGCAGCAGGCGCCCCAATCGATGGGAACGGTTTTCCTCTTTGACCGGCCCTGGGAGGGTGTGACCAGTGGGTACTCCTCTGTCTTCAAGGATGGCGACCGCTACCGGATGTACTACCGCGGCAGTAGCGACCCGGGCTATACCATCAAGGCCACGGTGAAACCGGACGAGATTCCGGTGCCGACCCATCCGCAGTTCACCTGTTATGCCGAGAGCAAGGACGGCATCACCTGGACCCGTCCCAATCTTGGGCTGCATGAGTTCAACGGATCGAAGGACAACAACATCATTTGGGTCGACCGCGGTTCCCACAACTTTGCCCCGTTCAAGGACGAGAACCCCGCCGCTCCGGCCGACCAGCGCTACAAGGCCGTGGCGAGTAGCAACTACGATGGCGACAAACGTAAACCGATCCTGATCGCGTTCGTTTCTGCGGACGGGATCCGTTGGCGTAAATTGCGCGAGGAGCCGATCATCACCGACGGAGCCTTCGATTCGCTGAACCTCGTCTTCTGGGACTCCCCGCGGCAGGAGTACGTCGCGATCTACCGCGATTTCATTCACGGCGTCAGGTCAATCAAGTGCGCGCGTTCCAAGGACTTTCTCACCTGGACGGCGGGCGAGTGGGCGGATTTTGGCGATGCTCCTCCTGCCAATCTCTACACCAACGCGACCACGCCGTACTTTCGGGCTCCGCACCTCTACCTGGCGTTGCCCCGCCGATTCATGCCGTGGAAGACCTACTTTCCGGAGATGGCGTCCAGCAGTCCCGGAACGTCCGATGCGGTCTTCATGAGTTCCCGCGATGGCGTGAAATGGCACCGCTTTGAGGAGGCCTTTCTCCGGCCCGGATTGCATGAACGCAATTGGGCGCACCGCGCCAACACTCCGGCGGCCGGACTGCTGGCCACGGGTCCCGAGGAAATTTCCTTTTATGTTGAGCGCGATTACACCTTTCCCAGCAACCGCCTCGAGCGACTGACCGTGCGCACCGACGGATTTGTATCCGCCCACGCGGGATACCCGGGCGGTGAGTTGGTGACAAAACCCTTCACGTTCACGGGCTCCAGTCTCGTGCTGAACTATTCGACCTCCGCAAGCGGCAGCATCCGTGTGGAGATTCAGAACAGCGACGGCCAGCCGCTGCCCGGCTTCCTGCTGGAGGAATCGCCTCTGATCTTCGGGGACAAGATTGCCGAGGCGGTCGACTGGAAGCATCCGCAGGGGCGGACCGACCGCTCGCCGCTGTCACGGCTCGTCGGCAAACCCATCCGGTTGCGGTTTGTCATGCGCGACGCCGATCTGTTCTCACTCCAATTCAAGTAGCGCAATCCGTCCGACCACAGCCGGGAGACAAGTCCCGGCTGTCCGGTGTACCAGCTCAGGCACAATAGACCCGGAGCTTTGCCAGCAACCGGTCGATCTCCGCCTCCGAATTGAAAAAGTGCAGGCAAACCCGCAGGTCTCGCGGCTGGCTGACAGGGGAGACGAGGATCCGATCGTTCGTGCGCAGCCGATCGTAGAGGTCCGTACCCTTGTGTCCGGGCGGGAGTCGGAGCACCACGATCCCATTGCGTAAGGCAGCGTCGGTGGGCGAAATCAGTTCGAGGCCCGATTGCCGCAGAATCTGTTCGTTCGCGTAGGCGGAGA
Organism: Opitutaceae bacterium; assembly: GCA_046346755.1. Lineage (GTDB taxonomy): Bacteria > Verrucomicrobiota > Verrucomicrobiia > Opitutales > Opitutaceae > UBA6669. The sequence continues at coordinate 5,552 of JAXMHM010000046.1, read as the reverse complement.
GCTGCGCCATCCGTTCCCGCACACGGGGCCAGCCGAGCTGGGCGAACCATTCGAGTGACGTGTGCCAGCCCCCAATGCCAGCGAGAAAGCGGGTGGAAAACTCAAATCGCCGCGCGTCGGGCTGCCACTCCGAGTGACCCTCCTCGTCCATGAAGGACTGCGCACCCGAGCCAGTCCAGGAGACTGGGGTGGCCGACAGAACATCCTCGCGGATCAACAGGGCGCCGGTGCTCTTGGGCCCAAGCAGCCACTTGTGCCCACAGAGGCTGTAGTAGTCACAGCCAATGGCATGGAAGTCGACCGCGACATTTCCCGGGCCCTGCGCTCCGTCGAGCAACAGGGGCACGCCTCGCTCGCGCAGGGCCCTGGCCAGGGCGGCGGCGGGCAGCACGCTGCCGCTGCCGCGCGCGACGTGGCTGATCGCGACGAGTCGCGTGCGGGAGGTGATCCGTTTGAGCACTTCGCCGACGACTTCTTCGTAACGGCCCACGGGTGACGTTTTCATGACCACTCCGAACCGTCGCTGTAGATTGTAAACCGGTAGAAGCAGCGCGGGGTGCTCCTGATCACCAATGACGATCTCATCACCGGCTTTCCAGTCGATGGACCAGAGCACGGTGTTGATTCCGGCGGTGGTGTTCGCGGTCATGGCCACCTCGGTCGTCTTGGCGCCCACGGTGTCGGCGAGCAATCGTCGGCAGGCGTTTTCCGCCTCTTTCAACTGGCCGATGATCTCCGGATGGGCGGGACAGCGATTCTGAAGCTCCAAAAGCGCCTGGGTTCGGTCCATGACTCGCTGCGGAGAGGGACCGAACGCACCTGTTTGAAAATAACCGGTGTCCTTGAGGGCCGGAATTTCGTCCCGCGCCCCCTGAAGCCAGTCAGTGGTGCCGGCCGGCGCCGCGGCCCAACCGACGGCCGGTTTGGCCAGTCCGCAGAGGCCGCCGGCGAAGGTCGCCTTGAGGAAGGTGCGACGATCAGAAGGAAGGGACATAAGCAGGATGGGGAGGCGGTGCCGGGCCGGGAAAAGTGGGCGAGTCGTTGAATCGCAAGAGTACGCCCGCATTTCGGCTGGGTTGTCGCTTGACAGCGAAAAATCGTCATACGTATGTATACGCGAGTAAACAATAAAGATGAGGCCTCGGTTGCGCGCGATCGCGCTCCCTGCGGTCTCGTTCGATTTTCTTCGAAACCCTGAAGTCCGATCGCTCCGACCCAGGTTCGATGGACGGCGTCCGTGGTAAGTCCCCGCATGACCTTTAGCGACATTCCTGCCATCGACAGTCACGCCCACTATGGACGTTACCTAAACGCCGACCCTCTCATCACGGCCTTCTCCAGCGGCGATGCGGGAGTGGTGGTGAGGCGGGCGGGCGCCTGCGGAGTTCGATGGACCATTGCATCGCCTCTGGCCGGCCTGCTGCCGCGGGGCCGGACTGTAGACGTTGCCGTTGCCAATGAGGCCGCGTTCCGGGAAGTACCCAGGGTGCCGGGGCTGCTGCAGTATGTGATCGTGAATCCGCTCCAGCCGGGCACGTATGACCAGGCGCGCACGATGCTGAAGTCGCCGTGGTGCGTCGGCATCAAGATCCATCCCGAGGAGCATGCCTACCGGATCGCGGATCACGGCGAGGAGTTGTTTGCCTTTTTTGAGGAAACAGGCGCCCCGGTTATGACGCATAGCGGGTGTCCCAACAGCCTGCCGGCTGATTTTGTGCCGTTCGCCGACCGACATCCGGCTGCGCGGGTGCTGCTCGCCCATCTTGGCAACGGGGCAGGGGCGCAAGGACGGGTGGACCTGCAGGTGCGGGCCGTGCAAGCGGCGAAACAGGGCAACCTCTGGGTGGATACGTCGAGTGCGCGCAGCATTCTGCCCGGCTTGGTCGAATGGGCGGTCAAGGAGCTGGGACCGGAAAGGCTCCTCTTTGGAAGCGACACGCCGCTTTATGATGTGGCGATGCAGCGCACCCGCATTGAAACGGCGGAAATCCCGGATGCCGCGAAACGCCTCATTCTGAGGGACAATGCCGTCGCCTTTTTCCGCCTCCAGCACCTCCCCGCCGACGGCCGCGCGCCGTGGGCCTGATCTTTTCCGCCGTACTTCACATCTCGAAGAATTCCACTCCCATGAGTCCCAAGAAAAAACCCGCCAAGCTCGCCCCGTTGACCCGCGCCTCCCTGAAGGGAGTGTGGTGTGCCCTGATTTTGCCCTGGACCGACCGCGATGAAGTGGATGGCCGGCGCCTCGTCCAGGAGGTGCGCGGCTATGGCGGCACCGGCGTCAACGGTGTGTACACCGGCGGTACGACCGGCGAATTTTACGCGCAGGACGATGAGACCTTCGAAAAGGTCACTCAGATTGTCTGTGATGAGGCGCATGCGCTCGGCCTTCCGGTGCAGATCGGGGTCTCGGCCCTGAGTACCCGCACCGTCTGCCGCCGAATCCGTGTGGCGCGACGCGCCAAGGCGGATGCACTCCAGATCGCGCTCCCGTTCTGGCTGGAACTGAAGGACGACGAGGTGAAGCGCTTCGTGGCCGAGGTGGTCGCCGAAGCGGGCAAGACGCCGATTGTGCTCTACCTGACCGGCCGTTCCAAACGGAAGATTGCCCCGGAGTTCCTCGGTGAGCTGGCCCGTACGTTTCCGACCTTCATTGGGACCAAGGACACCGGACTCGACATTCCCGCCCTCCAGGCCGCGCTCAAGGAAGCGCCTGACCTGGCGATCTTTGGCGGCGAGGACTTTTACGAGAAACTTCCCGCGGGAGGGAAGGGGGGATACTGTTCCATCACGGGATTCAACGCCGCGAAAGTGGTCGAACTCTACACCCTCTGCGCAGCCGGCCGACTCGACGAGGCCAAGCCACTGGCGGATGCCATGAAGCGCTACCTCCATGAGGCTCTGATTCCGATGGTGAAAACGGAAGGGCTGTGGGATTCCGCAGTCGATCGCGTGCAACGCGTGGCTGGCGGCGGCGTGGTTGGTCTGCGGTGTCAGTCCCCCTACCGCAGCGCGACCGAGGCGCATGTCAAACGGGTGATTGCGTGGTGTCGCAAGAACACTCCGGAGCTGCTGCCCGCCCACCTGGCCTGAGTCTCCCGTCGCCCGTTTTTCTCCCGAAGTCAGATCCACGCATGTCATTTTCTTCCTCGGCAACGCGACCCTTCCAATCCGCGGCTTTCGTCGCCACGTGTTCCCGGTGGCGGCACCGCTGGCTGCAGCGGTGGGTCGGCGCGCTTCTGCTTGCGAGTTGCGGGCACGTGCAGGCCGCCGACCCGTCCCCGGCGGGGCTGACGCTTGGCGCCTACACCGGCAAACGGCTAACGCTGCTGGCGATTGACGACTATGCATTGCCGCTGCGGGGCAGCCTCTGCCTCTACCTCTCCAAACCGAAGGTGCGGACCGAGCCGGTGCTGACTCCCAGCCGTGGAAATCCGCAGGCCACCGATGGTGTCGCCACCCACTTTTATGGCACCGTGCTGCAGGAGGGTGGGAAGTTCCGCATGTGGTACTACGGCGTCGGGTGGGCGGGCGTGCCGAATGACAAGGACTTGGATACGACGAAGCTGAAGGAAGGGCCGGTCTGCTATGCGGAGAGCGTCGATGGACTTCACTGGACGAAGCCGAATCTGGGTCAGGTCGTGCACGGGGGAGGGAGCAACAACAACGCGATCGCCCTTCCTGACACGGAGACGCAGGGGGCGTTCGTACTTCGAGACGATTTGGATCCGGATCCCACTCGCCGATACAAGATGGTGTACGAGAACCGGCATGTGAGCACGCAGTTCATGTCGGTCCGCACCGCCACAAGTGCCGACGGCATCACCTGGAAGCCCGGTCCCAATTCACCGATCAACGCGGGCCTTGAGCCATCGTCATTTTATCAGCATGGCGGCCTCTTCTTCATCAATGCGCAATACACCCGCGCGGCGAGCGAGGGTGGCCATCGCGCCGGGCGTCAGGGCTATGTCTGGGTCTCAACCGACTTCAACACGTGGATGCAGGAAGGGGGGGAGTCCTTTCTCCTGCCCGAACCCTCCGATCCGAACGAGCGGGGGCTGGACCGAGCCGGCCTGCAGGTCCACTTGGGAGTCGGAGCGTTCAGCCAGGGCAATGTGCTGGTCGGCCTCTACAGTCAGTGGAACGCGCAGCCGCGGCCGGGCGACCGGTTCGGACGCGGCACCACGACCGGCGACTTTGGTCTCGTCGTATCCACCGATGGCCAGCACTTCCGCGAACCGGTCAAGGGCCATGTGTACCTGTCGCGCCACGCTTCACCGGCGGCGGTCATCCCGGGAGTCCGTCACCAGCAAATCCTCCAGCAGTCGGGCAATGGAATCCTGAATGTGGGAGACGAGACCCGCATCTACCATGGACGCTGGGTGAACGCCGAGAAACTCGAGGACTACTATGCCGAGATCGGGCTCGCCACGCTTCCGCGGGATCGTTGGGGCGCGTTGGGCCTCTTTCCCCGGGCGACTGACGGTGCAGTGTGGACCGCGCCGGTCACCCTTGGGCGGCGGGGCGCTTCGCTGACCCTCAACGCCGATGGGGTCGCCGGAATGAGTGTCGAAATCGCGGATGCCCAATTCCGTTTGCTGCCCGGATACTCTGGCGAACGAAGCGGGGTGACCACGGCAGACGGGCTCGATTGTCCGGTCACGTGGTCGCAAGGCAGTCTCGATTCCCTCGTCGGGCAAACCGTCCGCTTTCGCATCCGTCTGAAGCGGAGTGGACCGGTCGAGCCCCGGCTCTTCGCCCTCTACCTCTCCAGCCACTAGTCGACTCTTCCCCGGTGGTTTTTCCACCTTCCCGCCCCAATGAAACTCCACCTCCGACCGATGGGTCAACTTTCCCTGTGGCCCGTGATGATGGCGGGTGTCTTCACCCTCCTGGTTCGCGGATTCGCGGCCGAACCCGGACCGCGCGACTTCTACCTCCCGTCCACCGGCGTCCGGGTCGAGGGGCAGGTCCTCCTGCTTGCGATTGACGACCACTTGCTGCCGCTGCGCGAGAACGTGGTCGAGCACCTTTCCAAACCGGTCTACCGCAAGGAACCGGTGCTCGCGCCGAGCAAGGACGATCCGCGTGCGCCGGACCAGGTGGCGGCCCATTTCTACGGGGCGGTTTTGCACGACCGCGGGAAGTACCGGATGTGGTACTACGCTGTCGGCATGAAGGAGCCCGGTGACGCGCGCCGTGCCGATCTGAAAAATTTGCAGCAGGGGCCGGTCTGTTATGCCGAGAGCGCGGATGGTGTGACTTGGACCAAGCCCGATCTGGGTCAGGTCGAGTATCGGGGGAGCAAGCACAACAATGCGGTGGCGCTTCCGGACGCGCTGATTGAAGGTGTGCATGTGGTCAAGGACGAGACGGATCCGGATGTCCAGCGTCGCTACAAGATGGTGTACAACGCCCACAACGGGAGAACCTGGGTGTTCCGCACGGCCACGAGTCCCGACGGGGTGCGCTGGAGCACGGCGCCCGAGTTTGCGATCGAGCAGTTCCTTGAGACCGCGTCGCTCTTCAAGTTCAACGACCTGTGGTTTGTC
>JAXMHM010000045.1:0-65153 GCA_046346755.1 Opitutaceae bacterium | reverse complement strand
GTGACCAGGGATGCAGCGACCCGCGGTCGCTGCAATTCGTCCAAGCACCCCGACCGAAGGTCTCACCCCTGGAGGGCGTCGCTCCGACGACGCCGGGGGACGCTCCACGCACCACTGCGCCCGATTCTTCTGAGGACACAGACACGCACCACAGCGCCCGCGCCCGCGCCTGTGCCTGTGCTCGTGCCGCTCGACCTGAGGAAGCGACGGTGCCAGTCGGCGACGACGCGTGAGACAAACGTCCCGGCGGCGTGGCGCAAGGCGCGCGCCCGCGGCGGCGACGGAGCACCGCCCTCCACCGGAAGGGAACCTCGGCTTCCACGGCGGGGCGGGTCTTCTCCGCAGCCATCTCCTTAGGTTGACGCGCCTGCGCAGTCACGGGAGCGCCATCCATCCATCCACCGCTCACCGAGCACGTATCCACCCTGTCACTTTCTAAAAGTGAACGCTCATGGATCGCCGACCCCCGCAGCGAGGGGCGACACCCGTTGCGACCGGAGAACCGACGCTCCGGACCCACCCCAAAATCCCAATTCCCTCCGCTCGAATCCGCGCCTCCGCGTCTTCGCGCGAGCCCGGATCGGTTCTCACCGCACCGAATACACCTCCACGAGCACCACGCCCTCCTCCCCGGCGGGTCCGGTGGCCACCGCGGAGTAGGATCCGGCGGGTAGCTGAAGAACCATCGCCGCATCGCGGCTGCCGGCCGTCCAGGGAAACGCACCCGCCCTCGCCGTCGCACCGAGGGTCACGGACGCGCGGGCGTCGCTCGTCCAGTCGTCATTCGTCGCCACGAGTTCGGTCCCGCCGTCCGGACGATGTCGATACACCTGCAGGCGCGGATCGGCCAGGACGCCGGCCACTCCGAACGCCGCCAGGCTGGGACCCGCGGCCCGGATCAGCATGAGCGAGGTCTCGGGCCCCTCGATCGTAAAGCCCGCAATCACCGCGCCTTCACCGCGCTGAACCCGGGCCCGGGTCGAGAGGTTGATCAGGCCGCGTCCATACACTTCAGCCAGCACCACCCCGGAGGTCGTGGGCGACGCGGCCCGCGTCACCACCGTGTACGCCCCCGGACTCAGACTGAGCACATCCGCCGCGTCCTTCGAGCCCGCCGCCAACGCGAACGCCCCGCTCTGCGCGGCGCGCGCCGCCACTTCGGCGACCCGAGGGCCGCGGCCCCAGTCGTCGTTCGCCGACAGGACCGCACCCGCGCCCGCCGCCTGAATCTCGAGTCTCGGGTCCGCGGCCGCACCGGCAACACCGTACGCGGCCAGGCCGGGACCCACACTCCGAACCAGCACCGACTGCGACGCAGCTCCGCCGACCACCAGCCCAGTGATGACCACCTCGTCGTCACCCGCCCCCGCACGCGCGCGCGCCGAGAGATTGACCAATCCGGATGCCACGGTCGCCCCGCCCTCGCGCACCTGCTGCGCGCGCAGGAAGGCCTCCAGTCCGATCCGCGAGCCCAGACGCCGTCCGGCAAAGTCATCGGCGGCGATATGAATGCCGCCCCACAGGCGTGACCAACCCGCGTCGTCCGCCGCGTCGTAGTAGGTCGCCCATTGAAAAGTGACATCTGCGCTCGGACCTCGCTCAAATCCGAGAAAGCGGTTCGCCGCAAACGTCGACTCCAACAGCCCGCCGGGAAAGAACGCCGAGCCGGTCATGAGCGTCAGCACCTCGGCCGCCGCACGGCTGAACGTGCTGTGTCCCGAGACGTACCCGGCGAACGCCGGCGTCACAAACGTGCTGCGTTGGTAGGGAATCCACCGTGACCCAAGGATCCAACCCACCCCTCCCACCTGAGTGGCCGGGTCCTGCGGACTGCCGCGCCAGCTGCGCAACGCCAGTTTTCCCACCGAAGCCGCAAGGTGGGCGTGACGCTGTCCGGGCGCGGACGACTCCGCGGTGATCACCTCGATGAACCCCGGCTCCAGCGGCAATCCACCCGGGTGATACGCCGGACCGGCCGGGTTACTCGACTGGCCTAGTCCCGCCAGATAGCGAATCATCGAGATCGGCCGCACCGAATCGTAAGTGCGCTTGATCGTCCAGGCGGCGATCGCGGCGTCGTGCACCGCACCATTCAAGGCGAGGTAGCCGCGCACATCCCATTCCAGGGACGAGAGCACCGGCCCAGTTCCGGCCAGCCGGCGCACCAGCTGGGGGTGATCCGAGACCTGGTTGAAGATCACGTTCCAATGTCCGGGGGGCGTTTCCGAAGCCGGACCATCGGCCCAGTACTCCGCCAGAACTCGGCCGAAGTCCGCGCGATTGACCACGTTGGCGGCATACGGTTTTGCCGTGGCCGGATTGATCGCATGACCGACACCCTGCTGGGTGCCCAGCGGATGATTCAATCTCGCCCCCGGTGAAATGTCCATGAGCGCCCCCTCGGAGGGATCGAGGTACGACGCCCGCCGGATAATTTCCACGGCGGCCTCGCGGTAGAGGGTCTCGGTGGGTGTTCCGAACCGGGGGGGCGGGCCGGGATCGAGCGCGATCGTGGCGGGAGCCGGCCGGGCCAGGGCAAAGCCATCCACCTGCCGCCAGTTGGCTCCGACAAAGGTCTGCACGATCGATCCGAGCGGAATGCCGTTCTGCGTCACGGCATTGTTGAACGAAAGCGGCTGCCAGAAATTCGGTTCGGGCAGGGTGATCCCTGGCAGATCCGCGGCGAGCGGCGGATTGCGAGCCACGTAGCCGCTGCTGTCGGCGTAGGCATTGGCCTCATTGGAACCGTCGTTTCGAGCCAGGGCCAGCAGCCCAAAGCCGATGCGGTTGCCCACCGCCGCCGGACTGTCGCCGGTGGTCCCAGTGAACTCCGGATCGTATCCAGATTGGACCATCAACCAACGAAAGCCGGCAAAGGAACGCTCACGTCCCGGACTTGCCTTGCACCGCTCGGTCAGCACGCGGTATGCGGCGTGGCACATGGCCTGGCGCTGCGCCGCCTCGCGCGCCTCAACCGCGGCCGGAAGTGCCGGAGCCTCGCGCACGTAGAGCGGCACCGCCCGGCTCCAGCCCTCAGCCTGATAGGGCCAGTACGCATCCCAGAGGGCGGCGGAGAGGTGAAAGAGATTGCGGGCGTGGATCGTGGGCGCAGGCAAGTCCTTGCGGATGGCATCGAGCAGGGCCTCGTTCCACCAACGGGCGATGCTGTGTTGCGACAGATCCGCCACCACCGTCACGGCCACGGGTGCACTGACCACCGAGCCGCGCGGATTGATGGCCTCCACGGTGTAGCTGCCGGCGTCGAAAGGATGCGCCCGGGCCACCTCGTAGGTGGCCCCGGTCGCCCCGGCGATGACCACGCCGTCCTTGCGCCACACATACACCGGGGCCGGGTCACCCGCGGCCTCCACCGTGAGGCTGAGGCGGGTGTCCCGCGTGACCGCTCCGCCCACGGGCGGTCGGACCAGCACCGGCGCGGTCTGCACACCGCCGGGCTCGACCACCGTGTGGACCTGATTCGTGGCGAGCGCGAACAGTGTCTGTACCCGGCCGCTCGGCCAGCGGATCTCCAGGGAGTCCACCGACGACCCGACCTGACCCAAACCGAGGTGCAGCACCGGTTCGCGCTGGCCAAGGAAGGTCGACGTAGGATTGTGCAGGTGCACGCGCGTCCGTCCGCCGTGGGTCACCCGCACCACCGCCCCAATCGCGTCGCGATTGGACAACGTGCCCTGCAGCCGCAGTCGGATCCAGCGGCTGCCATTGGCGGCCGCGTCGCTGCGGTAGAGCACGGGACGCCCGTACGCCTGGGTGATGAGCACGTCCTCGTCCCCATCGTTGTCAAAATCCGCCACCACCACGCCTCGTCCCTGACCCGTGTCCCGCAGCCCGAAAACCGCTGTGCCATCGACAAAGTGCCCGGTGCCATCATTGACATACAGCGTGGTCGGGTCCGTCAGCGGATCGGTCGAATGCGGCAGGTTAGGATCCGGCACGTAGTCGGCGGTCATGCCATTGGTCACCAGCAGATCGGGGTCCCCGTCATTGTCTGCATCAAGAAAAGCGGCGCCCCAGCCCCACCCGGTGCGGTCCACCCCCGCGACCGCGGAGGTCTCGCCAAACCGGCGCCCGCCCAGGTTGCGGTAAAGTTTGTTGCCGGTCTTCAGGCCGCTGAAGTCGTAGGAAACGCGATCGAAGATCGAGGTGACAAACAGGTCGAAGCGTCCGTCGCCATCGTAGTCTGCGACCGCCACCCCCATGCCATTCTCGTCCAGGCCGACGCCGGAGGCCCGCCCCTGTTCGGCGAACGTGCCGTTCCCGTTGTTCCAGAAAAGCTGGCTCGTGTTGAAGTCGCCCACCAGGGCCAGGTCCGGCCAGCCGTCTTCGTCAAAATCGACCCAGGCCGAGGAGAAACCGTAGTGGACCGGTCCGATACGCGGCTGCTTCAGACCGGCGGCGACGGTGACGTTCTCAAAAAAGCCCGGCGCGGCCGCGCCCCGGTTGCGCAGCAGCACCGAGTGCAGGGCGTCCTCGTTCGTCTTGGGCACGCCCCATTCGGTCAGGTGAAGGTCGAGGTAACCATCCCGGTCGAAATCGACCAGACTCACCCCGAACCCCGCATGCGGTTCGATCTGCGTGGTGAGGTCGGCCCCCCGGGCCACCGCCTGATCGGTGAAGTGACCCGTACCGTCGTTGATCAGCAGGTGGCACCGGTAGCCGGCGAGTGGTACGAGGAAGAGATCCTGGCGTCCCGAGTTGGAGAAGTCCCCGGCCACGATGCTCCCGATGCCTGAGATGCCCCCCAACCCCCGCGCGGCCGCCTCCTCCCGGAACGTGCCATCGCGGTGGTTGAGGTAGAGCACACAAGGCCCGTCCGCCCGCCCGGCGACCAGGTCCGTCCAACCGTCCCCATCCACATCCACCGCCGCCGCCGGCGCAGAAAACACCGCCGTCTGCGGCGCAGCCGGCGTCGCGTGCAGGTGGTTGATGCGTGAGGACAAGGTCACATCCGTGAAAGCGGCCGACATCCGGGCAGGTCCGGCGATGGACAGCAGGCAGGCCAGCCAAACTCGGTTTCGAAATAAATCGGTCACGTGCATCGATTCAGGTTCTGATACCAAATGCGGAACGGGTTTGGCTGACCGACAAAGACGAGATCGATTCTGCGAGCCGGCCAAAACAACCGCAGCCGGTCCTGAAGCACCTGTGACGCGCTTCAGTCCGGCTGCAGATTCCTATAATCCGACAAACTCTGCGCCCCCCTTGCAGGAGGGTGCCCGACCAGCCGACTACTAGAACGGAAGGACAAAACTCAGCTCATAGCTGCGCCCCAGCACCAGGTGACTGTGAAGCCCGCCATTGTAGCCGAATGCGGTGTCTGAGAATGGGGGCTCCTCGTCGAAGAGGTTGCCAATGCCCGCGTTGATCCGGAGGTTGCGTCCGTAGCCACGCCACACGCCGTTCCGGAAAGAGTATCCGGCACGAACATCTACTTTTGTGACGGCCGGAGTGGAGGCAAACGTCTGTGTCGTGTTGTTCGCCGCAAAGCTGTTGCCCGTGTTGTTGGAGACAAAGCCATCGAGGTAATTGATGAACACAGAAGCTGACATCGGACCGCTATCCCAAAAAATCGAGCCGAGCAGTTTCCACTTTGGTGGAGCAGCCGTGTCGCCTTCGAGAACCACTGCAGGTTGATTCGGAGCCAACTGCCGGCTTGCTTCCACGGTCTTGGATGCATTGAGACCGAGGCGCCAACGTCCAAAGTGTTCCCAGGGCAATGTGTAGTCCGCCCCGATATCCAAGCTGCGGTTAACGATCAGACCGAAGTTGATAAACGTCAAATCGATCGCCGTGAGCTGTCCGGGTTGGCCCAAGGCTGTATCCGCCGCCGTCGGTGCCGCCCGTGTCACCCGATCTTGAAACAGCGCTTCGTTGTTTACGATTGTCGTGGCCGAGAGAATTTGTACGGCATTCTTTTGCTCGGTGTCGTAGTAGTTGACCTGCAGATTGAGGCCTTTGGCAAACGGCGGTTCGAAAACAATGCCATAGAAGTTGTTCGTTGAGGTCTCCGGACCGACATTCGGCCGGGAACCCCGCGTTACCACCACACCCGTTGTGGAAGCGGGTGTCCGACGCGGATCAACCACGGTGGCCGTCGAGGTGGCGGTCGCCACCTGATACTCAGTCAGCGACGGAGCACGGAAACCCTCACCATAGCTGGCGCGCACCAGGACCGACGGGAGAGGAGTCCAGGAAGCACCATATTTGGGAATGAATTTCGAATAGGCCGGGAAGTTTTCGTAGCGTCCCGCCAGTTGCAGATCGAGGCGCCGAACCAACGGAAGGGCATTTGGCTTGCCGACCACGGGAACATAGAATTCCGCGAAAACCGACTCAGAGTCCTCCGAACCCCAGACCGTCTGACGCGTTGCAACGGGGACCACCGCTTCGGTCACGTTTACGACGTAGTTCTTGTTGGAGTCCTGATTGAGCACACCACCGGCAGCCACCTTGAGCGAGCCTCCCGGCAGTTCGAACAAAGACCCGTCAACGGTTAGATCGAGCGAACGAGACCACGAGCTGGAGTCGTTTTCATTGTAGCGCGCCATGCTCTCATAGATGGCCCCCTGCCTCTTGCCGGCCACGCGGGAGTCGACAAACGGATTGAGCCGCAAGGACAGGTCGGGATTCGCGAGGGCTGCCGTGATCGCCGCTCCATTGAAGAGCCGGGTTGTCTCATCCTTGGTGTAGCGCTGCAGGGAGATGGCCGCGTCCCACCGCCAGGTTTCACCCCAATTGCCCCGAGCGCCAACCAGCCCACGGTGGGTCTGGGTACGCGTGGTCTGGCTCTCCGAGCCAAACTCGTCGTGGATCATGCCAATCAAGACATCCTGCCCAAACGGATTGTAGACATTGGCCACACCATTGATCACCGCAGGGACGATGGTGGCAAAGGCGCCAAAGCCCGACGTCGCCGAAGCCGAGGACACCGGTGGCTGGGTGTAGAAAATGCCCCGGACATCGGCAAACGTGCCCCGGGCATAGAGTTCCAGTCGATCACTGAAGCGATAGGTCGCCGAACCAGAGAAGCCGTAACGCTCGGACTCGGGAATGATGTCGAGGTAACTGGACGTATTGCCCCGGACAATTCCAACCGCGTTGTTGGTGCTGCTAGGTGCCGCTGCCACAAAATTGGAGAGCGAGGGATTTCCGGCAATGCCTGCATTCACCACAGCGAAACGGGCTGGGGTGCCATCGGCCAAGGTAAAGCCGGTCAGATTGCCGGTGCGTGCCTGTACCACACCGGGATACCCAAAGTTGATTCGCAGGTCGCGTCCCGGAAACGGCGCGCCGGTGGCAACCAGCGTGCCCGCCGTGATGCCGCGATGATCCTGATTCTTGGAGAACGCACGCTGCGACGCCTTGAGGTCGGCTCGGCTATAATAATCGACGCTGACCACGCCCTGGAGTTTTCCCTTCGCAAAGCCGGTCGTAAGAGTCGCCATGCGCTCGTGGCCACCACCGTGGAACGCTCCCTTGTAACCACCGCTCAGCTCCGAGCCGGTCCAGTTCTTCTTGAGAATGATGTTGACCACACCGGCCACCGCATCGGCACCGTAAATCGCCGAGGCGCCGTCAGTGATGACTTCGATGCGTTCAACCATGCCGAGAGGAATACCATTGAGGTCAACGAAGCCTTGGCGGGAATCCGACGACTTATTCCCTACGCCAGATTGAACCATGCGACGCCCGTCGACCAAGACGAGCGTCGAACCGGAACCCAAGCCACGAAGGCTCACCCCGGAGACGCCGGTTTGTCCGGGAGGTGCTGCCGATGCACCGGTGATGAAATTAGTGGACGGGAGGGTCGTGTCCGTCCGCTGTCCAAACTCGGGATTCAGCTCGTTCGGAGTCGAACCACGGCCTGAACTGATGCCGGAATAATTCTGCGGCAGGTAGTTCAGGAAATCCGAAAGATTCATCGCCCCGGTCGAATCAATGTAGCGGCGATCGTATTGGATCACCGGTGACGGTCCCTCGATCTCGGTCTGACGGATGCGCGATCCGGTGACCTGCACTTCCTCCAGTTTCATCGCAGGCGACAGCGTCTCCGTCGCCACGGTCTTTTTCTCCTCGGCCGCAGCGGCGGCCGGCTTGGCTTGCGGGGCCACCGTCTGGGCGGTGGCGACCGTGGTCAGGGCTGCCAGCCAGGCCAGATAGGCCCAGCGGCGGCGGAATGCAGGTGCAGTCGAGTTCATGTGTGGTGTGGTCGTGCTGGCTTCGGTCAATTGCTGACTAACTAGGGTAATTTAGTCAACAAACAGCGGGTTCACTTTGTTTATCAGACTGGGCGGTTGCTTTTCTTTCTATCTCTTAACTGCTTATGCAGCAATCGAGACATGAGACGAGCAAAGGCGTTCGCAAAGAACCCGTGACACTAACACAGGTCCGGGCGTCCCGACCATAGGCCGAAAGGCTCAAATGGTGCTAAAGCGCTTGCGGCATCGGGCCCAGGTTCTGGGGAGGGCGCCGTACAATGAAATCACTTTGCCTCAGCGGATCGCGACTTCAACTGTAGGAGGACATTGGCCGCGGTGATGAGGCCGCCGCCCACAATCAGGGTCCAGGTCATCTGCTCGTTGGGGTAGGAAATCGCCGCCCAAAGCGAAAACCACGCCGGGAGGAAGAGGGCCATGATCGCCCCGAAGATCGGCTCGAAGCAGTACAGGAGTCCCGCCTCGGTCGCCGTGATCTTGGGCTGCCAGGTGTTCATCAACACGTAGGCGCCAATCGTGCAGACCACCGTGAGCACCAGCGTGAATATCCACCAGGGGATTGACATCGCTAGTGCGGCCACCCCCGCGCCGGTCGGCCAGGTCGCCAGCGCCATTCCCGACAGGATCACCGATTCCGTCGCAAACATGACCAGCGTGAGCTTCTCCGGCCGGTTGCCGGCGAACTCCTTCCGCTCCAGCCAAAGGATCTGACCCATGAAGAAGAGGGACGAAAGCAGGGTCTCCCATTCGCCGCGTCCGAGGGACAGCGCCCGCACATCAAAGCGGCCGAGCACCCCCACCCCCACGAGCACGAGCAGGCCGCTGATCCAGACCACGGCGCCGGGGTTGCGGCGCGTCCGCCAGGCGAGATAGACAGGAATCAGGATGGCATAAAACTGGGTGAGAAACGCCGAGGTGCTCGCCGCCGTGAATTGCAGGCCGTCGCTCTGCAGGATCATGCCGCCGGATGCGAACACACCAATGATCACCCCCTGGACGATCTCACCGCGGGTGAGACCGAGGCCCTGGCCCCGCAGCACCTGCCACAGGCCGAGGAACAGGGTCGCCAGCACAAAACGCGGCGCCAACACCATGGCCGTGGCGAACCAGGCACTGGTCCCTGGAAGGACCTGCTCGTGCACGAGGAGGAGCGCCTTGATCAGCGGGAAACTGAGTCCCCAAAACAGATTGGCGACGAGCAGCCCAAGAATCGCCTGCGAACGGACACGGGAAGGGGTGGAATCGAGGGAGGCCATGCCAGACGTAAACCCATCAGCGTGACACGCGAACAGTCCGAGGTCACGACATAAGCCCGCAGTCCGCGGCCAGGCGGTTCGCGTGACAATTTTCGTTCCGACGGAGCCTCGGCTCGACAGTCGCGCTGCATCCGCCTTGTTTTTCATCCATGGCGAAGTCGGCGGCCCAGCGTGGACGGATGTCCAAAAAACACTACGAAGCCCAGCTCCCCGCACTCCGCGAGCAGCTCGTCCAACTCCAGGTCCAGCTCAAGGAGGCGCCCTTCAAGGTCGTCCTGATCGTCGCCGGCGTCGACGGCGCCGGACGTGGCGATGTACTGAATGCCTTGGGGGAATGGCTCGATCCGCGTGGCGTCGAGACCTTCTCCTTCCACACCCCGACCGACGAGGAACGGGATCGGCCCTTGATGTGGCGCTACTGGCGCAGCTTACCTCCCCGGGGGCGCATCGGCATTTTTGCCGGATCGTGGTACACGGAAACGCTGCGCGAGGAGGCCAAGGGCAAGAAGGAGCTCGTCCAGTTGGACCACGAGCTGCGGCGCATCCGCCACTTCGAAAAACTGCTGACCGATAATGGCACGTTGGTGCTCAAGGTCTGGCTTCACCTTTCCAAAGAGAATCAACGCGACCGGCTGCGGGCCCTGGAAAGCGATCCCGACAAAGCCTGGCGGGTCACCGATGACGATTGGGATGCCCACCGGCAGTACGACCAGCTGGCCGAAACCGCCCGCCATATTGTCCGGGAAACAGACCGACCCAATGCGCCGTGGACCGTGATCGATGCGGCCGACGAACGAGCCCGCAATCTCGCGGTCGGCAACCTCATCGTCCGCCGATTTTCAAGCCACCTCAAGCGGACGCAGCGCCGGTCCGCCACGCCTCCTCCGCCTCCCCGGGTTCCTCGGTCCCTCGCCCCCTCCGGCTTGCGGCGGCTGCGTGCAACCCCGCTCGATCAGAAACTGTCCGAAGAAGACTATGAGCGGAAGCGGGAGAAATGGCTGGGACGCCTGCATCGGAGCATCCGCAACGCCCAGGCGGCGCGCCGGTCCGTGGTCTTTGTTTTTGAAGGGTGGGATGCCGCCGGCAAGGGCGGCGCCATTCGCCGCCTCACCTCCGCGATCGATGTGCGCTTCTACCGCGTAATTCCCATCGCCAAACCCACCGACGAGGAAAAGGCGCATCACTACCTGTGGCGTTTTTGGCGTCACATTCCGCGCGATGGATTTGTCACCGTCTTCGACCGCTCCTGGTACGGGCGCGTCCTCGTCGAGCGTCTGGAGGGGTTTGCACGCCAGGAAGAATGGCGGCGCGCCTACGACGAGATCAATGACTTCGAGGAACAGCAGACCGAACACGGCACCATCGTGATCAAGTTCTGGATGCATGTGTCCAAGGAAGAACAGCTCCGCCGGTTCCGCGCGCGGGAAGGCACCGCTTACAAGAACCACAAGATCAACTCCGAAGACTGGCGTAATCGCCGAAAGTGGAACGCCTACGAAGTCGCTGTCGGCGACATGCTGGCGCTGACCAGCACCTCCTTTGCCGCCTGGCATGTCATTCCCTCTGACAACAAGCGGTTCGCGCGCCTTCAGATCCTCAAGACCGCCTGCAATGCGATTGAAGCCGCGCTGGACAAGGACTGAAGCCGGACGGACACGAAGGATCTGACCGATCGGACAGATGACCGACATTCGTCGGATCCGTCGGATCGCTCCGATGACGGATGCTTGACAGCGACCCGGGGCTTCGGCACTTCAGTCACCTCTTAACCAAGTCTTTCGTCATGCAACCCACCTTCCGCCCGCATCGCAAGAAACGCGCCCGCAAGATCGGCTACCGCGCCCGCAAGTCCACCAAAGGTGGTCGCAAAGTGCTTTCCTCCCGTCGTCGCAAGGGCCGCAAGCGGCTGACGGTCGTCTAATTACGCTTTTCCAGGCGAGCCACTTTCGCACGGCACCGCCGTGTGCCTGACGAGGCCGCCCGGCTCCGCCTTACGTCCTCATGCGTTTTCGCGCCGAGCAACACCTGCGGCGCCAACGCGATATCCAGGCGGTCCGCGAACGGGGCCGCCGTTTTGACTGCGGCGCCTTCACGCTCTGGTACCTGCGCCGTCCCAGCGAGTTACCTGTTTCCGCACCCGCCGCCACTCCGTCCTCACCGGGTGGCCAGGTTCCGGACGGGCCGCCGCTCGCGGACCGGACTGCGCCGCCCCGATTCACGGGCTCGGCGGTCCCGGCCGACATCAAACGGGTTTGCGTGGTGGCGTCCACCGCCGCGGTGGGCGACGCCGTGGCCCGGGCCCGCGCAAAACGCCGTCTTAGGGAAATCTTTCGTCATCATCAAGATGCAGTACCCGCAGGCTACGATCTGATGCTCGTGGCGCGCAAGTCGATCAATGGGCTTGAGTATCGCGAAATCGAACGGAAGTTCATCGAGGCTTGTCCTCGTATCGCGCCACGCTCCGCATGACTCCCCCGTTGACCTCGCTTCTCCCGATGCTGGCGCATCGGCTCGCTCAGGTCCCGGCCGCCATTCTCCTGGGAGCCATCCGGCTTTATCAGGTGACGCTGTCGCCCGTGTTGCCGCTGGTCATGGGTCCGGGCTGCGGATGCCGCTTTCACCCCAGCTGCTCCCACTACACCGCCGAGGCCATTCGTACGCATGGGCCTCTGCGCGGCGCCGCGTTGGGGGTCTGGCGGATCCTGCGTTGCCAGCCGCTGCACCCGGGCGGAATGGATCCGGTGCCGCCCCGCGCCAAACCCCTTTGCCGGTCGGTCTCACCGTCCGCTGTCTCCCCAACCGGTTCACTTCCCTTCGATCTTAATGGATAAAAAGAACATGCTCATCGGCGGCGCGCTCATGGTGTGCGCCATCGGCTTCCTGATCTACGGCAGCCGCCATGCCCCGCCTCCACCCGCGCCGCTTCCTCCCTCGGTCACGCAGACGGCTCCGGAAGGCACCGCCGCCCCCACCAGCACCCCGGGCGCTCTCCCATCTCCCTCCGCCTCGTCCGTGCCGGCGGTCGCCAACGCGACCTTCGCCGCCATCGTCAACGACAACGCCGACGCCAAGGTCACCCTCCTCAAGAACGAGTACATTGAACTCCGCCTGACCGACTTCGGCGCCGCGGTGCGCGACGTCGCCTTCCTGAAATACCCCGCGGTGCAGGGCGAACCCGCCCCGTTCGTTTTCAACCAGCTGCATGCCGACCCGATGCTGGCGTTTGTCGACTTTCCCGGACTCGATCGCGCCGCGCGTTTCACCCTGGTCTCGTCGACTCGGACCGAAGCGGTCTACCGGCTGGTCCTGGAAAACCGCATCGAGGTCACCCGCACCTACAAGCTCATCCCCCCCGGCGCCACGCTCGGGGAAAAGGACGACCCCTACCAGATCCGTCACGAAACCACGTTCCGCAATCTCACCGACCAGACGATCGCCCTGCCCCGCGCCGGCGTCAGTCTCGGCACCGCCGCTCCGGTCAACGCCAATGACTACGGCCAGTATCTAAACGTCGGATTCTACAACGGCGACTCGTTTCATTTCAACGAACGCAGCGAGCTCGAAGGCGGCGGCTTTCTCACCAACTTCGGCATTGGCGACCGCAATCCCAAGCCCTTCATCGAACAGCCGGGCAGCGTGGTCTGGGCCACGGTCAAGAACCAGTTCTTCGCGGCCATCTTCACCCTCGATCAGCCCGGCGTCGGCATTGTCACGCGGCGGGTCGAACTGCCTCCGTTTCCCGGCAGCACCCACCCCAACATCGGCGTGGCCGGAGCCGCCCGCGTCGACCTGAAGGCGCTTGCCCCGAATGGTTCAACGGTGCTCGCGGGCGACTTCTATGTCGGACCCAAGGAGTACAAGCGTCTCGAGAAGTTCGACCATCGCCAGGACAAGGTGATGCAGTTCGACCGGTATTTCTTCAACCGCATCTTCCTCAGCGGCTACGTCGGTCCGTTCCTGCTCACGCTCCTGCACAGCGCCCACTCGGTGGTGCCCAGCTGGGGGTGGTCAATCGTGCTGATGACGCTGTTCCTCAAGGTCATCACACTGCCCTTTACCCTCGCCGCCTCACGCGCCTCCAAACGCATGCAGAAGCTGCAGCCGCAGATCCAGGCGGTGCGGGAAAAGTACAAGGACAACCCGCAGAAGTTGAACCAGGCGACGATGGAGATCTTCAAGGAAAACAAGGTGAACCCGGTGGGCGGCTGTCTGCCGATCCTCATCACCATCCCGCTCTTCGTCGGATTCTTCGCCATGCTGCAGAGCGCCTCGGAACTGCGCTTCGCCCCGTTCCTCTGGGCCGCTGACCTGTCCGCCCCCGACACGGTGGCCCACATCTTCGGGTTCCCGCTCAACATCATGCCGCTGCTCATGGGTGCGACCATGGTGGTGCAGATGCGGCTCACCCCGACGCCGACGACGGACAACATGCAGATGAAGATCATGCAGTTCATGCCGATCATGTTCACCTTCTTCTGCTACACGTTCTCCTGCGCCCTCGCCCTCTATTCGACGGTCAACGGTCTCTTCACCATCGTGCAGCAGCTCGCGGTCAACAAGTTCACCAAGGATGACATCGTCACGCCCGTCGCGGCGGCTCCGGTGGGCGGCAATCCGTGGAAGAAGGCAAAGAACGTCACGCCGAAGAAGAAGTCCTGATCTCCCGGGCCCGGTCGGAACCCGGGCCCCGACCCCTCCCCTCGCTCCTCCATGGCCGGCCATAACAAGTGGTCCAAGGTCAAGCGGCTCAAGGCCGTGACCGATTCCCGCAAGGGCAAAGTCTTCTCGCGGATCTCGCGTGACATCACCCAGGCCGCCAAGGCCGGTGGCGGCGACCCGGACGCCAACGCCCGTCTGCGCACGCTGCTGCTGAAGGCACGCGAGGCCAACATGCCGGCCGACAATGTCGACCGCGCGATCAAGAAGGGCACCGGGGAACTTCCGGGGGTGACGTATGAGGATGTCACCTACGAGGGCTACGGTCCGGGCGGCGTCGCGTTCGTGGTCAAGGTGACCACCGACAACAAAACGCGTTCGGCCCAGGACGTGCGTTCGATCTTTTCCAAACACGGCGGCAACCTCGCCGCCACCGGCGCGGTGGGTTTCCAGTTTCTTCACGCCGGACAGTTCCTCGTCGCCAAGGATCAAACCACCGAGGACCGCCTGATGGAGGTCGCGCTCGATGCCGGTGCCGACGACGTGATCACGACCGACGAGGGTTTCGAGGTGCGCTGCGAAGTCACCCGCTTCGACAAGGTCCTTCAGGCCCTCGACCAGGCACGCATCAAGACCGCCAGCGCCGAAATCGCCTACATTCCCATCACCACGGTTCCGGTCAGCGCCGCAGTGGCCGCCAGCATCGAGAAGCTCCACGACAGTCTGGACGAACACGACGACGTGCAGCACGTGTTCTCCAACGAGGACGTGGCCTAGCCGCGGCCTGGCCGCCCAGGTCCACCCGCCACCCGAACCCACGCCCGGTTCCAGGGTGGCCAGAAGCCGGTTTTCGTGCTGAGCTGGACGCATGTGCCGCTCCGCTTTGTCCGTCCGACTCACGCCGATCCTCCTGGCCGCCGCCGGCGTTCTCGCCGCGCAATCCGTGCCCTCCGCTCCTCCGGTCGTGGACCGTCAAATCGCGTCCGCCTCCAGTGTGCAGGTCACCGTCCGCTACGACTACCTCCTGGCCCTGCCTGACGGCTACGCCGACTCCTCCACCACCCGCTGGCCGTTGGTGGTGTTCTTGCACGGCAGCGGAGAACGCGGTGATAAACTCGAGGTGGTCAAGAAGCACGGCCTCCCCAAACTGATCGCCGCCGGAAAGTCCTTTCCAGCCGTGGTGGTGTCGCCCCAGTGTCCCGCCGACGAAGGGTGGAGAGCGGCCGCACTCGAGGCCTGGATTGACGATCTGGTGCGGCGCATGCGCATCGACCCGGATCGCATCTACCTCACCGGCCTGAGCATGGGAGGAGCCGGGACCTGGGAACTGGCCATGCGGCGCCCGCGTACCTATGCCGCCATCATTCCGATCTGCGGCTTCGGCAATCCGGAACGCGCCAAAGCGCTCGTCAATCTGCCCATCTGGGTCTTTCACGGCGCCAAGGACAATGCGGTCCCTCTGAAGGCATCCGAGGCCCTGGTCGACGCCATCAAGGCGGCCGGCGGCAAACCGCGGTTCACGGTCTACCCCGAGGCCGAACACGACTCCTGGACCGAAACCTACGCCAACGACGAGATTTACCGCTGGCTTTTCGCCCAGCGCCGCGGCGTGCCTGAGGTCGCAGCACCCTGACGGCCACCGCAGCGTGGACGCGACGCCCCGCTCTCCGCGGTGGCCGCGACCCCGCCTTCAGCAGGCGCGGGATTCGTGGTTCCATATGGCGGGGGTCCCGATCACTCTCGAGTGAATCCCAGTCGGGCCATTCGGCCCATGGTCCCACCCGCCTCGACCCGGTAATCTGGGACACCGCGACCACTCCTGCTCCATGCCCATCCCCTCGTTTCGCTACCATCCCGATCCCCTGAAGAGCGGCAGCGTCATCGTCTCCGACACCGGGTGCCACTGCTGCGGACGCAACACCGGGCATATTTATGTGGGACCCGTCTACGCCGAGACCCCTGAACTCGAGGAAGCGATTTGTCCTGACTGCATCGCCAGTGGATTGGCGCACGAGAAATTTGACGCCACGTTTGTCGACAGCGAAGCCTTTGACGACGACGCGCCGGCCGCCGTCGTCGAAGAGATCACCACGCGGACGCCCGGCTTTTCCGCCTGGCAGGCGGAGCACTGGCCGTCCTGCTGTGGAGAACCGGCCGTGTTCCTTGAACCCGCCGGCATCGCCCGGGTGCGCGAGATCGACTACCGGCTGGAGGGTTCATTGATGATGCACATCGTGCACGATCTGGAAATCTCCGGCGGCGCCGCCCGTCGCATGCTGGAATCGCTCAAGCGCGATCAAAGTCCCACCGCCTACGTCTTCCGCTGCCGACACTGCCACAGCCACCTCGCCCGCATCGATTTTCTCTAGACCGAAGACAGTCAGTTGAACCACGAATCGACACGAATCGACACGAATCCAGAGCGAGATCGGGGGAGTTTAGTACCTGAATTGACCTTACCCCAAAGTGACCCAATCCGTCGCAACTCTCGTTGCCTGCTTTCAACTTGTTGTCCGCAGCTGAAGACAATCGATCCGTTCAAATACCACGGATCCCGCGGCCGCGGGACAGATTCACCTGCAAGGTGAGGGCCCACTTTGGCTCAACTCGTTTGTATCCGTGTTGATCCGTGTCCATCCGTGGTCAATCGCGGTTCTTAGGTTCATTCGTGTCGATTCGAGTCCATTCGTGGTTCAAAAATCCGCTTCCGGCTCAGGCAGACTCAGGCAGGAACGTCGGAAACGCCAGACCGGTGGCCGGCGCGATTCGTCCGCAGGCCTGCGCGGCATGCAACTCCAGGTTGCGCCCGCCCCAGGAATAAAGCGTGCGCACCAACTCACCCGCGGAACACGGAGCCAGGATGACCGGACTGCCGCCGCGCAAGGCATCGAGCGCGTTCCACAGCAGCGCCGTCGCCGTCGCCTCGTCCACCGCCACCCCCGGACCGATCATGCCGTGGTGGGGATGCAGGCTGGCCACCATCACGCCGAGCAGATCGCCCCGGGACGACTCCTCCACCCACACGCGCCAGTCGCCCACCGGATTCTTTAGAAAAAAGGCGTAATCCCGCTCCCGGTCGATCCCCTGGAGCCGTCGTTCGAGCTCGGCGATTCGCGGCGCCTCGTCGGACCGCGCCAGACGTATCCGAGATGCACCCACCGGCGGCGGCACCGGAAGCCCGGCCGCCGGAACCGGCACGACGACGTCCTGGTAAAGCGTGTGGGGCACGAATCCGAGGCGCGAGTAGAGCGAAAAGGAATCGAGATTGAGCAGGCTGGAGACCAACCGCACGGGCACACCCCGGGCATGGGCCTTCGCCAGCACCGGCTCCAGCATCGCCCGGGCCACCCCGCGTCCTTGTGCTTCCGGAGAGGTCGCCACGATGCCCACCGATACATGGGTCGGACGGGGATGCACAAAACACACGCCCAGCAGTTCGCCGGTGACTTCGTCCCGCGACGCCACAGCCTCCCCTGGATCCAACGCGGCATAAACTTGGGGAATCAACCGGTAGGGGTCCGACTGGGACCCGAAGCGATGTCCCTGACGCAGTTTCGACTCGTACCAGGCGACCAGCGAGCGATGCAGCAATCGCGCCACCGCGTCATGATCCTCCGGTCCCACCGTTCCCAAGACACCCGGGCGTTTCATCTCCTGGATTGTGACGCTGTTGCGCGGCGAAAGTTACCTCGGCGATCGATCCTACTTCAACGCCAGGATGACCGCACCCGCCGCGATCAGCCCGCCCCCGAGAACGGTTTTCCAGGTGAGCGCCTCGCCGAGGAAGAGGGCGGCGAGCACGAGGACGAAAACGACGCTCAGCTTGTCGATCGGCGCCACCCGGGAGGCATCGCCCAACTGCAGGGCGCGAAAGTAGCAGAGCCAGGACAGTCCGGTGGCGATTCCCGACACGGTCAGGAAAAGCCAAGTGCGGGGCGCCACCGCCGCCAAGGCACCCGGCCGGACGGTGAACCAGGCCACGCTCCAGGCAAACACCAGGACGACGGTGGTGCGAATCGCGGTGGCAAGATTGGAGTCGACGCCACTCACCCCCACCTTGGCGAGAATTGCCGTCAGACCCGCGAACAACGCCGAGAGCAATGACCAGGTGAGCCAGTTCATGCCGCGAAACGATGGCAAAACCGCGTCTGATTCCAAGCCCAAGTCCGCCGGACCTGCGCCATCACTGCACTGCGAGCACGACCTCGCCATTCGCTCCCGTTCCTCAAATCAGATTGGGAACAGCATGCCCAATCGGGAACTTCAGCCCGTAGTAGGACTCCGTTTTCGACTCCTGCCGCCACAGTTCCGCCACCCGCGCATCGGACCCGTACTGGCGCATTCCGTTTTCCCAGTTCCGCCAAACACTCGGATAGATGTAACCGGCGCTGAAGAAAAGCCACTCTTCTGCGCACAGATTGAAGTAGTCCACAAAGGCCTGCGTGTCGTCGACCGTGAAGGCCCCTTCGCGGTGAAGGGCGCGCGTGAGCCGCTCATTCAACAGGTCGTAGCGCTCGTTGAAGTTGACAAAGAGTTCGCGGAAACTGGCCGACTCCTGGGCGTGGCGCGCGTGCAGGTGAAAAACCAGCGCCCACACACCTAAAGTCGCAGTCAGAATCAACAGGGGATCCGAGTAGTACTCAGGGAAGAACGGAGAAGCCAGAATCAGGATCGCGGTGACGAGGACCGCCAAACGCCAAATCTTTCGACGATTGATGAAAGCAGACATAGTTGGGGGGACGGACCATTTTGGGCAGAATCCACCCACCAGCGCCAGAACTTCCTTCGCAGCCCCTGGTTGCGAAGATCGAGGCAGCTCCGTCTCCGTTGGAGGTGGTCTTCCCACGATTGCGCATGCGCGACGGGACCGACCGGTCCCGCCTCCGGAACATGATTTCTTCACGCAACGCCATTCCCCGCGGGTCGGCGACCCCACCTCCACCGGACGCCGACCTTGAATCGCGCTTAGTTTGACGCGCAGTCGCGTCAACCCAACGATTGGACTCTGGAATGCCTGGGGTTCAGGTGGAGGTGGCCTCGGTGAGCGACGGTGGTTTTAGGCAAGGACAAAATCAGGTTCTTGGAGCATCCTGTTCATCAGACAGGCCATCTTGCGCATGACGGCAACCAAGCAGACCTTGGCAGGCTTTCCGTTGGCGCGAAGACGTTGGTAGAAGGCTGTGAGGATGGGATTGGAGTGCGAGGCTGAGACGGCAGCCATGTACAGGACGTGGCGGACGGTTGCGCGTCCACCACGGACGTGGCGTGGCGAACTGGTGTGGCCGGATTCGTCCGCAAAGGGCGCGACTCCGATTAAGGCCGAGAGCTGGGCCGAGTCGATCTGGCCTAGCTCTGGCACGTAGGCCAGAACGGTGGCGGCGAGCACAGGTCCGATGCCTTTGACCTGCTGCAGTCGCTCGGATTTTCCTTTAGGTTCGGGTCGTGATCGATGTGTTGGTCGATCAGTTTTTCGACATGGGCAATCTGCTCGATCAAGAACGTTCGCTGGGTGGTCAGAAGCGGGCCCAGCGTAGGTCCGGCCAGGGAGAGGCGACCTGCCACTTCCGCCAGCTGAGTGGTGAGTTGCCGGCGATGCTCGAGCAACTCGCGTAGCGTTGCGGCCGCAGGATCAGTCGGCGCAGTCAGCCGGGGATCGATCTTTTCCCCGAAACGACGAAGTAAGCGGGCATCGATGCGGTCGGTCTTGACCAGCAATCCCTCCGCGTGGGCAAAGGCACGCACTCGTCCGGGTTGTACAACACACACCTCGATACCGGCTTGCAGGAGTTCCGCGACGATCAGTTTTTCGTATCCTCCGCTCGCCTCGCAAACCACGCGCGCTCTAGGGACAGAACGAACTTTTTGAATCAGTTCCGCGCGACCAGCAGGGTCGTAGGCACAGCGACCTTCCGCGGTCTCGCTTAGGCAATAGTCGAGTTGGTCCTTGGAGATATCCAGTCCAACGTATGTCGGTGGCGGTTTGGCAGGCATGGTTTGCTCCTTCTTGCGATGCGAGCTCAAGGCTCTCCCAGCGGTTCGAGTTGAACCAGGCACAGGGCAGGGATCCTTGCTCACCGACGAGGTCGAAAGCCTCAAGGCCGCAGATCGATCTACCTGCCCTGCCGCACGCCCGGCGGCCGGCCGGACGCGCGCCCTGGCGACCTTGGATGAGGTTCGCTCACCCAAGGCCAATTCTTCCGTACCAAAGACTGCCGCCTCCGACGAGCCAATTGGCCCATTCTCGGCGGCAGCCTTTGGTACTCGTTCCTTGTGCACGGAAATGGACATACAAGGCCGCGACGGGACCGACCGGTCCCGCCTCCGGGGCCTGATTTCTTCATGCGACGCCACTCCCCGCGGGGTCGGCGACCCCACCTCCATCAGAAAAATGCAGGGGCATCTGGCGTACGCTGCAGGCCGCTTTCCTTTTGAGTCGCCATCCCCGACTCCACCGCCTTCAACAAGGGCGTTCTTTGATGGGGGCCTATAGCTCAACGGTTAGAGCAGAGGACTTAAGTAAGGGTCGGCGGCGGGGAAACCCGTCGTTAGTCAGGTGTAACTTCGGTGAACGGCCTGCTTCGCATCCGCGGAGCGACCCAACGCCGAGCCAAGTCCCGCCTTTGGCGGGAAAGGTGTAGAGACCATAATCACCCACCTTCGGGCCGCATCCGCGACCCATGGTGAAGGCATGGTCCAGACCACGCATCCCGCCCCGGCGGGAGCGGCGAAAGCCGAAGTGGTAAGCATAATCCTTTGGTTCAGGGTTCGAATCCCTGTGGGCCCACCAACTCGACGCCCACGCCGAGTTGCCCTGAGCGAAGCCGAACGGAAACGCTCAAAGATTGAACCCGCCCCCCTCACCCGGTAGCGTCCGGAGATGAACTCGATCGAAAGGGTCCAGAGACTCGTTCGGGGAGAGGACGTGGACCGGCTTCCGGTTCAGCCGATGGGAATGATGTTCGCCGCCCGCCATGCCGGTATCCCTTTTATCGACTACACGCGTGACGGCCGCAAGATGGCGGAGGCCCAGCTTCGATTTGCCGAGGACTTCGGCATCGATTGCCTGCTGACCTGCTCCGATCCGGCGCGTGAGGTGATCGACATCGCCGGCGTCGGCAGCGTGGACTGGTTCGTCGATCAGGGGCCGGCCATCAACGAAGACCGCGCGGCCTTGCTCGAAAAGGAACGCCTCCGGACCTTCCGCGTGCCCGATCCCGCCGGAGGCGGGCGCATGCACGACCGGGTGCGGAGCATCGAGGAAATGCGGCGCCGCGCCGGTCCGGGCATGTCCATCGTCGGGTGGGTCGAAGGCCCGCTTGCGCTCGCCGCCGAGTTGCGCGGTCTGAACACAATCATGCTCGATTTTGTCGACGACCCGGACTTTGTCCGCGACCTCCTGGCGTTCTGCGCCGACGTCGCCATCGCCTACGCCCCGGCCCAGATCGCCGCCGGCGCGGACACGATCGGCATGAGTGACGCTGCCGCCGGTTTGATCGGGCCCAACCTCTACGCCGAGTTCCTCTGGCCGGAACAACACCGGGTGCTCACCACCCTGCGACACCGACACCCCGACGTCCTGCTCCGCCAGCACATGTGCGGCCGCATCGACCCCCTCTTCCGCAAGATGGCGGAACTTCCGGTCGATATCTACGAGATCGATTTTCCCGCCAGCCTCCAGCGGGCACGGGCCGAGTTGGGGGAACAACGGGTGCTCGCAGGCAATGTCTCCACCATCACCGACCTGCTGCAGGGTACTCCCGAGCACGTGTACGAGACCTGCCGGCGCTGCCATCAGATCAGCGGCCGTTTTCACATCGTCGGCGCAGGCTGTGAACTCTCACCCTTCACCCCGGCCGCCAACCTGCACGCCATGGTCGCCTACGCCAGGGATCACCGACCGGACGGCTCGCGCTCGGCATCCAAGCCTGTGCAACCTGACCAGGTTTTCTCTGACCCCGTCTCGGTGGGATCGACTTGAACCCATTTCCGCAGTCGCGCCCAAGTGTTATCCCAACGACGAGAAGCAGACTAGGTGCGGGTTGGGGTTGTAGGCGGACTTGCTGAGCCAGCGACGGGATCGACGGGTCCCGCCTGTGTTGTCCGATTTCTTCACGCGACCCGCATTCCCACGGGGGTCGTCCACCCCACCTCCGCCAGACACTGCTATTGGATCGCTCCTTAAACTGACGCTCAGGCGCAACTGCGGGACCACTCCTTTGAGAAACGCAAGAAGTTCCCAGGCTCAGTCCCTAAGTTGACGCGGAGGCTCACCCGCCCGCTGCTTCGTCGAGTGCAAATCTTGACAGTCACCGAGCCGCGTGACTGTCATCCCGATGTTCCCCGGCAGTTTCCATCGCTGCCCGCCTCCCCAGCTTCACCAACATCCCCGTCCCTCCCATGCGCTTCTTACGCCCTGTTCTTGCCTGTGCTACCGTGTTTGCTTTCGCCGGATCCCTCACCCTCACCCACGCGCAAACCCCTCCCGCCGCCGCTCCGGCCAAGTCGCCCGCTGACTTGGCTTACGAAGGCTACACGGCGATCCGCAACGCCAAGGACGCCGAACCCGGTCAGGCGCGCAATTCCGAGGTCCTGAAAGCCGGGGTCGATTTCATCCTCGCTTATCCGGCCCACAGTCGCACCAGCACCGTCATCGGATCCGTGGCGGGATTTGCCACGTCAACGATGTCCGGCAACGCCAACGCACCTGCCCGGGCCGCGTACCTGACGGCGGCCAAGTTTGAACTCCTGGGCCAGCGCAAGCGCGAGGATCTCACCCCGGACCAGGCCTTGGCCCTCGCCTCCCTCGACGTCGCCCTTTCCGGTGCCCTCGCCCGCGAAGAACGCTCGCGCGACAGCGAGACGGAATTCCGGGAGAAAATCGATACGCTCTCCAAGATGCCCAAGGCGGACCGGTTTCTTTCGGGACACCTCCGCGACCTCGGCGAGTACATCCGCACCCTCGGACGCCCTGAAATGGCCGTCCAGTTCTACCAAAAGCTGGTGGATCACAAGGACAAGAAGGTCGTCGACATGGCCAAGCTCGAGCTGCGGCTGCTCGATGCCCGCATGACCCCCGCCCCGTTCACCTTCACCTCCACCGACGGAAAGCCCGTCGACTTCGCCCAGCTTCGCGGCAAGGCCGTGCTCATTGTGTATTGGTCTCCCACGCACGAAGCGTCCAGCAACGCCCAGATCGACCTCAAGGAACTCTACCGCAACTACCGTCGCCAGGGGCTCGAGGTCGTCGGAGTGGCGTGCAACAAGGAAGCCGACAAAGCCAAGCTGGACGCCTTTCTGAAGAGCAAGAAACTGCCCTGGCCGACGTACTATGACGGCAAGGAGTTCGCGAGCGACATCGCCCAGCGCTTCAACGTCCGCAGCGTCCCCAACGCCGTGCTGCTCGGCAAGGATGGCGCCATGATCGAGGCCGGCATCGCCCCCAACCGCTACGAGGGCATGATCAAGCGCGTCCTGGGAATCAAGTAAGGTCCGGTTTGGGGCGGACGCTCCTCCTGGCAGGGCCGACTCTCGCGAACGCGGGAATCGGCATTGCCCGGCTCCCCGAGCACGCACCTCGTTTAGAGTGATTTCCGGAAGGTCAGCGTGTAGCGGCGCAGGCGCGGGTCGAGCATGGGGTTCACGCCTCCGGTCGGCGAAAGAGCAAAGCCCTCTTCAAAGGCATTGACCAAAGCCATCGTTACGCGGGTTCGATTGAGGGCGCGTCCCACCCAGTCCCGGCGCGCCGCCAGTCCCGTCTTACCAAAGTCGTAGGACACACTTCCATTCCACTGGGTGTAGATCGGCCAGTCGGGACCCGCCGTGATACTCACGCGGTATCCATCCTGCCAGATGTGAGTGGCCGTGGCCGAAACCGGTCCCCGGCGCCAGGTCAGCGATCCGGTCGACCGCAGCGGCCGGTTGGCCAGGCCCACCGTCGTGACATTGGCAAGGCCCGCCCGGAGCTGACTGTAGTTGCGGGTTTGCGTCGTCGCCGACGCACGGAAGGTGAACCGACCCCAGGAGAGGGTGTTGCGATCATACATGACGAGGTAGTCAACGCCCGCGAGCTGGCGCCGCGAAATGTTCACCGGGCTGTTGTCGATGTAGTTGATCACTCCGGGAATGCCGGCGGCGAGGTCCGCCGCGGTCGGTGCGGCGCGACGGAAGCGCTCGGGATAGAGCGTGAAGAAGTCCTGGTACTGAGTCAGGGTATTGACCTGATCGGTGATCTTGGTGTCCCACGCCTTGGCCTCGAGTGACAGCCCTCGAACAAACGGCACATCGACCACCATGCGTCCCTGGAGGCTCACCGAACTCTCGGGAAGCAGGTCGGGGTTACCACCGAGGAAGCGTTGCACCGTGCCGATCAGCTGCTGGTTGCGTGCCGTGTCAAAGAGAACAAAGGTACCGGTGGTGCCGAACGTTGTGGCCACGGTCGAGGGATTGCGGAACCGCTCGAACAACAAGGGCGTTTTGAAACCTTCATTGCGATTGCCGGCGAAGAGCAGCTATTTGAAGGGGCGCCAGCTCAACCCTCGGGCCAGCGTGTGCCCGGAGTCGGAGTCTTTGTAGGTATCGAGGCGACCCGAGAGGCTGATCTGCAAAGCGCGCAGAAAACGCAGGTTCTTCTTATCGCTGAAGAGCGGAGCCCGCACCTCCGTGAAGTAGCCAATCGCGGTGCTGTGACCGGGACGGCTCGCGGTCTGAGTAGTGTCATTCTGGTTGGTGCGCACAAACTGGACGTAGTCTTCGCGCATCTCCGCTCCCACCGCCGTCCTGATCGGGCCCGCCGGCAATTCGTACACCGGGCCATCGAGCTTGAGGTCATAGGTCCAGATCCAGTTCGGCTCACCCGAGGGAATCAAGATATAGGTCCGCTCGAGGATGCCCGGAGGATTCGGATTCACCACGCGGCTGTCGTGGGCGATGATCGGACGGTAGGTGGGGTCCGCGTTGATGGCCGCGGTGAACAGGGTCGGATTGAATTGATTCAGGGTTTCCTCAATCGCCGGATCCTTCTTCGTGTACTGGATATTTGCGGCATAGCGCCATTCGCGCGGCAAATCGCCGGTCACACCGAAGAGCACGCTCAGGTCTGAGGTGGTGTACTTTCGATCCTGAAATCCATATTCCCAATAGTACTTGTCCACGATGATCGGCGTGGCGAAGGGATTCCCGGGATAGCCCACCGGCAGGGTGAGCGACTGTGTGCCGCCCAAGGGATCACCTTTGCCGAAGTTGATGGCCTCACTCCAGCGCGCATCCAGTGCCGGCTTAAGCCAGGGTTTGAACTCATAGTCGGCCCGAAATGAATACGCCTGGCGGCGGCTTTCGTTGAAGAGATTCGAGTACCGCGCACTGTTGAAACGGTCGGCATCCAGCGGCACGCCGGCATTGATGTAGTCCTGCGCCGTCACGGTCTTGCCGTCAGAGCCGGCCGGAATGGCCAGTACATTGGTGGTGGTGCCCGGAAACGTGCCGGACGCCACGCGAATGCGGCCGCCCACGGGAATCTGCGAGCGGGCATCGGTGCCGCCGATGAACCGGCGGTCATTGGTCCCGGTCCACCAACGGTCCACCGCCGCCATCGAATTCTGGGTTTCGTAGTTGGCGCGGAAGTTCAGCGAGAACTTTCCAAAGCGGTTGCCGTAGGAAAAATTGGATCGCATGATCCCGGCGTCGTTGTCGAAGGTGTTCTCATACGAGAGCTCCACGTCGGTCGACCGGTAGTTCTTGCGCAGGATGATGTTCACCACGCCACCGAGCGCGTCGGCTCCATAGACCGAGCTGCCGCCATCGCTCAGCACCTCGATTCGCTCGATCGCGGAGATCGGAATGCCATAGATGTCGTAGTCGCTGCCGGTCCCCGACTGGCGGGTGCGCGGCTGACGCCGTCCGTCGATCAGGACCAGGGTGGAGTTGCCGGTCAGTCCGCGCAGTTGGAAGTTGACGATGCCATCGACCGACGTGCCGCCAGTGTTGCCGGTGAAACTGTTGCCGCGCGCCACCGAAAGCTCGGGGATGAGATCGCGCAGGTCTCCAAGGCTTTGCACGCCGGACTCCTCGATGTCGACGCGGTCGAAGGTGCGCACGGAGTTGATTTCCGCTTCGCCCACCAGGCTGCGAATACGCGAGCCGGTGACTTCCATGCGCTGGAGCTTAACGGTCCCGGGGTCGGCCGGGGTCCCCTCGTCCGGGCGGTCGGTCGCCTTGGTCACCGCCGCCCTTGACACGTTTGGGTCGGAATCGCGCCGGATTCTCAGCGCGCCTGTTCGCTCGTCCTGCCGCGCCACGAGCGCCGTGCCGGCGAGGAGCCGGTCAATCCCTTCACGGGCGGTGTAGGTGCCCTTGAGCGCATTGGTTTTTACGCCCGCCGCGGTCTCTGTGACAAAGAGCACTTCCAGACCGGACTGCTCCGCAAACTGCTTCAAGGCCTGCTCGGCCGCTCCGGCGGGAACGTCGAACGCATGGGTGCTCGCGGCGGGGGTTTCCGCGTTCGCCGACGCGACCCATCCCGCAAGAAGGGCCAGCCACACCGTGAATCGATGCCGGGCTGCAAAGGAGCAGACAAGGAAAGTCATGCCTAGGGTGACGCACCCCGCGCAAAAATCCCGCAAAGAAAAATCAACAAACCGCCGACTCCCCAGGAGTCGCTAGTTTCGACCGGCGTGCAAAACCACCTCCGTCGGACTGCGGTGCTCCACACGGAGACCATAGTCCTCCTCGAGCAATCGCCAGAAAGTTTCAACATTGTCCGCCCGTATCAGACCGCTGAGCCGCACGGATTCCAACGCGGCGTCGGCTACGGTCAGTTTGACGGCGCTGTACTGGTTGATCAACCGGACGGCTTCGGCCAGCGGCGTGGCGGAGAATTCGAGGCGCGGAGCCAACCAGGCCAGACGTTCGGACAGCTGCGGCGCGCTGACCGTGCTGACAACCGGAACCACCGTGGGGGTGAACGCCGTCGGCTGCGACACCACCGCCCGTTCTCCCGGCACCAACAGGGGGGCATGTGCCTCCGGGTTCAGCGCGGGCGGGGTATCCGAAGAAGGAGCACTCACCTGAACCCGCCCCTCCGTCACAATCACTTCAACCTGCTGCGGGGAAACCTGCACGAGGAAAGCCGTGCCCACCGCCCGCGCCAGGACGCCGCCAGCCTGCACGATAAAGGGCCTGGCCGGATTCTTGGCCACCTGAAACCGGGCCTCGCCCTTGCTCAGCAGCACCCGGCGCTCAGCCTCTGTGAACGCGACCACGAACTCCGCGCCCGCGCGCAGCTCGACCACGGAACCGTCCGCCAGCTCGCGACGCTCGGGCAAAGCCACCACCGCCGTGGGGGGTGCCGAAACCAGAGTTGCGGCCGCCCCCGGACGCCAGAGCCAACCCACGGCCACCACGCCCAGGACCAACACCGCGGCGACTGCGCCTGCCAAACGCCGACGACGCTGGCGGCGGCGTTGCAGCCGGAGGTCCATCACGCGCAGCACCTCATCGACCGCCCCCGTCTCCACCGCCCATGCAATCGGCTGAAGGTCACTTCCTTCCGGAGCCGAACCCGATCCGTTCGTCGTGCCGTGGGTGAAATCAGCCATGACGGGTAAAGGAATGCACCTGACGATGCCGGAAATAGGCTTCGCAGAGTTTCATGCCACGGGTGACCTGACTTTCCACCGTTCGCTCCGAGATGCCCAGGCGGGAGGCGATCTCCTTTTGGGGTATCTGTTTGAGTTTACGGAGGATGAAGATTTCACGGCAGCGATCGGGCAATTCGGCCAGTGCCTCGGCAACTACGGCCACGCGTTCGGCATGGGCCAGTGTCTCCAACGCAGTGGGCCTCTCTTCCATGACGGTTTCAGCCACCGAATCCCGCAAACTTTCCTGCACGACCGTCTGATTTCGTCGCACCACGTCAATCGCCAGATGTCTCGCCACCTGAAAGAGAAACGAACGCGCCGAATCGATGGGATGGCTCAGCCGCGCCTTCCACACCCGGAGAAACGTCTCCTGCACCAAGTCATCCACATCCCGCACCGACGGGAACGATCCACGCAGGTAGGCCTTCAGCTGGCCCTCATGCGTGTGGACCTCGTCCTTAAACCAGCGCACGTGCTCGGTGTTCGTCGGTGGCATGGGAGGAAAGATACGGGCGCGCCGAAGCAGGCTTTGCGCCAGCCGACGGGAGATGTCGATCCCATTTTCCACCGGACCCGCCCCACCCGTACGCTAGGCCGGCACCTGTGGACGGATTTCCCGGACGGTCGTGCCTGGGTTCCAGATCGATCCGGTGGATTGCGTGACCGGCAGGGCCGGAATACCCGTCTCATGCCGTTCAATCAGACTGATCAGCAGGTTGGTCGCCGCGACTCCCATGGCCTCTCCGTGCTGGTAGGTGCCGCTCAAGTCCCCACCCAGCTGCGGGGCACTCAGGCTCGCAACCCCCACGTCCAGCGGCACTTTGAGTCCCATCGCCCGTGCGTGCCGCAGTGCCGTGCGCTCCGATCCATCGAGCACCACATCGGGCCGGTACCGGTGGTACCAGCGCGAAAACTGCCGCGCATCGGACTCGTCGTCCATGAGCAGCGTCGGCACCAGGGTCAACCCGGGCAGGTCCCGTGCCGCCATCTCCGCACCCGCCTCCCAGCGACGCTCGTGACCGACACTCAACGCCGTCCGGATCACCAGGCCCGGACGACGGTATCCAAGCTCAAAACACTGCCGCATCGCGATCCCGGCGGTGACAAAGTGGTCGTTCACCACCCGGTGCAGCGCCGGGGTGAATCGCGTCGAACCCAGGCGCACCGCCGAAAAGAACTCCCACTTCAGCTTCAGATCCAAGTACAAGTCGCTGCTCGGACCGAGGAGCACCCCGACAATGCCGCGCGCGCGGAGGATATCGCTCAGGCGCTCATGCGACAGTTCGGGCTCATGCAGCCAGAACTCACAGGTCTGGTAGTTGCGCTCCAGCGCCTGGCGCTCGGCACCTTGAAGCATGTACTTCAAATTGCCGGTGGAACTGTTCCTCCAGGCCGTGCGCGCAGGGAGAGTATTGATGAGCGCCAATACAGGCCGGGAGACAGGCGCCCGCGAGGGCCGGCGGCTGCGCATCAGCGCGGAGACATAGGGATGCACCCGATACCCCAGCTCGCCGGCCACCCGTTTTACGGTCTCACGCGTGGCCGGAGGCAGGAGCGGACTATTGTTAAGCGCCAGTGAAACAGTCGATTGCGAAACGCCCAGCCGGCGCGCCACGTCTCTCATCGTCACCGGCTTTGCTTTCATTCATCGATATGAATAGCTGCCTCGTTCCCCCGGTCAAGGCGCGCGCTATCCTCGAGGTCGAATTGGGGTGCCACCCCGCGACATTGTCGCAAAGGCCCCCAAACCTACCTCACACCGACCGCCCCGACAGAGACTGCCTGCAAAGGGCTGCTCTGCTCCACCCTGCACCCACCCTCGTGATGAACACGCCCCTGCCCTCGCCCGTCCGCGCCCTTGCTGGCGCTTTGTTCCTGTGGATCAACGCCTCCGTTGGTCTTGCCCAATCCACTCCGTCACCCGCGACGCCTCCCCGTTCTGTCGGGGAGCCCGCGCTCGCCGACGAGTCGATCACCCTGTCCCCCTTCACCGTCGACACCAGCAAGGACGAAGGGTACATCGCCGCCGACTCGCTCCTGGCCGGCCGTCTCAGCACGGAACTGATCAAGACGCCGAGCGACATCACCGTGCTGACCCGCGACTTCATCAACGACGTCGCCGCCACCAACTACCTGGAGGCCTCGGCGTACCTGACCAATACCTACGCGACCCAGCCCGCTGGCCAGGACTTCGGGTCCCAGAATAATTTCCGCGGTCTCGGCGGCGGCTTTCCCACCCGCAACTACTTCAAACACAATGACGCCCTCGACTACTACAATGTGGAGCGGGTCGAGAGCGCGCGCGGACCCAATGCCCTGCTTTTTGGCGACGGCATCGTCGGCGGGATCATCAACACCGTCACCAAGCAGGCCAAGCTGGGCCGACGCATCGTTCAGACTTCGCTGCGCGCGGACTCCGAAGGATCGCTCCGGGCCACCGCGGATATGAACGTGCCCCTCGGTCGCAACGCCGCCGTCCGGGTCAACCTGCTCAAGGACGACGACCGCAACTGGGTCGACACCTACTTCCGCAATCGCATCGGCGGGACCCTCGCCGCCACCTACCGGCCCTGGAAGGCGGGAGAGTTCCGCATCGAGGCGGAGACCGGCGACCTGAAGCAGAACTATGTCCGCCAGAACTTCACCGACAGCCTCTCGCTCTGGAATGGCGTGCCGTTCACCGGTCCCAGCACCAGCAATCCGCCCGGTTCGGCTGGTGTGGGACGATTCACGACGCCGCGCCTGACCGACCTGCCCGGGATCGGCCTGGTCAATCTCCTCAATTTCGGCAACACGCAGGGAAGCAGCTTCGCCATCGACCCGGGCAAGGCCGGCTACATCGCCAACCTACCCTCGATCCCGCGCAATCTCAGTCTCCAGCCATCCAACGCCTACGGAAACACGCGCCGCCACGTGCTCGCCGCCTTCTACCAGCACCAGTGGACGCCGCGGCTGTTCTCCGAGGTGGCCGCCCAGTTCGCCGGCTATAAGCGCTTCACCTTCGCACCCAGTTTCGCCACCCTGCAGACCGACATCAACACCACCCTGCCCGGCGGGGCTGTGAACCCCAACTTCGGCAGGGTCTACGCCGATTCCGCTCCCGCCACCGCCGACCAGGACAACCGCCACTACGACTACCGCTTTGTCACCGCCTACGAGCTGCCGATCCGCTGGTGGAAGCAAACCCTGAACGTCATGGCCAGCCGGCGGGTCGAGACGTTCTACGCCCTCGACCAGCGCTACATGCGGACCAACAACGCGGCCGTCCCGCTGCTCACCAACGGCGCCAACCAGTATTTCTTCCGTCAGTACCTGGGTTCGGACCTCCGCCTGGTCCCCCAGCGGCCAGTCGACGATGCCACCTACACGTGGGAGAACATCCCGACCCGCTATCGCAGCCAGCGGCAGCAGCTCGACACCTACCAGCTCGCCACGGTGGCGACATTCTGGGACGAACGGGTGACCTTCGTCGGCGGCCTGCGTCACGACAACTACGACAGCATCGAATACGCCATCGGCAGCTTCAGCGCCACGACCGGGCGCCCGGCCACCACAGCGCTGCTGCAGAAGGAGCTGAAGGCGGACGTCTTCTCCAGCGGAGTGACGGTCTTCCCCATCCCACAGCTGGGCGTCTACGCCAATGTCTCCGAGACCTTCAACCCCATCGGCGCCGGCGACCCGAGCCTCTATCTCAAGCAGTTCGACCAGACCAGCGGCCTCGGCTATTCCGGCGGCCTCCGCTTCCGCCTTCTCCAGGGCAGGATCGTCGGTTCCCTGGGCTACTATGACACGACTGAGGAGAATCGCGTGACCAACTACGGTGTGACCGAGATCAACCGCATCTGGAACAACATCAATCGCACCGACCGGACGTTTCCGACCGGCTACCGCGACACCTCGGACATCTCGAGCAAGGGCTACGAACTCGATGTGGTGGCCAACCTGACCAAGAACCTGCGCGTGCGGGGCAACTTCGGCACCCCCAAGACCAAACAGTCCAACGCTCTGCCGGACACCCGCCGCTACTTTGACGAGAATCTGGCCACCTGGCAGGCGGCGTTGACCGATCCGACCACCACCAACATCAACCAGATCAACTCCGACATCGCCGCCCTGCGCACCCGTATCCAGGCGGGCAACGAGGGCCGCGCCCTCAACAACCAGGCCGACTACAACGGCAGCATCTTCGGCAACTACTCGTTCACCCGGGGTGCCCTCAAACGCGCCAGCGTGGGCGGCGGATTCACCATCGTGGGCCGTCGCATCATCGGCAATCAAGTGACCAACGCCTTCGACTACATCAAGGCCCCCGCCTACTACACGCTCTCCGCCACCGCCGGCTACTCGTTCAAGGTCTACGAGCGCAACCTGAAGCTCCAGCTGAACATCAACAACCTCCTCGACTACGACGAGCCCTTCTACACCAGCGTCCGCACCCTCAACGGGCGGAACTATCGGGACGCCTTTTACTACATCGAACCCCGGAAATTCCTCCTCACCGCGACCATCGATCTATAAGGAGCCTGGACTGGCCGCCGGATTCCTGACGCGCCCGGCGGCGCAGCCCTGGCAGGCCGCCAAGGCTGCCCCCGCTGCAGGTCGTCCAAGCGGCCGCGCAGCCGCGTGAACTTAGGATCGAACGCTGGAGAGCCTGCGTTCCGATTGTTGGCGGCCTCGGTGAGCCGCAACGGTGCCAATCGGTCCCGCCTTCATGATCCGACTTCTTCGCGCGACGCCAATCCGCGCGGGGTCGCCGACCCATAAGCGTTAACTTAAGAGCGAAGCGATGAAGCGGTGAACTTGGATGCGGCGACGAGGTCGTGTCTCAGCCAGTCGACGTGAGATGTGTTTGCTGTGGGCTAACAGGTGGGACAGAGGCAAAGCAGGACAGAGGATGCCAAGGACGGAATCTCGGACTTCTAGGTAGCAGCGCCAAACGCTCGGATCATCACAACTGGAAGCCCCAAGGGGAAAAAAACCTGCCTTGGCGCAGGATGCGATCGATTAGGAGGGCAGCAAGCAGCTTGCCCTGAAGCCACCCTCGACAAGAGTCTGGGTCGGTCTTGGGAACGTGGCCTAGTGCGAGCAGACTTTTGAGGCGTTTGAAAGCCAGCTCGACCTGCCATCGGCAACGATACAGATCAAGGATCCCGGAGGTGGGGTACGCGGTTTTCGGCAGTGTGGTGAGCACCACGATGTAGCCGGCCAGTTCGAGCGTTTGCGGTTTGATTTCGCGTCCATTGCACCGGCACTTTCTGAGCGCTTTTTCTGCGCCCTTTGCGTGTTGAGGGCGCTCTTTCGCACTGCGCAAAGCCGGGCCGAGTACCTCTTTCGGTTTGCTTCAAAGACAACGTCCCATTCAGCACAGGCATGTCCTTGCAGGCTCCTCAGACGGGCCAAAACATCCATGGCTTTACCTCCTCTTCGAGCAGGGGCAGCAACTGCGGACTGATGCGGACCACCACGTCCGCGCCCCCATCCACGATATGCGCCACGCCGGCACGATTGCCGTAGGCGCGGTCGGCCATTACTACCTCCCCCTTCTTGATTGGTAGTCGTCGTAACGATTCGGCCTGGCTTGTATCCGTGAGGCTAAAAATCACAGGCCAGGTCCGGCAACTGCAAGCTGTAGTGCACCCGCCATTTGCTTCCCGTTGGCCCCGATTCTGAATGTCGGTTCCGTCCAGCAACCGCCACTTGCGCCGACTATCTCCCACCTGATCCAGGCTTTTCGCCATCTCGCCGACCATCTGCGCACTCAAGTACCTCAACCACGGTTCCGCCACCCTTAAGCGCTTGTACAGCGCCACCGAGCTGATTCTTGCCAAGCCCAACTGCTCCGCCCTCATCGCTGCTTGCTTTAGCGACAGCCCTCCTGCCGTGTGCAAAAGAATCAACCTCAGCAGCACCTCCGCGTCCTTGATTCCCCTGGCTCTTTTCAGAGCCCCTTGCTCTCTCGCACTTTGCTCCCAGTCCTTTGGCAGCATCGCCTTCACCACTGCCCACTCCTCTTGCATCAGCTGGTATTCCATCCCCTGATCATATCACCTTAGCGCATCGGCACAATCTTAAGTTAACGCTTATGGGTCGCCGACCCCACCTCCACCAGACGCCGACCTTGGATCGCGCCTAAGCTGACGCGTCTACGCAGCCGCTGAGCCACGCCCTCGACCCAGCCATCGATCCCCGACCCTCACTCCTCCATGATGGCTTCTTCCTGAATCCGGGATCTGTTCCACCTGGCCTGCGCCCTTTCATCCTTTCGTCCCGTCCCCCTCCACCACCAGGATGTCATAGACCTTCACCGACGGGACCCGTACCCGCGCGACTCCCGCTTCATAGGTGAACGGCAGCTCGCGTCCCTCCGGCTGGCTCACAATCGCGCGCGGGCGCTCCGGCAGTCGGATCGACACGGTCAGCGGGCCCACCGGATCCACGGTCTCCAGCACTGGCGCCGTTGCATGAGGTCCCGAGACATTGATCAGGTGCACAAGTCGACGCCCGCGCTGGGTCGCCACCACCACCTCCACCTCAGGCGATCCCTCGATCGCCACCTGCGGCGAGGGAAACACCTCGCGCACGAGCCGATCCAGCAGGTTTCCCACCTCCGGCGCACTTCCTTCCGCATAGGCCCGGCCGGCGGAAAAATACACGGACGCCACCGCGCCTCGACCGAGCGACTGCAGGGAAGCCGCCGGCGACGACGCCGCGGACAGATCGCCTGCATTCGTCAGATCACCGATGAGCCGCGCCCCCGACGGCGGCATCGCCATCCCGAATCGCGCCGGAAGCTGCGCAATCCGGTCACCGTCCAGCCATCGGATCGTGACCGGCTGGTCCCGCGCCCCGCGCCAGCGCAGGTCCAGCGCCTGCTCAAAGAGGGCGACCGCGGTCGGACCGACCAACAAAAGTTTGCCACCCTCGCGTGCATACGCGACCAGGCGGTCGCGAAAACTGGGGTCGAGGTAGGAACACTCCGGCACCACCACCAGCGCATACTCGGAAAGCCGGCGTTCGAGCGTGTGCTCGCCGACCACGTCGACGGCGTGACGGCGGTCGAGCAGGGCCTGGAGCACGCCCCGGACCGAGGCATGCCGGCGGGCGAACAAGGCGTCGTTGTTGTGGTAGGTGTCTGCCTGTGACAAAAGCACTGCGATCTCCGGCACGGACTGGGAGTGATGCACCCAGGGTTGCCGCGCCCGGCAAAACGCCGCCACCTCCGCCATGACGTCCATGGTGGCGAGGTCCACCGAACCGTCACGCCGCTGGCTGAAGTAGGCCTGGAACCCTCCACCCTGGGCCAGAACCAGCGCAGCCTCACGCTGCACCTGCACCACCGACTTTTCTCGACGCTCCGGTTTGATCGCAAAGCTCCACGCCATCAGGTCCCACGGCCGGCCCTGCTGAGCGAGAAAACGACCGGCGAGGCGCGCGGAATTCACGCTGTCGCCCGGACTGTAGTCACCCGACAGGAACGCCACATCCGCACTGACCGGTTCAGGCATGTGATCGCTGAAGGCCCAATTGCTGCAGACCTGAAAGTCGGGATGGCTGCGTTTCATCGTATCCACGGTGGAGCGCAGGTAGCGACGGAACGCCTCCCGGTGAAAAGCCAGGAACTCCTGCCAGTGCGGGTCACCGCGTTTTTTCGGCGCCACGGTCACCCCGGTCGCGGCGGTGAACGCCGCCAGCGCCTCGGGCCGGTAGTCGGGCACGGCCGCCCAGCAATCGCCATCGATCCAAACCCCGTCCAGACCGTACTCCCCCGCAATCTCGCGCAACTGCGGCAGCATGCGCTGCTGCAGGTAGGGGCCCCAAAAGGAAGTGGCTTTGTCCTGGAGCGACCCGTCTGCGTTGACCGCCGCCCATCCGGGCTGCTTGACCGCCTCGCCGTCCCACACCCCGGAGTAGTGCAGGTAGAGCGCCACCCCGCGCGTCGCCGTCACCTCCCGCCAGAGACGCAAGGGATCGCCGACAAATCCCGGAGCCGGGTGGCCCACCCGGGTGGGATAACTGGAAAATCCCGGGTGACCCTTGCCGTCGATCTGGAGGTAGTCGGGTTTCACGCGGTCGATGATCCGCTCGATCATCTCCCGGGTCGTCGCCTTGCCGATCTCCGTGCAATCAGGTCCGGCGTGAAAGTCGAAGTGCACCCCGAGAAAACTCTCGCTCCGCTTCAGTCGCGTCGGCGGCTCTGCCCTCATCACCGCGCTCATCCCAACACCAGCCACCGCCACTCCGATCACTTTCCGAACCCCCGCAGACAGCGTTTTCATGGAGAACACCCTGACCCAAAACCAGCTGGGTGTCATCCCTCGGTTGACACTGATTCTCCGTCTCGGCAGCCGCCGGTTCAGCCGCAACCACTCAAACAAGGAAACACAAATTGACACGAATCCCGCGGACGCGGGACGAATCAGGAGTGAGATACGAAGAGTCGAGCACTTGAATTTACCTCGCAAAGGAGTGAACCAATCCTTCGCAACTCTCGGTCCCTGTTTTCATTCGTGTAGATTCGTGTCAATTCGTGGTTCAAATGCATGGTTCCGGTTCAGGTGAGACCTGGATCCCCGGAAAGGTTTTGTTGTATCAGTCGATGGTTTTATGGCAGAAAGGGGCCCGGTTTATGAGTTCGCTACAATTCTGGGAGCACAGTCCCCGTCTCAAATACAGTGTGGTCATGCCCCGCCCGGTGAAGGCCGACCATCGGTTTCACGATCACTCCCATGACTTTTTTGAACTGTCGCTCGTTCTGGAGGGTGAGTGCACCTGGAAGATCGGCCGGCGCTCGGTCCACCTGAGTCGCGGGGACGCCCTGCTGGTGCCACCGCATATCAACCACTACGAGAAGGTGCCGGAGGACAAAGTCGCCCGCATCGCCTGGGTGGGCTTCGAGTTCGAGGCGGCCCCCCGGGTGCCGCCGGCGCTCCTCGGTCCCCTGCCGGCCGGCCGGCACAGCAGCGAGCTCCAGGCGCTGCTCCAGCTGATTTATTCGGAGCACCAGTCGAGCGAACTCGGCAGCGCCGAGCGGGCCAAACTGGTGTTGCGGGAGGTGTTGATCGTACTCTGCCGCGCGCTCGACCAGCCCAAGTCCGACGGACAGGAACCGCCGTCGGCGCGCATGAGCCTGCGGCAGTCCCAGATTGCCCGCTCCGCCGCGCGCTACCTGACGGAGAACCTGGCGCGCCCGCTCAGCGTGCGCGAGGTGGCGCGCTACCACTCGCTCTGCACGCCGCACTTTTCCGCGGTGTTCCGGCGCTATCATGGACTTTCGCCGCAACGCTTCCTCCACCACGCACGCATCGCCCACGCCAAGGCCCTCGTGTCGGCCGGGGAACTGACCATCAAGGAAATCGCCGCCATTTGCGGCTACGTCGACGCCGCCCATTTCTGCCGCCGTTTCAAGGAGACCACCGGAGTGACCCCCAAACAGTACCGCGTCACCCAACCGTCCCCCGACGAAGAACGGAGCGCCCCGTCCGCCAGAGCAGTCCCAACGACGTAGGAGGACCACGGATGCACACGGATGGACACAACTACAGCGAGAAAAGCGGGGCGCCCGCTCCGGTCATTCTCTACGATGGCGAGTGCGGCCTTTGCAGTCGCCTGGTCCAGGCCGTGCTGGTGCGTGACCGCGCCGGCGTGTTCCGCTTTTGCGCGCTGCAATCCCCGTGGGCACAGGACGTGTTGCGCCGCCACGGACTGTCCACAACCGACTTCGACACCATGGTCCTGGTGGAGGGCGACCGGATCCAC
This sequence comes from Opitutaceae bacterium, assembly GCA_046346755.1. GTDB lineage: Bacteria > Verrucomicrobiota > Verrucomicrobiia > Opitutales > Opitutaceae > UBA6669. The sequence goes on along the minus strand of JAXMHM010000045.1, from coordinate 27,614 downwards.
CTCCGCTCCGCTGCCGCCCTGCGGGTGTCGCGCCGCCTGCCCTGGTGGCGCTGGACCGGAGCCTTTCTCCTCCTACCCCGCGCTCTCCGCGACGCGGTCTACGGCTGGATCGCCCGCCGGCGCAAACGCTGGTTCCCCCCCTCCGAGGCCTGCCTGATCCTGCGTCCGGAGTGGCGCTCGCGTTTCATCGACCCGCCCTGAGCCGCACCCTTCAGACGAGAGACCACGAATTGACACGAATGCACACGAAATAACCGAAAAACCGCAATTGAACTACGGATCCCGCGGCCGCGGGATCCGTGGTTTAGGAACGTATCGTTTCGATTCAACTGCGGAAGATAGGATTAAAAGCCGCCAGCGCTCCCGTCCAGAATCGTCCGGCTGATCTTCAGTGATTCGTCATTCGTGTCCATTCGTGGTCCAACCCTGCTCGATCTACTCCGTATCCGAGTTCATCCGAGTCCATCCGCGGTTTCCAAATCCGGTTGACTGGAAATAAAAAGCCGCGCGACCGGAGGCCGCGCGGCTTGCGATGCTGGACTAACGGCGCCGCGAGGGCGCCGTGAGACCAAGGAGGTCAGGGAACTTCGTAGACTTCGACGAGGCTCACACCGGTGGTGTTGTTCAGCCCGGTCACCTGCGCGCTGTACGTGCCTGGAGGCAGTGACAGGAGGAGGGCCGCATCCTTGCTGCCAGCCGGCAGTGCGAACGCACCCGCCTTGCTGGCGGCCTCGGACATGAGCTGCACATTGTTGCCCGCTTCCCAATTGTCATTCTCGCGCACCACCGTCGTGCCCTGGACAATCCGTAGGATCGGATCAGCCAGCGTGCCGCTGACACCAAATCCTGCCAGGGCGGGGCCGACGGCGCGGACGAGGACCTTCTTCGGCGAGCTGCCGTTGATGACGAAGCCAGCGATCAGCATGCGATCACCGAGACCGGCTTCTCCACGGGAGGAGAGGTTCATCACCTTCTGCGGCGTAAAGGCATCCGGAACCTCGACGTCATAGACTTCGATGAGGGCGAGACCCTGGCCCTGGTTCACGCCCGATACGACCGCCGTGTACACGCCCGGTGAGAGCGTCACCAGCACCGCGGCGTCCAGGCTCGTGGCCGGGAGTGCGAACGCGCCGACCTGGCTTGACGCGGCCGCGATCGCGGCGTTGCCACCCCAGTTGTCATTGCGATCCACCAGGGTGGAGCCGCGATAGAGGATGAGTTCAGGATCGGCCACGACGCCGGCGACATTGAATGTGCCGAGGGTGGGTCCCACCGCGCGGATCAGCACCTTCTTTGGCACCGAGCCGCCAACCACGAAGCCTGCGACCATCACCTTGTCACCCGTGCCGACAAAGCCGCGGGTGGAGAGATTGCGCAGCACACCGTCGCTGAAGCTGGCTCCAGAACTCGCCGCGCCGATGAAGGCGCCGGCCAGCGATCCACCCGTGATCGATCCCGTGAGGAACCGGCTCGCCGGACTGATCGTGCCGCTGATGCGGTTGCCCGAGGACAGGTTGAAGGAGAAGGCACCATTGGCGCCGACACTGCCGCTGCCGGCATCACGCGTCGTACCATCGGCCACATAGACCACCAGGACTCCATCCTGACCCAGAATGCCCACCAGCGTGCTGGCGAAGCGCCCGGTCAGGTTGCCAGTGTAGAGGCCGACGGGAACCGCATTGCTGGAAGCGGCAAACGTCAGCGGCGCAATGAAGGAGGCGCGGCCGTTGTCAAAGCTGCCCGAGGCACCGGTGTCGGAGAACCGACCCGTGATCTGAGTGCCGGTGGAGTCCGAGAGCGAGAAGCCGTTCGAGACATCCACGGTCAAACCCTGGTAGAAGTAGAACTTCGGGGTGCCCGAGGTCGATTGCGCGATGGCCACCGCGGTGCGCGCACCCGTATTAATCAGGGTGATGCGTCCCAGCTCCGATCCGGCGAAGTAGGTGCCGGAGTAGACGGACTCGGTCGCGCCGCTTGCGGTGGCGTCGGTGACGAGCACGTTGGAGGAGACTGACACCGTCGACTGGCTGCTGGAGTCAATCGCGAGGGCTGTGATCCGGTAGACACCCTCGGCGGCCGGCGTGAAGCTGGTCGAATAGGGCGCTTCCGTGTCAGGACCGCCGATGGCGGCGCCATTGGCAAAGAACTGCACGCTGCTGATGGTGCCATCCGTGTCGGTGGCGTTCGCCTTGAGGATCATGCTGCTGCCAAGACGGACCGTGGATCCGTTGGTCGGACCCGTCACCGTCACAACCGGGGCATTACCACTGCGAACGACGATTCGGGCCGGCTGGGACACCGTGGTGCGATTGCCTGCGCGCAGGACCGCATGGATGTCATATGTGCCCGGCTGGGTCAGGCCCACCTGGTAGGTGAAGGGCTCACCCGTGACCGTGGTGAAGATCGCGCCGTTGACATAGAAGTCGATCGCAGGCGGAGGCAGATTGCCGGCATTGTGAGAGGCGGCGAAGATGATCTGCGCTCCCACTCCGTACGTGCTTCCGTTCAACGGGCTGGCGAGTTTCACCTGGAGTGAATTCACGCCACTGGTCGGGAACGTATCGATTGCAATCGGACGCGTGTAGGTGATGTTGCCCGAATTGTCCGTCACGACGGCGGTCACAATGGAGTCCGCCAGCGTTTCCAGCGTGGCCACGGTGTAGAAAGGCGCGGCATTGACGATGGCGATGGACTTGCCGTTGAGGAAGAACTGCACACTGGCGATCGAGCCGCCCTCATCCGTCGCTTCGACGGAGAGAATCAGCTTCGAACCGTACGCAACCGTCACCGGAGTGATCGTGGGGTTCGTATCAACGTCCGCACCCGCAGCCAGGCCCGGATTGTTGAAGAAAAGCCCGGCGACCGGAACATTGCCGACCGCGTTGGCGACCGTGATCGTCGAGACGGCGGATACCACCCGATTGCCACCGTTGTCCGTAGCTGCCGCGGTCACCGCATAGGTGCCTGCAGTCGTCGGGACCCAGCCCACCACGTAGGGGAAGCCGGTGACAGAACCAACGGACTTGCCGCTGACGAAGAACTCGACGCTGGTGATCGCACCATCGGAATCGACGGCGTTGGCGGCCAGGGCAACCACCCCGCCGACAGTGCCAGCGGAGGAGGTGACTGGCGATAGCAGTGTCACTTGCGGAATGCCCGCGCTGTTGGCCACGACCGTCACGGCGACGGACGTGGTGGTCACATTGCCGTCATTGTCGAGTGCCTTGGCCTGAATTGCGTAGGTGCCCAGGCTCGTCGGCGTCCACGTAGCGCTGTACGGGAAGGTGCTGTCCGAACCCAACGTCTGGCCGTTGGCGAAGAACTGAACGGCAAGGATGTTGCCATCGCTGTCAGTGGCGCTCGCCGTGATGGTCACGGTCTGGCCGACAGTCACCTGCGAATTGGACGGCGGGTTGCCGAGCGTGAGTGACGGCGGTACACCGACGTTGGAACCACCACCACCACCGGAACCGGTGATCATGACGTCCACGCCGGTAGAGAGGGACGTGATACCGAAGTTGTCCGTGGCGAGGGCCGTGAGTTTGGTGGGAGCCGAGTCGCTCTTCTGCGTCGGCGTCCAGCTCACGCTATAAGGCGCGGTCGTGTCATCACCGATGAGCACACCGTCGGCAAAGAACTGAACGGAAACCACGGAACCATCGGAGTCGCTCGCGGTTGCGGTCACCACTGCAGGAGCTCCAGCCGGCAGCACCGCGTTGTTCGAGGGCTGCGAAATCGTCACCGTCGGGGGCGCCGAGATCGTCACCACGCTCGGGGACGAAGCGACGACGTTGTTCTTGTCGTCGAACGCCAGCGCCACGATGCGATAGGTGCCCGTGGCCTGGGGCTGCCAGTTGAAGCTATACGGAAACTGGATGTCGGTATTGACGAGGACACCGTCGATGTACGTTTCGACCTTGTTGATCACACCGTCGCCGTCGTTCGCTACGATGCTGATCGGAATCGAGGACGCGGCGGAGACCGAGTAGTCGGGGATGCGCAGCGCGGTGTTGCTACTTGGATTTGCCACCGACACGACCGGAATGCTGCCGATGGCGTTGATGCTGTTGATCACCACCGGTTCGCTCGTGGCGAGCGCGGTGCCGCTGTTGTCAACCGCCACTGCCGTGAGATTGTGGGGGCCAGGCGTGGTTGGGGTGTAGATGAGGGAGTAAGGGGCGGTGGAGTCGACACCCTGGCTCTCGCCATCGACGAAGAATTCAATGTGCCGGACAAAGCCCTGCGGCGTGGTAGCGTCGGCCTTGATGACCACCGAGGAGCCGGTGGGCACGAGGGTCGGGTTCTGCGGGCTCGTGATGACGGCGCCCGTGGCAAAATAACGGACCGGCAGCGACGTGACCGTCGGGGACGTGCCGTCATTCGCGGTCACCGTGATGAAGTAGGCGCCGGGAGCCGGAGGCGTCCAGCCCACCGTACCGGGGGTCGAAGGCGAACCCAGATTATTGATCGAGGTGCCGATCGGCGTGCCGTTGATGAAGAAGCTATAGGTAAAACCCGCAGCCGGAAACGTTCCGGTAGCGAAGGCCGTGATGCCGATGGGCTGGCCATACGGACCAAAGGCCTCGTTCGGGTTGGTGAACTTCGCCCGCTCAACGACCACGGTCGCCGTCGCCGTGGCACCCACGCCGCCGCCGCCGACGAGCGTGACTTTGGGTGCGGAGAAGTAGCCGGTGCCAGGATTGGTGATCGTGATCGAGCCGACCGCCGTTCCGGAGAGCGTGGCCACGGCGGTAGCGCCGAAACCGCCGCCACCAGAGAGGACCACGGACGGAGCGGTGGTGTAGCCGGTGCCCCCGACGTTGACGGCGATGGTCGAGACCACGCCGGGCGCCTGCGTCACATCGAGCTCGATGATCTTGACAGCAAGCACGGGCTGCTGCTGTGCGTGGACACGGTGGGCACCGAGTCCGGCCAGCAAGAGTCCGAGATAGATTCGGAGAGTGTTTTTCATGAGCTCACCTGAAAAGGCTGAGGATTACGGATCGAGGATCCCTTTACTTGCTGGACGGAGCCTGCTCGGCGGGAGCGGAACGGCGGAAGAAGGATTTCTTCGGCTCGGGAGCGGGCGCTTCGGGCTGGGCGAACGGATCGCCCGCGTCACGATAGCCCGGGAGCTCCTCTTTCTTCAGACCGATCGCACGGAGATTGCGCGAATCGAACACCTCGGTGATCGGGGCACCATCGGCGGCAACCGTCTTGGCGGTGATGAAGATGAGCAGATTGGTCGTGGAATGGTCGCGGTTCTTCGAGCGGAACACCTTGCCGAGGCCGGGGATGTCGCCGAGCACCGGAACCTTGGTGGAACCGTTTTCGGAGCGAGCCGTGATCAGGCCGCCGAGACCCATGGTGAAGCCGTCCTTGAGGGAGACCTGCGTCTTGGCCTTGCGGGTCGCGATGATCGGAATCGTCGCTCCACCGGCGCCGCCGAAGGACGTCTCGCCGTTGCGCTGGCTGACCTCGGGTTCGACGTTCAGCTTGATGAAACCCTGGCTGTTCACCTGGGGCGTCACTTTCAGGATGATACCGATCGGGCGGTATTGGAAGCCGGAGACCTCGAACGTACCACGCTCCTGATTGTAGGTGTAGTTCGGGATCGGGAATTCCTCACCGACGTTGATGGACGACTCGGTGTTGTTGAGGGTGACGACCGTGGGATTCGAGACGATCTTGATGTCGTTCAGCGTCTGCAGGGCGCTGAGGATGACCTGGAACTGGTCGGCATCGAACACCGCCGAAGTCAGACGGCCCGTCGTGCCGCCGCCCGCGAGGGACTGGAACGAGTTAAGGGCGTTGGAGAGCGCATTGGTCGTGTCGGCGCTGGTACCATTGGTCACCGTGTTGTTCAGGGAGGCATTGCTTCCCGTGCCCGACGTGCTGTTGATGACGCCATTGTCCGAAGTGACCCGGCTGGTGCTGTCGGAGCCCACGGAGTTGGTCGTGTTCGTGCCCGACGTCGTGCCGTTGCTCGATCCGTTGCTGCTGCCGGCGTTCGAATCAACACCGTTGTTGTAGCTGCCGGTGCGGGAGCGGTTGAAAGTCTGGTTGAAGGGACCAGCGCTGATCTGGTAGCCGGCGAGAGAATTCCACTTCACGCCGAGGTTCTTCACATCGCGGTCGGTGACCTCGATGAATTTCGACTCGATCATGACCTGGTCGGTCGCCTTGTCCAGGCGCTCGACGATGGAGCGAATGCGCGTGAGCCGCGTCGGACGCTCGGAGATGACCAGCGCGTTCGAGCGCGTGTCAACGATGACGCGACCACCGGCGGCGGCCTCCACGAGGGGCTCGACGGACTTCTTGATGTCCTCGGCCTTGGCGTAGTTGATGACAAATACGTCGGTGGTGACGGGCTCGAGGTTGAGCGAGTCGACCGTGACGATCTTGATGATGTTGCCGTCCTCCACGAAGGTGTAGCCCACGGGAGCGAGCGTCACCTGGAAGATCTGGCGCCACGTGACATCACGCAGCTTGATCGACGTCTTGCCCTGGAGCGTCTCGGGCACGACCAGGTTCAGTTCGAACAGGTCGGCCACGTTGCGGAGGATCGACCGGATCTCCTCGTCGGGGAAATCGACGGACAGGGTGTCCTTGGTCTTTTCCGAGATGGTGGTGGGGGCCTCGGTCGTCAAAACGACCGCGGTGCCTTCGCCCGCGTGCGCGGGGGCGGCCGGTGCAGCGGCCGCAGCGGGTGCGGTCGGAGCAGGGGCGCCGGATTCAACTGCCGCCGGCGTTTGCGAACGGAGAAGCGGCAGGGCTGCGTTGACCAGCAGCGCGAGGATCAGCGAGCGGGTTCTCATGGGTTATTTCCTGATTTAATGGGCCGGGTGTATTCTTCGCCGTTCAGGCGGAGCGTGAAACTGGTGCGATCGATCGCGGTGATGGTCACCGTGAAAGGTTTGCCGCCATAGGTGGCGGTGATGGGGTCGCCGACGCGGAGCTTGCGCGCGCCGACCAGGAGGATGGAGTCGCCTCCAACGACCGCCACGCCGGTGGGGCGGATTTCGCCGGCGATGGCGGCGAGCAGCTCGCGCGGACTCGTGGCGCGATTGGCCGCAAGGCCGGCGCGACGGGCGGCCTCGGCCGCCTCCGCCGCCATGCGGGCTTCCTCTGGGTCGGGAGCGTCCCAACTCGGAGGATTAAAGGGATTGACCACCTTGGCCGGCAGCTTGGCCGGCGCCGGATTGCCCGCCAGCTGGGTCGCGAGCTCGACACTGGAGGCGCGCCGCCCGGGCGGAAGGAGGTCTGAACGCGAGCGTGCCGCCTGTGCCGAAAGGTCGCAGGCGAGCAGCGTGAGAAGCGAGGCCGCGAGGAGCGGTGTACGAACTCGATGGCGGTTCATGGTTAAGGTTGACCGAGGAGTTCGATGCTGAGGTTCAGCACCAGAAGCTGGTTGCTGATGTCACTGGTCTCCCGGGAGAGATTCGCGCTGCTCACGTGGCAGAAGGGACTGCCGTTCTCGAGCCGGCGCATGAAGCTGAGCAGCTGGGAGTAACCGCCCTCGACAACCAGCGTGTAGGGAACCGCGACGTAGGCGTTGGTGCCTCCCTTGATGGAGGGCGTGGGCGGAAGCTGTTTGAGGTCCTTGTACTTCGTGCCCGTTTCCGCCTCGAGCCGGTAGAAATACTGCTGGTTCTTCGCCAGTTCGGACGCCTTGATCAGTCGGGCGGCCACCGCGGCATTCGCGGCAATCAGGGCGTCGCGCTGCTCGGCCAGTTGCGCCGAGTTGACGATGTTGAGCTTGAGCCGCTCGCTCAGGGACGACTTCTCCTCGAGCGCGGCCGTGGCCACGGGCATCTCGTCGCGACGATAATAGATCGCCACAATCGTGATCGCGCTGACCAGGGCGCACGTGAAGATGAGCGGATACTTCTTCAGCGCGGAGACGACGTCTTCGTTCTTGATGCTCATTTCTTGGCCGGCGCGGGAGCGCTCTTGAATTTGAGGAAAAGCTCGAACGTCATGCGTCCACTCTGGGGATCGCGGGCGATCGACGTTTGTGCGATCGATTCGAAGATCTTTCCGAAGGCCGCGTCCTTTTTCAGGGACTCGACGTAGGCGCTGACTTCGCCGCTGCCGCGGTCGCCCGCGCCGCGAACCAGGCCGCGGATGATCACGCCGTTGTCGCGGGAGCTGATGCCCTGCAGTGCGATGCGGTCACGCAACGTGCGACCCACATCGACGAGCAGGTCGGAGAAGGCGACCTTCGACTTCATGAAGGCGTCGACCTCGAGGATCTTCTTTTCCTCCTCCTGGAATTTCTTGTAGAGCGCGACGGCTTCGTTGCTCGGGCGCTGGTCCTTTTCGATGCGGGCCTGCGCCTCGTCCACCTCGGTGCGCAGCTGCATCAGGGAGTACTCCTGATAGGCCAGCACGAGCAGAAGGCTGATTGTCACCACAGCGGCAATACCGTTGAGGAAAAAGGACGTGCGGACGGCCTTGGTGTCCGGCAACCGCTGAAAATTGCGGAAGTTCGGATGCCATGCCGGCACGAGGGGCGCCGTAGACTTTTCAGTCTTTCTTTTCAGCAGCGGAGGCATGGTAGTGGACCATCAGGCTAAAAACGCCGAGCCAGCGTGCGTCAGAGGCAAGCGGGTGGGCGGCGTCAGCCAGGGTGATGTGACGGGCGTTGAGCCAGGTGACCAAATCGAGTTTGAGCCGCTTGATCGCCAGCTGGGCGGCGATGACATCGGCGATCCAGGCCAGCTTCGCGGGCAACTGGGTGCAAATGACCTGACCGATCGTGAGACCGGTCTGCACTTCATAGAAGCCGATCGATGATTGCAGCTCCTTGAGCAGGCGCTGAATCAACAGGGGGCCCATGCCGGTGAAGTCGAAGGTGTTCGAGAAAAACAGCTTCTTGGCCGATTCCTCGTCCTTGAGGCCGAGTTCCTTCTGGACCACCGGGATCATCGAGGACAGCCCGATGTTGATCGGCCGGGAGGAATCGACGCCGGTGGCGGAGAGAATGAAGGAGTGCGTGCTCTCGAACCCAAGCTCGAGCAACAGCGTCGGCACCTTGGACCGGGTGAAGCTCAGGTAGTCATTCAGGGCGCCCAGACTGGCGACCGACCCGATTTCCAGGCGCTCCGGGTAGATTCCCTTTTCCAGGACTCCATCCTGAAAGGCGACAATCTCATCGGAAGGCATGCCGCAGAAAATGACGTCCTTGGACTGCGACTTCCCCACTTCGTACTCGGAGCCATCATTGGCATGGAGCACGGCCGCCATGTACTTCTCGGGTTCGATGCGGAACTGGGTCGTGAGCACCTCATCGAGGTAGCCCGTTTCCTTGATCCGCTTCATTTCCAGCGAGGCACGGCGAAGGAGCCGACGCTCCGAGTGCATGCCCACCGTGGCGTGCACATAACCGGTTTGACTGCGTTTCGGCTGAAGCTGCTTGAGAATCTCAGCCAGCGCCGCCGCGTCCCCTGGAGGGGCTTCACGGAGCTCCTCGACAACGAAGGGGGCGCTGGACCCGCTGGTCCGGGCGACGAATACCCCGTGCTCGTTGCAATCGACGAAGAAGCCTTTGGTTTTTTGGGAGAAAAGCATGACGATCGCTACGCGCCCCTATTCGGCACGGGCTCCCCAAATGTGAGGCTCGTTTCTTTTGGCTGGGTTCGCATCAGGTGTTTCCGGTTCGTTTCGGACGCACGACGAATCTCCGCGAGGGGGGTGAGCGCAAGCCGAATTGGCTCAGTCCACATGCGTAACCCCCCTATTTACACGAACTTAACGCCACCCGCTCTTCACGGGCAAACTACCCAAATCAGGCTGGGGAAAGTCCCCTGTCAAAAAAACGAAAAACCCGCCGCGGTGAGGCGGCGGGTTGGAAAGCGATCGGAAATCTCAGGCCAAACCAAGGGCCCGAATTCCGCTTATTTCTGCCATGTGCGCTTCTTGTGACGGTTCGACTTCAAGCGCTTCCGGCGCTTGTGCTTGTTCATCTTGAGACGACGCTTCTTCTTCAGATTGCCCATGGTTTAAAAGGTGAAAGGGAAGGAAGTGCCCGCCCGGGGCACCGGTGTAAAGCTCAATTTCCCACCACCGCCGTCGAGGAGGGTCCATCGACGCTTGGAGAAACCCCTATTATCACCGGCAGGGACGTGAACACGAGGGCCGCATCCACCGCAGTCGCAGGGACTCCCGTCAATCTCGCTGCAACCCGACGATAGAGATCCATTTGCCCAAAATATCGGCCGGCCGTCTTTTCCGCATCCGCCGGGTTGCGGACCCGGTCGGTCTTGAAATCCCAGACCTTGACCCGGGTGACCTTGCCCAGGGCATCCCGTTCGACGGTCACCCGATCAAACACCCCAGTCACCCAGACCCCGTCGAGCACGACCTCAAAGGCACGCTCACGCCATACCTCGACGCGTATTGCGTCCCGCGGTCGCGCAAACACCTCGGCCAATGAGGGCGACATCAGGCACTTCCGCACTTCATCCTGAACGCGTGCGGAGGCGTCTGCCCACTCCGCGCCCTCGATCGGCCGTTCGGCCTGACTTTGCGGCGCCCATTCGATGCCCGCCAGGAGAGTGTGCACGCCGATGCCGTGATCGGCCCCTCCCCCGGATTCCAAGGCAAACACCACGGAGCCCACCAGCGCCACCCGCTCGGTCCCGGAGGGGGTGCGCGCCGGCAATCGGATCCGCCCCACACCTGGAAGCACCGGGGTGGAGCGTTGCCCCGCGTCCGCCCCCGCGTCCGGCAATCGACAGCCTTCATACCAGCGCTCATTCCCGACGGCGCAGGTTTCACCCAGAGCATGCTGCAACAAGCTGGGAAAGTTGCGCGAGACCGAGGCGCCCACCGGTTCAGTCACCAGGTACATCGCCCGTTTTGCCCGGGTCATGGCGACATAAAGGAGGCAAAGCGATTCGTAGGCCGCGTCCGCCCCCGCCGCCTCAAGGTAGGCCCCCAACACGGGATCCCGCTCAGCGAAGAGCTTCACCGGCAAATCGAGAATCCACGACACCGACCGGTCGGGTGCCTTCTGCACCGCCAGGCCCCGGCGACGCTCGCCAAGGGAACTGCCTTCGAGGTCGGGCAGGATGACCAAGTCAAATCCAAGGCCCTTGGACTTGTGCACCGTCATGACGCGCACCACGCGCGCGGTGTCGGCATCCCGCACCGTAAATCGCTCCGCGTAGTCCAAGAACTCGGCCACGTCACGGCTGCCCAGCTCGTCAAAGCGATGCGCGGCGTCAATCAGCTGGCGTCCGCGCTCGCGGCTGAACGCATCGGCCGGGTCCAGGACCGGTTCAACCGCGCGGTACCAACGCTCCAGCGTGATCGCAAAACCGTCCGCATGCACCTCCCCCAACAGCCGAGTCACCACCGCCCCGACGGTCCCGATCCCACGCGCCGCCAAGGCCGGCCCCAGGGGACTCATCACCACGTATTCCCACGCCAGGGTGTCCCCCGGATGGGCCGCCGCCCGGAGGAGGGCGAGCAGTGCCGTGCCCAACGGGTTGTCGACGCAGACGTGAAGATCGCTCTCCGCCACCGCCGCCAGCCCGCCTTCGCGTCGCAGGTAGTCCGCCAGGCGCGCCCCGGTGTCGTTCTTTTGCACCAGAACAGCCACCGTCAGTCCGCGGTTGAGCGCGTCCGTCTGCTGGAGGATCCGCAGGGTTTCGGCAAAACGTCCCGCTTCGTCCGACGCGTGCGTGAGGCAGGCGTAGGCCTGGAGGTCGGCATGCGCGGTGGTGTGCGCCGTCCATTCGCGTTTCCACGCCTCGGCAGTCGCCGTCGGCACCACCTGCCCCAAGGCCTGACGGTCGCCAAACACGCGATTGACCACCTCGATGATCGCGGGTCCGGACCGCCACGATTGGTTGAGTTGCCGCTCCTCGATCGGGCCTCCGGGCGCGTGGTTGTAGTGGTGGAAGATCTCTCGAAACAGGCGGGCATCGCCCTCGCGCCACGCATAGATGGCCTGCTTGACGTCACCGACGTAAAAGAACGACCGGCGCTGCTCGGGGTCCTGCACGACTTCGTCGATCAGGTTTCGCAAGACGCTCCATTGGCCGAAACTGGTGTCCTGAAATTCGTCCAGCAGCCAGTGGTCAAATTCCGCATCGAGCCGCCAGTCAATGAGCAGACGACGGTCGAGTTCCTCCCCGACCACGGCCACGCCGGCGGGAGAGGTCAGTCGGGGGCCGCCCGACTCCGGCTGGAGGAGGCGCTGCATGTCGGCAAACGTCAGTCGGCCGCTGCGCCGGACCGCCAGGTCGTAAACCCGTTCATAGCTGCGCAGGACCCGGAAGAGCCCCTGGGTCATTTCCAGTCGCCGGCGCAGGTCGGCGCCAAGGAGCGACGCCGCCACGTCCGCCAGGGCTCGAGCCAGCCCGCGATGAAGGGGAACTTTCTTGCGTTCCAGGATCAGGTCGCCGCGCCCGGCGAGCACGTCCTCCCAGACCGCAAACAAGTTCTTCAGGAGATACGTCATCGCCGGCGGCAGCGGCGCCCCCGGGCTCCACTCCGCACACTCCGCAAAGAAGGCTTCCAGCCGCGCTCGCTGGCGCTCGTTCAGGGTCTCCCAGGGAAGTACGGCACGCAGGGCGGCAACCGCCGCGTCCCGTCCCTCCGCCGCGTCCAGCCACGTACAGCCTGACGGCCAGATGCGCTCCGGATTGCCCCACAGTTCCTGCCGCGGGGCCGCCAGGTAGGTCTCGGCGTGTTGATCGAGAAAGGAGTCGAGGCGGAGGGTGAGTTGCTTCTCCTCCACCCCAAACGTGGCCCGCTTGAACGCCTCGATGAACTCGCGCTGGGCCGTGTCAGGCTCTCCCGCCGCGGTAAAGAGGCTCCGCAACACCCGCCGGCGCTCGCGACGGGCGGCGTGCTCCTGGAGAATCTCAAAGTCGCCGCCCAGCCCGAGTTCGAGGGGGAAACTGCGGACAATGCGGGCAAAGAAACTGTCGAGGGTGCCGAGGTTGAGTCGCGGCATGGCCTCCACCACCTTGCGCAGGAGCACGAGGAACTCCGCCCGACCGAGAGCGGGTTGACCAATCGCCTCCGCCAGGCGGGCCGCCGCGCCGGCGTCGGACGCGGCCCGCGCCAGTTTGTTCAGGATCTCATCAAAGAACTCGCCAGCCGCCTTGCGCGTGAAGGTCAGCGCCACAATCCGCTCCGGCGGCGCACCGAGGGCCAGCAGGGCGACATACCGGTTCGTCAGCGCATAGGTTTTCCCCGAACCGGCCGAGGCCAGAATCATGGTGTGACGCAGCGGAATCACGTGGCACCTCCCGACGTGGCATCGTCATCTCGACCCTGCAGAGCCCGCGCGTTGGCCGGTGCAATGCTCTCGGCGCACCCCTGATGGAACAGCTCGGCCCAGTCATCCCGATCCGGCTCCACCTCGGCCGGCGGCCAGAACACGCCCGCCGCGATCGCTGCCGCGGCCCCCTCGGCACACCGCTCCGCCGCCGCCTGGAGGTCCGGGGTCAGTCCCGGCCAGAGCTCGAGCGCCACCTCCCCGACCGCCTTGGGAAGATTGATGTATCCACATTCCACCGTCGATCCGAGCTCGGGCGCCACCGCCCGGCGGTAGAGGGGAAGCTGGAGGTCGGTCCAGAGTCGCTCCTTGCCGTGGACCTGCGCGCGCTGCCAGGCGGGACGGTCCGCGTCATCCGCCCGCACGGCACGGAGGTGGGCCTCCGGTGCGGTCGAGGGTGTATCCGATGTTTTGTAATCCAGCAGCCGGACCCGCGAGGGATCGTCGACATGGCGGTCGACGCGGTCGATCGTGCCCCGCACGACCACACCGGACAAGGTCAGCTCAAACGGCCACTCCACCCGGTCGATCCGCCATCCCTCGGCCCGGATCCGCGCCTGCAGCTCCGCCAGCTTGCGCAGCCGCTGGCGGGCCGACTCGAACTGGATCATCAGGGGCAGGGTCAACACTTCGCCGTAGCGGAGTCGCGCGGCCGCATCCAATCGCGCCAGGAGCAGGTCCTGCAGCGCCGCCCCATCCGTGCAATCACGGGCATCCGCGTCGGCCAGGTGCTGGAGCGCGGCGTGCAGCAGCGTGCCGAAGTCGCGCGCATCGAGCTCGGATTTGCCCGGTTCGGCGCGCTGCATGCGCAGGACGTGACGCAGGTAATAGCGAAAGGGACACGCCAGCCACGTCCGCAACGAAGTCACCGAGGTACGCTCCGGAGGCGGCAGCAGCCGCGGCGCCAGGCGCCAGGCCCGGGTCCACGGCAGGCTGGCCTGCGGGGCGTCGACGTCGCGGAACAGCCAGGCGACTCGCCGCGGTAAATCGGCATCGGGACAACGGAGGAGGAGACGCGAGGGACGCAGCGGGTCGCCCTGCGCCGAGACCTTCCCGACCAGGACATCAAGGCGTCCTCCGGTCGTTCGCGACGCTGCCAGCGCCTGCAGGAGGTAGGCGTCGCGGGCAAAGCGGTCCGCATTCGTCCGCAGCCCGATCCGACCGCGCAAGCTCTCGGGCAGGAACGCGTCTCCGACCACCGCCTCCGGCACACGCCCGTCGTTCAGGCCCGCGACCACCACATGGGGGGCATCCTCCCAGAGGAGCTCGATCCAGCCGTTCAGCTCCACGGCTCCGGGCGGCTTGTTGTCAAACCGGGGCCGTTCTCCATAAAGGGAGAGCGCAAACTCCCAGGCATCGGCCAGAGGCCGCTGCTCGCGCGCAAAGGCCGTCAGCGCCTGGCCGGCCTCGCGGAGCGTCTCGGTCCAGACCTCCGCGGCTTCAAAGAGCGCCGATCCGGTTTCCAAGCGACGTCCCGCGAAGAGCTCCTGCAGCACGGCGGCTGCATTGGCGGGAAATCGACCGGTGACGAGACGGCGACGCAACTCCACCACCGCCGTCAGCGCGGGCCGCAGACGTCCAAACCGTCCGGCCTGACGCGCCGCCTGTCCGAGCGCCGCAGTCAGATCGGGAGGAAGGTGCGCTTCACTGAGGGCGTCGGCTTCGGCCAGGAGCCGGTCGGGAGCAAAATCAGGACCTTCGGCGCAGGCCAGCCAGTCCAGCACATCGGGGCAGCGCAGCAAGGTCGTGCACGCCGACCACGCGGGTGCCCGCGCCAGCTCGGCCAGGGCGGACAGCAGGGCATGCAGCCCTTCGGCCCGTCGCGGGCGACCGGCCGGATTGAAGGCGCGGAGTCCACTCCGCGCCAGCGCCGGTTCCAGCGCGGCCAGAACATCGGTGTCCGCCACGCCCACCCCCAGCCGTCCTTCCGGAACCCCATAGGCGCTGGCCACCGCCACCACCTGGCGCGCCTGCGAAGCCGGGTCGGCATGCAGGTGGACGTGCTCCTCGAACGTTCCCCAATCGAGCTCCCGCTGCGCCCAGGCGCCACTCCGGGGACGGCCCCAGGCGTCGAAACTGCGTTCCACCTCGTCTGGATCCGCCGGACCGTACACCACGACCTGAACGTCCAGGGTCGGGACCACGGCGGCCACGGCCTGCAGGCAGACCGTCGACGGATCGGGAGTGCCCATCAGCACCAGGTGAGTGATTCCGGCCGGCACCCGGGGTGCCGCCGCCGACTCCAACAAAGCCCCTTCCATGGACTGACGTCCCTGCGAGGCGAGCAGGTGGTCGACGCGGCGTTCCAGCTCCGCCAGCTGCAGCCAGCGGGCCGTTTCGGGAAACCCACCGCCGTTCGCCATCGCCCGTTCGCGGACGTCAGCGAGACGCAGCCCCGATTCCACCAGCGTGGTCTGCAATCGCATCAGTTGCGAAGCCAGTCCCCGCGCCCACGAGAAGGTACGAGCCGGAGGATCCACGGGAAAGACCTCGCGAAACGCGGTGAGATCGAGCGCTTGCAGGACATCGATCCAGGCCAGTTGCTGTTCGGCCCGCGTCGCCACTCCCGTGCTGGGCGCCCCGAGGCCCGCCAATCCTTCCGGCAGGAGCACCCGCGGTGGAAACACCGCCTGTCCACGCTCCGCCGCCAAGGCCGCCAGGGCTTCCCGCAGGCGACGACCCGATTGCCGCGTCGGCACCACCACCAGCCAGTGCGCCAGATCGAGCACCGAGTGTCCCTCCCACCCCGCCGCCAGCCACCGCGCCGCACTCGACGGCAGCGGTTCTGTCCACGGCAGCACACTCAACCGCACCCCCACAGGTGACGGCAAAGCAAGGTCGGCAGGCAAGTCAACCACCCCACCACGGAGCCCGCTCCCCCGCCACGGCGCAAGCCCCGAGCGAGGCGGGCGGGGGGGAACGCCGAACGCTGAACGCTTAATTTTGAACCCTGAAGTTCCAAAGGGGGCTGAACGCTGGAGGCGTTTGCGGCTGAAGCCGCCCACGTTTCGGTTTCACGCTTCACCTTTCGCACTTCGCACTTCACCGCTCCGCGGAGCAAGCCGCAGCCACTTTTCCGACCGCCGAATTCCGATTTCACTCTTCTCTCTTCGCCCTTCGAACTTCCAGCCGCCCCGGGGGCTGGCTACCACCACGACCGCTCCGCTGCGGCGGCCAGGGCCTCGTCGAGGCTCGGAAGCGTGGGGTGCCAGAGCTTTTCCCATTCCAGACTGACCACGCCCTGAAACTGGTCGCGCAGCACCGCCAGCAGGGGCGCCGCCGGAAATTCGCCGGTGCCTGGCAGGACATAGGTGTACGGGTGACGGCTGCTCGGCACGGAAATGCTGTCCTTGATGTGGACGTGCACCACGTGACCCCGCATGCGCGCCCAGGTGACCAGGGGATCCTCCCCTCCCTTTTTCCAGGTGTGATGGGAGTCCCACAGCATCGCCAGCCCAGGCATCACCTCCAGCGCCCGACCCATGGCATCCGCCGTAAACAGGCTGTCATGGGTTTCCACCATGATGTCCGTCTTCCACCCGCGGCGCGACCGCTCCTCGCGCCACCAGCGCACCGCCTCGGCCGCCGCGGCCAGTTCCGCCGCATCGGCCAGCTTGCCGCCGTCGAACACACGGAGCCAGGGCACGCCCAAGCCCTCCGCCCACGTCGCGAAATCGATCAAGGCGTCCCGGTCCAGCGGCCCCGCCCCCACCAGGCGAAACGAGGTCCCCAAGGCCGCAATTCGCACGCCCGGCACCCCGGAACGGCCGGCGGCGAGGCGGTCGGCGAGATCCTCCGGCGACCCAAACTGCGACGCCAGATACGCCGGCAACTCGACCGACCCTCCCAGCGACCGCAACTCGACCGCATCGAGACCGAACCGGGAAGCTAGGGCCATGGCCTCATCCAGGGTCGCCTGAGGACAACCCAGGGAGGAAAACGCGCGAAGAAAACTCATCTCACGCGAAGGTTGCATCGTTTCATGCAATAGGTGAACTCCCTTTCCGCTTGCCGCCAAAATTGCCCGCAGGCCACGATGGACGGGTTCGCCCCGCCCCACCCCTTTTTTCGCCATGCCAAGACCCGTCACCCTGTTCACCGGCCAATGGGCCGATCTGTCGCTCGAGAAACTCGCCCCGCTCGTCAAGAGCATGGGCTACGACGGTGTGGAGCTCGCCTGCTGGGGCGACCACTTCGATGTTGATGCCGCCCTGTCCTCCAAGAAATACCTTTCGGACAAGTGGCAGCTGCTCCAGGACCACGGCCTGACCGCGTTCGCCGTGTCCAATCACCTCGTGGGCCAGGCGGTCTGCGATCTGATCGATGAGCGCCACAAGGCCATCCTCTCCCCCGCCATCTGGGGCGACGGTGATCCCGAGGGAGTGCGCAAGCGTGCCGCCAAACAGATGATCGCCACCGGCAAGGCCGCGCGCGCGTTCTTCAACGCCAAGCCGGGGCGCAAGGACGGCGACACCACCGCCGCGGTGGTCAATGGCTTCACGGGTTCCTCCATCTGGCACACGCTCTATGCCTTCCCGCCGACTTCGCAGGAATTCTGGGACAAGGGCTTCGCCGACTTCGCCAAGCGCTGGACTCCGATCCTCGACGCCTACGACAAGCTCAACGTCAACTTCGGCCTTGAGGTCCACCCGACCGAAATCGCCTTTGACATCGCCTCCGCCCAGCGCGCGGTCGCCGCGGTCAACGGTCACAAGCGCTTCGGCTTCAACTACGACCCCTCGCACCTTGGGTATCAAGGTGTCGACTACGTCAAGTTCATCCGCGCCTTCCCCGACCGCATCTTCCACGCCCACATGAAGGACGTCTGGTGGGGCCACGGCGACGGCAGCGTCGGCGTGTTCGGCGGTCACGTGAACTTCGGCGACGCGCGCCGGTTCTGGGACTTCCGTTCGCTTGGGCATGGCGACATCAAGTTCGAGGACGTCATCGTCGCTCTCAACGATGTCGGCTACCGCGGTCCGCTCTCGGTGGAGTGGGAGGACATCCGCATGGATCGCGTGCACGGCGCCACCGAGGCCGCCGCGTTCGTACGCAAGATCGACTTTCCGCCCAGCGCGGTCGCGTTCGACGCCGCCTTCGACAAGAAAAACCAGTAATCCCTCTTCATGAGCACCAAAGTAGGCATCATCGGCGCAGGCGGCATGCTGCGTTATCACGCGGCAGGCTTCAAATCGGCCGGGGCGGAAATCATCGCCGTCGCCGACATGAACGCGGAGGCCGCCAAGAAGGCCGCCGGTCGCGAGGGCATTCCCCAGCACTTCGGCAGCGTCGAGGAGCTCCTCAAGCTGCCCGATCTGGACGCGGTCTCGGTCATCGTACCGAACAAGTACCACGCGCCGCTTGCCATCCAGGCTCTCAAGGCCGGCAAGCATGTCTTCTGCGAAAAACCGCCGGCCATGAACGCCAAGGAGGCGCTCGCCATGCAGGCCGCGGCCAAGGCGGCGAAGAAGACGTTGATGTTCAACTTCAACAACCGGGCACGCCCCGAGTCGTATGCCATGATGGACTACGTCTCGCAGGGCGTCATCGGCCGAATCAACTCCGCCCAGGCGAAATGGATCCGCCGGACCGGCATCCCCGGCTTCGGCGGCTGGTTCACCACCAAGGCCCTGTCCGGCGGCGGCCCGCTCATCGACCTGCTGCACATGCTGGATCTCGCCATGTTCTTCATGGGTTATCCGGAGCCGGAATACGTCATGGCCCAGACGTTCAGCGATTTCATCCAGGACAAGGGCTTCAAGGGCCCGTGGGGAATTCCGGACGTCGCCAAGGGCGTGACCAACGTGGAAAACGCCTGCCACGGCATGATCAAGTTCAAGAGCGGTCAGGTCGTGACCCTCCAGATCTCCTGGGCGGAAATGATCAAGCGCGAAGAGGTGTCCGTGACCTTCCAGGGCACGAAGGCGGGCGGGCTGGTGCAGCGGCTCTTCGGCAGCGACGGGCTCGACACCACCGCCATCGACGCCTGCGAGCTCTACGTGCAGGAAAACGGCCGGTCGGTCAATCGATCGATCGTGGTCCCTCCCGATGAATCGATGGGACGTCTTCGCTCCGCCACCAACTTCATCCGGACGGTGGAAGGCACGGAGGCTCCGCTGAACACGCCGGACCAGGCGGTCGCGCTGATGAAGATCATCGACGCCACCTACAAGTCCGCCGCCACCGGCAAACCCGTCAAAATCTGAACTCTTCCCTCCCCTCATGAACCTGAATCGGAAATTGCGCATGGGCATGGTCGGCGGTGGTCGCGGCGCCTTCATCGGCGCCGTCCACCGGATGGCCGCGTCCCTCGACGGAAAAATTGAACTGTTGGCCGGCTGTTTCTCCGCCGACCCGGAAAAATCCCGGCTCTCGGGCGCCGACCTGCACCTCGATCCGGCGCGCGTGTACGGAACCTACCAGGAGATGGTCGCCAAAGAGGCCGCTCTGCCGGCCGACCAGCGGATCGACTTCGTCTCGATTGTCACGCGCAACAACACGCACGTCCCGGTTGCCACCGCCTTCCTGCAGGCTGGCATCAATGTGATCTGTGACAAACCCCTCGCCTTCTCCCTCGCCGAGGGACGCAAGCTGCGCGAGGTGGTGCGCCGCAGCGGCAAGGTCTTCGCTCTGACCCACAATTACACGGGCTACCCGATGGTGAAAGAGGCCCGCGACTGGGTTCAATCCGGCAAGGTCGGCAAGATCCTCAAGGTGGTCGTGGAGTATCCGCAGGGCTATGCCATCACCGCGCTCGGCAACAAGGGCGAAAGCAAGATCTCCAACTGGCGCATGGACCCGAACATTTCGGGCGTGTCCAATTGCATGGGTGACATCGGAACGCACGCCGAGAACCTCGCCCGGTTCATAACCGGGCTCGAAATCGAGGAAATCTGCGCCGACCTTTCGACCTACATTCCTGGACGCCAGCTCGACGACGACGGCAACTGCCTCGTGCGCTACAAGGGCGGTGCGAAGGGGGTGTTGTTTGCGTCGCAGATCTCTAACGGTGACGAGAACAACATCAACATCCGGATCTACGGCACCAAGTGCTCGCTGGAGTGGCACCAGGAGGACCCGAATGAGTTAATCGTGAAGGAAGTGAACCAACCGCGCCAGGTCTGGCGCCGGGGCAATTCCTACCTGTCCGCCATCGCCCAGAAGTACAGTCGCACGCCCTTCGGCCACCCCGAGGCGTTCATCGAGGCGTTCGCCAATGTCTACCTGGCCGCCGGCGAAGCGATCGCCGACGAGGTCAGTGGCCGCAAGCTGAAGAAAACCTACGATTTCCCGACGATTGACGATGGCGTGGCCGGCATGGCCTTCATCGAGACCGCCGTGAAGAGCGCCAAGCGCGGCGCCAAGTGGGTCAAGTTTCCCGCGGTCTGATCCGCGCAAACGAACATCCGACGGATCGGACAGATCCGTCGGATCCGTCCGATCACGTTCACCCGGCCCGCCTATTTGGCCGGCCGGTTCTTCGCCACCCAGGCATCATACTCCGCCCGCGGCATGAACCGCAGGGAGGCACTGTTGATGCAGTACCGCAACCCGGTCGGGCGCGGGCCGTCATCAAACACGTGCCCGAGGTGAGCTCCGTCCTGGAGGCAATGCACCTCGACCCGCACCATGCCATAGCTCACGTCGCGCGTCTCGCCGACAAAGGAGCGTTCAATCGGCTTGGTGAAGCTCGGCCAGCCGGTGCCGCTGTCGAACTTGTCGCGACTGTCAAAAAGCGGGGTGTCGGAGCAGACGGAGAAATAAACGCCATCCTCCTTGTTGTCCCAGTACTTGTTGCGGAAGGGAGGCTCGGTCCCCTGCTCGCGCGCAACCCGGAACTGCTCCGGCGTGAGCATGGCTTTCCACTCCGCTGCCGTGCGCTGGACCTTGGTCTTGCTCATGTCGATCACGACATGGGAAGGCAGTCCACACGCGGAAATTTCACCGGGTTTACACTCGAGAGCGTCTTTAGCCATGGGTTTTGCTTCAGGTTTTGCACCAGCCGCCACCAGCCCGGAGGCTGAAGCCGCCAGCGCCATCACCAAACTGAGGGTACGAAAAGGCGTCGTCTTCATGTCAGTGGGAGTATCTCACGGCCCTCACTATTCCCAAGGTGCTCGTTTTTGCAACCCGGGCCTGAGGCGCCGGGGAACCCACCCGGCTCCGCCCCGGACGCGGTCGCTCAGGCGCACTTCCGTTGGAAGTGGCCTCGGCGAGGCCGCGACGGGACCACCCGGTCCCGCCTCCGTTGTCCGATTTCTTCACGCGACACCAATCCCCGCGGGGTCGGCGACCCCACCTCCAACCGGGGGCCGACCTCGTTTTGAACCTCAACTTGACGGGGATGCGTGTCCGCGGGAACCGGCCTCAGAACTTCGCTGACACGCTGAGGATAAACCGCTCCGGCAGGCCGCGCGCCTGGTTCGCCGGGAAGTACTCCTTGTCGGTGACGTTCTTCCAGCTGAGCGTGGCACTGCAATCGGCGCCCGCCGCCTTGAAGTCATACCCCACCACCAGGTCGAAGACGGTGTAGTCCTCAAAGAAGAGGGTCGGGTTCGCCGTGCGCTGGGCTTTCTCTCCGGTGTAAACAAAGCCTCCTCCCACCCAGGCCTTCTTCAGGGTGTCTCCCGTGAAATTGTAACGGGTCCACAGGGACGCCAGCGTTTCGGCCGATCCCTCCGGCACGGCATTCAAGATCAAACCCACCGCCTCATTGTAGGCGGCAACATAGGCCGCCTGGTAGACGGGATCCGTGCTCACGGGGATCGCCGGCAGGGTCGCCTTCGTCGTCTTGATGTCCATAAAGGTCGCCGTGGCAAAGATCTGCCAGTAGTCCGTCGGCGAATAGGTCAGCTCGAGCTCGACGCCCTCGCTCTCGTCCACCGTGCCTTGCCGGGTGATGGTGGGAAAGGTCCCGTCCGCCGCGGTCTCGCGGAACCGGAGGATGCGATCCTCCCGCTCGAGGTGGAAGAGGGATACGGTCGATGAAATGCGTCCGTCCAGGAGGTCGGTCTTCACGCCAATCTCATAGCCGGAACCAGTGGTGGGATTGGCCGGAGCGCTGATGGTCACCGGATTGGTGGTCGCATTCGTCGGCAGGGCCGGATTGTAGGCCGGATTGAAGAGCGTCAGGTTCCGCTCCTCGATGAAGAACGACTCCGAGTAGCTGGCAAACAGGAGCACGTCCGGGCGCAGCTTGTAGCCGAGGCCGATCTGGGGGGTCGTCTTGCTGGCCGAGTAGTCCGCATCCGGCACCGGCGTGGCCGGCAGCAGGTTGACGCCGGTGGACTTGCTCCGGTTGTAGCGCGCCCCGCCGATCGCGACCAGCCGATCATCAAGCAGGCTGACGTTGAAAACTCCATACAGCGCACTGTCCTGTCCACTGCCGCTGCGCCGGTTGTTGAACGGCATCGCCAGCTCGTCGTACGTCGGCGTCCGGTCCCAGGTGGTGGGATCGTTGAAATTCCACGGCTGAAAATGCTGCGTCGGCGTGGTCGCCGAATTTGCCACGCCGGCGGCCGGCGCGGTCGTGCTTTCGCGGCGGCGTGCGCCACTGCGCAGCGAGCTGAGGAAGGCGCCGAAGAGCGGCTTCACGGTCACGCCCGCCAGCTCCACCTTGCCGGTGAGTTCGGCCTGGTAGTTGTTGGAGTGACCAAACGACTCCTCGAGACGCTTCCGGCGGGTCAGGATGGCCGAGGCCGTCTTTGCCGGATCCGCCAGCACCGCCACCGGGCTGGCCGCCATCTCCGCCACAAAGTCGAAGCGGTTCTTGGTCGCGAGGTAGGCGGCCGCCGGCGTGACCGTGAACTCCGCCAGACCGGTCAACTTGTTGCCGAGGTAGAACTTGCCCCAGGCATAGTTGCCGCGGGCCGTCCAGTTTTCACCGAGACGAGCCGTGATCTCCGCATTGATCGAGTCGAAATCCGATTTCCGATAATCGGTGTTGCCCACGTAGTTGAACGACTTCGGTAGCGGGGGATAAGAGATGAAACCGAGATTGAGGTTGCCCACATCGACATAGGCCTGCGCCCGGGCCCGGTCCGCGGTCCGCGCGAAATTGGCGGTCGTCGCCGCCACATTGACCGCGAGATTGGGCTTCATGCTGACCAGCGGCTCCTCGCGCCGCCGATAACGCTCGTAGTCGAGCACCACGGAGAACGTCGGCGTCAGGTCAGCCACCACACTGGCCGCGAGCAGGTGGGAGGTGGTCTCACCGGGTTGGGCCCACTCAAAGCCATTTTCATAGGCGCCAATGACCCGGGTCTTCAGTTTGCCGTTGTCCGACGCCTGATTCACGTCGATGTCAGCCCGGTAGTAGTTGTCGGTCCCCACCTGCGCCTTGCCGATGACGAAGGAACGATTCGTGGCCCTTTTGGTGATGTAGTTCACTGTACCACCCGGCGTGATCTGCCCATAGAGCAACGAGGAGGGACCTTTCACGACCTCCACGCGCTGGACATTGCCCGCATCGACGTAGCGATTGCCGACAAAGCCGTTGCGCTGTGGGGTGACATCGCCGTCGAACCCGCGGATCGAGTAGCGGTTGTTGCCCTGGGTGAATTCCTTGGCCCCGCTCGTTACACCCGGGGCGTAGATCGCAATGTCCGTCAGCTCCCGGGCACCGATGTCTTGAATGAACTGCTCGGTGAAAGCCGTGACCGAGAACGGCAGTTCCTTGATCGGCGTGTCGATCCGGGTCGCCGAAACCGAGTTTCCGGCCCGATAGCCTTTGTCCGCCGCCGTCGTCACCTGAAACTCGGACAACGTGATGGTTTCGTTGTCCCGGGGCGTCGCCGTCGCCGCCGTCTGGGCGGTCAAGGCAACCGGGAACACGGCGAACAAACTGGACGTCGCCACAAGGCAACGACGACGCGAACTGCGCAAACGCAGGAACAGGGGTGTCATGGTGGTCAGGGGTTGATCGCGAGGCGGGGCGCCCGGGATCCTATTTGATAATTATGAATTTTTGCCCAAAGCCAAGTGAAAACGCTCTCGCACGATTCGACGGATCCGCTGATCCGACCTATCCGTCGGATTCTCACTCCCCCCTCGCCCGCCTGAGTCGCACCACGCCGTCGGCAAACTCCGCCTGCACCGTTCCCTGCGGCGGCAATGCGGCGCGACGCATGACCGGGGTGCCCTGGTCGTCGCGCACGATGACAAATCCGCGGTTCAGCACCGACTGCGGGCTCGCGGCCTGCAGCCGTTTCCAGAGGGCGAGGAGGCGATGAGATTCGAGTTCGATGCGACGCTCCGGCGAGCGCCGCGCCAATTCCGAACGGAGCTGCGCCACCGCATGGCGGTGATCCTGCAGACGCCGTTGGCCGGCCGACGCGAGGCGGTTCGCCAGGTCGTCCAGCTTGAGGTAACCCTGTTCGATTCGCGCCGAAGGAGAAAGCAGCCGCAGGCGGGAGGTGGCATGATCGATGCGCTTGCGCGCCCGCTGCAGGTGATCCTCCGTTTCCCGGGTCAGACGCTCCGCTCCCTGGGACACCCGCTCCGCGCAGGCAACGTAGCGGCTGGAGATCAACTCGGCCGCCGCACTCGGCGTCTCCGCCCGCTGGTCGGCCGCAAAATCGCAAAGCGTGAAATCAATCTCGTGACCCACCGCGGACACGGTCGGTATCGGACAGGCTGCGACCGCGCGTACCAGCACCTCCTCGTTGAAGGCCCACAGGTCCTCCATGCTCCCGCCGCCGCGGCCAATGACCAGCAGGTCAAGAAACCCCAGCGCCGCCGCCACCCCAAGTTGCGCCGCCATCTCGGCCGCCGCCCCCTCGCCCTGCACTTTGGCCGGGAGAATGACGAGCCGGCCGCGCCAGTCCCGCCGTTTCATAATTTTTATGAAATCCTGCACCGCCGCACCGGTCGGTGAGGTGATGAACCCCACGTTTCGGGGCATCTCCGGAATCGCCTTCTTGCGTTCCGGGGCGAAGAGCCCTTCGGCCGCCAGTCGCAGCTTCAACGCCTCGAACTCGCGCTGCAGGCGTCCCACCCCATCCTCAATCACCGCCCGGACAATCAGCTGATACTGACCCCGCGCCTCATAGACGCTGATCTGGCCAAACAGCACCACCTGCAGCCCGTCGCGCAACACCACGCTCTGACGCGCCGCATCCCCGCGGAAGAGCACCGCCGACAGCTGGGCACCCGCGTCCTTGATCGAGAAATACACGTGGCCACTGGACTGCGAGCGCACGTTGGAGACCTCTCCCCGCACCCAACCCGCCGGCATCCCGCCTTCGAGGAGCGCCTTCACGCGGCGCGTGAACTCGGTCACGCTGGCCACCCGCGAATCGCCCCCGAGCCGTTCGTCTGTCAGCGCCATGGTTGCACCGGTTGAAGGAGTCGGGGATCAACGCACGGGTTCAAGGCGTCTGGACCGCCTTGCGCTTGGCAAAGTGCCGACGGAGCATATGCACCGCCAGTCCGCCGGCCACGACCAGGCCGATCCCGAGGGCAGCCCACTTGCCTTTGCCCTGCGCCAACGCATCCCCGAAGATGATCACGCCCGTGATATTGAACAGAGGGATGAAGAACGAGGGCAGGATGTAGGTTCGGAAGGGAATCTTCGCCAGGCCCAGCAGGTAGCTTTGCACAAAAAACGGAGGGCCCGGGGTGATGCGCACCAGGATGGTCAGCTCCAGCTGGTCGGCCTCTTCCACCACGGGAATCGTATAGCCGAGGCGGGCCACCAGCTTCTCCATCAGAGGCCGGAGAGCGACGCGGGCCAGCCAGTACGTGAGAAGCACATTGATCAGAATGGCCGCCGCCGAAGCCAGGAGGATGCCCCCCAAACCCATTTGTGCACCAAACGCAGGGCCTGCCGTCAGACAAAACGCCATCAAGGGAAACCCCACCGCCGGCAGGAGCGCCATCGCTGCGAAAAACGCCACCGGCCCCATCTCGCCGATCACCGCCATGAGCCGGGTCACCAGCCCCTTCACATCCAATCCCCGCAGGACCAACACCGCAACCACGACCGCCACCAGCAGCAACGCTCCGAGTTTCAGGAGCATTTTACGTCGATTGCGTGGATCAGGAGCGGACATCCCTTCACGATGCCGAGTCCGAACCGATGGCGTCAAGGATGGCGCAGCCTTCGATTTCCGGCTTTCCGCGCCCCACTTTCTCGTAATTCTCTCATCCTCATTCCCATGGAGCTCCCGACGCTGTCCCCACCTCCGCTGATCGCCCGGCTCACGGCGATCCTCGGATTGACGGGCTGCGTGCTGCTATCGGTCATCCCGCCCTCCACCAGCCGGCTGCTGGTCTGGCCTTGGTCCGCGGTCACGGTCGCATTCTGGGGCCTGATCGGGGTGGCCGGGGTGGTCGCTCTGCTGGGCCGCTCACGGTTGCCCGCGCGCATCGAGCAGGGGTTGCTCATGCTCGCGGGTGTCGCCGTCCTCTCCGCGTACTCGAGTCCTTTTCGCGATCTCTCCCTGCCCGCCGCTTGGGTCACCGTCGGCGCATGCCTGCTGCCTATTGCCTGTCTGCCGTGGATTTCGGGACCCGGACGCGCCGCGGTCATGCGGTGGATCGGATGGGCGGTGCTCGCCATCCTGGCTGCGAGCCTGGGCCACTGGATCGTTTCCCAGGTCGCCCCGCTCCTGCAACGAGGCGCTTCCCTCGTCCAGGCGCTGGCCGAACGCAATGAGCAGCCTTTCGGGCACGCCAATTACAACGCGGCCTTCGCCTTGCTCGCCCTGGGCTGGATGAGCGCCTGCCTCGCTCCCTGGCTGGCAGCGCGGCTGGAGATCGGCGCGACCTTGGAAAAGTCGCCCTTCGATCTGCCCCCGCCCGAGTTGCGCGGTGAATGGGTGCTGGGGCTCGTCCTCGCCCTCGTGATGCTGCTCACCTCCGGCAGCCGGGCCGGCATTGGCGCGCTCGCCCTGGGTTTGACCGTGGGGCTCGCGCTGGCCCGGCGGCACGTGCGTCCGCTGTCGCGCCGCACCCGGATCGCCGTGCTGGCAGTGGTGCTCGGCGCGCTCGTGATCGGAATCCTGAGCAACGGCCGGCTGCGCACGCTGGTGCTGGAGGGACGTTGGAACGCCAGCGCCAGCGAGAGCAACCAACAGCGGCTGGGCATGACCCAGGGCGCCCTCCGCCTCGGAACAGCGAGGCCGGTCCTGGGCTGGGGTCCCGGAACCGTGCCGCAGATATTCCCGTCGGTGCGCTCCGAGCTGGCGGGCAATGTCGACAACGTTCTTCAGGTTCACAGCAGCGCCCTGCAGGCCTGGGCCACGCTGGGCGGCGCCGGCGTCCTCGGAGCGGGTCTGCTCGGGGTCGGCGCCCTCGGCCTGGGCTGGAGCCTGCG
>JAXMHM010000044.1:0-65208 GCA_046346755.1 Opitutaceae bacterium | reverse complement strand
ATGCGCCGGGTGACATCGGACCACACGGCGCGCAGGGCGAAGAGGTCCTCGTCGATCAGGACCGTTCCCGCCTGCCGGAAGCGCACGCGGTCGTCGGTGCGGGGCGCGCCCAGTTGATGGGTGCACGCCCACAGACCCGCCTGGTCGAGCACGGCGAGCACAGCGTCAAGGTCGCGGGCACGCACCTGGAGGACGGCGCCCAGTTCTTCGGCGAAGAGTGCGCCAAACGCACCGGACGAGTCGGCGGGCGACGGCGGCGGAAGCTCGATGTCCACGCCCATGTGGCCGGCAAAGGCCATTTCGACCACGGTGGCGAGCAGGCCTCCATCCGAACGATCGTGGTAAGCGAGCAACTTTCCTTCGCGGTTGAGACGCTGCACCGCATTCCAGAATGCCTTCAGGTCCTGGGGACGGTCGACATCCGGCGGCGTCTGTCCGGTCTGGGAGACGACCTGGGCGAGAATCGAGCCGCCGAGCCGGTTCTGTCCCCGGCCCAAATCGATGAGCAGAAGGACCGTCGGACCCCCGGCGTCGGGGTCGGTGGCGGCGAGCAGCCGCGGTGTAAGGGTTTTTCGGATATCAGCGCAGGCGGAGAAGGCGGAGACGATGAGCGAGACCGGCGCGGTCATGCGGCGGGACCGCGCTCCGTCCTTCCAGACCGTGCTCATGCTCATCGAGTCCTTGCCGACCGGGATGGTGATGCCGAGAGCCGGACAAAGCTCGAGGCCGACGGCCCGCACGGCGGCGTAGAGGGCGGCGCCTTCGCCGGGCAGGGCCGGGGCGGCCATCCAGTTGGCGGACAGGTTGACGCGACCGAGGTCCTCGATGAGGGCGGCGGCCAGATTGGTCAGGGCCTCGCCGACGGCGAGGCGAGCGGAGGCGGCGGCATTGTTGATGGCGACCGGCGTGCGTTCGCCCATAGCCATGGCTTCGCCGGTGAAGACGTCGAACGACGCGGCGGTCACGGCGCAATCCGCCACCGGCACCTGCCAGGGTCCCACCATCTGGTCGCGGGCGACCAGCCCGGTGACCGACCGGTCGCCGATGGAGATGAGGAAGGTTTTGTCCGCCACCGTCGGATGCACCAGCACCCGGCGGACGGCTTCGCCCAGCGTGACACCGTCGAGCGCGAGCGGTGCGAGCGGGCGGGGGAGGGTGGTGTCGCGCCGATGCATGCGCGGAGGTTTGCCGAGCAGCACCTCGAGCGGCAGATCGATGGGCCGGTTGCCGAAGTGGCGGTCTTCCAGGACGAGGCGCTTGTCGACGGTGGCCTCGCCGACCACGGCGAAGGGACAGCGTTCCCGGGTGCAGAGCTGGCTGAAGACCTCGAGCCGCGCCGCCGGCACCGCCAGCACGTAGCGCTCCTGGGACTCGTTGCACCAGATTTCCAACGGACTCATGCCGGGTTCGTCATTGGGCACGTCGCGCAGTTGAAAACGGCCCCCGCGGCCGCCGTCATTGACCAGTTCGGGCAGGGCGTTGGAGATTCCCCCGGCGCCGACATCGTGGATGAAAGCGATGGGGTTTTCGTCGCCCAGAGCCCAGCACCGGTCGATCACCTCCTGGCAGCGGCGCTCCATCTCGGCGTTGTCCCGCTGAACGCTGGCAAAGTCGAGGTCCTCCTGTCCGGAGCCGCTCGCCATCGAGCTGGCCGCGCCTCCGCCCAGTCCGATGAGCATGGCGGGTCCGCCGAGCACAATGAGTTTGTCGCCCGGCTCGATCGCGCCTTTGCGCACGTGGCCGGCGCGGATGTTGCCGAGCCCGCCGGCGAGCATGATGGGCTTGTGATAGCCGCGCAGTTCGGTGCCCGCGGTGCCGGCGGCGGGAACCTCGGCCTCGTAGGTGCGGAAGTAGCCGTTCAGCGCCGGACGGCCGAATTCGTTGTTGAAGGCGGCGCCACCGAGCGGGCCGTCGATCATGATCTCCAGGGCGGAGACGATCCGGCCCGGTTTGCCCTGCGGAACCTCCCAGGGCTGTTCGGCTCCGGGAAGCCGGAGATTGGAGACGGTGAAGCCGGTGAGTCCCGCCTTGGGCTTGGAGCCGCGGCCGGTGGCGCCCTCATCGCGGATCTCGCCGCCCGCACCGGTGGCCGCGCCCGGGTAGGGGGAGATGGCCGTGGGGTGGTTGTGGGTCTCGACCTTGCAGAGCAGGTGGATGTCCTCGGTGTGGGCGGCGTAGTCGCCCGTCACCGGGTTGGCGAAAAAGCGTCCGCCTCGCGAACCGGTCAGCACGGCGGCGTTGTCCTTGTAGGCGGAAAGGATGCCGTCACTATGAACCTGATACGTGTTCCGGATCATCTGGAACAGGGAGCGGTCGAGCGCCACGCCGTCGATCTCCCAGGTGGCGTTGAAGATCTTGTGGCGGCAATGCTCGGAATTCGCCTGGGCGAACATCATCAGCTCGATGTCGTTGGGATCGCGCCCGAGTGTCCGGAAGGCCGACACCAGGTAGTCGATCTCATCCTCGGCCAGGGCGAGCCCGAGCGCGGAGTTGGCCTCGACCAGCGCTTCGCGGCCCCGTGCGAGCACGGGAACGCTGGCCAGCGGGCGCGGCGCTTCATGGCGAAACAGAATGTGACAGGACTCCAGGTCGTCGAACACCGCCTGGGTCATGCGGTCATGCAGGTGCGCGCGGGCGGCGGCCACCTGGGGTTCGGACAGGGGCAGGGCGGAGTCCAGGGTGTAGGCAATCACCCGCTCGATCCGCGCGACCGCGGTCAGACCGCAGATCCGGGCAATGTCGGTGGCCTTTGACGACCAGGGCGAAAGCGTGCCCGGCCGCGGCGCCACCACGAGGGAGCGGCCCGTCAACGGCGCCGGTTCGTGCCGTGGACCGTAGGTGAGCAGTTTGCCCAGGATATCCCGGGCTTCGGTCCGAAGCTCCTCCCGCACCTCGACGAGGTGCACGAATTCGGCTCCCAGGCCACGCACCGGCACCCCGGCCAAGGCCAGATCGTGCAGGAGCTTCTGACAGCGGGAGGGGGAAAGCGCCGGAGAGCCGCGGAGGATGAGCATGGTGAAACCGGCAGCTTCCCGAACATCCGGCGCCCGGTCAAGGGGCGGAAACAGCCGACGAAACTTAACTGCCGCGGTCTGTTCCGGGGTGGTGGTGCCGCTGCGGAATGATCGTAAAATGTTCAAATCGAAAAATTTAGAAAGTGCGTGCTCTCGGCCGGTCGGGACTGGGCCCCGTCGGTGGTTCCGTCAAGGAACCTTGACCGGCAGCTTGTCGCCCGCGCGGTCGCGGATCGGAGTCAGGGGCCCTGATCGGGTTTCCCCCATCGATGAAGCTAACGCGTCTATTCATGTGCCTCGTGCCTTCCCTGGTCGGGCTGTTCTCGCCGCTGGCGGCAGCACCGGTGTGGGAGACGGTGACCGTGCATGCCGCGACCGAGCAGAACCGGCCCAACCATCGCATCCCCGCCCTCGTGCTAGCGCCGAATCGGGAGGTGCTGCTCTTCACGGAGAAACGTCACGATGGGATTGGTGACATTGGAAATCACGACCTGGTGCTCAAACGGAGCTCCGACCGGGGGCGCACCTGGGGACCGGAGGAGTTGATTTTCGACGATGGCGAGCGCACTTGCACCGACAGCACCGTGTGCGTGGATCGGGAGACCGGGCGGATCTTTCTCTTTTTTCTGCGCAACAAGAAAACCTATGCCTACCTGGCGAGTGACGACAGCGGCCGGACGTGGTCGCCACCTATTGATGTTCATGCCCAAGTGACGCGGCCCGAGTGGGACCGCCTTGTGGCGGCGGACGGGGATGCGCCGGGAACCGATCCGGAGAGCAAAGGCAGATCTTACGCGGCACGTTGGGCTCAGGGTTGGGTGCAACGCTACGGAGTGGGTCCCGGAGCCGGGGGCGTGCAACTGACGCGCGGGCCGCACCGGGGTCGCCTGGTGGTCCCAGCCCGGCACCTGGAACAGGTCGACGGACGGCGAGTGACGTTTTCACATGTCATCCTCAGCGACGACCATGGCCGCACCTGGCGGCTCGGTCCGAACGTCGCCCGTTTCGGCAACGAGTGCCGGCTGGTTGAGCTGCCAGGGGGCGACCTGATGCTGAACATGCGAAATGCCAATCCCGCGGATGGTCCCGACAACAGCCGTCGCCTGGTGGCCCTCAGTCGCGATGGCGGAGAGACCTGGCAGGCACCCTATCGCGACGACGCCCTCGTTTCCACGACGGTGCACGCCGGCCTCAGGGTGCTGCCCGCCTTCCAGGCCGGCGAGGAGCCGCTGGTGCTCTTCTCCAACCCCGCCAGTCCCATCCGACAGGAGAAGCATCCGTATGGTCGATACAATCTGACGGTGCGCTGGAGTCGCGACGATGGCAGCACCTGGAGTGCGGGCCGGGTGATCTATCCCCACGCGAGCTCCTATAGCGACATGGCCGTGCTCGATGACGGCACGATCGGACTGGTCTATGAGCGCGGCCCGCGGGGCAGCGTGCACTACTGGGATGAAATCCAATTTGTGCGTTTCAACCGCGAGTGGCTGCTGTCGCCTCCGCACACCCCGGCACCCTGACGCCCTTTCTGATTTCCATGATGACCCCCAGCCTCCCCCTCCGCCCCGGCCTGACCGCGCTCGGACTTGTCTGCGCTTTGCTTGTTCCCCTCCGGCTCCTCGCCGTGCCCGATCCGTCGGCGCTGTCCGAGCGCGCCCGCTCCACCACGCCTTGGTTGGAGCAGCAGGATTTGTTTGTCGGCGGGGAGGGTGGCTATCCGAGCTACCGGATTCCCGGCCTGGTCGTCACCCCCAAGGGGTCGCTGCTGGCCTTCGCCGACGGCCGGAAGAACCCGAAGCTGGGGGATTGGTCGCAGATCGAGGCCTGCTATCGCCGGAGCACCGATGGTGGGGTCACTTGGTCTCCGCAAAGCCTCGTGATTCACCTCGGGCTGCACGCCGCGCTTGGCATCACCTTCGAACGCAACGCCGCCGCCCTGGCGCAGGGACTGGGGGCGTCAGACCAGATGCCCATCAACAACCACCTCCCGATCGCCGACCGAAAGACCGGGGCGGTGCATCTGCTGCACTGCGTCAACTATTCCCGGGCGTTTTACCAACGCAGTGAAGATGACGGTGTGACGTTCTCCCCGCCGCGGGAAATCACCGCCGTGTTCGAACAGTTTCGCGGTGACTACGACTGGAAGGTCATCGCCACCGGACCCAATCACGGCATCCAGCTCAAGAGCGGACGACTGCTGGTGCCGGTGTGGATGTCGCGAGGAGGCGGCGACCATGGACACCGACCGTCGGTGATTGCGACCATCTACAGCGACGACCACGGCCAGACCTGGAATCGTGGAGCGATTGTCACCGGTGAAGTCGATCCCTTGGTCAATCCCAACGAAACCGTGGCCTTGGAACTCGCCGACGGGGCGGTGATGCTCAACATCCGCCACGAGTCACTCCAGCACCGTCGCGCGGTCAGCTACAGTCCGGACGGCATCTCGCAATGGACGCGTCCCGAATTCATCAACGACCTCTACGAACCCGTCTGCATGGCCGGGCTGACGCGACTCACGTTTGCCAAGGAGCACGGTCGCAGCCGGATCCTGTTTTCCAATCCGCACAATGCGACGGAGCCGATCCCCAATCATCCCTCCCGATTCTACGTCCGCAAGAACCTCAGTTTGAAGATCAGCTACGACGAGGGGCGCACCTGGCCGGTCAACAAGACCCTCGAAGCCGGAATCAGCAGCTACAGCGACCTGGCGGTGCTGCCGGACGGGACCCTGTGCTGTTTCTATGAGCGGAGACGCACCACGCCGGCCGGGGTGGTTCCGGTCGTCACGTTTGCGCGCCTGAATCTGGCCTGGCTGACCGACGGTCAGGACCACCTTTGACGTCGCTCGTCCGCGGCGAAAACGCCTGCGTCAGGCCTTGCCCGACTGACGCAGCACCAGCGCCACCATGACGGCGGCGATGACATCGCCGCCTGCGACGGCCAAACGCGCCGGAAGCGGGAGGCGGAGCGGAAGCACCAGGACAAGGACTGCGCTTGTGAGGAGCGCGCCGAAGATAATGACCAGGGTGCTTCGTTTGCGCAGCCAGGGCAGCGCCTGAGGTGGAGCGGCGGGTGAGAGGGGCGGAATGGGCTTCACGGAGGAACGAGAATCGGCGGGGGCAGGGAGGGACGGCAAGCGCTTCCGCGGTTTCTGGCCGACCTTCCGGCGGTGGGTCACGACTTTGCCAAGGGCAGGGATATCCGCAGCGTGGTGCCCGAGGGGCTCGACTGGACCAGGGTGATGTCTCCGTGGTGGGAGACGAGGATGCGCTTGGCAATCGCCAACCCAAGTCCCGTGCCATCCGGGCGGCCGGAGAGAAAACTGTCGAAGATCCGCTCCCTGATTTTTTCCGGAATGCCCGTACCGGTGTCGGTGACATCGAGGTGCACGAACAGGGTCCCGGCGCCCCGGTCTTCCGTATGCGCGCGGATCGTGATCAAGCCACCGTCCGGCATGGCCTGAGTGGAGTTGATGAGCAGGTTGAGGAGCACCTGCTGCAACTGACCCTTGTGCACATCGACCACCATGGTCCGCGCGGCCGGCTCGAAGCGCAGCTGGATCTTGCTCTGGGCCAGCTTGAGGCGGATGAGCACGATGGTGTCCTCCACGATGTCGTTCACATTCCACCGCGAGTGCAGGCTTGAAGGCGCCTTGGCAAATTGCAGCACGCGCGTGACGATGGACTCCAGCTGGTCGAGTTTCTCGCCGATCACCCGCACGTCGGTGCGGCGGGGGTCCTCGGCAGGGAAGTCGAGGTCGAGGTATCCAAAGAGCAGTTTGATCACGGTCAGCGGATTACGAATCTCGTGGGCGATTTCCGCGGCGAGCAGTCCGAGGGTGGTGAGTTGTTCGTTCTTGCGCAGGGACTCCTCGCTCTGGAAGACGCGGGTGTAGAGCCGGGCGTTCTGCAGTGCCACGGCGGCGAGCGAGGCGAGGGCGGCGCAGAGGCGTTTCTCGTCATTGTTGAAACGATGAATCTGACCGGTGAATACGGCGAGCGCGCCGAGGACCTCGCCCTCGAAGACGAGGGGGGTCGCGAGCATCGAGCGCAGGCGTTCGTCCAGCGGCAGGTCGTTCACATCGAGGTATTCGGGGGCCTGGATATTGGCGAATTCGAGCTGCTTGCGCGTGTGCAGGGCGGAGGCGATGGCGCTGGTTTCGAGCGGAAGTTCATCGTCCCGTCCGGGACGGGGCTGTCCCCTGGCCTCCGGATTCGTCAGGGCCACGAGACGAAGGATGTCACGGGGCGCGTCAAACAGGTAGAGGCCGCAGGCGCGCGCCTGCATGATCTGGCGGGCGTCACGGGTGATGGTCTCGAAGAGTTCGCGTTCCTCGACCTTGGACACGAGCGACTGGCCGATGCCGATGAGCGACTCCAGCTGGCGCGCCTTGCCACGGAGCTGCTGCATCTGCCAGAGGCGCTGCATCACGGCCGTGGCCTGGGCGGTGAAGGTGATCAGCAGGGTCAGGTCCGCTTCGGAAAATGAGCCGGGCACATCGCTGTCCAGATTGATCACCCCCAGCACCTGTCCATTGTCCTCCATCGGCACGGCCAGCTCGGTTTGCACGGTCGGGCGGACCCGTACGTAGCGCGGGTCCTTGGTCACGTCGGGTACGAACTGCGGGCGTCCGTGAAAGGCGACCCAACCCGTGATGCCCTGGCCGAGCCGGAGCACAACCTCGCGGTAGTCGTCGGGCAGCCCGCGCTGCGTTTCGATTTCAAGTCGCCCCGAGTCCGGATTGAGCAGGGCGATGGAGCCCGAACTGGCGGAGAAGTGCTCGATCAGCACGTCCAGCACCCGGTGCAGCGCCGTCGAGGCGTCGTCCACCTGGGTCGCCAGGGTGGCGATGCGATACAGGGAGATTTCGTCCGGAGGACGTTTGAGGACGGTGCGAACGGGTGCGGGAAGCGGATCCGACATGGGAGACGGCGCCGAGCATGGAAGGTTCGTCCGCCGGAACGCGAGCCCGACGGTGCGGATGCGCTTGCAGGGAGGCAGTCGGACCGTGCGGTCGGCGGAGACCGGCTAGTAGGTCAGGACCACTTTGCCGAACTGGTCGTTGCGCTCAAGGTGGCCGAAGGCGTCGCCTGCGCGTTCGATTGGCAGGGTTTGGCAGACCACCGGGACCACCCCGTGCCGCTGCACGAAGGCGAGCATGGATGCCCAGTCGCGCGGACTGCCCATGGTCGTGCCGAGCAGTGAGAGTTGACGCCAGAAGACCTTGCGCGCGGCGAGGGACGTCGGGTTGCCGCGGGTGGCGCCATACGAAACAATGCGGCCACCGGGGGCGGAAGCGTCCAGGAGGCTGTCCAGTCCGGGGCCGCTCGCGCCGTCGATGATCACTGAAAATGCGCCGGCGGTGGCGACGGCGGACTTGGCCCAGTCGGGCTGCCGGTAGTCGAACCCGCCCCGCGCTCCGAGTGCGACCGCCTGGGCGATCTTATCGGCGGAACTGGAGGTGACCCAAACCTCCGCCCCGGCGGCGACGGCGAATTGCAGCGCGAAGAGAGCGACGCCGCCGCCGATGCCGGTCACGAGGACGCGATCACCGGACTCCAGTCTGGCCCGCGAAAAGAGTCCCCGGTAAGCGGTGAGTCCTGCCAGCGGCAAGGCGGCCGCTTGCTCCCAGGACAAGTGGCTCGGTTTGGGAGAAACCTGTGCGGCCGGAACCACCACCGACTCCGCGAGGGTTCCCTGGCGTGGCAGCCCGAGAATGTTGAAAGCGGGACCCTGAGCGTGCTCCGAGTCGCCCCAGCCCAAACTGGGATTGATGATGACCTCGCGACCCATCCAGGCCCTGTCGACGCCCTCGCCCGTGGCATCCACGACACCGGCTCCGTCGGATCCTGGCGTGGATGGAAAGAACAAACCGGCGTATTGGCCCACCTTGATCCAGTGATCCCGATGATTGAGAGCCGCCGCCTTCAGGCGAATTCGAACTTCGCCCACCCCCGGGGAGGGCGTTTCGAGCTCCGAAAGGACCAGTTGATTGACCGCGATCAGTTGGAGGGCGCGCATGGGTGAGGCGGCGCGGATTGCGCCGAAGAGTAAAGGGCGAAGAGTGAGGAGTGAAACCGGAATTTCGGCGGTGTGCAATTGCGGGACTGCGTTTGTTCGGGGCGCAGGAGGTTCCCGGGTCTGATCCTTCGGCGCACGCGTGTGCGCCGGCGTGGGACGAATCGTGGGATTTCGGGTTGGTTCAAATGGGTGAGGGCTGCTAACGAGAGCGGGGTGCTGGTTGCGTTTCACAAACCTTATGGCGTGTTGTCGCAGTTCACGCCGGAGCCGGGTTCTCGCTGGCGTACGCTGGACGGCTTTGGTTTGCCCAAGTCCGTTTATCCCTTGGGGCGCCTGGATGCGGATTCGGAAGGGCTGTTGTTGCTGAGTGATGAGCCTGGCCTGAACTCCCGGCTGCTCGATCCGTCGCAGGGTCACCGCCGCGAGTATTGGGCCCAGGTTGAACGGATCCCGGACGGCCCGACCTTGGAGCGTTTGTCGCGGGGCGGAGTCGACCTGGGAGATTTCCGCACGCGCCCCTGTGAGGCGAAGCGACTTGAACCGCCCCCCGATTGGGCGCCCCGGGATCCGCCCATCCGCGTCCGTCAGACGGTGCCCGACGCCTGGATTTCGCTCACTCTGATAGAAGGCAAGAACCGTCAGGTTCGTCGCATGACCGCGGCCGTCGGTCATCCCACGCTCCGCCTGGTGCGAGTGGCCGTGGGTGACTTGCGACTCGAAGCGCTCGGACTCGGACCGGGACAATGGAAATCCCTCAGCCCAGCCGAGCGCGAACAGATCTGGAGCCCTTCACGCCGCGCGTAGAGCTCACCGCCTAGGCGAGAAGTGCAGGATAATCCGTGTAACCCCGTTCTGGAGCGGAGCCCTCGGACGGATAGAGCGTGGTGCGGTCGGGCTCGGTCAGTGTCGCATTTTGACGCAGACGGATGGGCAGGTCCGGATTGGAGATGTACATCCGTCCGAAGGCGACGGCGTCGGCCTGTCCGGAGTCCAGCTCCGCTTGAGCGGTTTCGGCGGTGAAACCATCGTTGGCGATGAAGGCACCGCCGAAGGCTCGCCGCAGGTCCGGGCTGATCCGACCGGGACCCAGGGGTTCACGGGCACAGAGAAAGGCTAGACGCCGACGTCCCAACTCCGAGGCGAGATAGCCAAACGTCTCGGCCGGATTGGCGTCGGAGATGCCATGACTTTGTCCACGAGGAGCCAGGTGGTATCCCACGCGACCCGCGGGCCAGACCGACAAGACAGCATCCGTCACTTCCAGCGCGAACCGGGCGCGATTGACCACGGAGCCGCCGTAGCGGTCGGTGCGCTGGTTCGTGCCGGATTGCAGGAATTGGTCGAGCAAGTAGCCATTGGCGCCATGGAGCTCCACCCCGTCGAAACCGGCGCGCTTCGCGTTGACAGCACCCCGTCGGAACGCCTCGACGATCCCCGGCAGTTCGTCGAGCCGCAACGCGCGGGGAGTCACATACGGACGCTGGGGTCGCAGCAGGCTCACATGTCCGGTTGCGGCAATGGCGCTCGGCGCCACCGGGAGTTCACCCCCGAGCAACGACGGATCCGAGATCCGGCCCACGTGCCAGAGTTGCAGCACCATGTGTCCCCCGGCCTGGTGGACGGCTGACGTCACGTGCTGCCAGCCTTCGACCTGGGCATCGGACCAGATGCCGGGAGTATCCGGATAGCCCACACCCATGGGATCCACCGCGGTGGCTTCGGAGATGATCAGTCC
This sequence comes from Opitutaceae bacterium, assembly GCA_046346755.1. Lineage (GTDB taxonomy): Bacteria > Verrucomicrobiota > Verrucomicrobiia > Opitutales > Opitutaceae > UBA6669. The sequence continues at coordinate 54,435 of JAXMHM010000044.1, read as the reverse complement.
CGCGCCTGCCCGCTGGGAGTAGTAGGTCGCGTTGACCGCGTGGGGCACACGCCCGGGTGCGGCACGACACCGTGTCAGCGGCGCCATGATGATGCGATTGGGCAGGGACAGGTCGCCGAGTGTGACTGGATCGAACAGGGAGGGCATGATGGGAGCGAGGAGGGCGGAGCGAGAGCGGCGGGTACGGACGAGGGTCAGCGCGAAGCCCCGGCGGCGGCGGCGAGGCGCGACACCAGCACGGCCTTCGGTTGCGCGCCGACGAGGGTGTCCACCACCTTGCCCCGGTGGAAGATCAGAAGGGTGGGCAAGGCTCTGACCTTATACTCGGCGGCCAGGTCGGGCTCGGAGTCGACATCGACTTTGGCGATGCGCACGACGCCCGCCTGCTCCTGGGCGATTTCGGCTAGCGCAGGCGCAATCATCTTACAGGGGCCGCACCAGGCGGCCCAGAAATCGACCAGCACCGGCTGGGATTGGGAGGCAGCCAGGACATCGACATCAAACGTGGCGGCGGTGGTGGTGATCAGGGCGGACGCAGTGGTCGTATTCATAAAAAGGGAAATCAGAGGGTGTGAGTGGGACCGTTGCTGGGCTAGATTGTTTACCAGATGCCTAATAGGTTTGGACGAGCGAAATGAGCCCAGTGAAGTGGTTGTATGAATGATATAGTTGACCAATTGGCTAGTTTCGCAAGTCGGTGAGGACGATTTTCGAGTAGAATGAGTATAACCGGCGGATATGCAGTGGCTTAATCGATGAAGAAGGGTGTCAAACGAGCGATTTGATGCCGTAGCAAACCACGGATCCTGCGGCCGCGCCGCCGCGTCAGCTGACGCGCGATCCGAGGTCGGCGTCGGGTGGAGGGGGGCGCGGACCCCGCGGGGATCGGCGGCGCAGCCACAAGACGGACGACGGAGGCGGGACCGGTCGGTCCCGTCGCGGACTCAGCGAGACCGCCTACAACCCGAACCCACAGCGCTTCAGCTTCTCGGTCATTGAGCTCTTGCGCATGCGGGACTGCGGGACCACCTCCGACTGAGTCGGAGGCAAGTATGGGCGTAGTTCCTGAAAGTGACGCTTCGACGCAGCCGCAGATGCGTTTGTCCCCTGAGGACCTCCCTAGTCCACCGGTGCGGTGCGGCTCCATTTTCCAGCGAGCCAGCCGCAGAGGATGAGCTGGAGGGGATGATAGATCATGATCGGCAGCAGGATCAGGCCGATGCCGGGATGGGAGCCGAAAATGAGCTGGGCCATGGGCACTCCCGAGGCGAGGGTCTTCTTTGAACCGCAAAACACGGCGGTGATCCGGTCCTCGCGGTTGAAGCCGAGGGCGTCGCTGGCCGCCCCCACCAGCATCATGACGACGAAGAACAACAGTCCGGCGCCCGCCACGGTGAGCACCAGCATGCCCCAGCTCTGGCCCGACCAGATGCCTTGCTGGAACGAGTCGCAGAATGAGGTGTAGACCAGCATGAGGATGGTGAGACGATCCACCACGGCGATACGCTTCTTGTGGCGGGTGACAAACGCACCGATCAGGGGCCGACTGAGCTGTCCCAGGGCGAGCGGGAGGAGCAGCCAGAGCACCAGATCCAGGATCACTTTGCCGAGAGGCATGGGCTGGCCGCCGGACTTGAGCAGCAGGCCAATCCAGAGCGGCGTGAGAAAAACGCCGATCAGGCTGGAGAGGGTGGCGTTGAAGACGGCAGCCGGGACATTGCCCTTGGCCGCAGCGGTGAGCGCCACCGACGACGAGACCGTGGAAGGCAGCGCACAGAGGTAGAAGATGCCCAAGCGCAGCTCCGGGGATACCTGGTTGCGCAAGAGCCAAACGGTCAGCAGGCCGATGAGCGGAAAGAGGATGAACGTGGTCGCCTGCACCACGAGATGGAGTGGCCACCGCAGCGTTCCGGCCTTAAGCGCGGCAAAGGAGAGGGCGGCTCCGTGCAGGAAGAAGATGAGGGCGACGCCGCCTTTGGTGATCAGTTCCGGATGGAGACTGCCGCCGCGCGCCCCCGGCTCCGGCCAGAGCCAGGCAAGACCCACGGCGATGGCCATGCCGCTGAGAAACCAATCGAGTTTGAACTTCATGGGGGAGAAGGAAGGACGGCTACGAGCATGCGGTTTCTTAGCATGCCCATGCCATTGAGAAACCACGGATGGACACGGATCAACACGGATACAAATCGGTTAGGTCAAAGTTGGTATTCACCGTGCAGGTGAACGACGGCTGATCCCCCGAATCTGTCCCGCGCCTGCGAGATCCGTTTCCATCCGTGTTTATGAAAGGGTCGATTCGCTTCAATTGCAGTGAACGGGCTTGGTGAAGCCTTGGCGTACAAACCCGCCGCTCCCGTCTCTCTGTGAGATCCGTGTTTATCTGTGTCCATCCGTGGTTGAAGTGATTGTGTTCGGCAAAGCTGGTCTTATGCCTTTTTGCCGCGAATTCGGACACGGATCCAGGCGAGGACTTCGTCCCGACCCTGAATGCGCAGGGCCCAGAGGAGTGCGGCATAGAGGGGGATGGCGACGGCAATCCCCACCCCGACTTCAATCGCATCGTGAATCACGGTGTCACTGGCATACCGGTGCCAGCCGAAGGTCCAGCCGAGGACCACTGCACCCATGATCAACGACGCCAGGCTGATCTTCACCACGTCGCCAAGGAGATGGGAGAACGCCAGGGCCTTGCGGTGTCGGGAGAGTTTTGACTGCAGGTAAGCCGCCTGAACGACGATGGCGACATTTCCGGCCAGGGCTAGGCCGAGGGTGCCCAATCGGTCCATACAGGCGAGGCTGAGGCCGAGGTTGACCACGAAACTGATCAGAGCGGCCCGCACCGGGGTCGCGGTGTCCTTTTCGGCGTAGAATGCGCGTAAGGCCAGACTGACGAAGGAGACAAAGGGCAGTCCCAAGGCGTAGAGGGCCAGAACCGGCGCCATGGCGGCGGTATCAGAGGCGGAAAAGGCGCCTCGCTGAAAAAGCACCCGGATGACGGGGGAGGCCAGTAAGGTGAGGCCGATGGCGGCCGGAATGTTGATGAGCAGGATCAGGCGCATGCCCCGGCGGTAGGCGTCGGCCATTCCGTCCCAGTCTCCTTGGGCGGCGTGACGCGAAATGAGAGGAAACACCACCGTGGTCACTGCGACGGCAAACACCCCGATGGGCAGCTCCATCAGGCGAGTGGCCAGGTTGAGCAACGCGGCCGAGGCGTCGTCGAGGGAGAGTCCAACCAGGCGCGAAACTGCCATGTTCACCAAGTAGATGGCCGATCCGAACACCGTCGGGGCCATCAGCCGGGCGATGGCGCGGACCTGGTCACTGAGCTGCAGATCGAAGCGGGGACGCCAGCCCAGACGCATGAGGGTAACGGCCGGTACCACCATCTGCAGCACGCCTCCGAGCAGGACACCGTAGCAGAGCCATTGCATGTGCACCGTGTCGGCGGCGTCCGGTTGAAGGTACACTGCGCCGCCCAGCAGCCCGATCATCGCACAATTGAGCCAAATGGGGGAGAGGGCGGGCTCGAGGAACCGCTGCAAGGTTTGCAGGGCAGCGCTGAACGCGGCCGCCAGACAGACCACGATGAGGTAGGGGAAGAGCCAGACTGAAAGGTGGGCGGCCTGCAGCCACCGCTGCACCGTTTCAGGCTCCGCTGGAAGCGAGCCGACTCGGGAAAGCAGGGTGGGCAGCGCGGCCAGCGCGATCATGGACAACCCGACCACCACCGTCGTGGCGAGGAGCAGCCAGCTGGCCACCTGGCTGAGCAGAGCGAATGCGCCCGCTTCCCGTCGTCGCGACAGCTCTTCGTTCAGGGTCGGTACGAAAGCCGCGGTCAGGGCCCCCTCGCCGAGCAAGCGGCGGAACAGGTTGGGGAGGGTAAAAGCGGTGTAGAAGGCGCTGCCCAAGGCGCTGGTGCCAAAGACTGCGGCGGTGAGCGAGTCCCGCCCCAGCCCGAGGACGCGCGACACCATCGTGGCGGCGGACACGATGCTGATGTGTTTCAGGCTTTTCGACACGAGCCCTCGTATTTCGGGAGCAGGCCGCGGCATAGCAAGACCTTAGCCCCGCCGTCGCAGGTGAATCTGGAGAAGCCGGGGAGGAAGGGAGGTGAAGCCGGGAGGTGGAGGAAGGCAGCCTGCGTTTCTTGGATCGGGGTTGGGGGCCGGTTGCTCGCTTTTCCCCTCACGGGGCATGCTTCTGGCTGCACGAGGAGGGATCGGGCTCGGACGTTGACGCTTATGGTCCGCGGTCATAGCATCGGATTCTGTCAAGCCATGCCGCTAGTCTTGAAACTCATCGAACGGCTTCAGCGCCATCCCAAGCGGGTGGTTTTCCCTGAGGGAAACGATCCGCGAGTGCTTCAGGCTGCCCGTCAATGGGTTACTCGACGGCTCGGCGCACCGATTCTCCTGGGTGATCGGACGGCGATCAAGGAGAGCGCGAGCCGTTTGGACATCAAATTGCAAGGAATGCGGCTGATTGAGCCGGCGCGCAGCGAGGATGTGGAGGCGTTTGCGGTTCAGCTGGAGTCCATCCGGCGGTCCAAAGGCATGACGATGGACCAGGCTCGTGCCGCGGTGTGCGACAACAACACCTATGCCACGCTGATGCTGGCGACGAGCCAGGCGGACGGGTTGGTGTCAGGAGCCACGGTCAGTGCCTCGAGCGCATTGCGTCCCTTGTTTCAAATCATCCCCCGGCTTCAGCACGTGCAGACCGCTTCGTCGCTCATGATCCTCGATTTTGAGGAAAAGCAGGTGGGAAGTGCAGGTTCGCTCTTTTTGGCGGACTGCGGTGTGATTCCCGATCCCACGGCCGAGCAGTTGGCGGACATTGCTGTTTCGACGGCGATGATTGCCCGTCACCTGACCAACGAAACCCCGCGGGTGGCGATGCTGAGCTGGGCCTCGCGCAGCAATTCGCGGCATCCATCCGTGGTTAAGGTCCGCCAGGCGACGGAGCTCGCCCGAATCAAGGCGCAGCGGGCGGCGTTTCCCATGGAGATCGATGGTGAATTGCAGGCGGACGCGGCCCTCGATGCGGCGGTGGCGGCCACCAAACAGGTCACCAGTGAAGTCACCGGCCGCGCCAATGTCCTGATCTTCCCGGACCTCAACTCCGGCAACATAGCCTTCAAACTGGTGCACGGCCTGGCCGGCGGGAATGCGTTCGGGCAGATCATCACCGGCCTCAGCCGCCCAGCGGCGGAGATCAGCCGGGGCGCCTCGGCGCATGATGTGTTCGGCGCGGCCGCCATTGTAGGCTGCCAAGCCATCGACCGCCGCCTGCTCTATGGAGATGCCTGAGACACAGGCCTGTTACTCAACCACGGATGGACGCGGATCGACACGGATCAGAGAACGGAACGAAAAAGAGATGGCGGGGAACGCTGATTCACAGAAACCGCGGTCTCGCAGTCTCCCATGCACGTCCACTTTAGCGCGAACCTAGTTCGGTATTGGTTGGAGGTGGGGTCGGCGACCCCGCGAGGATTGGCGTTGCGTGAAGAAATCGGACCACGGAGGCGGGACTTGGCGGTCCCGTCGCGGCCTCACCGAGGCCACCTCCAACGAGAACGCCGCGAGTTCCCGCGCCTGATCCTCAAGTTGACGCATGTGCGCAGTCTCCGCGGCGCCCCGGGCCAGTACCTCCGAATCCGTGTTCATCGGTGTCCATCCGTGGTTCTTGACGGCCTTGAAGTGCCATTGATGGCGGACGGAACTCGGGTATCACTTTTCCACCATGGCTGATCCGGTTTTTCCGTTCCTGAGCGACACCCTCAATCCGTTCACTGCGCCGGCCTTGCCGCTGCAGGTCGCACCGACCAACCGGGTGACGAAGCGGCTCTTTGTCGCCGCCACGCGGATGAACGATGGCAAGACCACCACCTGTCTGGGACTGTACGCCGCCATGCAGGGCATCTATCCGCGGGTGGGGTTCATCAAGCCGATTGGCCAACGGTTCGTCGAGGTGCGCGGGCAGAAGATCGACGAGGACTCAGTGTTGCTGGATACGATCTACAATGTGCATGTGCCGATCGAGAGCATGAGCCCGGTTGCCGTGGATGGCACCTTCACGCGGCGCTTTCTGAAAGATCCAGCGCCCATGCTGGCGGAGCTGACCGACCGCATTTGCCGGGCGTTTGACCGGGTGTCGTGGGAAAAGGACTTCACGTTGATTGAAGGCACAGGCCACGCGGGGGTGGGCAGCGTGTTCGATCTCTCCAATGCCCGGGTTGCGAGCCTGCTCAACGCGAAGGTGCTGTTGGTTTCTCCGGGCGGGATTGGGCGGCCCATCGACGAAATCGCGTTGAACAAGGCATTGTTCGACAAGGAGGGGGTTGAAGTGGTGGGGGTGATTTTGAACAAGGTGGAGCCGGAGAAGATCGAACAGATTGTCGAATTTGCGGGGCGCGGGCTGGCCCGGTTTGGGGTTCCGTTGCTCGGAGTCCTGCCCAAGCAGAACCTGCTATCGTCTCCGAATCTTTCCCAGATTGCCGACGAGATCGGCGGGCGGTGGCTGAACCCGCCGCCCTCGAAATCCATGCGCCGCATCCAACGGGTGGTGGTGGGGGCGGGAACCGCCAAGGGAGTCGTCGACTACCTCACCCCGGGCACACTGATCATCACGCCGGGCGACCGTGATGACATCATCCTCGCGGCGTTGTCGACGCACCGCCAGTCGGGCAACGGTTCCATCGCCGGACTTGTGCTCACCAACGACATCGTGCCGCACGTGCAGCTGGCGGGCCTGCTGGCGCGGACCGATATCCCGGTCATCACCGCGCAGGACGAGTGCTACACCATCACGTCGAAGATCCACGGCATGACCGTGAAGACTTCGCCGGAGGACACCGACAAATTCCCCGTGATCAAACAGATGATCCTCGATCACGTCGACCTGGCTCGCCTGCTCGGAAGCGTGTAGGTGGAGTGCGGACGCGCCAGCGCCACCTACCGACCGGCCGCCTACGGCAGCTTCAGCGTCACGACCTCGCCATCGACGGAGGCGGAGGCGAGTTTTTTCCAGCCGGTCATGACGTCTTCCGGGAAACTCTGCACGCGAGTCAAGTAGCTCACCATCCACTCCGAAAGGCCTGGGACGCGATGGACCGCGAGTGAACCGACGAACAATTCCTTGGGGCGGTAGATCGGACCATTCCCGTTGCTGGGAGCAAACGTGCCCCGGGCCTGAATGACGACCGGGTGGCTCAGGCCGAGGAGATTGAGGGTGGCAGGCGCAGCGATTTGCAGCAGGCTGTCGCGGATCCGAAAGTTGATCTGTCCGGGCACCACCGTGTCGAGGGAGTCCGGAGCGGGAGGTTTGATCGCGGCGGCAGCCCAGGCGTTGAGCTCCTGCTCAAACACGGCGAGATCGCCGGTTTGCGCTTCGACCAGGACCTGCCGTTTGCGCATCCACGTGCGCCCGCTCGCCGCGCTGGTTTCACCCGGAATAAAATAAACGACGGACGCGTTGGATTCCTCCGACGGCTCCTTGACCGTTTCGACGGGTTTCAGGACCAACCAGACGGCGGCGAGTACGACGCCCAGCGCGAGGCTGAGCGTGGCGCCCAGAACGATTTCGATCAAACCCGGGCCGTGGAGAGCGCGATGGTGGGACGTGTCCATGGGGAGATGGCGGGCACTAAACCGGGCGAGGGCGTTGCTTGCGAGACTCTTCCACCATGCGGAAGTAGGCCGCGTAGTAGGACCAGCTAGCCGCCAAACCGATGAAGATGGTGAACGTCATCAGCGGATACCCCACCACCAGGAAGCCGACCAACGCAAAGGTGGGAACCCAAAAGCGGGCCCGGCTTGAACGCAACATCATGCCTAATACATAGATGCGAAGGGCATCGCGATAGTCTTCCCGTTTTTGGTATTGGTAGATGCCGGCGGCGGTGAGGGGACCGGCGAGCATGATGGCGGGGAAGAGGGGCAGGTAGACGATCACCCCGTAGGCCATCAGCCGCAGGGGCCACGTGAGGACCCAGGCGGCCAGGACGGGGACGACCCCGAGCAACAGAAAGAGGATGAACGCGGCCACGCCGTTGGCGAACAGCTGGCGCCAGTCTTCCCAGGGAGGAAAATCCCAGGGCTCTCCCCGCCGGGAACGGGCAATCATCTCGTAAAGATAACCAAAAGCAAAGAAGTGTGCGATGGGCACCAGGAGCAGGACGGCACCGATGGCGCACTTGACCAGCCACGACGAGTCGCTGAAAAGGCGTTTGCAAACGAGTTCGAGCGTCGGCATTTCGGCGGGCAAAGTGGCGCAACCTTGGCTGCTTGTCTATGGACTTCACAACCAAATTACGCGCGTTGGTCAGCCAGGTCGAACAGGGGTTGGAACGCTACGTGCCGCCGGCCGACACGCGTCCCGTACTCCTGCACCAGGCCATGCGCTACAGCCTGGAGTCCGGCGGCAAACGCATCCGCCCCGTCATCGTCCTGGCGGTGGCCGAACTGTTTGATCCTTCCATGGGCCGGGACCCGCTTCCGGCGGCGGTGGCGCTGGAATGTCTGCACACGTACTCGTTGATTCACGACGACTTGCCCTGCATGGACGACGACGACCTCCGTCGCGGACGTCCGACCGTGCACAAGGCTTTCGATGAAGCGACCGCGCTTTTGGCGGGCGACGCGCTGCTCACTCACGCCTTGGGATTGATGGTTTCGGCCTATGCTGAGGATCCCGCCTTGGCGGTGGCCCTAACCCGGGATCTGGCGGATGCCGCAGGCAGCCGGCGGCTGATTGGCGGTCAGGTGGAGGATCTGGCCGCCGAAGGTCGAACCGACGTTCCGGCGGCAGACCTGGAGTTCATCCATCTCAACAAGACCGCGGCCTTGCTGGAGGCTTCCTTCTCGCTGGGCGCGCGGATCGGCGGCGCTTCTGATCATGATCGGAGCCTGTTGGTGGGCGTGGGGCGCGACCTCGGTCTCGCGTTTCAGATCGTTGACGACGTGCTCGATGCGACGGCGGAAAGCGCGACCCTCGGCAAGACCGCGGGCAAGGACGCCAAGTCGGGTAAGACCACCTATGTCAGTGTGTTTGGCGTCGAAGGCGCGCGACTTCGAGCCCGTGCTCACTCCGACGCCGCCCGGGACGCCCTGCGCACCCTGCCGGGCGATATCACCTTCCTGACCGAGCTGGTTGAAGCCCTGACCGTGCGCAAGAAATGATCCTGGGTGGGAGGGAGCACCCCGGGAAGGGGTCCCGGCGCCGCGCATGCTCGTCGACTTTTAAGGAACGGGTGTGGGAAATCGCAGCGGTTCAGGTGGAGGTGGTCCCGTCCCGCGACTGCGGGAGCGCGACAGGAGCGACCGGTCCCGCCACCGTTGTTCGATTTCTTCACGCGACGCCAATCCCCGCGGGGTCGGCGACCCCACCTCCAGCCGACGCCGACCTTGGATCGAGCTTGAGTTGACGCGTGCGCAGTCGCGGGAAGGCCGCGACGGGACCGACCTGTCCCGCCTCTGTTTTCCGGTTGGGTGATCGCAACGCCAATCCCAGCGGGGTCGCAGACCCCCATCTCCAACGGAAACCGAGATTCGGTCGCGGGTTGAACTCATGCGGATGGAAAGTCGCATGCCGGCCGGAGTCCGCGCGTTTCAACCCTTCAATAATCTTGTCCTGCGCAGCGACTTCACTGACCTTGGGTTCGCTTGAGCCGTATCCAATCGATTTCTCCCCTGCGTTGGTTTCGTGGCGTTCTGCTCTTCAGTCTGGCTTGCCTTGGCCTGCAGGCGCAGCAGCGCGATGACGAGCGCATCTCCCAGTTGAAGGAACAGATTCTCGCCATGGACGGCGTCGTCCAGGCGGCGAAGAATGTGTCCGAAAAGTCCAAGTTGGAGGCGCGTCAGCAGCGATTGCGGGACGAGCTGAAGATCCTCGAGGAGCGGCTCGCGATCGAGGCGCGGCAGCGGGCGCTGTCGGAGAACCTCAGGCGCAGCCCGGTCGAGGCGCTGCGGGAGAAACTCCGCACCGTGGACGTCACCGCGGAGGAGGCGGAAACACGGGTCAAGGATCTCATCGCCCGCCGCAAGACCGTGAACCAGTCGCGCGACGCGCTGGAGGAACAGCTGGCCGCTCTGGGCGGTCCCAACCGGTCCGAGGCGGACGCCCTCAAAGCGGCGGAGATCAACGAGCAGGTTTACACCCGGGGCGAGGAACTGCGATCGCTGGCGTTTCAGCGCGAGGCGGCGGAGTTCGAGATCGAACTCGCGCGTCAGGCCGAACGTCTGCGGGAGCGTATCAAGGCTCTGGATGCGGGAGGCAGTCCGACCCTCAAGGCCTTGTTCGAGAGTTACACCGAACTCAACGCCGCCCGGAAGCTGAGCGACCAGCTTTCGCCCCGCTTCGCCAACCTCGCCCAAAGCAAGCAGATTGGCGAAAGCGCTCTGACGCTCGGCCAGCAGAAGCTGGCGAAGTTCGACGAGGAACTCGCCTTGCTCGACAAGCAGACCGGTTTCTTTTCCAACAATCCCAAGGTGGAGCGTCTGCTGTCCGCCCAGCGCAACCAGAAAAAGGCCATCGCCGAGCGGCTGGTTTTTGTCGCCGCCCAGGTGGGTGCGATCAAATCGTCGGAGGACACCCTTGCCGTCCGCCGCGAACTGAGCAGCCTCGATCTCGCGGTGCTGGAGGAACAGTTCGCCGCCCTCAAGGCAGCCTACCTGGAACGCATGCGCTGGCCCGCTGCGGTGTTGCTGGGTCTCATCGCGCTCTTCATGACGGTGTCGCTGCTGGTGCTGCCGCTCGTCTACAAGAACGAGAGTCTCTTCCTCGCGCGGCGGCTCACCCGCTACATCACGATCGTCCTCGCGGTGGGTGCGGTCGCGAGCTTCATGTTTGATGACTTGTCGATGGTCGCCGCAACCATGGGCATCGTCAGTGCGGCCCTCGTGATTGCCCTCCAGGAGGCGGTGACGTCTGCGTTCGGCTGGTTCGTCATCATGATGGGCAGCAAGTTTGGCATCGGCGACCGTCTCGAGATCGATGGCACGCGGGGCGATGTCATCGACATCCAATTGTTGCGCACGACGCTCGTCGAAGTGAATGGCTGGCTCGGGGTGGATGAGCCGACCGGACGCATCATTCTCGTCCCAAACAATTTCATCTTCAACAACAAGATCTTCAACTACACCCATGGACACCCGTTCGTGTGGGGCAAGATCGACGTTACGGTGGGCTTCTCCTGCGCCGAGGCGGCAGCCGCACTTTTCCAGCGGGTATTGATGGAGGAGACGAAGGAGGAGTTCGCCGCCGCGCGCACCGCGGCCCAGCGCATGCGTCGCCGCTACGGAGTGGACGACGCCATTTACGAACCGCGGGTCACCTCAGCCATCTCCGGCAACGATGTGGCATTCACCCTGTTTTATGTCGCCCACTACCGCCGTTTTTCGGAGATTCGGAATCGTATCGATCACCGCCTGATCGAGGAGCTGACCCGCTATCCCCATATCAAGCTGGCGGTGACGAGTATCGCGGTTTCTCATGAGAATGCGGTTCCGACCGCACCTGCCTTGCAGGATGTCGGCTCAACGCCGGTGCGGCCCGTGCTGCCCAAAGGGGCCAGCGTCGCGCCGGCAATTCCTCAGGACACGATGGAGTCGTCCTGACCTCGGAGCCTGGAGGTTCGCCGGGCTGGGCTTCGGATTCGACAATTTGGACCAAGCGGGCTTCCTTGTCCCCCAATGCCTGAACCGTCGCCCGACCAGCCCGCCGATCCTGGACTCGAAGTCCGCACCCTCTTTGTTCGCAGTCGCAACGTGCTGCTGGCGCGCGCCGATTTCAGCCCGCTCTTCGTCGACTATTATTTGCACCTGTCGGACCACGCCCTCCGTCCGGCACCGGAACACGATGCCCTGTTCAAGCGGGCGCTGGCGGGGTTTGTCCTGCACGCCGCGTCGCGTCCGTGGAACGAACACATGGCTTGGACGATCAACTTCCAGGAGCCGCTCCTCAATGTCTTCGTCACGGGCGATAATCAGAGCGGGGCGGTGACCGGGCGCATCTTCACCGACAACGTGAAGACGCTGCCGTCGTCGCTTTTCTACAGCGATGTCATCCGCGGCCGCCAGCCGAAGCGCCGGAGCGCGGTGGAGTTTCAGGGCAAGGATCCGCTCCTGGCCGTGGAGACGTTTTACGCCCAGAGCGAGCAGCGTCGCGGCCGGTATTTCCAGATCGAGGAGGAGGAGTTTGTGTTCGCGGTCGAGCATCCGGACTGCGACGTCAACTGGCTGGCGTCGGTGACGGTCGAGGAGATGCGCACCCTTGAGAAGACCGAGGATGTGGCGCTGCTGGAGCGACGCATCGTGCGCTGGCATTGCGGCTGCAACCAGACACGCATGCTGGAGGTGCTGGCTCCGGTGTTCAAGACCGAGCCGGAGGAGCTCTTTGACGGAGGGGAAACCCTGGAGATGCGCTGCCCCCGGTGCGCCGCCCGCCACCTGATCACGCGCGAAGCGCTCGAGGCGTTTGTCCAGCAGAACTCGAGTTGAATTCCAAGATGTCCACTCTCCCGATACGCCGACCTCCGGAGGAGCGCCGGGGGCGCGCCCACCATGGATCCCTTTGAAATCGCGGGTTCGGTGATCGGCGTGGTGGGGGTGGCACTGATGATCCGCCAGCACCTGTGGGCTTGGCCGGTGGGGCTGGTGCAGGTGCTGATCTACGCCTGGGTCTTTTATCGCTCCCGCTTCTACGCCGGGGCGATGCTTCAGGTCATCTTCTTTGGACTCCTGCTCTACGGCTGGTGGTCCTGGTGGCAGGGAACCCGCACCGGCACGACCCGGGCGGAACTGCCGGTCACGCGTCTCAACCGCGTGGCGCGTGGTGCCGCGTTGCTGGGTGGATTGGTCATCACGCTGGGGCTGGGTGCGTTCCTGCGGGGCACCACGGACGCGGTGCTGCCCTACTGGGATGCCTTCATCACCGCGTTCAGCCTGATTGCCCAGGCGCTGCAGGCGCGAAAGAAGATCGAAAACTGGCTCGTGTGGACGGTGGTGAATGCCGTGGCCGTGGGGATGTACGCGTCGCAGCACCTCTACCTCACCGCCGCACTCTATGCGGTGTTCCTGGTCATGGCGGTGCTGGGCTGGCGCGTCTGGCGACGCACCGAACCGGAGTCCGCCGGATGAGCCCCTCTCGATTCACGGGAAACCCCATTCGACCCACCCCGGCGCGGACCGCCTTGGGACAAGACACATGACATCTCCAACCGTGAAACGTGTGGTGCTGTTCGGGCCGGAGTCCACCGGGAAGACCCGTCTGGCCGGGGAGCTGGCTTCCTACTACGGCGAGCCTTGGGTGCCGGAGTACGTGCGGGGCTTCTGGGACGCACATGCGGGTCGCATCGAGGCCGGTGACCTCGGAGCGATTGCGCGCGGACAGCTCGAGGCCGAGGACGAGGCGGCGGAGCGGGCGCAGCGCGTGTTGTTCTGCGACACCGACCTCCTCACCAACGTGATCTGGGCTGACCTGCTCTTTCCCGGCGCGTGTCCGTCGTGGGTGCGCGAGGAGGCTGATCGCCGCTGCCGGAGCTATGCCTTGTATTTGTTCTGCCTGACCGACCTGCCGTTCGAGCCTGATCCCCAGCGTTGTTTTCCCGACGAGGCGGGACGGGCGATGTGCCTCCGGCTCTGGCGCGAGACCCTGGTGGGAAGGGGGCTTCTGTACCGCGAGATCGCGGGTGAAGGCGACCTTCGGCTGAAACGTGCCGTGGCGGCGGTGGAGTCGGTCCTCGGACCGGGTTGAAGCATGGACGCTGCCTACCTGGATCGATTCGGGGGAGTCGGCCGCCTGCTGGGGGTGGCGGCGGGCGAGCGTCTGCGACGCGCACACATCGCCGTGGTCGGTCTCGGCGGAGTCGGTTCCTGGACCGTGGAGGCGCTGGCGCGCACCGGCGTGGGTGCCCTGACGCTGATCGACCTGGATGACGTCTGCGTGACCAATATCAACCGGCAACTGCCGGCGCTGGTCGACACGGTGGGCCGGCCGAAGGTGGCTGTGTTGGAAGATCGGATACGACGGATCAATCCCGAGTGCCGCGTGGAGGCCGTCGGCGAGTTCTTCAGCGAGGCCTCGGCGGGGCGCCTGTTGTCACCGGCCTTTGACTGTGTGGTCGATGCGATTGATGTCTTGGGGAACAAGGCGCGGCTGATCGCCGCCGCGCGCGAACGGGGTTACCCGGTCGTCACGGTCGGTGGGGCGGGCGGGCGCCGCGACGCCACCAGGATCCGGGCGGGCGATCTGGGGGATGCGTTTGGCGATGAACTGCTCCGTCTCGTGCGCAAGCGGCTGCGGCGCGACCATGGCTATGCGCCCGGACCTGACACGGGAAAGTCCCACTTTGGGGTGCGTTGCGTGTGGTCGAGCGAACAACAGGTGTATCCGCGCCCCGACGGCACCTGCTCCCTTGAGCCTGTCCCCGGAGCGGGCGGGCGCATGGATTGCAGCGCCGGCTTTGGCGCCGGGGTCTGGGTCACCGGGGCCTTTGGTTTCGTGGCCGCCCAGGAAGCGATCCAACTCGTGCTGGCCGGCCTGCCCCAACCGGAGCGGAAAGCGGAAGGCCTTTCGTGAGAGGCAAAACGGCCGGGCGGCGCTAGCGGCGGCCGGTACGGACGTCGAGGCCAATGCTGCGATCGTACGAGTCGTCGATGCCGTCGTACCAGCCCTTGCCGCGGTACTGGGAGATCGTGATGGCGGCCGTGAAGCCGCGCGGGTCTTCGTGGACCACGGTCATGGATCCCCCGTAAATGCTGCGGCCGCCGGACCCCACTCCCACCGTGAACGAGAACTCACCATGGAGCTTCGGCTTAAGGGGCGCGGTATCGACCGCGCCCTGACGCGACATCGGTGTGAAGGGAATGTACACCGTCGGTTGCGCGACCGATTTGGCGACGGCATCATCCAACGCCCGCAGTTCCGGATCGGACAATCGGGCGAGCCCGGCGGCTGACCGCTGGGCGGGCTTGCGCCGTTGGGTGAAGGGGATTGCGAATCCCTTGATCTCGCCCTGACGTGCCAGTTTCACTTCTCGGGCCACCTGTTCGTTGAGGGCGGTGACTTCGTCCGGCGTGAGTTTCGCGAGGCCGATGGCGTCCCGCTCGGTGGTGAGGAGCGTGTCCGAGAACGGCAGCTCACCGGGCAACTGCGCGTGTAGCCTCAGGGTTGACAGCACGGTCAGCGCCAAGAGCCAGCAAGCCGGGCGGAAAACGTGCGTCCAAAGGAGGTGCATGGTACTACGTGTGACGCCGGGCTGGGGCAGGGGGTTCCCTTGAAAGGAGCGCAGGACCGACGCCTTCGCAAGGAATTCCGGAAGGGTCGGGAGTTCCGGCCCACCGAGTAGCGGCAGGCTGAACGCCTCTCGTGGCTTTGGAGGCGGCGGACGTACCGGTGGCTCGTGTCTTGGCAGCGGGCGGGCGACCTGCTCTGGTCGGGGGGTGATCGCTCTCTCCGAAGCCACCGTGGAGGATGTCCGGCGTCAACTCGACGCCTGGGGCTATAAGCCCAGCCATGCGGCTGGACTGCTGCGTCACTACTACCGGAACGGAGGCGAGTTTCTGCCCCCTTACCCCTTGTGGCCTGAGGGATTGCTGGAGCGCCTGCTGGCTTACTGGCCGCCGGCCTCCTCGACGGCCATCGTGCGCCAAGTGGCGGAGGACGGTACCATCAAGGTGTTACGGCGCCTCCAGGACGGCCGGACGGTGGAATGCGTGCTGATGCCGGACTACCGTGAGGATCGGGCCGCGGGGTGTCTTTCGTCGCAGGTCGGGTGTGCCATGGGATGCGATTTCTGCGCCACCACCAAGTCCGGGTATGAACGTAACCTTACCTCCGGCGAAATGGTTGAACAGGTCCTTGCCCTTCGTCGTGAGGCGGCGTCCGTCGGCCGGCGCCTTCAGACCCTGGTGTTCATGGGCATGGGCGAACCCATGCTCAACCTTGACGCGGTCATGGAAGCGATCCGGCGGGTGGCGGGCAACGAGTTGGGAGGACTCGGTTGGCGGCAAGTCACCGTATCCACCGTTGGAATCATCCCGGGAATCGAACGATTGGCAGAGTCGGGTCTTGGGGTGCACCTCGCCGTCTCGCTCCATGCGCCCGATGATGCGACGCGGGCCCGCCTGCTACCCGCGGGTCGTCGATTTCTCCTCGCCGACATTCTGGCTGCCGCCGACCGGTACCAAGCCCGGACCGGTCGTCCGGTGACCCTGCAGTACTGCCTGCTTCGCGGGGTCAACGATTCGGAGGCACAGGCCCACACCCTCGCGGCTCTGGTGGGAGAGCGCCGGATGCACGTGAACCTTTTGCGCTATAATCCCACGGGGCTGAGTTTGCAGGGAGTGAACTACTTGCCGAGTGACGCGGCCACGGAGGAACGTTTCATCACCGTCCTGCGGCACGCGGGGGTGGTCGCTCACGGCCGGCGATCCCGCGGCCGGGAGATCGATGCCGCCTGCGGCCAGTTGCGACGCCGGCTGGAGAGGGCCGAGGTCCCATCTGACGCGGCTAAAGCTGCAGTCACGTTCACTGATCGCTGACCTCCGGTGTCCCATTTGCCTGGGTGTACCTAGCGTCCTGTGCCTGCTGCTGCGGCGGAATTCAGATGGATGAAGAGCGGAAGTCGGCGATGGTCCGGTGGCCGATGACCCGTGCGGGGTTTCCTGCGACGATGTCGCCGGCGGCGACCGAACGTGTCACCACCGCGCAGGCCCCGATGACCGAGCCCGCTCCGAGGGTGACACCCGGGAGGACAAAGGCCCGCGCTCCAACAAAGACATCGCGCTCGACGCGGATCGGGGCGGTTTGCAGCGGCAAATGGGCTTGGCTGAAATCGTGCGTTCCCGTGCAGAGGTAGGCTTCCTGCCCGATGGTGGAGGCTTCACCTACTTCGATGGGACCGAGAGAGTAGGCGTGGGTGCGGTCGCCGAGGCACGCGCGATCGTGCAGGGTGAGGTGCCAGGGAACGTGAATCCGGGCTCGACCATGAACAAACGGCCGGCCGTGAATGCGGGTCCTGAAGCAACGGAGGATGAACAGCCGCCAACCATTGCAGGGTTTCGGAGTCCAGCGGCAGGCCACGGTCCAGGTGAACCCCCACAGCAACAGCGCCAGTCGGTGACGCAGCGGCCAGGGCGACGTGTAGGCGTCGGGCTGTACGTGCGTGGAAGCTCGGGCCTTCATGTCAGCAAGCCTGCAGATCGGCCGGAGGCTTTCGACGGGAAAAACGCGCTGGCGCGTCGAGAGTTCGGTGGTCAACGATCAGAGCCTAGTTCCGGAGATGTCTTTGGGCTCGGGGGAAAGGGCAACGTTTGCTGTTGAATGCTTGGATCTTAGGTCATTCGTCATCTGTCATTCCATCAGACCCGGGGCCGACTTCGCTCTTCGCTCCTTCGACCGGCTCAGGACGCTGGCGCGCCCTTCGCCCTTCACTTTTCATCGCGCCGCGGTGCTGTGCTACGCGCGTTCGCGGGGAAAAACTCCGGGGAGGGGCGGGATGGGAAGGTGAGGGCTGAACGACGCGCTGGTGCCGTGTCCGGCCAGGGCCATGCCCTCGTTGACGCGGGTGGCCACGGTTTGCTCGTAGCGCTGCCACGGGGTGTCGGCTGCCCGCACCTTGCCCGCGCGACCCATCTCGGCCAGGCGATCCGGTTGTTCATGGAGCAGCGTGAGCTTTTCGGCGAGGGCGGTGGCGGACCGTACCGGGACAATGAACCCTTCCACGCCGTCGGTGATATAGTCTGGTCCCGACGTGTGCGGAGTGGCAATGACCGGCAGGCCTACGGCGAGGGCGAGCGCAATTTCCGGGGACGTCGGATCGAAGAGTGAGGGACACACCAGCACGTCGTGCCGCAACATCTGGCGCATAACATCGGCCTGGCAATGGACCGCCACCTGACGGCAGCGGCTCACGTGTTGATCCAGGGCTGCGCATCCCGAGTTCGCCCGTCGCGAGGCGAGTGTGAGTTCGGCGGATCCCCCCAAGGCCGTCATGGCGTCGAAGAGGTAGCGGATGCCTTTGCGTTGGGACAAGGCGCCCACGTAGAGCACCCGGAGACGGCCATGTTCGTGAAATGGCGAGCGTTCCGGCAAGGCACCGGAAGGAACTGGCGGGCTGATCCCGTGGGGAATGACCGCCACGCGCGCCCGCATCACTGAGGACTGCTCGAGCGTTCGCTTGATAAAGGTGGTGGGAACAATGACCACGTGGGCCAGACCTAATTCGGCGTCCAGGCGCTCGGTCAGCGCCGAGGCCTCAGGCCGTGCTCCCAAGGTGGCAGCCCATTCCGGCTGCTCCTGAGCCTCCTGATCGAGAACGCGTTGCAGGCTCTTCCAGTGACCGGTGGTCTGTTCGTAGATCGCAAGCTGATTGAATTCACGGGCCGTGCGGAAAGCGTGTTCGGCGCCTTGTTCGTACGCATAGACTCCGGTAAACCGGGATTCGCTCAATCGACGGGCGACCTGGCGATCGAGCGAGTGATGGACGGCGTCAAGGGAGCACGAACCGCCATTTGGATGCGTCAATCCTCCCAGTCCGAACCGCCCCGCGAGCAAGCGGGTGGCTTCACGCCAGGGATGGCTGCGGATCTTTTTGCGAAGCTCTTCGGGAAAGGACCGCCGCTGCAGGTCCTGCGAAAGTCCGTTGGGCAGCCAGCGATTGGCCCAGTTGGGAATGGGCAGGTGCAAGCCGGTCCAGAACTCCCCCAATAATCCCGCCCGATGCAAGCCGAGCGCCGCATGGCGCACCGCTGCATTGCCGGTAGGATGGGAGAGCAGAATCATCGGGGATGAAATAAGGGCGGGAGGACGGGTGAAAGGGATGGACAGGTGTCTGCGTAAGCTTGCGAAAGATAGCGGTTAGTATCGACCCTGCCGCCCTGAGGCGGGAGTTGAAAAGAGTATGAAACGGGGGATGTGTCCCCCGGGGGTGGGGGATGGGAGAACCCGGTTCTGGGTATCGAGGAACCACCGGTTCTTGGCCTGAGAGTGCCGAATGCGTAGTTACCCCACTTGACTCGGGTGTTTTCCCTAGGTTGGTTCGTAGTGAAATTGGAATGACGCAGCGACTTCCGGCCGCCCGTTTTGGACTTGCTTCACCTGTTTGATGGCAACGGTGAGCCAATGTGTGAACGCGCCACGATCGCGGCTGCCTACCCGATTTTCCAGAACCACTGCTTCGACTTACCCATGTTTTGCCCGTCCAGTCCACCCCTGTCGTCTCAGCCGGACGGGGCGTGCCGGGTTCGTACCCGTCGGAGACCCGTGCTTGGGTTATCTTCGGCCGTACGCGGGTGGTGGAGATGCGCCGCGCTGGGTGCGGTGGTAGTTGCGTCATTGCCGCTGAGTGCAGGTACTGTAACACTTTCCTGGATAGATAATTCCGACGACGAAGAGGGTTTTGTGGTCCAGCGTCGCTCCGTGGCGGGATCCTTCGCGGATATTGCGGTGCTCAAGGCAAACTCGACGTACTTTGCGGACGTTGGCCTCAGTGCTGGATCCACGTATTTTTATCGTGTCGCTTCGTTCAATCAGGTGGGACGCTCCCGCTACACCCAAGGGATTGGGACAACGGTCGTCACGGAGTCCGCCCAAGCGATTGAACCGGTGATCGCACCGGTGGCGGATCGTACCTTTGCATTGGGTCAGTTGGGAGGAGTGCTGTCGTTGACCGTGTCAAACGGTGCCGGCCCGCTGGACTCGCTGGTGGTGACGGTGACGTCCTCCAATCCAGACCTTATTCCCAACGAGAGTTTGATTCTGGCGGGACTGGGGACGGTGCGCACATTGACCCTGATTCCGAACCCGGGTCGAACCGGCGTCGCTGTCATCACCGTGGTGGTCAGCAATAGCAGCAAGAGCACCAGCAGCAGTTTCGCCGTGGCGGTTGGGACCGACCTGAAGTCGGAGTCGAGCGACCGTACCGGTGACCAACTGTATTTTGGAACGCTCGGTTCAGCGGGAGAGCGGGGTCGTATTGGGCTGCTCTTGAAACCAGATGGTACTGGAGTCTTTGTTGCTGATGGTCAGGATTTTCCCCTTGGTCTCGCACTGTTTCCGATTTCCCTCGGAGGGCAGGGCGAATTTTCGGTTGAGGTCAGTGGCGTCGGAACCGTTCGAGGTGTAGCCACCCGCGGAACACTTTCCGGCGCAATGGGCCCCAAGGCGGTCCCCTTTCGAGGCGTTCTGGATAACCCGGCGGGAGGTGACACCGCCGCGCAGGGGTTGTACCGTGGTGCTATCGCCGGAACCGTCGACGATACCTTCCTGGCTCTAATTGGACCGTCTGGCAAAGCGATCGTCGCAAGCACCCTAAACGGTTTTGTCCAATCGTGTGACGCTGACTTCTCAAGTCCGAGCGCGTGGACCGGAGGCGAAACGGGAGGGAGTCAATATTCACTCGAGTGGAACCGTGCCACGGGTACGCTGGTGGGAACGCGTACCACCTCGCAGGGCGTGCGAAGGGTGGGGGCGCGACTCGAGGGACGTGCCTCAGTCGAGCGGATCGTCAACATTTCCGTTCGAGGCGTGCTTCAGTCCGGAGGAGACTCGCTGGTCGCCGGTTTTACCGTGGGAGGAGGGGGGACGCGACCTTTGGTGATCCGAGCCGTCGGGCCGACTTTGGCTCAATTTGGGGTTCCTGCGGTCCTGCCGGATCCCTTGCTGGAAATCTATCGCCAAGGTTCGATCGAACCGTCCCCGATGGTGGTCAATGACTCGTGGAATGAACGGGTTCTGCCTCAGGCGGCCAGCTATGGAGGATTTCCCCTGCTGAGTGGAAGTGCGGATGCCGCCATTTTTGCAAACCTCCCTGTCGGCTCCTACACCGCGAGAGTGGGTGCGGGCAACGCGGGGACCGGACAAGTCTTGGTGGAACTCTACGATGCCGACCAAGCGGGCGCATTTGGCGCGGCGCGGCTCTCCAACATATCGCTTCTAACCCGACTCAGCGCAGAGGACTCGCGGGTGATCGGCGGTTTTTCCATGTCGGGGGACGTCCCGCGCCGGTTGTTGGTTCGCGCGGTGGGCCCGGAATTGTCACGTTTTGGCGTCACCGGCACGCAACAGGACCCGGTCTTGGAACTCTACGGCAGCGATGGCACCCGCATCGCGGTGGTGGATGATGCACCGGTTGAAACTCCCCGCTTGGCGGAGCTCTCCGCGCGGACCGGAGCTTTTCCACTCGCGGTCGCGACGAAGAGCAGTGCCTACCTGGTATGGGTCGCTCCTGGGACCTACACCGCTCACATCAAGAGCGCATCCAGCGCTCCGGGAGTCGTGCTTTTGGAGATCTACGAGGTCCCTTGATCAGCGTTCTCTGAATCCGTGGCCGCCGCCGCGGTGGCGCGAACCAGTGGGTGAAATCGATTGATGCAGTTGATGGGCATTGGTTGCCCATTAGCCCATACCGTCATCACCAACGGGTTGAAAGCAGGCGGAATGGTGGACCGGGGGCGTTTTTCCTCAACCAGGGACGATTTGCGCCGTTTCCCTTCGACGTGCCGGCGTTGGCACGTGAGATGATCGAATCTAGACCGATTCAAGGTGGATCCGACGGGACCGCGACCGCGTTTGAAGCGCGGGAGACGCCCGTATGCGAACCGGCGGCATCCGTGGCGCGCCTCTCGCTGGACGCGGCGCCCCCGCTCAACGCAGTGGTGAAAGGGCCCTTGGTCCTGGTGGTTGCGGATGACGATGGCATTCGCGGTCAACTGAAGTGGGCGCTCGCTCCGCAGGCTGCGGTGATTCAAGCGTCCAACCGCGCCTCGGCCCTGGTCGAGATTCAGGCCCGCCGCCCGGCAGTGGTGGTGCTGGACCTCGGTCAGCCGAACCAGAATGAACCTTCCGAGGAGGGTATGGCGATGCTGTCGGCGATCCTCGATATTGACCCTTCCATCAAGGTGATCGTGGCGTCGGATCAGAACGAGCGCGCCACCGCTTTGCGCGCGGTGGGTGCCGGGGCCTACGATGTCCTCGGCAAGCCGGTCGACGGCAATGAGCTGACGGTTCGAATCCGCCGCTGCCTGCACGTGGTTTCCCTCGAACGCGAATACCGCGAGTTAAAGAAGAATGTGCGGGTCGACGGGCTGGCTGGCATGATTGGCAATTGTCCCGCGGTTCAGAAGGTTTGCGCCTCCCTCCGAAAGGTGGCCACGACGGAGGCGCCGGTCCTGATTCTAGGTGAGAGCGGTACCGGCAAGGAGATGGCGGCCCGGGCCATCCACGACCAAAGTGCGCGCCGCCAGGGGCCGTATGTCGCCATCAACTGTAGTGCAATCCCCGAGACGCTGCTTGAAAGCGAGCTCTTCGGACACGAAAAGGGCGCATTCACCGGAGCCAATGTGCAGCGCAAGGGACGAATTGAGCAGGCCAGTGGTGGCACCCTCTTTCTCGATGAAATCGGGGACGTTCCGGCGAGCGTCCAGGTCAAGCTCCTGCGTTTTCTCCAGGAAAAGACCATCGAGCGGGTCGGAGGACGGGTCACGATTCCGGCCGACGTCAGGGTCATCGCCGCCACGCACAAAGACCTCGTCAAAGCGCGGGAGCAGGGGACCTTCCGCGAAGACTTCTATTACCGGCTCTCCGTTGTGCAGATCGTTCTCCCTCCCCTTCGCGAACGGGGAGCCGACATTCATCTCCTGGCCCAGTCCTTTCTTCACCGCTTCTCTGCGGAAAACAAGCGCACGGGATTGACCTACTCCGTCGAGGCACTCCGCGCGATCCAGCGGTACCATTGGCCGGGAAACATCCGTGAGCTCCAAAACAAGGTGCGACGGGCGGTGATCATGGGCGAGTCGCAGCGACTTTCCGCCCGCGACCTTGAATTGTCCGACGCTCCAGTGGGCAACCTTTTGACGCTCAAGGAAGCGCGTGAAGACCTTGAGCGGGAGATGATCCGACGGGCGTTGGCAAAGAACGAAGGGCGGGTGGTTGCAGCCGCCGCCGAACTGGGCGTGAGCCGACCTTCCCTTTACGATTTGATGGGAAAACTGGGCCTGGATCGCACGGAGACTTGACGAAGCCTGTGTCCGAAATGTGGATCCCTCCTGCGAACGCGGGACGGATTGTCATCCCGTCTTCGCGAGGAAGCGACGGCAGGGATTGTGGAAACCCGACGCGGCCGGATTTCGCCTTCGCAAGCGAGGCGTTCCCAAGAACTGCGTCCCACGGCCGTGGCCGCCCTTGCTTGCAACCGGTCGCCCGTTTGGAGGCCGCGCCACCGCACGCTGTCGGGCCCTAGGTAATACACTCAGTTTGGCGGGTGCGACGGGGTTCTAGCAGCGTTCGTGCCAAGTGTGACAAATGGGTTCGGAGGGCGCGCAATTTGCGCCGGAAACCGTTGGCGGGACGCGGAGGAACGGCCATAAGTATCATAATATTTGTTACTGTGGTCGTTCTTAAATCGTAGGGGATTTCACCAGGAGTCATGGGGTGATTGGGCCGGGCGACCGGGAGGACGGTTTCAGTCGTCCATCGGGGTGTTTTTCCTCCCGTGGCGGCTCCGGATTTATCCCGGGATCTCCGGCAATTCACCCTATACGAAAAACTCATGTATCCGAGTCGCCGTGATACTGATGGCGCGCTGTGGCGCCGCGTGGTCCGGACCATTTGAAAAAAATGATGAAAACGTAAAGGGCGGGCCAAAGAGGGTCGAAACTACTGGTCGCGTGAGTGTGCATACTTCATCAGACAGCGACGGCGCAGGAGATGGTCTTCGAGAGCAACCTGGTCCGGGGCAGTCCTCCTACGTCTCAAACCTTTTCATGAATTCGATCCCAACGTCTCTGTCTCTTGCCGCAGATCGCGCACGTGCGATGTGCCGGGCGCTGTTGCCCGTGGGCGAGTCGCAGGGACTCGGGTCGCGCTGGATCATCCTTGCGGCAATCTGTCTTTTCTGCGGCGTGATGGTTCCCTCGACTTTGGGTGCGGCGCCGTCTTTCACGCTCACCTGGACCGACAACTCCAACAACGAATCCGGCTTTCGCGTTGAACGGTCGTTGGACGGGGTGACGTTTTCTCAACTGGCCTTGGTGGGCCCGAATGTCACCACGTATCAAGATCTTGGACTGGCCTACGCCACGCAATACTCCTATCGCGTCTGTGCGTACAACAGCGCGGGAAGTTCTGCGAACACCGAGGTCGTGTCGGGCACCACTCCGGCTGCTCCGGTCGTTACGCCGCCGCCCAACACCGTGCCGACCATCGGCTCGATCTCGAATCAGTCGATCCAGGCCAATGGCAGCACCGGAGCGCTTTCGGTGGTGGTGGGAGATGCCGAGACAGCCGTGGCCAGCCTGGTGCTGACCGCCTCGTCTTCCAACACCGCACTCATCCCTCAGTCCGGTCTGGTCCTTGGCGGAAGCGGAAGCTCACGCACCCTCACGGTCTCCCCGGCCAGCGGACTGTCGGGCACCGCGACGATCACGGTCACCGTCAGCGACGGCACCCTCTCAGCCAGCACCGCGTTCACCCTCACGGTCACCGCGGCCAACACGGCGCCCACGATCAGCGACATCGCCAACCGAGCGATCTCGGCCAATTCCACCACGGGATCGATCAGTTTTACGGTAGGAGATGGGCAGACTTCGGCCGCGGCGCTGGTGGTCAGTGCGGCATCTTCCAATACCACGCTCGTTCCCCTCTCCGGCCTGGTTCTCGGCGGAAGTGGCGCGGATCGCACCCTGGTCGTGACTCCTGCGAGCAATCAGACGGGTTCCGCGACGATCACGGTCACGGTGAGCGACGGCAGCTTGACCTCGAGCGACACGTTCCTGCTCACGGTTGCGGCGGTCAATACGGCGCCGACGATCTCAGATCTCACCAACCGTTCCATCAACTCGAATGCCAACACTGGAGCGATCTCCTTCACGATTGGCGATGCACAGACCCTTTCAAATGCGTTGATTGTCACCGCCGCGTCCTCCAACCCGACGCTGGTGCCTGAGGCGAACATTGTCTTGGGAGGGACCACCGCTCTGCGCACCGTCACGGTCACCCCGGCCGCCAACCAGGCGGGAACCGCCACCATTACGATCACCGTGAGTGACGGTGCATTGACCGCCAGTGACAGTTTTGTGCTCACGGTTACGGCCGTGAACACGGCTCCGACCATCACCGACATCGCCAATCGGACGATCGACGCCGGCTCCTCCACTGGAACCCTGCTCTTCACCATTGGAGACAGTCAGACACCCGCGTCGTCCCTGGTGGTATCCGCATCCTCCACCCATTCCACCCTGATTCCTCTGTCGGGCATCGTGTTTGGTGGCACAGGTGCCAATCGCACCGTGACGGTCACACCGGCTGTCGGCCAAATTGGCAGCGGCACGGTGACGATCACGGTGAGCGATGGAAGCCTCACCGCCAGCGATAGTTTTGTGGTGACGGTGAATGCGGTCAATACAGCGCCTTCGATCGGTGCGGTGTCTGATCGAACGATGGACGCTGGCAGCACGAGTGCTCCCATTGGCTTCACGGTGGGTGATGCCGAAACTCCGGCGGCCAATCTTGCGCTGAGCGCGGCCACGTCAAATCCCACGTTGCTGCCTCTGTCGGGCATCACCCTGGGAGGCAGCGGAGCGAACCGCACGGTGATTCTAGCCCCCGCCCTGTTCAGGGTCGGCACCGCAACGGTGACATTGACCGTGAGTGACGGCCTGCTGTCCGCCACCAGCAGTTTTGTCGTGACGGTCAATGCGGTCAACGCGGCCCCCACCATCAGTGGCGTGGCGGATTTGTCCATTGAGGCCAACCGGGATACGGGCCAGATCGCCTTCACCGTTGGCGACGCTGAAACCTCTGCGGGTTACCTTCTGGTGACGGCTGCTTCATCGAATCCGTCCCTCCTTCCCGCGTCCGGAATCGCACTCGGCGGCAGCGGCACCTCACGCACGGTCAAGCTGACTCCGGCGGCGAATCAGACGGGTGCGTCCACCGTCACGCTGACGGTCAACGACGGAAGCCTGTCATCCACCAGTGTGTTTGTTCTCACCGTCAACGCTCCGGTGACCGCTCCGACCATCAGTGACTTGTCCGATCGCTCCATCAATGCGGACAGTGGCACGGGTCCGATCTCCTTCCAGATTGGACATGCCACGATTCCCGTCGGCTCCCTGATTGTGACGGGCACCACGTCGAATTCCGCGCTGGTTCCGGCTTCCGCCTTGGTCTTTGCCGGTTCTGATGCGCAGCGTACACTGACGATCACTCCGGCTCCGGGTCAGACCGGAAGCAGCACCATCACCGTGGTGGTCAGCGACGGGACCTTGAGCACCAGCGAGAGCTTCCTCCTGACCGTCAACGCGGTGAATACCCCGCCGACGATCAGTGCGATCAGCAATCAGACGATCAATGCCAATGGTTCGTCGGGCGCTCTCGCGTTCACGGTTGGAGACTCCGGGACCGCAGCAGGCAGTCTAGTGGTGAGCGGCAGTTCGTCGAACCCGACCCTGTTGCCCAACGCCAACATCGTCTTTGGCGGATCCGGATCCACTCGCGCGGTTCTGGTTACCCCCGCCCCCAATCAATCGGGCAGCGCCACGGTGACCCTCACCGTGACGGACGGCACGCTCAGCACCACGACGCAATTTGTGCTGACGGTGGTCGCGGTGAATACTGCTCCAACGGTGAGCGACCTGCTCAATCGCTCCCTTCCCACCAACGGTACGACCGGCGCGTTCCCGGTTACGATCGGTGACGCTGAGTCCCCGGTCAACACCCTGACTGTCACGGCGACGTCGTCCAACCTCGTCCTTCTTCCACTCTCGAATCTTGTGTTTGGTGGATCAGGTGCGAATCGCACGCTGACCGCCACTCCCGCGGCGAATCAGACCGGATCATCGACGGTGACCGTTACGGTCAGTGACGGAAGCCTGTCCTCCAGCACCAGCTTTGTGCTGAGCGTGGCCACGGCGAATGCGAGTCCGACCATCTCCGATATCGCGAATCGTTCGATCAATGCCAATGGGACCACGGGTGCGATTCCGTTTACCGTGGGTGATGCCGAGACGTCCGCCAGCAGCCTGGTCGTCTCCGCTACCTCGTCGAACCCGGCGCTGGTACCGGTTTCCGCCATTGTGCTCGCGGGAACCGGAACCAACCGGACAGCCACCATCACTCCCACGTCGAATCAGACCGGTACGACCACCATCACCCTGACGGTCAGCGATGGCACGCTGTCCGAAGCGACCAGCTTTGTGGTCAGCGTCAATGCGCTGATGGATGCGCCCACCATCACGGCGGTCTCCAATCGATCGGTGAGCATGAACGGTTCCACTCCGGCCATTGCATTTTCGGTTGATGACAGTCAGGTGCCGGCCGGAAATCTGGTGGTCACGGCTGCCTCGTCAAATCCAGCGCTGGTGCCGGTGAGCGGCCTGGCTTTGGGCGGTTCGGGATCGAGTCGGACCCTGGTCGTGACTCCCAGCCCCAATCAGACGGGGACGGCAACCATCACGCTGACGGTCAGCAATGGCACGCGCTCCACGGGCACGAGCTTCGTCGTCACGGTTGAGGCGCCCAACACGGCGCCGACGATTTCAAGTCTCACCCCCCGCACGATCGCGGCGAACTCGAGTACCGGGGCCATTCCAGTGACGATTGGTGACGCCCAGACGCCCGCGGCGAATCTGACACTCTTTGCAGCCTCTTCCAATCCGACCCTGGTACCGGTGAGCAACATTGTGCTCGGGGGCTCGGATTCCGCACGGACCGTGTCGGTCTCACCGATCGCGGGACAATCCGGAAGTTCCATCATCACCGTGACGGTCAGTGATGGACTATTGACCTCGAGTTCCTCCTTCACTTTGACCGTGAGCGTGGCCAACACGGCGCCGACGATCACCGCGATCGCCGATCGCTGGATGGATTCGAATGCGACTTCGGTGCCGATTGGCTTCACCGTGGCTGACGGCCAGACAGCGGCGGCGAGTCTCACGGTGACCGGAAGTTCCTCGAACGCGAGTCTCCTGCCTGTATCCGGTCTTGCCTTCAACGGCACAGGTTCTAATCGCACCATTTCCCTCACGCCGGCCCAGGATGAAATTGGTACGACCACGGTCACGTTGACGGTGAGCGATGGATCGTTGACCAGCAGTACCTCGTTTGTGCTCACAGTGAATCGCGCGAACACGGCGCCGACGATCTCGCCCCTGCTGGCACGTTCGACCCAGGCCAACACCAACTCCGGCGCGATTGAATTTACAGTCGGGGACGCGGAGAGTTCCGCCAACAGTTTGACCGTGTCCGGTTCGTCGTCGAATCAGACCGTGCTTCCCTTTGGTAACATCGTGTTTGGCGGCACGGGGGCGAACCGGACGGTGACATTGACCCCCGCGCCCAATCAGATTGGCGTGGCAAACGTGACGATCACGGTAAGTGACGGTCGTTTGAGTGCGAGCAGCACCTTCGTGCTGTCGGTCACCGCCTCCAGCACCGTGCCGAAGATCAGTGACATTTCAAATCGCACCGTGGTGGTGAATGGCAATGTCGGCATTGCCTTTACGGTGAGCGATGCGGAGACGGCGGCAGGCAGTCTGGTGGTGACAGGCAGCTCGACCAACACGGCCTTGATCGGACCCGGAAGCTTTGCGTTTGGCGGCAGCGGTGGAAATCGCACCGTCCTGATTACGCCGCTGGCTGATCGTACGGGTGTGGCGGTGGTGACGTTGACCGTAAGTGACGGCAAGCTCTCCTCGAGTGCGAGCTTCTCGCTCACGGTTTCGCCGGCGGGCAATACTCCGACCCTGAGCCGGATTGCGAATCGCAGCATCAACGCGAACAGCAATACCGGACTGATCAACTTCCTGGTTGCCGATGCGAATACGCCGGCGACGAGTCTGACGGTAACCGCAACCTCCTCCAATTTGACGCTCATTCCTGCCAGTGGCATCGCCCTGGGAGGATCTGGTGCGACGCGCACGGTGGTGGTGACCTCGGCGGCAAATCAGTTCGGAAATGCGCTGGTAACGTTGACCGTCAGTGATGGTACCACTTCGAGCAGCACCAGTTTCCAGGTGACGGTGCTGCCGGTGAATACGCCTCCTTCACTGAGCGCATTGGGTGACCGAACCATTTCGGCCAACGGCGTCGCAGAGGTGATTGGACTGACCATTGATGACGCGGAAACGGCCTCCTCTCTACTGACGGTGTACGCCACCTCCAGCAACACGGGCCTTGTCCCGACAACGGCGTTGCGGGTGGATGGCACCGGCGCCAATCGAACCCTCAGCATCACACCGACGGTCGATCAAACCGGCACGACCGTGATCACGGTCACGGTGAGTGATGGAAGCCTGACTACGATCCGCTCCTTCACGCTTGAGGTGAAGCCGCGCGATGGTGCTCCGATCACCATCGTTCCTCCGGTGACGGGAGATGGTGGTGGCAATCCTGGATCCGGGGGCGGAGATACGCCGTCGAATCCGGGAACGGAGCAGCCGGTAGCGACGACCTTGGCGATCACCCAGCAGCCTGCGCATCAGACAGTGGGTGTGGGTGGAGTGGCGACGTTGCGCGTCGTTGCGGTGGGTCCTGCGCCCTTGAGCTATCAGTGGTATCAGGGTGTACGCGGTGACACCTCCACTCCCATTGTAGGTGCCACGTCGGCGACCTTGATTACCTCTGCTCTCTCCACGAGTGCCAACTTCTGGGTAAGGGTGACATCGGTGCTGGAGTCGGTCTCAAGTCAGACGGCGATTGTCTCGGTGGTTGCCGGAAGTCGCGTCTACTTTGGCACCGTGGGATCCGCCGGCAGCAACGGTTCGTTCGCCCTGTTGGTCCGCGCCGATGGCACGGCGGTCTTCCTGGCGGACGCTGCGACCCTGCCCAATGGAGCCCTCGGTACTTCTTTCGCGATTGATCCTGCTGGATCTTTCTCATTCCAAGCCGCCGGCGTGGGTGCAATTACGGGTCAGGTGGCGGGAGGCACGGTGAACGGCCTGATCGCGGGTGGCCTTGGCTTCGTCGGCACGCAGGATACGACCGGTGGAGCGACCAGCGCCTTGGCGGGACTCTACCGCGGATCGGTGGTCTACTCAGCAGATGGCGATGTCTGGGTCGTGGCAGGTCCCTCCGGTCGCGTGTTTGCGGCTTTGGTTGAAGGCGGCCTGTATCTTGGCGGGTCCACTACGCTGTCCTCTTCGGGGGCGTTTGGGCTGACCTTGCGGGACGGACGCACGCTTTCCCTGGTGATTTCTCCTGAGGGAAGCCTCTCGGGCACGGTGGAGGCAGGCTCTCAGAGCCGCAGCATCGGTGGGTTGCGAGAGGATGTCGCCTCGCTTGGTCGAATCAGCAATATGTCCGTTCGGGCCAATGCAGGCGACGGTTCGGCCAGCCTGATCTCCGGCTTCACCGTGAGTGGCAGTGGCAGCAAGTCGGTCCTGATTCGCGCGGTTGGGCCCACGCTCGGACTCTTTGGCGTCCCTGGTGTGTTGTCGGACCCGATGATTTCGCTGAACCGTCAGGGTGGTTTGGCGAGTGCCGGGGCGATGGCCAGCAACGATGATTGGGTCGAGGCGTCCGTAGGATCCAGCGCTCAGGCAGTCGGTGCTTTCCCCCTGCCGGTGGGCAGCAAGGATGCGGCTATGTTGGTGGACCTTCCGGCGGGTGGCTATACGGCCCAGCTTTCGGGCGCTGATGGTGGCTTTGGTGCGGCGCTCCTGGAACTCTACGACACCGATACTCTGTCCGGCCCCAGCTCGGCCCGGCTGACCAATCTCTCCATCCGCACTGTGGCGGGCTCGGGCGACAATGTGGTCATCACTGGCTTCAACGTCAGCGGCAACGCACCCAAGCGTTTCCTGATCCGCGCGATCGGTCCTGAATTGGCGGCCTTTGGGGTGTCCGGCTCATTGCCGAATCCGGTCTTGTCCCTCTATCGCAGCAAGAGCGGCGAAACCACCGAAGTGGCGAAAAACGATGATTGGGGCACTTCGGAGGCGGCGGTGACGCAGGTCTCGGCGCAGGTTGGGGCCTTTGGCCTGACTTCGGGATCGCAGAGCGCCGCGCTGGTCGTGTGGCTTGAACCCGGCACCTACACCGCCGTGGCGCGCAGCGGATCCGATACGACGGGTGTGCTGATCGTCGAGGCGTACGAGGTGCCTTGACGCCCTGCGAGGCAGGGTGAAGCCAGCCCAAAGGGGGGGAAGTTCGAAGGGCGAAGAGTGAAATCGGAAATCGGACAGTGGTCAGAAATCAGATGTCAGCGGTCAGTCGCACCGAAACACTTCAGCGTTAGAAGTTACACGTTCAGCGTTAAACGTTTTCCTTCTTCCGAATCCGACCTCCGCACCGTTTTCGCTCTTCACTCTTCACTCTTCCGCGCGCCCAGCGCGGCTAGGCGGGCTTTCGCGTCGTCCCCAGGCTGTCCACTCAGGCCGAGCTTGAGCGCTCGTTGCAGCGACTCGGCGGCGGGAGTGGGTTGCTTCGTCTCTTCGTAACAACGACCCACATAGTACCAGAGGAGGGCCTCCTTCGGATACGCTTCGGTGCTGCTCTCCAGCAGGCCGAGCGCGCGGCGGAAATCACCCGACCGAAACACCACCAATCCGAGGGCCCGGTTCAACTCCGCGTCGGTGCGGAGAAGTTCGCGGGCCTGGTTGCCGAGTTGGAGGGTGCGTGCGTCCTGGGTCGGATCGAGGTACAGGTGGAGGACCAGATGGCGCTTTGCCGGAACAAAGTCCGGATAGAGAGTGAGAATGGTCTCAAGCTGGCTGCGTGCTTCGGCACCGATTCCACCCGCAACGGCAAGCACCATCAGCGCTGCCAAGTCCTTGGGCTCAGCGGCCAGGCGGAGCTTAGCCGTTGGAACGGCGGCCGTGGCGGTTTCGCGCGACGCTGCCGCCCCGATCAGCTGCAGGCGGACCTGTGCCGCCGGGTCCGGTCCCTGCGCGAGCAGGGCACTCAAGGCTTCCTGGGCCTCGGTCACCCGTCCGATGGCGTAGGCGGATCCGGCGAGCATCCTCAGCACTTCGGACGAAGGTGTGCCGCGCCGGGCCAGGTCCTGCAACACGGTGAACGACCAGGCATAGTCACCGAGCTGATGGGCCAGTGTTCCCAGTTCGAGGGCAATCTCGCGGTTGTCGGGTGCGAGCTTGCGGGCGATTTTGACCTGATCGAGTGCCGGTGTCGCTTGTCCTTGCGCGGCGAGAAGGTGGGCCAGGGCGACCCGCAGGCGGGCCCCCTCCGGACTTGCCTGCACGGCACGGCGCTGGAGATCCGTTGCCGCGTTGAGATTGTTCTCGGCCCGTTTGATGCCCGCCAGGCGCGAGAGCACAACGGGATCCTTGGGGTTGGCCGCCAGCCGTTGTTCGAGGAGGGGGCGCTGGGTTGCTGCGGAGGCGATGGGATCGACTTTGAGGAATGCGAGCCGGTCCCGGGCGTCGGCTTCGGAGGCGAACGGACCTTTCTTGCTCAAGGCCTGCTCGAATGCGGATTCAGCCGCGCGCTCCTCGCCGAGCATGTAGAGCGTCATGGCGAGGTGGTAGTGACCTTCCGGATCGTCGGGGAGCTTCCCCGTGCTTTCGCGCAGCAGGCCGAGCGCCCAGGCATATTCTCCGCGCAAAAAGCCGATCCAGCCGAGCGTATCCGCCACCACACCATCACCAGGGGCGAGTTCGCGCGCCCTTCGCGCCAGTTCATAGGCTTTGTCGTATTCACGGAAGCGAAGGGAGAGCAACGCCGCGAGGTTGTTCAAAGCCGGGGCGGAATTGGGGGTGATGGTGATGAGCTTCTCATACGCGGCGCGGGCCTGATCGTAGTTCTTGTGCTTGTCCTCGAGGGTACCGATCAGGAGCCACGCGGTGCTGTTTCTCGGGCTGCGTTGCACCACGCTTCGAAGCGTCGCGAGCGCGGCAGCTTCCTCGCCGGCGTCGAGCTGAATGCGGGCGAGCAGGACGTAGCCTTGGGGACGATTCGGCTGCAGCTTGATTGCCGTCTGAATCGAGGCGTCCGCCGCCGCACGATTCCGCTCCGCCAGGCTGAGTCGGGCTGAAAGGAGATGCAGGTCGGCGCTTTCCGGTTGAGATTTGAGCGCCCCATCAATTCTGGCCCGGGCGTCCGGAATCTTGTTCTCCGCCACGTCCAGCGCCACCAACTGCTCGATGGCGAGGGCCGAGGACGGGTTGCGCTGCAGGGCTTCCTCCATCGCGGCGCGGGCTTCGGGAAGCTTGTTTTGTTGGCGAAGGACGATTCCCCGCATCAGCGACAGGTGCTCGCGTCCGGGGGCAACCCGCTCGATCCGTTGGTAGATCTTCAGCGTTTCTGCGAACTCGCCGTGCCCGCGCAGGGCTTCCGCCAGGAGGGCGAACGCTTCGACCAGATCGGGTGGGATCTCGTCCGGGGCCTGACGTTCCAGCCAGGGACGAAGCAGGGCGATGGCGGCGCTTCGGTCATCCTGCCGGAGATAGAGCGAAGCCAGGGCCACCAGTGCCTGACGGTGATCCGGTTGAATAGCCAGGACTTGATTGAAGGTGCTCTCGGCCCGGCTGACGTCACTTTGCGCAAGGTAGGCTCGCGCCTGTTCGTAGAGTGCCTGGGTGGACCGAGGATAGATGCGGAGCAACTTGCCGATCATTGTGAGGGCCTGCTCGGGTTCGTTGCGGGCGAGTGCCAGCCGACTGCTCAGCAGGAGACCCTCGGGATGGTTGGGCTCGGCGGTGAGGGCCGATGACACCAGTTGGCTCGCTTCTTCGTTCTTACCTTCTCCTGCGGCCAGTTCGGCCAAACGGATTTTGGCCGTCAGGGCGTCCTCGGCCTGGGCCAGGATTGACTCCAGGACCTTGCGGGCACCGGCAATATCTCCCCGTTGCTGTTTGAAGGAAGCGTACTGCAGACGTCGAGGGGACCTCGGAGGAGAAAGCTCTGCCGCACGAGCAAAGGAGGCCTCGGCCTTTTCGTAGTCGGCTGCCCCCGAGTAAATGACGCCAAGCCCGGCGTGGGCGGGGGCAAAAGCGGGGTCCTTTTCCACCGCAAGCGCAAACCGGCGGGACGCTTCGTCACTGCGCCTTTGCTTCAAGTCGAGAATGCCGAGCGCAGTTTGGATGGGCGCCGTCTCGCTGATGGAGGCGGGTAGGGCGAGAAAACGGCTCCTGGCCGCAGCCAAGGCCTCTTCGTCGGCTGCGGCTTCGGCGAGAAGGAGGGCGGCGTCGCCGTCGCCTGGATTTTGATCGAGAACGGCCACCGCTTCGGCGGCCGCTTCCTTTCGGTTGCCGAGGGAAAGAAAGGCCAGTCCCAGCTTGGCCCGGGTCGCGGTTTCGGTCGGTGCGAGCTCCTTGGCCCGCTGGAGGTAAACGACCGCCAGTCCGAGGCGGCCTTGCTCGAACGCGATGATTCCCAGCTGCCGGAGTGCCCGCGTCTCCTTCAGATCCAAATCGAGGACCGCGAGAAATTCGATTTCGGCATGCTGGTATTTGCCCTCGGCGAAGAAGGCGTCGCCCTTGGCCAGTCGCTCGGCCTTTCTCGATTCGACGGAGCAACCCGCCACGCCGAACAGGATTCCGATCGCCAGAATTGTCTCAATCCAACGAAAACGAAACAGGGTGCGGGCAAACCGTGTGGAGTCCATCATGGGAGGCGGCAGGCGAGACGGCTGGCGGAGGTGGAACCTGGTATGTTACTCTCCTGACGCGCAAGTGCCAGAACAGGTGGGGGAGTGTTTCCGTGTCGATCGGTGTCCATCCGTGGTTCGAATGCGGTTCTCGGCGGGAGACTAGCAAGGTGGCTCCTCCTCGCGAGACAATCGAGAACAACTGGGCAGGACCTTGAGCGAGAAGCAGCCCGGGCTTTGTGGGTGCGGTCGAGGCTGCTCGCCAGACACAAAAAAAACGCGCGACTCGGAGCGAGTCGCGCGTTTTGAAGCTTGCTTGCTTCGGTGATGACTTAGCGGCGGAAGCGGCGCGAAATCAGACCGAGGGAGCCGAGACCGAGGCCGAGCAGCATCAGCGACGTGCCAGCGTCAGCAACGCGGGACGTGATGATGATGAGGGACTGGCGGGGAGACTCGAGGAGGCTGGGGTTGAGCACAAGTACGTTGCCAAGGTTGACGTAGTCCAATTTCGCCGTGGCGCTGCTGCCGAAGAAGGCGGCAACTTCAGCGATGTACGGGTTCAGCTCATCGACCGCCAGTTCATCCTCCAGCATCCAGAAGGCGAGCTGCATGGCAGCGGCATCCGGAACGGAGAGGGCGCCGATCGAAGAACCATACTTTTCCATCAGCCAGACCGAGCCACGGGAGATGGTGTCGGGATTGCCGCCACCCGCGCCGCCGGCGTAGGCCGCATCGGAAGAGAAGTAATCATAAACAACGCCGGTGCTGATGGGCTCCGGGATTTCCAAGCAGAAGGTGTAAAAAGCACCGATGTCACTGGTCGTGACGACGAACGGACCACCGTTTCCGGACTGATTAGGTGCCAGGGAGATGGCGAGCGTACCGCCGAACGAGTTGCCGACGGCCAGAAGGCCGGCGGCGAGCATTGCTGCAATCTTGAGTTTCATTTTTTAAGTGAGGGTTGAGGCCGACAGATAGTGTCGAAACCCTAGTATGCAACCGCCGTGCCAAGTGCGAAACTTGGTTGGGGGTTTATCCCTAGTCCTGTGGATTTGATATCAATAAAACATTGATGATCACGTTTTTAACAGAGTCATTGATCTCTCGCGACGGTTGGTTTTTTTTCGAGATCGCCTCATTGGCATGGGGCCTTGACCCCACAAGTGTAAGCATTCTCGACGCTGTACACCCTGATTTGACTGCGTTATCGTTATTATCTATTGCTGTTCAGTTATTTACGACTAAAGTCGGTTCCTTGAGAGAGTGTCGGTCGACTGCGACGGCAATGAGTCCGCGGCGGCTGGTATGCTTCGAATCGATTCGTAATATGCTGGTAGATAGAGCCATATTTAGAGCTTAGGATTTATCGACGGACTTTGCAGGTTCGCGGCGGCGATGAGTGCGCATGCGCGACCGCGGGGCCGCCTTCAACCGGACCACAGGCGTTTCTTGCGCTCGGTCGTCGAGCTGGCGCGGCGTAGGGCGGCTGGTTTGTGGTTCAATTGCCGTTCTTCGCATGATCTTGCCTTTCGGCTGCGGCCGGGGAGTCGCGGGGAAAACCGGAAAAGCAAAACGGAGGAAAGGGTAAAACCCGATCCTCCGTTTTTGAAGTGCCGTGAGCTCGCTTGGCTCACTCCTGACTGGCTTGGGGTGGCGTCCGGCTGGGGGAGCCTGTTGATTTGGATAGTTGGCGGGCGGCAAGTCGTACCAAGGAATCTACGAGGACGGCGGTGGGGCTTCTCACTTTCCAAGGGTGTCGAGCGCCTTGCGGGCTTGGGCGGCGGCATCTCCACTCAGGCCCTTGGCCATTGCCTTCTGCAATGAGGATCGGGATGCATCCAATTCCTTGAGTGCCTGCTGGGACAAACCGAGGTGGAGCAACGCAATCGCGTCGTCGGGTGATTGGCGAAGGCTGGCTTCCAAGAGTGTGACGGCGCGCCGGTGGTCTCCGAGCCGGTGAGCGACCAATCCGAGGGCGCGATTCGCTTCGCGATCCAGCGCGAGCACTTCGCGGGCAGGGGTGGAGAGCTCGGCTGTCTTGCGGTCATTGGCCGGATCTTCCGCCAAGAGCAGGATCAAGGCTCGACGGGCCGGCAGGTAGTCCGGGTAGAGCGAAACCGTTTTCTCCAACACGGAGCGGGTGCCATTGCTGTCACCCGCGGCTTGGTTGACCCGGGCAACGACGGCGAGCGAAGCAAGGTCGTCGGGCTGGGTTTCCAAGCGGCGGCGAGCAAGCGAGACCACGGTGGGGCTCGGGGCCGCGGCGGAAAGGGCGTCCAGCAAGGTCAGGCGCTCCCGCGTTCCCGGGGCTTGTGAGGCCAGCGACTCCAGCTCCAGCGCGCGTCGCCAGGCCGTGCGTGCCTCGTCGACGCGGGCCATGGCGAGCGATGCGGTGCCCAGGTCGTAGTAGACGGATGCATCGGTGGGCCGGTTGCGCGCCGACTCCTGAAGCAGAACCAACGCACCCGGGAAGTCCCGTGCCTCCAGTGAGAGTCGGGCCAGCTCGAGCGCGATTTCCGAGTCTTCGGGTGCAAGTCGGCGGGCGTCCCGAGTGGCGGCGAGCGCCTTTTCTTTTTCTCCCCGGGACTTGTAGAGCTTGGCGAGCGCGAAGATGGCCTTTCCGTTTTGCGGGTTGAGTTTGACCAACTTCTCCCGGGTTACCAAAGCGGCGTCTTTGTCACCCTGATACTCCTGGAGATCGGCCAGTCGGGACCAGGCGATGGTGTCGCTCGGCGTCGCTTCCACCAGGGCGCGCAGATCCGCCATTTGCTGTGGCGTGGCGGGAGCGGTGGTGCGAAGGACCGAGATCCGGCGACGAGCCTCGGGTACCCATTTTGCCTTCGGGTCTTTTTCGGTGGCCGCTTCGAGTGAAGCGGTTGCTCCGGCATCGTCGCCGACGGCGTACTGGGCCATGCCAAGGTGATACTTCACCTCGGCGGAATCGGGCATCCGGTCCGCGCTCTCTCGCAACAGACGAACCGCCTGAACGTATTCGCCTCGTTTGTAGAGGAGCCAACCCAAGGTGTCGGCCACGCCTTCGTCCGTGGGAGCCGACTCACGGGCAGCTTTGGCCAGTTCGATCGCCCGATCGAGCTCTCCCAGGTACTCTCCCAGGATCACGGCGAGGTTGTTCTGAATCTTGTAGGAGCGCGGAGTGATCGACAGCACTTTTTCGTAGGCCTCGCGAGCCCGCGGCCAATCCTGGCGTTGCTCGTGAATGAGCGCGGCCAGCGTCCATGCCCCAAAGTCGCGGGGGTTCTGTTCGACGACCAGGCGCAGGTTTTCAAGCGCCTTGTCGGGTGCACCCGAGTTCATGTAGTGCCGCGCCAGCAAGCCTTGGGCGATCATCTGCTCTGGCTGCAATTCGATCGCCTTGCGAAGTTCCTCCACGGCTTGGTCGGGTTTCCCCACCGCGAAGTAGAGCTGCGCGGAAATGATCCGGAGATTGGCAGAGTTCGGCAATGCGGTCTTGGCCGACTCAAGACGGGCCCGGGCTTGGTCGGGCTTCTTCAGAGCGACGTCCAGACCAGTCAGCTGCTCGATGGCGGCATCCGACCCCGGGGTTCGTTTGAGCACGGCCTCAAAGACTTCTCTGGCTTCGTCGAGTTTTTTGGCCTCGAGCAAGGTGGCGCCCTTGAGGAGCGCGATGCGATCATTGGTGGGATTTGTGCCTAGAATCCGGTTGTAGATCTCCAAGGCCGGACCTGGTTCGCCCTGAGTGCGGTAGGCACCGGCAAGCAGGACTTGCGCATCCAAGAGGCCAGGGCGTTTCGCGATCAGCTGGCGGAGTGCGGTGATGGCTATGCTATTGTTCCCGTTCCTCAGGTTGAGGTTGGCGAGGAGCAGGGAGGCTTCGGGGTAGTCGGGTGCCAACTGCAATGCCCGATTCAGGCTCTCAATCGCTTTGTCGACCGCGAAGGTCGCAAGGTGGGCGCGCGCCGCCTCAAAGTGTGCAGGGGCGAGCTGCGGATAGAGCTTGATCAGCTTTTCTGACTCCACCAACGAACGAGCCGGATCTCCTCCGACCAACGCCAGCTTGGCCGCAGCGAGGAGCGCCTCCGGATTGTTGGGGTCGCGGCTCTGCACGGACTTCAAGAGCGCGGCTGCGTCCTCGAGTCGTTTCTCGTTTCCGGCCAGTTCGATCTGACGAATGAGGGCCGGAAGGTAGTCGGGCGTCTCTTTGGTGATCGCCTCCAGCAACCGTTTGCCCGCCGCCGCATCCCCAATTTGAAGTTTGAAGGATGCGTACTGGAGTCGTTCCCGTGAACGCGGTTTGGAAAACTCGGACGCCTTGCCGAAGGCCGCGTCGGCCGCGGGGATGTTCCCCTTGGAAAGTGCCAGGAGGGCGGCTCCCGAATGCGCGGAGGGAAGCTTCGGATCCTTGGCCAGGGCCTCGTTGACCAGGCGTTCCGCAGTAGCGGCATCCCCTTCCCGGGCACTTAAGAAGGCGAGGGCGGTGAGGATGGGTGCGCCCGTCGTGTTGGTCGGAGTCAGCGCCTGCAGGAGTGCCCGCGAGGACTTGATCTGATCCGGGAGGACGGAAGCCTCTCCCAGGACCAGAATCGACTCCACGTCGTCGGGTCGCTTGGAAAGCACGAAGGTGGCCTCTTCAATCGCCTCCTTGCGTCGTCCTGCCGCCAGGTTGAACTGGCTGAGTTTGACGCGGTTATCGAGGTTGTCCGGAGCCAGTTCCTTGATGCCGGCGAGAAGCGGAAAGGCGCGGCCGAGTTTACCTTGTTCGAAGTAAATTCGTCCCAGCCGGCTGAGGGCGTGGCTGTCCTTGGGGTTGGCTTGGAGGACGTTGAGGTATTCAATTTCGGCCCGGTCATATTCTCCGGCGACAAAGAATTCCTCCGCCCGTTCGCCATGCTTCACTTGTTTGGCTTCTTTGGAACAGCCCGCCAGGAGGAGGCCGATGGACGCGGCCAACCAAAGAGACCAAATCGATCCTCGGCGGCTGAGAGGCTTGAGTAGTGAATGGGACATGGTGCGAAAAATGATCGGAGGCGTTTGAAAACGGGAGGGCGGCTACGGCGGGGAGGAGGCGCGAACGTTTCGTGCGGGGGGCGTCGGAGTTCGGGGCTTGTCAGAGGCAACATCCGGAAAACGAGTTCGCGGGTCTCAATACGCTGTGTCCGTGACGCAAGCGGACTCGGAATGGCGCACCAATGACCGTCCATTTCGGCCATAAACCGACTTGAAACAGGCGAGACGTCTCGGGTTGTTTTTCTCCGGGAGGTACCTAGGGAACATTTCCTAGATTATTCGGCCTTTTTTGCAATCTCCGAAGCGTAAGTTGTGAGGGAGATATCGAAGGGCGGGCGCCTTGATTTTTGCCGGGGACCCCATGCGGTCGTCAGGCTGAAGGAGACTCGACCTTGCGGGCCTTCTTACGCTCTCCCCGCATCAGGATCCAAACCAGTCCCATGAAAGGAATCAGGGAAAGGGCGAAAAAGATCGGGCCTCCTCGGTGGTGGATCTGGCTGTCGATCATGTGCGGTCCTACCCGCACGCAAAGTTCCCCTAGCACAAACACACGGAAACCGTTGCGCAGGAGCGCTAAAGGTATAACAGCCAGCGAGAGAATGGTGCGGCGCCACGGCGAGCGCAGAAAGAGGTAGCCTCCCACCAAACTCGTGATCAGCAGCACAAGACTGGACCGGATACCGCTGCACTCCGGCGCAACTTCGAGTGTGATGCCGGGGAGATGAAAAATGAGGTCATTCCGAAAGAGCGTGGTGCCTGCGAGTTGGAACATCCCGTAGGCGCAGGCGGCCGAGCCGTGCTGAAGAAAGGTCTCAATGGCGTGTTCAACTGCGGAGGGAAACGGAATCATTGCCGCGAGGAACGCCAACGGAAAGACCGTAGCTCGAATGGTTTCCCGCCCTACCAGCGCCAGTGCAGCGCACCAAATTGAGAGCACATAGGCGGCGCCCGTCGCAGCCATAAGGTCGCTCGCTGTGGAAGGAGCGCCCAGCCACCGGTAAGCCAAACAGGCAAGGGCCAGCGCTCCTGGAATAATGGCGAATTCGCGCCAGGGTCGCGACGGTGAAGGCAGGGTGGCCCTCAACTGCCACGCCAGGTAGAGACTCACGAACGGAATGAGGATGACGTGCGAGTAGAGGTCGTTCCCGAGCGAAAACCCAATGTAGGGTATCAGCAAGGGGCTCAGAGCGAGCGTGATCAAACCAACGGCGATAGCGAAAGGCATAAGCAAAGCGAGAAGGGTACGGAAAAGGTCGGCGCGGGGAACGTCAGTGAACAGAGTCCCGAGAGAGAGGGTAGCGTTGAGCGGCGGAACGCCGATGAATCACGATCCTGCAGTCGGACCCGGGGTCAACGTAAGCCTTCCCTCACAAAGCGAGCCAGTCTCCGTTGAAGGCAGGGTGGTTGACCCCGCGAGGCTTGACGTCGTGACGGCGGATTAAGGTTGGTTGCTGAGGCGACCCGAATTGAGTAGGAGTTCGAGCGGGTAGGCGACGGACTCCTTGAGGAGGTCCTGAGCCCGTTCACTCGACTTCCACCAAGGCACGGGGGCATCGCGCGGCGGAATCCAGGCGACCGAGCCCACCTGGGTTCGGGAACCGAGGGCTTTCGCGAAAACGAGGCGACTGCGCCGCGTGTGAACCCCCAGGGTAAAAACGTTGGCTTTGGGAATATCAATACCCCGGGATTCGAGGATCTTGCGAACGGCGATCGCGGCAGCGAACGACCGCTGGCTCGGGGTTTCTTCGGCTCTTGCCTCAATCACCCGATCAGCCGGGACTCCGAGATTGACCAGGGTTCGGGCCGCAACCGTCGCATAGTTCCATCGTTCCTCACCCCAGCGATTGCTGGTCATCGACCCGGCTGCGACCACCCAGCGGTAGTTTCCCCGCTCAAATTCCTGTTTTGCCGCCCGGACGCCGTCGATGCCGATCCAGCCCTCGACAATGAGGATGTCAGCGGGTTGGCGCTCGGTGATGCTCAGAAAGGACTCACCGTTGAACCACCACCAAACAAAGGGCGCCACGGTCACGACGAGAATCACGCAGCATCCTTGCCAAGTCGGAAGCCAGAGGGATCTCAGCCGAAACAAGGGAGGCATGCGTTGCGAAAGGCGAAATGCGAGGAATTGAAGTGGGAAAGGACCGCTCCTTCTCGCGGGTGCGACCCGCGGGTGCAAAATCGGAGCGATGAAGCGCGGCTAGCCCATGTGCCGATAGAGAAAGTTTCCCATCTGATGATAGAGCGGTGTCGGAAGATGGCGGATCACCTGTCTGGCCGTTCGATACTTGAACGAGCTCTCCCGGCCCGGTTTGGAGGTTACGATCTCATCCGAGTAGGCAAATGTCTCTTCTTCCGTGGTGCCCCAACGTTGTTTAAAGCGAATCAGATCTTGGTTGGAGGTGGCCGTTCTGCCGAAGCTAAACTGGGTGTAGCCCTTCTCAATCGCCCATTGGATTGCCGACCAGTAGAGCAGGTGCGACGTGCTGGTGCAGGTATCCGCTCGTCGATCACCAATGAACTCTGCCGAACAACACCGTCCGTAGTGAGTCACGAGCAATGAACCCACCAGCGTTCCACCGTTCGAGGCGGCGAAGAGGATGCACTGGGGCCCGAGCTTTTCGTGCAAGGCCATGAAGAAAGCCTGCGGTATCGCCGGAAGGCTGAGCCGCTTCCTCGTCTCAGACAGCACTGCGTGAAAGGCCTTGTAGTCACTTGCATCATTGCAGGCGCGCACAACGGTGCCTGACTTTTGGGCCTTCTTGATTTCCTGCTGAACGGCGGTGCGAGAAAATGATCGGAATGTGGCCTGCGGATCCCCCTTCAG
The DNA here is from genome assembly GCA_046346755.1 of Opitutaceae bacterium. Classification (GTDB taxonomy): domain Bacteria; phylum Verrucomicrobiota; class Verrucomicrobiia; order Opitutales; family Opitutaceae; genus UBA6669. The sequence goes on along the minus strand of JAXMHM010000044.1, from coordinate 12,076 downwards.
CGCGATGTAGTGGTGAAGATAGGATGAAGTCTGCTTCAAGGGGGTCTCACTGAAGAGTTGACCACCGTGAGTCACGCGAACCTCCAGGTACTTGGCGCCTTCCTCCCGCTCCAGCTCCATCGCGCGTGTAACGAGCTGACTGACTTCAGCCGAGGTGCTGGCCACTGGGTCTGAGATAGGCGCGAACGGAACGCTCACCAATCGCCGCCCTGTGAGCCAGCTTTTCACCGAGTAGACAGGGAGCCCCGCCACGATCTGCTGATTCGTCTCGTTTCGAATGACGAAAAAATACCCTCGAATGTGGGGAAACGCGCTTTCCAAGGCGTTTCGCCAACCGGTCGTATGGTAGACAAGGCTGGTGGGTCGGCCTTGGATGAAGGCGTCCCAAGCCGGGTCATCCGATCGATTGAGCAGGATTGCCGGTGGAGGTTTTGCGGAAGGGATATTCACTAGGCGGCAGAGGCGGTGGGTAAGGAGAGGAGGCCTGGACGCTGGAGGTTCAAACCGAGGTAGGTTGGGAGGCTCGTTGCTTTTTGGCCAGACGGGTTCGAAGGGCCTTGATCCGACCGTGCAGCCGGTAGAGTGGCCGCAATGGCCACCGTGGTATCCACACGAACGCCCGCGGAAGCAACACCGGCCGGCCTCCAAAGAGAAGCTTGTACTGGTCGGAACCGGAGATGGGAGTGGAGGCTGAGCTGCCGGGCTGAAGCAGCCGTTCGGTCAACGGCCGGCTGAGCGACGCGAGATCTGCCCGTTTGCAGCCACGTTCCCATCCCCAGCGAATCGCTTCGTGATTGAGGAGTTTGTTTGGGTTGATGTGCACCCCTCCTCCAGTCCAGCCCTTCTTCCAAAGAATCAGGGTCGAGCCGAAGCGAATGAGCAGGATGCCCGCAATGGTGACGTGATCTTCTTCGAGAAGCAGGAGTCCGGCATCCTGGTCGGGCCGCTCGGTGCTGTGGGCGAAGGCGACGAGTAGGTCCTTGATGGACTGGGCGGAAGCTGGGTTGGGCGTCTGACCATTGCGGGCGCACGCCGCTTTCATCAGATCGAAGAACAGTCCCGCGTCGTCGGGCGTACCGCGGCGGACTGCAACCGGAGTGCCCTCTTTCAGACGAATTTCACGTCGGACGCTTTTCGAATAGCCCTTCTCAATTTGCTCGAACGGTTTGTCCAAGTCGATCCAGACGCTGGCTTCAATGATGGCCGAAAGGTGATTGGGGAGCAGCCCTGCCTGGGTCGACAAGGTATCGCCCGAGGGTGACAGATCCGGCAATTGCAGAATCGCCGCCAGTAGGCCGAGGTGGCTACAGACCTGCTTTGCGTCTTCGAGCAACGGTGCCAGCAGTTCCAGATGAGGCTCGGCGGCGACGGGTCCCTTGCTGAGGTAGCCGAGTTTCAATCCCCGCTTTCGTCTCCAAAGTACCTGGAAGCCACCCACCACGCCTCCATCGATGGTCGCGATGAAGCGGGCGCTGGCCCAGCCTTCGGCGACCTTGATCGCGGCCCAGGAGCATGACTGCTGGAATTGACCGAGCGGTGTGGAGGCCAGGAAAGCATCCCACGCCCGGTCCACGATTTCCTGACTCTGCCAAAGTTGGTAGGGACGGTTCGTGCCCTTCAACCCCTGGAACAACCTCCAATCACGCGCGGGTGCGGGTGGTGTGACGGGTGGAGGCATGAAGGGCGGCGCGTGTGCGGGTCGACGAAACGACAAGGGGCTTTGCGCTTGCACTGATTGAGATGGGATCAGGCATCGGTTGCCTGTGACGCGGAGAAACGCTGCACCCACCTGATCCCAAACGGCGAACCGAGCACGCGCGCTCCGCCGAGACGGAGGAGCGTCTGGAGCATGAAGTGATGGGAGCGATACTGAGGTTCCGGCAGCAATCGGAGGGCGCCGCCGAACCCGAGCTTGAACTGGGTTACTCCCCAGTAGGGGTCGCCCTCCACTTTCTCTCCTTTCAGCACAGCCTGGGCGTGATGTGGCAGAATTTGGACAAAGTCGAACGTTGTGAGTCCAGCGGCTTTGGCCCAGCGAATGAGGTGCCACCAGAGGAGCTTGTTTGGCTGGGAGGACTCGAATTCTCCGCTCCAGCCCACCTTCCAGACTCGAAGGGCGCCGCCCAGCGCAAACGCCAGCGCGGCGGCCACTGGAATGCCCTCTCGGCGCAGAAAGAAAAGCCGGGCCGTGGAGGGGCGGCCGCGGGATTGCACCAGTGAATCAAAAAAATGGGGTTGCGCGGGCGTTGGCGCCGTGCCGCGACGTTCACACAGCTGGGTCATCAACCGAAAGAACGTAGGCATTTCCTTCGATCCCTCTTCGTGGAAGGTGAAGTTCTCCTTGAGTCCCTTGCGAATGTCGTAGCGGGTTCCCGTCCGCATTCCTGCCAGTAGGCTGTCCAGGTCTTTTGTCAGATCCAGTTCCAGGGTGGCGGTGATGGCCCGACTGGGCGGGAGGAGTTCTGGCTTCGGAAAGAAGCCGTGTGCGTCAAGGGGGTTGGACTCACCGAGGCCACCGTAGGGCGGCACCACCACGACATAGGCCAAACGCTCGCGCTTCAGTGCACTTAGCAGCTCGTGGACGGCTCGCTGCCGGGTGCTTGCGTCAGTGACGGCAAAGAGGGGCCCCCGCGACACCATGCCAATCGTAACCCAACGACGGAGGCTGCGGGTCAGGACCTGAGCTCCGGCGATGATCTGGTCGCCCTGAAAGGCCAGAAGACGAAAACTGGTCCAGCCTTGGACCTGCTTTGCCGCGGCCCAGTCGGAGGCCTGCTCGAAATGGGCGTTGGCGCAACTGCCGACAAATGCGTCCCAGCGTGAGGAGTCCGGACTGGAATCGCGTTCGATGCGAAGAGTGGGGACGGACACGTCGGGCGGCGGCGGAGAAACGACACGGATCGTCGTCAGCGACGGTCCGCACGCATTCGAGAGTTGTACCTGTCCAGTCGGAGCGGCGTTCTAGAAATCCCAGCCAACATTCAATCCCACCGTCGTGCTCCGCAGGGCATAGACGCGATTGTTGGAATCGTTGCGATTGTGCTGCCAGGAAATCGAAACGGGCAGGCGGTCGAAGAACCGCGCACCAAGGCTCGCCCGCAGCACGGTCAACTTGTCGGAACGATCCTGAGTGTTCACCGTGCGTCGCGCCTGAATGTAGTCCGCGTCGGACCGGCTGGCGCTCAGGTACAATTGGAGCCGACCGAGGATACGCTGTTCCAATCGCAATGAGACCTCGCGGAGGTCGGACATCTGTTCCGAGAAATAGGTGGTGCCAACCGAGCGATCTGCCGTGAGCACGACGGCGGTGGGTTCGAAGATCTGGTAGCGAAGGTTGACGCCGTAGGCGGGACTTGAGTGGGTGCTGCTATCGTCGGCCGTCGATTTGGTGAAGTCGGCGCCCAGCGTGATCTCGGTGGAAAGCCGGGGGCCGGCGGTCCACCGGAGGTTGGTTTTGGCAAATCGGGAGGTAAAGTCAGCTCCCGGTGTGATGGCGGTGTATCCACCACCGATGCCTCCGCCCAGGGTGAGGCTGGATGAGTATTGATAACGAAGCCACCCGCTTCCGTTCCACGCCCGAGTGTCGGTGAATGTATCCGTAAAGCGCAATTGCTGGCTTCCTGAGACTTCGGCGACCAGCCGGTCAGTGATCGGCTTCGCGGCTGAAATGCTCGTCCCCCAGACCTCCTGCTTGGTCTGCTGGCCGGTTTCAATCAACGCTTCCGTGCTATGGGAGTAGGTTTGATTCAGGCCGATGTCGACGTCACCCGTGCGTCCCGATCCATGCAAAGCAACATTGTGGTCGGCCTGTTTCTCAAAGGCACTGTTGCTGTACCAGACAAAGGACGGTGAGTACGAAAACGTCCATTGTTCTGCAAACACGGCGCGCAGGCTCGGCGTCAGCCGATGGATGGTGGACTTTTTCCGTTCGCCGGGGCCGCTGGGCACGGCATCCCCATACTGGAGGCTGTAGTGGATGGAGGGATGAAGAAAAGCAAAGGCGCCGGCGGCGTAGCCGGCGACGTTTCCGGGAAGGCTGGGTTCCTCCCGCAGCGTCGCGTTCGTTCCGGCCGAAGGCAGACTTGGCGCCTGGTAGGGGCGCGGAGGCGGGTTGACCGCCTTCTTGACCGATGCCGCCGTTCCGCCCGTGGTCTGAGCCTGGCAGATCGTTGCAGCGACGAGCACGAATCCGAGGTGCGTGAGGGAGCGAGCCTTCATGGTGATCGATGTTCCTGACACGGGGGAGCCATAGCAAAGGAAATGTCTGGATACGAGACTTGTTGTCCGTGGCTCGGACGGTCACTCCACCGTGACCGACTTGGCCAGATTTCTCGGCTTGTCGACGTCGCAACCGCGGGCACAGGCGATGTAGTAGCTGAGCAGCTGGACAGGGATGGTGGCCACGATGGGCAGGACGGCCTCGTGGCAGTCGGGGATGGGAATGATCTCGTCGGCGAGCCCGGCGGGAATCTCGCAGCCCTCTGTGACAATGGCGATGATCCGGCCTTTGCGGGCCCGGATTTCCTGCATGGAGGACACCACCTTGTTGAAGAGCTCGCCCTTCGGGACAAAGAAGACGGAGGGACACTGTTCACTGATCAGAGCGATCGGCCCGTGCTTCATTTCGGCCGCGGGATAGCCTTCGGCGTGGATGTAGGAGATCTCCTTCAGTTTCAGCGCGCCCTCGAGCGCGATGGGGAAGAGCGACAGCCGGCCCAGGAACAGCATGTCCGTGTACCGCGAGTACCGTTCGGCGATGCCCTTGATATGGGCGGCCTGTTTCAGTACCTGGCGCACCAGATCGGGGGCCTTCTTCAGCGCCGTCACGTACTCGACGCCGTCGCTAAAACTCATGTCGCGCATGCGACCGACGTAGAGCGCGATCATTGCGCCCAGGAGCAACTGGGAGGTGAACGCCTTGGTCGAGGCCACGCCGATTTCGGGTCCCACATGTTGATAGACGCCACCATCGGCCTCGCGGGCGATGGTCGAGCCCACGACGTTATTGATCGCGAGCACCCGGTAGCCCTTGCGCTTGGCCTCGCGCATCGCGGCGAGCGTGTCGATCGTTTCGCCGGACTGGCTGACGACAAAGAAGAGGGATTGCGGCGAGAGGGGAGCGTTGCGGTAGCGAAACTCCGAGGCGTAGTCGACCTCCACGGGTGTGCGCGCGAATCGTTCGATCAGATGCTCCGCCACGAGGCAGGCATGCCAGGCGGTTCCGCAACCACAGAAGACAAAGCGGTCGATGCCGCGAAAATCGCTGGCGGTCAGATTGAGGCCGCCAAACTTGGCGGTGCTTCCGTCCTCCGAGATGCGGCCGCGCATGGTGTTCTCAAGTGCGGCGGGTTGGTCGAAGATCTCCTTCTCCATGAAGTGGGAGAAGTCGCCGAGCTCGGAGTCGGCCACAGACCACGTCACCTTGTCGATGACGGGGGAAACATCGGCCTGGTCGAGGGTCGTGATCTGGAAACCACCGGCCGAAAGGTGAACCACCTCGCCATCCTTGAGGTAGACCACGCTTTGGGTGCGGCTGATCAAGGCGGAGACGTCGCTGGCGAGGATCAATTCATCCGCCCCCACACCCAGGATGAGGGGTGAGCCCTTGCGCGCGGCCACCATCTCGGACGGAAGATCGCTGCAGATGACGGCGATGCCATAGGTTCCCTCAACGTGGAAGAGGCTCTTGCGCACACTCTCCAGGAAGCGACTGTGATCGGCATGATTCGCAAGCGTCGCCGGTTCCTTGGCATAGTGATACGCAATCAAATTCGCGAGAACTTCGGTGTCGGTCTGCGATTGAAAGGTGTAGCCCTTTGAGATGAGGAACTTCTTGATGGCATTGAAGTTCTCGATCACGCCGTTGTGGACGAGTGCGATTTTGCCGTCAGAGCTTACATGCGGGTGGGCGTTGGCATCCGTCACCCCGCCGTGGGTGGCCCAGCGCGTGTGGCTGATGCCGGTGGTACCGGCAAAATGGTGACGGGCGGCTTCCTTGACGAGTTCCTGCACGCGACCGACCTTCTTGGCCACCTGGATGCCGCCAGGTTCGTGAATTGCCACCCCTGCCGAATCATAACCGCGATATTCCAGGCGTTTCAGCCCCTCGATGAGAATGGAGACCGCTTTCTGTTTTCCAATGTATCCAACAATGCCGCACATAGTTCAGGTGGGTTAAAATGAAGTGAAGTGTGAAAGACGAGAGGTCAGCGGTCAGAGATCAGCGGGCAGTTTCCGAATTCGGATCTTTCCGAACTTCAGCGTTAAGAGTTACGCGTTCAGCGTTCAACGTTCCTCCTGCGAAGCGCAGGGCGCGACCGGTGCGTCCCGACGCGGCCTCAGCGAGGCCGCCTGCAACGGGGCCATGGGCTTGGCTCGTCGCGCAGGTACTCATAACCGCGCCCGCCCGGCCGCTGATTCGGCGAGAAAGCTCTCGTAAGTGGACTTCAGCCCGGCGGCGAGATCGATGCGCGCTTTCCAACCGAGCCCGGACAGCCGGGAGACGTCGAGCAGTTTGCGGGGCGTCCCGTCTGGTTTGCTGGTGTCCCAGGCGACGCGGCCGCTGAAGCCCGTGATCTGGCCGACTCGTTCGGTCAATTCGCGGATGGTCACTTCCTCGCCCGTGCCGACATTGATCCAGTCGGGCGGATTGGAGAGATGAAGGAGGAAGGCGCAAGCGTCGGCGAGGTCATCGACATGCAGAAACTCGCGGCGGGCCGAGCCGGTGCCCCACGCGGTGACGACGGGCTGAGACTGGCGGGCCGCCTCGTGGAAGCGTCGGATCAGGGCCGGCAGGACATGGGAGTTTTGCGGATGGTAGTTGTCGCCGGGACCGTAGAGATTGGTCGGCATGGCCGAGTGGTAGACCACTCCATGCTGCTTGCGGTACGCCTGGGCAAGTTTCAGGCCGGCGATCTTGGCGATCGCATAGGCTTCGTTGGTGGGTTCAAGCGCGCCGGTCAGAAGACAGTCTTCCGGCATTGGTTGCGGGGCGAACTTGGGGTAGATGCAGGAACTGCCTAGGAAGAGCAGGCGTTGCACCCCGTGACGGTAGGCGCCGTCGATGCAATGGGTGGCGATCGCCAGGTTTTCGTGGAGAAAGTCGGCGGGGTAGGTGTTATTCGCGTGAATACCGCCAACCTTGGCCGCGGCGATGATCGCCACGTCCGGCTTTTCGGCTGCATAGAAGGCGTCCACCGCCTGCCGTTGGGTCAGATCGAGTCCTTCGCGTCGCGAGCGGGTGAGCACCACGACGCCGGGTTCGCGCGAGAAGCGGCGAACGAGGGCGGAGCCCACCATGCCTTGATGTCCGGCGATAAAGACCTTCATGTGCGGGTTACGGCTGGGGCAGGCGGGCGATCTGGGCTTCGCGCTTGGCGAGCTCGAGATCGTGGTCGACCATGATCTTGACCAGTTCCTTGAATTTCACCTTGGGTTCCCAGCCCAGTTTTTGACGCGCCTTGGCCGGATCGCCGATCAGGAGTTCAACCTCGGCCGGACGTTCATAGCGTTGGTCGTACCTGACGTATTTCTCCCAGTCCATGCCAAGGTGGCCGAAGGTTTCCTGGCAGAATTCCTTCACACTGTGCGTCTCGTTGGTGGCGACGACGTAGTCGTCGGGCTGGTCCTGTTGCAGCATCAGCCACATCATCTCGACGTACTCCTTGGCGTAGCCCCAGTCGCGCTGGGCATCGAGATTTCCCAGGTAGAGCGAGTCCTGGAGGCCGACCTTGATGCGGGCGGCGGCGCGGGTGATCTTGCGCGTGACGAACGTCTCTCCGCGGCGCGGACTCTCGTGGTTGAAGAGGATGCCGTTGCTCGCGTGGAGCCCGTAGCTTTCGCGGTAGTTGACCGTCAGCCAGTAGGCGTAGACTTTGGCGCAGCCGTAGGGCGAGCGCGGCCAGAACGGCGTGGTTTCGGTTTGGGGAACCTGCTGCACTTTTCCAAACATCTCCGACGAGGATGCCTGGTAGTAGCGGACTTTCTTGAGCAGCCCGGCCTCCCGGATCGCCTCAAGGATTCGCTGAGCGCCCAGACCGTCGACGTCGCCTGTGTACTCCGGAATGTCAAATGACACGCGAACGTGAGATTGAGCCCCGAGGTTGTAGATTTCGTCGGGTTGAAGTGAATAGAGCAGCTTCACCATCTGGACCGAGTCGGCCAGATCACCGTAGTGGAGAAAGAGCCGGACACCGTTCACATGCGGATCCCGGTAAAGGTGATCGATGCGGGCGGTGTTAAAGCTGGAGGCCCTTCGGATCACTCCGTGGACTTCGTAGCCCTTTGCCAGCAGGAGCTCGGCAAGGTACGAGCCATCTTGTCCAGTGATGCCAGTGATGAGTGCTTTCTTCATTTACGCGTGTTCGATGATGAATCCCTGAATTGCTCCCTTCCTCCACGAATCAGGCCTTCCAAACCTGCCCGGATTTCGTCTGGAGTGTGGCCATGGCGTTTCGTGTATCGATGATGCACGGGGCCCAGGCGGCGAGTTCGCTGTAGTTGACGTCCTTGTGATTGGTGGCGATCACCACGGCATCGTAACCGGAGACGGTTGCCTGGTTCCAAATCACGGACTTCGTGCCCGCCCAGTGGGGATGTTCGCGCGTGGGGCGAATGACGGGAACATACGGGTCATAGTACGCCATCTCGGCTCCTCGTGCCTTGAAGAGGTCCAGCAGCACGTAGCTCGGTGATTCGCGGTCGTCGTCGACGTTTGGCTTGTAGGCCAGGCCAAGGATCAGGATCTTGCTGCCGTTCACCGGCTTCTTCTGGGCATTCAGCGCGTCGGCAGTACGATTGACCACGTGAAGCGGCATGGCCGTGTTCACCTCACCGGCCAGTTCGATGAACTTCGTGTTTTGTCCGTACTCGCGTGCCTTCCAGGTCAGGTAAAACGGATCGATCGGAATGCAATGCCCGCCGAGGCCGGGTCCCGGATAGAAGGCCATGAAGCCGAAGGGCTTGGTCTTGGCTGCAGCGATGACTTCCCACACATCAATGCCCATGGCGTCGTAGACGAGTTTCAGCTCGTTGACCAAGGCGATGTTCACACCGCGGAAGATGTTCTCCAGAAGTTTGGTGGCTTCCGCCGCGCGGCAGGACGATACGGGCACGAGCGTATCAAGGGCTTTGCCGTAGAGGGCTTTGGTCCGCTCCAGGCAGGCCGGTGTGTATCCGCCAATCACCTTCGGGATGGACTTGACCACACTCTGGGGGTTGCCCGGGTCTTCGCGTTCCGGGGAAAAGGCGAGATGGAAGTCCGTGCCGGCCTTCAGTCCGGACCCGGCTTCGAGCACCTCCTTGAGGTCCTCATCGGTGGTGCCGGGATAGGTGGTCGACTCCAGCACCACCAGGGTTCCCTTGGTCAGGTGCGGTGCGATGGACTTACCGGTATTCAGGACGTAGGAAATGTCCGGTTCCCGGTTCTTGTTGAGAGGAGTGGGTACACAGATGACGACCGCTTCGACCTCTTTGATGCGGCTGAAATCGGTGCTGGCTTCGAAACGGCCCGCCGTGCGCTGTTCGGCCACGGCGGCGTTCGTGATGTGCTTGATGAAACTGCGCCCTGCATTGAGGGAGTCGATCTTCGAGCGATCAATATCCAGTCCCAGGACCGTGACATTGGACCGAGCGAATTGGAGGGAGAGCGGGAGACCGACGTAACCGAGACCGACGATGGCGATTTTCATGGAAATAGAGCTGGATGATGGTGTTCGCGATAGGAACTAACGGAACAAGGAGGGGAGGAGTTTACCTCAGATTGTAGGTTGTTGGATGGAAATGCAGCTGGGCTGAAAATGGGACGAATTATGCAAGTTGATTTAATGTAGTGGCTTGAGATCCCTGATCCGATCCCGGCGTTCAGGGCGGGGGGTGGGTTCTGAAAAGACCCTCCTGACAAATGGTTTGGGGCTTGGTGCCCTGGGCCAAACGATTCAGACGAGAGACCACGAATTGACACGAATAGACACGAATCCAGAGCGAGCTAGGAGCAGTCGTGCACCTGAACTTACCTCACCCCAAAGTGAACCAATCCCTGGCAACTCTCGTTGCACGTCTTCATTCGTGTTCGTTCGTGTCCATTCGTGGTTCAACTGATTGCTTACCGCCATGATCTCTCGACGTTCATTCCTTAAGGGTGTCGCCTGCGTGCCCCCATTCTTCGGCGCCCTTCACGCAGCGCAGAGGGCAATTCCGACTGCGGAACCCAAAGAGGAATCGTCTTCGGATGCCACCAAGGTTGCGCGCGATTGGAAAGCGTGGGAGGGCAAGATGAAGGCCGTTGCTGACTCTCGGGCCTGCGATACTGAAACCGGCGAAGAGTTGGGCTGGATGGTCGCCCCGTTCCTTGAAGGGTGCTACTACGGGTATCAGGTCACAAAGGATTCGCGATGGGTCGCCCACCTCTTCGACTGGATGGAAGCGTGCACGCGTCGGCTGGTGCGAGAACCGGATGGATTCTCGGGCTGGCCCAAGCGGGTCTCCGGAGCCGAAGCTCAACCGGTTCTCTATTCTGACAATATGCTGGGTGAGGCGATGTTGTTGCGCCCGGTGGTTTTGATGGCGGCTGAAGTTCTAGGAGAGACGAGTCTGTCGGTGAAGTGGGGGGGGCAAGCCAGCCGGGCACTCGAACTCGCCAAGGAAATGCATGATAAGTGGACGTCCCGAGGATGCTGGCGAGAGTTGTCCAAGGGGGGGGTATGGGTTGCGCCCGACTTCTTGCTCAATCCTCAAACCAACGCTTGGACCTCCAACTATACCCGAAGGATGAGCGAAGGGTTTACGCATCCGAGCAATAAACAGTGCCATATTGCTCGATGGTACCTCGCCATGCATCGCGTCACCGGCAATGACGTCTACCTGGACCGGGCGACGAAGTGGTTTCAAGTGTTGAAGGGCCGCATGCGCCCCGCGGCAAAGAACCGGCGTCCGGTGTGGAACTATTGGGATCCCGCCGGTCCCTGGGACTATAAACCCGGAGGTGAACCGAGGCACTGGGTGGGGGTGCATCCCAATGGACAATATTATACAATCGATGTGTGCGGTATTGTGGACGCGCACGAGCACGGCGTCGTTTTCGACCGGACCGATATAGTGCGGCTGGTTGAGACGAACCGAGACTCGATGTGGAATCGGAAAGTGGTCGGAGCCTCGTTCGCCAGACTGGATGGAGAACCTGCGGATGAACGCTGGCCGCACACGGCGGGACTCCTCTGGTGGCCGCTGGCGCCTTATGACAAGACTCTCCTCACGGTGCTCGAAGCCAACTTGGATCCTCAGGCGTGGGAGAGCCTCTATGTGGTACCGTGGTTATGGATGAAATTGAACCGACCGGCCCCTTGAAAGATGGGGGAGACGGCACTCCTCCATTCTAACAACCACGAATTGACACGAACGAACACGAATCCGGAGGGCAACTGGCCGAGTCGAGGGTAAGGCTTCAATCAAGAGGAAACAAACCGCTCCCTCGCGCCTTTCCGTCCCTCTCTTTATTCGCGTCGATTCGTGATCATCAGTCTAAAATAGATTTCGGGAAAGCGTTATGAGGTCAGGAGCTACACTTTTCCCACTGGGCCGACGCGGGATTGAATCTCCTAACCACCCTGGCCGGTACTCCCACGGCGACGGAGTAAGCTGGAATCGAAGAACGAACGACTGAATTGGCCCCGATCACACAATGCTCGCCAATCGTCACGCCCGGCAGGACGACCACATTTTGTCCAAGCCAGGTGCTGCGACCGATCTTCACCGGTTGCGGCTTCGTAATGCCCTGGTGCTTGATTGGAACCTCAATGTTACTGAACTCATGGCCGTGATCTGAAATATAGACATTTCTTGCGAGCAGGACGTGGTCCTCTAGAACGATGGATTCAGCGGCAGAAAGGGTCGAGCCCATGCCTATTGCTGAGTCGCTTCCAATCCATAGCTTGGTGGCAATTTCATCGTCTGGATCGCTCACGACTCCGATCCAGCAGTCGCGATTGATGACAACATCAGACCCCAGTTGAACTTGCTGTAGGTTTGCGAAACGGAACGGCGGGCTGATTCGACAGCCCTTGCCGGTTTCTTCGAAAAG
>JAXMHM010000043.1:0-71372 GCA_046346755.1 Opitutaceae bacterium | reverse complement strand
GCGTCTCAACCGCGAAGGAAAGTTGCTCGCTTTCCACGATCGTTCGGATGGAGGCCTGCTCGCCACCGTGGTCGAAATGGCCTTTGCCGGCCACATGGGCGTGGACATCGAGCTTCCGCCGCCGTCGCCCGCCGACTCGTCCGGTGCGTTTGGCGCACTCTTCGCCGAAGAACTGGGCGCCGTCCTCCAGGTGCGTGCCCGCGACCTCGACTTTGTGCTCACCGTGATCGACCAGGCGGGGCTGCGGGCGTGCACCCATCAACTGGGCGCGCCCCGCACCGACGACCGCGTGCGCTTCCGGCAGGCGGGGACGGTCCTGATCGATGAGGACCTCTTCGCCCTGCGCGCAGTGTGGTCCGATGTCACCCGGCGCATCGCGCTCCTGCGTGACAACCCCGCCTGCGCCGAGTCCGAGTACCAGCTCAAGCTGGACCGCACGGATCCTGGCATCACTCCGCGCCTGACCTTCCAGCCGACCGCGCCGGCCGTGCTGCGTTTCGGTGTGCGCCCGGCGATCGCCATTCTCCGCGAACAGGGCGTCAACGGCGAAGTGGAAATGGCCGCCGCCTTCACTCGCGCCGGCTTCCGCGCCGTCGACGTGCACATGTCGGATATTCTGGAGGGACGCGTGTCGTTGCGCGAAATGCGAGGTTTGGCCGCATGCGGTGGCTTCAGCTACGGCGATGTGCTCGGCGCCGGCGAGGGCTGGGCCAAGAGCGTGTTGTTCAATGCCCGCGCGCGGGCCGAATTCGAGGCGTTTTTCGCCCGTCCCGACGCGTTTGCCCTGGGCGTCTGCAACGGCTGCCAGATGATGAGCAACCTGCACACCATCATTCCGGGCGCCGGCCACTGGCCCCGGTTTGTGCAAAACCAATCGGAACGTTTCGAGGCCCGCTTCGCTTCCCTTCGCCTCGAACGCAGCCCCAGCATCCTGTTCACCGGCATGGAGGGCTCGGTCATCCCGGTCGCGGTGTCCCATGGCGAGGGCTTCGCCGAATTTCGCGATTCAGCCGCGCTCGAAGCCTGTGACGCCTCGGGACTTGTCGCTGCCCGCTACGTCGACAACCACCACCGCACCACCGAGCGCTATCCTCTCAACCCCAACGGATCTCCCCGGGGCATCACCGCGCTGACCACCACTTCCGGACGCGTCACCATCCTGATGCCGCATCCCGAACGGGTTCACCGCACGGTCTCCCTGAGTTGGGCCCCTTCCACCTGGGGCGACGACAGCCCTTGGATGCAGCTCTTCTACAACGCTCGGGCCTGGGTGGGTTGATCCTGATTCCAGCGATCATGAGGAATTCGAATTCCGATCATTAAAGCGCCGCGTCACCCTTTACCTCCGAAGCATTTCATGCATGCTGGGCTTCGCCGTGAACCGAAAACTGCGAGTCTTTTGGGTGACGTTGCTGCTGGCGGGGGGAATGGGCGGATGCTCCAGCCCGCAATTCAACCGCATTGAAGGCAACCGGGAAGATTACGAGTCATGGCCTTTGGATGTTCGTCAGGCTGTCCTCGACGGCCGGGTCGAACCGGGCATGACCCCTCAGATGGTGGAAGTGGCGTGGGGCCAACCCAGCGAAGTCCTCGCTCGCGCCAATGGCCCGCACGAAGACGAAATCTGGGTCTACCGGACGACCTCAGGGGGAGACTATATTTATCCTTCCCCGCCCTTGGGCGGAGGCTATCCGGGCAGCTATCCCGGTGGCTATCCCACCGGGGGCATTGGGCGCTCGGGTGTCGGCGTGGGCGTCGGCACGGGCGGGGTGTCAGTCGGCACGGGTGGCAACGGAGCCATGATGCCCACTCCCGTGATGGTGCGCCCGCCGGTCACCACCGAGCGCGAAGTGGTCTTCCGGGATGGCGTGGTGATTCGCGCCGACAAGCCCGAACCAAAGACTTCGACCTCCGGTCCTTAAGTCGGACCGGTCGGTGCTGTCCAGCCGGGTAGGTCGACGACGGGCTCACTCCCCGATGGAAGTCCTCACGCGCTCGAGGCCGCTTCGAGCAGATGCGCCACGATGACGGGAAACAGGTCCATGCTCTCCAAGGCGGGAAAGTGATGCGTCTGGTCATCCTCTTCACCCGTCCCCACCCGGGCGATCACCATGCCAGGCGCCAGGCGGCGCAATTGCTGGATGAGTTCGGTATCGGAGAAAGGCGCGGTCGGTCCGGCCAGAATCGCGATCCGCGGACGGTGCGGGGCGAGCACGGTCTTCGCCACGGCCTGGAGCCCGTCCGCCGCCACATGCGCTTCGAGGCCGAGCCCGGCCAGTTGTGCCTCGGCCGCAAAGCGCAGTTCCTCGTCACCTGAAACAAAGAGAAAGGTCGGGTGCCGCCGGCTGGCGGCCGTGGTCGCGTCGGCGGCTTCCGTCGGCGCCGGCCGGGCACCGATCGAGAAGAGCAGCGGTCCGTTGGGATCAAGCCCGGCCGCAAGGTCTTCGGTGCTCACTCCCAGCGCCGCCGCGGCCTCCCGTTTGCTCGGGCAGAGCCGGAGCGCGCGATGGAGGTGCTCACGCTGGGTGGAGCCGAGGGCCTCGGAGAGGGTGGCGAGACGCGCGCGATGAAACCGTTCCGGCAGATGCGAGAGGGTCACCCGCGGGCTGCGCATGCGTGCCGCGGTCCAGGCCGCCACGCTGCGCAGTTCCAAAAAGTTGTCCGGCCAGGGGTGCGCCCGCAGCGCGCTGAGCGCCACGGGTTCAATCTGCACGTCCGTGCCGCCAAAGGGATACGCCGGCGTGGCGCGCAGGGCGTCTACAAACAGCCCGTCCAGCTGCTCGGCCTGCGCTGCCAGGGAGGGCACGGTGACGGTGAGACTGGAAAGGCGGAAGTAGAGGGCCTCGTCCATCACCCCTTCCTCGAGGAGCAGATCTGGATCGCGCCGCACGCTGGCGATCAGCCGGGTGGGCGGCTGGGTACGCACCTGGGCCAGCAGGCGACCCTGATCCTCCAGAGAAAGCGTCTCGACTTGCAGCACCACCAGCGTGCCGCCTCGGGCCGCCTCGCCCGCGCCGGTTTCACCGAAAAGCGCAACCCGGGCTCCCACGGGATCCCGGCCGACATCCACGACACGCCAGGGAGCCCCCGCCGCGGCGACTCCGCGCCAGAGTTCGAGCAATTCAGTGCCCAGGACCCCGGTCTCGGCCACGATCAAGGCGTTGCCGGCGTGGGCCATGGCGCGGGCGAGGCCGGCACGGGCCTGGGCGTACGCGATACTCGGATACAGCTTGGCCAGGGACGAGCCGACGGTGTCCACTGCCACCCCGGAGGCCTTGGGCGCGGTGCCGGCGACCGCGCGGGCCACGCTCGCCTGCATCGCCAGGGCCTCTTCCGCGCGCCCCAGCACCCGCCGCACCTCCTCGATCCGGAAAGGCTTGTGCACGACGTCAAAGGGCTTGTGCGGCTGCTGCTCGATGCGGACATGCAGATCGGAACAGGCCGAGGCCAGCACCACCAGCAGACGCGGGAACTCCGTCCGGGCGGTCGCAAGAAATTCAAACCCGTCCATCGGCACCATCTGCACATCGGAAATCACCAGGTCGCAGGCTCCGGCCCGCAGCTGTTTCAGTCCCTCGGTGCCATCCAGGGCGTGCACCACCGCATGGCCCGACGAGGTCAGGAGCATGCCGAGCAGCTGGGCGGTGGCGCGGTCGTCTTCGAGAATGAGGATGCGCATGACGGATTCAGCCCAGTCTACGGGCAGCGAGGGCAGCGAGCAGGTCCGGGGTGGACGCCTGCAGGGAGGGCTGCGCGACGCGAACGACACCGGGAAGAAAAACATAGCGGGCCGCACGCAGGACGACGGCGCGGAACAGGGAGGGTTCGCCCGCCGTGGTGTCCGACGACTGCGCATCCACGAGTTGTCCGGAGTCGAGGGCGAGCGAAACGTGAATTCCCCCCGGCGCCGTCAGTTCAAGTTGCCCGGATTTACCCGTTTCATGCAGAGCCCGCAGGAGCTCCACGAGCACACCGGGGTTGCACGCGCCGGAAAACGACTGCGCGGGACGCACCGGTTCAGGCATGGGATTCGCCAGCAGGGCCTTCGCTTTGATGTCCGCGCGCGCCGCTTCCTTGGGCCAACCCGCCTGGGCATAACCCGCGGCCAGCTTGCGATACCCCTGCGCATCCGGACGCGCCGCGAGAAGGCGCTCCAGTTCACTGAGCTCGCAGAGCAGTTCGAGGGAGGGGGAGGCGTCAGCCATGGGAGAAAAACCAAGTCCGCAAACGCCGCGCCGCCCGGGCCGGGGAGCATGGCAAACGCCTGCCACCCGATTCGTGCGGTTCACGGAATGTGCGTACGCTTCACTGATCGGCTGCCCCAGCCGGGGCTTTAACCCTATCTGTCCATCGTCCACTAAATCACAAATTGCTCTGATTAAGCAATTAATAGACGAAAAAGCCCATGGCAGCGTCCCATTCATCGGCGGAACGGTGAGGTTCGCCGCAGAGGGCTGGACGATTCCCCGGGTTCCGCCCACCGTGCCTTATGTTTTCAGCTCCAAGCGATCTTCACCACCGGCTCCTGCGCACTGCCATGTTCGCCCTGGTTTCCAGCCCTGTGTTGCACGCCGCCATGCCCACGACCCGCAATCGCGCTGAAATCCCCGCCGAGTTCAAATGGGATTTCGCGCCCATCTACGCCAACTGGGAGGCCTGGGAAGCGGCCATGAAAGCCGTCGAGGTCAAGATGGACGCCTACGCCGCCCGCAAGGGTTCACTCGCGACCGGACCCAAAGCCGTGCTCGAGTCCTACCTCGCTTCGGACGAAATCGGCATGGAGTCGTACAAGCTCTACCGGTACCCGCAGTTGCAGCGCGACGTCGACACGCGCAATCAGGACATCGCCGGTCGATTCCAGCGGGTGGGCGCCCTGTTCGCCAAATTTGGCACCGCCACCGCCTGGTTCACTCCTGAACTTCTCACCATCCCGCAGGCCACGATGGAGAAGTGGATCGCCGAAACGCCCGGTCTCGCTCCCTACGCGTTCACCATCCTCGACAACTACCGTCAACAGACCCACGTCCTCGACGAGAAGGGGGAACGGCTGCTCTCCCTCGGATCCCGTTTCAACCAGACCCCCACCGCCATCTTCCAGGAACTGAGCACCTCCGACATCAAGTTCCCGAAGATCACCCTCTCCGACGGCAAGGAAGTCACGATTTCGCCCGGGCCCTACCAGCAGATCCTCGCCACGTCCTACCACCAGCCGGACCGTGCCAAGGCGTTCGAAGCTCATCTCTCCACCTACTCCGCCAACGCCAACACCTACGCGGCCATCTACAACAGCCTGCTGCAGCGCAGCTGGTTTTCCGCCCAGGCCCGGAACTACCCCACGACGCTCGACGCCGCCCTGGACGGCGACGCGATCCCGCCGGCCGTCGTGCAGACGCTGGTCGACACGGTCCGGGCCGGCACGGGTCCGCTCCAGCGTTATCTCAAGCTGCGCAAGCGGCTGCTCGGTCTGGAAAACTACCACCTCTACGACGGCTTCATTCCGGTCTACAAATCCGAGCGCACCTACCCGTACACCTCGATCCGCGATCTCGTCATCGCCTCCGTCGCCCCGCTCGGCGAGGACTACGTCTCCAAGTACCGCAAATTCGTCTCCAGCGGCCGCATCGACGTTTACGAAAACGAGGGCAAGCGCAGCGGCGCCTACTGCGCCGGCGTCTACGGGGTCGGTCCGTACCTGCTACTCAACTACAACGACACGCTCGACGCCGTCTTCACCTTCGCCCACGAGGCCGGCCACGCCATGCACACGGTCCTCTCCTACGAGAGCCAGCCGTACGTGAATGCCAACTATACCATTTTCGTCGCCGAGGTCGCCTCCACCATCAACGAGCGTTTCCTGCTCAACCGGCTGCTCGAAACCACGACGGACCCGAAGGAGCGCTTCCTGCTGCTCCAGCACGCGGTCGATGCGATCCGCGACACGTTCTATTCGCAGGTGCTGTTCGCCGACTACGAGCTGCAGGCCCACAAACGCGTGGAAAAGGGCGAGCCCATCACCGCCTCGGTGCTGTCGGGGATTTACCGGAAGCTGCTCGCCGACTACTACGGCGACGCGGTCACGGTCGACGAACTCTACCAGTACACCTGGGCGCGCGTCCCGCATTTCTTCAACTCGCCCTACTACGTCTACCAGTACGCCACGTGCTTCGCCTCGTCGGCCCAGCTGTTCAAGGCCATGACCTCGGGGTCGGCCTCCGAACGCGCCGCCGCCACGGACCGCTACCTGACTCTGCTCCGCAGCGGCGGAAACGATCATCCCATGAAGCAGCTGCAAAAGGCCGGCGTCGACCTGACCCAGCGCAGCACGGTGCAGGCCGTGATCGATCAGCTGGACGAGTTGGTCACGCAGATGGAAACCGAGGCCGCCCGGATCGCCCAGGCCGACGCCGCCAAGGGCTGAAGGCTGCAGGAACACACCACGTTTGTATCCGTGCGGTGCACTCCCGCGGCGCCATCTCGGTTTTAAACCGGAACCATGCCGTTGAACCACGAATTGACACGAATCTACACGAATGAAAATCGGCAACGTGAGTTGCCAGGGATTGGTTCACTTTCGGGTGCGGTAGGTTCAGGGGCTCGACTGCTCCTATCTCGCTCTGGGTTCGTCCCGCGTCCGCGCATGCGTGTCTATTCGTGGTCTTTCGTCTGACTGGTTGCGCTTGATGGTTCGACCTGCACGCCGCCTCACGGGCCGGCCTGCAGGGTGACCACGAACTCGGTCGCACCGGGTGAGGTGAGCTCGATGCGGTGACCCGCGCTGAACTCGGACGACACAGCTGTCATCGCCCGGATGACAATCGCCGGCGCCGCGGGCGTCACGGGTATGATCCGCAAGGCCCCTGCCACGATCGTGCCGTCACTCTGCACCACCGGGGCAACGGGCACCTGCAGCTGCCACACCGCCTGCACTCCGGCGGCCACCGTGAAGGTGTCGCGCACCTGCACCTGGTGCAAAGCTCGCCGGTAGGTCAGGCTGCGACGCCAGGAGGACACCTGGCTGGAGCGGCGTGAATAGGCCGGAGTCAGATCCGCGTCGATCTGCACAACGCCCGCAGTATCCGAAACGGCTCGGCTCGAGACGGCCACGTTCTGGGGCACGGTGGCTCCGGAGGCGACGAAGCGGACGACATTGTGCACGTCGACACCCTGGTTGATGCCGCTGCGCGACCAGATGTTGTTGGTCACCGCCAGCCAGCCGCCCTTGAAAAAGGTGAAGCCTCCCTGCTCCTGGTGTGCGTGCGACTGGTCGTAGGGACCCGCGACCATCGCCAGCCAGCTCGCGGTCGTCGTCCAGTCGCTGCGGGCAAAGATCACCCCGACACCGGCCGCGTCGTGCAGGAGAGCGGTCGGCGCCTGTTCCGCCTGGCCGCCCGCCATCAGGTCGTAGCGGAAGTTATAGTTGTAGCGCATGCGTCCATAGACGAAGCCGCTGCCTCCGTCGCTGACCCCGACATGATTGAGCCACCAGGCGGCGCGGGCGGCCTGGGCCGTGCCGAAGCTGAGCCGCATCGCCTCCTGCATGAGGTGACGCTGGTAGTCGAACATGAGGGGGATCGACGACCGCGCCTGGTCGCCGATCGGGGCGTAGTACTCCCGCGTCGGAACGGTCGCATGCAGCCAGTAGTCGATTGAGTCGCGGGTGTGTGGGGTCAGGGCGGCCAGGTCCTCACCGGTGGACGCTTTCCACGCACGGTGATTTTCAAAGAGGTTCTTGTGGGCCGTACCATAACCCGTGCCCTCGCGGGAACCGCCGCCGGGAAGCGCCTGGTAATACGTGACGAGCGGTCCGAACTTGCGGGTCTGCAGGAAGGTGAACCAGGCGCTGTTCTGACTGGCCAGCGCCCACTGCTGGGTGGCCTTGAGGAAGCTGAAGTGGTAGTTGTTCCCCGGATCATCGATTGACCAGCCTGACCAGGGGGCCGAACGGCTTCCCCAGCGCGCGGTGGAGGGATTCCACACATTCGTCAGGGTCTGCTCCGCAAAGGCAGCCCACGCGGTCCGCTCTTCGGGGGTCAGCAGCGCAAAGCCATAGTCGTAGGTCAGCGCGAGCTGCTCGAGGTAGTGCCCCACCTCCAGGTACGAGTCCCCTGCGATCATCGGATTCTGGTTGGCGGCGATCCGCTGGTTCTCCGCCGCCACATAGAGCCGCACCATTCGCACCGCCTGCTGCAGGTACACCGGATCGAGGGTGAGGTGGTACATCACCACTGAGTCGAGCGCCGAGTACCCATAATTGGAGCGATTGAGGGCGTTCACCAGATCGTCGTAGGTTGCACCCGCCGCCAGGCCGGCGGTCACCGCGACCGCCGAATCCACCTGCCCCTTCAGCCGCTGAAACGCCGCCGATCCCACACCCGCCGCATCGTAGTCGGCGAGCGATACAAACGGCCGCGTCGCGGGCAGGCGGTAGGTGTAGCCTGGATAGGCGCCGCCCGGAGTCACCGTGGGTGTGGGAGTCGGGACGGGCGACGGACTCGGCGTGGGCGTGGGCCGCGGGGTGGGCGTTGGCGTGGGACGAGGGGTCGGCGTCGGAGACGGCGTCGGGGTCGGGCTCGGCCTTGCGGTGGGCGTCGGACTGGGAGTTGGGGTCGGCGTCACCGTGGGCACCGGCGACGGACTCGGACTCGGGGCCGGCGTCGCGGTGGGAGTGGGCGTCGGAGAAGGCGTTGGACGGGGCGTCGGCGTCGGCGTCGGGCTCGGAGTCGGAGTTGGGGAAGGAGTCGGACTCGGCGTCGGACTTGGGACAACCGTGGGCGTGGGAGTCGGGCTGGGAATGGAGGTGGGCCGCACCGTGGGCGTCGGGGTCGGGCTTGGGGTGGGTGTCGGCGTGGGTGTGGGAGAAGGCACCGGCGTTGGCGCGGGGGCCGAGGGCGTGCGGATCGACCATTCACCCGAGAGGCGTTCATTGCCGGCCGCGTCCCGGCTGATGGCCTGCAGTCGATAAACGGTATCCGCCCGCAATCCCGTCAGTTCAACCTGATGGTCGTGCGCAAACACCGCGGACTGCGGTGTAGTCAGTTCCAGCGAACGCGAGCGACCGTACCGAAGGGAGTGCGTGGCGGGTTCATCCGTCGTCCATCCCACGGTCAAGGTGGTGGGCGACGCTTCCAGCAGACGCAAGTCCCTGATCCGGGGTTTGGTGCCGTCGTAGACAATGGTATCGGTGGCGGGTGGAACCGGCTGCCAAGGACCATTTCCACTCGAACTGAACTGCACATAGACTGACTTCTCACCGTCGTCTCCACCCAGGTCGTACTCCGCGGTAGGGGCATACACCCGGGGAAAGCCCCAGCTCTCCCCATCGCGGGAAAACCGCATCATGCGCGGGGAGTCGAGGGCCCCGGCTGACAGGGTCAAGGTGACCCGTGCCCGCGCCGTCAACTCCTGGCCTTGGTTGATGATCACGCTGGGCGCCTGCGCCCAAGCCACCTGCGGCAAGAAACAGCCCAGACCCAGCCAACGCCAACCGCGGCGGCGAACCGGCCCGGTCAACCGGGCGCGCCGGGGCAGAAACAGGGAAACCAGCAGGGGGAGGACAGTCAGCACGGCAGCGAGGGTGAAGGTGGATCAGGTTCCTCAACGTGTCCGGCAGATCGCCCCACTGGGGTGCTCTGCACGTCCGTGACGGAAGGGCCGGTGGACCCCAAGTCAAACCCTCGGTTCAGACCGTCTCCGGCTTTTACGGCCCGCTTACAACCGCGGCGCGGCGGGCTTCACCGGCGCGGCCCACGTCGGCGTACCCATCGCTTTGATGGTGCGGCGGTAAATGCGGTCACCACAGGACACGAACAGCTGGTCAAACCGTTCGCCACCCCAGGCCACGGCCCAGACCCGACCACCGGGAACGGGCAGGATGGCGTTGACCCGCCCGGCTTGATCACACACCTGCACGCCCAGGCGCGTGGCCACATAGAGCCTGCCTTCCGCGTCACACGCCATGCTCCGGCCTCCCGCGTCCTCGTCCGTGTCCGGTTGGTGCAGCCAGTAGTAACGCTGCTTGTGGGCGAGCGCCCCATCGGGCGCGATCTGGTAACTGTAAACCCAGTGCGACGCCTCGTCGCTGACATAGAGGAGCGACTGGTCCGGCGACAGGGTTAAGCCGCCGGAAGCGGGCGCGGCTCCGTCCACCTCCAGGCGGGTGCCGTCCGGGCGAAACAACCACACCCGGCTGGCGGCACTGCCGGACTCCAAGGCGTAAGTGAACCGTCGATACGAGGTGACGGTGTCCCGGGCGGTGATTCCCTCCGCCAGGCTGGCGACGGCGCCGTCCGGCCCGACGGCCACGATGCGCCGGGCATCGGGCACCACCTGATGCAGCCGTCCATCCGGGGCAAAACCCACCGCGCGTCCACCCAGACCGTCGCCACGCACCTCGGTCAACCGGCCATCGCCGGCCACCCGGTGAGTCAAACCGGAGCGACTGTCGGAGAACACCAGGTCCCCGCGCGGGCCGGTGGCGAGCGACTCGACCGTGCCGAATCCCTCCGCCACCAGGCGCCAGTCTTCGCCCGGAATCAGCAGGGCGGCCAGCATCGGATTGCGGGTCGGACCGGCTGCTCCGACCGGTGCAGGCCAGCCGCGCCAGAGCCAGCGGAACGCATCGGGAAACACGGCGGTGCCGTGACGGCCATTGTGACCGCCCTCGCCCCAGACGTGATTCACCTCATACCCGGAAAACACCAAGGCGCGCTCCAAGGTCTGGTTGGCCATCCACCAATCGCCGCCATAGATATTGAGGTCATTCGCGCCATCCTGAAGAAAGATCCGCAAGGCTCTGGGCTCGGTCTTGCGCACCAGGGTGGCGTAGCCGTCGCCTCCCCGGAGGCCCACGTAGGTGCCAATGGCGCTGAACACCCGCGTGAACGCGTCCGGTCGCTCCCAGGCCACCGTGAAGGCCGCGATCGCTCCACTGCTCGAACCGCCAATGGCACGGTCCCGTCCGAGACGTGAAAGACGGATCGGCCGACCGTCCGGCGCCCGCAGCAACTCCACCGCCGGCAGCAGCTCATCGAGGAGGAACCGGGCGTAGGCGGAACCCAGGCCGTCGTACTCCAGGCTGCGATTGAACCGGTCGAGCGCGGTCGCCGGATCGTGCGCCTTGACCACCCCGGGACGCACAAACACCCCGATGATCACCGGCACCTCCCCGCGCGCAATCAGGTTGTCGAGCACCACGGGGGCGTTCCACTGCACTCCGTCCTGATTGACATAGACGCAGGCCGGCTGGTCCGGCTTGTACTGTTTCGGTACATACACGGTGACTTCACGCGTCGTGCCGGGAAAGACCTTGGACGAGGCAAACTCGAACTTGACGAGGTCGCCGACCGGCACTCCTGGCTGCACCTGGGAGTCGGGATGCACCGGATAGGTCTCGGTCGGAGCCGAGGCGGGCGCCGCGGCGGTTGCGGGTGATGCAGGAGCCTGGCCGCGGGACGGTGCCGGGGATAACAGGACCAATGCCGCGAGAAAGGCATGCCGGAGGAGAGGTGTCATGGGAAACGGGGTTCCATGACACCGGAGCAATTCCGCTAAAATGCAAACCAAGCCCGGAGACACGGCGGTCCGTACGCGCGACGCCGGTCCCCGCGGGGTCCGCGACCCCACCTCCAGCGAAATCAAGTTCTCGTTGGTTGGAGGTGGCCTCGGGGAGGCCGCGACGGGACCGATCGGTCTCGCCTCCGTGGTCCGATTTGTTCGCGCGACGCCAATCCCCGCGGGGTCCGCTACCCCGCCTCCAGCGGAATCGCTTTGTTGGACATGGAGGTTGCGCGCCCACCCCTCCCCCCGCCACTGTGCGCGCCTGGGATGAAATACCTGATTCTGTTTGTGCTGGTAGCGGGCGTGATCCTCGGCGGGCTCGCCCTGCTGAAAGTCCGCTCGGAAGACCCTGACCCCAAGCCGCGCACCCGGCGGCGGCGGTCGGGCCGTTCAGAGTGAACGGGGCCCGGGGACCCTGACCCCCTAGGGCGGGATCAGGCGGCGTGCACCAGATCGGGACGCGATCCCTCGCCGTGCAGGCGCTCGCGGTAGTCGGAGGGCGACTCGCCCACCACGCGGCGAAACACCCGGTTGAACTGGGAGAGCGACTGAAATCCAGCCTCGAACGCCGCTTCGCTGACGCGGGTGTGGGGATTGAGCAGGAGCTCCTTGACCTTCTCGACGCGCACCCGGGAGAGGTACTCCACAAAGGTGAGTCCCGTGGATTTCTTGAAAACCTTGCAGAAGTAGTAGGGGCTCATGTTGATGCCCTTGGCGACCTGCACCAACGAAAGTTCCTCGCTCTGGTGCTGCGCGATGTAGGCGCGCGCCTTGGTCACCGGCGGAGCCTCCGCGGTGGCCTGCTGCACCATCAGCTGGTTGCTCAAGCTGGAGAGATGCTGGGCAAAAATGGTGATCAGTCGCAGCATCGAGTCATATTGCATCTTCGGAATCACCCGGGTCCGGTAGTAGGCGGTCTCCAGCGCTTTGGTGTCGGTCCCGGTTCCCCACTCCGACAGCTGGCGGAGCGTCTTGGCAAACTGCCGGGCGGTCGGCTGGCCCAGCAGGACCTGCCCGGTTTGGAGGTAAGCCAGCACGGTATTGCCCATGCGAATCGGCACGGCGGACTCGCTCAATCCGGCGAAACACTCGACCGTGCAAGCATCGCCCTTGGATTCGCTTTCGATCCGCTGCTGCACCTCGAGGCAGGCGGCGCAGGACTTGTTCTTCGCCGCCATCAACGCGCAAAATTCATTGCCCTGGCGCGCCCCCTGCATCGGCGGCTGAAACGAGCCCGCGGTGCGCATCACCAGCGGAAGGCCGGTCGCCGTCTGGAAGGCCTTTTGATAGTCACGAAAGATCTCGGAGCGCCGAAGACCGGCGACGGTCTCGGCCAATTGCTGGCTGTGGGCTCCCGTGTGGGCGGAGGCGATGGCGGTTTCCATGCAACCACGGTATCACTTCTGCAGATTTCTGGATATTGGTGTCGCGGCCATATCTCGATAGGGAAATCTCCTATGCCGAGGCAACGCCCTGCAGCCGACCCCGGAATTCGACCACGAATGGACACGAATCTCGGAGGAGGAGACTGGACTCCAATCTAGACTGCGGAAACCACTCACGCATGGGTGGTTTGTTATTCGTGTTCATTCGTGTCCATTCGTGGTTAACCTCATCGTCCTGAGATTCGGTCCGCCCTTGCGTGTTGGGATCTGCCCCCGTAACGGTTTCGAACAGCGGCGATGACTCCCCACTCCGACCTCTCCAAGGAAGCACTGTGCGCGCGAATCGAGGCGCTGGAGCGGGAGCTGGCTGCCCTTCGGCCCACCGGCGCGGAGGGCGGGAACAGCCCGGGGCCGCTCGTCGGTTCGATCGTCACCTCGTCCGAGGATGCTGTCATCAGCAAGTCCCTCGACGGGGTCATCCAGAGTTGGAATCCCGCCGCCCAACGCATGTTCGGCTACACCGCCGCCGAAGCCATCGGGCAGTCGATGCGCATGCTCTTCCCTCCTGACCGGCTCTCGGAGGAATCGCACATCCTGCAGCAAATCGCCCAGGGCCTGAATGTGGATCACTTCGAGACGGTCCGCGTCCGCCGGGACGGCGCGCAGTTCGACGTGTCAGTGAGCATTTCGCCCGTCCGCACGCCCGAAGGCACCGTGATTGGGGCGGCCACGATCACTCGGGACATTTCCGATCGGAAGCGGCTGGATCGTCAGCTGTTCTCAGCCATTGCCGAGCTGAGGGACATCAAGGCCGCGCTCGACGAACATTCGATCGTGGCGATCACCGACGCGGAGGGGCGCATCACTTACGTCAACGACAAGTTCTGTTCGATCTCGCAGTACTCGCGCCACGAACTCCTTGGCAAGGATCACCGGATCATCAATTCCCGCCACCACCCCAAGGAGTTTTTCCGCGACCTGTGGCGGACTTTGCGCTCCGGCAAAGTCTGGCACGGCGAGATCCGCAACCGGGCAAAGGACGGGTCCTACTACTGGGTCGATACCACGATCTATCCCCGGGTCAGCCCCACCGGGCATCCCGAGCAGTTCATCGCCATCCGCACGGACATCACCCAACGCAAGAACGACGAGACCAACCTGCGCCGCTTTGCCTCCGACCTCGCGGAGCGCAACAAGGAGCTGGAGACCATCGTGTACACGGTCTCGCACGACCTTCGCTCTCCCTTGGTGAACGTCCAGGGTTTCAGCAAACAACTCGCCCGCGCCTGCGAACGGATTCAGGCGGCCATGGCGGCGTCCAGCGATGGACGGGTCGCGGTGGCAGACCTGAAACCCGCCGTCGAAACCAGCATTCCTCAGTCGCTCCGCTTCATTCACGCCGGCGTGAGCAAAATGGAGATGTTGCTGGCGGGACTGCTCAAATACTCGCGCCTGGGCCGCGTCACGCTGACGATTCGCCCGATCAACATGAACACCATGCTGGCCGAAATCGTCGCCGCCATGGCCTTTCAGATCAACGAAACCAAGGCGGAGGTGCGGATCGAGCCGCTGCCCGGGTGCCTGGGTGATCTGGGTCAGACCAACCAGATTTTCGCCAACCTACTCGACAATGCCCTCAAATACCGGTCGCCCCATCGGGCGCTGCGCGTGACGGTGACGGGGCGGGTGGACGCCGCCCAGGTGATCTATGCGGTGACCGACAATGGCATCGGCATCGCGCCGGATCATCAGGCGAAGGCGTTTGAAATCTTTCACCGACTCAATCCTCAATCCTCCACCGGAGAAGGCCTGGGCCTGACCATCGCCCAGCGCGTGGTCGAACGCCAGGGCGGCCGGATTTGGGTTGAGAGTCAGGAAGGTGTCGGCTCCACTTTCTTTGTATCGCTACCCAGTTGCGAACAGTCGCCCCCACGAGACGCATGAATACACCCCCGGTCATCTTGATTGTCGAAGACGACGAAGGCCACGCCATCCTGGTTCGCGAGAACCTGGAGCTGGCCGGATTGAGCAACCGCATCGAGCACTTCGGAGATGGTCAGGCGGTCCTGGACTTTCTCTTCCGCCATGGTCGGGGCGCCGTCCGTGAGCACGAGCAGATGTATTTGGTCCTGCTCGACATTCGCATGCCCAAGGTCGACGGGATCGAGGTGCTGCGGCGAATCAAGGCCGACCCGGAATTGCGCAAGCTTCCGGTCATCATGCTGACGACCACCGACGACATGCGGGAAGTCGAGCGCTGTCACGAACTGGGTTGCAGCGTCTACATTCAGAAACCGGTCGACTACGACCGCTTTGCCGAAGCCATCCGGCGTCTCGGTTTGTTCATCACGCTGCTGCTCATCCCTCCGGTCAACGGAGTTCCCGCCTAAGGATCGCATCCGTCGTGGAGTCCCCCGCAGCACCCCGCCACATCCTCGTCGTGGACGACGACGAGGGCCTGCTCGTGCTCATGTCGGACGTGCTCCAAACCGAGGGGTTTCAAGTCACGACCTTGGATTCGGGGGCACGGGCCTTCGACTGGCTGGCCGAGCACACGCCCGACCTCATGCTGCTCGACCTGAAA
This sequence comes from Opitutaceae bacterium, assembly GCA_046346755.1. Classification (GTDB taxonomy): domain Bacteria; phylum Verrucomicrobiota; class Verrucomicrobiia; order Opitutales; family Opitutaceae; genus UBA6669. The sequence continues at coordinate 55,847 of JAXMHM010000043.1, read as the reverse complement.
ATGAAGGAAGTGGGCGGCACCACCCTGCTCAAACGCCTGAAGCGCGAGGATGCCCCGGTACCGTTCGTGGTCGTGACGGGTCAGGGCGACGAAAAAGTGGCCGTGGACCTCATGAAGCAGGGAGCCCTCGACTACGTGATGAAAGACTCCGGGCTGCTCGACCTGCTTCCCGGGGTGGTCCGGCGGGCCCTGGAAGCCACGGACCGGGATCGGGCGCTGGCCGCGGCGCAAAGCCGGCTGCGCGACAGCGAAACCCGGTTCGCCTCCGCCGTGGCCGCCACGCTCGACGGTGTCTGGGAAGTCCGGTTTCCCGACTCCACCACCTATTTCTCGGCGCGGTTCGCCGCCATCCTCGGCCTGGAACCGGAAGAACTGCCCCCGCTCTTCACCAGCTGGCTGTCCCGGCTGCACCCGGAAGACAAGGTGCGTTTCTCGGATTCGTATCAGGCATTCCTCGACGGAGAGGGCTCCAGTTTCACCAACGAACACCGGCTGCGACACAAGGACGGCACCTACCGCTGGGTACTGGCCCGCGCCCTCCTTGTCCGCGGCACCGACGGGCAGCCCCTGCGCCTGACCGGAGCCCTGACCGACCTGACCGAGCGGAAACAACTGGAAAAGGAAGTCCTGCGCATCAGTGATCGCGAACAGTGGCGCATCGGCCAGGACCTGCATGACGGCCTGGGCCAGCAGCTCACCGCCATCGAGTTCATGTGCCAGTCGCTGCGCTCCGATTTGGTGGGCAGCCGTCCGGAGCTCGCCGACCAGGTGTCACGCATGTGCCAGTTCCTGCGTGATGCCATCTCCCAGACGCGTTCTCTCGCGCACGGATTGACCCCGTTCATGCTCAATGCGACGGGGCTGCAAGCCGCACTCGCCGAACTGGCGCAACGCACGCATTCAATTGGTCGGGTCGCCTGCCGGTTTGTCTGTCCCTCACCCGTCCACCTCAAAGACAGCGAAATTGCCGGCCACCTCTACCGGATCGCCCAGGAAGCGGTCGGCAACGCCACAAAACACGCGGGTGCCACGGAAATTGTCATCACCCTCGAAGTGCGCGACCACCTGATCCGCCTGGAAGTCGCCGACAACGGCCGCGGGCTCCCGCGAACCCGAAAGTCGGCCCAGGGCATCGGGCTTCAGGTCATGCGCCACCGCGCCAACGCCATCGGGGCGGAACTGGTGCTCGACACCAAACGCGGCGAAGGCTCGTCCGTAATCTGCACGCTGCGCCGCACCAGTTCGGCCAAGGCGTCGGCTTAGCCAAAACCGAGGAGTCGAGTGACCACGAATTGACACGAATCCCGCGGACGCGGGACGAACCCAGAGGGGAATCGGAGGCGTCGAGTACCTGAATTTGCCTTACCCAAAAGTGGACCCATCCCTGGCAACTCCCAGTGCCTGTTTTCATCCTAGAAACCGCGATTGAACCACGGATGGACACTGATCCACACGGATACAAACGAGTTCCACCAAGGATGGCACTCACCTTGCGGGTGAAGAACAATACCTGCTCCGAATCCGCGTTTATCTGTGTCCATCCGTGGTTTATGAACGGATCGGTTCGTTTCAACTGCGGAAGATAGGTTCATTCGTGTAGATTCGTGTCAATTCGTGGTCCAATTAATCGTTCCGGACTCCCACCATGCCGTCCAAGAAGCCCCCCGCAGCTGAATCTTCCCACCCTGTCGTCCCTGCCTCCCCCGCCCCCGACACCCGCCGTCGCGTGCTGGTGGTGGACGATCACCCGTTCATGCGGGCCGGGTTGGCCCAGCTGATCGACAAACAGCCCGACCTCCGCGTGTGCGGCGAGGCCGGCGATCCGGCCGCCGCCCTACAGCTGGTGTCTCGCTCGCCGGTCGACTTGGTCCTGTCCGACATCACCATGCCGGGACGAAGCGGCATTGAGTTCATCAAGGACCTGCTCGCGCTTCAACCCAAGCTGGCGATCCTGGTCGTCTCCATGCACGACGAGACACTCTACGCCGAACGGGTGCTGCGCGCGGGGGGACGCGGCTACATCATGAAGGAGGCGGGCGGAGAGGCGCTGCTCGCCGCCATCCGTCAGGTGCTGTCCGGGGGCATCTCTGTCAGCGCGCAGATGTCCGCCAAGATCCTCGAAAGCATGTCCGGCAAGAAACCCCGGGGCTCCTCGTCTCCGATTGAAACCCTCTCCGACCGCGAATTCGAGGTGTTCCAGCTGATCGGCGAAGGCAAGAGCACGAAAGACATCGCGCAACAACTGGGTCTGAGCTCCAAAACCGTCGATGTGCACCGAGGACACATCAAGGAAAAGCTCGATCTCAAGGACAACACCGCCGTGGTCCGCCACGCCGTGCGCTGGGTCGAGACGCAACGCACCGTTTAGCGGCGCCGTCGCGCCGGCCCTCAGCCTCAACCGCCCTGAGCGGCCCGGCGTTTGGGAGCGCGGAAAAGCGCGTCCACCACCGTGGCCACCATTTCGTCGGTCGACTTGCCGCCGAACGGCGCCCGCTGCAGGTAGGCCTGCGCCATGAGGGCCTGGGTCGACGGGTGACGCAGCTCCACCCGCACCTCCACCAGATAGGTCCGGAAATCCCATGCCCAGCGGTCTTCGTAAACCAGCACCGCATCAATGCCTTTCTCCGGCATCATCGTCAGCGGTCCCGCCTCGGCTTCGAATCCCTTCGCCTGCAGGGCGCGCACAAAGCGATCGCGCACGTTGTTGTTGTCCGCCAGGCGACGCTCCACGAAGACGCGCTTGATTTTACCCAGCTCCACCCCCGGAGCAGACTGATGCGTCAGAGTGGAACAGCCGGCCAGGAACGGCACAAGGGCGGCGAGGAAAACGTACGCTTTGATCATGGTGCGTCTGGGGAGAGACACCGATCTGTGAACAAGGTCGCAACCCAATTCAATTCAATGCGGCCGGCCGGCACCCTGACAAGCTTCCCTTTCCGGCCACGTCAGCCCTCCATATCCATCAAGTCTTTCATGTCGGCGGCGCGTACCTTCACCTCCTCCACCAGCGCCTCCATCCGCTTCAAATCCAACCGGATCGGGCTGAGACAGGCCTCATCCAAAGCAGGTGTTTCCTCCCCTTCCGGTAGGCAGACCACCGACCGCACCCACTTGGCCGCATACAGCAGGCAGGCGAGTTTCGAGGCCGCACCCGCTTCCAGCGGAGCATATTGGCAGCGAAGGGCCTCCACCATTTCCGCCGGAAATTCCCAGCGCTTCAGCAAAAGGGCGCCGACTTCGGCGTGGGTGAAGCCCAACAGGGCCTTCTCGCTGCCCGTGTACTCGCGGGGAAAGGGACGCCAGGCTAGCCCGAGCGTCGGCTGGTGGCGCAAAGCCCATCCGTCGATCGCCACCATGCCGATCTGATGCAGAAGGCCCAGGGTGTAAGCCGTTTCCCGCGATTCACCCGTCATGGTCGCCAGCAACTCCGCCGCCAATCCGCCGACCACCGAGTACCGCCAAAGGGTGTCCGTCTCCAGGTTGTACGTGCTCAAGGGTCGCACCAGGACCTGCGCCGCAACCGCATGCATGACCATGTCATACACCTGATCATATCCCACCCGTCCCACCGCTTCATCCACCGAGGAACACCGGTTTCCCTTGGAGTATACGGCACTATTGGAAACCTGGAGCAAACGTGCGGCGATTCCAGGCTCAATTCGAATCAGGCCAACGATTTCGTCCATCGACGAATTGCCGTCGCCGAGGAGGCGACGCAGCTTGGGAAGGACCTTGGGAGCCGCCGGCAGGTCGCGGACCTCTTGGACAATCTTGGCGGCAGTGAGCGGAACGGACTTCGCGGACGTTTGAGAACCGGTGGACATAGAGCGTCACGCCCGCCATCGGTCCGTCGGGCCAAAACTGAAGCTCCGTTTCCAATCCGCCCGATGGCCAAAGCCGCCCTCGGACTTGCCAACGCCAGCAAGGCCCCCAACGTGGATCTCCTATGCATTTCGACAACCTCCAAGCCAGTCTCTCCGCCCCGCTCCCGCGCGCCGATGATGATGATGAGGACGATGACGAGGGCGAAGGAGACAAGCCCGAGAAGAAGGAAGGCGCCCCGGTGGGTGTCATCATTGCGAAAAAGTTCATCGAACAGCGGAAAATTTTCCTCTGGGGCGCGGTCACCGACGCTACGGCCAAGCAAATCACTGAGACGCTGCTCTACCTCGAAGCGGTCGACCCGGGCAAAGAGATCACCTTCTACATCAACACCCCCGGCGGCTCCATCACCGCGGGCATGGCGGTCTACGACACCATGAAGCTGATCACGTCTCCCATCACGGTGGTGGTGACGGGCATGGCGGCCTCGATGGGCTCCATCCTCCTGAGCGCCGCCCCCAAGGGCCGGCGTCTGCTCTACCCGCACTCCCGGGTGCTCATCCATCAGCCGTTGATCAGCGGGCGCTTCAGCGGGCCCGCCACGGACATCAACATCCAGGCGCAGGAAATGGAAAAGATCCGGGCGGAATTGAATCAAATCCTCGCCGACGCCTCAGGCCAGCCGCTGGAACGCATCAACAACGATACGGACCGCGACTTCTACCTGAACGCCAAGGAAGCCATCGCCTACGGGCTGGCCGACCGGATCGTCGACAAGGTCTAGGTCCGCGGACGCAGCCACCGCGTCGGAGGCCTCCGAGGCCCCGTCGCGGTCACGGCAGCGGCCTCAGTCCCTCCGCCCGGACCACCCAGGTGCCATCCTTGGGGATGCCGGGATGCGTCACGGTGGATCCGTCCCACCCCTGGACCATGAGCGCCACGGCCGCCAGGAAGGCACCGTTGGCCGGAAGGTAGACGGCGATCTCCCGTCGGCGCGCCCCGGCCGGCGCCCGGGGATCGAGCTTCTCGTCGCTGCGCTGCGGACAGTGTCCATTGGACAGATACCGGTTGTTCGGCCCGTCCCGGAGCAGGATCTCGACCGCCACCTCGGGGCGGCCGAGCCTCGCCGCCGTCATCGCAATCATGGGGTAGTCCCAACCCCAGATCTTGGTCTCCCAATCCCACTCGGTCAGCACCGCATCCAGTGTGCGCTCCATCGTGGCCCGGTCAACGTCGGGTCCTCCGGGCAGTAGACCGAAGGGCATCAGCATTTCGGGATGATCATGCCGGCTGTCGCGGTTGTCCCAGGTGTCGGGATGTGACTCCAGCGCGACATACTTGCCGTCCTTCACCGCCAGAGGTGGCAAGTGGGCGAGAACGTGATCCCAGTGCGTCTCGCGCGGCAATCCCAGGCGTTGCCGCCACTGTTGCGCCACCCCGAGCGCCCAGCGCCAGTAGGCGAGTTCAAAGGTGGGGTTCTGACTCGTGGCCGGATCGTAGATCTCCTGCACAATCCACAAGGGTGGACCGAGCACATAAGTGCCGCGGGCCTGGTCAAAGTGCAGCATGCTCGCGAGCGTATCCGCCGTTTCCTGCACCAGCTCGCGATACCGGTCCAGTCGCTCGCGGGTCGGCTGGTTGCGGTAGAGCAATTCGGCCAGGTAAATCGGATGGGGCTGATTCCAGACAATCAGGGGATTGCCACCCGGGCTCTCGCGCAGGTCCGGGCCGGTCATCTTGGCCCAGCGCGCCCCCTTCAATCCGCGGCTCGCCGCGAGAGCACGGGCCGCCGGCAGCTGCGCCCGGTACCAGGCGAGGTTTTTCTCCAGAGCGGCATCCTGCCCCCACAGCGCGAACTGGGCGGTGTGCCACCAGATCATCTCGGTGTGGTGCTTGCCGTACCAGGTATTGCAGGTGAGCCCGCTCTCCTGCGGCGGCACGTCCCCGGCCGATTGCACGGCCACGAGGTAGCGCGACAGCACCACGCGTTGCTCCAGTTTCGCCGCGAGGGGATTCGTGCTGCCGGAAAAGTCGACGGCTGCCGTCGTCCGCCAGAACGTCGCCCACGCGGCGGCGCTGGCCGACAGCAAGGCGTCCACCGCCTTCGCCGGAAGTGCATCCGCGCCCGGCGAGAATCCCACGGAAAACGCGAGCACGCGACCCTCGGCCGGCGTCGCCTCCAGCCGGAACCGGTGGGGTCCCTCCGCCCGCACGGGCCGACTGAGCGAAACGGTGTAGGTGGTTCGTTCCACCCTGCGCCGGATCACCGCGCCGCCCCCGGCCGCTGCGGAGAGGTCCGAGCGATGTCGCTCGGGCTGGGACCAGTCGAATCCGGGCGTGTTCTTCACCGCCGGGTCGTGCCCGCGCGGAAAGGCGAGCCGCACGCGGAGTCGTCCCTGTTCCACCCAGGGTGAAGTGATGCGCACCCCCACGGTGTCGCTCTGCGGATCGCACACGGTGACCACCTCGACGGGCACGCCGCCCAGTTTGAATCGACTGGTCAGCACGCCACGCCACAGGTCGAGTTCCTGGTGGGGCGACTCGATATCGGCCGCAACCAGCTCGGAACCGTCGGCCTTGTCCCACTCCAGCGCCAGCAGCCCGAGCGGATGCAGGCGCGGATTCCGCCTCAGCCAGTCGCCCGCAGCAGAAGCCTGCTTCGTGGGAAAACCCCGGGTGGTCCCATCCGGCTGGCGAAACGACTGGTCGGTATCCGAAAGTTGGTAACCCTGGGGATTCTCGTCACTCACCCAGCACCAGCGCGCCAGCGTTTCGGTGGGAATCCCGTTCCGATGGTAGTCCGCGGCCAGGGTCTGCAGGCCGGTGATGTCCGCCGTGAAGGCGAAACCGCCGTTGCCCACCGTCAGCGGTGCGTCGAAGTCCACCGTGCGATTCACCGGGTGGTGACGCGCCACCCACGCCGCGCGATCAATCGGCGCAGCCTGGACCACCAGCGCGCAGACCAGCCCAAGCAGCAAGAGTCGGGGTGACATGCCCGCGAACAAAACAGCTCCCGTCCAGGAGGTCACTCCGCGAATCCACACGGCCAACCACCGCCATTCCCAGCACCCAGACAGGGGAGAAACCACGGATGGACTCGGATTCACACGGATGTAGTCAGATACAGAGCGATTCGAAGTCGCAGCCCGGTGAAGGAGAGGGCGCGAACCCCGCGGGAATAGGCGTCGCGTGAACAAATCGGGCCACGGAGACGGGACCGGTTGGTCCCGTCGCGGCCTTCCCGCGACCGCGCCTGCGCGTCACCTTAAGCTCGATCCAAGGTCGGCGTTTGTTGGAGGTGGGGTCGCCGACCCCGCGGGGATGGGCATCGCGTGAACAAATCGGACCACGAAGGCGGGATCTAGTGGGCCCGTCGCGGGCCCGCAGTCGCGGGACGGGACCACCTCCATAGGAATCGCTGCGATTTCCCACACCCGCTCCTCGAGTGAACGCACAGGCGCGACCGCGGGATTCGCGGCCAACGCTGCCGGGAGTGCTCAGTGATCCGGACCACGAACAACCCGCTCGATTCCTCCGACCGCACCTCCGTCCACGCTCACGCCTCAAATCTGGAAGTCGTCCTTGCCGCTCGTCTCGTGCAGGCCGCATTCGCGTTTGAGGCCGCCGAATCGCGTCTGTTCCTCGGTCATTCCCGCTTCCAATTTTGAGGTACTATGCCAGTCGCCAATGGAAACATATCCCTGATCCCAGAGCGGATGATAAGGCAGGCCGTGCTCGGTCAGGTAGCGGTGCACGCGGCGGTTGTCCCAATCCAGGATCGGATGGACCTTGGTGACCTTGTTTTGCACCTGCGCCACCCTCAGCGTTTCCCGGGTGCTCGCCTGGGAACGACGCAGTCCGGCCAGCCAGGCCGTGGCCCCCAGTTCTCGCACCGCCCGCTCCATCGGCTCCACCTTGTTGATGAAATTGTAGCGCTTGAGCCCTTCGAGGTCCTTTTCCCAGAGACGACCATAGACCGCCTCCTGATGCGCCGCCGTCATGGTGGGCACAAAGGTCTTGAGGTTAAGCCCCAGCCGGGTGGTCAGCTCCGCGGCAAACCGGTAGGTCTCCGGAAAGTGGTACCCCGTATCGATGAAGATGACCGGAATCGTCGGCACCACCCGGGTGACGAGGTGCAGCATCACCGCCGACTGCACCCCAAAACTGGTGGTGAGCACCAACTTGTCGCCAAAGGCCTCTACCGCCCACCGTACCCGATCCTCCGCACTGGCCGCCTCCAAATCCACCGCCGCAGCGGCGACCGGAGCCAGATCGGAGAGGACATGCATTCACTCAACATAGCATCCTAGCGCCGGAAATCTAGTTCATACATCTACTATGTCATAATTGGGTCATCACGATCCGCTTACCGTGGGCGGACTCGCATCGGGCAAACTACTGCATTTCGACTACTTTAGACTAGCCATTGCGCCAGGCGTTTCCAAGCCTCGTCCACGCCCCGCTCCTCCCTCTCGCTCCCATGAAACTTGGCCGCTGGTGCTTGATCGGGTCCCTCGTGCTCAATGGAGCGCTGGCCACGGTCGTGCTCCTGAGAAACCGCAACGCTCCCAGCTCCTCGGTCGAAGCCTCCGCACCCACCGTCCGCACGAACGGACCCGGACCGGCTGCCGCGCCATCACCTGCGGTCACGGTGGTGCACTCGCCAAAGGTCCCCTGGGAGCACTTCGACACCACCGACCTGAAACTCCTCGCCGCGCGACTTGGTTATGCGGGGGTCAGCCGGAGGGTAGTCGCGGCCATCGTGCAGCAGAAGCTGCGCGCCACGTTTGATGCCAAACGGGTCGCACTGGCACAGAGCCTGCCGAAGTATCCGTACTGGCGTGACGCACCCGGTCGCTCACGGGATCCCGAGTTTTCCGCGGGAATGAAGGCGATCGCCCGGGAGGAAGCTGATTTGCTACGCGCCACACTCGGAGACGACGGAACCGATCTCTCGCCCTGGGAGGACCTCGAACGGTCGCGCAAGTTTGGCGACGTCTCACGCCAGACCGCCCGCCAGATCCAGCGCATCGACGAGGACTATCAAGACCTCTTATCGCAGGCCAGGGCACAATTGGCGCGAACTCCCCTTCCAGAATTTCGCGAACGGCTCGCGCTGCTCGAGTCGGAACGACGCAAGGACCTCGCCGCCATTCTGAGCCCCGAGCAGTTGGAAGCCTACGAGATGCGCGCCTCGTCCACCACAACTCAAATACGTGTATTCACCTCCACATTGGACCTCAGTGAAGACCAGTTTGCCGCGATCTACCGTTTGCAGAAAGCATACGACGAGCAGTACAACCCCACCAACATCACCTTCGTCGGTACCCGTCCGGGCGGCCTGTCACCCGAGCAACGCGCCGCCGAGGCCAGGCTCAGCGCAGATATCAAGGCAGCCATCGGACCGGAACTTGGCGGGCGCTATGAGCAGATGCGCAGTCCGGAGTACTTCACCACCCAGGCGATCGTGAGCCGGCTTGGATTGCCCACCACCACCGTCCCGCAGGTCGTCGCCGTGCAACAGGACATCGAACAACGGGTCGCCCAGCTCCGCACGTCTCCGTCCACGACCTTTGCAGACCGCCAGCGCCAGCTTACGGCGCTCGCCGCCGAGGCCAACCAGCGGCTGAGTCCGCTGCTTGGAGGAGACCGGGGAATCGAGACCTACAAGAAGAACGGAGGCTATTGGCTGCAGAATCTCACGCCTGTGGTCATCCCAACGCCCTCTAGCCCGACATCCGCGCCCCCTCCGCGGTGACCGGAACGGCCATGAAACGCATCCTCCTCATTCTCTCCCTGGCCGGAAATCTCGTGTTGGCATTCATGGTCGTGCGGCAGGATACCTCCTCCGCGCGGAAAGCATCAACTCCCGCGCCGCCTCCAGGTTCATCTCCGTCTCTTTCCAGAACCAGCGCTGCGCAAGCCTCCGCCCTCAAGCTTACCCCAGTTGAGGCGGAAGCCCTTCGCATGTCGTTCAATGGAATCTCCCACGTCGACCTGCGAACGTACGTGAAGAATCTTCGAGCAGCCGGCTGCCCGCCCGATCTGCTCCGATTGCTGGTGCGCGCCCAGGCCGCCGACCCCTCAGCTGGAGCCTCGGCACGGGTGCAACGCGAATACTTTTCCAAACCTTTCTGGAAGAACTCCGAATATACGAAGGAAACTCTGGAGCCGCTGAACGCTGAATCCAAGCTCCAGCGCGCCCTGCTGAAGGAGTTGCTCGGTCCGGATGAGATGAACGAACAGTCCGTCGAAAGGACCCTGCGCCAACAACGGGGCGAGTTGGGCGGAGTACCGGACGAAAAGCAGCCGCAAGTCCGGGAGTTGCTGCGCGACTACGACGAACTCACGAATGAGATTTATCAGTATGCGACCGCCCCGGGGAGCGGCGGACGCGTCATCTTGCTGCCCGAAGAGATCGAGCGACTCGCCTACCTGCAGGAACAAAAGTGGAAGGACCTCCAGGCCCTGCTCACATCGTCGGAACTCGAAGAATACGCACTACGCTCCTCCGGAACGGCAAACTTCCTGCGTAGTCAGCTATCCGGATTCAACCCATCCGAAGAGGAATTTCGCTCACTCTACCGTCTGCTGGCTTCGTCGACCAACGTGCCACTGCCACCCGATCAATTCGGCGTATCGTCCAACTACGCTCAGCTTTACAGTCAAATCAATCAACTCCAGTCGCAGTTCATGGCCCAGCTCTCGCCCGAGCGCGCAGCAGAATACAAGCTGGCGTCCGATCCACAGACCACCTCGTTGGCCCGACTCGTCACGCAACTTGAACTGCCACTGTCCGTTGCCCGCACCATCGCCACGACCCAGACTACCACGCAGCAGCGCGCCGCGGAAATACGCAGCGACGCCTCGCTCACACCCGAGGCGCGCACCGCCCAGTTGGCGTCGCTCGCCGCCGAAACCCGCAGCCAGATCGCGTCGTTTTTGGGCGGCGAGAGCCGGGTGGCCCTCTACGAGCAACGCGGGGGCGGGAGCTGGTTGAATGCCCTAACGCGCCCACCGCCCACTGTCCGCTCTGCTCCGCCCCGCTAAAGGGGGCACACGGCCGCCCGGCGACAAAGTCAGGTGGTCACATCACGCCCCAGCTTGTGACGGTAGATGCGCGATCGGTTGACTCCCAGGAGTCGCGCTGCCGCCGATACATTGCCGCCCGAGGCGTTGAGGGCGCGGGCGATGGCCAGTTCCTCGTTCTTCTTCAGGTCGAGGGGGAGGTCCGCAACGGCCGGTGACGTCGCCGTGACACTTGCGCCCGCTGCAACCGGCGCCGTGGGCGCAAACACAATATGCTCGGCCTTGACCGGTTCGCCGCCGGCGTGAATCACCGCCCGCTCGATCGTGTTCTTCAACTCGCGGATATTGCCCGGATAGGCATGCGCGAGGAGCCGGTCGTAGGCCTCGGTGGTCAGCACCGGCGGCTTTCGTTTCAGCTCCGTCGCAAAGAGCTTCAGGAAGTGGACCGCCAGCGCGGGGATGTCCTCACGGCGCTCGCGCAGGGGCGGGACTTCGACGTGATAGTGCATCAACCGATAGTACAGGTCGGCACGGAATCCGCCCGCCGCCACCTTTCCCGGCAAATCAACATTGGTCGCCGCGATTACCCGTACGGACACGCGTCGCGGGGTGCTCGCCCCCACCGCCGTCACCTGGCCGTCTTCGAGCACACGAAGCAGCTTGGCCTGGAGGGCGAGCGGCATGTCACCGAGTTCGTCGAGGAAGAGCGTGCCGCCGTGGGCGAGTTCGAAGTATCCCTTGCGGTCCGACACCGCTCCGGTGAAGGCGCCGCGGACGTGACCAAACAGCTGCGACTCCGCCAGCTCCACCGGCAGGGCGGAGCAATTCACGGCGATGAAGGGCCCCGCCGGCTGCGCACTGCCGAAGTGCACCGCCCGGGCGATGAGCTCCTTGCCGGTGCCACTCTCACCCGTCAGCAGCACATTGGTCCGCGGATAACCCTGCACACTGCGAATCGAGCGCACGAGGCGGCCGAATGGCGCACTGCGACCGACGAAGCCGGCCAGGCCCCAGCGCCGGGTCTCGGCCTCGGTCAGGAGCGACAGTTGTTCGTCAGCCACCTTCAAGGCCTCCTCCGCCTGCTCGCGACGCCGGATCTCGCCCCGCAAGGCCGTGTTCGCCTGCTCCAGTTCGGCGGTGCGCGACTCCAGCTCGCGCTTGAGCCGATGGATACGCAGGTGCGTACCGACCCGGGCCAACACTTCTTCGATTTGGAACGGCTTGGTGACGTAGTCGACTCCCCCTGCGCCAAAGCCATCCACCAGACTTTGGGTCTCGTCGTTGGCCGTGATGAAGATCACCGGAATGTCCGCCGTCACCGGGCTCTCCTTCAACCGCAGGCAGGTCTCGATCCCATCCATCTCCGGCATCAGCACATCGAGCAGGATCAGCTCGGGTCGCGCCTTCGCCGCCGAATTCAGCGCCGCCGCCCCCGAGAGTGCCGCAAGCACCCGGTGACCGGTCGACTCCAAAGCGCCACTCAGCACCCCGATATTGGCCGCCACGTCGTCCACGATCAGGATCGTGGCCGGTGGACAAACCGGGCCGGCGGGGGCCACCGTCAACAGGTTCTCCTCCGTCAGCATACACCCTCCGTCACCGTCTGACCCGCGTACGGGGCCAGCAGCTTGAGCACAGACTCGGTATCGTAGCGTTCCGCCGGCACCCGCAGGCGTCGCGCCAGGGCCATGCCGGCCGGCCCCTGCGCCTCAATCTCCGCGAGGCAGCGTCGCACCTCGGCGAAGTCCCCAATCTCCGCGGCGGCTCGGACCGGCGCCACCAGCTGAGCGGGCACGTGGCCGTTGTCTCCCTCGGCGTCGTCCTCCAACCCGGGCTCGGCTACGCTCTCGTCCGAGGCGGGTGGCTGAAATCGCACCGCAAGCAGCCTGATCAGAGTCTCACCGATCCGTTCCAGGCGAAACGGCTTGGGCAGGACGTCGTCAAACGTCACGCCGGAGTCGGCGGCGCCACCCCGCTCATGCTCAAAGGCGCAGGCGGAGTAGGACACCAGTTTCGGGCGGCGCGGCGCCGGCAGTTCCCGAAAGGCCCGGGCGGCCGACAAGCCGTCCATGTCCGGCATGCGCAGGTCGATGAAAACAATATCCGGCGGCTCCTGGCGGGCGAGTTCCAGCGCCCGGTGTCCACTGTCGGCCTTGGTGACCTCACAGCCAAGCGCGGAGAGCAGGTGTCCGAGCACATCGCGGTTGCTCGTGAGGTCGTCAACGATCAGGGCCCGCACGCGACAGTCACGCGCCAGCCGCAGCCGCGGGAACGCCGATCCGGCCAGCGAGGGACCCACCGTGCGGGCGGCCGGAAAGGAGAGCGCAAAAAAGAAGTTGCTGCCCCAACCGGGCGCGGAGTTTACCGCGAGCGATCCGCCCATCAACTCGATCAATCGGCGCGCAATGCTCAACCCGAGCCCGGTTCCGCCCTTGGCGCGCCCGGCCGACTCCTGACGGAAGGGCTCGAAGATCGCCGCCTGCGCCTCGAGGGGCACCCCGGGACCGGTGTCGATGACCTCAAAACGATAGGTTCCCTGGGCCCCGACCGGCACGACCCGGAGGCGCACCTCGCCCGCGTCGGTGAACTTGACCGCATTGCCGAGGAGATTGACCAGGACCTGACGGAGTTTGCGCTCGTCGCCATGCACCCAGAACGGGGTTTCGCCCAGGCTTTCGAGTCGCAGGCGCAATCCGCGCTGGTGACAGCGCTGCGCAAACATCGCGGCGAGTCCGCGCACGAGCACGGTGAGATCGAAGTCCACCGGCTCCAGTTCCATCCGCCCCATCTCGATCTTGGTCAGGTCGAGCACACCGTCGATGAGGCAAAGCAGGTGGTCGCCGCCCTCGATGATCGCCCGCATCGCCTCGGCGTGTTCCTGCGACACCGCCGCATCGCGTCGCAGGAGCTGCGTGTATCCGAGAATCGCATTCAGCGGCGTCCGGATCTCGTGGCTCATTTCGGCGAGAAAGAGCGACTTGGCGCGGTTCGCCGCCTCCGCCGAGGCCTCGGCCCGTTTGCGCACCTCGATCTCGGTCTGCAGGGCCTGGTTGACCGCGGCGAGCTGGGCGGTGCGTTCCTCGACATGCTCCTCGAGGATTTGATTGGCCCGCTGAAGGGTCTCGGCGGCGTGACGCAGCCATTCGGGGTCGGAGAAACGAAACGACTCACCCGGGGTGAAGATGAAATGCCAGACCCGGCCCGCCAGCGGCAGGTCCTGTTCATAGCGCCAGACGGGCGTGAGCGGCGCGGCCGGACCGGCGGCGTACACGACCACCTCCGGCTCGCCGCGATCGTAGACCTCCACCCGCAACCCGCGGCGAACCAGCGGGGCGAACGTCTCCTCCACCAGGTGGGTGACCTGAAACACCGCCAGGCAAAAGCCAACCGTGGCCCCGGAGGGCGAACCTACGGGCATGACCACGAGGAACCCCAGACCACCTCCGGCCGCCTGCGCGAGCCGCAAGGGGCCCGTGGCGCTGGCCAGGCCGGTGCGGGCTGCCCGGTTCACCGCATCCCGACGACGTTCATCCGCAGAGAGGTCGAGCCCGAGCGCCGGCGAGTTGACCTCCTCGGGCTCGGCATAGAACACCGGCAGGTACTCCTCGCGTTCTCGCGCGGGCACAAGGGCACCGGTTTCGTCCAATTCCGTGAAACGAAAGCCATCCAACCCGTCGCGCGCCGCCTCGGCTTCGAACCGCGCACGCTCGGAGTGGGAAACACGGGGAATCCACTCGAGCGCCTGCAATTCCGGCAAACGCCGCAGCGCCAGTCGGACAAAACGGCCAAACTCGGTCCGGCTGACCTCGGGTTTGACCTCAAAGAGCGCCCGCACCGAGTGCAGGATCTCCAAAGTGCGCAACATCCCGGACCGCAGGCGCTCCATACGCTCGAGCGCCTCTTGCTTGGCCCCGGCCTCTGCTTCGGTCTGTTGCCGTCTCAACGCCATGGTCGGTGAGAAAGCCGCGGGGCCGGCAGTAGCGGAGGAGGACGGTGGGGACTCAGCGGGTGGCGGAAGCATGGGGAACGGCGGTTCCCCCCGAAGCAGATACGTTGCCAAGGTAGGCAAGCCATCCGCCAAACCGCGTGATCTCCACCGCCGAACCCACCGCAAAGGGTTCACAGAGAAACCCTTTTACGTTTGTGCCGTCCGTCAATTCCACCGTGCCAATCACCAGCGGCGGCGGCACCTCCGCCACGAAACTGCCAAAAGCGGTCTCATCCAGGCTCCACACCTCCAGCTCGACCCCGGGACCGTTCACCCCCGGTGACCGGACGAGACCCGGTTTGGCCGGAACCGTGCCCGACAGCACAAAGAGCCGGTAGCCGGCCGCCGTACGGCTGCGTTTCACCAGGGTCGCACCACGACTTGTCAACTGGCCGTTCAACGGCTGGCCGGTGAGGTGCGCGCCCACCACGGCGAGGTGAATGGACCGTGCCTCCGCCGGCGCCGGCGCGGGAAGCGAGCCGATCTCGGTCTTGCTGGCCCCGATCCGCCCGCCCAAGGCGCGGTGCATCTGGCCACCGATGCGGCAAAGCGGATCGTCCGTGAAGGCCGGCCCGATCAGAGTGACACCGAACGGCAGCCCGTTGCTGCGAAACCCGGCCGGAACCGCGACCGCGCAGAGATCGAGCAAGTTGACGAAATTGGTGTAGAGGCCGAGGTTGGTGTTCAGTTGCACCGGCTCGGCCGCAAGCTCGGCATGCGTGTAAATGGTGCCGGACGTGGGCAGCAGCAGCACGTCCATGCGCTTCCACGACGCTTCCGTCGCTCGCCGCAGGTCCTCCAGCCGATAGAGTGCCCGGAACGTATCCACGGCACTGTAGCGGTTTCCTCCGCCGATGATCGCGGCGGTGACCGGATGCAGCGACTGCGGATGCTCGTCGAAAAACGGCTGAATGGCCGCCAGGCGTTCCGCCACCCATGGGCCGGAATAGAGAAGCTCCGCCGTCTCCCGGAAGGGCGCAAAGTCGATTTCAACCGGCTTTCCGCCCAGTGACCGCAGGCGCTCGATCGACGAGGCGAACAGCGCCGCCGCCTCGGTGTCGCCGTAG
The DNA here is from genome assembly GCA_046346755.1 of Opitutaceae bacterium. Classification (GTDB taxonomy): domain Bacteria; phylum Verrucomicrobiota; class Verrucomicrobiia; order Opitutales; family Opitutaceae; genus UBA6669. The sequence goes on along the minus strand of JAXMHM010000043.1, from coordinate 39,941 downwards.
AATTCCAATTGCGAAGGAGGCGGCACCCCAAAGCGAAACGAAGCCGGCAACGCGGGTGTCGCGCCCGGGCGTTCGCGGCTGTAGGGATCGGACGGATCGAATTCCGACACCAGTCGGCCGATCGCGCGGGCATCGTCACAGGTGAGGGAAAATACGCTCACGCAGTCCAGCGACCGGCAGGCGGGAACCACACCGCGCGTCGACAGCAGACCCCGGGTGGGTTTCCACCCCACGAGGTTGTTGAACCCCGCCGGGATTCGGCCGGACCCCGCCGTGTCCGTGCCGAGCGCAAAGGTCACCAGGCCCGCCGCGACCGCCACGGACGAGCCCGAGGACGAGCCCCCGGAAATATAGCGCGCATCAAACACACAACTGGGAGCGCCGTACGGGGACCGCACGCCCACGAGCCCGGTGGCAAACTGGTCGAGGTTCGTCTTGCCCAGCAGAATCGCACCGGAATCCATCAGGCGCTGAACCACCGGCGACGTGGCCGTGGCCACGTAGGCGAAATCGGGACACGCGGCCGTGGTCGGCATTCCGGAAACATCGATGTTGTCCTTCACCGCAAAGGGCACACCGAACAGGGGGAGCTTTTTTCCTGCCGCCTTCTCGGCCACCACCCGATCCGCCTGCGCCAGCAGGTCAGTCAGCGGAACGCGATGGATCCAGACGTGGTCGTCACCCCGCGTCTCCATGCGCGCGTGGAGCACACGGACCAGTTGGTGCGGCGTGCCTCCATCGCGATAGGCCGCCTGCAGGGAGTGTAGATCGAGGCTTTCCAGATTCATGTTGTCTCCTTTCCATCGAGCACCACCAGGGTTTGGCCGGCCGTCACCAGCTTGCCGGGCTGCGTCACCACGGCAACCACCAGGCCGGAGGTGGGCGCTTCGACGCCGACCTCCATCTTCATCGCTTCAATGACCGCCACCTTCTGTCCGGCTGCAACCCGGTCGCCCGCACGCACCGCCACCGACCAGACATTTCCAGCGATGGGCGACGTCACCGCCGCGCCTCCCGGCGGCACGGCGAACTCGCTGCCGGACCCGGCATCGGCCGGAGCCTCGGGTGGGGGCGGTATCTCAGCCGACCCGTCGCGCGCCCACCGCTCGCGCTCCTCGTCGAAGGCCCGTTGCTGCCGCGCCTTGAACGCGGCAATGTCATCGGCCTCGGCCGCAAGAAACTCACGCAGGCGGCGGACGCTCAGTGTCTCTTCGGTCACCTTGAGCGAAGCCTGCCCACGCAGGAACGCCTGCCGAAACTCCAGCAGTTCCGCTTCCGGCATGGGATAGAACTGGACCTGATCGAAAAAGCGCAAAAGCCAGGGCTGGCCGGGCGAAAACTCCGCGGTCCGTTTGTAGGTGTTCCACACCGGCACGGTGCGCCCCACGAGCTGGTAGCCCCCGGGACTCTCCATGCCGTAGATGCACATGTAAACGCCCCCGATGCCAACCTCACCCTCCGCCGTCCAGGTGCGGGCCGGGTTGTACTTCGTCGTGACCAACCGGTGACGGGGATCGATCGGTACCGCACAGGGCGCGCCCAGGTAGACATCACCCAGCCCAAGCACGAGGTAGCGCGCCTTGTAGATCGTGTCGCTGACCTCCTCGATGCGGGCCAGACCGTTGATCCGCCGGATGAACTCGACATTGCTCGGCAGCCACGGCGCCGTCGACCGGACTGACTGGCGGTACTTGTCGATGGCCGCCCGGGTCGACCCGGCGTCGAAGGACAGCGGCAGGTGGAGGATGCGTGCCTTGACTTCGAGGGACTCGACCGGAGGCAGTTCATTCTCCGCCTGCACCAGGATCTGGACCAGGCGCGCGAGGGGAACCGTCCGGCTGTCGAAGTTGATCTGCACCGAACGCACTCCCGGTGAAAGCTCGATCACACCGGCCGTCGGGTGCGCCTTGAACCACTCCATCAGCGCATGCACCCGGAAGCGGAACTCGAGGTCGAGCAAGAGCGGGCCGTATTCGATCAGCAGGTACTTGTCGCCCGCCTGCCGGTACACGACCGCGGGCCGGTCGGACCTGGCGGGCAGTTGATGCAGGATGGCGCCATCGCCCGCCGCTGGCTCATACCGCGCGCGGGACGCCGGCGAGGGAATTCGCGCCGGTGCCTGCAGGGTTCGCAGCGCCTCGTCCACCTGGAGTTCGGTGGCGAGGGCGTCGGCAAAGGTCGTGCGCACAAAGCGAACCGTGTCGCCGGGACGCAGCTGTCCGATCTTCCACAGCTCGGCCTGCACGATGGTCGCCGGACAGACAAATCCACCCAAACTGGGACCATCCTTCGCCAGGATGACCGGCATGTCCCCGGTGAAGTTGATCGTTCCGATCGCGTACTCGGTGTCGTGGATGTTCGACGGATGCAGTCCCGCTTCACCGCCATCGGTCCGGGTGAAGACCGGCTTGGGTCCGATCAGCCGGATCCCGAGCCGGTTGGAGTTGTAGTGAATCTTCCAATCCGTGCGGAAGAACACCTCGATGAACTCCTCGGTGAAGAAATCGGGCGCGGCATGCGGGCCGTAGAGCACCGAGATCGTCCAGGCGGTGCCATAGACCGGGATGAGGGACTCCGGCGCCATCAGCGGCGGCGAAAAGGGCTCGCCCACACGCGCGACCGGGAGAACGTCGCCATGCCGCAGGGTGCGGCCGGCGTGCCCGCCAAATTTCCCGAGACTGAACGTCGACTTACTGCCGAGGTAGTCCGGCACGTCGAAACCGCCGCGCACCGCAAGGTAGGCGCGGCACCCCACCTCCTTCACTTTACGCAGCTTCAGCACTGAACCTGCCCGGACGTGCAGGCTGCGCCACCAGGGCACCGGATTGCCGTCGAGTTCCGCCTCGAATTCCGCGCCGCAGAGGGCAAAGGTGGTGGACAGATTGAAACGGAGGGTGGGGCCGGCGAGCGTGATCTCCAGACCCGCCGCCGACTCGGGATTGCCGACCAGACGATTCGCCAGCCGAAAGGCATAGTCGTCCATCGGACCGGAAGGAGGTACTCCCACCGCCCAGTAGCCCACGCGGCCCGGATAGTCCTGCACGCTGGTCTGGGTGCCGGGTTCGATGACATCGATCGTCGCCGGGGCATAGGGGAACGTGGCCAGCCACTTGGTGTGGATTTCGCCGCGATCAAATTCACCACTACCCACGATCTGCCGAAGGTAATCCAGGTTGCATTCGATTCCCGCCACGCGGGTGGAGGCCAGCGCCGCGCGCAGGCGCAGTGTGGCCTCTTCCCGGTTGGCACCACGCACAATGAGCTTGGCGATCAGGGGGTCATAGAACGGTGGGATCTCGGAACCACGCTCCACCCAGGTCTCCACCCGGGCCTCCGCAGGAAACGTCGCCTCCGTGAGCACGCCTGAACTCGGCTGGAACTGCTTGTTGGGATCCTCCGCGTAGAGGCGCACCTGAATCGAGGCGCCCTGAGGCGCGGCCCGGTAATCGGTCAGGTCCAGCTCACCCGCTGCCTCCCTGACCATCCACGCCACGAGATCTACCCCCGTTACTTCCTCGGTCACGCCATGTTCCACCTGGAGGCGGGTGTTGACCTCAAGGAAGTAGAACTGCAGCCCGTGGACATCGAAGACGAACTCGACCGTCCCGGCCGACCGGTACCCCACTGCCTGGGCGAGGCGGACGGCGGATTCCATCAGCTGGGCGCGCATGTCGGGGGACAACCCCGGAGCAGGCGTCTCCTCGACGACCTTCTGGTTGCGCCGCTGCGCGGAACAATCGCGCTCGCCCAATGCGACCACGTGGCCCTTGCCGTCACCAAAAATCTGCACCTCGATGTGGCGCGCCAGTCCGACGTATTTCTCGAGGTAGACGCCACTCTGCTTGAACGCACTTGCGGCGAGCCGTTTCACCGAGTCATAGGCCTCGACCAGCGCCGCGTCATCCGCACAGAGCCGCATGCCGATGCCGCCGCCTCCGGCGGTGCTCTTGAGCATGACCGGATAGCCGATGCGCGTCGCTTCGCTCCGGGCCTGATCGAGGCTGTCGAGCAATTCGCTGCCCGGCAGCATGGGCACCCCGTTCAGCTTCGCCAGAGCCCGGGCCGTGTGTTTGAGCCCGAAGTCCCGCATTTGCTGCGGGGTGGGACCGATGAAGACGAAGCCCTCGCGCGCACAGGCCTCGGCAAATTCCGCATTCTCGCTCAGGAATCCGTATCCCGGATGGATGGCCTCCGCGCCGGTCTGCCGCGCCGCGGCAAAGATCGCCTCAAAGCGCAGGTAGCTCTCCGCCGCCGGTCCGGGACCGATGCAGACCGCCTCGTCCGCCTGCGCCACGTGCAGCGAGTTCGCGTCGGCTTGCGAATAGACCGCGACCGAGCCGACCTTGAGCTGGCGAAGCGTGCGGATGATGCGGCAGGCAATGGCTCCTCGGTTCGCAATGAGTACTTTCTTGAACATGAATCAATGGGAAGGGGGTTCAGACTTGAAGGTGATCGCGCACCACGTCGTCACTCAGGCTGGAGATGGGACCCGAGATGGTGACCGCACCGCGGTCCATCGCGTAGAAGCAGTCCCCCACCTCCCGGCAGAAATCGACGTACTGTTCGACCAGAAGGATGGTCAGCCCCGAGGAGGCCTTGAGCTGGCGGATCGTGTCGCCAATCTGCTCAATAATGGACGGCTGGATACCCTCGGTTGGTTCGTCCAGCATGAGCAGCTTGGGCTGGGTGAGGAGTGCGCGGGCGATGGCGAGCTGCTGCTGCTGGCCGCCGGAGAGCACCCCACCCTTGCGCGCGAGCATCGACTTGAGCACGGGGAACAGCGTGAACACGCGCTCGAGGGCCTCGTTGTCCACCGCCTTGCCGCGCTGGTGCACCACCAGCCCGATGCGCAGGTTCTCCTCGACCGTGAGGTGGGAGAAGATCTCGCGCCCCTGTGGCACATAGGCGATGCCCCGGCGGGCCCGGACCTCCGGGCGAAGGCTCCCGAGGCTTTCGCCGTCAAAGACCACGCGGCCGGTGCGCACCGGCAGCAAGCCCATGATGGAGCGCAGGGTCGTCGTCTTGCCGACGCCATTGCGGCCCATCAGGCACACGACCTGTCCCGGGGCACAGGCCAGGGTGACGCCGCGCAGGATACGGGATCCGCCGAGATCGGCTTCAACCTGTTCGAGGGACAGCAGCGAAGGAGCGCTCATTTTCCACGTCCCAGATAGACTTCCCGCACCTTGGGATTCGCCTGCACGGCATCGAAGCGACCCTCGCAGAGCACGGAGCCCTGGTGCAGCACCGTGAGTTCGCCGTCGCGGGCAATCTGCTTCACGAAGGTCATGTCGTGTTCGACCACGACGATGCTGTGTTTGCCCGCCAGCGAAATGAGGAGTTCTCCGGTCCGGTGGGTCTCATCGTCCGTCATGCCCGCCGCGGGTTCGTCGACGAGGAGCAGTTCGGGATCCTGTGCGAGCAGCATGCCGATCTCCAGCCACTGCTTCTCCCCGTGCGCGAGGGCGCCGGCGCGCCAGTCGCGTTTTGACTGGAGCCGGATCACCTCCAGCAATTCGTCGATCCGGGCCCGTTGGGCCGGAGTGATGCGCTGAAAGAGCGTGGCAAAGACACCCCGCGGCCCCTTGAGCGAGAGCTGAAGATTCTCCCAGACGGTGTGGTCGGTGTAAACGGACGGAGTCTGGAATTTGCGGCCGACCCCGAGGCGATTGATCTGATACTCGTTCATGCCAATCAGGTCGGTGTCCTTGCCAAACTCGATCTTGCCGGAGTCCGGTTTGGTGCGCCCGGTGATCAGGTCGAAGAACGTCGACTTGCCCGCGCCGTTCGGTCCGATCACCACGCGCAACTCACCCCGCTTGAGGTAAAAATTCAGGTCGGAGATGGCCTTGAACCCATCGAAGGTCTTGTTCACCCCTTCCACCGTCAGGATCCAGTCGGTCTTCATGGTGTGGAGGCCGATTCGGCCGATTTCTCACCCGCCGCCGGGACTGCTTTCGCCGCAGCCGGAGCCGCGGCCCGATTCGCCTGGCGGCGACGCCACCAGGCGCTGAGCCGGCCGGGCACACTCACCACTCCACCCGGGAGAAACAGCACCACCAGGATAAAGAGCCCGCCCATGACGATGAGCCACAGGTCGGGATAGGCGCGCGTCGCCCAGCTCTTCAGGGCATTGACTGAGAGTGCTCCCACGATTGGTCCCACCAGCGTGCCGCGCCCGCCCACCGCCACCCAGACAATCGCCTCGAGCGACTTGTCCGGCATCATTTCGGACGGATTGATGATGCCGACCTGGCAGACGTAGAGCGCCCCGCCGAGTCCGGTAATCATGGCGCAGAGGGCGAAGATGAAGAGCTTGTAGTTAGCAGTCGCATACCCCGAGAACAGGACACGATTCTCGGAGTCGCGGATCGCCCGCTGGATCTGCCCGAAACGCGACCGCGTCAGGGCCCGGCCGAGAAGGAACACGCCGCCCAGCAAGGCCACCGACAGCACGTAGAGCGTACGCCGGGTTCCCGGATCGTTCAGCTCGTGACCCAGCACCGTCTTGAAGTCAGTCAGCCCGTTGTTGCCACCGAAGGTGAAGTCGTTGCGGAAGAAGAGCAGTGCCGCCGCGTAGGTCAGCGCCTGCGTAAGAATGGAAAAATACACCCCCTTGATCCGCGACCGGAAGGCGAAGAACCCAAAGAGCAGCGCGACGCCCGCCGGCACGAGCAGCGCCGCCGCCAAGGCGAACCAAAAGGAGTAGAAAGGCTGCCAGTGTGCGGGTAATCCGGGGTATCCGAGGAAGACCATGAAGTCGGGCAGGTCGCTCTTGTACTGCCCCCGCTTGCCGATCATGAGCATGAGGTGCATGCCCATCGCGTAGCCGCCCAGGCTGAAGAAGAGCGCCTGGCCGAGGCTGAGCAGGCCGGTGTAGCCCCAGAGCAGATCCACACCGAGCGCCAGCACCGCCAGCGTCAGGTACTTTCCATACAGATTGAGCGTGAAGTCGCTGACGTGCAGCAGATGACCCGGCGCGAGCAGGACATTCAACAAGGGCAGCGCGACGCCGAGCGTCACCGTGATGCCGCCAAAGACCATCCACTGCCCGCGTGTGAGAAGGACGGTGCGCTGCATGGGCCGGATCAATCGAGGTTGCGGCTACGGCTCGGAAAGAGACCGCCCGGTTTCCATTGCAGAAAGAGGATGATGGCGATGAGCACGACGACCTTGCCCATGACCGCTCCGAGCCAGGGCTGGAGCACCTGGTCGAACGCGCCGATGCCCAGCGCCGCCAGCACCGTGCCGAAGAGGTTCCCCACTCCGCCGGAGACGACGACCATGAAGTTGTCGACGATGTGAGTCTGTCCCAGCCCCGGGCCGACGTTGCCGAGCTGGGTCAGGCAAGCGCCGGCGAGTCCCGCCAGACCGGAGCCAAAGGCAAACGTCAGCATGTTGACCCGGTCGGTGCGCACGCCCATGCAGGCGGCCATGGTGCGGTTCTGGGTCACCGCGCGGATGGTGAGCCCGAGGGAGGTGCGCGTGAGCAGCAGCACCAGAGCCACGACCACAGCGATGGCGAAACCGATCACGAAGATGCGATTGTAGGCCAGCGTGACGTCGCGGATCGTCACACTGCCCATGAGGAATTCGGGCGAGAGGATCTGCACATTCGCCGCACCAAAGGTCAGCCGGAAGAGCTGTTGCAGGATGAGTGACACGCCCCAGGTCGCGAGAAGCGATTCCAACGGTCGGCGATAAAGAAACCGGATGACGCACCGCTCCAGGATCAGACCCATCGCGGCCGCTCCGAGGAACGCCGCCGGCAGTGCCGCGACAAAGTACCAGCTGAAGGCCACTCCGGATTTTCCAAACCAGAGAATGAAGAGGTCCTGAACCAGATAGGTGGCATAAGCCCCGACCACCATCAGTTCTCCGTGGGACATGTTGATGACGCCCATCAGACCGAACGTGATGGCCAGTCCCAGGGCCATGATCAGGAGCACCGAGCCGAGGCTGAGTCCCCGAAAGAGCGTGCCGACAAAATTGACGACCTGGTAGTGCGTTTCGATGGAGTAAACAGCCGCCTTCGCCCGGGTGATCACGGCGGCGTCGACCGTGTTCGGTTGGGAGGCTGCCTGGTCGATCAGCGTCTTCAGCTTGGTAGCGCCCGCCAGCGAATCCTGCTCTTCCAAGACGGAGGCGGCCGCGAGTTGCCGCGACGGCTCTCCACTCGCGAGGTCGAACAGTGCCAGCGCCACATGAAGCGCGCGTCGCACCGCCGGAGAGGGTTCAACCTGGAGTCGCTTCTCCAAGATCGGGCGGTGCTCCGGCTTGAGGCTCTGGCCCAGGCGATCCGCCGCCGCGACCCGCGTGGCCACATCCGGCGCCACCAGCGCCGCCAGCTCGGTCACATCGCGCATAGCGCGACGGATCGCGCCATCGGTGTCGATTGGCTTGAGTGCCGTGGCCTCGAGCGAAAGGGGCCGGCCCTCCGCATCCAGAAGCCGGCGGCCATCGGCCACCGCAAGCGCGGCGAACCGTCCCTGATCATCCGGCGCCGTATCGAGTCGAAAGGGAATGCGTGTTCCATCGGCGCCGGTGTGGATGAACACTTCTCCCTGTTTCCAGGCCGTCAGAACGGGCAGGATGGCCTCGTCCTCCACGCCGACCAGGGCACGCAATGCGTCAGGCTGCGCGTCGGGCTCGGCCAGCAGAGCGGCCACCAGCGCAGCCCGCCCCGGGGGAGGCGCGTCCGCACCGGTCAAACCGGACACCGCCGCGAGCAGCAGGAGGATCAGGGAGAGACAATGACGCATGCGTGGGGATCGCTAGAGTGCAGGCTGCCGGAAGGCCCGAAGGCCCTCCGGCAGCGTACTGCTACAACAACAACAACATTGACTGCAGACCGACGGCCCATGGGCGACACGGGCCGAAGTTGAGGAGTTACTTCTTGCCGAAGGTGCCCTTGAGGAAGGGTTCGCCGTAGACTTGTTCGAAGGACTTCAGGATCTTGAACTGTCCGTTCGGCAGGGTCTCACCGACGTACACATTCTTCGTCAGGTGGTGGTTCTTCTGGAAGGTCACCTTGCCACCCGGGCCATTGAAGGAGACACCGCTTTCCAGGGCGGCCGTGACCTTGGCGACGTCAAAGGAGCCCGCCTTCTCGACCGCGGCTTTCCAGAGGTAGACACCGACGTAGGAGAGAACCATCGGGCTGTTGGTGACGCGGCCCTTCTTTTCGATGCCGGGAACCGAGGTCTTTTCCAGCCAGGCGAAGAAGGCCTTCTTGAACGCCGTGTTCGCGGGCGAATCGACGGACTGGAAGTAGCTCCAGGCGCCGAGCTGGCCAACCAGATCCTTGGTCGGCAGACCGCGGAATTCGTCTTCCGACACGGAGAACGAAATGACCGGCACATCCTCAGCCTTCAGGCCGGCATTGGCATACTCGCGGAAGAACGGGACGTTGGTGTCGCCATTCAGCGTGCTGACCACCGCGGCGTCACCGCTAGCGGCAAACTGTTTGATTTCAGAAACGATCTGCTGATAGTCGGTGTGACCGAAGGGCGTGTACTTCTCCTTGATGTTCGCCGCCGGCACACCCTTGGAGGCGAGGTATTCCTTGAGCACCAGATTGGTCGTGCGTGGATACACATAGTCCGACCCGAGCAGGTAGAATTTCTTCTTGCCAAGGTCCTTCAACAGATAGTCGACACCCGGGGTGGCCTGCTGGTTGACGGCCTCGGCCGTGTAGAAGATGTTTTTCGAGAGCTCTTCACCCTCGTATTGCACGGGATAGAAGAGCAGTCCGTTGTTTTTCTCGAAGACCGGGAGCACCGACTTGCGGCTCACCGAGGTCCAGCAACCGAAGGTCGCCGCCACCTTGTCCTGCTCGAGGAGCTGCTTCGCCTTCTCCGCAAAGAGAGGCCAGTCGGAGGCGCCGTCGACCACGACGGCTTCGATCTTCTTGCCGAGCACACCACCCTTGGCGTTGATCTCGTCGAAGGTGAAGAGCAGCACGTCACGCAGCGATGTTTCGCTGATCGCCATGGTGCCGGAAAGGGAATGAAGGACGCCGACTTTGACGGTCTCGGCTGCGTGGGCCGGGAGGAGGGCGCCGCCAAGGGCGAGAGAGGCGGCGGCGAGGTACGTTTTCCAGGAGTGGATCATAGATGTGGAGGGAAAGCGGTGTAGAAGGATTCGTGCCAAGGCGGACGCCTCAGAACTTGAAACGCATTTGGGCGCCGAGGAAGTGACCCTTGTCGGCGGAGTGGTTCTTGTAATCGGTGAAAGAATACTCCGTGGACACCTCAAGGTTCGGAGTCACGGTGAAGAGCGGAGCGAAGGTGAACTTGGTAAACTCCTCGCCCGAAAGGACCTCGCCGCCGGCGATGCGACCGACGAGTGCCACCTTGGGACTGAACGCCTGCTTGATGAAAAGCAGCCAGAAGTACGGCTCCTTCTTGCCGGATGCCGTGTCAAAGGATGACCAGGAGTACTCGGCGGCCAGCGTGGTGTCGCCGATCACATGCTGCAGCCAGACGTCGGCCGTGAACACATCGGTGTCGGTGTCGTCGTCCGTCTGCGCTGCCAGCGAGAAAAAGGCCGTCGTGGCCGCGCCCTTGTACGTGTAGTACACTTCGGCGCCGACGCCGTTGTCGAGGTCACCGTCGCCCTTGTAGTAGGTCGGGCCATAAAGCGAATCCAGGAACGCGATGCCCATCGAATAGCCATCACCCGAGTTCTCCAGCTTTACGCCGCTATGGTAGGCGGGGATGTTGGGCGAGGCGATGTTCGCCGCGCCGGGGGACCCCTCCCAGCCGTAGCTGATCTGGGTCATGTTCGTCCAGTCGAACGCCTCGTAGCCGAGCCAGCTGAGGAATTTACCCGCCGTGAGAGTCGTGCCGCCGCCAAAGTCGTAGGTCGCGTACGCGTCGAGCAGCACCGGATCCCCGGAGCTGAAACCGAAGAAGCTCACCGTGCCGGTCACCGGCTTGAAGTAAGCCGACGCCGCAAGTTTGTAGGCGTCAATGTCGAGCGTCGAATTGTTGTCACCGGGATCCGCTTTGCCGTAGCGGGCCGAGCCGACGACATACCCGCTGACACCGAGGTTTTCGTTGATCTTGATCTCAGCGAGAGCCGGCAGGGCCGTCAGGAGGGCGGTGACGCCGGCGAGTGGGAAACGCATGTTCATAGGGAGGGAGCTTGGTTGTATGGTCGCACCGCATCCCCGCCGGCCAAGACCTCGGCCAAGCACGGGTTCACGGTGCGGTACACCCTCAAGCACTCCAGGTGCCAAACCACTCATCCTATCTTAAGTCACTATAGTACAGTCGCTAGCGACTCGAATGATCCTGGAGCGTGCAGAGGCGGCTGTTGCGCCACGCAACACTTGACGGTGCCACCGCGGTGCGATGTTGCGCCGCGCAACACCAATCCCGGCGCGGTCAGCGGACCCCAGGGGCTGCCATGCAAGGAAGGGAGGTGGCCACCACGGGTGAACACGCGCAACCAAAGCCGTTCCCACGGCAACGCAGAAGCGCCACCTTGAGCGCGACCCCGAGGACGGCCTCCATTGGAGGTGGGGTCGCCGACCCTGCAGAGATGGGAGTCGCGTCAAGAAATCGGACCGCGAAGGCTGGACCGGTCAGTCCCGTCGCTGCTCACCGAGGCCACCTCCACCAAAGAGGACTCAGTTCCGTTGGAGGTGGGGTCGCCGACCCCGCGAGATTGGTGACGCGTGAAGAGATCGGACCGCGGAGGCGGGAACCATCCTTCCCGCCTCCGACGTCCGTTCCTTCGCCTCCGCTTACAACGCGGCCAGGAGGCGCTCGATTTCGGCGCGTTTCGCCTTCTGGTCGGCGAGCTGTTTGCGCGCGCCTTCGAGCACGGCCGGGGGGGCTTTGCTGACAAAGGCCTCGTTCGACAGGCGTGCCTCGGTCGCAGCCACATGCTTGCTGACCTGGTCGAGTTCCTTGGTCAGGCGGAGTTTCTCGGCCGCCGGATCTACTTTGATGCCGGTGTCGAGGAAGAGCGTGCCGAGCGGTGTCACCACGGCGGGGAACGCCGGTTTCTCCGCAGTGCGCTGGAGCGAGGCCGCCCCGACCAGGCGGGTCACCTTGGCGGACGCGGACGCCAGCAGCGCCCAATCGGCGTCACCGGCCAGCACGAGGAAGGAAACATCGCGTTTCTGCGCCACGGCCTGGTCGGCCTTGAGCTGGCGGGCCAGGCTGGCCACCTGCTTGAGCGTCTCGACGCGGGCGGTCGCCGCCGGATCGATTTGGATACCGTCCGCCGCCAGCCGGGACACCAGGGCCTCGGAGGTCATGATCCGGGTCGATTGCAGGAACTCGCCCTCGCCGCCATAGCCAAGCAGGTGCCAGAGCTCCTCGGTGATGAACGGTGCAAAGGGGGCAAAGAGGAGCAGAAACTCGCGGATGACGAGATCCTGCACCGCCAGCACATGGGGCTGGGCGGCCTGATCCTGCACCCGCGTCTTGGCGACCTCGACGTACCAGTCGCAGAAATCGTTCCAGAAAAATGAATACAACCGCTGCGTCGCCCCCGCGAACTCGAAGTCAGCGAAGCCGCGCTCGACGGTGCGCACCGTGTCCACCAGCGCCGCGAGCAGCGCATGGTCGTCGTCGTCCAGACGCGCCGGCACGAGCCGGGTGAGGATGGCGTCGAGCGAGCGGTTGTCCGCCATGGGCCCGCTCATCTGGCGGAACCGGCAGGCGTTCCAGAGTTTGTTGCAGAAGTTCTTGCCCCCTTCGATGCGGTCCTCGTCGAACTTCACATCCTGCCCGAGCGGCGCGATCTGGAGCAGGCCGAATCGCAGGCCGTCCGCACCGTACTTGACGATGAGGTCGAGCGGATCGGGCGAGTTGCCCAGGGTCTTCGACATCTTCCGTCCCGACTTGTCGCGCACGATGCCATTGAAGTACACGTGCCGGAAGGGGATGCGGCGCACCAGTTCGTCGCGTGAGAGCGCCGGACGGTCATCGCCGGTGAACTCGAGTCCCGCCATGATCATGCGCGCCACCCAGAAAAAGATGATGTCTGCCCCGGTCGCGAGCGTGGTGGTGGGGTAGAACGCGGAATAGTCCGCCTTCGCCATCGCCGCCGGATCGGGCCAGCCGAGCGTGGCAAAGGGCCAGAGCCACGACGAGGCCCATGTATCCAGAACGTCCTCTTCCTGCTCCCAGCCCTGGGGGTCTGCCGGGCCGTCGAGCGACACGTGCACCTTGGTCGGATCGATCAGGTCGGCCTCCGTCAGTTTCTCCCGGTCGATGCCCTTGCGGTACCAGACCGGAATGCGGTGACCCCACCAGAGCTGGCGGCTGATGCACCAGTCCTGGATGTTCTCCAGCCAGTTGAGGTAGACCTTGCTCCACCGTTCCGGGTGAAACTGGATCAGGCCGTCGCGCACCACCTGCTTCGCTTCCTCCACCCGCGGGTAGCGCAGCCACCACTGCTGGGTCAGGCGCGGTTCGATCGGCACGCCGGCGCGCTGGGAGTAGCCGACGTTGTTTTCGTAGGGCTTCTCTTCGATCAGTGATCCGCGTTCGCGCAGCAACTCCGCCGCCTTCTTGCGGCCGGCAAATCGCTCCAGACCGGCCAGCTCGGGCCCCGCCGCCTCGTTGAGGGTGCCGTCCGCATTCAACGCGTCGATGACCGGCAGGCGGTGCCGCTGCCCGATCTCAAAGTCCACCTTGTCATGGGCCGGAGTGACCTTGAGCACGCCCGCAGCAAACACCGGATCCACCGCCGTATCGGCCACAATCGGCAGCTGCACACGCTCACCCAAGGGGCGCCAGACGTGCTGACCAATCAGGTGCCGGTAACGTTCGTCATCCGGATGCACCGCCAGCGCCACGTCAGCCGGAATCGTTTCCGGACGGGTGGTTTCCACCACCAGGTGTGTGGTCTCGCCTGACGGAGTCACCAACTCGTACTTGAGCTTGTAAATGAACCCCTTGGTCGGACGCATTTCCACCTCTTCATCCGAGAGGGCTGTCAACGACGCCGGGCACCAGTTCACCATGCGTTTGCCGCGGTAGATGTGTCCCTTGCGGAACAGGTGAACAAAGGAAGTCAGCACCGCCCGGCTGTAACCCGGATCCATGGTGAAGTGGGTGCGATCCCAATCGCAGGAACATCCCAGCTCACGCAGTTGCTTGAGGATGATGTCACCCTTTTCGCCACGCCAGGCCCACACGCGTTCCAGGAAGGCCTCGCGACCGAGATCGCGACGCCCCTTCCCTTCGGTTTTCTTCAGGTGCTTTTCGACCATCGTCTGCGTGGCAATGCCGGCATGGTCGGTCCCGGGAATCCAGCAGGCCGCCTTGCCCTCCAGCCGGGCGCGACGAATCAGCGCGTCCTGCAGGGTGTTGTTCAGCACATGCCCCATGTGCAGGATCCCGGTCACATTCGGAGGAGGAATAACAATTGTGTAGGTCTCCTGGCCAGGCAAAGCCTTGCCGGAAAAGCACTTGGCCTGCTGCCAAGCGGCATACCAGCGGTCTTCCACATCACGCGGTTCGTAGCTTTTGGTGATCTCGGGCATGGTCGGTTACGTTGAACCCCCGAGGCAACCGCCCGACATCGGTCGAGGCAAGCGGCTTCCAATCGGCGGATCCGGGCATTTCAAGGGGCGCAAGGGTGGCGAACACCGATGGAAGCCCATCGCGACCCACCCGCAACTTGGACGTTGAATGCCACCCCTCCCCCGGGCGATGCTGCCGAACCAACGTCCTCATGCAGCCCCTCCCTTCATGACCGGTCGCCTCCAAAAACACGCGCGCGAACGCCTCAACTTCGTCGGCGATGTGCCCGTCGCCGAACGGCTGGCGGCCTGCAAGACCTTCCTGCGGCTGGAGGGAGCCATGATCCGGATGCGCCACGATGCCGGCGAAGCCGGACTCGACATTGTTCACGCGCGGGCGGCCATGGTGGATATACTTCTGGCCCATCTCTTTGACTACGCCATCTCCGCCTACGTGCGCAAACACGGCGGGATGCCATCGTCGGTCGCCCTGATCGCCCAGGGCGGCTACGGCCGGGCGGAATTGAGTCCGCTGAGTGACATCGATCTGCTCTTCCTCTTTCCACCCAAAGCCAAACCGCTGGTCATCAAGCCGCTCCAGGAACACCTGTCCAACGAGATCCTCTACATCCTCTGGGACTGCGGCCTGAAGGTGGGGCACGCAACCCGGACCGTGGACGAGACCTTTGCCGAGGCAAAGAATGATATCCAAACCAAGACGGCGCTGCTGGAGTCACGTCTGATCGCCGGCACCGTGGCCCTCTACGAGGCCTTTGCCACCGCCTACCGGGCCTTTTATACCGAGGAGGACCCCCGCTCCTACATCGCGGCCCGTCTCGCCGACCAGCAGCAACGCCGGGAGAAGTACGGCAACACCGTTTTTCTCCAGGAGCCCGACATCAAGAACGGGGTGGGAGGCCTGCGCGACTACCAGAACGCGATCTGGATGGCCCGGGTGAAACTAGGGATCAGCGCGCTCGACGAACTGGGCACCCAGTCCTACCTCCGACGCAACGAGGTGCGCGACTTCCAGCGGGCCTACACCTTTCTCCACCGGGTGCGGAATGAGCTGCATTTCCAGAGCAAGCGCCCGACCGACGTGCTCGCCCTCGACAATCAGCCGCGCATCGCGCTCGGCCTCGGCTACACGCATCACGACGCTCTCGGGCGCGTCGAGCAGTTCATGCACGACTACTACCGTGCGGCTCAGACCATCTACCGGATCTCCAAGCTGATTGAAAACCGCCTCGCCCTGACGCTCGAAACGCCCGACGGCAGCAAGGTCTCGTTTCGCGACGCCATCCGGGCCCGCCGGATGGAGCGCACGAAGCGGATCGACGGGTTCATTCTCCGCTCCGGCGAGCTCGCGCCGGAGTCGTCCGACGTGTTCCGGCAGGATCCGGTGCGTCTCATCCGCGTCTTCCGTCACTGCCAGCAGCTCAACGCCAAACCCGATTTCGCCTTGCAGGCCCTGATCCGGGAGGGTCTCCCCCTGCTCACTCGACGGGTGCAGCAGTCTCCGGATGCCAACGTTTCGTTCCGTTCCATCCTTGAGGAGGCGGGCGCCGTCTACCCGATCCTGTCCCAAATGCACGAATTGGGCGTGCTCGGACGCTTTATCCCGGAGTTCGACGCGCTCACCTGCCTCGTGCAGCACGAATTTTACCATCGATACACCGCCGACATTCATACGCTGCATGCCATCCGGGAGTTGGACAATATTTTCACCGATGCCTCTCCGCTCAGCAGCAAGTACCGCACAACCCTGCATGAAACGTCGTCCCCCACCCTGCTTTATCTGATTCTGCTGCTGCACGATATCGGCAAAGCACGGGGGATCAAGGGACACGCCGAAAGTGGGGTCGCCATTGCCGGCCCTTTGCTCGATCGGATGGAGGTGGATGCCACCAGCCGTGAATTAGTTTCATTCGTGATCAAAAATCACCTCATCATGGCACGCTTTTGGCAGAAGCGGGATGTAGATGATCCCAACACTGCCGCTGCATTCGCCGAACTGGTGGGCGACGCCGAACGCCTGCGCTACCTCTATGTGCACACGTTCTGTGACGCCCGCGGAACGTCGGCGGGGCTATGGAACGGCTACAAAGACACTCTTCACACCACGCTCTTCCGGGCGACGCTTGAACACTTTATCCATGGTGACGCTCTCGCCACCCGCAATTCGCAACGTCTGCAAATGACTTTCCAGGAACTCGTCACCAAGAACATTCCCGGCATCAGCCAGGACGAGATTGCCGCGCACTTCAATCTCCTGCCAGAGCGCTACTTCATCCACACGGACACCGGCGAGATTGCTCTGCACATACAGATGGTGAACCGGCTGCTGCACTCCATCACCGCGGCGGATTCCGTCAGTTCGCTCAAGCCCGTGATCGAATGGAAGGATGACCTCAATCGTTCCCTCACGGTCGTGAACGTGGTCACGTGGGATCGCGCCGGTCTCTTTTACAAGCTCGCCGGTGCCTTCAGCGTGGCGGGCCTCTCCATTCTCGGCGCCAAGGTGATTTCGCGCAGCGATCACATCGCCATCGACACCTTTTACGTGGTCGAGCCGGGGCGCGGGGTGGTCCAAAGTGCCACCGCCCAGGACACCTTTGCCCGCACGGTGGAATCGGCACTCGTTCAGAACAAGGACCTCTTTCCCGACATCGTTGCCCAGGCCAAGAAACTCGCGGCCTCCACCCGCTATTCCGCCTCCGCCAAATCCGGCGAAGCGCTGCACACGTCCTTCCCGCCCACGGTCGATGTCTACCACGAGCTCTCGATGCAGCGCACCATCATCGAGATTCAGGCCCGCGACGAGATTGGCCTGCTCTTCCGGCTGGCCAAGACGATCAGCGATCAGGGTTTCGACATCACGTTCGCCCGCATCGGCACCGAGCGCGGCGTGGCCATCGACACGTTCTACATCGAGGATGCTTCCCACGTCGCGGTCTCGGATCCAGAGCGTCTGCACATCCTGCGCGACGCCCTGGCCGCCGTGATCACGCCGATCGAGCCGGCACCGATCGCCTGAAGTCCAAAGCCAGCCAAGCCCGGGCTAGGCGCCGATGAGGGCGCGCATCTCGGCGAGGTACCGGGGCACGGCAACCCACGGGTCTTCCTTGGCCTCGTATTCAAGCGCCACCCACCCCTGATAACCGCCATCGCGGAGGAGTTTCACCAGGCGTTTCAGGTCGGCTGGACGGGACCCACCCGCGGCGGTGTGGCTGAGTTCGACCTTGAACTGGACGTTCACGGCGTAGGGCACACACTCGGCAAAATCGCGATAGGGGTCGTCGGTGCGGAAATTTCCGGAATCCAGATTCACCCCGATCCACGGGCTTTTCACCGCCTTGACCATCGGAAGCAAGGTGGCGGCGCTTCCGATCGAATCGTGATTCTCCAAGCCCAGGAAAATCCCTCGCTTGCCGGCATAGTCGCACACCTCCTCCAGCGCCTGGACCACCTGACGGTCAGCCTGGTCGCGCGGCCACTCGTTGGTCACCCCGGCAAACACCCGGATATGCGGTGCTCCAAGCAACGCCGCCCGGTCGATCCACTGTTTGGTGGCCGCGATCTCCGCGGCATGCTTCGGACCCGGGGGATGCGAGAAGTTGTTGCCGATCGCGGTTCCGCTGATGGACATGCCCCGCAGAAAACAGGTGCGACGCAGGGCGAGAATATAGGCGTCCGTCTCCTCGGTGAAAAAATAACTGGTCAGCTCCGCGCCGTCACACCCCTGCTCGGCGCAGTAATCGACAAATCGAGCCATGTCGATCGCCCGGCCCGCCGGGACCTTGGGGTTGGGTTTGCCCCGCATGACGGGGAAGTAGTCACGGAACGAATAGGCCGCAAGGCTGAGGAGCATCCGGGATGCCCCCTTGCGTCCAAAGACCGATGGCGTCGCCGCCACCGCCGGAGCGGCAAACGGAGAGGCCGGCGCGGCCGCGAGCAGGGCGGCAGCACCGGAGAGTTGCAGAAATCGTCGACGGGAGGGGGTGGTCATGAGGTCTTGGGGGTCGCAACCGGAGCCGGGGTCTTGAGGTTGAACTCCTTGAGAATCGCATCGATCTTGGCCGCCTTTTCTTCAAGCGAACTCCCGGGGTGCAACCCGGCATGGCGCACCGTGCCGTCCGGGGCGATGATTGCGACGTACGGAATGCCCATGATGCCGTAGTCGGGATTGAAGACCTCCTCCTGGCTGAACGCCACGGTCCAGGTCATCTGCTTGGCCTTGATGAAATCGTGCATCAGCGCCATTTCCTTGTCCGGCTTGCCCTTCGTATCCACCCGGCCACCTTCCAGGCCGCTGACAAATCCCTGCAGACTGGTCACGCCGATCACCGCCACGTCCGTGCCCTTGTAGTGCTCCACGAGCTGGGCCACCTGCGGAAACGACGCGACGCAGGGACCGCACCAAGTCGCCCAAAAGTCCAGCACCACCACCTTGCCCCGGTAGGCGTCCAGTGTCTTGGGGCCGTCTTGACTGAGCCAGGTGAAATGAAGATTGGGCGCGATCTTTCCGATCAGGCCCGCCTGGGTCTGCGTCGCCTTGGCTTGGCGGTCCAGCATGGACAGCATGCGGTCGGCATTGGCCGCGGCCTTGCTGCCCGGGAATTCGACCGCCACCTGCTTGAGGAGCTCAGTGCCCTTGACCGAGTCCTTCAACACCTCGGCATACAGCGCTGCCTTCATCAGGAGGATCTGCCCCACCTCGTCGCTTTTGTCGCCCTGATACTTCAGCAGCAGCGCATCAAACTGGGCCAGATCAGGCGCGAGATCGGCGGCCGTGTTCCGGCCGGATGTCAGCTTCGCCCGGACGCCGGACACCAGCGTCTCCAGATCTGCTTTGGCCGAAGAAGCAGAGGCCGGGGTCGCGGTCGCGGAAGCCGTGGCAGCCGCCGGAGCGGCCACCTGCGCATGGGAAACAGGAACAGCGCAGGCAACAAGGCCAAGCGCGACCAACGGGAATGAATGGGACATGGGTCGAGGAGGGAGAACCCAGCCTGCACAACCCCCGGGGCGAGGGCAAGCCGGCGGCGGAAGCGATTCCAAAGGGCGTGAGGTTCCTTGGTGACGGAGCGTTGGAGTTGCGGTTGGAGGTGGTCCCGTTGTCGCGCAGACGCGTCAACTCTAGGACCGGGCGTGGGAAATCGCAGCGGTTCTAGTGGAGGTGGCCTCGGCGAGGCTGCGACGGGACCGACCGGGACCGCCTCCGTGGATCGATTCCTTCACGCGACGCCAATCCGCGCGGGGTCGGCGACCCCGCCTCCAACGAACTTGGGAGCCTGAAGCGTCACCCGCCTGGGCCGGCCCGATTTCGGTGTTTCTTTTCGGCTGGCCGCCGCGATCGAACCCAGATGAGTTGTCGCGCCCACGCTGCGCCCTTTCCGATGCTCCCTCCCCTGCCTCCCTCCTGGAACCCCTTGCTCGGCGCCGAAACCACCGCGCCCTACTTCCGGGAACTCGACGCCTTTCTCGACACGGAAACCGCCGCCGGCAAAACCGTGCTGCCGGAAAGGGAGTCCCTCTTCGCCGCCCTCGCCCTCACGCCATACGAACGGGTCCGCGTGCTGCTCCTCGGCCAGGATCCGTATCCGACTCCCGGTGACGCGCACGGCCTGTGCTTTTCCGTGCGGCGGGGCCAGCCGGTGCCACGTTCACTTCGCAATATCTACAAGGAGCTGACGGCGGACATCCCGGGATTCGTCCCGCCCGCCCACGGAAACCTCGAAGCCTGGGCCAGCCAGGGCATCCTCCTTCTCAATACCGTCCTGACGGTCCGCCCGCACGAGGCGCAATCGCACCGGGGGAAGGGCTGGGAGCGGTTCACGGACCGCATCATCGACCACCTTAACCGCAAACCTACCCGGGTGGTCTTCCTGCTCTGGGGTAACGCCGCGCAGAAGAAGCGGGAGCTGATCACCGCCCCCCACCACGCCATCGTCGCCTGCGCCCACCCGTCGCCTCTCTCCGCGCGTCTCTTCTTCGGATGTCGGTGCTTCTCCGCCGTCAACCGGCACCTGGAGGAGTCAGGGCAGCCTCCCATCACCTGGCAGCTCCCGCCCTGAATCGAATACGATCAAGGTGGACTCACCGTTGGGCAGCCAGGGCTGGCGGGCGGGTGGACCCAAGCCTCACCCCGAGCTCTACGGCTCTCTTCCGCGCGCCCGCGAAGCCGCCCTCGGAATTCGTGTCCATCGGTGTCTATCCGTGGTTCCCGGTACGGATGCGGATGGGCTTACGGGCTGTTCACCCGGATTTCCACCCAGGTGACTTGCTGCCCTTCGGCCGGCGACAGGGGCTCGAGGCTGACGACGTTGGCTCCGTTGCGGAGGTCGTCCGGAGAACAGGGAAACTGCCAGGCCCGGGCTGTGGCGCTCAAGCCGGTCAGGCTGGCGAGGGGCTCGCCCGCGGGGAGTTCGCGTCCATTCACACGCACGCGCAGACGAACTTGCGCCACGCCTTCGCGTTCGCCCAGACCGATCACCACCGAAGCCCTTGTATCTCCAGCGCGCCGCGTGGCGGGCAGGGTGACGGCTGCGGTGCCCGCACCTTTCAGCTCGACGGGCAATTGCACGCCATTCGGAAAACCCACCGGCACGGTGTCGCGGTAGGTCAACGGATGCCGCCGCGGGGCCCCGGCAAGCACGGATTCGCCCAATCCCTCGCGGATCACCTTCGCATAGTCTTCCGCTGAGACCGGCCGTGTCTGGCTGTCCATCCAGTTGAACAGGTACAACGCGTCCGCACCCCGCTGACGGGCCGACGACGCGAAACCGCGGAGCGTGGCGAGGTCATTGGCCACCGGTTTTGCCTGCGGCCAGGGACGCAGGTTGTGCTCAAACCCCGGCGCGACGGTCACCGCCGCCGCCCGATCGCCGAGCCGCTCGTGCCAGAGCTCGAGAGGAATATCAAAGTCTGAGGTCGACCAGAAAGGACAGGGCACAATCAGGTCCACCCACCCGCGCTTCGCCCAGTCGACCGCGTCCATGCCCAGCCCGGCCGCTGCATCGGGGTGTGCGGGGACGCGAACGCCCAACCGGATGGGATGCCCCCGCCGCTGAGCCCACGCTTCCGTCAGTTGCCGCACCTCCCGCACCACACCGGCGAGGATCTCCTTCTCCTCCGCTTCCTTGCCCGGGGTCAGGTGAAAGCCGAACCGCATCCAGTCCAGCTCGAGCCCGTCGGCGTCGTACCGCTCCAACAGTTCCCGTACCAGCGCCAGCTGATGTTCCCGGACGGCGGGATGGGCGTAGTTCATGGCCTGATTCACCCAGGGTACCGCCGGGCCCCCGGGCAGGCGCCGCAGTTCGGGGTGCTGGCGCCAGAATTCGGAATGAAGAAAACTGTCCGGTTCATCGGCCACATGCACGTCGTTCATCCGCATCGACACCCACGGCGAGATGCCGTGGTGCCGGCAACGCGCGATCCAGATCGCGTAGGGATCGAGCCCGGCGGCATCCAGGCGTTTGGCATTCAGCGGCCACAATCCGGTCGGAACCACCCCGTTCACCGGCTCCCAAATCGCATCGCGGACGGCGCTGCGATAGCTGGTGCGCATGGAATTGGGATTGAGAAACAGGTGGGTCACCGCACTGCCGGCGTATCCATCAATCAACGCCTCCACTCCCTGGCGGGTCATCGCCTCCGCCGGGCGCGAACCAAAAAAGTGACTGTTGTCCTCATTGACGATCAAGGCGTCGCGCAATCCCGGCGGAGCCGCCCCGACCGCATTTCCGAAAACGAGTGCGGCCAGGAGCCCACCTCCGGCCAGCACCCCAAGCCCTTGTCGCCATCCTGAAAAAAGGTGAACCATGACCGAGGACGTTGGCCAGGAGCCGATTGGGGGCGAGAATTTCCTGTCGCCGACTCGATGAATACTCCGTTCAGTCCGCCCCCGGGAAAACGGGGATTGGCATCGGGGTGCGCGCCGAGCATGAAGTTCTCTTCGGACCGCCTCCGCATGCCTTCGCCGTTTCCCGTGCCCGACCTGTTTCTGACCCACATCAACCTGGGGCTAGGATCCAATGAAGGGGTGGGCGCACTGGCGGAGTTGTTTTCCGGGCTGGAACAACTGCCCGCCGTGACCGACCGCTCGCGTCTCTGGAACGATCTGCTGGAGCGACAAAAGGCCGGGCCGGTCGCGTTCAATGCGCTCGTCGCCCTTCCCCACGCCCGTAGCGCGGGAGTTTCCGAAATCCTCATGGTGGCCGGCCGGCATGCCACCGGCATCGCCTTTGACGCCGAGCATCCGAACATCCGCCTGGTGTTCCTGATCGTGACGCCGAAGGACCAGGCCGCCGCGTACCTGCAGAAAGTTGCCACCCTGGCCCGGGCTCTTCGGCAGCCAGATCGGATCGCGGCCCTGCTGGCCGCCGCCAACGGAGACGATTTTCAACGGATCCTGGCAGGTGACGCGGTGCCGTCATGAGCGAGCCAGCTCCGTCCAACCCACCCAGTCACGCCGCGCTGCGCTGGAGGCTTTGGTTGCTCGAACGGCTGGCTCCGAGCGACTGGCAGGTCACGCTGGCGTGGGCGGCCCTGATTGGAATCGGCGGCGGGCTCAGCTCGATTCTGTTTCGTGAAGCGGTGCATGGACTGCATCTGCTGCTGACCGGTTCGCCCGCCGGCATGGTCGAGTCGTTCTCGCATCTGGAGCCCTGGCGTCGCTGTCTCATCCCGGCGCTGGGTGGATTCCTGGCCGGGGCGATTCTGTTGATTGGACGGCGACTTACGCCGGGAAAACCCACCACCGACTATATGGAGGCGATCGCGCTGGGGGATGGCAAGGTGCCCTTCCGGACCAGCCTGATCAAGAGCACGGCCGCCCTCTTTGCCATCGCCGCCGGCGGTTCGATCGGACGCGAAGGCCCCATGGTGCAACTCGCCGCGGTCATTGCCTCCCGCGTGGGCCAATGGCGTTCCTTCTCCACGCCACGCCTGCGCCTGCTCGTTGCCTGCGGAGGCGCCGCCGGCATCGCCTCGGCCTACAACGCCCCGATCGGCGGCGCGTTTTTTGTCGCGGAGATCATCCTCGGAACGATCGCGATGGAGAGCCTCGGACCGCTGGTGGTCGCCGCGGTCGCCGCCACCCTGACGGTGCGCATCCTGCAGGACGCGCACACGCTCTACCAGGTCCCCCACTTCACGCTGCACTCGCTCTGGGAAATCCTCCCGTACCTGGGGTTGGGCGTGCTCGCCGGGCTGGTGGCGCCCCTCTTTCTGCGCCTGCTTCGCCGGGCCGAAAAGCTCTTCGACCAGATGTCACTTCCCCTTCTCGTCCGGCTCACGCTGGGGGGACTGATTGTCGGAGTGATCGCCGTGTGGGTGCCGGAAGTATGTGGAAACGGATACAGCATGGTCGTGGCCATTCTCAACGGGAATGTGGTCTGGTCCGCCCTGCTGCTGATTGTGGTCTGCAAAGGTCTCGCCACGGGCGCGAGCGTGGGCTCGGGCGCGCCCGGCGGCGTGTTCACTCCGACGCTCTTCATGGGAGCCAGCCTCGGTTTCCTCGTGGGTTCGGGAGCACATGCCCTGGCGCCCGCCGCCGCGTCCGACCCCAAAGCCTTCGCCCTCGTCGGCATGGGTGCCTTTCTTGCCGCCGCCAGCCATGCGCCCGTGATGGCAATCATCCTCCTGTTTGAAATGACGCTGAGCTACGACATCATCCTTCCGCTGATGCTGGCCAGCACGGTCGCCTATTTCACGGCCCGCCAATATGAGGGCGAGTCGCTCTACGGGGACTTCATGCGCCGGCGCGAGGCCCACGACCCGGACCGCACCCTGCCACCGATTGTCTTGTCCGATCTGCTGCGGGCCCAGCCCGCAGTGGTCACCCTCGCGGCTCCCTTCTCCGAAATCGCCCGCGCCTTCATTCAAGCCCAGATCGACCACCTCTACGTGGTCGACCACCAGGGTCGGCTGGCCGGTGTGATCTCGCTGCACGATATCAAGCCGTACCTCGGACAACCCGACCTTGCGGCCTGCGTGATTGCCGCCGACATTCTCAGGGAAAGCGTCCCTTCCCTCACCCGATCGACGTCATTGGCCGAAGCCCTGGCGACATTCGCCCGGAGCGAATTCGAACGCCTGCCCGTGGTCGCGACCGACGGCAGCCTCCGGATCGAGGGCACCGTGGCGAAAAACGATCTCCTGCTCGCACTCGCCGAGTCCGGAGCGGCCACCAAGGGAGCAACCCGAAAGTCCGCGGACACGCGTTGAAGCGGCCCAGACCGCCTCCCTCGCTCCGCCCTCCTCTCTATGTCAAACCCCGCCCATCGCCTGTGGCTCGGAGTCCTCGCCCTTTTCTTTGTCGGAGCCGGAGCCAATCACTTTGTCAACCCCGAGCCGTACCTCGCGATGATGCCTCCCTACCTTCCGTGGCACGGACCGCTCGTCATGATCAGCGGAGTGGCGGAAGTGCTCGGCGGCCTGGGTATCTTGATCCCGGTGACGCGGAGGGCGGCCGGATTCGGTCTGATTCTGCTGCTGGTCGCCATCTTTCCAGCCAACCTCCAGGTCGCCCTTCACGGGTGGCCGGGCACAACACTGCCCGCCTGGGCACTCTGGCTGCGACTGCCCTTGCAGATCGTTTTGATTTTCTGGGTGCATCGGATCTGCCTCCGCCGTCCCGCTACCAATTCAAGCCAGGGGATGATCCCAACCTGAGTCGAATCTCGGTCCATCGGAGGCGCAGGCTCCCCCATCCCCACCCGCGGCCGCGAAGCGACATCCGGGAATGATGGGAGCACCCCGGTCGCGGAGGAAACCCACCTTCCCTGCGCACCGACCGGGCAGACGCGAGATGGCGCTTTCCACCGCCGGCATCCTCGCGCCTGATGAGAGCATGTCTCCGAGTGTCATTGGCCAGCGCTGTGTCAGCGAACGCGAACCTGAGCTGGGGCTCGGGCTTGTGATCAGTGTCGACCGGAGTCGGATCGGCGTGCGCTTTCCCGTTTCCGGTGAACAGCGGCTCTATTCCCTTGGCACGGGCGTGCTGAAGCGGGTGCAGTTTCAAGTGGGGGAAACCGTGGCCTTGCGCGCCGGCGGAACCCTGACCATCGAGGCGGTCATGGAGGAAGGCGGCCTGCTGTCCTACACCAGTGGGGCGCAGACGGTGCGCGAAGATGCGCTCTCCGACCTGACGCGCATCACCCTGCCCCAGGAGCGGCTGATGGCGGGACAGGCTGATCCGAATGAGGTCTTCGACCTGCGTCTGCGCACGCTGAAGGCCCAGGCTCGATTTCGCCAATCGGAGGTGCGCGGTTATCTCGGGGGACGCCTCGAGCTGATCCCTCATCAATTCTACATCCTCGACCAGGTGGCACGCCGCCCGATCCCGCGCGTGCTGCTGGCCGACGAAGTGGGCCTGGGAAAAACCATCGAGGCCTGCCTCATCCTGCAGCGCCTCCTGCTCACCGGCCAGGCCAAGCGGGTCCTGATCCTCGTGCCCGAGTCACTGACCCACCAGTGGTTCGTCGAACTGCTCCGGCGATTCAATCTCTGGTTCAGCCTCTACGATGAGGCGCGGTGCGTGGCGTGCGAAGAAAGCGACCCCGGACAGAATCCCTTCCTCGCCACCCAGCTTGCCATCTGCAGCACGAGCTTTCTCGCGCCCCCGCCGGCGTCACCGGCCGCGATCCTTTCCTCCGCCCCCGCGGTTTCGGACCGTGTTGGCGAAGCGAACCCAAACCGCGAAGGGGATGACCGCGACGATGACGAGAACGAGGGCGGTGCGCCCGGCGAAGCGGCGTCACCGGGCCGGGGGGAGCAGGCAATCGCAGCCGGCTGGGATGTCGTGGTGGTGGACGAGGCCCATCACCTGGAATGGAGTGAGACGCAGGCAAGTCCGGCCTACCGGCTGGTCGAACAGCTCGCGCAACGGTGTCCCGGTTTGCTCCTCCTGACAGCGACCCCGACCCAGCTCGGGGTGGAAGGGCACTTCGCCCGACTCCGGCTGCTCGATCCGGCACGTTACACGCATCTCCCCCGGTTCCGTACCGAGGCGAAGGAGTTCGGCCGGGTGGCGGAGATTTCCGAGAAGATCATCGAGTCCACGGAGCTGTCCGAGCGCGACCTGCACACCCTCAAACGCATCTTCACCCGCGATCCGGACCGGCTCGCGACCCTGCTCGACGCCTTCAACCGCCGCGAGCCCGGAGCCCGCGACGCGCTGTTGCGCACGTTGCTCGACCAGCATGGCACCGGTCGTGTGGTATTTCGCAATACGCGAGCCGCCATCGCCGGATTTCCCCGGCGGAGCCTTGAGTCGGTGATCCTGCCGGCCCCGGCGCCCGCATGGCTGGCCCGGGTCGGTCGCGAAGCCCTCGCGGAGGAGGCGGGCACGGACAGAACCCTGCGCTACGCCTTTCGTGACGACCCCCGGGTGCCGTGGTTGGTGGAGCTGATGCGGCGTCTCGCACCCGAGAAAATCCTGCTCATCTGCCGTACCGCGCGCAAGGTGGCGGCCCTCGAGGCCGCGCTCAAGGAACTGACCAACGCCAGCATCGGCCTCTTCCACGAGGGCCTCGCCCTGGTCCAGCGCGACCGCCAGGCGGCCTGGTTCGCCGAGCCCGGCGGCGCCCAGCTGTTGCTGTGCTCCGAGATCGGCAGCGAAGGACGAAATTTCCAGTTTTCCCACCATGTCGTCCTCTTCGACCTGCCTCTCAATCCGGGCCTGATCGAGCAACGCATCGGCCGGCTTGATCGGATTGGTCAGACCGGGACCATTCGTATCTACGTACCGGTGATCGCAGGTGGCGCCGAGGCTCTCCTCCTTGATTGGTACCACCGCGGGTTGGACGCGTTTGAGACCCCGCTCCAGGGCGGCTCCGAATGTATTGAGCCGTTTCGCGAACGCCTTCTTGAGGCAATGGCGTCGACGGCGACGGCGACGGGGGGCCTGCCCGCAGGCTGGAACGAGTTGGTAGCAGAGACGGCCACATTTCGAAAAAAACTCGCGGTCAAGCTCCGCAACGGCCGCGACCGACTGCTGGAGATGAATTCGTTCGATGCCACGGTGGCGTCACGCATCGTCGACCAGGTCCGCGCGGTGGACGCTGATCCCTTCCTCCGCACCTTTCTTCCGGAACTGCTCGACCACTTCGGAGTGCGCATCAAGGAGCACGAGGAGGGCGATGTCTTTCTCGATCCGAGTCACGCCTACATCGAGGGTTTTCCATCCATTCCCCGTGACGGCATGCTCGCAACCTTTGACCGGAAACGCGCGCTCGTGCGCGAGGATATCCGCTTTCTTTCACCCGACCATCCCCTGGTCCGCGATGCGATGGAGCTCCTGGTGGGATCACAGGGTGGCACGACCGCGTTCGCCCATCTGCCTTCGACCACCCCCAATCTCCTGCTCGAAGTGGTCTTCGTTCTGGAAACCGTCGCCGACACCCGGTGGCACGTCGATCACTACCTGGCGCCCACCCCGCTCCGGGTCTTGGTCGACCTGCGCGGCCAGGACCACTCCGCAAGTCGGAGTGCCGCGGCGATTGCCGGGGATGTGGAAGACGGCAATCTGACCCGGTTTCTCGCCCGCCCCGGGTTCACCTCCGGCGTGCTCAAGGGCATGCTCGCGCACGCGGAGAAAGCCGCTCAGGAAGCCGCACGCACGGTCACGCTCGAAGCGGACCAACGGGCCGACCACACCCTCGGGATTGAGATCCAGCGGCTCACTGACCTCCAGGCCGTCAACGACCACGTTCGTCCCGAGGAAATCGCCCTCCTGCAGGAACAACGCGAACGGACCCGCGAGGCGATCCTGGCGGCTCGCCTGCGGCTCGACTCGCTCCGCCTGATCCTCGAGGGTCCGCTCCCGCGCTGAAGGAACGCAGCCGGGGGCACGGACAATGCCTTGCGCTTGTCCGTCCGGTAACAGCACAGCGGAGCCCACTCAGTAGTCTTACTTTCACTTCAAAGCGAACTGGGATTGACGTACTCGAAGGATAGGAAAGGCTCACGCCCGATCCTTCCAGCTTTCCGCGCCACCCACGCGGTCCGATCGCCTGTTATTTGCGTCTCGTTACCCATGACATTTCCTCGTCCCTCAACCGCGCACGGGTCTGCGGTTGATGTCGATCGCTCGCTAGCGCCCTTCCGGCGGGCGGGCTTTGCGTTGGTCACATTCGTCGCCGCGGTCCTCGCCGGTCTGCAGGTGACGAACCCTGCGGCCGTCGCACCGCGGCACCTGACCACCGTGGGGGTCCCCGCCGGGCCCAGTCCAGGCGGAGCGGATTCCAAGCCTTTCCACGCCGAATCGTGGATCTCTCCGGCGGAACACACACCGACCGTGCATTGCAGCACCCTGTCGAACCTGCCCAACGGCGACCTGCTGGCCGTGTGGTACGGGGGGGCCAGGGAGGGAGCCGGCGATGTGGCCGTATTCACCTCGCGGTTAAACGGGACCGATGCCGCGTGGGCACCTCCCTCTCGCGCGGTGGACCGAGACATCGCCGAAGTGGAACTCGGGCGCCCGATCAAGAAGGTGGGCAACGCCGTGGTGTTTCCCGATCGGTTCGGCCACCTCTGGATGGTCTATGTCAGCGTCACCCTGGGCGGGTGGTCCGGCTGCACCCTCAACGTCAAGACCTCGACCGACCAGGGCAAATCCTGGGGTCCAAGCCACCGGCTGAACCTGAATCCCTTCCTCAACCTCAGCACCTTGGTCCGGAGCAAACCGATCTACACGACGGACGGGCGTATCGGTCTGCCCGTGTACCATGAAATGGCACTGAAGTATCCGCAGATCCTCTGGCTGACACCGGGGGACGATGGCAGCCTCCTGAGCTACCAGCTGCGCAGCCTCCCGCGGAAGGACGACCTGATCCAACCCACCCTCGTGCCGCTGGGCGATGACCGGGTGCTGATGGTGCTGCGCGATGGCGGGCCCGAACGTGTCCTGCACACCGCATTTTCGAACGACAACGGCTGGACCTGGTCGGCTCCGGTGCACAGCAATCTGCCCAATCCGGATTCTGCGGTGGACGCGCTTCGCCTGCGCGACGGCCGGGTGCTCCTCGTTTACAACGACGCCCTGCAGGGGCGAGACACGCTTCGGCTGGCTGTCTCGAATGACGGCGGAGTCAGCTGGCGGCCGGGCCCGGTGCTCGAACATGAGGCCCGCAAGGAATTCTCCTATCCCTCCATGACCGAGGGTGCAAACGGTCGCATCCACGTGACCTATACCTGGCAACGCAAACGCATCAAACACGTCGAGTTCAATGTCGCCTGGCTTGATCAATCCTCCGTCCACCGTACTGCTTCCCTGCAATGAGCGCCTGGATTGACCCGGCGTATCACCTGGCTGGAATCGGAGCGGGAATCTGGCTGATCCTGCTCTGGCTGCATGCCCGGCTTCGTTCCACTCCGGCGTCGGTGGCAATCAAGGTGACCACCGGCGTCATGACCGCGGGACTCCTCTTGCTCCCCTTTGGCGGGTCGAGGCTCGGCTGCTGGATGCAGGGTTTCCACCCAAATCCAAGCGTTCCGGGCATCTGCCTGATCGGTGCAGCCCTGGCTCAACGGCTCTTCGGTTGCGTGCTCTTGAAAGTCGCCGACCTGCGGGCCTTGCTGGTGTTTGGCACGGTCGTCGGCAGCGTCCTGTATTTGCACACACTCTGGCCCAATGCCACCGACCTCTACTACTGGGGCTGGCTCGATCAGGCCGCGATCTGGACCATGGCCGGCAGCGCGGTGATCTACCTGGCGGTCGGCAATCGCATGGGTGTGCTGATCCTGCTCTCTCTGATCGCCTATACGTTTCGCGTATTGGAGTCGCAGAACGCCTGGGACTACCTGATCGACCCGGTCACGTGGATGGTCTGCGTCGTCTTGCAGGCTTCCTGGCTGCTGCGCGCCACCGGCCGGGCACTGGTGTCCCTGCGCCGGAACTGGCGCCGCTCCACCGCACAGGCAGAGTCGACCTTTGACAACGTCGCTCCGCCCCTGGTTGAAAGCGCAACCCCGGGCACGGTGGCCCGGCCGCGCTGATCCCGCGCCGAATCGGCCGCGGGATCGTGACCGACCTCAAGCGAGCCGGTCACGGGTCAAAACTACACACGGACCTGGCCGCGATTATTTGGACGTGGCCGCTGCCTTCACGAGGTCGACAAAGCTGCGCGACTCAAGGCTGGCTCCACCGATCAGACCGCCATCGATGTCCTTCTGGCCAAGCAATTCGGGAGCGTTGGCCGGCTTCATCGAGCCGCCGTAGAGAATGCGGACCTTTTCCGCCATGGCATCACCAAAGGTCTTGGCCAGCAGGCTGCGAATGAAGGCATGCACCTCCTGGGCCTGCTCCGTTGTCGCCACTTTTCCAGTACCGATCGCCCAGACCGGTTCGTAGGCGATGACCACGCTGGTCAGCTGGTCCTTCGACACGCCCTCCAATCCCCCTTCAAGCTGGGTCTGCACAACGCGCAGCGTCTGGCCGCTCTCGCGCTGGCCCAGCGTTTCGCCGACACAGAGGATCGGCTTCAGTTGTCCCTTGAGCGCGGCAAGCACCTTTTGGTTGATGAACCCGTCCGACTCCTGGAAGTAGGTGCGGCGCTCGCTGTGACCGATGATGACGTAGCTGGAGAACAAGGCGCGCAGCATGCCGACGGAGGTTTCCCCCGTGTAGGCACCGCTCGGTTCGGGGTGGACGTTCTGGGCGCCGAGCTTGACGACGGAGCCGTCGAGCGCCTTGCCGACCGATTCCAGGGAGGTGAAGGGCGGACACACCACAACGTCGACATCGGTTTGTTTGCCGATGGCGGCGACGATTTCCTGCACGAGCGCGACGGCGTCGGAGGAGGTCTTGTTCATCTTCCAGTTGCCGGCGATGAGTTTCTTGCGGGAGGACATAGGGAATCGGGAGTCTGAAGCAGGAGGCGCGCCGACCTCGGCGCGCCGGAGGGAGAACTCGAGAGGACGCGCGCCGAGGCCGGCGCGGTGGCGGTTGAGGGTCAGGTTTCGAGGAATTGCACGCCGGGCAGGATCTTGCCTTCAAGGAACTCCAGGCTGGCGCCGCCGCCGGTGGAGCAGTGGCTCACTTTGTCGGCGACCTTGAACTTCTTGGCGGCGGTGGCGGTGTCGCCGCCGCCGACCACGGTCGTGGCTCCGAGCGCCGTCGCCTCGGCGATAGCTTGGGCCATGGCCTTGGTGGCGCCCGCAAAAGCATCGAATTCAAACACCCCGGCCGGACCGTTCCAGACGATGGTCTTCGACCGAAGGATCGACGCGTGGTAGAGGGCAATCGACTTGGGACCGGCATCGAGGCCCATCCAGCCGACGGGAATGCCGGATTCGTCGGTCGCCGG
Organism: Opitutaceae bacterium; assembly: GCA_046346755.1. Lineage (GTDB taxonomy): Bacteria > Verrucomicrobiota > Verrucomicrobiia > Opitutales > Opitutaceae > UBA6669. The sequence continues at coordinate 8,144 of JAXMHM010000043.1, read as the reverse complement.
CTGCGTGGCCGCATCGGGCGCAAACTTGTCCGCCGCAATGTAGTCGACCGGGAACGTCAGGGTGACGCCCCGCTCCTTGGCCTTGGCCACGAGTTCCGGCACGAGTTTGGCGCCTTCGACATCGTACAGGCTGTTGCCGATTTCCATGCCGTTCTGCACCTTCTTGAAGGTGTAGGACATGCCGCCGCCGATGATGATCTCGTCGGCCTTTTCCAGCAGATTCTTGATCAGCGGAATCTTGTCCGCGATTTTTGCCCCGCCGAGGATGGCGAGCAGCGGGCGCTGGGGATGGTCAAGCACGGCGGCAAACGCCTTGAGCTCTGCCTCCATCAGGAACCCGGCGGCCTTCTGTGGCAGATTGACTCCGACAATCGACGAGTGCGCCCGGTGCGCGGTGCCAAAGGCGTCGTTGACGTAGACATTGCCCAGTTTGGAGAGGCTGGCACGGAACGCTTCGATGGCGGGCTTTTCGGCTTTGACCGAGGTGCCGTCCTCCAGCTTGACCTTGCCTTCTTCCTCAATGTGGAAGCGCAGGTTTTCCAGCAGCAGCACCTCGCCCGGTTTGAGGGCGGCGGCGGCTTTTTCCGCCACGGGGCCCACGCAATCGGCGGCGAACGCCACCGGCTGGCCCAGGAGTTTCTGCAGCTCGGCCGCCACGGGCTTGAGCGAAAACGTCTCAATCACCTTGCCATCCGGGCGGCCCAAGTGACTAGCCAGCACGACGGACGCGCCTTTTTCGAGCGCGTAGCGGATCGTGGGCAGAGCCGCGACGATGCGCTGGTTGTTGGTGATTGCACCGGTCTTTTTGTCCTGGGGAACATTGAAGTCGACGCGCATGAACACGCGTTTCCCCGCAAGATCGAGATCTCGGATTGTCTTGAATTTAGGCATGATGAACCTCCGGAAATGAAGTGCCCACGGATCCCACGGACGACACGGAAATGAGAATCAATTCCGTGGGTTCCGTGTGTTCCGTGGGCAACACCGAGCGGCTGAACTTAGAGCGCGACCGAGATCTTCTTGGTGAGATCGACGACGCGGTTGCTGTAGCCCCACTCGTTGTCGTACCAGCTGACGAGCTTGAAGAAGTTCTTGTTCAGCTCGATCGAACTGCCGGCGTCAAAGATCGACGACCGCTTGTCGTGGATGAAGTCCGTGGAGACCACTTCTTCATCAGTGTAGCCGAGGATGCCATTGAGGTAGGTCTCGGACGCCTTTTTCAGGGCGGCCTTGATCTCGTCCAACGACGTGTCCTTGGTCGTCTTGAAGGTCAGATCGACGACGGAAACCGTCGGGACCGGAACGCGGAACGCCATGCCCGTGAGTTTGCCCTTCACTTCAGGCAGCACGAGGGCAACCGCCTTGGCGGCGCCAGTCGTCGACGGGATGATGTTCTGCGCGGCGGTACGGCCACCCTTCCAGTCCTTCTTCGAGGGACCGTCGACCGTCTTCTGGGTCGCGGTGTAGGCGTGAATCGTCGTCATCAGGCCTTCAGCGATGCCGAAGCCTTCCTTGAGGAGCACGTAGGCGACCGGCGCGAGGCAGTTCGTCGTGCAGGAGGCGTTGGAGATGATGTGGTGCTTGGCGAGGTCGATCTTGTCGTCGTTCACGCCCATGACCACGGTGATGTCCTCACCCTTGGCCGGAGCGGAAATGATGACCTTCTTCGCGCCGGCGGTGATGTGGCCCTTGGCCTTTTCCGCTTCGGTGAAGAGACCGGTCGACTCGATCACCAACTGAACGCCCAGCTTGGCCCAGGGCAGTTCCGCCGGTGAGCGGGCCGAGACCACGAGGATGTCGTGACCATTGACCACCAGCACATCGTCCTCGAGCTTGTCGGCCGAGGATTTCTTGGAGGAAACCGTGCCGTTGAACTTGCCCTGCGTGGAGTCGTACTTGAGCAGGTAGGCGAGGTTGTCGGCGGGGACAATATCGCCCACCGCCACGACATCGAACGTCGAGCCGAGCAGGCCTTGCTCGACGAGGGCACGGAAGACGAGGCGGCCGATGCGGCCGAAGCCATTGATTGCAACTTTAACTGCCATGGGACTCTCCGATTTCTAGGTGGTTATGAGCTGTTCTAGGTAATGCCGCACCTTGCGGGCGCGGGGAAGGCCAACGAAAGGGTCCAACCCGCCAAAGGCAAGGGTTTTGGCTGCGCAGACTCTGGCAATCCCCCGGCATTTCTTGGTTCACAGGTTGGAATACCAGAATTTGCGGCAGGTCGTGGTGACGATCAGGGGATGGTTCGCCTCGCCATCAAATCGCAAATGAACTTACTTTTTACAGTCGAAACCAATCGATCGGACGTAAACCACGGATGGACACCGATAAACACGGATCCGGGTTGTGAGCGGTGTTTCACCCGCCAGGTGAATGCCAGCCTTGGCATAACTCGTTTGTATCCGCGTCGATCCGTCCCGCGGCCGCGGGATCCGTGGTTCAATCACGGTGTCTTGGCTCAACAACGAATTCAGCCAGTGCGACATTGGCCAAACCCTCGCTGCCTGACATCGACTCAACCCGGACTCAGCCAGAGCATGCAGCTGAGTGCCGGAAGCGTGATCGCTTCGGTCACGTGCGGTGGAAATCCCCGCGTTTCAGCATGATAGAAACGCTCGGCATCGGCCACGGCCCGCCAGGGGGCGCCGGTTAGCACCACTTCGCCGAGCTGGATGGTGACATCGGCCAGGGTGGGATTGAGGGCGAAGAGCAATCGGTTCGCACCCTGCGAGAGGTCGGCGTTGTACAGGGTGGCCGCAGCGTTGGTGTCGGGGGCGAACCAGAATTGGAAGAAGCCCTCGCTGGCCCGGGAAAAGTGACGCAGGAGCGCGCCTTCGTGGCTGCGGCGGAAGATGACCCAATCGGCAAAGTAACCGTGAGTCGTCGGATAGCGGAAGAGTCGAAAATACTCCAACGCATTGAGGTCGCCGCGTTGGTAGGTGTTGTTCACGCCCCGCTTGGAGCGGAGAAAATCCTGTCCCGCCGCCAGCATCGGAATGCCAATCGACATCATCAGCATCGCCACCATGAGGTGCGTGCGGCGACGATCGTTGGCGGTGGGCTGGAACCCGTCGAAGTTGTGATTCTCGGTGATCACATCGATCCAGACGCGATCATCGTGCGATTCGGTGTAATTGACCGTCTGCGCCGGCCACTTCGCAAAGTGCCAGGGTGAACCCTTGAGAAAGTACTCGTAACTGCCGCGGGACCCTCCACCTCGTACAAAACTGCGCACGAAATCCCGATAACCATCATTCCACGAGGCCCATCCGGTATCGCGCAAGCCGGCGGCGATGTGACCGCGGAAACTCCACGGCTCGGCGATGAGAATCAGGTCCGGTTTCACCGCCTTCAGTGCGACTTCAATCTCCTTGAGCACCTCGACTCCCAGCAACTCGGCCAGGTCGAAACGAAATCCATCCACCCCGTAGGTTCGGATCAGGTGCGTGCAGCTGTCGATGATCAGGCGCTTGCTCATGGCAGCGCCGGCCCGGAGGTCGTTGCCACAGCCGCTCCAGTTGGCAAGTTCGCCGGCCGCGTTCTGTTCGAAGTAGTAGAGCTTGTCGATGAACATGAGGTGTGCCGGCTCACCCACATGGTTGAAGACCACATCGAGCAGCACCGCGATGCCACGCTCGTGGAACGCGGCCACCAGATCCTGCAACTCGTGCACCCCTGACGCCGCTTCGGGGGCGGTGGAGTACCCAAACGCCGGCGCGAAGTAATTCGTCGTCATGTACCCCCAGTGGTACTCGTCTGGCACGCGGCTGTCGAAGTCCTGCACCGGCTGCAGCTCGACACAATTTACCCCGAGGGCGTGAAGGTAAAACTCCGGACTGCGCACCCAGGTGGTCAACCCGGCGAAACCGCGACGCTCCTTCGCATCGGCCCGCACCGGAGCCCGCTCCGCCAGATCGCGCACGTGCGCTTCCACGATCACGAGGTCGTGCCAGGCGGGGGTGCGAAATCCGTCCGCCGCCTGTCCAATCCACGCCTCGGACAACACGATCCCCGGTCCTTCGCGGCTGACCGTGGCCAGAGCATACGGATCCAGGATCGCCTGCTTGGGAACGAACAAACCAAAGGCGTCGTTGGGGCCGTCGACATGATACCAATAGTACCAGCCGTGAAGATCCTGATCGAGGGTGATGTCCCAGGTGCCATCCTCACGGAATGTCAGGGGATACCGTGATATCCGCTCCGGATCCTTGAGGTCGTCGGTCACGCACAATTCCACGGTGCGCGCCCGCGGTGCAAAGAGCCGGAAGGACGTCAGGTGATCGACGACCCTCGCACCCAGCGGCCCCAACGCCTCGCGATGGAAGAAGAACTCGCCCGGCATGAGCGGTACCAACTGTCCCTCGGCCGATCCGTCGGCCCAACTGACCTTCCACGACTCCGACAGCGCCAGGGGTGAAGCGAGCGTGAACGCGAACAGGTGCTGACCGGTGCGTTCGGGATCGATCACCCGATTGCGGTTGCCCGCTTCATCCATCAGCCCGTTGGGCGCATCACCCGGCACCTCGAGCCACCGGTGATTTCCGGTCACAAACTTGAAGCGCAGCCAGGGATTGGCGAAAAAAGGCGCGGCGCGACCGGTCCACAGCCACACCGCGTCGCCATCCAACGACGCCGGACGCAGTTGCCAGTCGGCTTTGCCTGCGGCATCCCAGCCATTGAAGTCTCCCGCCAGAAAGACCGTCGTGTCCGGATCGGCCTCCAGATCGGGATGGTCCTGCAACCGGATGAAAAAGTAGATCTCCTCCTTCCGGTTGACGAAATAGCCGCTCGCACAGCCAAAAACATAGTCCGGCACCCGCGTCAGCGACGACCATTTCGGCGCATTGGGTCCGACCAGCGTCAACGGCGGCGCATAACGCGCCCGCCAGTCGTGCGACAATTCAATCAGGCCGCGGGTTGGCGATTCCAGGCAGGCCCGTACAAGTTTTTTTCCGCGAGGCGACATGGTGCGTCTGGTTCCCAGCATTCGGGGTGCCGCACCGTGCACAAGCGCGCATTTTTCCCAAGTGCTGCCAGCAGCGGGACCTCAAAACGTCGCTCCGTAACTCGCCGTCAGCGCCCGAGACTGTCCCGGACGGGCCAGCCGCTCCAGCAAATCGACGTCAAACAGATTGCGCACCCCGAGGCCAACGCTGTGGCGGAGGGTCTTTTTGCGCGCCCACCCGTAGGTGACATTGGCACCCACCAGCGTGTAGGAAGGATAGTCAAGGTACGCGCGATTGCGGTCCGCGTAGTAGGCAACGAAGTCTCCGACGTAAGTCAGGTTGCCCGACAGACTGAGCCCCTTCCACCGGCCGTCGGGCACCACGTAGCGCGCGCCGAGGGCCAGTGTTTCCGCCGGCAATCGCGTCAACGGGCGGCCGACTTCCTCGGGAATGTCGGGCGACGCCGTCGTGATCGCATTCGTATAGGTGGCCCGGCCCGTGAACATCCACTGCTCGTTGAGATTGAAGCGCACGTCGAGCGAGCCCCCGGTGAAACGCTCTCCGCCCGCCGCCACCAGCTGGGGCTGGGTCTGGTTCGCGTCGGCGATCGGATCGTCGTAGAGCGGGTTCCGTCGTGAAATGTTGTCATTGATGTACCAGAACCCGAGCAGGGTGGTGCTCAGCCTGCGTTCGAGCCCGAGCGTCTTCAGCCCCGCCTCGAAGCCGTGCGTGGTCTCATTCCCTTGGATACGGCTCGTGCGCGCGTCGACCCGGGTCGACGGCTCGAAGGCGGTGCTGGTGTTGGCGAACAGGAGCACCTTGCCTGGATAGAGCTGGTGATTGGCACCGGCGAGCCAGGTGATCTGCGAGGTGGTGTCCGCCAGGGTTGGCTTGGCCACGCCCGGACGGCGGTCGGCAATGTCGAGTTCGACCAGGTCGTGCCTCACCCCGGCCGTCAGCACCGTCTTGCCGCGGTCGAGCGCCACGCGTTCGGTCACGGAAATCGCGGTGTACGTTGTTTCCTCGGTCCGGTCCGCAATGATGCGGCGGTAGGAATCGACGCCAAAGGGCGTGCGGAAATAGTCGGGATAGTAGGGATCAAACCTCCGCACACTCAGCGGTTGGGCATTGCGTTCGGCCGTGTCGAGACCGCGCTGCTCGCGGGTGTAGTCCACGGTGGAGCGCTCGAGCGAGACGAGGACCTTGTGGTCCGCACCGAAGGCGGCGAAACGGGTGGTGACCTCCACCCCGCCGTTGATCGCCTCGAGGGGCTGCTCCTGGTGCTGGGGTTCGCGGGTGCCGGCAAACACCCGCTCGTCGAGCAGGTACTCACCCTTGGTGAAGCGGTCCTCCACCAGGGAGCGCCAGAACCACTGCACCCCGGCGCGCAGGCTGACCGCCTTGTTGAGCTGAGCCTCGAACTGCGCGCTCACGCTCGCCACTTTTTTCCGAATGCGGCCGTCCGGGCCGTTGATGTGCAGGTAGGCCAGCGGCAGAAAGGGGCCGATCACCGGGCTGGTCCGGGTGAGCCGGTATTCGGGGATGCCCGAGCCGGGATTCGCGTCGGTGTCGCTGTAGTCGACCTGGAAGAGCGTGCTGGCGGCGCGCGAGTGCTTGATCGTGACCGCCCCGCTGAGGGTCTGGTAACGATTCACCGAATACGCCTCCGGTCCCTTCTTGTTGCGCCAGGTCATCGCCCAGCGCTGCCATGCTTTCTTTGGCACGATCGGCGAGTTGAGTTCGAACGAGCCGGAGTTCTCGCGCGCGCTCACGGTGCTGACCGAGAACCGGCGCTGCGTCGCCGCCCGCGGACGCGCAGTGGACACATTGTCGATGCCGCCGGGCGCCGCCTTGCCCGTCACCGGCGTGAGGGGACCCTGAATTCGCTCGCCGCCGCCGGCGTTGAGAATCTCGGGAACGCCAAGCTGGATGAACCCGTTGCGCAGGCGCGGGGTCGGAAATCCCCGGAGGTTGAGCCGGTTCAGTCCGGCCACGAGATCAGCCGGAGACGCGGTGGCGATCATGCCAAGTTCGATGTTGAGCTCACCCACCGCCTCGGACTCCTCGCCCGCCCCGGTGAGCAAGTCGTTGGAGAACGGGGGCTCCCGCAATTCCGCCTCCTGGGCACCCATGCCGGTCGGATCGTAGCCATCATCATCCGACTGGGTCGTGATGTGGATCGGATCGAGATTGATCGGATCGTCCGGGCGGGTCACTTGCGACCATACCGGCGCAACCAGCCCTGCCCAGGTGCCGGCCCACAGCAGCGAGATAACTCCAGTCCTCAACACAAGCATCTCCCGGCATTGAATGTTCCTCTCGCGCGCCTGCCGAGCCCGTTTTTGCAGAAAACCATCAAGAGGGCGTCAAAAATGCGGCCGCGGCCCTTCTCCTCCTCCGTCTCCCTGGATCGTTTCACCCGGGGTCGAATCGTGGATATCAGCCCGGTCCGGAGAGTTGCGCTGACCGCGCTCCGCCGCACCGAACTGACAGGCAGGGGTGGACCGCAAACGAAGCCGCAGGCGTGTCAGACTGGTGACGGAAGGCGGTTCGTGGGATTTTGCACCAACCCCTCGACGGGAATTCGCCCCAGACACCTTTGTACCGGAGTTGGGTCGATGGCTGCACGATCAGGCGTCATTCCGGCGCTCGATGCTCATAGCCTCAAATCCAAAAAGTCATGAACACAATCAAATCGCCTTCGCTCAAATCCGTCGTGGTCGCCGGCGGCCTGTCCGTCATCCTCGTTGCCGCCGCGTATGCCGGTGATTCGAAGAAGGAATTCAAGAGCATGGACACTGACGGCGACGGACGCGTCTCCGCCGCCGAACACGCAACCTTCGCCGCCCTGCTTTTCAAGACAAGCGACACAAACCAGGACAACCGCGTAAGCGCGGAAGAATGGGACGCTGCCACCGCATCGACCTTGGCTAACCACAAGATGGACAAGGACCAAACAGCTGCCCGACTGAGAGCGATGGATACCGATGGCGACGGCCTGGTCAGCGACGCGGAAAGTGCCCGCTTCGCTGCAACCGCTTACGCCAAAGTCGACAAGAATGGAGATGGTGCCCTCACCGAGAAAGAGTACGTCACCTTCTGTGAGCAGGAAACGGAGAAAGCCAAAAAGACGCAGGATCGCTGATTCCCCATGTTTTCCAGTGTTCCCTCGCTTTCGAAGCTCTGACGAAAGCC
>JAXMHM010000042.1:0-75793 GCA_046346755.1 Opitutaceae bacterium | reverse complement strand
ACAAAGTCTCCCTCTAGAACACCCGCAGTCAAACCTCCGTGCCTCTGTGCCTCCGTGGGAGCCATTCTGATTTCCGATCCACGATCTTTTCTCGCACGGAGGCACGGGGGCACGGAGAGCGGATCACTCTAACCTGCTCGGTCGAGGGGATGTCGCCCACGCCGCGATTTGCTGAACCCCACACCAGCCCGCGGATCGATCTCTGCGATCTCTGTGAGCTCCTGTTAAAATTCCGATCTCTCCGTTCTTCACGCCGACGGCCGGGCCTTCTTGAAATGCTGCGTTTCGGCAATCGCCGCCACCAACCGCACGACCACAGGCAATTGATGGGGCGCCAGCCTCGCCTGCGCAAACTGGTGCAACTCCCGTTTCACCCCGAGGGCTCCTCCTCCCACCGCGCCCCGCCAGACCACCTCCACCGCGACCACCTGTCCCAACAAGGCATTGGCCTGCGGGAACACCCGGCAGTCCACGACGTGAGGATGTGTCAGCAGCACGTCCTCGACCACTCCCGGAAGCACCTTTTCGCCACCCACATTGATGAGGTCCTGCTTTCGCCCGAGCACCCGAACGACTCCATCGTCACCCCATTCGGCCAGATCTCCGGTCCGGAACCACCCGTCCGCCTGGAAACCTCCGGACTCTCCCGTCAGATAACCGAGGGCGCGGGCCGGGCTCCGTACCCACAATTCCCCGTCCGCCACCTTCCACTCAAATCCGCCACCACTCTCCGACGCGGGTGTTTCGTCCTGCCCCGGCGCCCGCCCGCCCGCGAGGCGCATCCCGCCCTTCACGGTCGCGACCGGCAGCGCGCCGGTCTCACTGGTCCCGAAGCGTTCCAGGAATTTCACGTGAGGCAGAGCGCCGCGCAGACGCTCCAGCAGCGGCCCGGGCATGGGCTCGGCTCCGTAGGGGACGGTGCGCAGGGAGGAGAAGTCGTGACGCTCAAACGCCCCGGAAACCAACAGCATCGAAAGCAAACTCGGGGTCGCCGGGAGCACTTCGACCCGGAATCGGGAAATGGTTTCGCCCAGGGCGTCGGGCGACAACGGCAGGGGAGGTTCCACCACCGTGTGCCCGCCCGCCAGTGCCCGCCACACCATATCCAATCCTCCAATATGGTCCAATCGCATCAGCGGAAGCAGACTCCTCGATCGGCTCGTTGCCACGGGGATGCTGCCCAGCAGTCGCTCCAAGTCGTGCAGGACCAACTTCGGACGCCCCGTCGTGCCGCCGGTGCCCAAGATCAACCCCGGATGGGCCGTCGCCCGCAACGTCCGCAGCAGCGGAGGCTCAGCCGTAGGGTTCGGCCGAGGTTCGACCGGAACAAGAACGCCGTCACGCACCCACCCGCGCAACGGGACAAAGGCCTGCCAGGCCAGGGCCTCCGCTTCACGTTCCTTGCGGAGGGGCATCACCACCGCACCGACCCGGACGCCACCGAAGAGCCAGACCAAGGTGTCGATCGTGGACTCGCCCGGAGTCACCACGACGTCCCCTGCGACCACTCCCGCATTACGGTAAGCAGCGGCAGCTTCCTCAACGCGGTCAATCCAGCGACGCCACGTCACCTCCCCGGCCAATGAACGCCACAGCACCTGCCCGGGTGCCTGTTCGGCATGGGCCTGCAACGCTGCCCACGACAGCCCTCCGGCTGGTGGCGGACATGCCAGCATTGTATCGCGTTCACTCACCCAAGTAGTCTCCGTGCCCCCGTGCCCCTGTGCGAGCCCTTCCGAATTTTCGATCCTCGATCCATGTCTCGCACGGTGGCACAGGGACACGGAGAAAACCCTCTCCATCCTCCGTCTCTGCGACCTCTGCGAACTCCTGTTAAAAATCTGGATCCGATCGGCGGTTTGAACAGGAGGCCACAGAGCTCACAGAGTAACCTCTCATCTCCGACCTCTGCCCGCTGTTTCAGCCCACCTCCGAGCCCCCGCGCCCCCGTGCGCGCCCTTCCGAATTTTCGATCCTCGATCCATGTCTCGCACGGCGGCACGGGGACACGGAGAAAGCTCCTTTCCATCCTCCGTCTCTGCGACCTCTGCGAACTCCTGTTAAAAATCTGCATCCGATCGGCGGTTTGAACAGGAGGCCACCGAGCTCACAGAGTAACCTCTCATCTCCGACCTCTGCCCCCGTCTCCCCACCCTCCGTGCCACCGCGCCTCCGTGCGAACCCTTCCGAATTCTCGATCCTCGATCCACCTCTCGCACGGTGGCACGGGGACACGGAGAAAACCCTTTTCCATCCTCCACCCTCTGCGCCCTCTGTGCCCTCCTGTAAAGACCGCCGAACCGGATCGATCCCTTAGACCGTAAAACGACCAGCGTCGCGAGCATAGGCCCACGTCCGCTCAGTCCGCCTTATTTCTCCTGCGACTACGCCAGCCGGCGGCGGGCGCGTTGGACAAGGACCACCAAGAACGTCGCTGCACCGAGCAAGCCAGCGTAGACGCCCGGCTCGGGGATGGAAGGAACCGCGAACGCGCTGCGCGTGGCCGTCGGGTCTTTTGCCTCCGTGCCCGGGAGGACGGCCGTGGAGCCAGGCTTGCCGGAAATCCCAATCTGTGGGGACGGAAACGACACCGCATACCCAGCGATCTCGTTCGTGCGCCCCGCATCCGCGAACGTCCCTGTGTTCGCCTTGGCGGGGGACTGCGCACGCAGGCACACACTGGCCGTACCCAACAGAAGACAAATCCCCATTCCAAGCGTGCGCATCGTCATAGCTTCCATCGTGCAGATTTCAGACCACATCCCCATCCCTAAGGACTCCGCCTCAGTTTTCGTTGCTACCACCTGACCCACAGTCATTTAATCCCACACAAAAATTCGCCCACGCCTCGTTTTCCATCCTCTATCTCTGCGACCTCTGCGAACTCCTGTTAAAATCTGAATCCGATCGGCGGTTTGAACAGGAGGCCACAGAACGCGCAGAGTAAACTCTCATCTCCGATCTCTGCCCCCGTCCCCCCACCCTCCGTGCCACCGTGCCCCCGTGCGAGCCCTTCCGAATTTTCGATCCTCGATCCATGTCTCGCACGGTGGCACGGGGACACGGAGAAAGCTCTTTTCCATCCTCTATCTCTGCGTCCTCTGCGAACTCCTGTTAAAAATCTGGATCCGATCGGCGGTTTGAACAGGAGGCCACAGAGCTCACAGAGTAACCTTTCATCTCCGACCACTGTCCCCCGTCTCCCCACCTCCGTGCCACCGCGCCTCCGTGCGAACCCCTCCGCCACCTTCGGCGATTCACCCCGAGCCACCCCGCTCACACCCCTCCCAGGTAAACGACCTGTCCGGTCACAAACGCGCTCCGCGCCGACAAAAAGAACTCCACGACATTGATCACATCGTCGATCGTGCCCAGTCGAGCGATGGCCTGACGAGCGAGCAGCGCATCCAATTTCGCTTTGGGTACCCCCTTGATCAGGTCCGTCGGGATCGGCGTCGGGCCCAGGGCGTTGACGGTCACCCCGGTCGGGCCCAGCTCCCGCGCCAGCACGCGGGTGAAGGATTCCACCGCCGCCTTGCTTGCCGCGTAGAGTGACTCGCCCTCGAGTCGCAGCGGCGTCGCCACCGTCGAGAAATTCACAATCCGACCCTGCTTTTGGCGCACCATCACCTTGGCCACCTCCCGGCAGAAGAGAAAGGTGCCCTGAAAATTCGTCGCAAACACCGCTTCGGCCGACGCGGCCGGAGTCAGCAGCGCCGCGTTCATCGCCGCGATGCCCGCATTGTTGATCAACCCATCGATCCGCCCGTGCTTCCGCTGCACCGCGCGCACGAACGACACCACCGCCTTCTCGTCGGCGACATCGACCGCGGCATGCGAGTACTCGGGATGCGTGATCGAGGAGCGCTCTGACCGACTGCACCCGCAAACGGTGTCTCCTTTCGAAAGAAAATACTCCGCCATGCCCAACCCCAGCCCGCGGCTGGTACCAGTGATGACGAGGACGCGGCTCATGACCGGCCCTCCGCGAGCAACTCCCCCACAAACTCCGCCAACGTATCGACATCGCGGAACGGCGACCGGGCCCGGCTCATGGCACGCTCCGAAGCAATGACGATCTCCCGCCCATACTTCACACCCACCGTGTATTCCAGATCGGCCAGGAAATTGACCAACCCCAGGCTATCGAGCATGCCTCCTTCCCCGAAGATGATCTTCCCCTCGGCTCCGGGGAGAATCTCGAGGATGAGGGCACGAATGGAGAGGCGATCAGGGGACATTGGCGGGGAGGACACGGGTGGTTTACGGGCGGACCCGCACTTTAGCACGGGAACCTGGGGATTGGGTTGAAGAAAAGGGCACGATCAAACGAAAGAAAATTCTATGCTCGTACGTCTCCTCTCCGTCTTCTGTGCCCTCTGCGTCCTCCTATTCAACCATCCCCTCCGATTCGGATTTTTAACAGGAGCTCACAGAGATCGATCCGCAGGCTGGTTTGGGGTTCAGCAAATCGCGGCGTCGGCGAAATCACCTCGACCGAATAGGTTAGAGCGATCCGCCCTCCGTGCTCTGTGCCCTCTGCGTCCTCCTGTTCAACCATCCCCTCCGATTCGGAATTTTAACAGGAGCTCACAGAGATCGCAGAGATCGATCCGCGGGCTGGTGTGGGGTTCAGCAAATCGCGGCGTGGGCGACATCACCTCGACCGAGCAGGTTAGAGTGATCCGCTCTCCTTGCCCCCTTGCCTCCGTGCGAGAGAAGATCGTGGATCGGAAATCAGAATGGCTCGCACGGAGGCACAGAGGCACGGAGGTTTGACTGCGGGTGTTCTAGAGGGAGACTTTGTCGGATCAGATCGTGAAGGGGGTTGGAGGGGCTTTTGACGATGAACAAACAATTGGTGATTGTGGGGGCGGGCGGCTTCGGGCGCGAGGTGCTCGCGTGGGCGCGCCAGGATCGTCAGCCGTGGAGGGTGAAGGGATTTCTTGATGACAATCCCCACGCCTTGGTGGGCAAGCCTGTGGATGTGCCGATCCTCGGACCGGTGCAGGGGCACCGGCCGGCCGCGGACGAGGTGTTCGTTTGCGCGATGGGTCGGGTGGACTTTAAGCGACGCTGCATCGAGCACCTGCTCGCCCAGGGGGCGGAGTTTGTTGCGGTCGTGCATGCTAGCGCCGTCCTCGGGATCGGAGTGGAACTGGGGCGTGGCGTGATTCTCTGCCCGCATACGGTGGTCGGGTCGCATGCGCACCTGGATGACTTTGTGTCGGTCAACCTCCACTCGACCGTAGCACACGATGCGAGCGTGGGACGATGGACCCAGCTGCATTGTCACGTCGATATCACTGGCGGCGTGACCGTGGGTGAAGGGGTGACGGTGGGCAGTCACGCGTCGGTCTTGCCGGGACTGCGGGTGGGTGACGGGGTGACGGTGGGGGCCGGAGCGGTGGTGATGCGTGATGTGCCGGCGGGAGTCACTGTGTTCGGAGTACCGGCTCGCCCGTACCTGACGAAACCCGAGTGAACGACGGAGCGCGGCCAGAACGACCGTGGAGGCTGAATTCAATGCGACGTTTCCGACGAGGCTGGATGCTGGTGGCGATGGCGGTGGCGTTGGGCTGGGTTGTGGCGGCGGTTACGTGCAAGCCGCCTCCGACGCAGCGTGGGTTTCCCCCGCAATCGGTGCGACCCGATGTCGTCGGGCCGTCGCACTAGCGTGCGACGGAAGCGCCGAGGTTGATTTGCGCGACCGTTGAACTTTCCTTTAGACCATGAACCCAACTGCCCGGCCAAAATGGCTCACGACGGCGATAGTGCTCCCCGTGCTGGTGTTGCTGCTGGCGGTGGCGGCGCAGGCGCTGGGAAAGCTGCGCGAGACGCCGGTGACGCGTGGGAAACACCTGGCGAGCCTGGTTCCCTTGGATTTGCCGGGATGGCAAGGCCGGGAGGTGCCGTTGGGGCCGAATGAGTTCGTGGCCGGCGAAGTCGAGAAAGTGCTGAATTTTGACGATGCGATCAACCGAGAGTACCTACGGGGCGGCAAGGAGTTCGCGGTGTATGTGGCCTACTGGGGCTACGGCAAGATGCCGACGCGTATGGTGGCGTCCCATACGCCGGATCGCTGCTGGACCGAGAATGGCTGGCGCTGCCTGGAGATGAAGTTCAAGCAGGCGGGGGCCGTGGACGGCCAAGCCCTGCAGCCGGCTGAGTGGCGTCTCTTCGAGCCCCCGGGGGGCGGGAAGCCAACGTATGTCCTCTTTTGGCACCTCGTGGAGGGCAAAGTCTATGACTACGGTGAACGCTTCAATGCGGTACCCGATCCCTTCCTCTGGTGGAAAGATGCGGTGCAGCAGGCCTTGCTGGGCAGCCGGGAGCAGTATTTCATCCGCCTGACGAGCAGTGCTCCGCTCGAGACGTTGTGGACGGATCCAGGTTTTGCGGAGGTGCTGCGCGGGTTGAAGTCAATTGGGCTCACACAGGGGATCGGAGCCAAGGGAGGAGATTGACGGGTCGTTCGGAGGGGTTCGCACGGAGGCACGGGGGCACGGAGGTGGGGGAGACGGCAATCAGAGGTTTGGGAGCGGTGTGCTCTCTGCGTCCTCTGCGTGCTCCTGTTCAAACTTCAGATCAGATTCGGCAGGTTACAGGAGGGCACAGAGGTCGCAGAGGTGGAGGAGGGCGCGGTGGGTTTCTCCGTGTCTCCGTGCCCCCGTGCGAGCCGGGATCGGACGAGCTGGAAACAGACACACTCGATAGAGGGAACGGGGAAGATTTTCGGGATTTAAATGGCGGTGATTGGCGGCTAACTTGATGGGGAACTGAACTATGGCGATTTCTCAGACTACGTCCGAACCGGGACTGGGGCGTGCCTTGCTCGCATATTCGAGTGAGCGCCTGACCTTCTGGGCCACGCGCATCCTTCGATTCCTCGATCAGGCCATCGGACGGAGTCGTACCCTGCGGGTGTTCGCGCTGATCATCTTCTATGGCATCCTGCTGGGTGTGAGTTTCTACGGTTCGTATGAACTCCGTTGGGATTTCGATCCCCCTGCGGAGTTTGTTTCCCAGCGGGCGGTTTTGCTTCTGCCCATTGTCGCGTGCAAACTTCTCCTGCTGAGTTCGTTTGGACAGTTCCGGAGTGTGCTCAGCTATTTTGGACTGACGGACTTCGGCGGGGTGCTGGTGTCGATGGCCGTGGCGTCGGGAATCATGCTCACGCTGTGGCTGGGCGTTGAGGCGACGGCTGCCCCTCCCCGGGGGGTGATCCTAATGGATCTGGTGCTCAGCGTGTCGGCGCTGTCGACGTTTCGGCTGGCCCTGCGCGTGGCTCGGACCCGGAGCATTGCGGGAGCCTCGCGGCGGGGCGAAGAGATCCACCGGGTTGCCATCATTGGCGCGGGCGATCTGGGTGAAGCAGTGGCCAAGGACCTTCTGGCGAAGAAGAGCAGCGGGCGTTGCCCGATCTTCTTCATCGATCCCCGGCCGGAACGCGTGGGAAGGCTGATCCATGGTCTGCCCGTGTATGGTCCGATCGAGACCTTGGCCCACCACGCCAAGGTCGGGCGGATCAATGAGCTGTTGTTCACGCTGCCCCAGGCCCACCCCAAACGGGTGCGGGAAATCGTCGAGATCGGCCGGCAGATCGGTGCCAAGACGCAGATTGTGCCGTCATTCACCCAGCTGGCGTCGGGAGAAGTGAAGATCGAACAGTCGAGGCCGGTGGCGATCGAGGACTTGTTGGGACGAGCTCCGGTCAATCTCGATTCGGAGGAAATCGGTAGGCTCCTGAAGGACCGGGTGGTCCTCGTGACCGGGGCGGGCGGGAGTATCGGCAGTGAGCTGTGCCGACAGGTGTTGAGTCACGCTCCGCGCTCCCTGGTGATGATCGACCAGGCGGAAATTGCGCTGTTTGAAATCGAGCAGGAGTTGATGAAGACGGAGCGGGCGGCCCTGCTCGTGCCGTTGATTGCCGACGTGGCTGATGAGGCTGCGATCCGCGCGATCTTCACCCGGGTGCGGCCGGAGATCATCTTTCATGCCGCGGCGCACAAACACGTACCCCTGATGGAGCGCCAGCCGGGGGAAGCGATCAAGAACAACACCCTCGCGAGCGCGGGCCTGATGGCGATCGCCAGCGAGTTCGCGGTGTCTCGGTTTGTTTTCATCTCCACCGACAAAGCCATCAATCCGACCAGCGTCATGGGCTGCTCGAAGCGCCTTTCCGAAAAAGCCCTCCAGGCGCGGCAGGCGGCGGCGGGGAATGGCACCACCTTCATGGCGGTGCGATTTGGCAATGTGCTCGGATCGAGCGGGAGTGTGATTCCCACCTTCCGCCGCCAGATCGCCCAGGGCGGGCCGGTGACTGTCACCCACCCCGACATGACCCGCTACTTCATGACCATTCCCGAGGCGGTGGGACTGGTCTTGCAGGCGGCCACGCAGGGCCGCGGCGGGGAGATTTTCATTCTCGATATGAGCCAGCCCGTGAAGATCGTCGACCTGGCGCGCAATATGATCGAATTGAGTGGATACCGGCCGGACGTGGACATTGAGATCAAATTCACCGGCCTGCGCCCAGGTGAGAAGCTCTTTGAGGAACTGCGGCACACCGACGAAACCCACGAACCGACCGAGCATCACCGGATCTTCAAGCTACGGGCGTCGAAGGAGGAGGCTCAGGACGCGGACACGTGGTTGAGGGAACTTCGGGTTGCGGCCACGTGGAAGGATCCGCGGGAGATCAAGCTGGCGATCAAGCGGTTGGTTCCGGAGTACACACCTTTCTTGGATTGAGCACCCCCCAAGGAGGCCGCCTGAGTCCGGCCGGTCCGTTCATTCCTATCGTGACGATTTCATGTGATTTCTCCCGTTGATGGTCCGCGTTCCCTCTTGATTCCCGTTCTGTGAAAACCCCGTTGAAGCTCCTTCTTTTTGGTCTCGCCGGTGGGTCTGCGCTGTGCGCGGCCGACTCCGTGCTTTCATTCGGCGGCAGGCTGCCCTTGTCGGCGTCGGTGGCCGGTGCGCTTCGTTACCACGACAACATATTCCTGACCTCAAACAAGGAAGGGGACGCGCTCGTCAGTGTGACTCCGGAAATCCGATACGTTCAGGAAGGTGCCCAGGTGCGGATCCATGCGTCGGCCGCCGAGCAGTTCCTTCGGTACGCCAGCAATTCCTCCCTCAATCGAAACCTGCCCGACCTCGCTGGGGACGTGAACTATGAGGGAGGTCGGGCCCAGTTGGGATTCACGGCGTCATTCGCAGAGCGAGACCAGAGCAGCACGGCCGTGCGGAGCTTTGACCAGGCCCTGCGACAGACCGAAACGGCGGCGTCGGTGACCGGGGACTGGAGTGCGACGGCGAAGACTCGTCTCAGTCTGGGATCCTCCTTTAATCGCACCAACTACTCGGACGCGACGACGATTGACCAGGACAGCTGGACCGTCCCGCTCAACGGCTACTACGAGCTCACTTCCAAGGTGGATCTGAGCGTGGGCTACCAGTATCGCCGGACGCGGCAAGCCCTCGCGCGCTCCAATTCCTCGGACCATTTCTTGAACGTGGGCGCGAGTGGGGACTTCACGGCCAAACTCAAAGGCGACGTCCGGGTGGGAATGACCCGTCGACGCCTGGATGATCGCGGTTCGGAGGAGGATCTCGGCCTCGGGGCGTCCTTGTCGTACGCCTACTCCGAGAAAACCACGGTCAACCTCAACCTTTCCCGCGACTTTCGCACCTCGGCTTTTGGTGAATCACAACGGGTCTCTTCGGTTCAAGTGAACAGCCAGTTCCTGATCAGTGAGGTGTGGCAGGCCAATCTGGGATTCAGTTGGGAACGGACGAATGGCGTACAAAACGCGGACAGAAACGACACCTTTACCACGCTCGAAACCGGCGTTACTTATGTCGTAAGTCGCACGATTTCGGCCTCATTTGCATATTACTTTAAAAATAGCTCCTCCCGTGTCGATTTTTACGACTTTAACAGCAACATTTTTAGCGTCAGCGGAATGATCCGATTCTGACGGTACACCTCTTGCATCTCAATTTCCGCCGCGCCTGCTTTCGCCTCCTGTCGTGATGAACTTACTCAGACTGCTCTTCTGTCTCGCCGTGAGTGGATCCAGCTTGCTGCTCGCGGCGGCGGAGGACTCGGCTCAGGCGACACCGACTTCGGGAGACTACCGGGTCCAGCCGGGGGATTTGGTCCGGGTCCAAGTCTTCCAAGAGCCGGATCTCGACCGAGAGCTGCGTGTGTCGCAGGAAGGGGAAGTGACCTTGCCGCTGATCGGACGGGTGACGGCCAAAGAGCGAACCCTGCCGGAACTCGAAGCGATCATCAAGGAGCTCTATGACCGGGACTATCTCGTCAATCCCCAGGTCAATGTGATGATTGTCGAGTACAAGGAGCGAAAGATCAATGTGCTCGGCGCGGTCAATACGCCCCAGTCGCTCAGTGTGCCGCCCGAGCAAAGCCTGACACTCCTGGACGCGATTTCCCGCGCGGGTGGTTTCAGTCGTGCGGCGGATCGCAAGAAGGTCCGTCTCACCCGCACCGGGCCGGATGGCAAACGACAGACCCATGTCATCAATGCCGATGAGCTCATGACGGGAAACCAGGGCCAGGCCTGGGTGTTGCTGGTCAATGACATCATTTTTGTCCCAGAACGGATCCTATGAGTTATATCCAGAACAGCCGACCGCCCGGACCTGATGGCTACGCGTATCCGGGGGATCCGTACACCAGCGGCTATGGGAGTGGGGAGGAAAATCCCCTGTACCGGACCGTCCGCCAGGCCGTGGCGACGATTCGCGAGCGCATCTGGTACATCATCACCGTGTTCGTCGTGGTCTCGGTTGCGACGGTCGTCTACACGCTGAGCCGGACAAAGATCTACACGGCGGCGGCCTCGATCGAGATCCTGCCGCGCGAGGCCGTGGTGCTGAAGGTGCAGGAGGTGCGTGACTCCGACCTGCGAGGGCCGGAGGACTTGAATACCCAGGTGAAACTCCTGGAGAGTGCTTCGATTGTGCAGCAGGTGGCGAGTCGATTGACGCCTGATGAAACCAAGGCCCTGCTGGCGCCTTTCCCGCCTTCGGGCGATGGGATTCCGATGACGGCAGCGGGAGTTCTGGCCATGAATCGCCGGGTGATGCCGGTCCGTCAGACGCGGATTCTCCAGATGGTGTTCAGCCATCCGGATGGGGAAGTTGCGGCCAAGATGGCCAATTACTTTGTCGAGGAGTTCATGAACTACAACAGCCGCTGGCGTGTCGATGAATCCATGCGTGCGGTGGAGGAGTTGAAGATCCGGGCGGAGCAGCAGGGCAAACGGGTGCAGGATCTGGCGAACGCGCTGCAGCAGTACAAGGAACGGGAGAATCTCGTCTCACTTGACAAGCGGAAGGACATTGTGACCGAGAAGTTGATGTCGCTCAACGGCCGCCTCAGCCAGGCCAACGCCCGGCTTTCCGAAGCCGAGCGGCGTTGGAACCAAGTGCAGGCGGCGGAGGCGAACAAGAGTTCGCTCGCGGAGCTTGATTTCATTGGCAACTCCGGACCGGTGCAGAGCCTGGTGCAGCGTGTGGCGTCGGAGCGGATCGCCGTGGCAGAGTTGCAGCGGCGCTACCGGGCCAAGCATCCGAAGATGGAGCAGGCGGTGCAGTCGCTCGCGCAAACGGAATCCGAGCTGGTGCTCGCCCTGGCGAGCGCGGCGGCATCGGTGCGAAATGATTTTGAGTCAGCCCGGCAGGCGGCGCAGCAGGCCAAGGCGGAACTGCAGGCGCAGGAATCGGAGAGCCTGAAAACCGACCGGGTGGCGGTGGACTACACTGCGCTGGCGAACGAGCTGGCGGTGAATGAGAACCTGCTCACCGCCATCCAGGCGCGCATGCGGGAGACCTCGATGAGCGCCACGATTGAAACCCGCAATGTGCGGGTAGTGGATCGGGCGGGGAATCCGGGGGTGCATTCCTCGCCCAACATTCCGATGAATCTGGCCATGGGAGGCCTGGCCGGCCTCGGGCTCGGGCTGGCCCTGGCGTTTGGCATCGCGTTCATGGACGACCGGGTGAAGTCCGCCTATCAGGTGGAATCAGTCGTCGGTATTCCGCTGATCGGGGTGGTGCCGTCGCTTTCCAAAGTGGATCCCAAGGACCGGGCGCAATGCGTGGTCTCCGCCGAGCAACCGCTCGCGGCGGAAGCGTTTCGGACCCTGCATTCCGGATTCCGCCTGATGACCAAGGAGACGCCCACCCAGGTCGTGATGATCACCAGCACCCTGCCCGGCGAGGGAAAGTCACTGATCGCAACCAACCTGGCGCTCACCTTTGCCGAACATGGAGAACGCACCCTGCTGATCGATGCGGACCTGCGGAAGCCGAATGTGCACCGATCGCTGGGGCTGCCCAATCGCGCGGGGCTGATTGAATGCTGCACGCATGATGTGAAGTTTGACGAGGCGGTCATCAGGGGATTCCGGCGCAACCTCGACATTCTGCCCGCCGGGGCAAAGGCGGTGGTGCCGACCCACGTGTTCAACGATCCCCGGTTTGGCGCGCTCATCAAGGAATTGAGAAGTGAATACACCCGGATCGTGATCGATTCACCGCCGCTCGGTCCGGTCAGCGATGCGCTGGTCGTGCTGCCGCATGCGGACGGGTCGCTGCTGGTGGTCCGATTCAACCGGGCAACCACGGCCGGCGTGAAGCTGACCGCCAAGCGACTCCTCGACTCCAAGGTTGCGTGCTTCGGGGCGGTGCTGAACGGCTTGGATTTCTCCCTGAGCGACTATTATTACGCCGGCCACTACGGAAAGTCCTCGCACGACTACCTGCTCAGCCAGGACAAGCCGGGTGCGTCCGCATAGCGGAACGCAGAAGGCCATTCGGGATTGAGCGCTCTGGTGCCGACGTCGCTTCGAGGCCCTTCGGGGATCGATCGATCCGCCCTGACTATGCCGCGAGCGCGACGCGTGGCCTGCGGATGTACGACAAGCGGATGCCGAAGCTGAAGGCGAGGGCTAGGGGCAGGACAAAAAGGGCGGCATTGACCAGCAGGCTGAGGCCGAGCTGGCCGAAAAGTTTTCCAAAAACCACCAGGAAGGCCGGCACGAAAAGGAAGGCGAGGCTGAGGCGGCGGTTCATGAGGGCGCAGGTCAGGCCCAAGGCTAGCGCGAAGCTGCCGACTTTGGGGCCGCTCACGACCAGGGTCAGTCCGACGAGAAAAAAGAGCGGTCCGATGAACCGAACCGGGGAGCCCAGCCAGAGCGTTTGCGCGAGGACGGCGATGAGGAAGAGGAGCGCCTGGGTCGCGAGGAAGACGAGCGCGAGATCGTCCTGCCCGGCGCTGAAGTGAAAGACAGATTCCTTGGCCAGCCACGCCCCCCCGGCGCTCCGGATCAGATCGATCCAACTGTAGGGACTCCGCAGCAGGGACAGCAGGCCGTCGTCCTGACGCCGGCTGGCCTGGCGGATCTTTTCCCGGGCCGGGCGGGTGAGGACCACCGCCGTGGGCAACCACAGCGCGAGCAGGGCGATCCCTAGGAACAGGTAGTCCTTATTCATGGACGGCGCTGTCCGGGCGCGGCGGAGCAGGAGGAATACGACAGACGACGGTGCATGCGCGCATGAGGGCGGGAACGATGTTCACCGGGTATGGGCCGGGGTCGAGCGGGAAAGGGTGGCGTGAGGCAATTGCATCGAGTGGGTTCTGCGTGATCCAGCATCCGCTCCGGATCCGGTCTCCGGCGTGAGCTTCGGGTGCGCGTGCCTAGGCGCTCCCCCGCAGCGCGGTTGCCGGTGCATCGAGTTCGACCCAGCGTAATGCTCCAATGAGGAGGAAGCCGGCGGTGTGCAAAATGGCCGGGTTTTGCAGCACGAAGTCGACCGTGCTGTGCAGGCCGAGCAGGACGACGGCGAGCACCAGCGAGTTCGAGACGACGCTGCGCCAGAATCGTGCGCGCCCGAGCCGCACCAACGCCGCCAGGATGAGGACGAGCAGCGGGCACATCCCATAAAGTCCGAGTTCGATCGCGAACTGCAGGAAGTCGTTGTGGGTGTATTCCCAATACAGCTGCGTCTCCGGGCGGCTGCGGTAGATCTCCGGATGGTGGATTGCGTAGAGCGGGAAGCCGTGCCGGAAACAGCCGGCACCCCAGCCGGCCGGCCACGATTCCCGGAGCATTTCGATCGATGCCTGAGCGACCAGAGCGCGGTCGCGCGAGGAGGCGCGTGGGTCTTCGACCAGGTGGAGAATGCGCTCACGGACCTTGTCGACCTCCACGCACAGCACGACGACCCCGCCGATGCCGGCGAGCGCGAGCCAGAGCACGATGAGGTCGGCGCGGAGAAACCCCTGGCGGTTCTTGCGGAGGCGTCGAACCACGATCAGCAGGACGGTGAGTCCCAGGAAGGCCACCAGGTTGGCGATCGACATCCGCGATGCGGACAGGACGACCACCAGTGCGATGCCGGCGGCGATGAACGCAAGCAGCGCGGCGGGGCTCGATTTCGCGTGGGTCTTTTGAGCCTGGCGAAAGTGCCACCAGCCGAGGCTGGCCGCGAGCGCGACCATCAAGTTGAAGTAGGCGCCGGCGTGATTTCGGTAAATGAACGAAGCGACAAACGACCCGCTGCTGGGAGTGTAGTCCCAGAAAATCCCGGACGCCCCGGTCAGAGCCTGCAGGATCTCGAGCACGACGAGCAGAGCTGCGTTGGCGACGAGAATCGAAAAGAGCAGGTGAAAACTGCGTCGCCGGCGCAGCCCGATCCAGACCGCCAGCGCCTGGAGCCAGACGGAGCCGAAGATCACCAGGGCGCGCCCTGGGTTGGAGAGCGTGAACGGGGCGTCGACACCGCGGGGAAGCCAGGGGACGTGTGCGACCGGTTGCAGCCACCAGTCCTGACTGTTGCTGACGTAGCGCCACGCGGGATTCAGGGCCTGCACTGCGATGACTCCCAGCACCGCGGCGCCCAGCCAGAACAAGGGCGACCGCGCGACCTCGCGGAGCGGGGGTCGCTCGACGACCGTGGCGTTTGCAGCGGGCAGGGGCATGAAGGCGATCCCGGCACTACACAGGGCCAGACCAAGGCTCACGACCTGGCTCCATGGGTGGACGGTGCCGAGTGCCCAGGGCAAAAAGACCAGGTGAAACGCGGTGGCGCCGACGAGCAGTCGTTCCCGCGGTGCGAGGGGCGGTGGTTTCGGAAGCGTTGGAGTCAGAACAAAGGACAACGACGGGCTTGAGGCCGAGCCGTGGTGAATGCGTCCCTTGCGATGTGGCACGCGTGATGAAAGCCCGTCGGCGATTCGAGCGTCCAGCCCCTTTCGTCTCCGCGGATCCCGCTCCCCA
The DNA here is from genome assembly GCA_046346755.1 of Opitutaceae bacterium. Lineage (GTDB taxonomy): Bacteria > Verrucomicrobiota > Verrucomicrobiia > Opitutales > Opitutaceae > UBA6669. The sequence goes on along the minus strand of JAXMHM010000042.1, from coordinate 60,479 downwards.
CTGAATCCGCTTGCCGATGGAAAGGCGCAGCGGCTTTTCTGAACTCCAACGTGTCTACCCTACTGAATCGGCTTTGGCCGGACATTCCGGATCGTTTCCGCGCCGTTTTGGTCGTAGTGGGGTTGTTCGGGATTTTTGTCACGGTCGACCAAATCCACTGGTGGAACACCAAGCCGGACTATGCCTTTGGCTGGCTCGTGCCGGCGTTCGTGATCTACGCGCTGGTGGATCGATGGTCGCGGGTCAAGGCGGTGTTTGACGTTTCGGGTCCGAGCCCCGTCCCGCCGTGGCAGCGTCTCGTATTGAACCTCGGGGCGGCGGCGGCTTTGGGCGGCGGTCTTTTGATCTTCCTGATGGGTGCGCTCTATCGAGGAACCTCGGGGGTGACTCAGCCCGGATCGTTGGCGCTGGCGCTTGGGTTCTCCGGACTGTTCCTCGGCATGGTGTATTTCAATGTGCCCTCCGGACGATTGAGGCAGGCGCCCGCTCCAGGCTGGTTTGAAACGGTGCGGAGTGATGCGCGGGTTCGCGCGGTCTCGCTCTTTTTGTTTCCCGCGTTGATCTGGATCCTGTCCGCCCCGCTCGTCACGGCGGTGGAGAATGCGATCAGCCTCTTCCTGCTGAGGAAAGTGATCGCCGTGGATTTCTTTGTGTTCAGCGCTCTGGGGTATCCGCTTGTGCAGCAGGGGAATGTGCTGATGCTGCCCCTGGGGCCGGTGGGCGTGGAGGATGCGTGTTCGGGCATACGATCGCTCACGGCCTGTCTGTTTGCCGGCTCATTTCTGGCGGCGGTGTTCCTCGATCGATTGTGGAAGAAGGTCGTCCTGGTCGGAGTCGCCATGAGTCTGGCGTTCGTTACCAACCTGCTGCGCAGTCTGTTTCTGACCGCGTGGGCTTATGCCTATGGGAGTGAAGCCATTGCGGGGACCCTGCATGATGCCACCGGTTTCGCCATCCTGGGTCTGACCTGTATCGGGTTGTTTTGTCTGCTGCCGTTTTTCAACGCGTCCAATTGGCGTCGATGGTTGGGCTAGCGGGTGCGTGGCCAATCATCTCCGCCCTCCGTGTCTCCGTGCCCCCGTGCGAGACGGGATCGGATATTCGGAAGGGTTCGCACGGGGGCACAGAGGCACGGAGGGGGGGAGAGGGCAGCCAGAGATCTGGGAGCGGGGTGCTCTCTGCAACCTCTGCGTGCTCCTGTTCAAACTTCCGATCTCATACGGCGTTTTACAGGAGGGCGCAGAGGTCGCAGAGACGGAGGATCGAACGGGATTTCCGCCGTGTCTCCGTGCCACCGTGCGAGAAAAGATCGTGCATCGGAGATCGGCGGGCTCGTACGGGAGGCACCGAGGGCGCGAAGGACGGATCAGGGGAGCTCGTACAGTTCGAGCAATGCGATGCCGGAGGTGTCGTTGGCACCGGAAACCACGGCGGTGTAGCTCCCCGGATCGAGGGTCACCACCACCACCGCATCCTGGGATGCAGCAGGAAGGGGGAAGGCACCGACTTCGGCAAAGGCAGTGCTCAGTTCCGCCGATCCCGACCAGTCGTCATTTTCAGCGACGACCGCGCCATTTGAAATCAGTCGCAGTGAGGGATTGGCGAGCACTCCGTCCACACCGAACGTTCCCAACGTGGGACCGATCGCACGGATCAGGAAGCGCTTCGGACCGTCCCCTTGCACTACCAGCCCGGCGATCAGGGCGGCGTCGCCCGAGCCGACCCGGCTGCGGGCGGAGAGGTTGATCAAGTTGGACGACGACGCGGCGGAGTCGGCGTCGTAGACTTCCATGAGTACGACTCCGTTCGTACCGTCGGCGCTCGACACCTGCGCGGTGTAGGCACCGGTGGGAAGGCTGAGCCAGAGCGCGGCGTCGCGGGAGTCCGGAGGGAGATTGAAGGCCCCCACCTGGGAATGCGTGGAAGCCACCGTGGAAGCGTCACTCCAATTGTCGTTGCTCGCCACCTGGGTCGAACCGCGGAAGAGCGACAATTGCGGGTCTGTCATCGCGCCGGGAACGCCGAACTGGGCCAGCGTGGGACCGATCGACCGAATGAGCGTGGACTTGGGCTCCGTGCCGTTGGAAACGAACCCGACGATGAGCGTATTGTCACCGGGACCGGCCTGGGTGCGGATCGAAAGGTTGATGAGCCGTGACCGCGAGCGAACCCGAATGACGGCGGGAGAGCTGGTGACCGAGCCCGCAGCATTGGTGACTGTCACCGTGTAGTTGCCTGCGTCCGACTGCGCGACCGAGGCGATGAACAGGTCGGGCCTGGTTTCTCCGGGCAGGCTTTTGCCGTTCCTTGCCCATTGGTAGGTGAACGGAGCGGTTCCTGCGACCGTAACGGTCAGCGTGAGAGAAGAGCGTTGGACGACCTCCTGGCTCGCCGGCGGCCGGACAATGCTGGGGGCGATGGTGCTTTGGGATATCGACAGCAGAGCCGGTGCGCTCGTGATGGACCCCTGATCATTGGTGACCACCACCGTGTAGTTGCCCGCCTCGGTCGCCTGCACGCTGGCGAGCTGGAGGCTGGCGCTGGTGGCTCCCGGAATCGAGACTCCGTTCTGCCGCCATTGGTAGCGAAGGGTGGGGGTTCCGGTTGCAGTCACGGTAAACGTGACTGAGGTCCCGGCCAGCACCTCTTGCGAACGAGGCTGGAGGGTGATTTGCGGCGGCTCTGGAGCCGGGGTAACCGTGAGTGTTGCGGGATGGCTCGAGACGGTTCCGGAAAGGTTGGATACGGTCACCTCGTAGGTTCCGGCGTTGCCCAGCTGCACGGCGGGAAGGGTGAGCGACGGGCTCGTGGCACCTGGCAAGGCAGCGCCGTCTTTGCGCCATTGGAACGTCGGGGCGGGCGTACCGGTGGCGGCGACTGCAAAGGTGACCGTGGCGCCCGACGTGACCGATTGAGAGAGCGGCTGGGTTGTGATCACCGGTGCCGCCGGAGCGGGTGAAACGGTGAGACTTGCCCCGTTGCTCGTGACCGAGCCGGAGGGGTTGGAGACCACGACCGAGAACGTGCCTGTGTCACTCAGCTGAACCGACGAGAGTGCGAGCGAAGGGAGGGTCGCACCGGGGATGGCGACGCCATCCTTGCGCCATTGATAGGTGGGCGCCGGCGTGCCGGAGGCGGCGACGGTGAAGGTGAGGTTCGCGCCCACCGTGACGGACTGAGCGGTGGGTTGCGTGGTGATGACGGGTGCGGCCGGTGCGGGAGAGACGGTCAGCACGGCGGCGAGGCTGGAAACGGAGCCCGACGCGTTTGCAGCGACCGCGGAATAGCTGCCGGCGTCGCTGAACTGAACGGAGGAGAGGGTGAGTGACGCGCTGGTGGCGCCGGGAAGCGGGAGTCCATCCTTGTGCCACTGAAACCCGGGTGCCGGTGTTCCGCTGGCGGCAACGGTGAAGGTGACGCTGGTCCCAACTGAGACCGATTGGGAGGCCGGTTGAGTTGTGATCACCGGTTCGGCCGGAGCGGGAGCGACCGTGAGAAAGGCGGCGTCGCTCGTGGCGGTGCCAAGAGGATTGGATACGACCACGGAGAAGCTGCCGGCGTCACTGAGCTGGACGGAAGAGAGCGTCAGCGAAGCGCTGGTGGCGCCGGAGAGATTGGTGCCGTCCTTGCGCCACTGGAAGGTGGGCGTGGGCGTGCCGGTGGCGGCGACGGTGAAGGTGACGGTGACTCCGACCGTGACAGATTGAGACAGCGGTTGAGCGACGAGGACCGGAGCGGCGGGAGCGGGGGCGACCGTCAACGCGGCAGCATTGCTGGCGACCGAACCGGACGCGTTGGAGGCGACGACGGAGAAGCTGCCCGCGTCGCTGAGTTGGACGGAGGAGAGCGTCAGCGAGGCGCCGGTGGCCCCAGGGAGATTGGAACCGTCCTTGCGCCACTGGAAGGTGGGTGCGGGCGTGCCAGTGGCCGCGACCGTGAAGGTGACATTGGCACCGGCGGTGACGGACTGTGCGACCGGTTGGGTCGTGATGACCGGAGCAGCGGGAGCAGGCGCAACCGTCAGGGCGACGGCGTTGCTGGTGACCGAACCGGAGGCGTTGGAGGCAACAACGGAGAAGCTGCCGGCGTCGCTGAGCTGGACGGCAGAGAGCGTCAGCGAGGCGCTGGTGGCACCCGGCAGATTGGTGCCGTCCTTGCGCCACTGGAAGGTGGGCGCGGGCGTGCCAGTGGCCGCGACCGTGAAGGTGACATTGGCACCGGCGGTGACGGACTGTGCGACCGGTTGGGTGGTGATGACCGGAGCGGCGGGTGCAGGAGCAACCGTCAGGGCGACGGCGTTGCTGGTGACCGAACCGGACGCGTTGGAGGCAACAACGGAGAAGCTGCCGGCGTCGCTGAGCTGGACGGCAGAGAGCGTCAGCGAGGCGCTGGTGGCACCCGGCAGATTGGTGCCGTCCTTGCGCCACTGGAAGGTGGGCGCAGGCGTGCCAGTGGCCGCGACCGTGAAGGTGACATTGGCACCGGCGGTGACGGACTGTGCGACCGGTTGGGTGGTGATGACCGGAGCGGCGGGTGCGGGAGCAACGGTCAGGGCGACGGCGTTGCTGGTGACCGAACCGGACGCGTTGGAGGCAACAACGGAGAAGCTGCCGGCGTCGCTGAGCTGGACGGAGGAGAGCGTCAGCGAGGCGCCGGTGGCCCCAGGGAGATTGGAACCGTCCTTGCGCCACTGGAAGGTGGGCGCAGGCGTTCCAGTGGCTGAGACCGTGAAGGTGACATTGGCACCGGCGGTGACGGACTGTGCGACCGGCTGGGTGGTGATGACCGGAGCGGCGGGTGCGGGAGCAACGGTCAGGGCGACGGCGTTGCTGGTGACCGAACCGGAGGCGTTGGAGGCAACAACGGAGAAGCTGCCGGCGTCGCTGAGCTGGACGGCGGAGAGCGTCAGCGAGGCGCTGGTGGCGCCGGGGAGGTTGGTGCCGTCCTTGCGCCACTGGAAGGTGGGCGCAGGCGTGCCAGTGGCGGCGACCGTGAAAGTGACATTGGCGCCGGCCGTGACGGATTGAGCGACCGGTTGGGTGGTGATGACCGGAGCGGCTGGTGCGGGAGCAACCGTCAGGGCGACGGCATTGCTGGTGACCGAACCGGAGGCGTTGGAGGCGACGACGGAGAAGCTGCCGGCGTCGCTCAGCTGGACGGAGGAGAGCGTCAGCGAAGTGCTGGTGGCGCCGGGGAGATTGGTGCCGTCCTTGCGCCACTGGAAAGTGGGCGTGGGCGTGCCGGTGGCGGCGACGGTGAAGGTGACGTTGGCGCCGGCCGTGACCGACTGAGCAACCGGTTGGGTGGTGATGACCGGGGCGGCGGGAGCGGGAGCAACGGTGAGGGCCACCGCGTTGCTGGTCACGTTGCCTGCCGAATTGGAGACAACCACCGAGTAGCTGCCGGCGTTGCTGCTTTGAACGCTGGTCAACGTGAGTGTGGAGCTGGTGGCACCTGGGAGGTTGGTGCCGTCCTTGCGCCACTGGAATGTCGGGGAGGGCGTGCCGGTGGCGGTGACGGTGAAGGTGACGTTGGCGCCAGCGGTGACGGACTGCGCCACCGGTTGAGTGGAAATGGACGGGGGAACGGAGACGGTCAGAGCGACCGCGTTGCTGGTGACTGAGCCGGCTGAGTTGGTAACGACGACCGAGAAACTGCCTGCATCGCTGAGCTGAACGGCGGGGAGCGTGAGCGAGGCGTTGGTGGCGCCGGGGAGATTGGAGCCGTCCCTGCGCCACTGGTAGGTGGGGGCAGGACTGCCGGTGGCCGTGACGCTAAAGGTCACGCTGGCCCCGGCGTTGACCGCCTGCGCGACCGGCTGCGTGGTGATCACCGGACTGGATGAGACGGTGAGCAGGGCGCTGGTGCTCGTCACCGATCCATGGATATTGGAAACCACGACCGAGTAGTTGCCCGCGCTGGTGAGCTGAACATTGGAGAGTGAGAACGTGGAGTTGGTGGCGCCAGGGATATTGGCGCCGTCCTGATGCCACTGGAACGAGGGCGACGGATTACCGGTGGCGACGACGGTGAAGGTCACATTGGCTCCCGTCGTGACCGCCTGGGCTGCGGGCTGGGTGGTGATGACGGGGGCCGCCGAGACCGTGAGGGCCACGGCCGTGCTGGTGACCGAACCGGCGGAATTCGAGACCACGACCGAGTAGCTGCCGGCGTTGCTGAGCTGGACGCTGGTGAGCGAGAGGGATGCACTGGTTGCACCGGCGAGATTCGAGCCGTCTTTGCGCCACTGGAAGGTGGGAGCGGGTGTGCCCGTGGCGGCGACCAAGAAGGTGACGTTCGCGCCAGCCATGACGGACTGCGCGACGGGCTGGGTGGTGATGGCTGGAGGAACCGAGACGGTCAGGGCGACAGCGTTGCTCGTGACCGAGCCGGCGGAGTTGGAGACAACGACCGAGTAACTGCCGGCATGGCTGCTTTGCACATTGCTCAGGGCGAGCGAGGCACTGGTGGCGCCGGAAAGGTCGGTCCCGTCCTTGCGCCATTGGTAGGTCGGTGACGGAGTGCCGGAAGCGGCTACGGTGAAAGTGACGCTGGCGCCGGCCGTGACGGACTGCGCGACGGGCTGGGTGGTGATGGCTGGCGGAACCGAGACGGTCAGAGCGACGGCGTTGCTGGTGACCGAGCCGGCGGAATTGGTGACCACCACAGAATAGCTGCCGGCGTTGCTGCTTTGAACATTGGTCAGGGAAAGCGAGCTGCTGGTGGCGCCAGGGAGATTTGAACCGTCCTTGCGCCACTGGTAGGTCGGTGAAGGAGTGCCGGTGGCGGCGACGGTGAAGGTGACGTTGGCACCGGCGTTGACGGATTGGGCCACAGGCTGCGTGGTGATGGCCGGTGGCACGGAGATGGTGAGCGCAACCGCGTTGCTGGTGACCGAGCCGGCGGAGTTGGATACAACGACCGAGTAGCTGCCGGCATTGCTGCTCTGGACGTTGGTCAACGAGAGCGAACTGCTGGTAGCGCCGGCGAGGTTCGAACCATCCTTGCGCCACTGGTACGTCGGTGAAGGAGTGCCGGTGGCGGCGACAGTGAAGGTGACGTTCGCTCCCGCGGAGACAGACTGGGCCACCGGCTGGGTGGTGATAGCCGGAGGAACCGAGACGGTCAGCGCGACCGCATTGCTCGTGACCGATCCGGCTGAGTTCGAGACCACCACGGAGTAGCTGCCGGCGTTGCTGCTTTGAACATTGGTCAGGGAGAGGGAACTGCTGGTGGCGCCGGCGAGGTTGGAGCCGTCCTTGCGCCACTGGTAGGTGGGCGAAGGAGTGCCGGTGGCGGCGACGGTGAAGGTGACATTGGCACCCGCGGCGACGGACTGGGCAACCGGTTGGGTCGTGATCACGGGCGCGGACGATCCGCCGACTGCACCGTAGATGGACTGGACCCCGGTGATATCGTCAGTGGTAAGACTATCAGTGTTGCTGACCATGCTGTTCATGATCGCCGAAACCGATTGGCCGGCCTGGTCCGGGTGGTTGAGTCCCAGGCTGTGGCCCAACTCGTGCAAGGCCACCCGATAAAGGTCCTCGATCCGCCCGCCGCCCGGACCTGTGCGCTGGGCGCCGCGGTAGGAATCCCAGGTGGAGGCATTGTTGAACACCACATCGCTTTCCACGTGCGTATTGAAGAATGAATACGTCACGGTCACCGCCAGCACATTGGCGCCGAACCCACTGCCGTAGACTGTCGATGAAAAGGTGACGTTGTTTTGCCCGTTGTTCTGTCCATTGGGTGCGCTGGAGCCGCTCACGCTGGCAAACTGAATCCGCCCCAGGTAGGCGTTCCAGGTGGAGAGCGCATCGGCGGCGACCGCATCCCAGGAGGTCGAACCATCAATCAGCGTCGAGGAGGGTGTGCCCAGAGCGAGCTGAAAGGTCACGGTTCCGCTCGGCCACGATTTCCCGGTCGCGGTGTAGGCGCGCGCCGAGACCGTTCCCAGCAGGCAGAGCGCGAGGAGCCAGAACCACCGGACAAATCGCGACGGCTTACTGCACATGGAGAGATTCGTCGCGTTTCTGTCGGATCGCGGTTTTGAACGCCGACAACGACATGCCCGGGACCGAGGCGAGGGACTGGTAGGCGGGATGGCGCGAAGAGAGCGTGGTCAGGGGCAATTGGACATCGGCGGGTGACTGCAGGGGCAGCCCGTTCATGCGCACGATTTGTTTTTCGCCACCCGTGGAGGGAACAGCGACCCGGTAGGCGCCGTGGCCCCATCCCACCAGTGGGCAGGCATCGCGACCATTGCCCTGGATGAAGACCACGATTTCATCGCCGGCGACGAAGCGAGGTGAGCCTTGGACGTTCATGTCGCTCTGGCCGACCCGTCCGCCGAGGAATTCCAAAGTAATCGTGGAGGTGCCCGGGCTCCCTTTCAAAGGCTCTTCAAGCTGAATGGAGACCCAGCTCTTGATGACCCGGAAGCCCGCTTGTTCGGCCCAGTCGGACCGAGTACTGGTGACAGTGCCGTGGATCACGGTTTCGGCGCGGTCGACCAACTCAGAGAACGTCGGCGCGATGACGGAAGTGGCCCGCGAAGCAGGCAGTCCTGCGAGCAGGAAAACGCCTGCGCAGACCAGCAGCCGGGACCAGCCGGTTAGGTTCATTGCGAGGTGACCGAACCAGGAGCGGTTTGAATCGAAAGAAGCGTGGGAAGAACCGTGCATGTGAAGGGGAGCGCTCGCGCCCACGATACTATCGGCACCGCAGGGGATGGACTATCCGGGCTTATCCGCATTTTTACCCATTCCTCCGCTCGTACTTTCCGCACCGACCCGGATTTACCCGGGATTGGCAGGTAAAAGCCCTCACGCCCATTCCGGGATAGTCGCAACGGCTCGGAAGTCGAAAGGCTCGCACGGTGGCGCGGGGGCACGGAGGTTCGAGTATTGGGGATCGAAAACCCCGTGACCCCGTGCCTCCGTGCGAGAAACGGATCGGGGGAATCTGATCGGAATGCAGAGCGACCGGAGGAAGGCAGTAAACTCCTACAGCAGCCTAGGGTATCCGCCTGATCCCGACGTAGGTACGTAGTCACCGCCAGGTTCGCAACTCATTCGTGGCGAACGAAATAATTCCTAGGGTGGTCCAGTCACGGCAAACGGCCTTGCTCCGTGTCGGCAATTTCAGCATGCGGTTTGCTGAATCCATTGCTTCATGATACGCCGTGACACATTCCTCTGGTTCATCAGGCTGTTCGGTGTTTGGGTGTTGGCGTCGATCGGAGTGCATGCTGGGCAGGCCGGTGAATCCGTAGCGACTTCGCCGACGAGCCAGGAGCGTGCGCGAGTGGGTACGATGATTCGTGCGAAGGTTCCCAACCTGAATGCAGAATCTGAAGATCGCCTCGCCCGCCAGTTCATCACTCACTTGCAGACGAATACTCCGATGGCGGCGGAAAAGCTGCTGTCCGGGAAAATGGACCGGGAGGAGTTGGAGGCGCGGCTCGGTGTGTTTCTGAAGGACAATCCGGGACAAAGCGGTGGCGATGTGTCATCGACGAAGGACAGCCCTCGAGTCCGGGTGGCGGAGTTGCTGACGCGTGAGCCGAAGCTGGCCAGCACGAATGAGGAGCGACTTGCGCTTGCCGATCAGTTCATCGAACGGCTCGGGGAGCGCAACCGAAACGCCCGGGACACGCTGATGTCCGGTCGCATGTCGGCCGAGGAGCTGCAATCCCGACTGACGGTGTTCATCACCGACCTGAAGGCAGCGCCTTCCGCCGCGCCGGTGGATCCGGCTGCGGATGCGTTGCCGGCCATCATCGAGTCCTATGTGCGGGCCAATTTCGGCAGTGTCCGTGACCGCCTCAGCAGCATTTCCTTTCGAGGCGTGGTCGAAGATCGAGGCCGCACGCGCGAGTTTGTCGTGTTTAAAAAACGCCCGGGCAAGCTTCGCATGCATGTCCTCGAGGACGGCGTGGTGACGCAGATCCTGGGACATGACGGAGAGACGGCGTGGATGCAGGCGTCGTCCCAGCCGGCGGTTTTGGCCTTTGGAACCACGGCGACGGAGATCGCCACCATGGCTCGGTTTGATCCGCCCCTGGTGGGCTACCGTGAACGCGGCGCCGAGGTGCACCGCGTCGACAAACCGGGATCTGGTCCGGTGGTGATTCGAGTTCGGGAGAAAGACGGCACAGAAATGGTCTCAACGATCGATCCGAAAACGCTGGTGGAGCAGTCGAATCTCACGGAATCGACGGTGACCGGCGCGGTGGAAACCCGGTTCAGCGACTATCGCAAAGTCGGAGCCCTCAATGTGCCGTACCGCCACGAGCAGTGGGTCAAGGGCGTGCTGCGGTCGACCATCCGGATCACCGACGTGGTGGCCGAACCCGGCCTGCTCGATTCGCTCTTTGTCCGCCCGACCGGGAAGGACCTCGCATTTATGGACTACATGACTGCACTGCGGCAGGTGCAGGCCCAGGAAAAGCGCAGGGCGGCCAACTCCGGCGCAGCCAAGGAGACCAAACGATGAAACCCGACGACGCTGCTTTGGTGAAAGCCGCCGCGGATGCGGCCCCAGTCTCCCGGCGCTTGAGGTGGTGGGGTGGATACATTGAAGAGGGCTCACCTCCCCGCCGGCGCTGGGTCATCCGCTGGGGAAGGCTGGGCGCGGTGTTCGGCATTCTGTGTGTCGCCGGGTACCTCGGCCTGGCCACCGCCCTCTGGGCCTACTACACCTCGTACCGAAAGATCCCGGAGGTGAAGTGGATCGACATTGCCGTGTTGCCGCGTTTCTCGCGGGTGCAAAGCGCCATTGGTGCCCACTACATGGTTCAGGCGAAGGAACTGTGGGCGGCGCGAAACTATGCCCAGGCCATCGTGATCGCCCAAGCGGCGGTCAACAAGTCTCCCGCCAACCTGGAGGCACGGCTTTTCCTTGCCTCCTGCTGGCAGCAGGCAGGCCGGATCGACGATGCACTGCGGGTCCTCCGGAATGGACTGGCCCAGCACGCGGCTGAACTCCCGCTGCAGACGGCGGCGGTGGAGCTTTGCCTGACCAACGGACGATTTGAGGAGGTGCTTCAGCTCTTGCGCGACGAGTTCCCGAAGCACGGGGCGCGTCCCCTCGACGGAACGAACTGGGCGTTTCAACTGGCAGAAACCCGATCCGTGCTCGAGCTCTCGGGCGCAATCGAGGCGGAGAAGATCCTCCGTTCGCACGCCGGGCTGGCAGACCAGCCCGTGGCGGCACCGTTGTTGGCGCGAATGGATTGGGAACAGGGGCGACACGAAGCCGCGTTCCAGCGGCTCACTGAAGCCGTGGACCGCCAGACTGCAGACCTGGGAACTTTTGATGCCTATGTTGAAACGGCCTTACGCTTGGGTCGCACCACTCTTGCGCGGCAAGCGGCTTCGCAGTGCCTGAAGTTGTTTCCGGGTGTGGTGCCTGCTCAGTTACGCTATTTGGAGGCTCACGGTACCCGGAAAGGCGACGACCGGCTGCCGTGGATGACCGAGATGCTCAGATTCTTGATACAGCATCGCAACAATCCTGTCGCCCTACAGCAGCTTGGAAATCTGGCTGCATCGCAGGGGTGGTCCGATCTAGCCTACTTGCTCTATGAGAACTCGCTGAATGGCACCTTGAGAGGATTTCCATTCGCCGTCTTTTACATCGTGAGCCTGGTGAAGTCGGGGGAACTGGCTGGTGCTGATGCAGCGTGGCGAGACTTGTCAGCGAAACACGCGTCCCAGTTGGCCGCTTACTCTCATATCGGAGCGATGGTGTCTTGGGGCGCCGGGCGGGAAGTGGAAGCGTTGCAAGCGGTGGCTCAATTGCGTAAAGAAACCGCTGGTGAACCACGCCGACGTCAGATGTTGGCTGAGCTTTTCAAGGCATTTAGGTATTCACGGCTTTCGGAAGAAATGGAACGTCTGGAGAAAGTCCCGTTGCCCTAGGTGGGAGTCGTTTGAGTTTTATTGCCGGTAAGATACAAAAGAGTCGGAGGGGGCGAGTCCGAAATTCGAGTTACGATGTGCCCGTGACGGCATTGAAGTGCTGGGGTTAACCGATTCGGAGCGCCATTTCCATTTAGAACGATGCCCATCTCACTGCCCAAAAGCCGATTAAAGTCGGCCTGTTTTTATTGTATTCCATTGTATTTAATTGCATAGGGGCTTTCGTCCCTGATATCGCGACGATTACGAGCCGGTTCAACTATGATCGATGGCGGCTGTGTGACGAGCCTCTCCGAAGTGAGCTTCACTTAAATTCCTGTCATCGACTGCGACAGCAAACGTGCTGATTAGGATTCCGTGAAAATTATCTGTTGGTTCGAACTGCTAGTTTAAATTGTTAATTATCAAAGTTTTAAATAGCGATTATTTCGGTCGAGATCCATGCATGCAGGTGAAACTAATGTCTCACTAATTGTTTCATTAGATTGCCTTCACTTGGAGAGAATTCGGAAAGAATTCGTGCATAATGCAATTTGGTAGTTGCCGCATGCAGATATGGGGTGAATACCTACTGCGTTGGTGGTAGTCGCACCGACATTCCAGCCCACACAAACACTAAACTAATCGACTATGAATAAACTCAAAATTACGGGCCTATCTGCGGCCCTGTTAGCATTGTGTCCATGTTTTGTCTCAGGACAGATCGTCGCAAATTCAACCCAAGGCACCTTGGGTCCTACCTACACCACGTTCCCTAGCGTGGTCGGAATTAACATATTTGCCGATTCGAACGGTGCAGCCGGCGGAGGAGCACCCGCCTCCACAGGCACGGTGAATACCACCTTGCAGGGCTTTGGTTTCACCAGCCCCGGAGCGAGCCCAATTGGTTTGGGCATTAATTCTCCCATTCCGGTTCAGCTTTTCTGCATCCAAATCGAGGAATTCACTTCGCATCCTGAGCCGGTCACCTTTGAGTATGTCGGGCAAAGTCTCTTGGATCGGCCTTCATCGTTTGGCATCGATGATTCAGCTGCCGCTACGAGAGAGTCTCAGCTTAGCCAGCTCTTTACCGCAGTTTTTGGCGGAGGCTACAATCCTACCACGATCGGCGCAACACCTGGAAAAGCTTGGACTGGCGCCGACAATGGCAATGCAGCCTTGGCATTCCAATTGGCGGTTTGGAACGTAATCTATGGAGGCGGCTTGCATAGCTTAGTGACCGACTCCGTGACGGATGCAAGTGCCTTCTTCCGGGTAACTTCGAGTTCTACGGTTACCACGATCGCTGATCAAATGTTGTATGCCGCGAATAGTGCGCTGGCGTCGGTAACGTTGTATGCGCTTCAGAATCTCGGCAATCCAGGAGCTCAGGATTTCGTAATTCCGGTTTACAACGATACACCGGGTCAGACCACTCCTGAGCCTGCGACCTACGCGCTGCTTGTTGGCGTGGCGACGTTGGGGGTCGTTTCAATTCGTCGGCGGTTCAAGGCTTCGGCTTAAGACACCACCCGTTCACTCGTCCTTCAAACCACCGGTCCCTTGGATCGGTGGTTTTTTTGTGTTTCTAGCGAGGGAAGTGAGGCTGAAACAGTCTTAGGTTTCGTGCCAACGGACGTTTGCAATCACGATGGGAGCACTCCACAGGAGGTTCAGCTTGGCGGCTTGCAGGGATGTCTGGAGCGAAAGTCATCACGGAAGAAATGATCATCGGTCGGACTGGGACGGTGGTTAGTTATTTGGGCCCGCCCGTGAGCTCCGAGCCTCCGTGCGAGAAAAGGATTGGTGGATAGGACTGCGGAAAGTGGGAGGGCTCGCACGGAGGCGCGGTGGCACGGAGATTGGAATGCGGCGTTCACCCGGACCCCTAGTCTCTCCGCTCGCTGTTCGCGACCCAGTTGACGGCGGAGGTTGGAGACTTACCGTCGCTCGATGCGCCTTGAGGAACTTTCCGGCCTGCAGCAGCTCGTGCTTCCTGATCGCTGGCAGGCGGAGGCGATTCAGGCGCTTTTGGCGGGGAAGGATGTGATTGTGGATGCTCCCACCGGTGCCGGGAAAACCTATGTGTTCGAACGGTGGGCGGAGCAGACCAATTTTTCCAAACGCGCCCTTTTCACGGTGCCCACCCGGGCGCTGGCCAATGACAAGTTTGCCGAGTGGCGCTCGCGGGGGTGGAGAGCGGGGATCACGACCGGGGATGTGACGGTCGATCCGGCCGCACCGTTGGTGGTGGCGACCTTGGAGTCGGTGCAGAATCGGGTGGGTGACGACCCGGGGGAGGGCGCTCCGTTCAAGGTGCTGGTGGTGGATGAGTACCAGTGGCTGGCCGATCCCCACCGAGGATCTCACTACGAGGGGGTCCTGCTGTCGGTGGCGAAGGGGCTGCAGCTGCTCCTGTTGTCGGGGGCGGTGGGCAATCCGGAGGATGTTGCGTTGTGGTTGCGTCGCCAGGGACGGCAGGTGGTGGTGATCCAGACCAAGCAGCGCCCGGTACCGCTCGAAGAAGTCGAGGCGGACGATTTGGTGCACGGGCTGCCGCGTACGATCGAGGGATTCTGGTCGCGTCGCGTGGCGGGGGCGCTGCGGGAGGGCTTGGGTCCTGTCCTGGTCTTTGCGCCGCATCGCCAGGATGCAGAACGGCTCGCGCGTCAGTTCGCCCGCGAGCTGCCGCAGCCCGATCCGTTGACCTTGACCGCGGAACAGGAAGAGCTGTGCGGGACGTCCCTGGCCAAGCTGATCAAGGCGCGGGTGGCATATCATCATAGCGGGCTGACCTACGCGCAGCGGGCCGGAGTGATCGAGCCTCTGGCCAAGGCGGGACAGCTGCGCGCGGTGGTGGCGACCCTTGGATTGAGTGCGGGCATCAATTTCTCGCTGCGGTCGGTCATGATCACCGCGGGCAGCTATCACTATGACCAGAAGGAACACGAAATCGCTCCGCACGATCTGCTGCAGATGGCCGGCCGTGCCGGGCGTCGGGGGTTGGACGACACCGGTTATGTGCTGGTGAGCAGTTCCACGCCGCGGTTACGGAGGGCGGCGCAGATGCGGTTGAAGCGGGGCGCCCCGTTGCCCTGGGCCTTTTTCCTGCGACAGCTGCGCTCCGGGCAAAGCGCGCTCACGGTGGCCGCGGCGTCGGCGCACCGGTTCTTCACGGACGAGCCGCTGCTCATGGGGATCGAGCACACGGCGAAACTCGAAGTCGGTCTGCTGCCTTGCGGCCAGCGGACGGACACCGGCCGCGCCCGTCTGGTGCGTCGGGAGAAGAGTCCTAACCCGGCCTGCGCCGCCTGTGCCTTCCGGGCGGATTGCCTGGCGCTTTCGCCGCAGCCCACGCTGGTCTGGCAACTCCAGCGCACGGGTGTGCTGGACCGCGATCTGGTGCTGACCCCACGGGGGCAGATTGTTGCGTCGTTCCTCGGACCGGAGGGCCTGGCCATCGCGGCGGCGCTCGAGGATCGTCGTTATCCGCTTGATACCATCCTGTTCGATCTTGCCAACCTGTTTTCAGGCGACCGCTTCGCCGGCACGAACCCCAGGCTGATCGGACGGATGGCGGCGGTCTGTGAGAAGGCATTCCACCGGCAGACGGTGGAAGGCTACCTCGACCACGGGGTGCCGCCGCAGTATGGATACGGTGCTTCCGAGGTGGTCAAGGCCCGCGTCGAGGGCGAACGCTTGCGCGTGCTGGTCGATGCGCAGGAGACGGCCGGGCGGGGGGACATCGACCGGCTGATGACGGAGTGGCGTTCGCTGCTGCGGCAGATCGCGTCCGCCCCGCCGATCCGGATCGAGGCGGAGCCTTCCCTGCCGGCGGTGCAGCCGGCCCCTGACCGGGTGCGGGTGAACGAGTCGCGTCACAAGGCGGACGTCCGAACGCGCGAGGGCGCGAAGCCAGGCAAGGAGGAGGACCGCCTCCGGGAACGCCGGGAGGCGGAGCTTTTCCTGGCCGAACGGTGGGACAATCTCCGTGCCGTGGCGCGTGCCCACCTCGCCGATACGCGAGTTCACTCGCTTCCGGATCTGCCGCCGCTGACCGCGGAGCAGCGGCGCGTGGTGAACCATCGATTCATGAAGATCGTGCGCTCGTAGGGTGGGTGGAAGCAACAGTGGCAATTGGGGAGCCGGCAAGCGGGGACGAGTTCAGTCATCATAGAGCGGAACAGGGTTTTCCGTGTCTCCGTGCCACCGTGCGAAAAAGAGATCGCGGACCGGAGATCGGAGGGGTTCGCACGGTGGCACGGTGGCACGGAGGTGGGGTGGAGCGAGAGGTCAGGGGTCGGAGTAGAGGTCACGGAGTTCGATCCGCGGGCTGGTTCGGTGTTTAGCAAATCGCGGCGTCGGCGACGCCACCTCGACCGAGCAGGTTAGATCGATCCGCTCTCCGTGCTCTGCGCCCTCTGCGTCCTCCTGTTCAAACTTCCGATCCGGTTCGGCAGGTTTTACGGGAGGGCACAGAGGTCGCAGCGACTAAGGATCGAACAGGGTTTTCTCCGTGCCCCCGTGCCACCGTGCGAGAAAAGATTGCGGAGCGGAGATCGGAAGGGCTCGCACGGGGGCACGGTGGCACGGGGTTGCGCGGGTGGTGACGGCACGAGAAGCGCCAAGGGCGAAGGGTGCCCACGGTGTGATCAGGACAAGGGTAGTGACTGTAAAGGTTTCCGAATCGGTGTCGGAAATGTTTACGCCTTGGCGAGGGGGGGCGAGGTAGTGTCTACGTAGAAACTCTCCCGTAACGGTACGCTGGAGTAATTGTACTGAATGTTTCGTAATAGGTTTAAGTTAAGAAAATTGGGACAAAAGTATTCGGGGCTAGAATCTGGGTGCAACTTCATTTCAGTCGGTGGCACGGGCGTGGCTATCTTGTGGGGTGTCCTCCCTATCATCGAACCCATGTCACCCTCCACTTCCATGAGAAAGTCTCTCTCCTCCCTCCTGCTCGCGCTTTCACTCGGCGCCTCCAGCGCATTGGCGCTGCCGAGCGTCACGCTCTCCACGGTTCCGGGAGATTCCAGTGGCGCCCTGGGTGGTGGGGCCTTTTTTGCCAACACCCAGTCGGAAGGCGTCTTCAAGACCTTCTGTCTCGAGTCTTCCGTGGGCATGTCCCTGGGCGCGACGCTGTACTACGACTGGTCGACGACGGTGCAAAACCAGAATGACCCGATCTCGCTCGGCTCGGCGTTGTTGATGAACAACTACGCGCTCGGGTTGTTTGGCGCCAACTATGCCGCCTGGGGTGGCGCGGCGGGTTTGCAACGTGCGTTCTGGTACCTGGAGGGCGAGTCGGGTGGGGTGAACAACCAGTTTGTCGCCTATGCCCAGTCCGTGCTGGGGGCCACGCTCCTGAACAATGCCAATGGCGCCTACGGCGTTCGTGTGATGAACCTCTGGGCGAACAGCAATGGCACGGGCGACCGCCAGAGCCAGATCGCCTACTTTGGGGTTCCGGATGCCGGTTCGACGCTGGCCCTGTCCGTTTTCGCCATCGGTGGTGTGATGGTGTTTGTTCGCCGCCGGAAGGCCTGATCCTCTTTTTTGATGATGATGATTCGGCGCGCCGCCATGGGTCGGCGCGCCTTTTTTTTGCGCCCATGAGTCGCGCCGCAGCAGGCGCGGCCACGCTTGATCAAGGCGCGAAGCGCCGGGGATCGAGCCCGTGCTTGCGCACCAGCCGGAAGTACCGGGAACGATCGAGTGCGGCGAGACGTGCGGCCGCGGCCATGTTGCCGCGGGCGAGACGTAGGGTTTCCTCAACGTAGGCTCGTTCGAAGGCAGCTCGCGCCTGCTGGTAGGTGCCGCGGGGAACGGCCGGCGCGGTCCGCTCCGCTTCCTGTGACTCGCGTCGGATGCGTTCCGGCAAATCCGAGGCCTCGATCCAGGCCGAGGTGTGCAGGACGGCGAATCGTTCGACCAGGTGCTCGAGCTCGCGGACATTGCCCGGCCATCCATAACGCTCCAAGTGGGCGAGCGCCTCAGGGGTGAAGCCTTGGGGCAGGTTGCGGTCGCGGCGGTACCGACGCAGGAAGAAGTCAGCCAGCAACGGAATGTCGACCGTGCGTTTGCGGAGCGGAGGGAGGGTCAGGGAAATGACATGCAGCCGGTAGAAAAGGTCGGAGCGGAAGCGACCGGTTTCGACGTCCTTCTGCAGGTCGCGATTGGTCGCGGCAATGACCCGGGCCTGGGACTGGAGGGTTTCGTTTCCTCCGACGCGGTTGAACTTTCCACCCTGGAGGACCCGCAGCAGTTTGGATTGCAGGGCAAAACTCATCTCCCCGATTTCATCGAGGAAGAGCGTGCCCGAACCGGCCTCCTCGAAGCGGCCGATGCGACGGCCGGTGGCTCCGGTGAAGGCGCCGGGATCGTGACCAAAGAGTTCGCTCTCCAGAAGATTTTCCGGAATCGCCGCACAGTTGATTTCAACCAATGGTTCGCGGTGGCGCGGACTGTGGGCATGCAGTGCCTGGGCGATGAGCTGCTTGCCCGTGCCCGTTTCTCCCAGGATCAGCACCCGGCTGTCGCTGCGGGCCACGGCCTCCACCGTGTCGAAGATGGCCTTCATCGCCGGGTCCTCGGAGATCATGCCCTCACGCGGCGATGACGACGGGGCCGGAGTGACGGGCGCGGGCGCCATCAGTTTTCCCAGACGGGCAAGCAACTCCTCCGGCACCACCGGTTTTTCCAGATAATCTGAAACCCCGAGTCGCGTCGCCTCGATCGCGGTCTTTTCGTTGCCGTAGCCCGTGATCATGACGATCGGGATGCGGCTGCCCTGACCACGGAGGCGGCGGATCAGCTCGAAGCCGCCGAGCTCCTTCATCACCAGCGTGGTGATGAGCAGGTCGAAGGACTGCTGCCTCAGCAGACGCAGCGCCCGCAGCGGACTGCCGCAGAGGATCGCAGTCGCGCCCTGCGGTTTGAGGATGGCCCGCAGTTCCTGACAGAAGGCAGGGATATCATCGACAATCAGGATGCGTCGGGAGGAGAGGAGGTGTCCTGACACGCGGGCACCGTGGAGAACCGCGAGAGAAGGGGCAAGCGGGCGTGGGCGCGCGTTGCGCGTTGGAGAGAGATCGGAGGTCGGGGCAGAGGGCAGAGCTTGGAGCTGGTTGTTAATGTACTATGTTTGCGATTATTCCCTGGGTACGCGGAACCCGTATGCGGAGACTGTGAATAACCTGTTGGCAAATTCCGGGCATAAACCGGGCTCTTGCCTTGACCTTAGTGGGAAAAAATGGGTTGAAATGGGGTACTTTGGGGGACTTTTCCGTCCCTTTCATGACGACCCTTGGCAAAGCATCCTACACCGGCCTCTACCGGCATGCCTTGGACGACAAGAATCGCATTACGATTCCGTCGTCGTGGAGAGCTGCGCACGCCGAGGGAGAGACCTTTCTCGCGACCCCGCATCCGGATGGGTACATCGCCATTTTGCCCCCGGCAGAGGTGGAGAAGCTGCACGCCAAGTTTGCGCAAGTGCCTCTTTCTGACGGGCCCGGGCAGGACTTCGCCGCCCGGTTCTTTTCCCGGACGCAGGCGCTGAGCTTCGACAAGCAGGGACGCATCATGCTCAACCCCGAGTTGCTCGCGTTTGCGGGCGTCGAGAAAGAGGCCGTGCTGGTGGGGTCGCTGACCAAGTTCAGCCTCTACAGCCAGGAACGTTGGACGAAGGTCGAGCAGCGCACCTCGGGCGAGAACTACGGCGATTTGATGCGCCGTCTGGGAATCTGAAATGCCTTCCGTTTCTTCCACCACACCGACGCGTCTCCTGGTACTGACCTCGGCGCGACCCGAGCGGCGTCTCTCCACGGCGCAAGTTTCCCCCCGATTGAGGGCCAGCCTGACGCTGCGTCCCGTATCCGGTCTGCCCGGCACGACGCGGCGCGCCGCGTCGGCGTTTGCCGATGTGATCGACGACACCTTCAACCCCGATCCGGAACGGCGCGACGATGCACGCCCCGCTGCCTGATTTGGTCCCCGGCGCCATGGCCATCGGACATCACTCGGTCCTGTTGCGGGAGACGCTCGCTTTGCTTTCCCCGAAGCCGGGCGGCCGCTACCTCGACTGCACCTTTGGCGGGGGAGGTCATACCACGGCCCTGCTTGAGGCGGCCGAGGGCGTGTGTGTGGTGGCGCTGGACCGGGATCCGGCGGCGCGCGAACGTTCGCTGCCCTTGGTGGAGCGCTACCCCGGCTGTTTCCAGCTCGTCGACCAGGATTTTGGCCGGCTGGCCGACGTGCAGGGCGAGGGGTTCGACGGTGTGCTGTTTGACCTCGGGGTGTCCTCGTATCAGCTGGACGACGTCGCCCGCGGTTTCTCCTTTCGTTCCGACGCGCCGGCGGACATGCGCATGGACCCTCGCGCCGGGGTGCCGGCGTCCCTCTGGCTTGAAACGGCGACGGAAGCGATGCTGGTCCGCGCCGTGCGCGATTTCGGTGAAGAGTCGAACTGGCGGCGGGTGGTCCGTGCGCTTTTCGCGGCGCGGGGCTCCGGAATGCTGCAGCGCACCTCGACCCTGGCGGAGCTGATCGCGGAATCGATTCCGCCCCGCGACCGGCATGCCTCCCGCATCCACCCGGCGACGCGCACCTTCCAGGGCATCCGCATTGCGGTGAACGACGAATTGGGCGCGCTGGAGCGCGCGCTGCCGGTGGCGTTTGCCAAGCTCGCGCCCGGGGGCGTGCTCGCCGTCATCGCCTTTCACTCGCTCGAAGATCGACCGGTGAAGCAGTATTTCCGCCACCTCTGCGGGCAGCCTGAGAGTGAAAACGACTCCCGCCCGCAGGATCTTCGCGTCAAACGCGCCGAACCTCTGACCCGCCGGCCGATTGTGCCCGGCGAGGAGGAAATTGCGCTCAATCCCCGCAGCCGCTCCGCCAAATTGCGGGCCCTGCGCAAACTCTGATCCCAGGAGAATGACCATGAACAAGTCCGACACCCACGCGTTTGTGAACCAGCTGCTGGTCTACACCCTCGTGATGATCTGTCTGAGCGGCTCCGTCGGTCTCGGCACCGTGTGGATGCGTCACCAAATTTCCGTTACTGCCAACTCCACCCGCCAGATGCAGGCCCGGATTGCCGAGGCCGAGCGCAGCCTGGCCGAGACCACGATCCAGGTCGCGGCCGAGGAATCGCTCGAAGTGCTCACGCGTCGCAATGCCGAGTGGAAGCTCGGACTGCTGCCGCCCGTGGAAACCCAGGTGGGCCGCGTGGCCGGATCGCCGGAACGCCGCCTGGCGGCGCTGCGCAACCGCGACGCGTTCACTGATCGAGCCGGGCTGGTGGCCGCTCCGGTTGTGTTTCCTTCCGGTTCGCCGGTGAGGCGCTGAGAGACCCCGACATGGCGCGAGGCTTTGGCTCCAATTATCGCATCGTCCTCCTGGTCGCGACCGTCGTCGCCGCCTTTGGGGGCATTGGCGCGCGCCTCGTGCACCTGCATGTCATTGATCGCGAGCGGCTGGTCACGTTCATCGACAAGGTCCGTCGTCAGATTGTGGTCGAGCCGGCGAGGCGGGGCGACATTCTTGACGGTCGGGGCAAGTTCCTGGCGACGTCCCGTTCACTCATCGCCCTCGGCGTCGATCCGCAGATGTTGCGTCCCGAGGATGAAGCCAAGTGGCCCGAACTGGCCCGGCTGATTGGAGTGCCGCCGCGTGAGCTCGAGGTGATCTTCCGGACTAAGACCCGGATGGTGACACCGGCCGCCCCCGCGAAAGAAAACGACTTCGTCATCGATCTCGATGGTCCCGACGAAAGCGAGAACCGCGCATCGCCGACTGAGCGGAAGATCCAATGGGTCAAGTTGAGCGACGGGCTCGATGAGGCGGTCTACGAGCAGATCGTCAAACTCGACATCAAGGGGGTGTATGCTCCGCCGCGAGTCTACACCCGCGCCTATCCGAGCAACGAGCTGGCGGCGCACGTCATTGGCTACGTCAACAAGGAAGGCATCCCGGTTCAGGGAATCGAGCGCTGGGCGGACTTCTATTTGCGCGGCCAGGACGGCTGGCGCGAATCGGAGAAGGACGGCAAGCGACAGGAACTCGCGCAGTTTCGCGCCCGTGAAGTCGCGCCCAGCCGCGGCTACGACGTGGTGTTGTCGATCGACTCCGTCATCCAGCACCGCGTCGAGGCGGAACTCGCACGGATCATGAGCACCTTCTCCCCGACGAAGGCGACCATCATCGTGAGTGATGCCCGCACCGGCTTCATCCTGGCCATGGCCAATGCGCCCACGTTCAACCTCAACGCCTACGGCAGCGTTTCTCCCAACGAGTTGAATCGCATGCGCAATGTCGCGGTTGCGGACATCCTTGAGCCCGGCTCCACCTTCAAGATTGTCGCCTCGTCAGGCGCGTTGCAGGAGGGACTGGTCAAGCCGAGCGACACCTTTGATTGCACGCTCGAGCGCATTGACTACCTGGGACGGTCGCGCGACCTGCCGCGGGAAGATCACCATTTCACCCACCCGCTGACGGTTACGGAGATTATCTCCCGTTCGTCGAACAAAGGAGCGGCGCAGTTAGGCATGTTGCTGGGTGAGAAGCGACTCTACGAGTACGCAAAGGCGTTCGGGTTTGGCGAATACACCGGCTTTCCTTCGATCTACCCGGAGTCACCCGGGCTCTTCGCGCACTACTCCAAATGGAGCGGATCGGACATCACCCGCATCCCGATGGGTCATACGGTGGCGGCGACGCCGCTGCAGATTCACTTTGCCATGGGCGTGATCGCGAGCGGCGGGGAACTGCTGCGTCCCCAGATTGTGAAGGAGATCCGCAACGAGCAGGGAGAGGCCCTCTATCGGTTCGGCAAGCTGACCCGCCGGCGGGTCGTTTCGCAGGAAACGGCCCGGACGCTGGCGGGCATGCTCAGCCGGGTGACCATTCCGGGCGAGGGCACCGCCCCCGAGGCCGGCATTCCGGGATACGAGATCGCGGCCAAGACCGGCACCTCGCAGAAGCTGGTCAACGGTCAGTATTCGAATCAACACCACATTGCCTCGTTCGTCGGTTTCTTCCCCGCCAGCCGGCCCGAGGTTGTGATTTCCGTCATCGTCGATGACGGCCGCTCGCCGGCGGGCGGCACCGGCTATGGCGGCACGGTGGCCGCGCCCGGCTTCAAGCGCATCGCCGAGCATTTGATCCAGTATCTCGACATCAAACCCACGGGTCCGGTCCCCGGCCGGCCCCTCTTCGCCCTCGAAGGCATCCGCCCGTGATCGGCTATCTCACCCACAACCCCGTTCTCGTCCATGCGTTTCAACCACGCGTGCCTGTCGCCGCTGGCCGCGCCCGCCGCGAATCGGCGGTGTCCCGGCGGGTTTTCTCCATGGCTCCCAAACTCTCCGACCTGCTCCCCGAGTCTGAAATCACGGCAATCCGCGGACCCCTCGACCGGCCCATCTCCGGCCTGGTGATGGACAGCCGACGGGTGGTGCCGGGGCAGGTGTTTTTTGCGCTCGCGGGCCTGCGTTCGGATGGCGCCCACTATGTCGACGAGGCGGTCAATCGGGGCGCGGTTGCGGTGATCACCTCTCGGATACCGACGACCACCCCGTCGAAGGTCACCTTCATTCAGGTTGCGGATCCACGGGTCGCGCTCGCGCGGATGGCACAGCGTTACTACAAGTTTCCGGATCGGGACCTGGACATTGTCGGGGTGACGGGGACCAACGGCAAGACGACGGTCACCCACCTGATCAAGCACCTGATGGAGGATGAGCGCCGGGTCGGGCTTCTCGGCACCATCAACTACGACCTCGGAGCCCGGACGGTTCCCTCGTTCAAGACGACGCCAGAGTCCCTCGACATCTTTGGCATGCTGGCCCAGATGCGGGATGCAGGGTGTCGCGAGGCGGTGATGGAGGTCAGCTCCCATGGCATCGACCAGAAGCGGGTGCTGGGATTGCAATTCGGGGCGGTGGTCTTCACCAATCTGACGCGAGACCACCTCGACTACCATCGGGACATGGAGCAGTATTTCGAGGTCAAGTCCCGGCTGTTTGCCGGTGGCACCGGGGTGAGGCCCAAGGTGGCGACGATCAATCTGGACGATCCTCGGGGCGAGGCGCTGGTGTCCAAGGTGCCCGGCGACGTTCGGATCGTGACCTATGGTGAGCACCCGGGGGCCCAGGTGAGGGCGGAGGCGGTGGTGCTGAACTTCAAGAACACGCGTTTCCGTCTCGTCTGGCCCGATGGCAGCCTGATCGTCGAGTCTCCGCTGATCGGCCGCTACAATGTCAGCAATCTTCTGGCGGCCATCGCCACGCTCTGGGGCATGGGTCGTGACCCGCGGCTGTTTCTCGCCAAAGTCAGCACCTTCCGCGGCGTGGCCGGTCGCATGGAGCGGATCGATGAGGGCCAGGCGTTCAATGTGCTGGTCGATTACGCCCACACCGACGACGCCCTGCGCAACGCACTCGGCATGTTGCGGACCATCACCCCGGGCCGCCTGCTGGTGGTCTTCGGCTGCGGTGGCAACCGCGACCGCAGCAAGCGTCCCCTGATGATGCGGGCGGTTCAGGAGCACGCGGACTTTTGTTTTGCCACGGCGGACAATCCTCGCGGCGAGGCGCTGGAGCAGATCTTCGCAGACATGAAGCCCGGGGTGTCGGCGCCGGACCGGATCGCCTGGATTGATGATCGCCGCCGCGCCATCAGCCTCGCCCTCGACATGGCCAAACCCGGGGACTGCGTGCTCATCGCCGGCAAGGGGCATGAGAGCTATCAGGAGTTTTCGGATACCGTAATCCCCTTCGACGACCGCCAGGTCGCGCGCGAACTGATTGGCATCAAGTCCCTGCGCTAGCCTTCGCGTCATGCCCACCTTCACTCCCGAATTTCTTGTCTGTGCCACGGGCGGAACCTGGACGACGCAACCGTCGGACCGGCTGACGGGATTCTCCCAGGACACCCGCAAGCTGTCCGCAGGCCAGGTGTTTGTGGCCCTGCAGACGGAGAAGCGGGACGGACATGACTTTCTCGGTGAGGCGCTCGCGGCGGGAGCGTCGGCAGCGTTGGTGTCGCGACCCAGTTCATCCTGCCCGCTGCCCCAGTTGGTGGTGGCAGACACGCTGAAGGCCTTTCAGACGATTGCCCGCGACCACCGGCGGTCGTTTCGCGGTCCGGTCATCGCCATCACCGGCAGCGCCGGAAAGACCTCGACGAAGAACCTCGTGGCGACGTTGCTGGGCACGGAGACGCGGGTCTTGGCGACCGAGGGCAATCTGAACAACACCCTCGGTGTGCCACTGACGCTGACGCGAATCGATCCGGAACAGCATGCCTATGCCGTGATTGAAGCGGGTATCAGCGAGCCCGGGGAGATGGCAACCCTGGCGGCGATGATCGAACCCGACGTCGCTCTGGTCACCCTCGTGGCCCCGGCGCATTTGGAGGCGCTCGGCACCGTCGAGGGGGTGGCGCGGGAAAAGTCGCTGCTCGCGCGCGCGGCACGGCTGGCGATTCTGCCCAAGCGGCTTCTGGAATTTGCCGCGTTCCGCACCCTGGAGACGCGTACCTTTCTGGTGGAGTCCGCGGAAGTGATTCGACCCGACGTGCCTGCACCGGAGAGCGCCTATTTTGCGACTTCCCACCGCCAGGAGACCACGGCCCTCTCCCTGGCCTATGGTCCGCCGCCGCCGCGCATGTTCACCCTGGAGCGGGT
The DNA here is from genome assembly GCA_046346755.1 of Opitutaceae bacterium. Classification (GTDB taxonomy): domain Bacteria; phylum Verrucomicrobiota; class Verrucomicrobiia; order Opitutales; family Opitutaceae; genus UBA6669. The sequence continues at coordinate 34,886 of JAXMHM010000042.1, read as the reverse complement.
TTCGGATGGCATGGCACAGAATGCGGTACTGGCGGTCTGCGCCGCCCTCAAACTGGGAGTTCCGATCGACACGGTTCGCGCCCGTCTGGCGGCCTGGCGGCCGGCGGCCATGCGGGGAGAATTGCGCCGCGAAGGCGATCGCCTGGTGTACCTCGACTGTTACAACGCCAACCCCGCCTCGATGGCGGACGCCCTGGCGAACTTTTACCGCATCACACCGCTGGAAAGTCCCCGGCTTTTCGTGATTGGCGGCATGGAAGAACTCGGGCCGGACTCGGCTCGCTTCCACCGGGCCCTGGGCCGGCAGCTCAAGCTCCGTCCCGAGGATGCGTGCGTGGTCATCGGGGCCGAGGCCGAGGCGGTCAAACAGGGCGCCGTCGAGAGCGGGATGCGGCCCGAGCAGTTCACCGTTTCAAACTCCATTGAACCGATTGCGACACGGGTGGCGGCGTTCCGCGGCTCGGTGTTTGTGAAGGGGAGCCGCAAGCACGCGCTGGAGCGCGCCCTCGGGATCACACCCCACTGACCGTCATGCTCAGCTACCTGGCCGAATACGAAGCAACCTTTGGACCGCTGCGTCTGCTGCGATTCATCACCCTGCGCACCCTGCTGGCGGCGATGACCGCGCTGGTGATCGGCTTCATCATTGGACCGTGGATGATCCGCCGGCTGAAACGGCTGAAGTTTGGTCAGCACTACGATGATGACCGCACGGGCGATCTCGCCCACAAGTTTGACAAGAAGAACACGCCGACGATGGGCGGACTGATGATCTTCGTTTCGGTCGCGGTGAGCACGCTGCTCTGGGCGGTGCCCAACGTCTGGGTGCTCGTGGCCCTTTTTGTCTACGCGGCGCTCACGGCGGTCGGGTTCCGGGACGACTACCTCAAGGTGGTCAAGAAGAACCGCGACGGGATCTCCTCGCGAGAAAAGCTCATCTGGCAGACCGTGGTCACCGCGATCGCCCTCCTTGTTCTCGTGCGCGATCCGCTGAGTGCCCAGAAAATCCGGGAGCTGTGGGTTCCTTTCCTGAAGGTCCCGGTCCTCGTCGGGCTGCCGGTGGCGGCGCTCCTCGTGCTCATGTTCTTCTGGGTGGTGGGTTTCTCGAACGCGATCAACCTCACCGACGGGCTGGACGGACTGGCCATCGGCTGCACGATCACTGTCGCCCTGGTGTATGGGATCATGGCCTACGCGGCCGGCAACGCCCGCATCGCGGACTACCTGTTGATCAGCTACGTTCCGGGCACGGGTGAGCTGGCGGTGGTCTGCGGGGCGCTGGTGGGGGCGGGCATGGCCTTTCTCTGGTACAACTCCCATCCGGCGGAGGTTTTCATGGGTGACACCGGATCCCTCGCGCTGGGCGGCCTGATCGGCGTCGTTGCGTTCATGGTCCAGCAGCCGCTGACCCTCGCCATTGTGGGTGGCGTGTTTGTGGCGGAAGCGCTTTCGGTGATGATCCAGGTGACCTATTTCAAGGTGACCAAGCGCCGCAGCCCGACTGGGACGGGCAAGCGGTTTTTTCTCATGGCACCCATCCACCATCATTTTCAGAAGAAGGGATGGCCCGAGACCAAGGTGGTTCTTCGGTTTTGGATACTCTCGCTGCTCTGTGCCCTGGTCGGACTGGGCACCCTGAAACTGCGCTGAAGCCGTCATGCTCACCCCGCCCGACTTTCTTCGCTCCTCGCTTGAACATCCCGTCGCCGTTTTCGGCGCCGGTGTGAGCGGACAGGCCGTGCTGGAGCTACTGGCGGCGCTGGGGGCTCGCGGCGAGTTGTACGATGAAAAACCCGTGTCGTCCGGGGACGAACTTCCACGGGCTTCACGTTTTCCCGCCGAGGCGGCTTCCCGGCACCGGTTGGTGGTGTTTTCACCGGGCTTTCCATCCCACCATGCCTGGATCGAAACGGCGCGACAGGCGGGACTCTTGTGTTTGGGCGAGGTGGACTTTGCGTCCATCCTCTGGCGCGGGCGCGTGGTCGCGGTCACGGGTACCAACGGCAAGACCACGCTGACCGAGCTGCTCACCCACGCCCTCAAGGGCATCGGGCGCGATGCCACGGCGACGGGCAATATCGGCTTTCCCTTTGCCAAACTGGTCGCGGAGCGCGGCGGGGGGGCGCCGGATTCAATGGCGATCTGTGAAATCAGTTCATTCCAGGCCGAGACGCTGCGCTATTTCCGGGCTGACGCGGCGCTTTGGACGAATCTCGCGGAGGACCATCTGGAACGGCACGGCTCCTTGCAGGCCTACTTCATGGCGAAATGGCGACTCTTTGAGCGGGCCGTGGGAGGGGACGTTTTTGCCGGTACCAGCGTGCAGCAGTGGGCGCTGCGGTTTGGCCAGACCCTGCCTCCGGACGCCCATGTGGCGACGGAAGATCAGCCGGGAGATGTCCTGCTGCGGCAAACGGTTTTCGACAACTATCCGCAACGGGAGAATTTCCTCCTCGCCGCCGCTTGGTGGCGGGCCGCCGGGTTGCGGGAAAGTGCCCTGTACGCGGCGGCGCAAAGCTTCCGACTTGGCCCCCATCGATTGACCTGCGTGGCGGAGAAGGCGGGCGTTGCGTGGTGGAATGATTCGAAAGCGACCAATTTCCACGCCGTTGAAGCCGCGTTGCATCAATTCCGGCAGCCGGTGTTCATCATCCTGGGAGGCAAGTCGAAGGGGGGCGATCTTCCCGATTTTGTGCGCCGAATTGCGCCGAAGGTACGCGAGGCATTCCTCATCGGAGAAACCGGCCCGGCCCTCGCGAACGCCTGCCGAAGCCATGGGGTGGTCTGGACTGATTCCGGCACGCTCGCGACTGCGGTGCGCGGTGCGGCGGCGCGTGCTCTGCCGGGGGATGTGGTCCTGCTCAGTCCCGGATTTGCCAGTTTCGACCAGTTTCGCGGTTACGACGACCGCGGGTCCCAGTTCGAGTCCCTGGTGGGCGAGTTGTAGATCCCACCTGTTTTTAGATAGCATCCTCTCCTTTTTCAAAACACGATCCTACCTATGAAAATCCTGCACATTTTTGGTGCGGTGGTGGCTGTCCATCTCGCGGTCTTTCTTATCATTTTCGCGGTTCCCGGCTGCCGCTCCACTGGCAAGTCCGCTGCGGCGGGTGAAACTGCGCCGCCGGCGGGGGGCACTCCGATGATGGGGAGCGATTCCGCGTCCCTCAGTCCCGCCCCCGGTGAGTCGCCCATCAGCGCGTCTTCGACCGTGGCGTATCAACCCGACATGGGTGTGCGTTTCAGTCCGACGCGTCCGGGTTCACCGGTGGCCGGGGCGCTCAAGCCCACGCAGACTCCCGATGGAGTCCCCGCGAGCACCTACGTGGTGGTCAAAGGAGACAGCCTGTGGACCATCTCGAAGAAGCAGGGCGTCCCAATGTCAGAGCTACTCGCCGCGAACAAACTCTCCGCCAACGCCTCGCTCAAACCCGGGCAGAAGCTGATGATCACGACCAAACCGGCTTCCGCTTCTGGGGCCACGACGGGCTCGGTCGGGACCTCGACGGCGGGAGACAATTCGGGGCCGGTGCATGTAGTGAAGGGTGGGGAAACGCTCAGTGTCATCGCCCGCCAGCACGGTACGACCTATGGAACCTTGAAGCGGCTGAACAACCTGAAGTCTGACACCGTGCGCGTCGGTCAGACGCTCGTGCTGCCGGATAGCGGCGCCGTGATGCCGGACGTGGCCGCGCCGAAAACCCCAACGCCGGCTCCCGCGATCAACCGGTCGGGCGGCACCTTCAAGCATACGGTCAAAGCCGGCGAGACGCTGGAAGCCATCAGCCGCATGTACAAGGTGTCGCAGCGCGAAGTGGGCATCGCCAACAATATCGCAGATCCCTCCAAGCTCCGTCCGGGTCAGGAACTGGTCATCCCGGGCAAGGCTGGAACCAAGCCGGCCACCCCGGCCACGACGCCGGCAAATTCCTCACCGTCCACCACTCCGGCCCCCGCGCCGGCGCTCGATCCCTTCCTGCCGGCGAAGCCCGAGCCCGAAGCGGCGATCAAGGCGTCCCCCGACGTTCCGGTGATCCGCATTGAGGATACACCTCCGGCTGGTACCACCGAGCCTCCCCGCGCCCCCTGATCCTGACTTTTCGTACTAGCGCGCTTCCGTGAGAGCTGCGTCCACGTCCTCCAGCCCAGAGCCCGCCCGGCATCGGATCGCGCTCAATCCCGCCGCGATCATCGTCGTGTGCGCGGTTGGGCTCACCTTCCTCGGTATCACCATCCTCTTCAGCGCCAGTGCCTCGTTCAAGCAGGGACCCTATTACTACCTGAACAAGCAGCTGATCGGTGTGGTGCTCGCTGCCGTGGTGTGTTTTGTCACCAGCCGGATCGACCTTGAACTGGCCCGACGCTACATCTGGGTGGTGGGCGGCGTCGCCCTATTGGCGCTGGTCCTTGTTCTGATTCCGCTTCCTGGGTTTGGTATCGAGGTCAAGGGGTCGCGTCGTTGGCTCGGCTATGGCAGTCTGCGGCTTCAGGTCTCCGAGTTCGCGAAACTGGCCCTGGTGTTTTGCGTGGCCCACTATCTGGCAACGCACCAGACCCGGATCTCCGAGTTTCTCCGCGGGTTCCTCTATCCGCTGGGCATCATTCTGGCCTTTGCCGGGTTGATCGTACTCGAACCTGACTTCGGCACGGCGGCGCTGTCGTTTACGGTCGGTGTGGTGCTGATGTTTCTGGCCGGAGCCCGGTGGCGTCACATCCTTCCCGCCATCACCCTGGCGGTCGTGGCGTTTGCGGTCCTGGTCATGCACAACCCGAACCGTCTGCGGCGGTTCACCGCATTTCTCGACGTGGAAGGCAACAAGCAGAACGGTACGTATCAACTCTATCAATCCCTCGCGGCCTTCGCGGCGGGCGGAGTCGAGGGCGCCGGACTCGGCCAGGGCCGCCAGCAGATGAATTTTCTGCCCGAGGCGCACACGGACTTTGTCTTTGCGGTGGTGGGTGAGGAACTGGGACTCTGGTTCACCCTTGGTGTGGTTGCCGTCTTCGCCCTCATGTTCGTCGCCGGCCTGGTCCACCTGCGACGGGCGCCCAATCTTTTCCAGTACCTGCTGGTGGCGGGGTGCCTGATGCTGATCTCGTTGCAGGCGATCATCAACCTCGGTGTTGTCACCGGCATCTTTCCGACCAAGGGGATGTCCCTGCCCTTTATCAGTGCGGGCCTTTCCAATCTGCTGCTCATGGGCATCATGGTCGGCATCTTCGTCAACACCCACCGGTCCTGGAGCAAGCCTGGGTGGGCCCGGTCCTCGCGCGGGCTGGAGGAGGTCAGCGCGTGAGCCGTTTTCTCATCTCCTGCGGCGGCACCGGCGGCCACCTGGCCCCGGGGATCGCGCTCGCGGAGGCCCTGGTGGACCGCGGTCACCGGGTCCGGCTGCTGATCAGCCGGAAGAAGGTGGATTCCCGGCTGATCGAAAAGTATCCGCATCTCGACTTCGTGCGCATCCCGGGGTCGGGACTCTCGCGCGATCCCGTGGCGCTGGCGCGTTTCGTGGTTGAGCAGGCCCGTGGATTCTGGATCGGGGCCGCCCTGGTGCGCTCCTTTGCGCCGGACGCCGTGGTCGGCTTTGGTGGCTTCACGTCCGCGGCGTTCATTGCGGCCGGAGCCCTGCTCGGCGTGCCGGTGGTGTTGCATGAGGCCAATCGTGTGCCCGGCCGTGCCATCCGGCTCCTCGGCCGATTCGCTCACCGCGTCTACCTGCCCCCGGGAGTGACCCTTTCCAGTGTGTCCGGCGGAGCGGTGCGGGCGGTGGGACTGCCCGTGCGCCGGGAGTTTCGCCGCGAGCCGGCGGAAGGCGCGCGCCGTGAGCTGGGACTGGAACCAGGGCCGCGGGTGGTCGTGGTACTGGGTGGCAGCCAGGGTGCATCCGTGCTTAATGAGTGGGCCCGCCGCGAGATGCCGCTGCTGGCGGCGGAAGGGGTTCAGGTCTACTGCCTGACCGGGCTGGGCAAAGGCACGCCCGAGACCCTGCAGCTTCGTTCGAGAAGCGGAGAGCGGGTGAATGCCGTGTTTGTTGCGTTTTCGGATCGCATGTCGCAGGTCCTGTCCGCGGCCGACCTGGTTGTTTCACGGGCGGGTGCGGGCACCCTGGCGGAGCTCGCCCGGACGGGAACGCCCGGGGTGCTGATTCCGTATCCGCAGGCGGCGGACAACCACCAGGCGGCCAACGCCGAGGCGTTTGAGCGTGACGGCGGCGGGGTGGTGGTGAGTCAGGAGCAGATTTCCGAACTGACCCGAACGGTGCTGGAACTGCTGGCGGATGCCTCGCGGCTCGCGGGACATCGGGAGCGACTCGGGCGCATGGACCGGGCCGATGCGCTGGGTTTCATGGTCGGCGATCTCGAATCAATTGCGGACGCGGGGAAGACTCTTCCGCCGAATGCCAACGTCGTTTTGTCGGAATCGGCATGAGACCCGCGTCCCCACCCACACTCTTTGGCCAGACTGTGACCTCCCTGCATTGCGTCGGGGTCTGCGGCATGGGGCTGGGCCCGCTTGCTGTCTATCTGGCGCAAAGCGGTTACCGGGTCACCGGCCAGGACGACCAGTCCAATCCGGAGATGCTGCGCCACCTCGAGCGAGCGGGTGTGGAGGTGGTCGCGCCGGGAGAGGTGCCGGCTGGATGCGAACTCGTGGTGTATTCCTCCGCGGTGCGTGCCACACATCTCGCCCTCCAGTCGGCACGTCAGCGTGGCCTGCCGGCGATGAGGCGGGGAGAGGTGCTGGCCGAGGTGACCCGCGATCTGCGACTCGTGGCGGTCTGCGGTTCGCATGGCAAGACGACCACCACGGCGCTCCTTATCACTGCCTTGCGGGCGTCCGGCTTTCCGGCGGGATATGTTTTGGGCGGGCTTTTTGCGGATTCCCGCCTGGCTCCGGCGCGGACCGGATCGAATGAGTGGGTCGTGGTGGAGGTGGACGAGAGCGATGGCACCATCGACCGGTTCCACCCTGCGCTGACCGTAGTGGTGAATCTGGACTGGGACCACCCTGACCGGTATCGAGAGCCTGGTGACAGCGAGGCGGCGTTCCGTGCCCTGGTTGCCCGCACGTCCGGATCGGTGTTGATCAGTGATGCGTGCGCGGCCTCGCAGCGTGTGCTGGCGGGCCCGGCGACCCTTCGGTTCGGACCCACGGGCGACTACACGGCGGAGGTGGAACGCACGACCCCGGAGCGCAGCTGGCTGTCGCTCGGCGGCCGCTTTGAGCGCCGCGTGGTGCCGCTGCGTGCGCATGGCGCCTTCAATGTGACCAATGCCACGGCAGCGCTGGCCGCGGCCGAGTTGATGGGGGCCCGCGTGCCTGCGGACGCCCTTGCGGATTTCCCGGGAGTGCTTCGCCGGCAGGCGATCCTGGTCGATGAGCCCGGTCTGGTTGCGCTGGAAGACTACGCCCATCACCCCGCCGAGATCCGCGCGCTCCTCGGCAGCCTCCGGCAGCGTATGCCGCTCCGTGACCCGGAGCGTGGTCCCGGGGGCCGGTTGGTCGTGGCCTTCCAGCCCCACCGGTTCAGTCGCACCGCCCAATTCAAGACCTCCTTTGCCGCGGCGCTGTCGGTGGCAGACCGCGTCTACCTGCTCGATGTCTATGCGGCCGGAGAGTCGCCGCAGGCGGGTGGCACCAGCGCTGACCTCTACGCCGAGTTGCGTCACAATGCGCCTACGCTCACGGTCGTCTATTTTCCGGGCGACAAGGCGGGTTTTCACCGGGCTTTGCAGAACGACTTGCTGCCGGACGACCTGCTCGCGTTTGTTGGAGCCGGCGACATCGAACGGGAAGCGCGCCAGTGGCGGTCCGAGCGGGAACAGCGCAAACGACTCGCCCAGCGTTGGGATGTCCTGGCCGCGGCCATCCGGCAAGACGTGTCATCGGCGACGAAAGTGGTCCGCGAGGAATCGCTGGCGGCGAAAACCACCCTGCGGGTGGGTGGACCGGCGAGGGTGTACTGCGAGCCGGCGAATCGCGAGGACCTGGGCGTCGTGCTGCGGCGGGTCCGTCAGGAGCAAGTCCCGCTCATCATGCTGGGCCGTGGCTCCAATCTGTTGATACCCGACACGGGTGTGGACGGCGTGGTGGTCAGTCTCAACCATGCCAGCTGGCATTCGTTTGACCTGCTGGCCGACGGCCGAGTCCGGGTCGGAGCCGGACTTCGTTTGAAGAACCTGTGCGGGCTGGCGAGCAGAGCCGGCCTGGCGGGATTCGAGTTTCTGGAGGGGATTCCTGGCAATGTGGGCGGTGCGTTGCGCATGAACGCCGGTGCGATGGGCGGATGGATGTTTGATGTGGTGGAGCACGTCGAACTGGTCACCCGGGAGGGCGAGTTCCTCACTCTGGCCAAGGCACAGATGCACGTGGACTATCGGCATTGTGCGGAGTTGGAACACGCGATTGCACTTGCGGCCGTGCTCAAGCCCACCGCCGCGGTCCCGGCGGACGAGCCTGGCATCCGACGCCAGATTGAGGCCTACCGCGACAAGCGCCACAAGTCCCAGCCCCGCGAACCCAGTGCCGGGTGCATGTTCAAGAATCCGCCGGGTGATTCCGCTGGACGCCTGATTGACGCGGCCGGACTGAAGGGTGAGCGGGTCGGAGGTGCCGAGGTCTCCGCAGTCCACGCCAATTTCATCGTTAACCGAGGTGGAGCGAGCAGCGCGGATGTGGTGGCGCTGGTTCGCCGCGTCCGCGAGCGCGTGCGCGAACGTTCCGGAGTCGTGCTTGAACCTGAGGTGTTGCTCTACGGCCGCGATTGGAAGGATGAACTCTAACCCGTGAGTCGCTGACCCGACGCTCCCACCATTCCCCCCATTTTCCATGAATTCTCCGAGTATTGTCGTCCTCTGTGGAGGCACCTCTCCCGAACGCGAAGTCTCCCTGGGCTCCGGAAAAGCGAGCGCGGTGGCGCTCGCGCGCAGCTACCCGACCCGACTCCTGGACGTCCAGTCCGACGCCCTGCCGCCCGGACTTGATCCGCGTCGGGACGTGGTGTTTTCGACCCTGCACGGCATCTTCGGTGAAGACGGAGGCATGCAGCGAATCCTGGATCAGGCGGGTGTGCAGTATGCGGGTTGTGATGCAGCTTCAAGTGCGGTGACGTTTGACAAGGAACGCACGAAGCAAACCGTGGCGGCAGCCGGAGTCAGGGTCGCGCCGGGCATGGTCTTTTCGGCCGCCAGCAAACCCACGGTCGCTGAACTGGTGGGCAGGCTTGGCTCCAGCCTCGTCCTGAAACCGCGTGCTTCTGGCAGCAGTGTGGGCCTGGCGATGTGCGACGACCCTGCGGCAGTCGAGGCGGCCTTGGCTCGTCTCCACGAAGGTGAGTGGCTCGCCGAGCAGCGGATTCGCGGACGGGAGATCACCGTCGGACTGCTCAACGGCAAGGCGATGGGTGTAGTGGAAGTCGTGCCTGACTCGGGCGTATTTGACTATACTTCGAAGTACACGAAGGGCCTGACGCGCTACCTCGCACCCGCACCCTTGACGCCGGAACTCACGGCCGAGGCGCAGCGCGCGGCCGAGGCGGCGTTTGCGGCCTGCGGCTGTCGCGACTATGCTCGCATCGATTTCATGATCTCGGGGAAGAACGAGTTGTTTTTGCTCGAAATCAACACGCTGCCGGGCATGAAAGAAACCAGCTTGCTGCCGATGAGCGCTCGCTGCGCGGGATTTGATTTTACGGCCCTGGTGCGGGAGTTGGTTGCACCTGCGTTGCAGCGGTTTCAAGGCAGGGGCTCAGCCTAGGCGCAATGAACAGACCTGCTTCGAATCTGACCGTCGCTCGTTCGTGGCGTGACATCCCCCAGGAAGTCGCGCCGCGCTCGATGTCGCGCGAAGGTCGCAAGCGGCTGGTCATGGGATTCGTCAAGGTGGGGCTGGGCCTGCTGCTCACCCTGACACTGGTTTGGGCCGCCTGGGAGTTGCTGCAGACCTGGCAGAACAATCCGACCCGCCTGGCCGCCCCGGTCAAGTCGGCGCCGGTTCGAGTGGTGAAGCTGACCACCAATGGCGTGCTCGACGAAGCATGGGTGCTGCACCGCCTGGCGTTGCCACGGGGCGTGTCGCTCATGGAACTGGACCTTCAGGTTCTTCAGGATGCGTTGCTGGCGGACCATCAGATTCGGACCGCGGTGCTGACGCGGAAATTTCCCGACACGCTGGTGGTGACGCTGCAAGAACGCACACCGGTGGGACGCATTCGTGTGCAGGAGCGAAGCGGCGGGGCGAGGGACCTCCTGGTGGCGCGGGATGGTGTGGTGTTTGTTGGAATCAACTTTGAGCCGACCTTGGTGTCCGGTCTTCCGTGGCTCGACGGCATCACCCTGACCCCGGCGCGCGGGGGTGGTTTCAACCCGGTCCTGGGCATGGAAACGCTGGCTGATTTGTTCGAAACCGCCCAGGTCAACGTGCCGCTGCTTTATCGCACGTGGCGGGTGGCCTCCCTGGAGCGCTTTTCCACCTACGGTGAAATTGTGATACGGACTGATAGCATTCCGGAGATTACCTTTGGGCTGCGGGACAATTTCTACACGCAGATTGCCCTGCTGGATGCCGTCTTGGCGGAGACTCAGTCCAAGCCGGTTCAGTCGATCAATTTGTCTTTCGGCAAGAAACAGGTGCCGGTGGTTTTTGCCCCGCTACCGGGAGTTGCCCTGCCTCCCGCGTCGACGGTCACACCTGGAATTCACGATGCGCGCCGGGCTGCTCCTGACCGTCCCCTGACTCGCCCGACTCGACCCTTCTTCACTTTTCAACCTTCGCAACCACGGGAAACGTCACGTGATCTCTAGGACCAAATACATCGGAGCCGTCGAAATCGGCACCGCCAAAGTCAGTGTGCTGATCGGGGAACTGACCAACAATCGCAGCCTGAGCATTGTCGGAATGGGAGAATGCGCGTCCCGCGGGGTGATCAAGGGCTCTGTCTTTGATTTCAAGGCGGCCAGCGACTCGGCCCACAGCGCGCTGCTGGAGGCGGAGCGCAGTGCGGGCATCCGGGTCGACGAGGTGTACCTCGCTCAGACCGGCGGCCATCTCGATGGATTTTCCAGCGATGCCTCGGTCCAGGTCTCCGCGGCCAACAACATGGTCAGCGATTTCGACATCGATGCCGTGTGCAATATCGCGCGGACCAAACAATTGCCCGAGGGACGGATGGTGGTTCAGCGCTTGCGCCGGCCCTTTCGCCTCGACGGGCGGCTGGTGCCCGACCCGGACAGCCTAGTAGGTCGCGAGCTGCAGGTGAGCTATTTTGTGGTGCACGGGCAGGAAAATCGGATCGCCGACAACATTCACGTCATCCGTGGCTTCAATGTGCGGGTGTCCGAACTCATCCTCGCCAGCTTGGCGTCCGGCGCCGTGGTGACTGCCCCGGACGAACGGCAGCATGGGGTGCTCGTATTGGACATCGGGGCCGGCACCACGGACTACGTGCTGTATCGGGATGGCATGCCGTATCTGGCGGGTGTGGTCCCGGTCGGTGGCTCTCATCTCACGAACGATCTGGCGCTCGGGCTCCGGTTGACGGAAGGGCAGGCGGACAAGTTGAAGCTCCGGTTTGGGCGGGCCACCCTCCAGACCAAGAGCCGGGAAGAAAAGGTCTGGCTGAATGGAGACTTCGCCATCGGTGACCGCCAATTTCCAAAACAGACGATCGAGCAGATTACCTCGGCTCGCATTTGGGAGCTGCTGGAGGTCGTGAAGAAGAAGCTCGGGCCCGGGTTTGAGGCGGACAAAACCGGAGCGGGTGTGGTACTGACCGGGGGTACGTCGAAGCTCCCCGGGATGGCTGAGGCGGCGGGCAAAGTTTTCGGGATTCCCGCCCATATCAGTGAAGCGCCGGCCTGGGTGAGCGAGAACCTGCGTGATCCGAGCTTTTCGACGGTGCTGGGACTCCTTCATTACGGCCTCAGCGCCCGCCCGGAAGTGCCGACGGCGGCGCGCCGCAGTCCCGGCCTCTTCAAAAAACTCTTCGCTTCCGTCTGACGACACCTGTCCGAATGAATCCGAACGAACTTCCCCTCGAGCATCGCATCCTGACGGACCGCAACGTCGCCATCAAGCTGATCGGCGTGGGCGGAGCCGGGGCCAATGCGGTGGACCGTCTCAAGATGGAGAATCTCGAGCGACTCCAACTGGCGGCGATCAACACCGACCATCAAGCGCTTTCGAGTTCGCCCGTGCAGGAGAAGCTGCTGATTGGCATGAGTGTCACCCGCGGATTGGGGGCTGGCGGGGACCCGGACCTCGGTCGCGAGGCTGCGGAAGCCGATCGGGAGAAGCTTCAGGCCGTGGTGAAGGACTGCGATTTGATTTTCCTGCTCGCGGGCATGGGCGGTGGCACCGGAAGCGGGGCTGCGCCCATCCTGGCGGAAGTGGCGAGCGAGTCCGGCGCCGTGGTGATCGCTTTTGTCACCCTGCCGTTCGCCTTCGAGGGCGGTCGCCGGCTGCGACAGGCGGAAGAGGGACTGCAGGCGCTGCGGAAAGTGTGCGATGCGGTGATTCCCCTCCCCAACGACGTGCTCCTCCAAGAAGCAGCTGACAATGAGACCGTGCTCGATTCGTTTGCGCGGGCGGATGAGTGGATTGGACGCGGGGTGAAGTCGATCTGGGCGATGCTCCACCGCACGGGCTTGATCAACCTCGACTTTGCCACCTTGCGGCAGGCGTTTGCCAGTCGCAGTGGAAAGACGCTCTTTGGATTGGGCTCCGGCTCTGGCGAGCAGGCGGTGTCCGAGGCGATCGACAGCCTCAAGCTCTGTCCGCTGCTAGCGACCCCGGAATTCTCGCGGAAGGCCGATCGTTTACTGGTGAACATTACCGGCGGACCGGATCTGACGCTACCCAAGGTGAACGAGATCATGACGGCGGTCACCGAGCAATTCGGTCGGGATTCCCACGTGATCATGGGAGCGGTCATCGACGAGACCATGCAGAGTCGCGTCGAAGTGTGCGTGCTGGGCACCAGCGACCTCGGTGGACGACTGGGCCCCCGGCGCCCGTCCCCCGCGAATCGGAACAAAGGGGTCGCCCAGGTTTTGTCGCCGCCGCGCAACGACGAACTGCCTACTTCACCCCCCGCCGCCCAAAACCGGGCCGCCCTTCCTCAGGTCGAAACCCACAAGTCGACCCCGGCCAAACCCACCCAGCCCCTGCTGCCTCTCGATCTTGCGGCGCCGAAGGGCCAGCAGAATGAGTTCGCATTCAACGAATTAGAGAGCAGGGGGTACTTTGACAAAACAGATCGCAATCTCTTCGAAGGCCAGGATTTGGACGTGCCGACCTACCTCCGCAAGGGGATCAAGATCGCTTTGTAGCACCGCTCGAGAGTCACCGCCGGCGGTGTGCTAGCCTGAGACCGAGGTGGATTCGCGGACTCCGGAAGGCATACCCCTTGGCAAGCGCAACGCTTTCTGCACTCTTTTGAGGGTCATGTTTGTCGACGAATGTGTCATCAAAGTTCAAGCGGGTGATGGTGGACGCGGCTGCGTGTCCTTTCGTCGCGAAAAATACGAACCCTGGGGCGGACCCAATGGGGGAGATGGCGGCAAGGGAGGGGACGTTATATTGCTGGGCGACGACGACACGAACAACCTGGTCGACTACAAGTACAAGCCGCACTGGAAAGGCGAACGAGGTGAACACGGCTTGGGCAAAGATTGCCACGGTCGGGAAGGCAAACCGGCGATTCTGCGCATGCCCCTGGGAACCGTGGTGATTGACGAGGCGACCGAGAAGGTGGTCGCGGAGGTCATTGAGGACGGACAGCAAATTGTTCTCTGCAAGGGCGGCAATGGCGGCTGGGGCAATACTCACTTCAAGACGTCGACGAACCGGGCTCCCAAACGCGCCAACGCGGGCCAGGACGGCGAACTCGGTTCCTTTCGTTTGGTACTCAAGAGCATCGCCGACGTGGGTTTGGTGGGTTTTCCCAACGCAGGAAAGTCCTCTCTCACCACCGCGATCACCAAGGCCCGGCCCAAGACGGCAGCTTATCCGTTCACCACCCTTCATCCGCAGATCGGCGTGATCGAGTACCCGGATCCCATGAACTTCGACCGGCTTTTGCTGGCGGACGTCCCAGGATTGATTGAGGGTGCGAGTGAGAATCGCGGCTTGGGACACCGGTTTTTGCGCCACATCGAGCGCTGCGCCTTGCTCATGTTCCTCGTGGATATGGCTGGAGTCGACGGACGCGATCCCCGCGACGACTACACTGTGCTGCTCAAGGAGTTGAAGCTCTATGATCCGGCACTGTTGAAAAAGCCCCGAATTGTGGTGGCCAACAAGATGGACCTCCCGGAGGCCGCCGCGCACCTGACCAAGTTCAAGCGCCGCCACAAGGTGGACATTGTCCCCATCTCCTGCCTCGACGGAAAGGGTCTGGAGAAACTCAAACTTGAACTGAGAAAGCGCGTGCGCGGGCGCTCGACCGCGACCAAGAAAGCCAAAGCTCCGGCGGCTTCCTAGACGCTTCGGCGTCCCTCCTGCCTTCCATGACCCCCATGTCTCCTGAGAACCGGGCCCTCCTGATGCGCGCCAATCGTCTGCTTGGCGCGGCGCTGGTGGAGAACAACCTCGTTAAGGTGGAGGATTTAGAAAAAGCAAACGAGAAGCTTTTTGAGATCATTGCAACGCAAAACGTTCGCCAAAGCACGTTGCTCGGCGTGCTGAGCAATCACATGAAGGTGATCCAGGAGGACGACGTGCTGGCCTTTGTGACCGAGCACGACCCCGTCGGGTTGATTGATTTGCGAAATTATGAGGTTTCAGAAGATCTTCGTAAATCGGTGGATATAGGAGTTTGTTGGGCGACTTGGACGGTTCCCTTCGATCGCGAGGATGACTTCTATTCGGTGGCGACCGCGTATTATTTGAGTTCTGCCGTGCGAAAGCATTGGGAGAAAGTGCTCAATGCGCCGATCATCTGGTACGCAACCACCCTCGAGATGATTGCTGACTATCTGGAAAAAATGGAAACGGACCGGGCCGCCTCGCCCGGCACGCCCAAAACCTGATGGTAGGCAATCCGGTGGGGCGTGAAACCACATGCCTCTCGGAAAAGTCCAATCCCAAGTCGTCGCCAAACTGGAAGAATATGGCCGTTTGACCGCTGAACAGCGGCAGGCTTTGGCGAGTCATCCCGACGAGTTGAGCGGCGAGGCGCTGGACAAGCTCCTCCAGGACAGCCACGGCATCACCCCTTTCCAGTTACTGGTGGCCCGCGCCCAGGCTCTGGGCCTGGCACCCTACAACGTTTCCAGGTACCGCATCAGCCCGACCACATTTGAGCGGGTACCCCAGGAGTTCTGTCAGGAGAACGTACTTCTACCTGTGGGTCAGGTGGGAGAGTTCCTGCTCGTGGCCTTTGCCAACCCCTTTGAGGTCACGGTTCCGGCCAAGATCCAGGAGATGACCGGCAAGCGCGTGGTGCGGCTCTTGGGTCGGGAGAAGGACATCCGTGACAAATTCGCCAAGAGCAGCGACCGCACGGATTTTGACCAGGTTGTCCAACAAATCGGCGCCGAATTCGGGAAAAAGGGCGAAGAGGTGGACGAGGATGTCACCGAGGAGTCCGGGCCCATCATCCAGCTCGGCAACCGAATCATCGAGGATGCCTATTACTCGGGCACTTCGGACATCCACATCGAGCCCCAGGAAAAGGAAATAGTGGTGCGGTACCGGATCGACGGCGTCTGCGCAGAGAAACTCCGGTTGCCGGCGAAGGTGGGACCGGCGCTCGTCGCCCGCCTCAAGATCATGTGCAACCTCGACATTGCCGAGCGACGGCTGCCGCAGGATGGACGTATCGTCTTCAAGCAATACACCAAGAAGGGAATCGACATCGATCTCCGCGTGTCCACCGCGCCGCTGAATCACGGCGAAGGCATGGTGATGCGTATTCTCGACAAACAGAAGTCGACGCTTCCGCTGACCGCCCTCGGATTCTCGGAGGAGAATCTGGCCCGCTATCGCGACGTCATCCGCCAGCCGTATGGCATGATTCTGCATTGCGGACCGACCGGCTCCGGAAAGTCGATGACGCTTTACTCGGCGCTGAATGAGATCAACTCCCCTGAACTCGTGATCCGCACGGCCGAGGATCCCATCGAATACACGCTGAATGGCATCAACCAAATGCAGATGCACCGCCAGATCGGGCTGACCTTTGCGGCGGCTCTGCGTTCGTTCCTGCGCCAGGATCCGGATATCATTCTGGTGGGCGAAATTCGCGACAAGGAAACCGCCAATATTGCCGTGGAAGCGGCGCTCACGGGACACTTGTTGATTTCGACCCTTCACACCAACGACGCGCCATCGACGGTGGCCCGTTTGACCGACATGGGGGTTGAGCCCTTCATGATTTCGTCGTCACTACTTTGTGTGTGCGCCCAGCGGCTGATGCGACGTGTCTGCAAGAGCTGCCGCTACCACGCTGAACCCCTGGGTCGGGAAAAGGAGATCCTTGAGAAGGCGATTGGTTGGAGCGGACCCATTTACAAAGCGAATCAGCGAGGCTGTCCGAAGTGCGGAAATTCAGGTTACAAAGGTCGCGTGGGCATCCACGAGCTGATGATTACCAACGAGGAACTGATCGATGGTATCAATAAGGGGATGGAATCCACCGAGTTGAAGAAGATCGCGATGCGGGGAGGTATGAAAACCCTGCATCAGGACTCACTGCTCAAGGTCAAAGAAGGGGTCACAACTCTCGAGGAAGCGATTGCTACCGTTCCGCTCGATTTGTAGCGGCGCGGGGCGGTGACGGCTGGCCGCCCGATTCACCGTCCTGGCATTGCAGGAGGTTCGGCCTTTTTTGGGTTTCATCGCGGGCGAAGGAGCCCTAACGTGGTGGTTTGGTCGCTTCCAGAACCTTCCTGCTTCGCCCATGAACCGTTTCATCGTGAATCGCGGTCGCGCTCTCTGCACCGTGTGCTGCTTGGTTTTCCTTCCCCTTGCATGGACCGGTTGTGGCAAGAAATCCACGGGGACAAAATCGGAACCCGGTGAACCTAAAGCGGTTTCCAAACTTGTTGCGGCCGAAGCGGAGAACCATGCGAGTGACGCGGCTTTTGCGGTGCAGATCAAGGACTACGCCCGTGCCGCGGAGTCACTGGCGAAAGCGGTGAAGCTGCGGGACGATATTCCCGACTGGTGGTTCACCCTGGGAACCCTGAACAAGAAACTCGGCAAGACGTCCGATGCAAAGTCGGCCTACAAGCGTGCGCTCGCAATTCACGAGGACCGCTACGACAAGACGAGCGACCCCGAAGAGATCATCGCTCAACTTTACCTCCTCGTTGTACTCGACCGGGAGAAGGACGCGCGTGGCGTCCTTGAGAAGGCCGTGCGCAAGCACCCCGATCATGCGCGACTGCGCGAGTTTAACGCCCAGAAGGGTATCGATGCGCTGATGGCCGATCCGGCGGTCAAGGAACGGCGCTTGTAACCTTCGAGTCGCGCCCGCCCGCCGAGTCCACCCCCCATGGACGGCTACCTCTCGGAGTTCCTCACGCTCGCGGGCCTTCACCTCCTCGCCGTGGCCAGTCCGGGGCCGGACTTTGCGCTCGTGTTGCGTCAGAGCATTGTGCACGGCCGGGCCGCCGCTCTGGCCACCAGCCTGGGAATTGGGACCGGGATTTTGGTCCACGTCACCTACTCGCTGCTTGGACTCGGGCTATTGGTGAAGAGCTCGCTTCTGGCGTTCACGATCATGAAGTGGATGGGAGCCCTCTACCTCATGTGGATTGGACTGCAGGCATTGCGTGCCCCCCCGAGGACGGGCGACGGCCTTGATCGTGCCGAGGGCGAGCCAGCCCCGCTGTCACGTCGGACTGCATTTGTCTCCGGCTTCATCACCAATGCCACCAACATCAAGGCGACCCTGTTCTTCATTTCCGTGTTCTCGGTGGTGGTGAGCCCTGCCACCCCTAAGTGGGTCCTGACTGGATACGGCATTTGGATGGCGGTGACGACCGCCGCCTGGTTCACGGCGGTCTCCCTCTTTTTTACCCAAGCGCGGGTCCGTCGTGCCTTCATCCGCTTCGGGCATTGGTTTGACCGCACCATGGGCGTGGTGCTGCTGGCCCTGGGAGTCAGGCTGGCGTTGACCCGGAACTAGCAGATGTCGCGCGATCCTGACGGCCCGATCCCTACGGAGCCCACGGGCGGGGCGGGGCGGAAAGGGTGTAGTCGGTCAGTTCGAGGGTGAGGTTCGGATTGTAGGCCGGATCGTGCGCTATGACGTCCTTCCAGCGGGCGAGCATGACTTCGACCTCGCGGCGGAAGCGTTCGTGCTTTTCCGGATTGTCTTCCGCGCCGCGGGAGGCGCTTTCATGGTGGTAGCACTCGGCGAAAGGCGTCCAGAGGTTCCGGAATCCCGCGGCCCGCACCTTCAGGCAGAAATCGATGTCATTGAAGGCCACGGCTAGCGTTTCATCGAGTCCACCGACCTGCTCGAAGGTCGAGCGACGCACCAGGAGGCAGGCGGCGGTGACGGCGCTGTAGTTCTGGACCAGTCGCGCCCGGTTGCTCTTGCCTTCCGTGCCGCGGGGAAAGTCGCGGAAAATATGGCCGGCCACCCCCCCGAGGCCGACGATCACACCCGCGTGCTGCACGGTCTCGTTGGGGTAGTACAGCATTGCGCCCACGCAGCCGATGTCCGGCCGCACGGCATGGCTGACCATTTCGTCCAGCCAGTCACCGTGGATGATCTCAAGGTCGTTGTTCAGCAATCCGATGATCTCACCCCGGGCATGTCTCACCCCGTGATTGTTGATCGCTGAGTAATTGAATGGAGCGTCGTAGCGCAGGACAGCCACCCGCGCCGATTCAATCTGCCGGAAATAGTCGAGGGTCGCCGGGTCGTCCGAACCGTTGTCGACGATGATGAGTTCGAAGTTCGGATACGTGGTCTTCGAGAGCAGCGTGTCGACGCAGCGGGAGAGGAGCTTCAGGCCATTCCTCGAGGGGATGACAAGGGAAACCAGGGGGGCGGGGGATGGGATGGGTCGCTTGACCCGCCAGTGGTCGCCCGGGACCGCGAGGAGTTCGACCGCTTCACCCACTCGACGAAAGTGGTCGGACAGGGCGCGACGCGCGGCTTCAACCGGGTAGTTCTTTTCGCTGAGCAGCAACGCGGTGGAGCCTGGAATGGCGCGCCAGTGGTAGAGCACCTTGGGGATGTGGCGAATGCGGGCCGCTGACGACCGTTCGCTGACGCGAAGCGCAAGGTCCCAGTCCTGGCTGCCCTCGTACCCGGGACGAAAGCCACCGGCTTCACGAATCAGGCGGGTGCGATAAACTGACAGGTGCGAAAGGTAGTTCTGGCTGGTGAAGAGATCGGGGAGGAAGTCAGGTTTGAAGTAGGGCTCGTGACGCCGACCCTCCTCGTCAATTTTGTCCTCGTCCGTGTACACAAGATCCGTGTCGGGTTGGGCATTGAGCAAGGCGACCACCTCATAGAGCGCGTGGGGCGCCAGTTCGTCGTCGTGATCGAGGAGGGCGACGAACTCACCCTTGGCTTTCTCCAATGCGGAGTTGGAAGCGTGGGAAATGTGGCCATTCTTTTCCCGGAAGACCGGCTTGATCCGTTCATCCTCGCGCGCCAGCCGTTCCAGCAGCGGCCGCACGTGGGGGGCCGGAGAGGCATCGTCGGCGATGCAGAGCTCCCAATAGGGATAGACTTGCGACCTGACGGAGGCGATGGCTTTGAGCAGCCACTTTTCATCACCGGCATCACGGTGATACACCGGCATGATCACCGAAATCAACGGGCGCTGGGCGAACGAAGTGACATGGAGGCGGAGGGCGGCAAGGGACTCGGGTGTGTGCTGATCGTAGGTGGAAGCCCACCGCTCGTAGCTCGTGAGTTCCGGAAGGCCGTGCTGGGGGCCAACCTTCAGTGGGGACTGGAAAAACCGATGCCAGACCCCGTGGCTGTCGCAAACTTCGAGGAAGATCTCTTCGTCCGTTTCCTCGAGCAACACATCGATCTTGAAACCACTGTACTCAGCCTGGGGTGTGTCGCGGAGAGCCGCCAGGACGTCCATGCGCTTGAGTCCGTAGACTCCCGGATAAATGCGCTGGGCAATGCGAGCACGGACTTTCTTGAGCACGGAAGCCTCGCGAGTGAGGCACCAGCCGCGAACCACGACCTTGTTGATGCCGAAGCTCCAGAGTTGCGGGTAGTCGACGCTGAACGTGAACGAGCGGATCGGGTCGACAAAGTCGTCGGGACGGAAGGAGAGGCGTGATTCGGGCAGAGTGGCCTCAGTAATCCGAAGGGGAACCGGTGACTTGCCCGTACTCCGGAAAGGGTCGATCAACCACCGACGGAGGGCTCGGAGAGGCGAGGTAGCCTGCCAGGAGAAGGACGTCTGCATCGTCTGGATCTTGCGATCACGCTGGGCGATGGTCTCGTCGCGCTGCCTCAAGGCATCCTTCATCTGTTCGCGCAGTTTGTCCATTTCCTGCCGTGCGTTCTCGCCATGGGCGAGGGCGCGGGCGCGAGTGGAAGCGAGCAGGTACTGACTTTGGGCCAGGCTGTCGACGTAGGCTGCGACCTGCTGTTGCGACGCCACCAGTCGGGCTTCGGATTGGGCGTGGAGGGCGCGCGCTGCGGTCAGCTGGTTTTCCAGATTTTCATACTGGAGTCGGAGCGCGGAGAAGGCTGCCAGACTCTCGTTGAAACGGGCCTCGGTCGTGGCGAGCGTGGCTTCAGCGCGCTGGAGTTCGGCAGTGAAGGCGGCTTCGGTGCGCAGGAGTTCGGCTTCAAAGGCGGCCGCCTGCTGGCGGGCGGCGCGAAGTTGCGTCTCCGCGTGGGTTCGCGCCGTCTCCACACGCGCGAGGTCCTTTTCGAGTCCGCGCAACACGGCTTCCAGGTTGTGGGCGTGGTTTTGGGTGGCGCGGCAGGTCGCTTCAATGTTTTTGGCGTGCTGGTCGGTCAAGCCCCAGACTCGTTTCCACTCATCGCGGTCGGCCTCGAGGTGGGCACGTGCATGCGCAAAGCGTGTATCCAGATTCGCCAACTCAAACTCGAGGTCACGGCACAGGCGTGCCAGATCGTCGGCGGCACCCACCATGTCACTCCAGGTGGCACTGATGGGCGCGGACACGGAGGCGAGCTGCTGGTGCAATCGGCGGGCCAGCAGGGCGGTGTCGCTTCCGTGCTTGAATCCCAGCCAGACCGCCGACTGGGGGCGCGCGACCAGGTCCGAGTAGAATGCGATCAACCGGGACGAGATTTGGTTCAGATCGAATGCCGCCCGTGCAAAAGCCGCGCCGCCCGCACCCAGGCGACGGGCGGTGTCCGGATCGGTGAACAGCCCCAGGCAGGCGTCAGCGATCGCTTCCGGAGTCGCGTCGGCCAGGACCCGGGCGTTGACCCCGTCGGTCAGCTGCAGACCAAGATTGCTCGCCACGGTCACCACGGGTCGTCCGCTGGCGAGAAACTCCGGCAACTTGGATGGAAGACGATAGTCGTTGAACGGTCCGGGGTGACCGGGTTGCACCAGAACATCGGCGAGTGCGAGCAGGCCGGGAAGGCGACCCTTGTCGATGAACCCGAGGTCGAGCGTCCATCGCTTCCAATCTTCTGGCAGGGAGGTGGCGAACGTCGGCGAGTTGAATCCGGTGCGAATCAGGCGGGTGGGGCATCCCCGTGCATTCAGCAGGTGGACCGCAAGGTAGAGGTCCCGGATTTCCGATTCATTGGCAAACGTGCTGCTGCCGGTGAAGACGATGACGCGTTCGTCGTCCTGCAGTCCGAGTTGATCGCGCAGATCGGCCGGCGCCTCCTGGGGTTGGTAGAGATCGAAATCGACGCCGGGTGGTAGGCTGAGGATAGGGATGCCGGGAGGGACGAAGGAGCGAAGCGTGTCAATGATGACGCTCACGCCGTCGGCGAGCCGCAACAGGGTGTGCTGCCGGACCGGGTGCGGCAGTGCGTTGACCAAGGGTCTGGGGAAGTCCCTCTCCAACGCGTCGCGCAGAATTGCCAAGGGCTGACCCATGTACGACTCCACGAGATGTTCTTCGTTGTCCTCGAGGTGGACCACCAGACGCGAAGGTGCGAGGCGCTTGTAATCCACGACAAACTGGCGGACCCCTTCGCGAGGTGTCCACGCGTGGATCAAGTCCGCCGGACGCCCATCGGCAAACAGGGCAGGCGTGGCGAGCAGCTCGGCGTAGGTCGCCGCCCGAAAATGCGGGTCAGGCACTGCGGACAGGCTGTCCAGATTGTCGGGGACCGCGATGATGCAGCGGTGGCCAGCAGCGGTCAGGGCGCGAGTGAAGCCCGACAGGTGGTTGACGCTGTTTGAGGTGAAGTCACCGTAGTTTACGAAAAGAAGATTCACGCGTGAAAATGAGAGTCGGAAGAGCGCAATCGAGGTGTCGACTCGGTTGTGCGCTTCCCCCACTCAACACTGTAAACCGGGAGGAGACCAAGTCTGGAGTGAGGGCGAGCTGAAACCGCTGCGGCCCCGGGTTCGGTTCGGAAAGGACAGGATCGGGGCAATGCCGAGGCGTCGGGCCCCGAGCGAGTTGCGGACCGAGCCCCTCCATGAATACCTGCAAGGAGGATGCATTGAATCGGACGCACTGGGTCGACCTGGCGATCGCCCCGTCTTCGGTTTGGGCGAGGGCTGAACACAGGTTCCCCCCGTGCACGTCTCCACGGAAACCGATCGCGTGCGTAGGACCGGGTGGAACGGACGGATCGGGCACACCTGGGATCGTGCCCAATCCCCGCAACTAAATCAGACCCAGCTTCATTTTGCCCTCTTCACTGATCATGGACTGGTTCCACGGTGGATCCCACGTGATTCTGACATCAGCCGTGCTTACCCCGGGAACCAGCACGATCTTGGACCGAGCGTCCTCCGCAATGGCCGGGCCCATGCCGCAGCCAGGGGCGGTGAGGGTCATGGCGACATGTACGGTGTAGCTGGGTTCGGCTCCCTCGCTGCGTTCGATATCCATCGAATAGACGAGACCGAGGTCCACGATATTCACCGGGATTTCGGGGTCGTAGACCTTCTTTAGCTGGTCCCATACGGCCACGGGATCGGGCGCGCCATCCGCCAGGGTGGCCACCGACACGGTTGATTCCGTGACCTGTTCCCCGATCGAATCGCCGTCGCGGCCGTCGATGCGGAAGAGCCCGAAGTCCGTCTGGACCGTGTAGCTGCCGCCCAGGGTCTGATGGATGAAAAGGCGGCTGCCGGCGGTCAGCGTCTGCTTGTCACCGCTGGGTATTTGGGTGGCGGTGACGTCGCGTGAGAGCGTGCGTTCGCGATTCATGGTGTGAAAGATATCGGGACGAGAGTCGAGAAGGGTGCGCGGCTGGGACGGTGCGATCAGTGAAAGTGCGTCTGGAGAAAGGACCGCAGCAAGCCGTGCAGGCTGTCGTTTTCGAGCCGGTTCAGCACTTCCTCGAAGAATCCAAACACGAGCAGTTCGCGGGCCTTGGTCGGAGAGATGCCGCGCGACTCAAGGTAGAACATCTGTTCGGGATCGATGCGGCTGCTGGTGGCGCCGTGGGTGCAGCGGACATCGTTGGCCTGGATCTCCAACCCTGGAAGACTGCTGGCTTCCGCCGTGTCGGACAGCATCAGGTTGCGGTTGCTCTGGTAAGCGTCTGTCTTCTGCGCATCCGGATCCACCACGATCAGACCCGAAAAGATGGTGCGGGCGGTATCGAGCAGGGCGTTCTTGTACAGCAGGTCGCTCTTCGTATTGGGGGCTTGGTGGATTTGGAGGGTCCGTTGATCGAATTCCTGGTCACCGGAGGCGATGGTCACGGCGAGCATCTCCGAAAAGGCACCCGGAGCCTGCAACTGGGAGAGCGATTCGTGCCGTGCCTGCTGTCCGCCGAGGTGGAGATTGAGGGACTGCACGCGGGCATCACGTCGCACCACGGTGGAGTTGAGTTGAAAGGAAAGGGTGTCGTGCGACCACAGCTGAGCGGCCGCATAGACCAGCTGGGAGCCATGTCCGGCGTAGAGGTCGTTGGCTCCACACGCAAATGCGGCGGGATGACCGGGATTGGGGGGAGCTGCACCCCGGTCCGGAGACAGAAAGAGATCGATGACCGTGGCCTTGGCCTGCTCCTCCAGCACCACCAAGGTGTGGGGAAACACCCGAGTGCCGGCCCCGCGGCTGCCATGCGTCACGACGATGGGCGCCGGCAATTCAACCCCCTTGGGCACGAAGATGAACGCACCGTCGCTGACGAACGCGGTGTGGAGCGCGGCGAACTTCTCAGAGCCGAGCTTTTGCGGTTGGGCCATGAAGTGTTCACGCAACAAGACCGCGTGGTGGGCCAGCGCTTCACGCAGCGTGCCGACCACGACGCCTTTGGACGAGAGGTCCGCGGACACCGCGGTCCGGGCGGTGAGCACGCCATCGAGAAAGGTCAACGAGGCGGCAACTTCGCCCAGGTCGATGGATGCCGCCGCCTGGTCCGAAGGCGGAGTGCTGGAGGCATCAAAGCCTTCCAAAGTCAGCGTTTCCCGGGAGCTGAAACGCCAGCCCTCGTCGGTGCGGGAAGGCATGTCCAGCTCGCTGAACCGGGCGAAGGCCGAACGTTTGCGTTCAATCCACCATGCAGGTGCCGATGCGGGCTGGGAGGCGAGATGGGAGAGAAACGCCTGTTCGGTGAAGAGTCCGACAGAAGACGAAGAAAGGAGGGATGACATGAGTGACGCTGAAATAGACTGGGTGTCTGACGACCAGGGAGAACGTGGCGACGCCGGAGCGGCGTCAACCGACGGATCCCTCCATTTCAAGATCGATCAGACGCTTGAGTTCGACGCTGTACTCCATGGGAAACTGGCGGACCAGATCATTGACAAATCCGTTGACGGCCAGACTCATGGCCTGACCCTCGGTCAGCCCGCGCTGCTGCATGTAGAAGATCTGCTCCTCGTTGACCTTGGACACGCTGGCCTCGTGCTGGACGGCGTGGGTGTCTCCCCGTACCGTGATCGCTGGATACGTGTCGGTGCGGCTGTTCGTGTTGATCAGCAGGGCGTCGCACTCCGTGTTGTTCTTGCAGCCCTTGAGATGTTTCGGGATGTGCACCTGCCCGCGGTACGTGGCCCGTCCCTGTCCGACCGAGATCGACTTGGAGATGATGGTGGACGTGGTTTCGTCGGCGGCGTGGATCATCTTGGCGCCGGTGTCCTGATGCTGACCATTGTTGGCCAGTGCGATTGAGATGACCTCGCCGCGGGCACGCCGGCCCTTGAGCACGACGCCCGGGTATTTCATGGTCAGGCGACTGCCGATGTTGCAGTCGATCCACTTGATCTCAGCGTCCTCGTGGGCGAGGCCCCGTTTGGTGACCAGGTTGTAGACGTTGGGGGCCCAGTTCTGGACGGTGATGTACTGGATCTTCGCGCCCTTCAGTGCCACGAGTTCCACCACGGCGCTGTGAAGCGTGGAGGTGGTGAACTTTGGCGCGGTGCAGCCCTCCATGTAAGTGACTTCGCTGCCCTCGTCGGCGATGATGAGCGTGCGCTCGAACTGGCCGAAGTTTTCCGCGTTGATCCGGAAATAGGCCTGCAGAGGTTGCGCTACCTTGACGCCCTTGGGCACGTAGATGAACGACCCACCGGAGAAGACGCTGCTGTTCAGTGCGGAAAACTTGTTGTCGCCCGTCGGGATGACTTTGCCGAACCACTTGCGGAAAATCTCGGGATGTTCGCGCAGGGCCTCGGTGGAGTTCATGAAGATCACTCCCTGCTTGGAGACGATCTCCTTGATGTTGGAATAGGCGGCTTCGCTGTCGAACTGTGCTTCCACCCCGGCCAGGAACTTCCGTTCCTGCTCCGGAATTCCCAGGCGCTCAAACGTACGCTTGATGTCATCGGGAACCTCGTCCCACGTGCGCTTGGGAGTCTGCCCTTGGGAAAGGTAGTAACGGATCTTGTCGAAATTGATATTGTCGAGATCCTTGGTCGCCCAGTGGGTGGGCATCGGCTTCGCGTAAAACGTCTTGAGCGCGGCCAGACGGAAATCGAGCAACCAGCTGGCCTCCTTTTTGACGCTACTGATGTACCGGACGGTGTTTTCGCCCAATCCACTGCCGGCGTCGAACGCGTATTTGACGTCGTAGGTAAAGTCGCCGACGGCCTGATCGATGCCGACGGTCGGGTTTTCGACGGCGGTGTCGAACGTCTCGGTATCGAGTGCGGTGGGAGGATTCATGTCGGAAAGGAGTTGAGGGAAAGAGGAGGCGTCGACGGCGGTGGAAATCGACGAGTGAGGCGGGTGGGAAGAAATCAGGCGTGCGCGAGCTCGGTCTTGACCCAGTCGTAGCCGCGGGCTTCGAGTTCGAGGGCGAGTGACTTGTCGCCCGTTTTCACAATCCGGCCGTCGTACATGACATGCACCTGGTCGGGAATGATGTAGTTGAGCAGGCGCTGGTAGTGGGTGATGAGCAGCACGCCCAGGCCGGGTCCGCGCAGGGTGTTGACGCCTTCGGCGACGATGCGGAGCGCATCGATGTCCAGGCCCGAGTCGGTTTCGTCCATGAGCGAGAACTTGGGCTCGAGCATGGCCATTTGCAGGATCTCGCACCGTTTCTTTTCCCCGCCCGAGAAACCATCGTTGACCGAGCGGGAGGTGAACTTGCGGTCGATCTTCAGCATATCCATCTTCTGATACAGCCGCTTGTAGTAGGCCGTGGCTTCGAGCTCCTCGCCTTCGGCCATCCGGGCCTGAACGGCGGCGCGGAGGAAGTTGGCAATCGAAACGCCCGGAATCTCGGACGGATATTGAAAGGCGAGGAAAATGCCGGCGCGGGCGCGTTCATCCGGCTCCAGCTCCAGGATCGACCGGCCGTCGAGCAGTACATCACCCTGAGTGATGCGGTAGTCCGGATGGCCGGCGATCGCCTTGGACAAGGTCGATTTGCCGGTGCCGTTCGGGCCCATGATGGCATGGACTTCGCCGGAGTTGATCGTCAGGGACAGGCCCTTGACGATTTCTTTGCTGTCGATGGCGACATGCAGGTCGCGAATTTCGAGGGAGGACATGGTCAGGAAAGGGGAGCGGACGAAATGAATAGAGCCTGGACTTAGGACGCAGCGTGACCGCGGAACGTGATTTCGACGTCCGAAGCCTGGTAGCCGACCGGGAGCTGGGACTTCAGTTGCTCCAACAGCCCGGGAGGCAGGTCGATGTCGTAGGTCGAGCCGGTCGTTTCGTCGTGAAAGTGAGCGTGCGGGTGGAGATTTGGGCAGTAGCGGGTTGGACCACGCTCAAAGTTGACCTGCCGGACCAGATTGCACTGAACCAAGGCCTCCAGGCAGTTGTAGACCGTGGCCAAGGAAATCGTCGGCATCTCGGCTTTGACCCGGGCGAAGACTTCATCGGCGGTCGGGTGGTCCCTCTTCTTGGTCAAAATCGAGTAGATGATCTCGCGCTGAGGGGTGTTGCGCAGACCGCTGTCGGCGAGTTTCTGCGACAGGGCTTCGGAGGTCATTTGGGCGGTGGGAACCATGGATGAATGTTCAAAAGAGATTAGAATGGTTCTAAGTTTCAAGTGATAATTAGAATAATTCTAAGAAAATAGTAACAAAAAACCCCACACCCGAGGCGCCTGCGCCTCATGTGTGGGGAGCGAAACCGGAGAGCCTTAGCCTTCGTGCTCGGCGAGCCAGCGTTCCGCTTCAATCGCGGCCTGGCAACCCATTCCAGCGGCCGTAATTGCCTGTCTATAAACATGATCGGCGCAGTCGCCGGCGACGTAGACGCCTGGAATGCTGCTCCTGACCTGAGAACCGGCGCTAGGTTTGAAGTAGCCGCCTTCATCGACCGCCAGCGGGGGTGCAAACGGGCCGGTATTGGGCACGTGGCCAATAGCGACGAAGATACCTTTAACGGGGAGAACTCGATCCTGACCTGTCTTGACGTGTTTTACCCGGAGCCCCGTCACTGCGCCTGTGGCCACGCCGAGAACCTCCTGCGGTACACTGTCCCAAACCGGCTCGATCTTGGGGTGGGAGGTGGCGCGGTCCGCCATGATTTTTGAGGCGCGAAGCGAATCGCGACGATGGACAAGGTAGACCTTGCTGGCGAACCGGGTGAGAAAGAGTGCTTCTTCGGCCGCACTGTCGCCGCCACCAATGACCGCGACCTCCATTTTCCGATAAAATGCGCCGTCGCAGGTGGCGCAGGTCGTCACCCCTTTACCGCCGTAGAGTTCCTTTTCACCGGGAATACCCGTCATGCGTGGGGACGCTCCCGTGGCAATGATGACGGCTTTGGCCAGCAACGTGCGGTCCCCGCAGATGAGTTTACGCGGCATGGAGGTGAAGTCGACGGCGGTGACGGCGGCCTGTTCGAAACGCGTACCAAACTTCGTCGCTTGTTTGCGAAGACTGTCCATCAGGTGAAATCCGTCCACGCCCTCCGGGAAGCCCGGGAAATTCTCCACCTCGCTCGTGGTCGTCAACTGGCCGCCGGGCAGGGTCCCCTCCAGCACCAGAGGGTTGAGATTGGCCCGGGCCGTGTAGATGGCTGCGGTCAGACCGGCACAACCAGTGCCGACGATGATGACGTTTTCAATAGGGGACGAAGACATGGGTAGTAGGATACTCACAGCGTCAAATCCGGGCGGCCACAAGGGGATAGTGTTGCTGGATGACCCGGATGGGCCGAGTTGCCCAGACTGGAGTGTGGCGATGCTGTCGGGAAGTGTTGTCGAATGGCGTAATCTCCAGTCAGCTGGCGGACATGCGAATTCCGACGCAGTGCCTGATTTGGTGGTTTCTCCCTAGTCTCGCAATGGCCGCTGAAGACGGGTTGCAGGTGCATCGGCGGGCGCTCGTGCTCGACACCCATTTCGACACGGCAGTGAACCTCACGATCGCCGGCTGGGACGTGATGCAACGCCACACCTGGGCGGAGGATTTCACGCAGGTGGACTATCCGCGGCTGGTTGAAGGAGGCGTCGACGGTGGTTTTTGGACACTCTATGTCGGACAGGGACCCCGCACTCCGGAGGGCCATGCCAAGGCGCGGGACACCGCGCTGGGGATCGCGATTCGTATTCGGGAAATGGTGGCGCGGAATCACGCTACTTTCGCGCTGGCGACCCGAGCGGACGACGCGGAGCGTATTGTCGCGAGTGGACGTCAGGTGGTCTATCTCTCGATTGAGAACGGTTATCCGCTGGGAAAGGACCTTTCGCTGCTGACCCTCTTTCATTCCCTGGGCGTTCGCATGCTCGGTCCGGTGCACCTGGCCAACAATGAGCTGGCCGACTCCGCCACGGACACAAATGGGCCTGAATGGCAGGGCCTGAGCCCGCTGGGTCGAAAGCTGGTGGAGGAGTGCAATCGCCTCGGCATTGTGCTCGACGCCTCCCACGCCTCGGATGAAACGCTCCGGCAGATGATTCAATCATCGGCGGTGCCGATCGTGTTGTCCCACTCCGGGTGCAAGGCTGTTTATGACCACAAGCGGAACATTGACGACGATCTGCTTCGTGCGCTCGCCGCCAAGGGCGGCGTGATCCAGATGAACGCCTTCAGCAGCTATGTCGCACCCCTTCCCGTGGATCCGGCCCGCAACAACGCCTTGAAGGAATTACTGGCGCGCCAGGGTGGATGGGGAGGCTTCGACACCACCGGCAAGCGGGAGGGATATCTGCTCGCACGCCGGGAAATTGAACGGACAAATCCCGCGCCGCGCGCAACCTTTGACCAGTTTATGTCCCACGTCCTGCACGCGCTCAAGGTTGCCGGTCCCGACCATGTTGGCTTCAGCGGCGACTTTGATGGGGGCGGCGGGGTGGAGGGGCTCATGGATGTGACCGGCATGCCGCGGATCACGGAACGATTGCTCGCAGAAGGGTATAGCGAGGAAGATATAAAGAAGTTCTGGAGCGGCAATGTTCTGCGGGTGCTCCGCGCGGCAGAGGTGCATGCCGCAGCGGTGCACTAGCCGGTCTCGTTCCAGGCCCGCGCCATTGCGCGGGGATCGGACTACGACTGTATCTGATAGTCTCACACGTCCGGAGCGGACCTTGAGGCAAGTTTGAGCGCGGGTGCGGTCTCCGCAAAAGCCGCCGAGTTTTTGCCAAAGGGCGCGCAGTCGCCGACCCGTGGTGCGGCTATGCTCGACGTTCGTGCCGGTATCCCGTGTATCGGCGCAAATTCGGCTGTGAAGACCTATCTCTATCTCTCGCTGTTGCCTGAAGCACTGGTCGCGTCGCAACTTGCCCCGGATGAGTACGGAGCCTACCTGGCGACAGGCGCAAAGCAGCGTTCTCGCGGGCAGGCCCTGTTCTTCCGATTGAGTGAGGCCCATGCGCAGACGATCATCACCCCGGAGATCCTGGGTCGCATGGCAGGGCCAAAGCCACGTCGGTCCTTATACCTCAGCATTTACCGCGTCCTGGAACGGACTCCTCTCGCCGCCATCGAGTCCCTCCACCTCGCCACGCATGACGGACGGGTGCTCTCGCTGAGTCCCGGCGAATATCCGGCCCGGGTCGGTCCCCGCTTTCACCTCTACCAGGAGTATTGCCCGGTCACTCCCCGCGTGGTGAGTGAACTGGATCCCCGAGAATTCGCAGCGCAGATCACCGACACCCGGCTGCCGGTGTCGCTTCCGGCGCTGGTGTTTTCCGAGTTGAAGCTGGAGCGTCTGGCTGACGATCCGGAGGCTTCCGGCGTGGCCAATCTGCCGTATCCGCATCTGGATCACTTGCGTGACTGCCTGCGTGAACTGCGGACGAAGCGGGGCAAACCGACCAAGACCGTGATCCGTACGCTTCAGCAGCAGGTGTTGTTCCGGACCATTGAGGGCGGTTTCTATGTGGCGACGTCCGGAGGCGGGCTCCGCTGTTTCCCGATGCCCTCACAGGAGCAATTGGAGACCGTCCACGTCCATTGGTGGCGTTCGGCCCAGGTGTCGGAGTGATTTCGCGAGCAGTGCTGTCCCTTTCCTTCCATGCGTGCCACCCTCAACTCTCTGTTCCGAAATCCCAAGCGGCGCTTGACCAGCGTCTACCTCTGCGCGCTGGCGGTTTGCTTTCCGCTCGCGGCCTTGATGGGCTCGTTGCGAGGGCAATCCGCCGACGCGGGCCCGCCGGGGGGCCATGGAGAGCATGGATTTCGCTACTTCAGCCTCTTTACGGATCCTCGCTACAGCCAGCTCGAGATCTACGCCCTGCTCACGGTCCTCGCGATTGCGTTGGCCGGACTGCTCTATGCGCTGCTGCTGGTCAAGCAGGTCAAGGCGGCCGACCGCGGCACCGTGCGCATGCAGGAAATCGCGGCGGCGGTTCGTGAAGGCGCCAACGCCTACTTGGGCGCGCAGTTTCGTCGCATCGGGCCGTTGATCGTCATCATCACCATCGTCCTGTTTCTCACGACGCAGAATGACGAGATGGCCTTCAAACTGGGACGTGCGGGCGCCTTTCTTGCGGGTTCGCTCTTCAGCTGGACCGTGGGTTTCGTCGGCATGCGTCTTGCGACGACGGGCAATCTTCGAGTGGCGGCGGCGGCCATGCGTTCCTACGGAGAGGCGATGCAGCTGGGCTATCGAACCGGGACGATCACCGGCATGCTGACGGATGGCCTCGGACTCCTGGGCGGCACCCTCATCTTCATCGCTTACGGTGAACAGGCCTACGAGGCGCTGCTCGGTTTTGGATTTGGCGGCACTTTGCTGGCGTTGTTCATGCGGGTAGGCGGCGGCATCTACACGAAGGCCGCCGATGTGGGCGCGGACCTGGTCGGAAAGATTGAAAAGAACATTCCTGAGGATGACCCCCGCAACGCGGCCACGATTGCCGACAATGTGGGTGACAATGTGGGCGATTGCGCCGGCATGGCGGCCGATATTTTCGAAAGCTATGAAGTGACCATTGTCGCCGCGATGATTCTTGGCCTGGCCTCGTTCGGCCACAAGGGCGTGATTTTTCCTCTCCTGGTACGCGGTATCGGTGTCCTTGGTTCGATCATCTCCACCTACACCGTGAAAGCGGGTGCCAAGGACACCTCTGACTCGGCGCTCAAGTCGGTGCACAATGGATTCTGGATCGGCTCATGTATTTCGGTGCTGGGCTTCTTTGTGCTGGGGGCTTTTTATCTCAAGTTCGACGCCGCCTATCTGGCGATGAATCCGATTGCCAAGTCCGGATTCCCGGGAGGTGATCCGCAGCAGCTGCCGATCTGGGCCACGTTTGGATTTGCTGATACCGATTTGCGGCCGGTGCTCACCTGTTTCATCGGTGTGGTCCTGGCCATCGCGCTGAACAAGGTGACAAGTTACTTCACGCACACCGCCTACGCACCGGTGAAGAGCCTGGCGAAAAGCTGTCAGACCGGGCACGCGACCAACATCATTCAGGGATTTGCCGTGGGTTATGAAAGCACGGTCGCCACCGTGCTGGTGATCGCAGGTTCCATCCTGCTCTCCTACCTTTGCTACATTGGGACGCCGCCGCTGTTTGTCGCCTACGGTGTCGCGATGACCGGCATTGGCATGCTGACACTCACGGGAAACACGATCTCCATGGATGTCTTTGGTCCGGTGGCGGACAATGCCAACGGCATCGGAGAAATGGGTTACGATGCAGAGGAAATGGAGCGCAAGGAGAAGGGTTCCTATCGTCGCGCACGCCAGATTCTCGCGGACCTTGATGCGGTGGGCAATACGACCAAGGCGGAGACCAAGGGAATTGCCATCGGGTCGGCGGTCATCGCGGCACTCTCGCTGTTCGCATCGTTCATTGCGGTGATTGCCGTCGGCAGCGAAGACAAGATTTCCCTGATGACCACGGAGCAGTACCTGGCCGAGGCTGGACGACTGACGGTGGCGCATCCGATGGTGTTCATCGGATTTCTCATCGGTGGTGCCGTGCCATTCCTGTTCAGCTCGATGTTGATCCGCGCCGTGGGTCGCGCCGCCTTTCTCATCGTCAA
This sequence comes from Opitutaceae bacterium, assembly GCA_046346755.1. GTDB lineage: Bacteria > Verrucomicrobiota > Verrucomicrobiia > Opitutales > Opitutaceae > UBA6669. The sequence goes on along the minus strand of JAXMHM010000042.1, from coordinate 1,925 downwards.
GGAGTGCCGGGTGCAGTTCCGCGATGCGGATATCTGGGCCGGGCGCAAGAAGCCCGACTACGGTCGGGTGGTGGCGATTTGCACCGCGACTGCGCAAAAGGAGCTAGTGGGACCGGGTTTCCTCGCGATCCTTACGCCGATCCTCGTCGGATTTCTCCTTGGGACCCAAGCCTTGGGCGGATTTCTTGCCGGCATGATTCTCACCGGACAGCTGCTGGCGGTGTTCATGGCCAACGCGGGCGGTGCGTGGGACAATGCCAAGAAGTTCATCGAGGACGGCAACTATGGCGGCAAGGGCTCCGAGTCCCACAAGGCCGCCGTCACTGGGGATACGGTGGGCGATCCCCTCAAGGATACCGCCGGACCGGCCGTCAATCCGCTCATCAAGGTGATGAACATGGTGAGCCTGATCACGCTGGGATTGGTGGTTAAGTACAATGTCGTATCTCCGACCGCGGTGGGCGGCCGCGTGGTGGGGGTGGTCGTGTCGCTGCTCTGTGTCGTGGCGATCGGCTGGGCCATTTGGCAGAGCAAGCGGGAAACCGCAGAGTCCCGCGAACTGGAAGCCTCGTTGAATTGACCTAACCGGCGCGCCCGTCCTGGCGCGCCACCTGACGGGAGTCGAGGGTCGGATACAGGGATGATGGCATCCCTCCGACCCTACCAGCCCCACTGACGCTTGAGCTTCAGGGGTTCGTACAAGTCGCTCGGCAGCTCCTGGAGAAAACGACTGGGAGAGTTCATCATGCCCCCGGGCCCGCCGCGCGCGTTGACCTTTGGAAAGCAGAGGTACAGTTCGTCCCGCGCCCGCGTGACGGCCACATAGAACAACCGACGCTCCTCTTCCACGTCACCTGCCTCGATGCTGCGCCGGCCGGGAAACATGCCGTCGGCCAGTCCAATCACAAAGACCACGGCGTATTCGAGGCCCTTGGCCTGGTGCACGGTCGTGAGCCTCACTGCGTCGGCCGTTGGTTCCACCTGGCGCTCGCTTGCCTCTCCATTCAGGAGGACGATCTGGGCGAGCAGGTCATCCATTTCGCTGAACCGTTGCGCGAAGCCGATGAGGGCCTGCAGTTCGTCCAGGCGTTCGTGGTAGTCGGCGAATGCGCCTTTCAGGTAGTCTCCGTACCAGCCTTCGATGGCCATCTCGACGGCCCGGGCCGGCTTGTCGTCTCGCATGGCTTCCCTTACCTGGCGCAGCGAGGCGCAGAAGTTGTCCCAGTCCCCGCGCGCATCCTTGGACACCTTTGATTTCACGTCGTCCGTGCCGAGCGCATCGATGAAGTCGCGCTGCAGCAGGCGAGCGTGGTCAAGAGCGGCGGCGTAGATTTTCTGGGCGCCCTTTTCCCCGATCTTGGGGAGCAGGATGGCGATGCGGGTCCAGGCGGCTTCGTTGCGTGGATTGAAGACGAACTGGATCAGCGCGACGAGGTCGCGCACGTGCTGCCGTTCGAAGAACTTTACTCCGCTGGTGATCTGATAGGGCACGCCTGCCCGGGAGAGAGCGAGCTGGATTTCGAGGGCCACAAAATGCGAGCGATAGAGCACGGCGATGTCGCTCAGGGACACGCCTTCCTCCTCGGTCAGTCCGCGAAGCCGCTTGAGGATGAACTCTGCCTGTTCCCGATCGTCGATCGCTTGAACCAGGAATGGTTTCTGGGAATGACCGCGATGGGCACGAAGCTCCTTGTCGAAGTGGCGACCCTTGGGCTGGGCGAGGAGCACCCCGTTGGCGAGATTGAGGATCTCGGGTGTCGACCGGTAGTTGGTCTCGATTCGATGAATAACCGTGCCCGGGTGACGGTCCGGAAACGTCATGATGTTCTCGAAGTTCGCCCCGCGCCACGAGTAGATGCACTGGGCGTCATCCCCCACGGCCATTAGGCAGTGGTGGGCGGCGATGCGGTCGACAATCTGGGATT
>JAXMHM010000041.1:0-80755 GCA_046346755.1 Opitutaceae bacterium | reverse complement strand
CCAACGCAATCCCGGTCGTCTCCCCAGCACCACTGGCCTGCGCCGTGTAACCGGCACCATCCAGCGTCGAGGCCAGCACTGCATCCTTGCTTCCCACCGGCAAGGCAAAGGCTCCGAGACTGAGCGACGGATCCGCCGTCCAATCATCGTTGCCTGCCACACGCGTCTGTCCCTGAAAGAGCTCAAGTCGAGGATCGGCGAGCACACCCTCGACCCCAAACCCGCCGAGGGTCGGCCCGACCGCACGGATGACCACCGCCTTGCCCGGGAGGCTCGTGACAAAACCGGTGATCAACCGCTCGGCTCCCACGCCCACCTGGGTCCGCACCGCCAGGTTGACCAGGCGTCCAAATCGATCCGCCTCGCCGGCGGGCATCACCCGGAGTTCGACCGGCGGACCGAGCGTCGCACCCGCGCGGTTGCTTGCCACCACATCGTAGCTCCCGGCATCGGCCGACTGCAGGACCGGTATGCTCAGCCGGACGCCGGTCGCGCCGGCCAGCGCCACTCCGTCCTTTCTCCATTGATACACCAGCGGCGGTGTGCCCTCAACCGCCGCCTCAAGGGTGACAGCCGTGCCAGACACGCCTCGCCGGGCACCGGGCATCGATCCAAAATGGGGAGCGATCGACCCCGTCACCCCAAACCGGACCGACGCACCCTGTGCCAGGCGCACGCCGTCGCGCCGTGCCATGCTCCGTCGGCCGCGGCCGTCGTCCACGGTGGCAAGCAGCGCAATCGGCTCGTCAAGGGAAAGGTCGGCCGGTGGACGAAAGTACACGCGGTAGGGCGGCGCGTCATCCGTGCCGATGATCTCCCACTGGCCGGGTCGCGACGACCGCTGAAAGGCAAAGGTGACTTCCGCAAAAGCCGGCGCTCCCGTCACTCCCGCCCGAATCTCCGCCCGGCCGGCAAAGGTCGACCCCTCAACGGTGCGCGGCGGTGAAAACACCAGCTCTCCGGTCGAGCCCGGCAGTTCGATCGAGATCCCAAGGGGAACAGGCGAGGCTGATAACGGACGGTCAGCCCGCCACACCCGGGCCTGGAGTGGATCGAGGGTCACCGTGATCTGCCCGGCACCGTCCGCAACCAACGCTGCGCCACCGGAGGCCCCTGAAGAATCGTAGAGCGGAGAGAGCGTCGCTCCGGCCGGCTGACTGGTCGGAATCGTCACCGTGACCCGTCCCGACCGCGCCTGGTTAAAGGTCGCCACGTACTCGATCTGTTCGGTTCGCTCGATCCGCGAAAAAGCCACGACCCCACCGGTTCCCGTGCTTCGCGTCCGTTGCGCGCCGCGGGCGAGCGCCGCATGGTTCCGGCGCAAGGCCGCCATCTCCGCCACCGCGCGGTACAGGGGATGTCCGGGTTCGAACTTGGAGTCCGCTCCCGTCCGGGTCGTCCCGATCAGAGTCTCATTGAAGTATTGAAGCGTTTGTGACGCTCCCATGTCCTGACGAGCCTCGGCATCACCTCCGGGTCCCGCCAGTCCCTGCTCGTCCCCGTAGTAGACCACGGGCTGCCCTCGCGAGAACATCAGCAGTGCATGCGCCAGCGTCATCAGACCGACGAGTTGGGCGTCGGTGGCGAAGGGATTGTCCTGCCGGAGGAAAGAGCCAAAGCGACCGATGTCGTGGTTGCTGAGAAAGGTCTGCGTCGCGTGCACATTGCTGTCGAAGTCGGTGTAGGCGTCATCCGCCTCCCAGAGAGCCACCAACCCGCTGCCGGACCGGGCTCGTGAAACAAAGTCCCGCACGGCGTAGGCAAACGCGAAGTCAAGCGTGGCATCGAGTCCCGCCGCCGTGGACCACTCGCTGAGAAAGGAGCTGTCGCCGCTGAGCACTTCGCCAAACTGCAGAAAATCCGGCCGGCCCGCCGCGCGGGCCGCTTCGCGCATCCGCGGTGCAAAGGCCTGCCAGAGCTCGGCATTGACGTGCTTGGTGGTGTCGATGCGGTAGCCGCCGATGTCGAACGTCGTCAGCCAGTGGGTATATAGGTCGATGAAACCCAAAACCACCTCGGGTCGTTCGGTGAAGAGGTCGTCGAGTCCCGAGATGTCACCCATCAGAAAATCCTCCCCGGTGTAGCTGGCATTACCCCGGTGATGATAGAAGCGGAGATCGTTCAGCCAGGCCGGATTCTTCACGCCCGCCTCGGCCGCACTGACCACGGGGATATACGGGAAGCTCACACCGGCCTGGAGCGCCGGAAACGCGGAGGGCGGTCCAAGTCCGTTGTACGCCAGCGCCCGCTCGTCAAAGGGCTGCCCCGACGCGTCGCGGTACGGGTAAAGAGCGCGGCTGCGGTAGCCTGCACCGCCCGTAATCACATCGGCACTGTGATTGACCACGATGTCGAGGATCACTCGCATTCCCCGCTGGCCGGCCGCCCGCACGAGCGCATGCAAGTCCTCCGCTGTACCGAGGTGAGGATCGACGCTGAGGAAATCCGTGATCCAGTAACCGTGATAGCTGGCCGTCGTACCCTGCAGCGGCTTGTTCTTCATCACCGGGGTCAGCCAGACGGATGTGATCCCAAGGGTTTGCAGGTAGTCGAGGCGCTGCGTCAGGCCGCGCAGATCCCCACCGTGGTAGTGGAATCGCGACGACGGATCCCAGCCCGTGACATCTCGCGGCCCGGAGGCTCCACCCGTGTTGTTGGTGGAATCACCGTCCTGAAATCGATCCGTAACGACGAAGTACATCACCCCCTCCGCCGCAGGATGCCTCCAGGCGGGCAGTGCCACCTGCCTCGGTTCCTGCGCCAGCAACCCAGCCGCGCCGGCCCACGCGCACCACGCGCCCCTCGCCGCGCGCCACCACCAGCGAAACCGGTAAACGTCCATAGGGTAGGTGGCCCATCCCATCACTCCCGCCCGAGTCCGTCAAAATGGGTGCCCAGGACGAATCCTGGTTTTCGCCGCAAATTCCTAGGTGCGGACTTGCGGCGCCGACGCGACCTTCGGTGATCCTGTGATTGCCGTTGCCGAGAGGGCTCGTCCGGTGAACTCTCCCGTCCGCCTCGATCATCTCCCCCCACGACGTTGCCGCCGTCCACTTCCATGATCCTCACTCGCGCCCGATCCCTGGTCACCCAACGCGCCCCCGCCAACTACTTCACCGGAACGGTCTGGCTGGACGAACTCTCGCCGCCAGCCGCGGCGTCCGACGTCCGGGCGGTGATGGTCACCTTCGAACCGGGCGCACGCACCGCCTGGCACACACACCCCCATGGGCAGTGGTTGCAGATTGTCTCCGGATTGGGACGCGTGCAGAAGGCGGGCGAGTCCGTCGTCAGCGTCGCCCCGGGTGACGTCATCTGGTTCGAACCCGGCGAACGACACTGGCACGGTGCCGCGCCGGATCGATCCCTGGTGCATCTCGCCGTGCAGCGCGCCGACGCTTCCGGCAAGGCGGCGGTCTGGCAGGAACACGTCAGCGATGCGGACTACACCGCAACCCCGGTGGCGCCGGGCCTCTGATCCAGGCACCGTCCCACTCAGGTCACTGCTTCCCTCGGGGGCGACGGCCTCCAGGCCGGCATCGCGGTGCCCACCACAATGAGGAGGCCACCGACCACCTCAGCGGGGTGAAAATGTTCCCGAAAGAAAACAACACCTCCGCAGGCGACTCCAAGCGGAACCAGCATCTGCAGCAATGAGCCTCGTCCCACCGCCAGAACCGCGAAAGCCCGAGTCATCGCGATCTGCCCAATGCCGGCGCAGATGGCGGCGAGGATCATCAGCATCCACGCTGTCCACGAGGGCTGCGCAAACGTGAGTATCGCCGGCACGAGGCAGGCCACGAGCCCGTACGCACACTGGGCCGAAAAAATGGTCGCCGTGTGTTCGCCGGCGGCGTGCAGCTGTCGGATCGTGATCACCACCCAGGCTGACGAGAACGCCACCAGGACCGCGAGGAGGTCATAGCGCCCTGGTCCTCCTCCTGTGGCAAGGACATCGGTTAGCAACGCCAGCCCCGCCAGCGACACCAATCCGCCCACCAGCAGCAGTGCCCGGAGTCGCTCGCCCAGCAGAAGCACCGCGAGGCATCCTCCTATCACCACATACGTGTTGTTAATGAAGGTGGCGCGCCCGGCACCCAGTTCCACCACGGTCAGGTAGTAGCCATACACCGACACACCTCCGACCAGGCCGCGTTCGATGAGCTTTCGGCTGCGCACCAGCTGCAGCGGACGCCATTCGTTCCAGAAGAACGCGCTGATCAGGCCGAGGCCGACCACGAAACGGACGCAGGACACGAGCCAGACGCTCACGCTCTCCACGGAACCCAGTGCGCGAATCAGGAGCACATTCGAGGTGAAGCACACCACCGAGAGCAGCATGAACAGCACACCCCGCCTCTGGGTCGAAACGTCGGAGTCGTGCGAAGGAACGGTGGACGGCATGGCGGCGATGAGCAGCCAAGAGCGATGACGGACAACCCACCCTGCGGTCAAGGGTGGGTTCGAGGAGCCTGGCGCAGCACCCCGCGCACGGATGCGACACAGCTCCGCGCCGCGCGGCGGTTTCACCGATTCGGCGAGCCTCCCCAATCCTTGAGAATCACCTGCGCCGCATTGTGCCCCGGAATTCCGCTGACTTCGCCGCCAGGATGCTGGCCGGCGCCGCCCAGATAAAGTCCCCGGACCGGAGTGCGATAGGCCGAGAGTTCCGGCAAGGGTCGCGAGCCCAGCAATTGATCCGGCGTGTGCTGCAGGTGCCAGATGCACCCGTCCGTCAAACCGAGACGATGCTCCAGATCATCCGGCGTGCGATACTCGTAGTGGAGGATCGACCGACGGAAATTCGGGGCAAACTCCGTGATCTGGTCAATCAGCGCCTCCGCCACCTCCCGTTTGCGCTCGGGCCAACTGCCCACTGCCAAACGCGCCGGAGCCGGGTAAACGTAGATGGACGCCGTGTGGTGCCCCGGCGGCGCCAGCGTGGGGTCAAGCATCGAGGGCACATTGAAGCTCAACATCGGACGCCGCGGCGGCCGTCCTGCCTCGAGGTCCGCGTAACAGGCCCGCACCGACGCGCGGGTCATGTCAAATTGCATCGACCCGCGCGACGGTTCGTCGGGATCGGCTCCATCCCAGGCAGTCCAGCGCGGCAGTTCGGAAATGGCCGCGAGCAGCTTGGTGCAGCTGACGTGAGTGACCAGCCCCGCGACGCGTTGCCGGAGGTCCGCACCCACGTCCGCGTCGGTCAGGAGCCGGAGAAACGTCACTTTCGGATCGGCGCTCGACAGCACCGCCCGACATCCCAGCAAACGTCCATCTTCCATCTGCAGGCCACGCACTGCGCCCGCCTCGACCACGATGCGGGCAACGGGCGACTGGTCCTGCAGCTGTGCTCCGGCTTCGCGGGCCGCGTCGACCAGAACCTCCGCAAGGCGTCCCATGCCTCCGCGCACGAATCCGAAGAGCGGCCGTTCCCCGGTGATGGGATCCGGCGCGTCAATCGCTCCATAGGCGAGGGCAAACGCGAGCGGATTTTCGGTCACCGCCGAGGCCTCGGTCGCAAACGCCTCACGCAGCCGGTCCGTAGGCAAGAACTGGTCCTGCACCTCCCAGAGCGTGCGGGAGGTGGCCAGTCGCAGCACGTCCTCCGCCGGCGTGCCGCGCGCCCACCGACGCAACTCGTCCATTGAAGGAGGAGACTGCAACAGAAACGGCCGGACCAAAGCCAGTAGCTCGCGCTTGAAGGCGCTGTAGCGCTCAAGTCCCTTCAGTTCGGCGTCGGTCAGTCTGGAGCGTCCGATCCGATTGTTGGGTCGGTCGAGGGACGGGTTCGCGTGGTAGGTTCCATCCGCATGCAGGTAGACTGCTTCATCCCGCGGCACCAGACGCAGGCCGCGTTCAGCGAGACGGAGGTCGCGGGCGATCGATGCCGGCACCGCATGCAGAAGATGCGCCCCGGTGGAAAACACATAGCCGGGCCAGAGCTCCTCGTTCAGTGTCGCCCCGCCAAACCCGGCGCGACGCTCCACCACCCGCACCGAAAGTCCCGCCCGCGCCAGATAGCAGGCCGCCACCAGACCGTTGTGTCCGGCGCCAATGACGGCAACGTCAACGGTGTCACTCATCGCTCGTCACCCGCACGGCGTCACCTGCCCCGCTCCTCAAAAGGTGAAGGGCACCTTGACCGTGCAGGGCACGAGCTCGCCCGCCTTGACTTTGGGCATGAAAAGCCACCCCTCCAGGGCCTCGCGGACCGCCACGCCCACTTCGACGGGATTTGTGTCGGAAATTCGGATACCAGATACGGTCCCATCGGACATCACCGTGATCTGCGCCACGACCGGCTCCGCGGGCCGGCCCGCGCTCTTGGGCAAAAGCGGCTTGATCCGGAGCACTGGGCGGGCGTCCAAGTCCTTGCCCGCCAGGCTGGCCTTCACCTTGCGCAGGGTTTCCTGAAGTTGAAACCGCTCGATCGCCGCGTAGTAGGGCCAGCATTGCCGGGTGGTGTTGGTCATGACCTCGCGTCCTTCCCGGTCAAAAACCTGCACGAAAAACGCCTGATCCGGGTGGTAGACAAACGCCTTGGATCCAAATGTCACCGGCACGTCGGTGTTCGCCGGCAGCTCGGGCAGGGCGTGCACGACGATCTCGCCGCTGGGACCCTTCGCCGGATCGGTCAGCGAGGAGCGACCATACATCACCACCGCCACGAACCCTCCCGAAAACGCCTCGGATGACCGAAGGGACGCACGGAAGTCAGCCCTCCCTCCCTGCGCACCGAGCATGGGAGCACTCGTCGCCTCCGGTTTGGATTCCGCCACCATGCGCAGCTGCATCAATCCCACCGAAACTTCCTTCACTTCCACGGTGGCTTCAGAATACCGCTCGATCCGGCTCGGGAGGTATCGGGGCTCGGTGCGAATACGCTTTTCCTTTCCCTCCACCAGGACCACCGGATCGGAGCCGATCACCTTGGTCACCGGCAGAAACTGGTCTTTGTACTGGACCGTCAGGACCGTGGGATGGGGTGCGGCGGCCCGCAGTACGGGAAGAACGACCGAGGCCGCCAAGAGGATTCCGAGCAAAGGGTAAGGGCGCATCTGTGAGTAACTTGCACCCAGGCTGGCTGGCCGTCGACCCGTTGGCAAGGCCGCTTGCGGTAAGAGCGTAAAACTCCCGCGAAGTCTCAACCCACACCGTTTTTGCTGAAACGCACTGCCGTCTCGTACGTTGAGGGAGGCAGTCGCGCTTCACCGATCCCCTTCAACCCATGAACTCTTCCCTGCCTTTTCCACGCCGGTTTGTCGCGCGAATCCTCGCCTTCACCCTCGGCCTCGTCGGAGCCCTGTCGCCCGCGGCGCACGCCGGCTACTCGGGCCCGGTACCCCTGCCGACGGACAGCTTTGGGGGTCGGGGACCGTACACTGTGACCACGCGGACCCTTCCCTCGCCCGGCTTCCCGGGCCGGGTGGTGACCATCTACTCGCCTCAGGGGCTGTTGGGGCCCCGTCCCACCTGGTTCTTTTCCCACGGCTTCGGCGGATCGAGCCCCCTGCTCTACGACGAGTTGCTCCGGCATTGGGCAAGCCATGGCTGGACCGCAGTCTTCGCCCCCTATCCGGTCGATGGACAGCCCACGGAGCTCTACACGATCCTCAACGACGGATTCGTCGCCGCGGCCACTCAGTATCCAAATCTCATTGACACTCGCAAGGTCGGCTTCGCCGGTCATTCCTTCGGGGGAGGGGCCACGCCCCCCCTGGCCCTTCGCGCCTACCGCGAGCGCGGCTGGGGCGCCGAGGGGCTCGCCCTCTTCCCGCTCGCTCCCTGGTACAGCCATCAGCTGAGCAATCAGGACCTCGCCTCCTTTCCCAGCCACGCGCAGTTGGTGATGCAGGTGTACGACGACGATGTCCTCAATGACCACCGCATGGCCATCGACATCTTTCAGCGCATCAGCATTCCGGCCGCCAACAAGGACTTCCTCTGGGTCCACTCGGATCAAATCGACGGCTACCTCTACGCGGCCGCGCACTCGGTTCCGACCGGCGCGGAACAACCCCTGGGCGAACGGGAAATCCTCTTCAATGCCCTCGATGCCTGGGCGATCCTGCGGATCGGTCAAGCCCTGGCCGCATCCTCCTGGACGGGCGACACAGCGGCCCGAAACGTCGCCCTGGGTCACGGCAGCGCCGCCCAGGTTCAGATGGGAGTCACTCCCGGCGGACGCGCCCTTCGGCCGATGACATCCACCCGCGTTCCCGTCCCTGCCTTTCCTCAAAGTCGCTACGCGTTCCCCTTCACCGCCCTGCTCAATCCGCGACGGGGCGAGTCCGTGCCGGTGTCGACCGGGACGCAGCTGAAGAACCTGTCGGTCCGCGCCTATTCGGGACCCGGCAATGCCACCTTGATGGTGGGCGCCAGCGTGCAGGGCGATCACCCCAAGTCCCTCCTCCTTCGGGCGGTGGGACCCGGCCTTGTGAATTTCGGCGTGAGCGGCCCGATGGCCGACCCCCTGCTCACGACCTACCGGGGAACGACCATCGACATGATCAACGACCAGTGGGGTGTCGGGGATCCGGACATGCTCGAGGTCGCGTTTGCGGAGTCCGGCGTGTTTCGCTTCGCTCCGGGCAGCCGCGATGCCGCCCTGCTCGGATCGTTTGCTCCAGGTGGCTGGACCGCTCATGTCACTCCGTCCACCGGGTCCGCCGGCATCGCCCTCCTGGAGATCTACGCAGCCGACAGCGACTTCACCACCCGCCTGGGAGGACTCTCCGCCCGCGGTTGGGTGGGGACCGGCGGGGACTTGCTGATCGCCGGGTTTGTCATCGAAGGTCCCGCACCGACGCGGCTCTTGCTGCGCGGAGTTGGACCCACCCTCGCGGGATTCGGGGTGGACAACACCCTCGCTGACCCGCTCCTGACGGTCTTCGGCACTGCCGGAGCAATCGCCAGCAACGATGCCTGGCAGGACAACACGAACGGGGCGGCGCTCGCGACCGCGGCAGCGGCCGTGGGTGCATTTCCGCTGGCTCCAGGGAGCCGCGACGCCGCCCTGCTGCTGACGCTGCCCGCCGGAGCCTACACCCTGCACCTGCGTGGGTCGGATGGAGGCACCGGAATCGGGCTGATCGAGGTCTATGTCGTACCGTAGGGCAGCCTCGGGTCGGGGGCCAGGTTAGCGATCGCTGAAATGGCTGCCAAGGTTGACCGCGAGCAGGCTCCCGCTCTTCGCTCCGGCCCGCGCCCGCGCGAGGTGATCGGCGCGCTCGGTCTTCCTCTCGGGATAGGATCCGGCCAGGGCCAGCGCAAACGGGACGTGCGGATCGTTCGGACGTAGGGTCGCCACTTTCTCAAGCAGGGAGTAGCCGTCGAGCGAGGGATCCAGATGCGTCTGTCGCAAGGTCTCCGCAAAGAACCCGAGATCAAAGAGAGCAAGGTCCTGAGCACCCCCCGGCGGCGTCTGCGTCCGTTCCTTCAGTCGCTTGAGGAGCCGCCGTGCGACGTCGCGATCATCCGCCGTATAGGATCCTCCGCCCAGTCCGCGCAGATTGCCCGTGGCATAGATGGCCGCGCGGCGCAGGGTCTCCATCCGCACCAGCATCGGCGTTTCCGGCGTGAGCAGGGCCAGTGTATCCGATTCCAAATTGCCACGATCATAGGCCGGATCCACGCCCTTCCATCTTCCGGCCGGAAGTGACTTGGCGTCGCCGATGTCATAGGGATGACAGATCAAGGGAGCGCCGGCGAACAGCAGAACGGGACAGGCCAGCAGCACGATGAGGGAGAGAATACGTGTGGGATTCATAAGCGTGATCATTTCACAGACTAGGATGCCCCCGGCGTCTGAACGGTTTAGCGATCAGACGAAAAAATCGTTTGGATCAGTATCAGAATGATGGAGCGCCACCGTGCCTGCATCCATCCGCCCGGTCTCACTCCTCCGAGAGAGCACCATACAAACCAAGTTCGGCGGCCCAGAGGTTCAGCATGGCACGATCAGCCGCCAGGATTCCCTCGCGGGTGACACCCGTCGGGGGGGCGTGCAACCGGGCCAACCGCTCGAACACGTCGGCCCGCCGCGGAGCCGGGGCGCGGGTGAGCAGATGCCACAGGGTCACGACGTCGCCACTCCCGGCCAGGCGAAGCACGACCTCCAAGGCGACCTCGCCACCTGCGTTAAAGTCGAAGTGCTCCAAGGCGGCCCGGAGTTCGGGTGCGGTAGTCTGGGAGAACGGCGTTCCGGGTCCTTTGCCCGGTCGGGTCAGGCAAAGGAGACCGGCGGGAATCAGCGCCCGGTGCACACCGGACTCCAGCGCGACATAGCCCGACGTCACGTGCAGGGTGCCGGCGCCGGCGTCGTCGACGGAAAGCGTGTACGCACATCCCAAGTCCACGGCGGTCGCGGACGGCGTCTCCACAAAGAACAGACGCGGAGGAGCCCAGATGAATGCACGCAACGTACCTCGCTCCAACTGGAGTCGATGGTCACGCGCTTCCGTGCCAAGGAGCCGCAATCTGGAATTCGGCTCGAGGTTCACTTCCCCGATGGTTCCCACCGCAAGCCGGGCCCGTGAGTCCGAGTCGGTCTCGAGCCACTGCCCCCGTCGCCAGGTACCTTGGTCAGTCAGACGCTGCCGGTCCAGCTGCGGCGACCCAGATACCACCGCGACCACCCATCCGGTCGCCGTTTCGCTTCCGCGAAACGACCTCCAGACCAGGCTCAAACCCACCACTCCCACCGCGGCTGCGGCCAGGAGGCCGTATTGCCAGAAACGACGCAGCGGCACGGGTCGTCGGGGTTGCAACACCGGAGGCTCAAGGCGGCCTCGCACCTCCGGCCAAAGGTCGCGCTCCGGCCGGATCTCGCTCGGAAGGTGACGGAGTTGCGAAGCGAGTTTCTCCGGGAGTTCCGTGTCGTCGTTCATCGAAGTGCCTCCTGCAGGAGCTGCCGGGCCCGGTGGAGGTGCGCCTTCGTCGTTCCGGGTTGGAGCTCCATCTGTTTCGCTATCTCCTCATGCGTGTAGCCCTCCATGTCGTGAAGCACAAACACCAGCCGGGCCTGGGCGGGGAGTCGCGCAATCGCGCGCTCGAGATCGAGTCGCAAACCGGGCGGAGGCGAGTCGGTCGGAGTTTCGAGGGTACCGGGCTCCGCCACACCCATCACATGCGCTTCCCGTCGATGCAGGCTGCGAAACTCCATCAACACCGCATTCACCGCCAAGCGGTGCAGCCATGTCGAAAACGCCGATTCTCCCCTGAACCGGTGCAGGCTTTTCCACGCCTGCACGAATGCAGTCTGAGTCATCTCCTCGGCTCGGCGTACGTCCGCGACGAGACGCAGGCACACGGCATAAACACGAGGAACGTGGTGACGGTACAGCGGTTCAAACGCCGCAACGTCTCCCGCCTGGGCGCGACGGACGAGTTCGGTTTCTTCGTGGAGAAGCACGGGAAAAGGGGAATCCACCCGGGGTTCAACAGGGTCGATGGCATGCATCCATGACGATCAGATGCCGGCCAGGCCAAAAGGGTTGATGCGCGCTCGAAATAAAGGCCAGCCCTCGCTGAGCGAAGAGCACGGAATGGAACCTCCCAGGGGCGACTTCCGATGCCAAAGACAGGAAGCCGAAGCAAGGCCCCGGCCCTCCCCCAATCGCCCTGCCCGCCGGCCACGTACGTCCCCGATGGATGCAGCGAACGGGATTCCATTGAAATTGCCTCTCGCGTTTCCCCCCTGCTCTGCAACGGTCGATCCCTCAACCGTGGTGAGCCGGCGGACCTCTTCCTCCGGCCCAATGTCCCCGCGGCCACCTCAACCTCCTCCTCCCATGGGCGACAAGTCTCCAAAATCCACGCAAAAGAAAGCCTCGCAAAAAGCCGCCGTCGCCGACGCGGCCGCGAGCAAGAAACAGCAGCTGGTCACCTCGCAGCAGGCGACCAAAGCCAAGGCCGCGGCCAGCAAGAAGCGCTGACGCGCTTCCGGCCAGCCTGAGTGATCACCACCGGCCGACCTGTCCGGGGTCGGCCGGTGGCTTGGCCTGCCCGCCGGGGCACACTCCAGTCAGACTAACGTCAGCGCGACTCGAAGACGGCGCCCGACGGTAGCTCGATACCGGTGAGAAACCCGGATTTGCCGCACCCGGTATCAAGACCAATCGCCGAATCGCTCTGCCAGACGTCGGTCGGGTCCTCAGGGGTGTAGTCAGAAAGTTCCGGCGGCAGATAAGCCACGGGCGTATGGCCGAACACCACGCGCTTGCCGTGATAGTTCCGCGTAAAATCGTCGGTTCGCACCCAGGCCAGCACGGTCGGATTGTAGACTTCCTTGGGATGCAGGAAGCCCTTGGGCCCCTTGGGGAGACCCGCGTGCACGTAGATCGCGTGCTCATCCTCATACCAAAACGGAAGCGCACCCATCCAATGGATCACGTCCTCGGGTAGAAATTCACCCGACGCCATCATCCCCATCTCCTCATCGTTCGGCTTCTCGCCGGGCCCGGGCGGGGGGCCTCCCAGAAACGAACGCAGGGTCGCAAAGCAGCCATGGTCCGGGGGGAAGACAAATTCGTCCCAACCCTCCTGTCGCACCCGCAGCCAGGCATCCTCATGGTTGCCCCGGAGGAAAATCACCTTTGCCGGCAAGGTGGACTTGAGCGATTGAAGGGTGTCGAGGACCCCACGTGAGTCGGGGCCTCGATTGACGTAGTCACCCAGAAAAATGAGCGTATCCTGAGCGTCGATCGGTGGGAACTTGGACATCACCGTCCGTAGCTTTCCGAGTTCTCCGTGAATGTCTCCAATGGCAAAGGTTCGGCCAGCCATGGATCAAAGGAGGAAAAGCGGACGCGGGCGGTCGGCGCGACCACCCAAGGTGAAGGCACGTGGGGGCATGCGGTGAAGCAGAGCAGGAACAGCGCCGCGTCACGGGTCCACCTGAAAAATTCTCCGGGGATTCATCGCCAATGCTCCCAAGAGTGGGATGAGCGGAGAACGGAAATGGGACAATCCCGCCGTGGATCGCAACCCATGAACAATGCATCATACTTATGTTCAGGAGTCTACAACTTCCACCCCTCGGTGGCACGGGGACTGCAAAAACGCGCCCATGCTACGTCTCGCTCTTGCTCTGCCAATCGTCCGGTCAAGCCGGTTCATTGCCACGTTTGGCCTTCTTGCCACGCTCGCGGCCGAATCAATCCTGGCCCAGTCCGTGCCAACCGCCGCGGCGCCAGCCCTGAGTCCCACCACGCGACTCTACCACGTCGGTGTCCATCGTTTTCTGCGCGATGCCTCGGGACAAGGACAGCTGGAGCGGGGATGGCTCGACGCCACCGGCCAGTTCACGATCTACGCCACCCAGGCCATGGTGCTGCCCCCCAACCTGCCGGAGTCGGCACTGGGCAAACGCCTCATCTTCACCGAGGCCTGGTATACGCTGGGTGAGCTGGGCCCGACGGCGCGCGCGAACTTTCGGTTGACCGCTCCGGAGACGCCCCTGGTCATCAGCGGACTGATTTTTTACGAGATCGAAGCCCATCCCGATGCCCGCAAGGATGCGGGACTGCTCGTCAACGTATCCAATCGTGGCTTCATCGAGCCAGGCAAACCCCTCACCGCCGGCTTCGTCGTCTCCGATCATCCCCGCCGGGTGGTGATCCGCGGCATTGGTCCCACGCTCGGCGCCTTCGGCGTCGCCCAGCCGCTCGCCAATCCGGTGCTGGCACTCTTCCGCGGCACGGACAAGCTCGCTGAAAATGACACGTGGGGGGCGACGCCCAATCCCAGCGCACTCGCCACCCGCTTCGTCGAGGTCGGCGCCTTCCCCCTCCCCGCGGATTCACTCGACGCCGCTCTCAGCCTGGAGCTGCCGCCCGGAGCCTACACGGCCCAGGTCCGCAGTGCCGACACCCGCGGCGGTGAAGCCCTGGTCGAAGTCTACGTGGTGCCTTGAGCGACCGAGCGGGTGTGAGCGCCTACGGAGCCGCGGGAGGAACCGCGTTCGCCCAGATCGGATTCAGGTCCGACAGCTGCAGTGAACGCAGTCGGATGGGCCCGCCTCGGACACTGAGTTCAAACTCCTGGTTTTCGGGATGGATAGGCACCCGCACCGGAAGATAAACGAGACCACCCAACGCAAAAAGCTGCAGCGTCTGGCGATCACCCAGCACCCGCAGGCGTATACGACCCGCGTCGGAAGGCACTGGCACGGTGATTTTCTCCACCGTCAGCTCCTTGCGAGCCACATGGTAGACTACGGGCACTCCATGAAGGACGAATGTGATTTCACTCGCCTCTCCCACCTCGAGTTCAACCTCGAGGTCAAATGCGCGGGCTCGTGCGGCGCGCAGGGGATTCTCTGCGGGTGACACCAATCGCGGGGCGAGACTGAAATCGCGGCTCCGCAGCGTCGCCACCTCCCGCACCGGCTGCCAAGCCAGTCGCGGACCCTCGGGAGTCGCCCGCAGGGTGAGCCCGCAGGGCATCAGCATTTGCTGATTGAAGGGCATGCCAGGCATCGGCACCCGCCCCCACCCGATCTGGACGCGGCGTCCATCCGGCATGTCACTGAACGTCTGGGGCGCGTAAAGCGCGTTGCCAAGGTGTCCCTTCAGGATGGGGGTCACAGGTGTGAACGTGGTGCCGTTGAAGGTGCCGACCTGATAGTCCGTGTTCGCTCCCTGCAGCACCCAGTACGACTCGCGCACATCACCGTTCACGGGCAGCTCGAAAAAGTCAGGGCACTCATAAAACCCGTCGTTCCGGCTCAGATAGGTCCACTCGCGCAGATTGGGTGAGCTGAAGAACTCAATCGCGTGCGTCACGGCCGGACGTCCGCGCGCGTCGACTTCTCCCACTTTGGGATATCCCACATACAGCACCATGATCCACCGACGGGTCGGCGCGTGCCAGAACACCTTCGGGTCACGATTGCCCGGGGCGCGTTGGGCCAGGACCGGGTTGCCGGCGTACTTGGTCCACGTCCCGCCACCATCCGTGCTGAAGGCCAGGCACTGAGTAAACGGCTGTTCCTTCGACCACGCATTCGTCCCGCCCGCCGCGGTGTACACCAACACCAGCGGCGGCTTGGTCCCGACTCCGAATCCACTGGTGTTCTGCCGATCCACCACCCCAGAGCCTGAATACATGGTACCCATCGCATCGGGGTGAAGGGCGTCCCCACGCTCTTCCCAGCGCAGGAGGTCGGTCGACGTGGCGTGTCCCCACGTCATGTTTCCATGGCCCCAGCCAAACGGGTTGTGCTGATAGAACAAGTGATAGGTTCCTTCGAAGTGAACCAGCCCGTTGGGATCGTTCAGCCATCCCCGCCGGGAGGAAAAGTGCACTAGGGGACGCAGCGGTTCGCCGTACACTCCCGCCCCGTCCTGAAGGGTATCGCCCTGCTCCACACGCTCCAGCCCGCGGGACCCGGCCGGAGGATCGTCCACCTGCAGACGGAGGAGCTTACCCCGCCACTCGCCCACTTCCAGCGACACCCAGAAATCCACCGCGTCCTCCGCCAGCTCGATCGAAAACTCGCGCACCTTGATCCCAGCCACGAGGACGGACACCACCCGCTTGGTTGCGCCGGTCTTCACCGGGAGGTTGAGATACCGATGCGTCACCTCCAAGTCGCGCCCCGCCGCAGCACTCGAGTCCGCCGCCCACGCCGCCGCCGCGGTCCCACCAAGGAGAACGCCAACCAACGACAGGATGCGAAAGAGTGCCATGGGGAGTGCGATCGGCGCCACCACCACCCCTGTCACTGAACCCGCCTCCAATCAAGTCACCTTCTCCGGCCAGCGGTCAGAGTTCGGCATGATGCCCTCGCCCCACTGAATCCCGGCACCTGGCGCATCTCCGTCTCGAAGACTTTCACTCCCCTCGTCAATGCGAGGTCACTTGGGTGGGAAGCAGCGCAAAACCCGTCCATCTCCGATCGTAAATGCGAAGCTCATCCGGCTCTGTCGCTCCGTCAGGGAGAACGAGGGAAAGGTGTAGCTCGATTTGATCCGTATCTCCCAACGTCGATAGTTTTGCCGGGGACCCCGCTTGCGCGAGGTGGGCTCGTCGAGCCGCAGTATCAACCCAGGCGACCAAGATTGCCGGCACCGGCTCCCCGCGCTTTCCACGCATCCGATCCATCCGGATCGTGACACGCAACCGCCGCCCCTCTTTCAGCACGTCCACCACTTCCACCTTCCCCAATTTTCCCACGGTAAATGCACCCGCCTTCAAGGGGACAGCGCGTCCAGGCTGGAGGGCGTTCCGGTACACAGTCGCCCGAAGTGGTGGTGGTTCCGAGTTCCGCGGAGCCTCTCCCGCCGGCCCCACCTCGGCCGAAACCACCACGAGCTGCGAACCCAATTCGTCGTTCTCCACCGCCGCTTGGGGATCCGACAACCGCGCGTCAGGCCGGTAAGTCCACACCCTCGCGTCATTGACCAAAACTCCCTCCAACCGAAATCCCTCCAATCCCAAGGCCGTGTACAACGCAGGAGTTTCGACAAACACATTGGACGTGCCGTTTGCGCCAGTGGTCCCATCGCTACGCGTCACGACACTCCGCGTGCTGTTTCCTTTGACCTTCAACTCCCATACGTCCGTTGCGGGCAAGCCGGAGACATGAACCGAAAAGGGCGCAGGCTCCGACTTGGACGAACGTCCCAGCTGCACTGAGGCGCTCGCGTGGTCCAGCGAGAGAAATCGAGTTCCTCGCGCGCCCGGAAACACCTGTGCCAGCCCAAAGAGCAGGACTGCCCCGACGAACCCGAGCGACAAACTGCGCCAAAGATTCGGTCGCGCGTATTGCCAGACCGTGGTGCTCACCATTCCAGCCAGAAAGAGGATCCAGGCCAGCCACCGGATCGACGGGTCAAAGGAGAAACTCAACTCCGGAAACCCGACCACGATCGTTCCGAGTAGGGAGCTGCCAACAAGGTAGACGCCTGCCACCACCGCGAGAAAGAGGCCACTGCTGCGACAGAGGGACGCGAGCCCGAGGAAACAAAGGTAGGCAATCGTTGCGAAGGCAAAAACGCCGCCCATCACACGGGCCATCGACGGGAGTCCGCGCACAAAATCTCCAAAATCCGAGTGTTGCGCCACGCTTCCAATCACACCCAACAAAGCGGGAAATCCTCCGAGCACCAGGATTCCCAAAAGCACCTTCTCCACCACCACCATCCAGGGAGCAACGGGGCGCAGCCGCCAGGCGGCACGAGGATCCGCCGCGGGATGCTGAAAGGCGATCGTACCGGCCATGAAGAACCAGGCGAGCCCACACACCACGTAGCTGACCGGAAGCGTCCACGACTCAAAGGGATTGAGCGGATTCCAGAGCTCCGAGTGCGTTTGCACCATCACCCCAGCCACCAGTGCCAGCAGCAGCCACCAACGGATGGCCCGCAGATCCTGGCGCGCAAGAAGAAGGAGGGGCTTCATCGGGAGAGTGGAGTTGAGGACGGATTCAGTCCGGCGGACGACTGACGAAGCAGGGCGAGAAAGATCTCGCGCAAGGTCATGGGCTCCGCGTGTGCGCCAGCAGGAAGCCGCCCGGGATCAAATTGGGGGTCGATATATCGAACTGATCCGCCCAATCGGTCCAAGGCCCAGGCATGGGGCGGCGGGGATTCCGGTGCGACAATTTCCACCCGCCGGAAGCGCGTGCGCAGGGAATCCGCCTCCTCCTCAAGCCGGAGCGCCCCCCGCTCCATCCAGAGGATACGATCCGCCAGGGTCTCGACTTCGACGATGTCATGGGACGAGACCAGCACGGTGCAGCCCTCCGCCGACACGAGCTCAAGCACACCCTGCACCACCTGCTCGCGCACCAACGGATCAAGCCCGCCAAAGGGCTCGTCGAGCACCAGGAGCTCGGGCCGGTAGGGCAGTACGCTCAGCAGCTGCGCTTTCATACGCATGCCGCGGGAAAGCGCCTTCAGTGAGCGGTCGAGCGGGAGCTCAAACTCGCGGACCAGTTTCTTCTCCAGGTCTCGATCCCAGGTGGGGTACAGGGCACGCCACGCATCCAGCAGCCCGCCCACCGTGGTGGCGGGGTGCACGGTTTCCTCCGCGACAAACCCGATGCGCCTCCACTGCGCCGGCCCCAGTCGGCGGCTCGATTCGCCCAGCACCGTCGACTCGCCCGCGGTCGGCGCGAGCAGATTGAGGAGGACGCGGAGCAGGGTGGTCTTGCCCGCGCCATTTGCGCCAACGAGCACACTGACCGAACCTGGGGGCAGCGCCAGTGAGACAGCATTGACCGCCACCGTACGAAAAAACGTTTTGGAGAGACCGCGAGCTTCAAGGACATTCATGACAAGGTTTCCTTCTCGCCGCCCAGGCGGCGCCAGTGGGAAAGCAAAGCAGCCTGCACGTCGGGCAGGCGGAGACCGAGTTGTCGGGCGTTGACGACCAGTTGCTCCAACTCGGGGCCGAGCAACTCCGCCTTGTCCTGGCGACTCCCTGGCGGGGGCTCAGCCACGACGGTGCCCACCGCCGGAGTGGCCACCAACACCCCGTCCTGCACCAGCGCCGCGACGATTCGGTGTGCCGTGTTAGGGTTGATGCGCAACTCCTGGCTCATCTGACGCACCGAAACAAACCGGTCTCCCGGTGTCAGCCGGCCCGTGAGCACCGCTTTCTTCACGGCATGAATCACCTGTCCGGCGATCGGCAGGCCTGGCTTGAGCTCGACGGGAAACGGCAACACATCTGTACTATTAGTAGTAGTACAGGTGGGACAGCAAGCCTTTTGTTGCAGCGGTTGAAGATGGCCTCGGTTGGCTCCGCGAAAGGGCGGACTGTCGTCCGCTCGACTGACTGCGGGTGGCTACTTGACGGGCGGGGACTCCATTGCCGATCGCAGCCCGATCACCACACCCGCGGCGCGCAACGCTTCCGCGACGATCGCGGCGTTGAGCTCCGCACCGGCCCGGCTGGTGTGCGTGTGGGCGTCGGCAAACAGGCTGTTCACTGTTGTTTCGCCGAGGGCCTCGTAACGCACGGCAATGCGGTCGTTCAGATCGACAAACAGCACCTTCTCCTCCTCCGCCACCTGGCGCGCCCAGCCCGCGTAACTGTCGGTCGCACGGACAATCCGGCCGTCTTTCCAGATTTTACGCGGCACGGGCGAACAAATCACCGGCGTCGCTCCGGCGGCCCGAATCTCGCGCACCGCCTGGCGCAGGTACCAACCGTAGGTGTGCACGGTCTCAGGGCGACCCGTCAAAAGGTTGGTGATCTCCTCGGTCGCATCGCCCGCGCCCTTGAGCGTGCCGCGGGCGCGTTCCTTGTCGTTCACGGCGCTGGAGTCATTGTGTCCGAACTGAAGGACGACGCAGTCGCCGGGCTTCACCAGCATCAGGGCGCGGGCGAGGTGTCCTTGGGTGCGGAAGGTGCGGCTGCTCAGCCCACCGATCGCCCGGTTGACGAGGTTGAGTTTCTCCGGATCGACCCACGCGGCAAGAGGTTCGCCCCAGCCCCACTCCCCGTTCGATCCGTCACCGCGACCATTGCGCACGGTCGAGTCACCCAGCAGGACCAGCGAGGGCAACAAGGGTCGCTCCGGCTCTGGCAAGGCAAGCCAGCCAATGCGGTCCGCTTCAACCGCCACCCCTTTCGCGGAGAGCCAGTCGCCCAAGGGCCCAGGGCGCAGGCCCTTGAGCCCCGCCACGACCAGCGAGGCGTTGAGATCGGCACCCGCCGGCGAGGTGTGCGCAAAGTCGGTCGGAAAGAAGGCCTTGGTCGCCATTTCTCCCAACCCCTGGTAGGCGTCGGCGATCAGTCGGGTGTGATCAATGAACGGCACGGACTGCTGTTCCGCCAGGGTTCGTATCCACGTGCGGTAGTGGCCACTCGCCCGCTCCACCTTGCCCTCCTTCCATAGGTTGCGCGTAGTCAGCGACAACACCACCGGGTGCGCACCCTTGGCCTTCGTCTCGGCCACCATTTGCCGAAGGTAGGAACCAAACGTCCTGACCGTCTCCGGTTTTCCGGTCAGCGCGTTGACGATGTCCTGCGTCTCTTCGCCCAATCCCGGCAGCGATCCGCGTGCCCGCAGCGGACGGTTCGACCCCGGCGGCTCTTCATTGATCGCACCGCCGTCGTTGTGCCCGAACTGGAGCAGCACGACGTCGCCGGGCTTGAGGTCCGCCACCACGTTCCCCCACAGGCCTTCCGTGACAAAGGTGCGGCTCGACCGGCCGCCGCGCGCGCGGCTGACGACGTTGACCCGGGCGGGATCGAAGTAGTCGGCAAACGGCACACCCCAGCCCTGATGGGGATTCCCATTGGACTTTGCCGCCGTCGAGTCGCCCACCACCCAGAGGGTCGGGAGGTCTGGTCGTATCACTGGCGTTTCCGCCGGTGGATTCGCCGCCAGGTCGGGAGGCGGCGCTACCGGTGAAGTCGCAGGCGGTGCGCCCATCGCCGCCGCCAGACTGAGCAGCATCCCGACGCCCCCGAGGAGCCGATACCCGATGGACCACTTCGGGCAGATCGCGCGCCCGCACCACCACCAGCTCAACGGTTGGAAACGATTCATTGGGGGAGAAAGCGCCCCTGCTCGAGTCCTTTTATGGGGCAGCTTGAGCCTGACCGAGCAACGCGCCGTCGCAACCCTTTCAACCTGCGCCCAAGCTCAGACAGTCCGGAAGCAAAACTTCGGATCATCAGCCCACCTACGCGATGGGAATGACCGAGATTTCACGGACCCAGGAATCCCAGATGGAAATCTGCAAGGGCCCGGACGCTCTGCATCGCCAGAACGCCGACGGCATCCCGGGCGACAGTCCAACCGGCAGAGGAACGGCTCAGTCCACGACCAAGGTCACCGTGGCATCCCCCCGCAAAGCGCGCGAATAGGGACAGCTCTTGTGGGCCGCATTCATAAGGGTCTGCACCTGGGCACGTTCAAACCCAGGCATCTGGGCATGGATCTCGACCGACAGGCGGTTGCCACCCGTGCCGTCCTCCACCAGGCTCACCTGGGCGCGAACCACCGAATCTTCGGCCACGGTGCCGAACTTCTTCGCCGCGCCGATCAGCGCTCCGTGGTAACACGCCGAATACGCGGCAGCAAAGAGGAGTTCGGGATTCGGCCCCAGCCGCTCCGAACCGCGGGTGAGGGGATTTCCCAGTGTCAGGTTGAGCAGGCCGTCCGGACTCGACACCGTGCCGGAGCGTCCACCTTTGGAAATCGCTTCGGCGGAAATCAAAGGCTTGGTGGTGGATTCAGTGAGAAGGGTCATGGTGATCAGCCCCGAGCGTCGGCGTCGAAAGGGCGTTCGGCGTTGTGCCGCACACCAGACGCCTTCCGCGAAACCATCGCGGGGTTCATCGGGGCAGAACCGGACTGTAGGCCCACGGAGGCCGTCCTGCCATGGGGTGTACCGCTACCCGAAGGCGCCCCATGCCCCACACCCAGGCAGGCCATCCCGAGCGAGCGCCCCTATGGCACGACACGCTCTTACCTGGAGGGCGCCGTGCCGTCGGCGCCGACGAAGCGGCGCCCTCCAGGTGGGAAGGCCTCTGAGCCCTTCGATGGCATCGTAATGGCCGGATTCCCAAAACGGTGCACAACCGGATTTATTCTTGAAAATAAGAATACAATCAGGAATTTATACAACTATGGACGACTTTGACCGAAAAATCATTGGCCTGCTCCAGGAAGACGGCCGACTCGCGCAGACCTCGATTGCCACCTCGGTGGGGCTGTCTGTCTCTGCGGTCAACGAACGCGTGCGCCGGTTGTTGGACGAGGAGGTCATCACGATTCGGGCGATCGCGGATCCCAAGGCGGTGGGGTGCGAGGTGCTGGCGTTTGTCATGATCCTTCTCGGGCGCCCCGACGACGACGGGCCGTTCCGCTCGGCCATCGCCAGGATCCCGGAGGTCCTCGAAGCCCACCACGTAACGGGGGAATGGTCGTATTTGCTGAAAGTACGGACCCCGTCGGTCTCCACGCTCGAGCACCTGCTCGGCCGGCGGATCAAGGGCATTCCGGGCGTGACGCGAAGCCTCACATCCATCGCGCTCTCGAGTCCCAAGGAAACGACGGTGGTGCCGATTCGCATGCCATAAGCCGCCGGGACTACTTGCCATGAACCTCGTCGCTTCCTACCTGCAAGGCGCTTCGCTCGGGCTCGTGCTCGCGGTGCAGGTGGGTCCCATCAGCCTGCTCTGCGTGCGGCAGGCCTTGGGCCACGGCTTGAAGGCGGGCGTAGCGGTGGGTGTGGGCGCGACGCTGGCGGACTTTCTCTACGCGTCGATTGCGGCGCTCGGTCTGGGTGGACTGGGGCGGGGATTGGCGTCGTGGACGGGTGCGATCCAGGCGATGGGTGGCGCGCTCTTGGTCGTGTATGGCTACCGGGGCTGGCGGGCTCGTCACCAGCCGGCCGCTGCGGCCCGCGTGCAAGCGGGTCGCCGGGCGTTCGCCGCTTCATTCATGCTCACGCTGACCAATCCATTGACGATCCTGTTTTTCGCCAGCGTGCTGGCCGGTCTCGGTGTCGCCGGACAGGGGCCGGCCGCCGGGCTCGCCGTGGCGGCCGGGCTTGCGACCACCACGCTGGTGTGGATGGCGGGCCTCGCCCTGCTCGCGGACCGGGCGGGCCGCTGGCTCTCCCCTTCGCGCCTCGTCGCAGCTAACGGAGTAGCCAGCCTCCTTCTAGCCGCCCTCGGGGTGGGACTGGTGGTCCGCGCTGTGACCTAATTGGCCCGACGGCACTCCTGCTTCGCGAAGACCTCTGAATGGCGGAACTCCCGTCCGCCATCGTTTGACGACGCGATGGGGTGCTCGCGCTTGAATCTCTGCACAGCCGTCCCGTCGGTCAGGGCCGCGCTCGATCCATCACAAAGTCGACGATTTCCTGATTCTGAAAAAAGCCCGACCACCGATTGTGTCCCTGCCCAGGCGCAACGATCAGCCGGGCCTGTCCCCCTTGGGCAAAATAGCGGGTGCGCAGTTCCAAGCTGTTGTCCTCCAGGGGGACAACGAGGTCCACGTCTCCGTGGATAATGAGCATGGGTACCCGGGCGCGGGCCAGGGCTCCCAGGCGATCGATCGGGTTGTGATCCGCGAGTTCGGCTTCCAGCTGGCGAGCGGTCATACCGTAAGCGCCGCAGGCTTTGGCCAGACCGGGATAGCTCACCAGGTTGCAGACCGGATAGACGCCCGCGAAGCCAGCCACGTTTTCGGCGTTCTCCGCCGCCCAGTTCAATGCCATCAAGCCACCTCGGCTGCGGCCCAGCAGCACGGGTTTTGCCGAAAACCCCCGTCGTTCGGTCAGTTCACGGTAGAGAGCAGTGAACCCGGCCCGGCCCTCGGGACTCCCGAAGGATTCACCCACGTCAATGCCGGCGATGGCGATACCGGCCTTGACCCACTGCGCAAACATCCAGCGCTCCTCTTGGTCCGGAAGGCCCGGAAGGGTCGGCGCGTACCAAACCCAGGGCTGGCGGCGCCCGCTCGCCGGTTTTGCGGCGGGACGGATGATAAACGCTTCACGTCCTTCGAGTTGGAACGACTCGCCCGGGATCGGGAGCACTTTCTGACGTCCACCGTCTTGGGCCAGAACGGAACGAGCCGAGCTGCCGAGCAGAAGAAGGACAAACGCGAATCGGAGAAGAAACGTCATGGCAGGAAAGGGACACCGCAACAGAAGCAGCCTCCACGAAATCCGCAGGGGCGCAACCTCGTCATGCTCCCCTCGGCGGAACGAAAATCATGCCACCCCGCATGCCGAGCCTAATTCGCCCGACGGCTCACCCGTTCGCCTCAGCCGTCTGAGTGTCGGGAAAATCGACCTATCCCTATCCAAGGGTCTCCCTCCGGCGCGCTTTCATAAAATTAGCCTGTCCCTACTTCGGCTCCAACATGCAATCTTGTGAGGTTGCAAAACTACAGCCTGTCCCTTTTCGGGCAACTTCACGAGATTGCCCGGAATCAGCCTGTCCCTAAAAAGCAACCACTCAAGATTGCTTCGAATCAGCACCCTTTTCCTCGAATCCCAGGCTCAACCGTTCACCGATTGGTTGCACCGCTGGACGGTTCCGGCAGCGCCGGCTGATCCGTCGCGCTGGTCCAAGGGGCTCCGCTCTCGATCCACACCCGCAAGAGCTCGATTTCGGCGGCAGTCAGGGGCGGATAAGAGTCCCTTCGATCCAGCGGGGGCATTTCGAGGTCCTCAAATTGGCCAGCAACATAGTGAATCAGCGTGCTCTCCTCGGCGTACCCCGGCGAGATCGCTGGTTCTCCGCTGGCGCCGCCCTTGAGCAGCAAGTCACGGCTGGCGAGCGAAAACCCGCCTCGGGTCTTCTTCTCACCATGGCACTCGGCGCACGATCGTTTGAAAATCGGCTGAATGTCGCGACCAAAGTCCACCGCCACACTCGGAGTCGCCACCGGCTGTGATACCGCTTTTTCGCGGCCGGCACGTTTGGAAGCGGCCACCTCACGGTCCCAAGCTTCCATCTGCGCCTGAGCCGTGGGTCGACTCGGCGCAGGACGCAACGGTTCCAGCGTCAACAGCAGCGCAAGGGTCGCCCACGCGGTGGCGCCTTGCGAGATCCACTGATCCTTTCCGTGAGGAAACTGACCGTTGAAGTGGGGCTGAAAGGGCCAGGACCGGCTGCGTACCCACCACGACCCATCTTCAAACTGCGAGCGGAGCAGGTAGGCCACCCCTCGCTGGTAAACCGGGTCCGTGACAGGAATCCCGCCCGCTTCATGCAACGCGTAAAGCGCAAGCCCAGTGGCCCAAGCGTCGCTGTTCAAGTCCGGGAGTTGCGCCCATCCACCATCCGCCCGTTGCGTCTGCTTCAGCTCATGCACACGCGACGTATCCACATTTTCTGGAGTCACTCCGCTCCAGCGCAGGCCGAGCAGTTGAAACACACGCTCGTTGTGGTGTTCGGGCTGCTGGCGGGCCAGCCATGCGGCTGAACGGGCCTGCGAGTCCGTCACCTCTTCGCCATAGCCTTCCGGCGGATAGTCGCGCACTGCCAGCGCCGCCCAGGCAGTGGCCACAATCGGTCCATCCTCCATGGGCGGGCGCCGATCAAATCCCGGCCACTCCCCTCCGCGTCGCTGCGCTCGCAGCAGGTATCTCACCATCGCATCCGTCGTGTCATCGCGCGGATACCGCACCGCTGACAATCCAAAGAATCCATATCCGGCGCTCACAAACACGTCAGGCAAGGGAGCGCGCATCTGGCGCGCCCGTTCGGCAGTCGCAGCCCACGAGGCTCGATGCGCGGTCAGACTCTGGCCAATCTCCCCTTCGTCCACTGCAAACCCCCGTTCACTGGCCATTGCGACCGCCACGGCTGTCATGTTCTGGCCGTGACACGACACGCATCGGGCCTTCTGCACAAAACCGTTGTTCAGAAACGCCCGCGAACTCTGTTGTAGCAGCTTCAACGCCGCGGGTACGCGCTCGCGGACCAGCCTCTGCCGTTCCACCCAGGAGTCCGGCACGTCGCGCTGCGGAATCCGCTTTTCGCGACGGTCAACCGGTTCCTTCGCACCTACGGACCGCAAATAGGCGGATAATGGTGACTGGGGTCCCGTGCGCACGGCAAAGTCCATGGCGGTGACTCCGGCATCGTTGGCAACCTGGGGATCCACGCCTCGCGCCACCAGCAGGCGGGCCGCCGATGGGTCTCCCTGCTGGTTGTAGGCAGTCCATACCATCGGCGGTGTGCCATGCCCGCGGGGCGAGCGAAGCGACAGATCACTCCCCCGCTCGATCAGTTCAAGCGCCACCGGCATGTGTCCGGCATACAGGGCAAAGTTCAGGGCGTGACCCGCGAATCCGGCATTCCGATTCAGGTCAGCTCCCCGGTCGAGCAACGCTCTCACGGTGGTCAAATCACCCAAAAAGGCGGCGTTCGCGAGCGGAGGTTGCGCTTTCTCCGGATCGATCTCGACTCCCTTTGCCAAGAGGAGGTCAACCATCCGCTGGTCGCCACTCTCCATCGCGAGATTGAGGAGTGGTGTACGCCCCAGCAAACCGGCCGCGCGGAGGTCCACCCCCGCCGCCAGCAGCCGTTGCACCGACTCAAACCCGTCCGCATGTCCCACCGCTACACTCAGGGGCGTCGCTTGGTCGAGCGATCGCGCATCCGGCACTGCCCCGGCGGCGAGCAGCAATCGGACAATCTCGGCGTGACCCGCCCCGTAAAGCAGGGGCGTCGCTGCCGCTGCGTTTCTGGCATTGGCCTCCGCTCCCGCCGCCAGCAAGGCCTCCACTGCCACGACATCATGGTTCAACGCCGCGTAGTGCAGGGCCGTCGCGCCCGATTCATCCCGACGCGTCACGTCCACCGGCTCCCGCAGCAGGAATCGCCATGTCTTGGTATCGCGCGTTCGGACGGCCTTCAGCAGGTCGTCTGACGACCCTCCGTACATGGATACAGCACAGCACAACACCAGCACCGCAACGCTTCGCACAGGCAGGAGGAGGTTCATGGGAGGTCCGGGCGACTCGCCAACTCGGTGGAATCACGCCGGCAAGCAACGACAACGCCAGAATGCTGACGGGCCGCCGACGGCAAATCGAGCTACTTTCCGCCCATGCGAGGCCGGATCCGCTGCAGGACCTCCTGCATTTTTGGCAGGGAGTAAAGTTTCGCGTACGCCATGGCGCCCACGACCACATCGCGAGGCGCAGGTGGTTTCGACTGCCAGATCAATGCCACGATGATCGCTCCCAGCTCATCCGGCTTCAGTTCGGACAAGCTGCGCGCCGACGTGGCGCTGTCATCGAGAACAATGAAGCGTTTGTCCGGGGCGAGAAAAAGCTTCTTCAGCCGCGCCGGGTCGAGGGAACCATCTGAAACGGTCAGGGGACGCTGTCGACTGTACTTGCGCAGCGACACGAAAACCCAGTCCAGCATGGTCTCCAATTGTTCGATCGAGTGCGCCACGTTCGGCAGCTGGCTGATTCGACCCGCCGGTCCGTCTTTTTTTTCCCGCACCGCACGCGCCAGGCCCTCAAAATCATACTGGTCCAGATACTGCGCCCGCAGTTGCTCCACCGCATCAAGCCGGGCCTCCAGCTGCTGATCCACATCCATTGACTCGGTTGTCTGCGCAGCCTTGGCCGCGGGCGTCACCACTGCCGTGGTCAAAGGTGCCATCACGGGCTCACCCGTAGGCAGCACCGCGACCGACTCGCCAGTCACCGGAGCCGGCATGGCCATCTCTGCGCCCGACGGCCGGCTTAACCACCAGGCAGTTGCTCCAGCCACGCCCATCAGCACCACGGCCGCCACTCCTAGACCCACACCCAAACGACGCGGCCTCGGCGAATCCACGCTTCCACGACCCAACTTGCCGGCCTCCGGGGGACCCATCATGAGCCGGTAGACGGGAATCGTCTCCGCGATGTTCTTGAGGTCGCGCGCACCCAGACTCAGCACATGAAGCTCAAGTTTGTTCTTCACCACATCGTAGACCGTTTGCGAAATACAGATGCCGCCGGGCTCCGCCTCTGCCTGCAAGCGGGCGGCAATGTTGACGCCATCACCCATCACATCCTGGTTCTGAATCAACACATCACCCAGGTGAATTCCGATGCGGTGCTGCAGCGGTTCCGGGCCACCCGGGGACTTCGCCGCCGCGGCAAACTGGCGCTGCATCGCGAGCGAACAGGCCACGGCATGCACCGCACTGGAAAACGTCATGAGCAAACCATCACCGGTGGACTTGAGCACCGACCCCTGGTGCGCCTCGCACACGTTGCGCATCGCGTCGAAGTCCTGCTGCAGCAGCACCAGGGTCGTCGCTTCATCTCGCTGAACCCGGGCGCTGAAACCAACGACATCCGTGAAGAGGATCGCCGCCAAGGTGCGCTGTCCCGGTTGACCGTGGGTGGGTGGGGTCTGAGTCATGCGACCTGTGCTTGCTAGGCAAGTCCACCGACCTTGGCAATGCTGCGCGGTCTCTGCGGAGCATCACGCCCAGAACGGTGCGCCACCGTCTACCCAAAGTGGCCCGGTCAATTCACTCCAAGGAAGACCTCAGGTACGCGACGGGGCGGCCGGGTCAGCGGAACCTAAATCGGCTTGGTACAGCGCACAGACCGCACCACCGGGGTCGCGAACCAAGGCAAAACGTCCGCCGCCCGCCGACTTCGGTTCGCGCACGACCGTGCCTCCGGAAGCGCGGCAACCTTCAAGACTTCGGTCGAGATCCGCCACGTTGAAATAAGGTATCCATTGCGGCGGCAGGTCGCGATTTGGGCCCCGTGCATGGCAAATTCCGACCACTGGCGTCTCCGTCCCGGGTGGAATCATACAGTAGTCCTCATACCCGTCCATTTCCACCGGCAACGTCGTCCAGCCGACCACCGTCTCATAGAAGGCCTTCACCGTCGAAGCCTGATCCACCGTGAGATCCATCCAACCCATCTGCCCAATGCTGGTTTGTCCCATGCCTCAGGTATTCACACCGCCCGTAACCTGTCCATCTCGATTCACCTCGGACGACCGCCGGCAAGATCGCCGGAGATCCGATCGGATCCTAGCCGCCGGACTCCACCGCTCCGAGTTGTAGGATGAGCTGAAGTCGGTTGCGCACGCCCAATTTCTTCAGGCAGGACGAGACCTGGTTCTTCACCGTGGCTTCGGACTTCCCCAGCGTCCGGGCAATTTCGCGGTTGCTCAATCCGTGCCGCACATGAGCCGCCACGGACCGTTCCGCCGGACTGAGCCGCTCGATCAACCGGCTGCGCTGCGGCAGCCCGGCAAAGATGTCGGCCCAACTTGCGGTCGGGTCTTGGGGCTCAATCATGAAACGAATTCTGGTTGCAGGTTCGCTCGGAGGCAGGGGGGACCCCCAGCCCGGGAGCTACAGCCCCAGAAGGCGCTTGATGTCCGCCTCCAGCCGTGGACCGCGGGCCTCGGTCGACACCACCCGGCCCTCGCCGTCGAGCAGAAACATGGCGGGAATCGACTCGATTCCAAACTTCACCGCGTAGTCATTCTTCCACCACTTGCCGTCAAAATACTGGGGCCAGGGCATGTCGTTCTTCGCTGCGAATTCAAGCATCTTCGCCTTCGCCTTCTCGAGTTTGTCCGCGGTCTGTTCGGGGGTGTCGCCCGGCCTCGCGCCCGGATTCTCCAGGCTGATGCCAATCACTTCAAACCCGCGGTCGTGATAGGCCTTGTAGTTGGCCACCACATTCGGGATCTCCGCAATGCACGGACCGCACCAGGTCGCCCAGAAGTCGACGAGCACGACCTTGCCCCTGAGCTTCGCCAGGTCGACCTCACGGCCGTCCGCCGCGACAAAGGCCAGTTTTCCGATCTCGGCCGCGCGCAGTTTCTGCATGGCCGCCGCTTTTTCCGCCTCGGCCCGCTGCTTCTCCGCCACCTCGCGCATGACCGAAGCGACCGGGGTTGTCTCCAGGTGCGCCTCGTAGGCTTGCGCAGCTTCCGGCGACTGTTCGCGGAGCGCGTTGAGGTACTGCGACACCACCGGAACGACACGCTCATCCCCTAACCCAGCCACCACCCGGTCCACCAGTGCCCGAACCGGTGCAAGATCCCTGGGAACGCCCTTCGCCTGAGCCTGGGCCTTGAGATCGACCAGCAAGGCGAACATCGCCCCTCCGCGCTGCCGAACCGAGGCGTCGGGGGCTTGAATGACCTCGGAAAGAGCCACGACCTGCGCGGCCCGAAACGCGGCCAACGCTGCCTCGTCCACAATGAGCGTTCGCTCGCCGGGGGCGGTTGCAAACTCCGGTTTGAAACCAGTGAGAAACCAGGGACGCGTGAAGCTCGACTGCACCAGACCGTCGTAACGCCTCGGGTCTGAGGGATGATGGGCGGCAAAGGCCCGCGCGGCCTCCGCGAAGCGTCGCAGTTGGTTGTCCTGACGCTCCCAATATGCCTGGTCC
This sequence comes from Opitutaceae bacterium, assembly GCA_046346755.1. Lineage (GTDB taxonomy): Bacteria > Verrucomicrobiota > Verrucomicrobiia > Opitutales > Opitutaceae > UBA6669. The sequence goes on along the minus strand of JAXMHM010000041.1, from coordinate 50,882 downwards.
TTCCGCGTCAACGTTTCGGGCATGGCTTCCCGCCAGATATCCCACACCGCAGCATGCTCCCGGTCGGCTGCCGAAGCAACGGGCGAGGTCGGTGAACTGTCGACGGCACAAAAAGCGGCGCTGGTTGCCAGAACAAAGGCAATGAATCGGTTCATGGGGACTCCTTACAGTGAATACGAGGCCACGCACGGCGGCATGCGGCCGCCGCGCCAGTTGACAGACGCGTCTGGACTCAGAGCGCTTTCGAGAACGTCAGAATATACCGACGCAGGCGCGGATCCATGATGATGCGGCCATTGGCGGCATCGATCATCTCAGGATCGCGATTGAGGGCGTTGATGATGGTGATGGAGGCCTTGCTGCCGGCCAGCCAACGCGTCCAGCTTCGATTGCCCTCACCGGAGAAGCGGGCGCTCTTCCGGAAGTCATAGGACACCTGCGGATTGAATTCGAGGTAGGAGGGATAGCTGGTCGATGTGAGGCCGCTGATGTAGTACCGATCCTGATAATTCACCGACAGGCCGAGATCCCAAGCATCCTTGCCCCAGAAGAAAGAGCCGCTCATGCGTTTGGGCTGGTGCCCGAACGTCGAACTGGGCGCAGCCGCGGGCGTGGCTTTGGTCACGGTCAAATTAGGATCGGACAGGGCGGCATGCATCGAAAGGTCGCCGAAGCCATACGTGCGCTTGTAGGAAGCGCGGAAGTCCCATCCCTTCGTCTCGACACCCGCGAGATTGATGTTGGTGGCGTCCCAGGTGATGACCGGACCGGCGTAGTTTGCCGGGTCAGTTGCAAGCTTGGGGCCGCGGGTGATGCGCTCCGGGAAAAAGTCAAACAGCACCTGATTGCTAGGTCCGCCCGAGCGATCCGTATAACTGAACTGGTAGTAGTCGGCCGAGAACGACAGCCCCTTGAACCACTTGCCGGGCACGTCGATCACTATTCCGCCGTTCTTCGAAACGGACTCCTCGGGTTTGAGGGTCGGATTGCCACCAAAACTGCGCGTATAAGTGCCCAGGATCAACTCGCCGCCGCGCAGAGGGTCTCGTAAATTGCTGGTTGCCGTCAGGGTTGTAGTACCCGTCGTGACCGGACCGAGCAGGTCATAAAGACGGACCGGCTTAAACCCCTCCGACCTCGACGCACGGAAAATCACCCAGGAGACGGGCTTGAACATCGCTCGGTAGGTCGGCGCAGTGACCCCGCCGACATCCGAGTAGTCCTGGGCGCGGATCGCACCGCCGATCTCCAGCAGGTGAACAAAGGGAAGATGCTGCTTTTCTCCCAGTAGCGGAACTCGCATCTCCGCAAACGCCGCGGTGGTGTCACGACTGAAGGGCTTGGTGAGGACAAAAGTCGGCGTCACAATGCTGGCTTCGCGCCAAAACTTGACCTTCTCTTTGCCGGCTTCGAGGCCCACCCCTAGGTTGATGTCTCCCGCCCAACCGGACCAAAGGACACCGTCCGCATTGATGGAATACTGGTCGTAGTCCGTGGTATCCTTGTGGTCGGCAAATGGCATCAACCCCGCCATCACGCCTGCGGGGTTGGGGTCGCGACCGTTGAAGCTGTCATAGGCAAGGAGTGGCTTGTTGGCTGAAGCGATGGCGGCGTTCAGCAACGTGAAGTTGAAGGTGCCGGACAGGGCGTCGTCGCTCACGATATTGCGCGCCCAGGAGTAACCTGCATCATACCGCCACGTGGTGAGAATGTCGCCGCGAACTCCGACGCTCAACGACTGGTTTTCCTGGCGGGAGATGGTGCTGGCTCCCGGGAGATCGTAGAACACCTTTCGCAGGAATGCCGGTCCGTTGAAGGGATTTCCCGGATAGCCGGCGGGCAAGGAGATGCTCAATGAGAGTGGCGCCGTGGTGTACTCGTTGCGAAATTCGCTTGCACGTCCGTCGAGGTAGATCTTCGCCCAGTTCGTCAGTTCGTACTCCGTCGAGACCGTCACGCTCTTTCGCAACGCCGCGTCGATGCTCGTCGTGTACTGATTCTGATCGTAGGGAGGGGAAACGGTCGTCGTGAACGCGCTGTTGGCCGTAGTCGAGCCATTGGATCCAACGGGAATGCCAACGATGTTCGTGGTCAAACCAGGCAGGTTGGGCTGTCCCGTGTTTTGCGGGGACCCTGAACTGGCAAAGGATCCGGGACCCGAGGCGGGCTGGGAAAGGAAGAAGGCGGATGTCGCGGCGCCAAATGCGCGGGTGTCACTGGTGGCGGTGAACCAACGGTCACGCGACGCCAGTGCATTTTGTTTTTCGTAGGACGCCGTCAGCATCGCACTGAACTTGCCAGCCTGGGCACCGGCGGTGAGTGCGATGGTGGTTTGTCCGACATCGCTCTTGAACGTGTTGTCATAGCTGATCCGCAGCTCGGCGCCGGTGTAGTTCTTCTTCAGAATGACATTCACCACGCCCGCGATCGCCTCGGAGCCGTAGATTGCGCCCGCGCCCTCCGGCAGGATCTCGATTCGTTCGATGGCGGACACCGGAATGCCGTCGACACTGAAGTCTTCGCGACCACCCGCACCGCCCGGGGCCTCCTGACCGGTGTGGGGAATGCGACGGCCATTGATCAGCACCAGGGTCGAATTACCGCCGAGACCCCGGAGATTGAACGAAGTGCCGACCGTTTGCGCCCGTGAGGTGCCGCTGTTTGAAAGGTTATCGTTGAATCCGACCGCAGCACCCAGCTGCGGAATCGCCCAGCGAATGTCGGCCAGACGGCTGACACCGCGACGCTCCAATTCGATCTGCGGAAGTGCAAAGACCGGCAGCGCCGTCGCTTCGGCACCGAGGGTTCTCATGCGGGAACCGGTCACTTCAACCCGTTCCAGTTCAACGGTGGCGTCCGCCGGCTTTTTCTCCGCCGATTCGACGACCTTGGGGGCGACGGCGGCCTTTGTGGACTCAGTCGTCTTCGGAGCACTCGCGGTCTGGGCACTGAGCCAACCGGGTGCGAACAGGAGCGCCACGCTCAGGACTTGGACGGGTGTTCGGTTCATGCGTCCACCTGTCTCCGTCCTCAAACAGTCCGGCGCAACCTAACGAAGGTTAGGTTTGGCTGTTGGTTCGATTCATGCTTATTGCCCAGATGTTGCCGTTTCGTTTCCTGCCATGGGCGCCTCCGTCATCGTTCAAGACTGCTCCACGGGCCTTTCCTCCGCCCGGGCGCAGCGCGTGCTCCTTGGGCTCCATCGCGCCTTGGAATTCCGCGAGCTCTGGACGGCACTGCAACGCGTTTTCGAAACGCTGGTTCCGCACGACACCCTGGTCATGTCAGTCAACTACGTCGACTGGCGTCGCGAAGCCACCACGCGCAGGCTCACCTCCGACCATTCGCGGGTCGTGGATGACGCCGAAGCCGCAAAGCTGATCGTCGGCGAAGGACGGAATTTCTTCCAGCCGTTTCTCGAGAAGCACCCGGGCATCCCTTGTTACCACCACACCGAGATCATGCCCGAGAGCCCGGAGCGTATCCCCGAGACGCGTTACTATCAGCGTTACATGATCCCGCTGGGCTGGCGCTACTCCGCCCATTTGCTTTTCTGGCGGGACGGTGACGTTGAAACCTCGTTCGCCCTGCGGCGGCGACCGGATCAGGGCGACTTCCTGCCGACGGAAATGGAAATCCTCCGTGTCCTTCATCCCCAGATAGCGGTTGCATTTGACCGGGTCCGTGTATTCGAGGGAGAACGACGGAGACGGCGGCTGCTTGAAAATTTCTACCGACCAAATCCCGAAGCCGTGTTGTTCCTCGACTGGGACATGTCCCTGCTCTATGCCAGCCAGGAAGGCCTGCAGATATGCGCGGCGTGGAATCTGGGTCCGGATCAGGCCCGCAGGTACACGGCCCAGGCGGTATTTGCCGTGCCATCCGAAATTCAGGTCGCCTGCACCGAACTGAAGCCGAAGTGGGAGGGTCAGATTTCGGCGGGGCAGGATTTTGACCCGCCTCCGTTGACCATGCCGGTGGTGGCAGCGCGGCTTGGCTACGGGGCCACCGTCACGGTGCGTCGGGAGGGGGGCGGGTCCCTGAACAAGCCCCTTTTTGTCATCCGGCTTCGCGGCCCCGACCTTCTGGGCGTATCCACCGTTGCACTTGGAAGCCCCGCGCATGAGCGCCGCCGGGGAGAACTCACTCCGGTCGAACGTGAACTGGCGGACTTGGTCTGCACCGGAATGAGCAACAAGGAGATCGCCACCCGTCTCAATCGATCCGAGGGCAGCGTGAAGGTGCAGCTGAGCGGTGTGTTTCAGAAGCTCAAAGTGAACAGTCGCGCCAAACTGATGGTCGCGCTCCGCGGGTAGCGGACTGAGCCCCGCGCCGCGGGCCGCGATGCCCGGGGTTGCGCCGTCACTACCACCCCACCAGCGAGAACCTACCCTCACGCCGCGCACAGCCGCGGAGGTTCAGGTAGGGGCTCGCGGGGTGGGTGACTCACTTGATTTCGTAAACTTCGAGCAGCACCTCGCCGGACGCTCCGGAGATGCCAGACGCATGCACCGTGTAGACCTCGCCCGGTGTCACCGTCAGCCGCAGGGCTGCGGACTTGGAGTCACCGTCGAGCAGAAACGCCCCGGCCGCCGTGAAATCCGAAGCTGAGGTCGCTTGCGCCCAATCATCGTTTGCACCGACGCGGATGCTGCCGCGATAGACCTCAAGCCGGGGATCCGGCAGTACGCCGGCCACGCCAAAAGCCGTCAGGCGGGGACCGACTGCGCGCACCAGTACGGTTCGTGTGCCCGAACCAGATACGACAAATCCGCCGATCAGAGGACCTTCGTTGGTTCCCACCCGACCGCGGGCTGAAAAGTTTTCGAAGCGCACGTCAGGACCGACCCCGTAGAATTCAATCAGAGCCGCACCCGTGGAGCGGACTGCGAGGTGCAACGTGCTGGCGCCGGAGAGACTTCGAAGCAGCACGGCATCGCGGCTTCCATTCGCCAGAGGGAAGGCTCCCACCGCGAGGGTGGCCGAAGCAATCGCCGGGCTGGCCGTCCAATCGTCGTTCGCGTCAATCTGGACCGCACCGGTAAAGAGCGCGAGCCGCGGGTCGTCGAGTGCACCTGTGACCCCGTAGGCAGCGAGACCCGGACCGACGGCGCGCATCAGCACGCTGCCCTCACCGGATGAGCTGAAGCCGACAATCGTGGTTTGGTTGGCCTGAACGGTCGACCGGATGGAACCGTTGCTCAGGCGGGCCGAAGAAGGCGTGACTTCCAACACCGCGACTGAACCGGAAATGCTGCCTTCCACACCTTCGTAGCCAACAAGGAGCAAGGGGCGGCCGGTCGGATTTTCGGTAGCGGGAATGAAGACCAACGTCTCCGGCGAGACGTACTGCGTACCCGTGGTCACCTTCGTTCCATCGACAATGTTGAAGTAGCCGACAACCTCGACGCGGTTCAGGTTCGTCACGTCGAACTGGAAGATGCCGTTCTGCCGCTCCGCACCGACAAATACATACTGACGGCCGTTGATCTCGCCATAGGCAAGCGCCTCCGGCTCAGGTCCCTTGTCGTCCGAACGCGTGTCGATGTTGCTGGTCGCACCGTTGTTCATGTTGAACGTGAGCGGAGCATTGGTGCGGACAAACTCCTCCAGCATCGAACCACTATCGAACACCCGGTTGCCGGCGGTGTCCCACAGGGTGAAGCTGCGGGTGCCTAGCATGGTCGGCACCTCGATGAGGGCATCCGCGTCGGTGTTTCCATCGAACCGAGATATATTCAAGCGTCCGATACCCGATGAGGCGTTCAAGCTGCCGGAGAAAATGAGGTCGCCGGCACCATCCTGGACGGTGTCAACGACGTTGGCATCTCCGGCCCGCGCAATGTCACCGTCGTCGGTGCGGGCGTCGCCCTCGTTGGCGGTGGCCAGCAGCCGCCGTCCACCCTGGACAAAGGAAATGATGGTGTCGGGCATGGGCAGCCCCGGCACGACATCGTCTATGTTGATGCCCGCAACGCCGCCATTCTGCGGATCACGATCCGAGGCATCGATGCGCTGGGAGATCGTGCCGAGGGGGCTGATGGCCGTGAAGGTGTTCGCGTTCAGTCCACTCAGATCGAGCGTGGCAATGGCGTTGTTCTCCTGGAGGGTAATGTAGGCCTTGTCATTGGTGGCCACTGGAAACTCGGGCTCGATGTACAGGTAGCGGTCAGCCGCCGCCACATTCGCGGCGTTGATCCGCACGGCATCGAGGGTGACACCGGGTGCGAGGCCGGTCTTGAAGTCCACGGTCACGACCGTGGGTGTATTGACGAGCAGACTGGTGGCGGTTGTGATCCCGCTCAGATTCACCACGCTGACCGAGCCGGGTGCCTGCGCTTGGTTGGCCGTGAATTCGCCCTCGTTTGCGACAATTGCGCGACGACCATCGGGGGTGAACCTGACCGCGTCCGGGTGAAAGCCCACCTCGACAGTCCGCAGCAAGGTGCCTGTGCTAAGATCAAAGAAGGCCAGTTTTCCCAGCACCCGCGTGTTGTCAGCCGGGATGATGGTGGCCACACCGAATCCTCGCCCACTCGGATCGGCCGCCACGCTGCTCACTGAAAGCGTAGCTGCTGCACCAAAGACGCCGTCGAGTTCGACGGTAGCGGCGAAGGTCAACGATCCCGATTGACCGAGGTGGTAGAGATCGACCTTGTGACTGGAGGAGCCGGTCCGGGCGAGGGAGTTCGTCACCAAAACGACGTCCCGGCCGGACACCGAGTGGGCATGTGCGACCACTTCCCCACCACCCGGAATCGAGACACCGGAGAGGAGTGTGAGTTCGGCCCGACCCAGCGAGTTGAGCGACAGAAACAGAAGAAGCGCGGAGAAGCGTGGGAGCATCATGTGGATGGAAAACGCTAGGGGCGGACCGCAGAAGCGTGCACGACCTCTCTTGTGACATGTGGGTGACGGCGTCGCAGTGTCGTAACAAATCTGTGCACGGCGCGCCCAGTTCAGTGGACACCTGAAGGCGCCAGAGCCACCGCCGCGCACTACGCCTTACTTCGGATATGAATCCCGAATACAAAATCTACTGACCGCAGCGAACCCATCCCGGCGCCAGCCCTATCCCTTGAAGGGACAGGTCGATTTCGGTCGGGCGAAGGGACAGGTTGAATCCATGCCACTTGATTGAACGAGGCCTGGAAGACGGGTATCCAGACGCCGATGATTCTTTCTACGACCACTGCCGTTGGCACTCTATTGGGCACGTGGAGGCCCTGTGGATCGATATCCCTTATCGACCAGGCCCAGTGACCCTAAAGGAGTCACCTCGGTATCTGTTCGTTAGCCACGCTCAGACCGTTGGAAACGAGATGGCGTCCTTGCGCAACCCGCGTAAGACAACAAGATCGCCCCAGTCCGCAATATGTGCCGGTAATGGTCGAACACCGATACGGGCTCGTCGTCCGGTTTTCACCCGGTACCGATCAAGCTGCGCCTCTACAAACGCACGCGAACCAAGCACCGCCCCATCGGAGAAGTAACGGATCCGACAGAGCAGCGCACACCCGAGTGGCAACCGCCCCCCAGACTTGACGACGGTTTCAAACTCGGACCTCGAAATGGACGCCTTCCCTTCCTTTTCCACCGCACCAACAGCTGTGAACATCAGGCGATAGGATGCCTGTACCTGCGCCCACTTCGCAGTTCCAAAGATCAGCCGCAAACCCTGCTGCGCTCGTTCACTTCCGGCAACCGCTTCGGCATAACCGCAGAAGCGGTAATGCAAGGGATCGTTGCACAAGCCGGCCCGAACACAGTTGAGATCGATGTACGCGGCCGCCATCCGCAATGAGTGTCGTGCCGGCTGGATCAGATGACTTTTGAAGCGCTCAGCCCATAGTGTCCCGAAACGACCGTGAGACTCGTTGAACCATATGGAGAAACGCTGCTTTAACAGCTTCATGAACGGAGAAACATCACCCATTTGTGCGAGTTGCCTCTGGCGCCAAGCGACCGCAAGGGGTCCATTGCTTTTGAGCTGTGACTCAATGATTTCCATCCGCGCCGTCTGAAACCGGGATGGATGAGGGTGGAGCACCCGATACCGTCGCAAGAGTTCTGCATCCGGGACTGGTTCTTTCTTGGGTACGAGAACCAAGGCATGAAAGTGATTACTCAAGAGAGTGTAAGTCAAAATCTTAACTCCACAGTAGTCAGAAGTCTGCCAAAGCTGCTTCCGCAACACCTCCTTGGCAACGTCGTCCAAGATTCGCTCACCATTCACGGTACGGCTGATGACATGGTAGGCAGCTGCAGCCTCGGACGGAGGTATCTTGAAACGGGCAGCACGCATAGAGGAAGAAATGATTTAACGACTATCGATTGCAATAATATTCCGTCTGTCCCTTCCCTCGTTCGAATTCAACCTGTCCCTAAAGTGGGCGGGGGGCGGCCGCGAGCGGCAGAAACGCCGTTGCCTTCGCACGGGTGGATTCTAGAACCACCCACCCCTCATGCCTTCCTCGTCTGTCGTCGCATCCCCTTCCACCGCACCCACTCTCCGGACGCTCCACAAGCTGATGGCCGCCAACCGGAGCGAAATCGCGGTGCGTATCTTCCGGGCCGGAACAGAGCTGGGGCTGCGCACGGTCGCAATCTTCGCCCACGAAGATCGCTTCAGTATTCACCGGTATAAGGCCGACGAGGCGTACCAAGTCGGGCAAGGCAAGGGACCCGTCGCCGCCTACCTCGACATCGAAAGCATCGTCGCCGCCGCCAAGGAGCACGGAATCGACGCCATCCACCCAGGCTACGGATTTCTATCCGAAAACGCCGATTTCGCCCGCGCGTGCCAGAACGCAGGCATCGTATTCGTCGGACCACGCCCCGAGCTCCTCGACATGATGGGCGACAAGACCGCCGCCCGAGCCTTGGCGAAGAAGATCCACGTCCCGGTGCTGCCGGGCACGGAAGACCCGGTGACAGATCGCGATGAGGCACTGCAAGTCGCCAAGTCAATTGGGTTTCCCCTCATCATCAAAGCAGCCTTCGGAGGCGGCGGCCGGGGCATGCGCGTGGTCCACAAGGCCGCAGACCTCGACTCCCTGCTCGATGAAGCACAAGGTGAGGCCGGCCGGGCTTTTGGCAACCCCGCGGTCTTCCTCGAAAAGTACATTCCCCGGGCCAAACACATCGAAGTCCAGATCCTCGGCGACCAACACGGCAATGTGATCCACCTGCACGAGCGCGACTGCTCGGTTCAGCGCCGTCACCAAAAGGTCGTGGAAGTGGCCCCGAGCTTCGGACTGCCGGCATCGGTGGTGACCGAGCTCTGCGAGGCGGCCGCGCGGATCGCACGCGAAATCCGCTACGACAACGCCGGCACCATCGAATTCCTCTACGATCTCGACCGCCACGAGTGGTTCTTCATCGAGATGAACCCTCGTATCCAGGTTGAACACACGGTAACCGAAGTGATCACCGGCCTCGACCTCGTCCGCGCCCAGATCCTCATCGCCCAGGGACACTCCCTCCACTCCGCCGAAGTCGGCATGCCGCGCCAGGCCGACGTACCGCGCAACGGCTACGCAATCCAGTGCCGCATCACGACCGAAGACCCGGAAAACAAGTTCGTCCCGGACTACGGCCGGATCCTCGCCTACCGTTCTCCCGGCGGCTTCGGCGTGCGTCTCGACGGCGCCATGGGCTTCGCCGGCGCAGTCATCACCCCCTTCTACGACTCGATGCTGGTCAAGGTCATCACCAGCGGCCAGAGCTACGAGATCGCGATGGCCCGCTCCAGGCGCACCCTGGCCGAATTCCGTATCCGTGGTGTAAAGACAAATATCCCCTTTCTCGAAAACGTCATCGCCCACCCCACCTTCCGCACCGGACAGGCGACAACCACGCTGATCGACACCACCCCGGAGCTCTTCACCTTCAAGCCCAGACGCGACCGCGCAACCAAGCTGCTCAACTTCCTGGGGAACGTCATCGTCAACGGCAACCCGCACGCCAAGGGCTACCGTCCCGAGAAGCCGCTCCCCACGCCCGTCGCACCCTCGCACGACCACCGCAGCCCGCCCCCCGGCACGCGTCAGCTCCTGCTCGAACTGGGCTCGAAGGGCTTTGCGCGCTGGACGCACGAACAACAGCGGTTGCTCGTCACCGACACCACCTTCCGAGACGCCCACCAGTCCCTCATGGCCACTCGGGTGCGAAGCTACGACATGCTGGCTTGCGCCTCCTCGGTCGCACACACCCTTCCCGGGCTCTACTCCCTCGAACTCTGGGGCGGCGCGACGTTCGACACGGCCATGCGCTTCCTCAACGAGGACCCCTGGGACCGCCTCCGGGAGCTGCGCGCCCGCGTGCCGAATCTCTGCTTCCAGATGCTCCTCCGTGGCGCCAACGCGGTCGGCTACACCAACTACCCCGACCATGTGGTCGCCGGCTTTGTCAAACACGCCGCCGCCACGGGCATGGACATCTTCCGGATCTTCGACTCCCTGAACTACCTGCCCAATCTGCGCGTCGCCATGGAGGCGGTGCAGGAAACCCACGGTGTCTGTGAAGCCGCCCTCTGCTACACCGGGGACATCCTCGACTCACGGCGCGACAAGTACTCGCTGAGCTACTACGTGAAGCTCGCCAAGGAACTGGAACGGATGGGCGCCCACGTGCTCGCCATCAAGGACATGGCCGGACTCTGCCGCCCCTACGCAGCGGAGAAACTCGTCCGCGTCCTGCGCGAGGAAACGGGCCTGCCCATCCACTTTCACACCCACGACACCAGCGGCATCGCCGCCGCCTCCGTGCTGAGGGCAGCCGACGCGGGGGTCGATGTCGTCGACCTTGCACTCGCCTCGATGAGCGGCAGCACGTCGCAACCGAATCTCAACTCGGTGGTCGCCGCCCTCCAGCACACGCCACGCGACACCCAGCTTGATCTCGACCGCCTGAATCAGTTCTCCGACTACTGGGAACAGGTCCGCGAGATCTACCGCCCCTTCGACACCGCGCCGCGCACCGGCTCGGCGGAGGTCTACCTCCACGAGATGCCAGGCGGTCAGTACACGAATCTCAAGGAACAGGCCGCTTCCATGGGCATGTCGCACCGCTGGCCGGAAATCGCACGCACCTATGCGGAGGTGAATCAGCTGTTCGGCGACATTGTGAAAGTCACCCCGTCCTCAAAGGTCGTGGGCGATCTCGCGCTCTTCCTGTTCTCTCGCGGCATTCGTCCCGCCGACGTGGTCAACCTGGAACCCGGTTCGATGCCCTTCCCCGAAAGCGTGATCGACATGCTCATGGGCGGACTCGGCTGGCCCGAGGGCGGCTGGCCCGATGCCACCTGGCGGGCCATACTGGGGGGAGCCCGCTATACGGAGGCACGGGCCCGCTACGAACTTTCCGTTCAGAACGCCGCCACGCCTCGCCCAGCACCCGACCCAGCCGCCGCCGCTGCAGAGCTGGCCCGGCTCTCCCGCGAGCTCAGTGACAAGATCAAACGCGAGGCGACCACCGACGATCTGTATTCGCACCTCATGTACCCGCAGGTGTTCGCTGACTTTCTCAAGCACCAGCGTGAGTTCGGCGACGTCAGCGTGCTGCCAACCCCGGCCTTTTTCTACGGACTGAAACCCGGCGAGGAAATCACGGTCGAAATCGAGCGTGGCAAGGTGCTCATCATCCGCCTGGTCAGCGTGGGAGCCCCTGACAAGGATGGTCGCCGCACGGTAAACTTCGACCTCAATGGCATGGCGCGCGAAGCCTCGATCCCGGACCGAAATGTCACGGTGAAGACCAAAGCCCGCCTCAAGGCCGACCTTGCCGATCCGCTCCAGCTCGCGGCCCCCATCCCCGGCCTCATCGCCGCACTCTCCACCTCAGTCGGCGCCAAGGTGGCCAAGGGAGAAAAGCTGCTCATGATGGAGGCGATGAAGATGCAGACGACGGTGTACGCCCCTTGCGCGGGAGTGGTGGCCGAACTGCATGTCGCCCTCGGCGACACCGTGGAGTCAAAGGATCTGCTGATCAAACTGCGCTCCTGATCGCGCACCTGCGCTCAACCCAGCCTCTCGACGCCCGCCGTCAGCCAGCCGCCCTCCAACATCCACAGGGCGGCCGGACGTCCTCCGGCTGTTCAACCTCCCCGTTGTTCCGAGATTCACTTTTGCCCGAACTCTCTCACGATCACGGTTCCCCACCCCACCATGTCATCCCATCCCCGCCGCTGCCTGCCTGCGCTTCTGTACCTGTCACTCGCCCTGAGCGCTTTCGCCGCCCCACCCCGGTCCGTTCCACCCCCCTACCCCAGCCTGGGTTCGGTCGAGCGTCTGGATCCCTCGATCGACCGACTGATCGCCCCCGGCGCCGTGATTGAAAAACTGGCCGAGGGATTCTCCTGGGCCGAGGGTCCCGTCTGGATACCCGCACAGGGCCATCTGCTGTTCAGCGATGTACCGAACAACACGGTCTACCGTTGGAATGCCAAGGATGGGCTAACCCCGTTCCTCAAGCCCAGCGGATTTACCGGCACCAGCCGTGACGGCAAGGAACAGGGCTCCAACGGTCTGACCCTGGATTCAAAGGGCCAACTCGTCCTTTGCCAGCACGGCGACCGACGGCTGGCACGGCTGAATCCGGACCGGGCCACCTTCACGACGTTGGCCGATCGGTACAATGGAAAGCGATTCAACAGTCCGAACGATGTCTGCTACGATGCCCAGTCCCGGCCCTACTTCACCGACCCACCTTACGGCCTTCCGCCGGGTTCCGTGCGTGAACTCGATTTCCATGGGTTGTATCGAGTCGAAAAGGACGGAGCGGTGACCCTGCTCGTGAGCGACCTGGAACGCCCGAACGGCATCGCATTTTCACCCGACTTCAAGCGCCTCTACGTCGCCAATTCGCATCGCCCGCGCCCGATCGTCATGGTCTACGAGATCGGCACCGACGACCGCCTGCACAACGGTCGGGTATTGATCGACACCTCTCCCTACTTCGACGACAAGCCGGGCGGCGGTGGCCTGCCGGACGGACTGAAGGCGGACGAGCAGGGCAACCTCTGGGTGACCGGCCCCGGAGGGGTGCTGGTGGTGCGGGCCGACGGCAAGTTGCTCGGTCGCATCCTGCCGGGTCACACCACGGCCAATTGCGGCTGGGGCGACGACGGTCGCACCCTCTACCTGACCTCAAACGGGGTATTGGCCCGAATTCGTACGCTGACCAAGGGTGCCGGCTGGTGACGATCCGGCACGGCGTTCTCCGGCCGCCCCGACCCCTTTTCCGGTCCGGCGACTCGGTCCCTGCAAAGAGAGAACCCGCCGCCACAGGAGCGGCGGCGGGTGAAGCTACAGACAGGCAGGATCAGATCGCCTGATCGCCGGTTTCGCCCGTGCGAACCCGAACGGCCTGCTCGACGCCGACGACAAACACCTTGCCGTCGCCGATCTTGCCGGTCTTGGCCTTGCCCACGATCGTCTTGACCGCGGAATCGACCAGTTCGTCCGGCACAACGATCTCGAGCTGAAGCTTGGGCAGGAAATCCACGGTGTACTCGCTGCCTCGATACGTTTCCGTGTGGCCTTTCTGTCGTCCGAACCCCTTGACCTCGGTCAGGGTCATACCCTCGATGCCGATCTCGGTGAGGCCTTCCTTCACCTCCTCGAGCTTGAAGGGCTTGATGATGGCGATGATGAGTTTCATGAGAAAGTCCGGGTTAGAGGATGTAGCCGTCTTCGCCGTGCTCGCTGACGTCGAGGCCGGCGGATTCCACCTCGGCCGTCGGGCGCAGGCCGACCGTGACCTTGACGATGAGGGCGATGATGGCGGTGGCGACCACGCTCCAAACGATGGTGAGGGCGACTGCCTTCAGCTGAGAGCCAACCAGCCCGGCCTTGAGGGGCCCGACCACCGAGTTGATCTTCTCGTCGGCAAAGATGCCGGTGAGAATCGCACCGAGCGTGCCACCCACGCCGTGGACGCCGAAGGTGTCGAGTGCATCGTCGTAGCCGAAGATTTTCTTCATGTAGGCGACGGCGATGAAAGGAACGATGCCGGCCAGCACGCCGATGATGACCGCGGAGGTCGGTGAAACAAAACCGGCCCCGGGGGTGATGACCACCAGGCCGGCGACGATGCCCGAGCAGAAGCCGAGGACGCTCGGCTGCTTGCGGGTGACCCATTCCGCCATGGCCCAGACGAATCCTGCGGTGGCGGCGGCCAGCGTCGTGGTCGCAAACGCCGCGGAGGCGATCGAGTCAGCGCCAAGCGCGGAGCCCGCGTTGAATCCATACCAGCCCACCCAGAGCATGCCGGTGCCCACCGTACACAGCACCATCGAGTGAGGAGGCATCGCCACTTTCCCGAAGCCCTCACGCTTGCCGAGGATCAAGCAGAGCACCAGGGCGCTCCAACCCGAGGTCATGTGCACCACGGTTCCACCGGCGAAGTCGATCGCCTTGATGGAGGCGTTTGGATTCAGAGGACCGCACATCAGACCCGTGGCCGACCATACCATGTGGGCAAACGGGAAGTAGACCGCGAACATCCAAAGCGCGACAAACACGAGGACGGCGCTGAATTTCATGCGCTCGGCGACGGCGCCCAGGATCAGCGCAGGCGTGATGATCGCAAAGCTCAACTGGAACATCGCCCACATGATGTCGGAGATCCAATAGTAGCCCGCGCCGGTCTTGCCGGACTCGACCCCATTCAGGAACATGTTGGCGGTGTCACCAATGATCGCGCTGCCACCGGAGAATGAGAGGCTGTATCCCACCGCCCACCACAAGATTGTCACCATGCCGGCGATTCCCATGCACTGAGCCAGCACGGAGAGCACGTTCTTGCGGCGAACGAGACCACCGTAGAACAGAGCCAAGCCGGGCAGCGTCATGAAGATCACCAACGCGGTGCTGGTCATCTGCCAGGCACTGTGGCCAGGGCCCGGGCCCGGAATCTTGGAAGCAACATCCGGTGTGCGGGCGGTGTTGTTGACATAGGCCTCCAGATCGGCGAGCCGTTGCTCCACCGTGGGTTCTGGGGGCGCCGCCGGCGCGGGAGCAGGCGCCTGGGCATGGAGAGAGGCCACGGCAAGCAGGCCAGTGATTGCGAACAGACGAGCCCAAGTTCGGGCATGTCGGAGGAGGGACGTGATCATAAGCGGTGGAGCGGAAGGGACAGGGTTATGGCACCTGCAAGCAACAGGGACCGCAGCTATGAGCATCTTTCATGCCTCCGTGCCAAACCTGACAAAAAGTTCTCAGCGATTT
This sequence comes from Opitutaceae bacterium, assembly GCA_046346755.1. Lineage (GTDB taxonomy): Bacteria > Verrucomicrobiota > Verrucomicrobiia > Opitutales > Opitutaceae > UBA6669. Next base: position 35,652 of record JAXMHM010000041.1, on the reverse strand, counting down.
CCTACACCGCTAGCAACAAGGCAGTTATGGATAATGCTGCCGTCGATCCCGCTGCTTGCCCGTTCGCCACGCTCAGGAATGGCAAACGCCACAAACGGCTTACTTCAAGGCAGTTATTACACCCAGTTTCGCGCAGCTTGCGGGGGGGCGGAAAATCACTGACCATGACCCTCGCTCATTATTACTTACTCGAATTCAAGCACTTCCAACTGTCCAAGCTCCGAGCCCGCCGATGCACCCCTCCGTCAAGGTCCGTGCGACTCCCTTCATTTCATCACGGTTCCAGCCATGCATGAGCCGGTCAGCGGTTGCTTTGTTTCCCGGATGGGAGGCAGGCCGGGCCCACGGATGAAGAGCATGGAAGCAATGCAGGCAACAAACAGGAATTTGAGAAGGGCCACCCTGGCCACCCGTGCAACTCGGACACTGGACCCGATGGCGGCACAGCCCGAGCGATTCCTGCCATGAGGCTTCCCCTATGGGCCATGCGTTGGATGCACCGCAGTCGACTCTCCCGGAGTCGACTGCGCGGCAGTTTCATTCACAGCTGGTTGGGTGACCGCATTCTTGAAAAGCCGCTCTGGAAGCCGACCCGAGAGTCGCTGGCCCGCGCGTGGTTAGTTGGTTTTCCAATCACGGTCATGCCGTTCCTGCCCGCGCAGTCTCTGTTCGCCTGCATCGCGGCGCTGTTTATCCGAGGAAACCTGTTGTTGTGCATCGCACTTCAGTTTCTGTCGTCGCCCTTGACCGCCCCCGTGCATCTCCCGGCGTGCTACTTTGTCGGCGAGCTCGTGCGAGGCAAAAACCCAGCGATGGTGTGGCGCCACATCCGTTCCACTCCGAAAGACCTGCTGACACGGGACAGCGTGGGCTCTCTCTATCTCGGAGCCTTCGTTGTCGGCATCATCGGCGGCGCAGTCGGTTACGCCGTCATCCGCGGTACCTGGCGTGAGCGGATTCGCCCTAGACGACTAGGCAAAGCGGACGACCGTCAGGACTAGTCCACGTTGGCAGAGTCGGATCAGGCCGCGGCAAATCCCGCGCGACTACTCGCGCTTCAACCCGCGGGTCATCAATGCCGACAAGGCGGCGGCCGGAGGCTTTCCTTCGTACAGGATGCGATGCACCTCCGTCAGAATCGGCGCTTCGATCCCACGCTCGCGACATAACTCAAAAAAGGACTGTGCGGTGCGGTAACCCTCGACCACCGATTTGCTCTCCGTAATCAGGTCCGCTGCCTGTCGCCCCTGTCCAAGGTGTTCGCCAAATCCACGATTGCGGCTCCAGGCACCGGTGCACGTGGCCACGAGATCGCCAAACCCGCTCAGCCCGTAAAAAGTCTCAGGCTGGGCACCGAGAGCGACGCCAAGACGGACCATTTCCGCCAACGCACGCGTGAGCAAGGCGGCCTTGGTGTTGTCACCCAAGCGCAACCCGTCACTGCAACCGGCCGCGATCGCATAGATGTTCTTCAAGCACCCGCCAAATTCCACGCCGGCGAGATCACCGCTGGTATAGACCCGCAACGTGGCGCTGCTTAAAGCGGCCTGTAGCTCAACGACGTCGGCGTCCTCGCCCTCGGTCGCCAAAACCATCGCTGCCGGTAGGCCTCGCGCCACCTCTCCGGCGTTGGTCGGACCGGTCAACGCACCCCGTTTTACTCCCGGAAGAACCCCAGCGATGACTTGTGACGGCCGGAGGTGCGTGCCCAGCTCCAGCCCCTTGGCAAGGCTGACGACTCGGACCCGTGCCGTGGCGTCGGCCAGCGCGGGCCCGAGGCGGACACAGGTTTCACGCAAGGAATACGACGGACAAGCCAGCAGAACGGCGTCCGCCTCCATCAGCAGCGGTGCCAGTTCGTGCCCGATCTGCAGGCTGGGCGGTAGTTTCACGCCCGGCAGGTAGTCACCGTTTTCACGGGTCGTCGCAAGGGTCACCGCCTGTTCGAAACGCCTGGGAGCCAGCGAAACCGTGTGCCCGCGTTTGCTGAGGTGAAGCGCGAACGCTGTGCCCCAAGCGCCAGCACCAATGACAACAAAGTTCATGTCACTCCATTGAAGGAGAACAACCCGTCCGACGGGAAGCCGGATCTTCAGGCGGAAGCCCGCTGGGGGGCCACAAACCGCAGGGGACGCTTGTCGCCGGCACACCGCTCTGAACGCCGGGCATCCAGGGTTCGTTTCCGCGATTCGATTTGGGACCGCAATACGTCGAACCCCGGCCTCGAGGTTCTCCCATCCGGCAAGATCCGCACCACCCCGAGTTCAAGCGCGCGCCGAAAGAGCGATTCGCGCGTCTGGACGTCGAGTTTGCGCATGAGCCGTTTGCGGTGCGAATGGACACTCGAAGGCTCCATGCCCAGGCGTTCGCTGGCCGTCTTGTCATCGCTGCCGTCGCCAATCACCGCCAGCACCATGCGCTCCGTCGGCGTCAGGCGGGCAAAGAGGTCGAGTTGCGCCTCTTCACCTCCGAGCAAGAGGTCGTTGAACGACGGACTCACATAGCGCCGCCCTTGCGCCGCATGTGCGAGGGCGAGCGCAAACCGCTCCGGGGCGTCCGTGACCGGATCAAAGACCGACACCCGTCGCTGCAGTCGAAGAAAACCCAGCGTCTGCGCATCGCGGCGGAGCGTGACCAGGAGCAGCGCAGCCACGCGGGGAGACTCCACCATCCATGGCAACAGCGGCAGCCCATCTTCATCGGCATAACTCAACCCGGACACGACCAAGTCCTGGCCTTGGGCTTCGATCCGGCGCTTCGCGTCATGAGCCGAGTGCTCCACCACGATCTTCGCCATGGGATAATAGGCGCGAACCGCATCCGCCAAGAGGCGGGCGTAAAGCCCATCCCATTTCACAATGAGCACTTGGGTCAGCATCGGTGTGCATGGATCAAGGACACCTCAAACAACATGCAGTTATATTGCATTTAATTCAAAGATCTTGCAACTCTTATGTTATAAATACGCATTCCACTCAAAATAAATGACATAAAGATGCCGTGTACTCGCATTATTTAGGACCTCGACGCGACTGTTCGCCTCTCGGTTTCGCGCTCTTCTCCACCAAACGGGAAAAAATCCGCTTGCCGGGACGCTGGCGTCGCGTTCTGTCCGAGTCGTTCATGCGTCGTTTTTCCCTGATCCTCACGCTCACCGCGTGGCTTTTGGCCACGGGGAGTCACTGGGATTTGGTGCAGACGTTTGGGTGGGGACGCATGATCGCTTCGTATGCCAGGACCATGCCGCTATCGGAAGCCATTCGGCTCACGTTCACGGCAGACAACCTGTGCAGCGTCTGCGAGTTCGTCCAGGACTCCAAGCAGTCACAGGGCAACACGGCAGTGCCGGGCGGACAGGCCGATACCAAGATCCTGCTGGTCTACCAGCCGGCGCCTGCGATCGTTGTATCCGCTCCATCCTATACGTCGTGGCGCCTGGGCGAGACCCGGTTGACGGGCACCGATCGGTGCACGCCGCCCACGCCTCCGCCACGAGCGGCCTGAGGCGTTTGTCCCACCCACCGCGAAGAGCCTGCGCGCGCTTGCGCAGCTGCTTCGCGGGCTGAAACCCACTGCGGCCTTGCGGGCCCATCGCGCCCGGAACCGTGCTTCGCCGCCCGAGCCGTTGCTCGCGCGTGCACCCACCACCCACCATGTCTCGCACTTTTTTCCTTCTCACTGTCCTCGCCTCCACCACTACCGCGCTCGCGCAGGTGGTTACTCTCGACCAAGTCGACGTCGTCTCCGAAAAGGAGAAGGCGTTTTCGCTTCCCCTTGATGCAGCACCTGCCACCGGGTCTCGCCTGGGCCTCGCCAACCGCGATCTGCCCGCCAGCGTCTCGATCATTACCCAGGAGGTCATGCAATTTCGCGGCTTACGAACTGCCGTTGAAGCCGTCGAAGCCTCCGTCGGCATGACCGGCGGCACGCAATTCGGATCCATCCCCAACTACTCGACCCGCGGTTTCGGTGGCAACAATGTCACGATCCTGCGCGACGGCATACGCCAAAACACCGCCTCGCAGTCGTCCCGCACGATCGATACGTTTCTTCTCGACCGCGTCGAAGTGCTGAAGGGCCCGTCGTCATTGATGTTCGGGGAAGGCGCTGTCGGCGGCGCGGTCAACTATGTGTCCAAAACGCCTGACCGGACGTTTCGAGGCGAGGCCTTTGGCAGCATCGGGCCGTGGGACAGCTATCGCTTCGGCGTGGGAGTCGGAGGACCACTGGCGGGTGACACCCTCGCCTACCGCGCCGACGTCAGCGTCAACTCGACCGGCGGCTATCAAGACCGCAACCAGCAGGACTACTTCGGCTTTGCGGGCGCTCTTACCTGGAAGCCCACCTCCCGCCTGACCCTCACCGCCTTCACAACCTGGCTGGAGGACTCGGTCGAGAGCTACTACGGCAACCCTGTGATCTACGATGCCGTCGTGAACACCTCGGTGGCCAACGCGCAGCCCGAGGTGAGAAACTTCGTCAGCGCAACGGACCGCATGATCAACCCGCGGGTTGATCCGACCGCACGCCGGACGAACTACAACATCCTCGACAACTACGCCGACACCGAGAACTCCTTCCATCGCCTGCGCGCCGATCTGAGCCTTTCCCCCAGTCTGGACGTGCGCAGCGAAAGCTACGTCGCCACCCAACTGCTGAAGTGGCGCAATCTGGAGAGCAACCTCTGGAATCCGGTCACCCGTCTCGTCGCCCGCTCGTCCTTCGTCCACATCTACCGGGACGATGTCCTCGTCGGCAACCGCACGGACCTGACCTGGAAGGGCGAGCCGCTCGGCCGCCGCACGCGGGTGCTGGTCGGCGGCAGTTTTGAGCGCAATGACCAGGTTCGCGGCGGCACGCCGGGAGGCGTGCCCACCACGCTCTCGAGCGTATCGCTGGTTAGTCCAGATGTCGGATACGGCCCGGCCGCCCGGTTTCAGAAGACATCCCGAATCGTCGTCGAAACCCATGCGTTCTTCGCGGAGGCGACGATGGATGCCGCACCCGGCGTCAAGGTGGTGGGCGGTCTGCGCTACGACCACATCGCGCTGCAACGCGACACTCTCTTCAACCCGACGGTCATCCCGGCGACCGCGTTCGCCACCTTCAAGAAGGGCTACCGTCCATGGACGGGCCGCCTCGGCGTCGTCTACGAGGTGAACCGGGCCCTCAATGCCTATGCGTCGATCAGCACCGCGGCCGAGCCGGTTTCGCAGCTGGTTGGACTCAATTCAGCCCAGGCGGACTTCTCCCTGCAAAAGGGACGGCAGATCGAGTTGGGGCTCAAAGGCTCGCTGGTCGACGGCCGCGTGGACTTCACCCTGGCGTTGTTTGACATCGAAAAGAACGACCTGCTCACCTCCACCCTCGATGCCGCCACGGGAATCCGGACCAGCCAGCAGATCGGGGCACAACTCTCCCACGGCGTCGAGGCGGCGGTCGCGCTCTCTCCAGCGGACGGCTGGCGGGTCGAGGGCAATGTGGCGTTCACGGATGCAGAATTCGACGACTTCAATGAAAACCTCGGCACAGGAGTCATCTCTCGCAAGGGCAAGCGGCCCTCCAATGTGCCGGAGTGGGTGGCGAATGTCTTCGTTTCCAAACGGCTGTCCAGCGGTCTGACCGTAAGCGGGGGGCCGCGCTATGTCGGCGACCGCTTTGGCAATACCAACAACAGCGTCGTGGCTGAATCTTACACCACGGTGGATGTTTCGGCGAGTTATCCGTGGAAACGGTGGATTTTTACGCTTCGCGGGCGCAACCTGCTCGATGAGGACTACGAGCCGGTCGCCGGCACCACGATGCGGCGCCTCGCCGATCCCTTGAGCGCGGAGTTTTCCGCCAAGGTTCACTTCTGAGCGCAGCGGATTCAAAACCTGATGCGTTCGGTTTCATAGTCCTCCGGACGTCCGCGAGCGGGTGACGGCTTCAGGCCCGACCCCGCTTGCGGGCGGTCCGTTTTTATGAAAATCTGCCCCACTCACGCAGGCCTCCGCGCCACCGTCCCACCATCCGGGACTCGCACCCCATTCGCATGAAATTGCTTCTCTCCCTCGCCTGCCTCCTCGGCGTCGTCCCGTTGCAGGCGCACGAGTTCTGGCTGCAGCCCTCGACCTTCACTCCGTCTGCGGGCGAGACGCTTGAACTGACATTGCAGGCCGGCATGGACTTCAAAGGTGAGATCCGCCCGTTCGTACGGGAGCGGGTTGCGTCGTTTCAACACCTTTCGTCCGAGGGTCGTGAATACTGGATCCAGCGTGTCCAGGCCGATGCCGACCACCCGCCGGCCGCTCACCGTCTCCGCCTGGAAACCCCGGGCAGCCACCTCATCGCCGTCGACAGCACGCCAAGCTTCATCACGCTCGAAGCCGAGAAATTCAATTCCTACCTGAAGGACGAAGGACTGGATTCCGCACTGCGAGAGCGCGATGTCGCCGGCGAGTCCAAACTTGCCGGGCGTGAACGCTACGTGCGCTGTGTAAAGACCCTGGTAAACGTCGGAGGGAAGACCGATGCCTCCGCTTACCTGCCCACCGGTCAGCGACTGGAAATCCTGCCGGTCGCGCCCAGCCTGGAGCGCACCGGGGCCGGGTTGTTTCAGGTGACCTTGGTATTTGAACGCCAGCCCCTCGCGGGTGCCTTGGTGCGCGCGTGGCAGCGCACCAAGGACAAGCTCACCACCCTTGAAACCAGAAGTGACGAGCGCGGACTGGCCTCGTTCGCCCTTCCTGCGGGCGGCGTGTGGATGATCAGCGTCGTGCACATGGTGCGACTCAAGGACGTGGCGGAGGCAGATTGGGAGAGCATTTGGGGCAATTTAACGTTCGCGCTCGGCCCGATCTCCTCACCCGCGACCGCTGTTGTTGCTCCTCAGCATTCCGTTCCCAGGGTCACTTCGATTCACGGATTCGTCTCCCCGGCCGGCACCGACAGCGGAGAGCCCAGCCTGGTCACCGGTCCGGACGGCACCGTTTACCTCACGTGGTGCGGACCGGGTTCCAAGGCAGGCGAACGCGCCCTCCACCTGTCCACACTCGCACCACACGCATCGGCGTGGAGCCCGCCTAGGTCCATTGTCTCCACTCCGTTGCTGATGGAAAACTGGGCGGACTTCCCTTCGCTCGCTGTCGCCACAGACGGAGCCCTCTGGGCGCAATGGTTCCAGCGACGCCCGGGCGCGGATTCGCACGGTTACGATGGATGGATTTCCCGCTCCACGGATGCAGGTGCGACTTGGTCAACGCCCGCTCCCCTCGGGCACGAATTTGTCAGTCTCGCTCCTCTATCCGGGGGTCGGCTGCTCACGGTGTGGTTGGAGAGCGCCCGCCCTCCCCGCCCGGCGGGCGCCCCGCGTCCACCCAAGGTCGAACGAAAGCCGGGTGAGCCCACACCCGCCTCGATGCGCCTGTGTTCACGGTTGTTGAATCCAGACGGCAGCACTGCCGCGGAGTGGATTGTCGATCCCGATGTCTGCACCTGTTGCCAGACGACGCTTGCCGTGCTTCCCGATGATCGCGTTTTTGTCGCCTACCGGGGGCGCACACCGTTCGAAATTCGCGACAACCGGAGGGCACTGTTCGATGGCAAGGCTTGGGGACAACCCACGACAATCCACGACGATGGGTGGATGATACCTGCCTGCCCCGTCAACGGCCCCGCCGCGGATGCACGGGGCCACACCTTGGGCGTCGCCTGGTTCACCATGGCCAATGGCGTGGCACGCGTGCAGGCGAAACAGTCACGCGACGGCGGTGTCACCTTTGGTCCGGCCGTGCCCATCGATCTGGGAAAGCCCATGGGCCGCATCGACCTGGTATCACTGCCGGATGGATCTTCGGTTGTCGTTTGGCTTGAGACCAAGTCCGAGGAGGGAGCGGCCGGAATTTATGCACGACGGGTTTTCTCCGACGGAAGTCTGTCGACCGCGCAACTCGTGGCCGATTCGTCACAGACCAGATCCAGCGGCTTTCCCCGTGCCGCCGTGCGACCCAATGGACGCGTGGTCCTGGCCTGGACCCAACCCGCGGACATCACCCGGGTGCTGGTACACGAGTGGGATCCGGCCATGCTGGGTGAGCCCATCTCGACTCTTCCTGCCCAGCCCCGCGCACCAGCCGCGAAACCCGAGATCTGCCTTTCCCAGCTCCCGTCAACACCCTGACCCCGTCTTTTCTTCGCCTCCCTACCATGACTCCCTTTCCTTCACCTCGCATCGGTTGGTTGCTTCTCCCTGTCCTGCTGGTGCTGTCCGCCTGCAAGCCCTCATCACCCGCCAAGTCCGAGGCGGCCGCCATCGACCCGGCCAAGGCCGCCTTTGACATCAAGGGTGAGATCGTCGGCCTGACCCCTGCCAACCGCACCCTGCTCGTGCATCACGAGGAGATCCCGAACTACATGCCGGCAATGACCATGGAGTTCACCATCGGCAGTGCCGATTTCTCGGTCTTCAAGGAGGGCCAGCGCATCGCGGCCCGCATGACGCAGCCCGAGCCCGGCACCTTTCTGCTCGAACGTATCCGAATTCTCGATTCCGAAAAGGACCGCATCGCCGCCGCGGCCGCCGCCGAGCTGCGCCAGGAAACTCTCATCCGCGGAAAATCCGTCCATCGCGAAGTGGGTGAGGATGCCCCGCGCTTCACACTCTACAACCAGGATGGCAATCTTGTCTCGTTCGAGAAATTCCGCGGACGGCGGGTGGTGCTCAACTTCATCTTCACCCGGTGTCCGGTCGCCACCATGTGCCCGGCGGCCACCGCCAAGATGGCGACGTTGCAAAGGCTGGTGCGCGAACAGGGAATCAAGGACGTTGAACTCATTTCCATCACGCTCGACCCGGTGAACGATACTCCACCGGTCCTGAAGGCCTACGCCACGACACGGGGAATCGACTCATCCAATTTTTCCTTTCTCACCGGCCCCGAATCCGCCATCCGCGATCTGCTCCTCCAGTTCAGCGTCCTCGCGGAACCCGATGAGAACATCTTCAAACACACCCTCGCCACCCTGCTGATCGATCGCGACGGCCGGATCATCCACCGCATCGATGGCTCGCAGTGGTCACCCGACGAGCTGATCGCCCGGCTCCGCTGAACCGCCGGCCCGGCTCAAAAACCAAAACCCCGTTTCTTCATGAACACCACCTGCTCCCTGATCGCACTCGTTACATTCGTTTACGCACCGCTGGCCGCATCCACTGCCCAGGCAGCCGCGCCATCCTCAGCTCAATCTCCGGCGCCTGGCACGCCCGGAACGGCACCCGCGGCCCCGGCCCGACACCCGCTCAAGGGTGTGATTGTCGATATCCGCGCGGACCGCGGTGCACTCCTGGTCAAACACGAGGCGATTCCCGGTGTCATGCACGCCATGACCATGTTACTCAAAGTTGACGAAGCGACGCTCAAGTCCGCGAAGAAGGAACAGGCCATTACGGGACTGCTGGTCCGAAAGCCCGACGGCTGGTGGTTGGAAGAAGTCAAACCCGCCCCGTAGGCAAGCCGGTCCCGGACGCTGGGACAGGATCAAGGCACCTCATAGACCTCCACCAACACGAGTCCGCGGGTGGTGTCGGCCGACCGGACCTGCACGGAGTAGCTTCCCGGCGGCACGGTCGTGAGTAGACACGCATCCTTCGATGAGACGGGCAGGGCAAATGCACCGACCCGCGCTGCCGCAGAGGAGAGAGCCGAGTCATTGCCCCAATCATCGTTTTCACCCGAGGCCGTCGAGCCGGCAAAGAATTCGAGTTTTGGGTTGAGCAGATACCCCACCGGCACTCCCACCCCGGCCAGCCCTGGACCCACGGCGCGGATCAATACCGATCGGGACGTCGCACCGCCCACGACAAATCCCACAGTGAACCCGGAACCGACGTCCTTCAGCACCGAAACATTGATGAGCCGAGGGGTGCTCGCGGTGTAGGTTCCGCCGGGGGTGGCATCATACAGCTCCGCCAGCACGCTTCCTGTGGTCCCTCCCGCCCCGGACACTCGCACCGACTTTCCCCCTGTCAGCAGTGTCGGTTCATAGAGCGCCGAATCCCGCGATCCGGCCGAAACGAGGGGAAAAGCTCCGACGGCCGCAAACACGGAGGACAACGCGTCGGTTCCTCCCCAGTTGTCATTCGCATTGATGCGCGTCGAATCAGCGAATAGTTCCATCACCGGGTCGCCCAGCGGGTCGCCGACCCCGAACGATGCAAGTGACGGCCCCACGGCCCGCACCAGCAGCGGCTTGGTGCCGCCGGTGCCCGCCCCGCCCATCACTGTACCCAGCGTGAAGGAATCGCCGGGTGACGCCAGGTTCGCGAGCAGCGAGAGGTTGATCAGCCGGCCCGGATTGGTGGTGGTTGCGACCGCCACGGCAGCCGGGGAGCTGGTCAGCGTGTAGGCTGTCCGCGAGTCCGTGATCCGAACGTCATAGTCACCCGCGACTCCTGGCGTCAAGTTCGTCAGAGTCAGGCTCGAAGTGGTTGCCCCGGCAATGGGAACGCCGTCACGCCGCCACTGATACGACAAGGATCCAGAACCTTGGGCCTGAGCGGACAGGGTGACGCTACCTCCCTCGGCGATGGAGTGGGACTGCGGACCGCGGAGAAGCGTGATGGGGGATCCCAGCAGGGCGAAACTGGAACTCGCGCTCGCCGCCACTGCCGTGCAGTAGGGCAGAGCCGGAGGAATCGCAGTGCGCCCCGCCGTCGTCTGACCCCACGCCACCACCCGGCCTTCCTCGGTGACAGCCAAGGCATGAAACGCCCCGGCAGCAATGCCCACGACACGGCTCAATCCCGCTGGCACCGCAGTCTGTCCGGTGTTGTTGACGCCCCACGCCACCACCGTGCCATCGCGCTTCAGAGCCACGGCAAATTGTCCCCCGTTGAGCACACCCGCGGCGGCGATCGCAACAACGTCGGCAAGTCCAGCCGGGAGATTTCGCACCTGGGAATATCCCCACGCCACCACGCTTCCATCGGATTTGAGCGCGAGACTGAATTCAGTCCCGGCAGCAACCGCCACCACCGAATCCAATCCGGCGGGAACCGTGGTTTGCCCGAGGCTGTTGCTGCCCCATGCGATGACGCGTCCATCGGTCTGCAGGGCCAGCACGTGATTGCGTCCAATCGCCAGCTGGCGGACCACGCCGAGTCCCGGAGGCGGTGTGTTCAGGGGCACGCTCGACACACCCCAGAGCCGGATCGACCCGTCACGCGCCACCACGCCACTGACGTCACCCCCCGCCGCGATCGACGCGACCAAGGGCAAACCGGCCGGCACCGCCGACTGTCCATTGACGTTGTCGCCCCAGGCGACCACCGAGCCGTCTCTGCGCAACCCGAGAGCGTGTTGATCGCCTCCCACCACCTGGACCACCTCACGCAGTCCCATCGGCACGTTGGTCTCGGGAGTCGGGTCGGCCGGAAGGCCGGTATTGCCGGAGAAGAACAACGCACCCTCGCGTCCCCAGGACGCCACGACGTTGCCGGTTACACCCGGCACGTAGGTCACCCGGACGTCAAGCCACTGATCGGGCTCCTCCCCTCCGCGCGCGACCGGAGTGATCCTCACACCTGAAACCGGATCCGAGAAAGTCACACCGAGGGGCAGGGATGAATCGGTGGCGGCCACCCCCGGGGTGATAAGATCGAGCAGCTGGCTTTGCTGGCGGTTGTTGTATCCCCACGCAATATAGGCGCCATCAGACTGCGGCGTACCCACGGCAAAGTTCTGACGCAGACCGATCCAATACCAGCGCACCCCGTCCCGAAAAACCCGCATTGCCAGCGGTCGGTCGCGTCGCGCCGAACGGGCATCGAATCGGTAAATACGATACAAACCACTTTCCCGGACCTGGGTCACAGCCTCGTCCGGGAGCCATCCGAGGCGGTTCTTGAACCAGGGTCCATAGTGGTGCCGGGTGTTGCGCGTCACGCCGGTGGCGGTGTTTGAACCCATCATGTCGAAGGGATCGCCATACTCGAGGGTCGTGCCCGACGCCGACTGCGGGTCACCGTCCGCGACTCGCCATAAATTGGCGTGCGGAAGTCCGTACGTATGACCCAACTCGTGGGTGATCGTGGTATAGGCGAACGCACCCGAGCCATTGATCCAGACATTGGGGCCGGATAGGTTGGCCAGCCCACCAAACGTGATCTGCGAGTTGGGGATGCGCGTGGTCCCAATGTTGGGGAAGGCGACAATGACGCGATCATATTGACTCACCACGAAATCGGCCGCGGCCGCAGCACGCGCATCGGCGTGCAAACCCGTCGTATTGTCGGCGACCGCGTACGCCGCCGCCGTCTGGGGCAGCCGGTAGACAGTCGGGCTCACGGTCACAACCAACGAGGTGAGGCCATAGCTGACCGTATCCATAAACGCGGCCCCTACGTCACCCACCACACTCTGAGCGGTGGAAAGCGATACCACCTCCCCCGGCACGTCCGAAAAATCGACCCGCAACACCAGCACCTGCTTTACACCCACCGTGTTGGCGGTGGGGGCGTCCGCAGCCGTCCCTGGGGCCCCACCCGCTCCCGATTCCACCGGATCCGCGACCGACTGGGCCGTACCCAGCTCCCTCGAAAGCGTGACGCGGGGCTGCGCGCGGTCTTCGGCCTCCACGAGCCGCCGTTCCAAGGCGCCAAGCTCTGACCAACCGCCGTGCAGTGGCCACGGTTGCCCCGCCACTTCCACGCGAGCATCCTCGGAGTCGGCCCCTGATCCGGTACGATTCGTCTCGCTGACAAACACACCGCAGGCGGCACAATCGGGAGCAAGCGTTCGAGTTGGAACCTCCTCGGTCTCCACCCATCGCAGCGGGCTCTCGTGCACGGCCATGCGGTCGTCCAAGGCGATGCCGTGAAGGAAGGCTCCCTCCTTTGAGAGCTGCTCCTCGCGGCGGCCATAGACGAAGGCGGTGCGCGTCACGCCGTCCAGGTATGTCACCCGACGCAGCGCAGGTCCCACCAACGGTTCGCCGGGAGCGGGAACCGCGGCCAGCAGTGAAAGTTCTCCCCGTCCCGACACCCTGACTTCCACCTCATGGATGACTGCGGCCGGCAACGTCTGACGGATCCCGGCAGGAATCGTCACCGCGAGCGCCCGCTTGGGATCCGTCTCAATCAAGGCGAGCATGGAAGACCGGCGAATCCGCGCGCGTTCCACTCCTTCCGGGACCAATGCGAGCCGGGCGGCGGGTGAAGGTGCGTGTCGGTAACGCTCCACCCAGGTTCTAAACTCCGCCTGAGCCGCAGGTAATGGGCCATTCCAGTCGCTCCCGTAGGTCAATCGCGCGCAAAGCTCGCGTCGCTCCACGTCGTCATCGGCCTCGGCCGTTCGGGGCGCCGGGGCGGGTCGCGCCGCGGAATCAGGTACAGGTGCGGCTAGTATCCGGTCCGGTTGCCGGTCCGGCCCCCGAGGGGGAGTGACATCAGTTCCCAGCCGGACAAGTCCGAAAAGGAGGATAAGACCGGCGACAAGACCAAGCGAGTGACGACGAGACATGAGGCGGGCAGTCGAGGACCAGAGGCGCACCGAATACCCGCCCATCCTGCCAAGCTTCAGCGCTCATCGCGAGCGCGGAGTGAAGCCGGCCTTCGCAGGGATCTCGAGGGAGGGTCCATCCCTCGCTTGAAACGCAGGCGCTCAGCCGGTCACCAGCCTAGAACAAGGCGTTCGCGGCAACCCCCACGGCCGTGATAGGGCCCTGGTCGGCGAGTCCGTCCACCGCGCGGTCGACCTTGCGCATGATACCCTGTGCATCCCGGAAAAGTGTGTCGTCGCTGATCAGCCGTCCCAGCGTGCCTTCGCCCTTGTTCAGCTTGTCGGAGAGTTCTCGCAGGTTCTTGGCCACCACTTGGATGTTCTTCCCGGCCTCGTCGTCGTAAAGCAGCGATCCCAGTGTGCCTTTGCCACTCTTAACCTGGTCGATGATGCTCTGGGTGCTGGCGACGAAGGTTTTGGCTTCGGTGGCGGCCACCTTGATCTCGGTCAGGGTGGATACCAGCGATTCGTAGGCGGCGGGATCGTTGACCAGCTTGCCCAGGGTCCCCTCCCCTTTGTTCACCTTCGAAGTGATGTCCCTCAGGTCGGTGGTGATCTGACCCACGCGGGTGCTGTTTTCATCGACCAGACGGTCGATCTTGCCGAGTAGGCCGTTGCCGTCGCTTCCTCCCAGTGCTCCGGTGAACTGGCTCAGCGCACCGTCGATCTTGCGTCCGATCTCGCCGATCTGGGAGACTATGGTATTGAGATCCGGTGTATCGGCCGTGCGAATCTGGGCGTCGGGCTTGAGCGAACCCGCCCCTTCCGTTCCGAGGTCGAGTGACACGTAGTTGGCGCCAAGCAAACCGGCCATGCCGATGGTGGCGACAGAATCATGGGCGATCTGCACCTTGGAGTTGATGAGGAAGACCGCCTCGGCTCGGCGACCGGCCAGACGGGTCTCCGCCACGGTGCCAACCTTGACGCCGGCCATGCGCACCTCGTCACCGGCCTTCAGCTCCTTCAGATTGGAGAAGTGGGCGATGACACGGTAACCCCGGTCCCGGCTCACTTTGCCTGATGTGAGCGCCTCGAAGGTGACCCAGATGAGGGCGCATCCCAGCAGAAAGAAAAGGCCCACACGGGCCGACATTTGGGCGTTATTCATGATTGGCCTCCAGTTGTTTGAAACGTGGATTGCGAACGTCGATTTGAGGATTGAGAAAGTCGTTGATGATCGGATCGGTGTTTTTTCGCAGCTCGGCCGGCGGCTGAACTGCGCGCAGCTTTCCCTGGTGCAGCACCGCGACGCGGTCGGCAATGGTCAGGGCAAGATCGCGATCATGGGAAACGACGACCGTGGTCACCGTAAACTGTTCCTTCAGCGTGGCGATGATCTCGGCGATGGTCGCGCTCATGACCGGATCCAACTCGCTCGTCGGTTCGTCGTAGAGGATCAGTTGCGGCTCCATGACCAGCGCCCGGGCGATGGCCACGCGCTTCTTCATACCACCGGACAATTCCGAGGGAAGTTTTTGGGCCGCGTTCTCAATCGAGAGGATGCGCAGGGCATGCATCACCCGCTCCTTGATCTCGTTCTTGGGGCAAATGCGATGCTCCAGAGGGTAAAGGGCGAGATTGTCGTAGACGCTGAGCGAGTTGAAGAGCGCGCCACTCTGGAAAACAAGGGCGAGCGCGAACCGGTCGCGGGTATCGGGCAGACTCGGATCGAGACCATTGATCGTGACGGTGCCAGAGGTCGGAATCTCCAGACCGGCAATCTGCCGGAGCAGCACGCTCTTGCCGGAGCCGCTGGGTCCCATGATAACGAAGATCTCCCCCGGCTTGATCTCAAGCGAGACGTCGTGCAGGACCGACTGGGAGCCGTAGCTCTTGTTCAGGCCCGCGATCTCGACTTTGACGGGACTGCGGTCGTCGCGAGCGAACCAGAGATTGGGTTTCTTGGGCATGGATGGAGGGGCGGCGCCAAGCTAGGCGAGGGCCTTGGTGATGAAATAGTCGAGCGTGAGAATCGCGATCAGCGAGAACACGACGGACTTGGTGACGGCGAATCCGATCTCGCGGGGGCCCCCGCGCGTGCGCAATCCAGTGGAGCACGCGATGAGCATGACGACAAAACCGAAGATCTCGGCCTTGATCAGGCCGTCCATGACGTCTCCAATGGAGAGATACTGCTTCAGGCTCTGAAAATACATGGCCGAATCCACGCCGATGGTGCTGACACCGGCGCACACTACGGCCCCGCCGAACCAGCCGATGATGTTTCCGATAATCGTCAGGACCGGCATGATCAGGAGCACGGCAAGCAGCCGGGGCAGGACCAGCAGGCGCTCGGGAGGGATGTTCATCGTAATGAGGGCGTCCACTTCTCCCGACACCTTCATCGATGCCAGTTCGGCCGTGACGGCTGAACCCACGCGGCCCGCCAGCAGGATGGCGACCATCACCGGGCCCAACTCACGGGCAAGTGACTCGCCGACGAGCGTACCGATCAGCTGCTTGGCCCCAAAGTCGCGCAGGGTGATGCCCGCCTGCAGCGCCAGCACGGCCCCGATGAAGAAGCAGAGGATGGTGACGATGGGCAGGGTTGTGTAGCCGGCGAGGTAGCCCTGCTCCGAAGTGCGTTTAAGGATGCGCGGTGCCGACGGCAGCGAGAGAAAGGCTCGGTAGGCGAGCACAATGGCACTGCCAAATGCTTCAAGAAGATCGTTGATGCGTGTCATGGGCGTTTATCCCCGGACAATCCGGTCTGGCCTTTAAAATCTCCAAAAAAGGGTCGCCACATCCGCTGATCGGCCGTGCGTTTGAAGCCGAACAATCCCCGGGCGATCGCAACGCGGCCTTCGCCACCTCGCCGCGCCACCTGGAGCAGCGGCCCCAGATTGAACTCACCCTCATCCGCCTCAGGACGCCGGCGGTAGGTGATGCCGTCCCACAACAAGGAATGGCTGAAATTCCCATTGGGCTGGTGGTCGTAGCGGTAGAGCGCGAAGAGTGGTGTCCAGGTCCAGCGCACCGTGTCGTTGTGGGGAAGGAAGACCTCGAACGGACTCAACGCCTGGAACTGGCGCCGGCCCGCCCCGTTGTCCCAAACGGAAAAGAGCGGCCAGACATGCACCTTGCGCGCCGGCGCGGCGGAGGGATTGGCGACGCTGTGCTGCACCGTTGAATTGTAGAGCACGAAGAGCAGTTGGCTCTTGGTCTGGTCGACGAGTCCCTCGCGATAGCGAAGGTCCTTCCAGAGCGGCCACAGAATCCAGCGTTTGTCGGTGCCCTTGATGACGGAATGCGTGTAGAAGGGCGCCCAGCGATTGACCACCCGGTCGTCGCCGCGGCCCTGCACGAGGAAAGGCCAGAAGTAGTGATTGGCGTGATACCGATAAGGCGCCGTGCGGTCCACATAACCAAAGAACGGCCAGAGCCAGGTCTCGCTGGCATACCCTTCGCTGCGGTCACGGGCATAGAAGGGGAGCACGCCGATTTTTACGTCGGGCGTGGGTGACGAGAGACCCGACTCGTTGCGATAGACCAGCGGCCAGAGGAAGAAACGCTCGCGGTAGTCGCCCGCCCTACCCCGGTCGCCATAGATCGGCCAGAACTCGAAGCCGCGATGCCCCTCGCCCTGCACCACTTTGATGAACGGCCACGGAACCGTGGTGGTCACGACTCCCTTTTTCTGAAAACGCCCGTAGAGCGGGAACAGCACCCAGCCCATCCGATCCTGACCAAAGCGCTGCTTGACCTCACCCGCGATCGGAAAGACCGCTCGATAGTCACGGGTGGGGTCTCCCGTCTGGACGGAAAAGTAAAAGGGCCAGACGTCGAACGCCTGCAGTCCCGCGCTCCGTCCCGGGGTGTCGGCACCCGCCGGCACCACGCGTCGGTTGATCAAATTGAACACACTCCAGGACGCGGCCCCCCGTTCATCGGCCCGGTAGGAAAACAGAGGGTACAGCAAGTATGCCTCCCGGAGCTGTTCATGTTCGTCCTTTCGCCAGACATAGAACGGCCGAACCCCTCCCAGCCGCGACGGTGCTTGCCCGGTCCCAACGGCAGGCCAAGGCCGCGCAAAGCCCAACGGCCCGGCCGCGGTCCACGACTCCACCGTTCCGTCCTGCTTCGTCTGACCTACCCAAAACGGCCACCCGTTGTCCTCCGCTGCACGGCTCGACAGCACGCCAACCGACAAGCCTCCGGCCAACCACCCCAGGGCAGTCAACAAACGCAGGCGGGTCATGGAGGTTGCAGGCAACACACGAGATCAAACGTCCCAGCGTACCCGGCACACTGGACCAAACCGGGCAAACCAAGAGATAATTAGGATCCTAATCAAATAGGAGGGTCATCAATTAAGGCAAACGCTATGTTCCTTTTTCAAACCGCAGGACCTCGCGGATGTTCCGTCAGGTGGGACCAACAGAAACAAATCGTTTCTGCTCCGTCTCCGGATGCAGGTAGTCTGCA
Source organism: Opitutaceae bacterium (assembly GCA_046346755.1). Lineage (GTDB taxonomy): Bacteria > Verrucomicrobiota > Verrucomicrobiia > Opitutales > Opitutaceae > UBA6669. Next base: position 17,689 of record JAXMHM010000041.1, on the reverse strand, counting down.
GCGAATTGCGCCAACCCACGACGCTCACCAAGCGCTCTAACCGCCTACTTCCAACGAGGAAGCCAATTAAAGCATCCCATTTGCCAAAAATTCTTCTCCTGCGCCTATCGGCTAGGCCTGCAGGGATAAACCCGCGGGCAAGGCCACGAATGCGCTGGGAGGCAGCTGTTGGGTGGCCAGTGCCGCGGCCAGAGCCACCACCGGCGCGTCACGCCCTTCGTCGGTCAGCTGAAACGTACCCCAGTGGACCCCAATACTCGCTTTGGCCCCGAGGAAGCGGTGGATCGCAACCGCTTCGGCGGGGTTGCAGTGCTGCCCTTGCATAAACCACTGCGGCTCATAGGCACCGATCGGTAGTGCCGCCAGATCGGGCGGGCCCAGGCGCTGTCGGATACCGGCGAACAGGTCATCATTCGTGGCTGTGTCACCGGCAAAGAAAAACGTGCGCTGCGACGATCTGACATAAAAACCACCCCACAGGCGACCATTGCGACGTCCTTTCGCCCGGTTGCTCCAATGCTGCGCCGGCGTCAGGCAGACGGTGATCGCCCCCCCGGGAAGCGTGGCCTCCTGCCACCAATCCAGTTCCACGATGGCATCACGCGCAAATCCCGCCTCCCGCAGCAGATCGCCATTGGCCAGGGGCGTGATGACGCGGGGGACACCACCCGCCGCCAGTTTCCGCAGCGTCGGCAGGTCACAGTGATCGTAGTGATCATGACTGAGCAGGACGGCAGAAATGCGGGGCAGGCTGGCGAACGGCACTCCAGGCGCCTGCACTCGACGAGGTCCGGCCCAACTCACCGGACTGACGCGATCGCTCCAGACCGGGTCGGTCAGCAGGACCTCACCTCCCAGATCCACCACCAGACTGGCATGGCCGACCGCGGTGACCGCCAGGGGGCCACGCGCCGGATCAGTCGGCGTCACCGGCACGCGGGTCGGCCAGGGGGTGGGACTCGCCTTCCACTTCCACCGCATGACGTCGGTCCATGAACGATCCACGTGGTTCCGCGGATTGCGAAACGTCTGGCCGTCGTAGTGATCGGAAAGTGGAAAGGCCGGCATCGGCGGAGAAGGTTGCCCGCGGGCGCGTCCGGCAACTGCGCCGGCCAGACCCGCCGACAGCAGACGCATGAACCGTCGCCTCGGCAACATCGTGTCTTGGGCTCAGAAACGAGCCGTCACTCCGACCCGGGCAAACACGGCGCCATCCGTCTTCACCTCCAGGCTGCGATCATAGTAATCGAACCGACGGTCGAACATCCAGCCTGCCTCCAGGTCGACGGAAAACTCCGGTGAGAGCGCCCAACGCACCCCGCCGCCCGCCCGGATCTCACGGTAGGCCATTTCCGTGTCACGGAGCGACGGATACCCAGCCGGGGCCACCAGCGCGGCGTCGTCGACATGAAATCCGCCACCCTGAAACGATGCGCCGAAAAACAACTCCGTGCCCTCGCGGAGGGTGTAGGCCACTTCGGTGCGGGGGGCACCCAGCGAAACAGTCATCGCGGGAGTCGCCTGCCAGCGAAAACCGAGAAAAGGCAGCACCTCGTTGTCCGAAAAGGCATCGTAGCGGAGACCTCCGGAGAGACTGAACGTGGGACTGGCGCGCCAGGTGGCAAGGGCAAGCACGGGTACATTGAAACCGTCGCTCTTGAGCGAGGATCCGGCGGAGTAGAAACCGGGTGAAAGCCCGATCGTGACCGACCAGGAACGGTCCAGCAGAAAGGTGGCACCCACGTCCAGCTTGAGGACCTGCAGGGTCTCAGGCACCGGAACGCCCCGGTCTGCATCGATGGAGTACCGTTCCCAACCCAGGCCGGCGGAACCAAACAGACCGGGATTCAAGGATCGGCGGGTCTTCGCCTCGACCGTGAACGCCCCCACTGAGAGGTCGCCAGCGTTGCGTCCCGCGTACTCAAGGTCGGCCGAGCCCGAATGGGCATAGGACACTTCCAGACTCGACGAGGGACCGGATCCGCCGGGCTGAGCCGTCAGACGCACGGCCGGGACCAGTCCGAAAACCAGAGTGAAAAGGCAGGCAGACAGGCTGCGAAACGGGAAATGAGGCATGATGGAAAGGAGGTCAGACCGTAAGCGGCGGATTGCATTTCGCCACTCCCGCCACAGGATTTCGCGTTACAATGATCCCCCCCCATTCGAACGCACGGCCACCCCACCCCGGAGGTCGAGGGTGAGGATCAGCGGGGGTGAAGCACGAGGCGTAACCCTGGTGGTTCCGTCCGGTGATGCCGTGCGGCCTGCCACGGACGGACTGCGCCAGGCCGTGTTTTCAAGTCTGGCCCTGCGTACACCGGGAGCCCGAGTCGTTGACCTGTTCGCCGGGAGTGGCGCCTACGGACTCGAGGCGTTGAGTCGCGGCGCGAGCCATGCCGTGTTTGTCGAGCGCCACGCCAAAACCTCGACCTGCATCGAGCGCAACCTCGAGGCGGTGGCCAAGAGCATGGGTCGCATCCCGCGAGCGCTGGGAAAAGTCGTGGTCAGCGATGCACTCGCCTGGTCGCCGGCACCGACGGATCCGCCTCCGGATCTGGTCTTTATTGACCCTCCGTACGATCAGATCGAAACACTGGCTCCGGCCCTGTTTGCGCAGGTCGCCGTCTGGGTGACCGGCGCGCAGGATCCGCTCCTGCTGTTCGAAACCCCGGGCGAACTCGCCCTGCAGGCGCCCGGCTGGACCGCGGTCAAACGCCTGGGAGGGAAAGCGCCGCGGCAACCTGGCGTGACCGTCTTCAGGCGGCTTCCTCCGCCCTCAGATCCAGCCAGCGCGTGAGCGCAGGATGGCAAGCGAGGCGACCACCGCCGTTTCCGCGCGCAACACTCGCTCCCCGAGGTGGGCGAGAACAAATCCGTGCTCCCGCAGCGCGCTGCGGTCGGCCGGCCCCCAACCCCGCTCTGGACCGAGCGCGAGCCAGATGCGCGATACCGGCGAGACCTCGCAGGCGCCCAACCGCACGCTGGCCTCGTAGTTGTCGAGCGCGATCCGGCTGACGCCGGTAGTCCCGTCACAGGATGACTCCACCTCGTCGAGCAGGGTCGACAGCGAACGCCCCCAGGTGACCTTCGGCACGCGGGTGTCAAAGGCCTGCGCCACCCCTGCCAGAACATGGCGACGCCATTCGCCGGAGGACCAGAGTGAACTCTGGGCGTACTGGGCCTCGGCTCGCTCGGTTTGAACAAAGTGCAGCGCCTCGACTCCCAAAGTGGTCGCTTCCTGCAGGACCTTTCGAGCCGTCTGGGGCCGGGGCAAACCCAGCACCAGCGTCAGCGGGTCGAGGGGTGGGGGCATCGGCCCCCAAACAAAGGACAGCTCCAGAACCTGATCGGTTTGAGAGACGAGGGTGCCCTTGCCACGAGGACCGTTGACCATTCCCACATCAAACCGGTCGCCGGGTTGCCTTCGCAAGACCTCGCAAAGGTGTTGCGCCCTTGGATCGGTGCGGGCCAAGGGCCGATCAAGTTCATCGGCGTCAAAAAGGATGAGGTTCACTGGAAACGGCGCCACGATTGCGGATTGCACGTACGGTGTCGCGCTGTAAGTTCGGCCTCCCGTTATGCAGACAACCGCCTTTGCTGGGGACGCGACCGGATTCAAAAAGGCCGGCGTGCGCGGCACCACGATGTTGATGGTGGCCGCTTGGCTGATTCCGTTTGGTATCCACCTCATCCCGTGGAATGGCTCCGCGCCGCTGGGTGCGCACCTCCTCCCGATGTTCTGGGCGACCTTTGTTGCCGTCTACCTGTACGGAGCCGGCGTGGGATTGGTCGTGGGTTTGTTCGCTCCCATGCTGAACCTGGCCGTGACCGGATTTCCGGCATGGAAATTTCTGTCCGTGCTTTCGTTCGAACTGGTGATTTTCGCCCTGGTGACGGCCTGGCTGACCCGCCGGGCGCGCACCCTGTGGATCGGGGCGCCGCTGGGATACCTGGTGGCCAAACTGGGCTCGACCGGATTGCAGGGCTTCGCCCAGGTGTTTGGCGACATCGGGGCGCCCGGCGCCTTTCTCATCCGGTCGATCAGCACCGCGTGGGTCGGATTGATCGTCCTGGCAGTCATCCATTTCGCGCTGACCCGCTTCGATCGATCGAGCCCTGACTGGGATCAGCAGTGACGCCGCTGGATTTTCGCGACCTCGTTGCCCGATTGCGTCACTGGTCGTTTCCCGCGGGGATCGAAGGGGTGGTCGGAATTGCCAGCGGTGGCGTGGTGCCGGCCGCCCTCGTGGCGCAGCACCTCGACCTTGAGCTCAAAGTCATCGCGATCAACTACCGCGATGACCACAACGATCCCCGCTTTCCCGCTCCCCGGTTGCTCGCGCCCGCGCCACAGCTCGGGACGTGGAAGCGCATCCTGTTGGTCGACGACGTCTATGTCAGTGGCCAAAGCTGGCGCGCCGCCCGGGCTCATCTCCCTCCCGAAGTCGAGGTGTTGCCGTTTGTGATGAAGGGCAAAGTCGACTTCGCCCTGATCCGCGATGTCGACGGCTGCGTGCAGTGGCCGTGGAAGCCACTGCCCGGCGGCTGAACCGAATCCGTGTGACTGCGACGTCAATTCCACCGCGGGGTCGCCGACCCCACCTCCAACAGATTTTGCTCCGTCAGCTGGCCTCACCCCCAGCCCACACTGGTTTCTTGCGCAGGTGGTACAGCCGTTCGCCCGCCTTGGGCACATAGAGCACGCCCTCGTGCTCGCGGTCGGCGTAGGAAGCCGGGTCAATGGAGCGCCAGTCGCGATAACCCAGGTTGATCTTGCGGCAGAGGGCTTCTGGAATGCCGGTCGCGAGGGTGACCCGCGCGCGCGGCGTTTCCACACCCGTGTCGGCGTCGTAGGTACCGATGCCGTGCACGTGCGTCGAATGGGCCAGCACGCCCCACGGCTCGTGGCTGAAGCGGTCCCACTGCTTCAGGAAGTAGTCGATGCAATGATACCCGATCCGCTCGATGTGGTGACCATGCACGAGCGAGATCTCGCGCAGGTGCGGGGCATAGATGATCAGCTCTCCGCCATCCGCGATGACGGGCTCGAGTTTGTACATGCACTTCCCGCCAACCCAGAGTTCATCGTACATTTCCGGGGCGCACGAGAGCACCGTGTGAAACGGACGATCCTTGTAGGTGATGTGAAGGTCGCGAGAAAGTTCGCTGGCGTCGTCCCAAGCCTGCTCCGGCGAACCCGCGAACAGACCGGCCAAGGCGCCGTGTCCTTCCACCACGAGACAGAAGCAGAGCTTGGGAACGGTGACCATGGCACCTGCACGGTCGACGACCTTGCGCACCGGCGTCCATTTGTTGCCGATGATCATCGGATTCGTCACGACCGCGCCCAACCAGTGGAAAAAGTTGAGGATGCCGGGTCCGGCCACTCCGGGAAACAGGTACTTGTTCCCACCGGAAAAGCCCACCACCTCATGCGGGAAAACCGGCCCGACGATGATGATCTGATCGTAGTCGAAAAGCCGCCGGTTGATGTGGACGGGGACATCCATGCCGAACCGACCCCCAGAGAGTTCACGGATCTCGTCGGCCGAGATCGACCCGAGGTCGCGGAGCGCCGCGGGGTTGTCCCACTCATGGTTGATGAACTCCACCTTCGCGTAGCGTCCCGCCCGCTCTTCTGCGGTGATTTCCACCCGGTGCAGCATTCCCTCCAGGGTCATGGGCGGATGGGTGCCGAGTGCGATCATGACATCGAAGCGCGCCGCGACCTCTCCGATCTGATCGAAAAGTCCCTTGAACATCATGCCCACCGGAGCGGTTCGGGTTCCGTCCGGCACAATCAGCACGACTCGACGCCCCCGATACTGGTCGGCCGGACAGGCCTGAGCGATCAGGGTCCGCACCGCAGAGACAGGAACGCTCGCACCGGATGGGGCGACGACTCGAAAAGGAGCGACGGCCATAACCCCGCGATCCTAGTCATCTTCTGATTCACTGCACGCCACAAAACGGGGCCTTTCCCCATGGGAATCCAACTCTCTCCCGTGCTCCTCCACCGGAAGCGGTACCGGCAGGCCGAGCGACCGAGGCTTGACCTCCGACGGCCCGTCCTAAATCGTCTTCCGACCGCGGGTGTAGTTTAGTGGTAAAACTCCTCTCTTCCAAAGAGGTATCGTCGGTTCGATTCCGTCCACCCGCTCCAAGGCCCCTTTATCGTTCGGAAGGACGTCCCGGGAAGCCGGGCCGGACGCCTCCCCGGGGGAGAACCCCCACCCCAGGCAGGGAAACGGGGCGCTCGAGATCCGATTTCATTCGGTTTTTACAGGTCTTTGCGGAAAAGTGGTTTGCGGGTGGATTTTGTGCGCCGTTTTCTAGCGTGCCATGGCTTTCATTACATCCGCGCAGCCTGTTCAAACGGCTTCCCTTCGTTCCGGCCCCACGCAAACGAGCAGCCGACCCAACCTGAAAGCAGCCCAGAACCTCGCCAAACAAAAGGGCCTGGAAAAGAAAGCGCGTGGCTACAAGCTCCCGCTTGAGGAGCTGGCGTTGTTCACTCAGCAGCTCTCCTCGCTGCTCACGGCGGGTCTGCCGCTGGTGCAATGTTTGGAGGCGCTCCAGGACCAGACGGAAGATCCGATCTTCCGTATCGTGATCCGCGACGTCCGTTTGGATATCTCCGCCGGTAACTCTTTCTCGTCAGCGGTTAAGCAATTTCCCAACTCCTTCAACTCCCTCTTCATCTCGATGGTGGAAGCCGGTGAGGCCTCGGGCGCGTTGGCGGAAATTCTGGCAAAGGTTGCGGTCTACTTCGAGTCGAGCGTCAAGCTGACCAAGAAGGTCAAGTCAGCCATGACCTACCCGATCGCGGTCATCGGTCTGGCGGTCGTGCTCGTGAATGTGCTGATCATGTTCGTGATCCCCGTGTTTGCCGCGATGTTTGCGGACTTCGGCGCGAAACTGCCGGCACCGACCCAGATGCTCATCGATTTGAGCAAATTCATGGGCTCCTACTGGTGGGCCATCGCCCTCGTCCTCATCGGTGTCTGGTACACGATGAAGAAGTACATCTCGACCCCGGTCGGTCGGGCGCAAAAGGATCGCATGTTGGTCAAGGCTCCCATCTTCGGCCCTCTTGTCCACAAGATCACCCTGTCCCGTTTCTGCCGCACCTACGCCACCCTGGTCCGTTCGGGCGTGCCGATTCTGCGCACCCTTGAGATCGTCGCTTCGGCGAGCAACAAGGTGCAGGTCGAAGAGGCCTGCGGAGAAATCGCCAAACACGTCAGCCAAGGCGGCCAGGTCTCGGAAATCCTCGCTTCCAACACGTTCTTCCCGCCCATGATGAAACACATGGTCAAGGCGGGTGAATCGACCGGCAACGTCGACGGCATGATGAACAAGATCGCCGACTTCTACGATACCGAGTGCGAGGCGACCGTGGCGGCGCTCACGTCGCTGATTGAACCCCTTTTGATTGTGTTCCTGGGTGTGGTGGTGGGCGGCATCGTGATGGCGATGTTCCTCCCCATTTTCCAACTCGGTGTGGTGGCGGGCGGCTTGCAATAGGCGGGCACTCGGATTCACGCTCTTGAGCCCAGCCCTTCGGGCGGCTCCGCGTGACTTCCCTCTGACACATGCCTTCCGTCCTCATAGTCGACGACCTCCTCTCCATCCATGAGATGCTGGATGCGGTGATCCAGCCTACGGGCTTCTCCACCGCATTCGCTACGGATGGCGAAAAGGCGCTCGCTCGCTACAAGTCCGAGAAGTTCGATGTCGTCCTGGCCGACATCGACATGAAGCCGGTCGACGGAATCACGCTGCTGAAGCAGATGAAGGTCTACGACCCGAACTGCGTGCTGATCATCATGACCGCCTACGCCAGCACGGAGAGCGCGATCCAGGCGCTGAAGTACGGCGCGTTTGACTACCTTCAGAAACCTTTCCGCGTCGATGAACTGATCGCCACGCTGAAGCGGGGTCTTGAGTTCCGACTTTTCAATCAGGAGCGCCACAGCGCCGCACCACTTCCGGCGGCTCGCACCGGTGACATCGAAAACCGGCTGGTGGGCCGCAGCGCCAAGACCCAGAAGCTCATCCAGCAGGTCAAGAAACTCGCATCGGTTCGCACTCCCGTCCTCCTCCAGGGTGAAAATGGCACCGGCAAGACCACGATCGCCGAGATCCTTCACGCCGCGAGTGCATCGGGTGAATCACCGCTGGTTCGCATCGATTGTTCGCTCAGCTCCGAATCCCACTTTCGCGCCGGGCTCCTCGGAGAAAACGGCAGCGGCGGAACCTGGGTCAACCAAGCGAAGGGCGGCACCCTTTTCCTCCAGCACCTGCAGTGTCTGCCCATGTCGATGCAGAAGGAGCTGGTGTCGGTGCTGCGCAACACCGCGCACGGTTTCCGTCTGATTTGCACAACCAGCGAAGATCTGGAGCGGCTGACGGACGAAGGTCACTTCCACGACGAACTGTTCTATCGCGTCGCTTCGCTGCCGGTGTCGCTTCCGCCGCTCCGGGATCGGACGGAGGACATCCCCGCCCTGGTCAAGAATTTCACCAGCAAAGCCACCAATCCGCTGTTCGACTCCAATCTGATTGAGTTGACCGACGATGCGCTTGGCGTGCTCAAGGCCTACCACTGGCCCGGCAATCTGAGTGAACTGCAGCAGCTCATTTCGCGCATCGTGGCCACCACCGAGGTGCGGATCATCACGTCGCAACAGCTGCCGATGCGTCTGCGCGAGATGAAACACTGGCCGCCGCTCCAGGAATACCTGGCCGGACAGCGGAAGCAGTACATCGAAATGGTGCTGCATGCCTGCGGCAACGATCGCCCGGCGGCCGCCAAGGTGTTGGGGATCGACCCGGCCGACGTGGCCTGAGGCCCTCGTTCTCAGCCGGGCTCAGGAACTGGCCGCCACCCGACGCTGAAGGGTGCGCCACACGTCGAGCAGCGCGTTGAAGTCGTCGTCACGCCCGCGGCTCGCGATGCGAAAATCAAACGACGGCGCCTCGGCCAGTTCACGTTCCGCCGTCTGGAGTCGCCGCTGGATCTCGGCCTCGCTGTCCTGACCGCGCAACTCCATGCGCTGGCGCAATTCGGCCAGTGACACTTCGATGAAAACCGTGCCGAGATGCCGCGCCAGCAGCGGCAGACGCGCCGCCGCCCGTCGGATGTTCCCGACGCCCTGAACATCGATGTTGATGATCAGGCTGCGACCTTCCGCCAGCGGTTCGAGCACCGACGACGCCAGCGTGCCATAGCGTTGCACCTTGTGTACCCACGCCCACTCAAGGAAGGCTCCCGCCGCGAGCCGTTCGTCGAACTGCTCCGGCGAGAGAAAGTGGTAGTGCACCCCATCGCGTTCACCCGGACGAGGCGGGCGGGTCGTGGCGGTGATGACACGCGAAAAGCCCGGGATCTCCTTCACCATGCGCTCGCAGAGCGTGGTCTTGCCCGAGCCCGCCGGACCGGCCAGCACCAGCAGCACGGCAGGGCCCGGGGGCGTCGTCAGGGAGGGGTCACTCATGGCGGCAGACCGAAACTCAGTAGGTGAACGCCACCACGGCCAGCAGCAATCCGTATCCAGCCAGCGCCCCACCCAGCAGGCGTGAGCGCGTGGCATTGGCAAACAGCCAGGAGAAAAAGTCCCGGAGCCTGAACGGTGACGCGCCGAGGTAGATGGCCGCGGCAATTCCGACGAACACGACGGAGACCATGAAGAGCCGCTGGGGATGATGGTACTCCATGTAGGCCGCATCCAGCAGCGGCGTCGCCGCGAGCAGCATCAGGGCCGCCAATCCACGCACCGCGAGAAAGTCAGGGACGTAGAAAAACGAGAGCGTCGCCACGGCCGCAAAGGCGACAAAGAGGATCATGCGGTATTCGCCGAAATCCGCCTCCGAAAGCGTCCAGACCTTGGACAGGAACCACAGCGTGGCGCCGCCGAAGAACACCGCGGTCGCGACTGGCGAGCGGGGCATCGCCTTGAACGAAGCGACGATGGCCGAATTTCCCAGGAGCAGCAATCCTCCCAGGAGCAAAAGGAACAGGCCGGGGAGAAGCGTGGCGACGGTGAGGGACATGTTGGAAAAGGATAATCCGGTTCAGCCGGCGGACTCGACGCCCGCGAGCACCAGCTCGCCGTACAACGTGCTGACGGAGGCGCGTTCAATGCGAAGCGAAACCAACTCACCCACGAGGCGGGGATCGGCGTCAAATACGGTCACCCGATTGCCGCGCGTGCGTCCGGTGAAGCGGCGTCCCGTCTTGTCCGGTCCCTCCACCAGCACTTCCTCCGTGGTGCCGAGCAAAATCTCGTTCCGGCGCAGCGAATTCAACCTCAGGATCTCGAGGAGCGCCTGATTCCGCGCCTCCTTCACCTCATCGGGCACCTGGTCGGGCAACTCCGCCGCGGGTGTGCCCGTGCGCACGGAGTACTTGAAGACGTAGGCCATGTCATAGTTGCAGGCCTCGAAGAGTTCGCGCGTCTGATCAAAGTCCTCCTCAGTTTCCCCGGGAAATCCGACGATGACATCTGTGGAAAAATACATGTCGGGACGCACCGCCCGCAGCGAATCCACAATCTCCCGGTAGCGTTCGCGCGTGTAGGGCCGGTTCATGACGCGAAGAATCCGATTGCTGCCACTCTGCATCGGCAGGTGTACGTAGCCGCAGAGTTTGGGCAGCCGGCCATAGGCTTCGACCAGGTCCTGCTTAAACCCGCGCGGATGGGGCGAGGTGAACCGGATCCGCGCAATGCCCTCGATGGCGTGCACCCGCTCCAGCAGTTGCACGAACGGCGAGATCCCTCCCGTGTGCGCGTAGTCCCTCCGCCCATAACTCGTGACGATCTGTCCAAGCAGCGTGATCTCGCGCACTCCACGCGCGGCCAGCTGCTCGCATTCGCGAACAATGTCGTCCATCGGGCGGGACCGCTCATCACCCCGCGTTTTCGGCACGATGCAGAAGGCACAGTCCATGTTGCACCCTTGCTGGATCGAGACAAAGGCGCTGACCTGCCGCGCAGGCTCCGCTCCCTCAACCGCCTCGGGCACCCAGTGATCCTTGATCGTATTCTGGGATCCCGCCTCTTCCGCAATGTCGACAATGCTCGCACCGATAGGCACCCCCGCCGCCCGGGCGGCACGCAGATTGTCGAGATACCCAGGCACCTGATGGAACTTCTGGGTGCCGACAATCAGGTCCACATCCGGCAGTTGTTCGAGCAGCGACGCCCCCCGGTTTTGCGCCATGCACCCCAGAATCCCGAGAACAAAATCCGGCTGGCGCCGCTTCCGGGCCGACAAATATCCCGCTTTGCCAATCGCTTTCTGCTCTGCTGCATCTCGCACCGAGCACGTGTTTAACAAAAGGATATCACACTCCTCTTCCGAGGCCACCATCCGGTACCCACGCGCGCGCAACATGGCTGCGACCGCGTCGCTATCGCGTTCGTTCATCTGGCAGCCATAGGTCTTGATGTGCACCCGGTTCATCCGTGAGACGCGCCAACGTAGACGGCTCGTCTCCCCGGTCAACGCGGGAGTGGCACGGGCCAGAACGGCCCGGCAGGGCCTGTTCCCTGGCCGTTAGGGCTCTTCCACGTACCCGTGCTTGATGGCGTAGCGGACGAGCCCCGCCGGCTCCGATTCGCCCAGCTTCTCCTTAATCTGCGCGAGGAGGTTGTTGATCGTCTTGGGACTCACCTCCAGGCGCTGCGCCATCACCTTGGCGTTTTCGCCGCGGGCAAAACCGCGCAGCACCTCGCGCTCGCGCGAGGTCAGATTGCTCCCGACGCCACTGGCCTCGCTGCGCAGGCTCTCAACGAGCAGACGCGAGCTCTCGGGACAGTAGTAGCTTTCCCCCGCCAGGATCTTCGTCACCGCCATCCGGAGCAGCGTCAGATCCGAGCGCTTCAGGACGAAGCCGTGGATCCCAAGACTGATCGCCTCGCGCACGAGGTGTTCCTGCTCGTTGGATGAAACAAAGAGCCAGCGCGTCCGAGGCAGCTTGGGAGCGGCCGCGCGCACGATGTCGAAACCGCGGCCATCCGGAAGCATCCAGTCCACAATCGCGAGATCGGGTTTCTCCCTGAGGCACACCGCGGTGCCCTCGGCGACGGTGCGGCACTCCCCGACAAGGGTGAGACCGAGTTGATCGCGCACCATCACGCCCAACAATTGACGAACCAAGGTGTGATCCTCGATGAGAACGAGACGCGCGGCCGGGTCGGAACGATCAGTCATAGGCAGGTCCCCATGTTAGCAAATTGCGACTGAAGGATGCTCAGGAAATTTGGAAAGGTCACGGGAGAATATCCCGTACCCCTTTCACAACGTCCCGGGATTTTATTCCGCGATTCCGCGTAAGCTGGTGATGCGCTTTCTCCTGTGCAAACGGACCAGCCGTCAACGCACGCGCGACGGCGCGACTCTGCGCTTGTCCCTCATTTTCATGAACTCTTCCGTCGATCCCCTGTCCTGTACGTGGGCCCAGTTCTCGGCTCAATCGGGTCTGCCCCTGTCCGCGCGCCTCGCCGCCTTCACGGCCTGGTTAAAGGCGCGCACCGAAAACGGTCTGCTCAGTTTCGACCGCCGTCTCGTCGGCGCCCCATCGCCGTGGGCCACCGTGCGGGAGCGAAATGGCGATCTGCACGAGGGACTCAACTTCGTCTCGTCCGACTACCTCGGTCTCGCCACTCACGCTCAGGTCAAACAAGCCGCCCAGTTCGCCATCCATCGCTACGGCACCCATAGCGCGGGCACCGCCGCCCTCGCGGGGACTCACGACTCAGCACTCGGGCTCTGCGAAGGGCTCGCCCACCTGGTCGGACTGCCCGACATTTCACTTCATCCTAGCGGCTGGATGGCCGGATACGGGGCTCTCCGCGCCCTCGTCCGCGCCGGCGACGTCGTGTTACTCGACGAACAGGCAGGCAACGGCCTGCGCGAGGGTGCGCGCCACTCCACCCCACGGGTGCAGCACTACCGTCACCTCGACATCGACCACCTGGAACACCACCTGCAGCGGCTGCGCGCGCGCAAGGCCGACGACTTCATTCTCGTGGCTACACCCAGCCTTTTCGCTACGGACGGTGCCACCGTGGACCTGGCCGCGCTTCGGTCGGTGTGCCGGACCTACGATGCCGTCACCTTGGTCGACATGGCCCATGACCTCGGCTGCATCGGGCCGGGGGGCACGGGCGAGGCCGGTCTGCAAGGCGTCACGGGTGACTTCGACATCGTGATCGGCAGTCTGGCCAAGACGTTTGCGAGTGTCGGCGGCTTCGTCGCCACAGCACGCGCCGACTTGGGCGACTACTTGCGCGCCTATTCGCCGCCCCGCGCCTTCAGCTCCGCCTTGTCTCCGGCGCACCTCGCCGCCGCCTCTGCCGCGCTCCACCTTGTGCGTTCCTCCGAGGGCGCGGCCCGGCGCGCCGCGCTGCAGCGCGCATCCGTGGCCTTGCGAGCCGCCCTCTCGCAACACCACTTCACTCTCGCCGGAGCCCCGGGTCCGATCGTGCAGGTCCCCATCGGCAGCGAACGGGACGGTCGTCGCGTCGCACAGCTGTGCGCAGAGCGCGGATTGCTCGTCACGCTCCTGGAATCTCCCCTCGTCGCGCGCAACGCCTGCGCCCTGCGACTTCAGATCATGGCGGGACATGAACCCGCGCTGCTTCCCGACGTCGCACGCCACATCGCCGAGTCTGTCGCCCTTGTCGGTCGCGATTTATCCATCGCAGCCGCACACGATCCCCGCTCGTGCTCCGCCGGCGCCTCGGCGGTTCCCCATTCCTCCTCGTGGAATCGATCATGAGGCTCTGAAGCATTTCGATTTTCCCGAGCGCGCACGAGCGACGCCGCACCCGCGCAGATCTCTTCGCTTTCACTCCTTCATCCCCCGCAAAAACGAACGCGGACATTGGCTCGCCGCCAGGTTGTCCTTAAGGTCGGATGCGTTCGTGACGAAACGAAAAGGCGACGATTTCGCATTTCCGCAAGAAACGGCCTCGCGTTTTGCGTGCCTTCGGCCCTAACGTGTACACGTTCTCATGATTTATCGGCCGACACCTAAGTCGGTCGGCAACCAAAACGACAACCGAACATATAGATCCCATGGCAAAAAAAGCCGTATCCAAAGCTAAAGCTACGAAGAAGCCCGCTGCTAAAAAAGCCGCTCCCGCCAAGAAGAAGGGCAAGTAGGCGTTAGTGAACTTCGCCGGGAAGGCGGGCGGCGCAAAGCGCCCTCGCCTCTCCCCGGTCGAACTTAACGCTTTTTCGGCGGTCTGGTGAATTGATGAAATTCCCCGCGATCGCCCTCAGCGCATTCCTCGCCGCGACTGTTGTCACGGCCGAGGAATCAGGGGGTTCCCCCCAAAAACCGGCTCCTCAAGCCGGGTCATCGATCAGCACCGACGAGATCTATTCGCTCGGAAAAAGCCTCTTCGATGCGTACGCGCCCGACTCCATCAAGGCGGAGTACGATTTTATTTCTCCCGAGGCCTTCTCGGCTCTGACGGGACGTGTGCAGTCCGCCCTGGAGGCTGACACCTGGGCCGAACTGGTTGCGTGCGTTCCCGCTCTGCGCGACGCGCTCGCCGCAGCTCGATCCACGCCGGAGGGTGCCGACTGGGTGGCCTGGCTGTCGGAGCGACTCGACCTCGCGGAGGCGGCGGCAGAGATCCAACAGGAACGCGCACCCGCGCCAAAACCACCACCCGATCCGGTGCTTCGCGAACCGGTGCCGGCGCCTCGCGTGGAGAATCCGGATGCACGGGTCCCCCACCTCGCCCATTGGCGAAAGCGGCTGGCCGGACGGCCACTGCCCGACAAAGCACGCGACCTCATGCCGGCGTTGAAATCCATTTTCGATCAGGAAGGGATTCCCTCGGCGTTGGTCTGGCTGGTGGAGGTCGAGTCCTCGTTCAATCCCGAGGCACGCAGCCCGGCCGGAGCCCGGGGACTATTTCAATTGATGCCGGCCACCGCCCAAAGCCTGGGCCTGAGCACGCGGCTGCCGGACGAACGCACGCATCCCGCCAAGAGCGCCCAGGCCGCCGCGGCATTGCTGCGCACGTTGCACGCGCGTTTCTCCGACTGGGCCCTCGTGCTCGCGGCCTACAACGCAGGCGAAGGACGCGTGCAGCGCGCGCTCGTGGCCAGGCAGGGCAAGACCTTTGCGGAGGCAAGCAGCGCCCTGCCCGCCGAAACCCAGCTCTATGTCCCCAAGGTGCTCGCCACGGTGGCGCTGCGCGAGGGGATTGATCCGCTGCAACTGCCGCCGCCCCTCGTCCTGCCCTCGGCAAAATCCGGTTAGGCTCCCCGGCACACCGGTCGAGGGCCGCTCCACCAGGCATCCCACGCCCGCCCTCACTTCCGTTTTGCCAGCCGGCGGTTCCTCGCGTTGGCTGGACGGATGGGATTCTTCGACCGCTTCGCCTCCAAAAAACCCGCAGCTCGCCCAACCTCGCCTCCCGCTGGTGAAGTCCCTGCGGAAACGGCACCC
Source organism: Opitutaceae bacterium (assembly GCA_046346755.1). Taxonomy (GTDB): domain Bacteria; phylum Verrucomicrobiota; class Verrucomicrobiia; order Opitutales; family Opitutaceae; genus UBA6669. The sequence goes on along the minus strand of JAXMHM010000041.1, from coordinate 2,211 downwards.
GTGCCCGCTCCCGCACCGACCGCGTCATCGAGTTCGACTTCGATTGCGGCCACCTTGCTGACCGCCCGCGAACACCTCGACGCGCGCAATGTACCGGCGGCCATGGCGCTCTACGAGCAGGTGCTGGCGATCGGCGGTGATCGCGCCGATGTGTTGGTGACCATTTCCGGTGACTTGGGATCGACCGGCAACGTCCAGCCGATTGTCGAGCTGATCGCCCCGCGCTATGATGCGGAACGGCACGGGCCCGCGACCGGGTTGAACCTGTTGCAGGCCTACCTCGCCACCCGCAACTCCACCGCAGCCCAGCATCTCCTCGACATTCTGTTCGCCTTGCAGCGTCCGGAACTGGAAGAGCGTTTGCATGGCTTCTCCAATGCCCTGGCCGAGTTGATTGAGGCGGAGAAACACGGCCAGGCTCCGGGGCCCGACGGCACGCCGGCAAACGACGGCGCCGCGCCCAACACACCGCGCCCGGCCACCATCAGTCTGATCAGCATCAGCAAACCGATCTGGTCCTACGGTCTCGAGCCGCTCCTCGATCGCGTGCTTCCCACCAAGGGCGAGCGTCTCCGGCGCATTGCCTTCGCCCAGCTGGCGGTGCCGGGAGTGCCTGAGGCCTTCGAGAAAATGAAGCAGCCCGAGGAAGAACTCGGACGGCTGTCACGGGCGCTGCCGCTCTGGTTCGCCGAGACCTTTTATTTTTCACCGCATTACTCTCCGATCGCCGCCGTCGGCATGGTCAATGAGGCGAAACACTACGCGCTGTTTCCCACGGAGTGGACCAATGAAAACCTCCGCCAGTTGGTCGAGACCAGCAGCGGCGGTCTCGATTATGTGATCACCGGCGCCCTACGGCAGGTGGCAGGCGACACCGAGGTGCTCTTGCGCGTGTGGGAAATCAAAAAGTTTCGCGAACGAAAACAGTTCACCGCCCGGTGGACGCCCGCCACTGCGGATGAGGTGCTGTTGCGTCTGCACGAGCAGGTGCGGCTGTTCATGGAATGGTCCACCTACCCAGCCGGTCACGGACTCGTCTACCGACCGCCCACCACCGCCCGAGACTGGCTCGACGTATTGGGTGGTTCGCTGACGCTGTTCCTGGGTGAAAAGGAGCTTCTCGCCTCCGCACAGCTCTCCACCACGGCGCCGGTCCTGGAAAAGTCGGCCTCCCTTGCCGCACAGGCCGAGAGCCCCGCCCTCGCCTACCTGACCCTGCAAGCCCGCGCCCGCCGTCTGGGCCTGGCCATTGAATCGCAAGTCCCGACGCGGCTCGCCGATTCGGCATTGGTCCAGGACGCCCGTGCCATCACGGGTTGAACAAACCAATCCCCTCCTTGCCGATCGCCCCCGCTCCGCTCCGAGGCAGGAGCGGGAGATCGCCCCGTTTCATGCATTCACCCACGTCCGACCTGCGCATTCGCGCCACCAAACCGCTCCTGGCACCCGCCGTCCTTGAGGAGGAATTCCCACTCGACGCCCGGCGCATCGAGGTGGTGCAGCAGGGACGCCGGCAGGTCGAAGCCGTCCTCGCGGGAGTCGATCACCGACTCCTGGTGGTGGTCGGCCCCTGCTCCATTCATGACCCGGCCGCTGCCATCGAGTACGCCCAGCGGCTGGCGACAGTGTCTCCCCGATACCAGGAGGATCTCGTGCTCGTCATGCGCGTCTACTTTGAGAAACCGCGCACGGTCATCGGCTGGAAGGGGCTGATCAACGATCCCCTCCTGGATGGCTCGTATCAGATCAATCGCGGCCTGCGACTCGCCCGCGAGGTGCTGATCGGGGTGACCGGACTCGGCATACCCGCAGCCACGGAATTCCTGGATACCACCCTGGGACAATACTATGCGGACCTGATCAGCTGGGGCGCCATCGGTGCACGCACGGTGGAGAGTCAGGTCCACCGCGAACTTGCATCAGGATTGTCCATGCCGGTGGGGTTCAAAAACCGCACGGACGGCGATGTGCAGGTGGCGGTGGAAGCCATGCTGTCCGCCAGGCATCCCCACTGGTTTCCCTCGCTCACCCGCGAAGGCGCGCCGGCTGTGATGGGCACCACGGGCAACGACCGCACCCACCTGGTCCTGCGCGGGGGCACCCGTGGGCCCAACTACGCGACGGCGGATCTTCAAGCTGCCGTCAGTCGCCTGCGCACCCATTCGCTTCCCCCGCATCTCATGGTGGACTGCAGTCACGCCAACAGCGGCA
>JAXMHM010000040.1:0-81153 GCA_046346755.1 Opitutaceae bacterium | reverse complement strand
GGGAGCGCACCCAGAAAACCCCGGCTCCGCGGTCACTGAAGCCCGGATACTATGTGATCCTTTCGAGTCACACGGCCAACTTCGGTGACACCGATAATTGGGTGAGCGCCAGCCTGGTGTGGGTGAGCGACCTGGCGCTGATCACCCGCTCGAATACCGGTAGCGAGGGCGATGGCGGATTTGTGCTCAATGCGAATACCGGCGCGCCCGTTTCCGGTGCGAGGATCCGTACGTGGACGAGCGACCGGGACGGGCATCTCCTCCCCTCCAAATCCACCCGCACGGATGAACGCGGAGCGTTCGCGCTGCCGGGCGCCGGCCGGCGGGTGCTGCTGCTGGCCGAGCACAACGGACATGCGGTCGCCAGTGATCAACTGCTCAATCTCGGGCAGGTGATTCGATACGAGGAAAGTCGCACCTCGTCCGTGCTCTTCACGGATCGTGCTCTCTACCGCCCGGGTCAGAGTGTGCACTATAAGGGCATTTCCCTGCAGCGCGACGGCTCCGCCGGAGGTTATGCCGTCCGGGCCGGGGTGCGCCAGACGGTGATTTTTCAGGATCCGAACGGACAGGAAATCACGCGGGCGACGCATGTGTCCAACGACTACGGCTCCTTCAGCGGCGTGTTTGTGGCGCCCCGGGACCGACTGCTGGGCAGCATGAGCCTTCGCCTGGAGAACGGGGAGGGTGGAGTTCAGGTTCGCGTCGAGGAGTACAAACGACCGAAGTTCCAGGTGGAACTGGCCGCGCCAACCGAGGCGGCGGCCCTGGACAAGGCCGTTGCGCTCTCCGGAAAGGCCACCGCCTACACCGGCGCGGCCATTGGCGGGGCCAAGGTCAGCTGGCGCGTGGAGCGCCAGTCGCAAGTGCCGCTCTGGTGCTGGTGGTGGCGGCCAACCCCATCGCAGGCCATCGCCCGGGGCAAGTCGGTGACCGCACCCGATGGCACCTTTCCCGTCACCTTTACGGCGGCACCCGATCGCGCAGTGCCGCAGAAGAACGAGCCGGTATTTGTTTTTACGGTACATGCGGATGTGACTGACACCACCGGCGAGACTCGGTCGGTGTCACGGACGGTCAATGTCGGCTACGCGGCGCTCCAGGCCACGTTGTCGGCCGGTGAGTGGCAAACACCGGCCAAGCCGGTCGCATTGACCGTCGCAACGAAATCGCTCGAGGGTGAACCCCTCCCCGCCAAGGGCACGGTGACGGTCGATGCGTTGATTCAACCGTCGCAGGTCGAGCGCACGGACCTGTCGCGTGAACGGTCGTGGTGGGGGCGCGCGATGGGAGAGCCTCCGGTCGATCCGTCCAATCCGGACTCGTGGAAGGCGGGTCGCCGCGTGCTCTCGCTGCCTTTCACGACCGGTGCCGACGGCGCAACGACGCTGGCGGCGTCCCTGCCGGTTGGTATCTACCGGGCGAGCCTGGTGACCCGGGACGGATTCGGCCGCGAGGTCACCGCTCGGAGCACCCTTGAGGTGATCGATCCCGCCAAACGGACCTATGATATCAAGGTCCCGAACCGCGTGGCCGCGCCAACGTGGAGCGTTGAGCCCGGGCAGACCTTTACGGCGCTTTGGGGCACGGGTTACGACCAGGGCCGGGCCTTCGTCGAGCTGGAGTCGGATGGAAAAACGCTGCAGCGGTATTGGACCGCTCCCGACGTCACGCAGTCACGAATCGAGCTTCCGGTCACGGAGTCGATGCGCGGCGGTTTTACGTTGTCGATCACCTATGTGCGCCAAAACCGCTCCTACGTGACGCAACGGGTGGTGGAGGTGCCGTGGTCGAACAAGGAGTTGTCCCTCACCTGGGAGCGTTTTCGCTCCAAACTCGAGCCGGGCCAACCGGAGACGTGGACGGCGGTGGTGGCGGGGGACGGTGCAAAGCAACGCGCCGCCGAGATGGTGGCTACCTTGTATGACGCCTCCCTCGATCAGTTCTACGCGCACTCCTGGCCGACGGCGTTTTCCCTCTTCCGACGTGAGGCGCCTGCCCGATGGATCGCGTTTCACAATCAACTCCGCGACTTTCAGTATCTCAGGGGCGAGTGGAACGCACCGACCGAAAGTGTGAACTGGAGCTACCGTGCTCTGCCTTCGGTACTCGTGACGGGCGTGGGAATCACTGGGGAGATGGTGACCCTGTCGGCCTTCCAGGTGAGCTCGTCCCCTGTTCGCGGTGGTCGAGGTGCGATGGCCAAGATGGCGCAAGCCGCGGCACCCGCGGCCCCTGCAGCAGCCGATTTTGCAGGGAATGCGGTGACCGGCCAGGCACCGCAGCAAGGCACACCACCCCCGGTGGCCCCCGACCTCTCCCAGGTCACGGCACGCAAGAATCTGCAGGAGACCGCCTTCTTCTTTCCCCACCTGCTCGCGGGCGACGATGGCCGGGTGAGGCTGCAGTTCACGATGCCCGAGGCGCTGACCCAGTGGAAGTTCCTGGGATTCGCCCACGACCGCGCACTGCGCTCGGGTTTCCTGACCGACAAGGCTGTCACCGCCAAGGATCTGATGGTCGAGCCGAATCCACCGCGGTTTGTCCGGGAAGGCGATGCGATTGAATTCACGGTCAAGGTCAGCAATCAGGCGGATACGCCGCAAGACGGCAAAGTCCGGCTGACGTTCTCCGATACCGCAACCCTTGCCTCCGTGGATGAGGCCCTGGGCAATGGCGCGAACGAACAGGCTTTCACCGTGCCGGCCAAACAGTCCCGCACCTACTCCTGGCGCATCACGGTACCAGAGGGACAGGGTTTCCTCACCTACAAGGCGGTCGGAGCGACCGGCAAGACGAGTGACGGCGAAGAGGGAATGATTCCGGTCCTGAGTCGGCGAATCCTTGTTTCGGAGTCGCTTCCTTTGCCCATCCGCGGTCCGTCGACCCGGGAGTTTGAGTTCAAGAAACTCATTGAGTCCGCGACCTCGGACACCCTGCGAAGCCCATCCCTCACTGTCCAGATGGTGTCACAGCCCGCCTGGTACGCGGTGATGGCGCTGCCGTACCTGATGGAGTATCCCTATGAGTGCAGCGAGCAGGTCTTCAACCGACTTTATGCCAATGCGCTCGCCCGCCATGTCGCGCAGTCCGATCCGAAGATCCGGCGGATCTTCGACCAATGGAAGGGCACGCCGGCCCTCGACAGTCCGCTGGAGAAGAACGAGGCCCTGACCTCGATTCTGCTCGAGGAGACGCCCTGGCTGCGGCAGGCGAAGTCGGAGAGCCAGGCCCGCCGCCAGGTCGGGCTGCTCTTTGATGGCAACCGGCTGGATGAGGAGACCTCCCGACTGGTTCGCTCCCTCTCCGAGCGGCAATTGGGGGGAGGCTTGTGGCCCTGGTTCCCGGGCGGACCTCCCAGCGAGTACATCAGCCTGTACATTGTCGCGGGGTTTGGACGACTGCGTCACCTGGGAGTGAAGATGGATCTCTCCGCAGGCGTGAACGCGGTGCCCGCGCTCGATGCCTGGATGGAGGAGCGGTATCGCCGGATCGACGACCGCGACGCCTATGTGCCGAGTTCCCTCGATGCACTCTATCTTTACGGTCGTAGTTTCTACCTCGCGGACCGGCCGGTGGCGCCCGGGCAGGCCGAGGCGGTGCAATATTTTCTGCGGCAGGCACGCCGGCACTGGACGAAAATGGAAAGCCGGCAGAGCCACGCGCATCTGGCCTTGGCGCTGAAACGATGGGGCGATGCCACCACGCCGGTTGCGATTCTGGCTTCACTGAAGGAACGCAGTGTGGAGAGCGCCGAACTTGGACGCTTCTGGAACGACCGCCAACCCGGTTGGTGGTGGTACCAGGCACCGATCGAGACGCAGGCCATGATGATCGAGGCCTTCGCCGAGGTGACCCGGGACACGCAGATGGTGGAGGACTGCAAGGTGTGGTTGCTGAAGCAAAAACAGACGCAGGGGTGGAAAACGACCAAGGCCACGGCGGATGCGGTGTATGCGCTGCTGCTGCGCGGGGATTCGTTGCTGTCGAGCGATGCCCGCGTGGAGGTGTCCCTGGCGGGTGAAACGATCCAGCCTGAAAAGGTCGAAGCGGGAACGGGTTTTTACGAGAAGACCTTTGTGCGCGACGAAGTGCGTCCCGCCATGGGTCAGATCACGGTGCGCAAAGTCGATGCGGGCGTGAGCTGGGGCAGCGTGCACTGGACGTACCTGGAGGACGTGGCCAAGGTCACACCCCACACCGACACTCCGTTGCGCCTGAAGAAGACCCTGTTCGTGGCCGAGACGACCGCCAAGGGTCGCGTGCTCAAACCCGTGACCGGTGCAGTGGCCGTGGGTGACGAATTGGTTGTCCGCCTCGAACTGCGCACCGACCGCGATCTGGAGTACGTCCACCTGAAAGACCAACGTGGCAGCGGCACCGAGCCGGTCGAGGTGCTCAGCCGCTACCGCCATCAGGACGGCCTGTCCTACTATGCCAGCACCCGGGACACCGCCAGCCACTTCTTCATCGATTACCTGCCGAAGGGCACCTACGTATTCGAGTATTCGACACGCGTGCAGCTCAAGGGACGCTATCAATCCGGTCTGGCGGAGATCCAGTGCATGTATGCCCCGGAGTTCAACAGCCATTCGGAGAGCCTGACCCTTCAGGTGGACTAGGCGGCGCCGCTGGAGCCGGTCTCGGAGCGCGGGGCCGGCCTGGCGGATGCCGGTTGGCGTAGAATTACGCCATTCTCCGGGCTTGGCCCAGCCGCGGTCCACGCGTTTCGTCGGGGTCCCCCATGAGCCACTCCACGCCCCCGCATTCCCACCCCGCCCTCAGCGATGCCGGCGAGGTAGTCAAACGCGCCATTGAAGAACCGGCCCGTTACGGTCTGCGTCACTGGTCGGGTTGGGTCCTCGGCCCGGGAGCGCTGCTGGTGACCCTGCTCCTGCCGCCGCCCGAGGGCCTGAGTGTTGAGGGCTGGCGCACGGCCGGGGTCGCGTTGTTCATGGCGGTGCTGTGGATCTGCGAATCGGTGCCGATTCCGGTCACGGCGCTGTCGCCGCTCGTGCTTTTTCCCGCTCTCGGCCTGGGAAGCATCCACCAGACCACTGCCCCGTATTCGAGTCCCATTATCTACCTCTTCCTCGGCGGATTTCTCATCGCGATCGCCATGCAGCGATGGAACCTCCACCGGCGGCTGGCGATTTCCCTGATTGCGGTGATGGGATCGCGACCGACACGGATCGTCGCCGGCTTTCTGCTCGCCTCCGCCGTGGTCAGCATGTGGGTCAGCAACACGGCGACCGCGTTGATGATGCTGCCGATCGCGCTGTCCGTGGTCCAGGTCCTGCCGGCCTCCACTCCGCAGGTGCGGCCCTTCAGCGCGGCGCTCCTCCTGGCGGTGGCCTACGGTGCCACGACTGGAGGCATGGCCACCCTGATTGGCACGCCGCCCAACGCGCTCCTCGCGGCGTATGTGAACAAGGTGTATGGCATCACGATTGGCTTCGGTCAGTGGATGCTGATCGGAGTGCCGATTGTGGTGGTGACGCTTCCGGTCGTCTGGCTGGTGCTGACCCGGGTGTCATTCCGCCTCGATGCCGCCGAGATTCCGGGCATGACCGCCCTGATTCAGACGGAAAAGGCGAAACTCGGTTCCTGGTCCGTGGGCGAGCGACTCGTGCTCGTGGTCTTTGCCTTGACCGCGCTGGGCTGGATCTTTCAGCCCTGGCTGACGACGCACGTCCCCCTGTTGACCGACACCAGCATTGCGATGATCGGTGGGCTGTTGCTGTTTGTCCTGCCCGTCAATCTTCGCCGCGGTGAGTTCGTGATGAACTGGCAGGCCACGAAGAGCCTGCCTTGGGATGTGCTCGTGCTCTTCGGAGGAGGCCTCAGTCTCGCCGGCAACATCGAGAAGCACGGCTTGTCCCGTTATCTCGGCGACCTCTGTTCCGGACTGCAGGGCGTACCCATGATCCTGATTCTGGCCCTGGTCTGTTTCGGCATCCTCATGCTGACCGAGCTGACCAGCAACACGGCCACCGCGGCGACCTTTCTCCCCATTGCCGCGGCGCTGGCCCTCAGCCTGGGGCAGAATCCCCTGCTGTTTCTCATCCCGTGCGCACTCGGTGCCAACTGTTCCTACATGATGCCAGTGGGCACACCGCCCAATGCGATTGTCTTCGGGAGTGGGCAGGTGTCCCTCCCGCAGATGGCCGCAGCCGGCATGTGGCTCAATGTGGCGCTGGTCCCAATCATCCTGGGTCTGGTCTGGATCCTCGCGCCCCTGGTCTTTGGCCTGGAGATCGACCTGGTCCCTGACTGGGCCCGGGGCCCGGCCCGAGGCTGATACGGTCGGTTGGCGCAGACGTTCGTCCGGCCAGGTGTCATTCGTTGGATGACACTGGAGGAGCTGGGGTGGGTGACAAACGCCACTCGACTTGCCGGCACGGCCGGGCTAGCCCTCTGGCTCCGCTCCTCCCTCCCTGCATGTCCAGCCTCACCGACGTCGCCAAACGCGCCCACGTTTCGATCGCCACGGTTTCCCGGGTGATCAACCACTCCGACAAGGTGGTGGAGAAGACGCGCCTGGCCGTGCAGAAGGCGATGGAGGAACTGGGCTACCAGCCCAACCGGGTTGCGCGGCGATTGCGGCAGAAGGGCGGCCGGCGTCACCTGCTCGGCCTGATCCTGCCGGACATCCAGAATCCCTTTTTTGCCGAGATCGCGCGGGGCGTGGAAGATGTGGCCTACGCCAATCAGTTCGCGATGATCCTGTGCATCTCCGACGAGAATCCGACCAAGGAGGCGTTCTACCTCGACGTCATGCGGGCGGAGTCGGTGGATGGAGTCATTCTGCCCCCCATCGCGGAGCGCGATGCCGCCGTCCTGAAACTGGCGCAGTCGGGCATGCCGATTGTCACTGTCGACCGGACGCTACACGGCGCTTCGATTGACACCGTGGAGGTGGACAACTTTCAGGGGGCGTACGAAGCGGTCGAGCACCTCGTGAAACTCGGTCACAAACGCATCGGCTTGATTGCGGGTCGGGCCAACCTGTCGACCAGCCGGGATCGCCAGCGCGGTTACGAGGAGGCGTTGATCGCGGCCAAACTCCCGGTGCGCCCCGAATACATCCGGGTCGGCGACAACAAGCAGGCCAGCGGACGGGGTCTCGCCGACGAGTTGCTCAGCCTCAACCCCCGGCCCACCGCGCTCTTTGTATCCAACAATCTCATGGCGGTCGGCGCGCTGGAGGCGATCCACATGAAGAAACTGAAGGTGCCACAGGAAGTGGCGCTGATCGGTTTCGACGACCTTCCCTGGGCCGAGGCGCTCGACCCGCCGCTCACGGTGGTGCGCCAACCCGCCTACGAGGTGGGCCGCGCCGCGGCGGAGATGCTGCTCAAACGCCTCGGCGACCGGTCGCTGCCCGCCGCGTGGCTGCGCTTGCGGCCGAGGTTGATCATTCGGAATTCGTGCTGATCCGACGGATCGATCCGATCGGTCGGATCCGTCCGCGCACGGGGATTGCCAGGCCAAAAATGTAAACCTTTACATTGCCTTTTCAAAAAAGCTCGTTTTTGTCGCCCGCACCCCAACCCCTGCGGCCTGATGGCACTGCCTGAACCCCCTTTGCTGGCGATGCATGGCATCGCGAAACGCTACCCTGGCGTGGTCGCGCTCGACGCGGTCGACCTCGAGGTGCGTCGCGGCGAGGTGCACATCCTGCTGGGCGAAAATGGCGCGGGGAAGTCCACGCTCATGAAGATCCTCGCCGGAGCGATCCGGCGCGATGCGGGAGACATTCGCATCGATGGAAGACCCGTTGAATTGAGCGACCCGCGGGCGGCGCAGCAGGAAGGCGTCAGCATCATCTACCAGGAGTTCAACCTCGTGCCGCACCTGTCGGTCGCGGACAACCTCTACCTCGGACGTGAACCGCGCGGCCGGTGGCCGGGTTTGATCGACCGCCGTGCCCAGGCCCGGAACGCGGCGCGGCAGCTGGAAGCGCTGGGGGTTTCCCTTGACCCCCAGGCTCGGGTGGCGGATCTGGGCGTGGCTGAGCAGCAGATGGTCGAAGTCGCGAAGGCCCTGTCGATCGATGCGAAGATCCTGGTCATGGACGAGCCCACCTCGGCCCTGACCGAGAAGGAGATCGAACGGCTCTTTGCGGTGATCCGGTCGTTGCGGGCGCGCGGCGTGGCGGTGATCTACATATCCCATCGCATGGAAGAGTTGTTCCAGATTGGCGATCGGGTGACCGTGATGCGCGACGGTCGACATGTCGGCACCTGCCTCCTGGCGGACAGCACGATGGATGAACTGGTTCGGATGATGGTGGGCCGGTCGCTGACCGAACAGTTTCCGCAGCGGACGGCCCGGATTGGGGAGGAAGCCTTGCGCGTCGAGGGCCTGAATCGCCGGGGGGTGCTGCACGACATTACGTTTTCACTGCGGCGAGGTGAAATCGTCGGTCTGGCCGGGTTGATGGGCTCGGGCCGCACGGAACTGGCGCGGGCGATTTTCGGTGCGGATCGGATTGATACCGGTCGCATCTGGCTCAAGGGACGGGCGGTCACCATCGGTTCGCCACGGCAGGCCATTCGCGAGGGCATGGGGTTTCTGACGGAGGATCGCAAACGTCAGGGACTCGTGCTCTGCCGCGACATTGAGGAGAACACCAGCCTGGCCCATTTGGACCGCTTCACCCGGGCCGGCGTGCTGTCGCCCCGACGTGCGGCCGAGACGGCGGGACGGCTGGCGGCGGAATTGCGGGTGAAGACGCCGGGCCTCGGGCAGCGGGTGGTGAACCTGAGCGGAGGCAATCAGCAGAAAGTCGTCCTGGCGAAGTGGCTGTGCCGCGAGGCGGATGTGCTGATCTTCGATGAACCGACCCGTGGCATTGACGTGGGTGCCAAGGCCGAAATCTACCAGCTCATCCAGCGCCTGGCCGGCGAAGGCCGGGCCATCCTCATGATCTCCTCCGAACTGCCCGAGATCCTCGGGCTGAGTGACCGCATCCTCGTGATGCACCGCGGACGCCTCGCCGGCGAGTTCCGCGGCGGTGAGGTCACTCCGGAACAACTGCTCCACTGCGCCCTCGGTGCGCACCCGGTCGCATGATGCCTCCCCGCTTCCTCGTCACCCACGCGCGTCAGGCCGGAACCGTCGCGGTTTTTGTGGTGCTGTGTCTCATCCTCAGCCTGCTGACGCCTCACTTTCTAACCACGAGCAATCTGCTCAATGTGGCGCAGCAAACGGTGATCAACGCGGTCATCGCGGTGGGCCTGACCTACGTCATTCTCTCCGCCGGCATCGATCTGTCGGTCGGTTCCGTGCTCGCCCTGGCCGGGGTGGTGCTCGCGCTGGCCCTCCAGGCGGGCTGGCCCGTGCCGCTTGCGATTGGAGCCTGCGTGCTGGTGGGTGCGGCCTGCGGGACGGTGAACGGGCTGCTGGTCGCATTCGGCCGGCTGCCGCCCTTCATCGCGACCCTGGGCCTCATGAGTGTGGCGCGAGGCGGGGCGCTGCTCGTCACCGACGGGCGGCCGGTGTCGGGATTTGACGCGTCCTTCCGCTGGCTCGCGACTGGCGAACTGCTGGGCATTCCCGTTCCCGTCTGGTGCATGCTCGGGGTGTATGCGATCGCCCACTTCGTGCTGAAGCGGACCAAGTTTGGCCGCTACGTTGTCGCGATTGGCGGCAACGAGGAGGCCTCGCTGCTGTCGGGCGTGCCGGTGGCCGCGTGCAAGGTCGGGATTTACGCCCTCGGGGGAGGCCTCGCGGCCGCTGCGTCGGTCCTGCTCACGGCCCGGCTGAATTCGGCGCAGCCGATCGCCGGACTCAGCTATGAACTCGACGCCATTGCTGCCACGGTCATCGGAGGCACCAGCCTGATGGGAGGCCAGGGCTCGGTCTTCGGCACCCTCGTGGGCGCCCTGATCATGGGTGTGCTGCGCAACGGACTCAACCTGCTCGGAGTGTCGTCGTATGTGCAGCAGGTCGTGATTGGCGCGGTCATCATTGCCGCGGTCCTGCTCGACTCCGTCTTCAAGGGCTCAAAACGCTGACCCATTTTCCTACCCCATGAAACTCACCTCCGTCCTCCTGCTTGCCGCTGCCTTGACCAGCCTCGTCGCTGGTTGCGGACGCCAGTCCGGCTCCTCCGCCTCGGCGACGCCTGGCAAGGCCTCCGGTCCGGTCATTGCTCTGGTTCCCAAGACCCTCAACAATCCGTTCTTCATCGACATGCAGCGCGGGGCGGAGGAGGCCGCCAAGGCGGCCGGAGTGACGCTGGTGGTGCAGGCGGCGGAGCGGGAGACCGACGTGGAGCGTCAGATGCAAATCATCGAGAACCTCATCCAGCGCAAGGTCGCCGCGCTGATCATCGCGCCGAGCGGTTCGCGGGAAATCGTCCCGGTGGTGCTGAAGGCGAACCAGGCGGGTATTCCCGTGCTCGTCGTGGATACACGCCTCGATGCGGCGGCGATGCAGGCGTCGGGCGGAAAGACGGTGACCTTCATCGGCTCCGACAACTACGAAGGGGGAAAGATCGCAGGGAAATTTGCCGTCGAGCGTCTGGGAGGGCAGGGGCGCGTGGCGGTGCTGGAAGGGATCGCGGGTCATGAGACAGGGGATGCGCGCGTGCGCGGGTTCCGTGAGGCGCTGAAGGGCGCAACCGGCATCACCTTGGTCGCCTCGCAGCCGGCGAACTGGGAGCGTGACCAGGGCTACACGGTGTTTCAAAACATCCTCCAGGCGAACCCGACCGTGACGGCCCTGTTCGCGGCCAACGACCTGATGGCTCTGGGCGCAGTCGAGGCGATCGCCGCCGTCGGCAAGACCGGGAAGATCGTTGTCATTGGTTTTGACGCGCAGGACGAAGCGCGCGCCGCGGTGAAGTCAGGCAAGATGGCTGCGACCATCGCGCAGAACCCCGCCCTGATGGGCCGCACGGCCGTCGAGCAGGCCCTGGCCCACTTGAAAGGCGAGACGGCGCCGGCCGAGATCGGCGTCGCGATCGAGCTCGTGAAATGATTTTTCCATGAACAAGCCACTCACTATCGGAGTCGTCGGGCTCGGCCGCCTCGGCAGCCAGTATGCCCGCTATTTCACGTCGCGCATCACCGGCGCGCGCCTGCAGGCCGTGTCGGATGTGAATCCGGCCACGGTCAAGGCGGTTGCCGCCGAGACCGGCGCAGCGCGATCCTACCTCGACTACCACGAACTGGTCGCCGATCCCACCGTTGACGCGGTCGTAGTCATGACTCCGACCAAGCTGCATGGCGAAGTGGTGATCGCGGCCGCTGCGGCGAAGAAACCCATCTTCTGCGAGAAACCGCTCTCGCTCGATGTGGGTGAGGCCGAGCAGATGAAGGCGGCCGTGGCCCGGCACGGGGTGTTCTTCCAGCTTGGTTTCATGCGCCGTTTCGACCGGGCCTACGCCGCAGCGAAGAAGCGCATCGATGCGGGCGAAATCGGCACCCCGGTGATGTTCAAGTCGAGCTCCAAAGACCAGCTTCCCCCTCCGGTCGAGTACCTGCGTCCGGCCAACAGCGGCGGATTGTTCATTGACATGGGTATCCACGATTTTGATCTCGCGCGTTGGTACATGGGCGAGGCGACCGACGCTTACAGCGTCGGCAACAACGTCGCCTTCCCGGAAATCGCGACCGTGGGTGACGTCGAAAGCGGGCTGACCCTGCTGAATTTCGCCAGCGGTGCGATCGGTTCGATCAGCCTCAGCCGCATCGGCATCTATGGTTACGGCATCCACACCGAGATTGTCGGCACCCAGGGGACGATTCAGATCGGCTATGACCGGGAGACGGCGATCCTCGTGATGAAAAAGGACATCATCTCCCACGACACCATTCCGGGTTTCTATGAACGGTTTGAGCAGGCTTATCTGACGCAGCTGCAGAATTTCGTGGACAATCTCCATCTTGGACGGCCCTCGCCGATCGGCTGCGACGATGGCATCGGTGCGCAACGGGTGGCGCTCGCCGCCACCCGCTCCATTCACAGCGGTCAACGGGAGAGAGTCGTCTAGACGCGTCTTGTCTGGTGCGTTTCTCAGAAAACGGGCTGGACAGTCGATTCACCCAACGTGTAATCGTTTACATTGTCATCCTTCGACATGCCTTCACCCCACGGCTCTCCCTGGTTGCTTCGTCCGGCGCGTCAGCGTTTCGCCCGTGGCTATACGCCTCTGCTTCGCGAAGACCGGCATGCCTTGAAGGCTTCGGTCAAGGAGCTGATGGACTTCGGCGTCCTGCGCCAGGGCAAAGGCCAGGTGCATCGGGTGGTCACGACCAAGGAAACGGTCTGGGTGCTGCTCCGAGGGAATGCCGAGATCGCGAGTGCGGCGGGCCGGGTTGAAGTGAAACGGACCTCGCTCTTTGACGAAGCTCCGACCGTCCTCCAGGTCGGGGCCGCTGAGGCGGTGGCCTTGCGCTCGCTCGCTGCCGACACCGAGTGGGCGGTGGTGGCGGCGACCAATGCGCGCCTGCGCGGGGCGCGACTCTACCTGCCGGCCAATGTGGCCAATGAAGACCGCGGCGCCGGGCTGGCGCAGGAGGCCTGTCGCCGAACGGTCCGCACGGTTTTCGACTTTTCCACGCAGCCGGATTCCCAGTTGGTGGTCGGAGAAGTGGTCAATCGTGCCGGACGGTGGTCCAGTTACCCTCCGCATCATCATCCCCAGCCCGAGGTGTACCACTACCGGTTCACCGAGCCTCAGGGGTATGGTCACGCGGAGTTGGGCGAGGACGTGGTCAAGGTGAGGGAAGGGGACTCGACTCTGATTCCGGGAGGCCTGGACCACGCACAGGTGGCGGCGCCCGGCTATGGGATGTACTATCTCTGGATCGTCCGTCACCTTCCCCGGCGGCCCTACAAGGGCTTCACCTTCACCCCTGATCACACCTGGCTGCTTGATCCCAAGAACCAAGGTTGGAAACCGTCTGTATGAAAACTGTCCGTACCACCGTTGGAGCTGCCATCGTCCGTTTCCTGCAGGTGCAGTATGTGCGCCGTGATGGCGTCGAGCACCGCCTCATTCACGGGATCACCGGCATCTTCGGCCATGGCAATGTCACCGGCCTCGGCCAGGCGATCGAGGAACATGGCGGCAAGGCGCTGCCGTACTACCAAGCGAAGAATGAGCAGGCCATGGTGCACATGGCCACGGCGTTCGCCAAAACCCGGCAGCGCCTGGGCACGCTGGCCTGCACGTCTTCGATCGGACCCGGGGCCACCAACATGATCACCGGCGCGGCCACCGCCACGGTCAACCGGCTCCCGGTCTTGCTCTTGCCGGGCGACATTTTCGCGAACCGGCGCCCGGCTCCGGTGCTGCAACAGCTGGAGAATCCGGGTTCTCAGGACATCAGTGTCAACGACTGTTTCAAACCCGTCTCCCGTTACTGGGATCGCATCAATCGTCCCGAACAGATCCTGACCGCGCTGCCCGAGGCCATGCGGGTGCTGGCTGATCCGGCCGAAACGGGTGCGGTCACCCTTGCCCTGCCGGAGGACGTGCAATCGGAGGCCTTTGATTGTCCCGTGCACTTCTTTGCCAAGCGCGTCTATGACGTGGCCCGGAACGTGCCCCTTGCCAGCCAGATTCGGGCGGCGGCCGAGATCCTGCGCGCCGCGCGGAGGCCCCTCATTGTCGCCGGAGGCGGGGTGCACTACTCCGACGCGTGCGCGGAGCTGGAGTCTTTTGTCGAGGCCACGGGTATCCCCGTGGGGGTGACTCAGGCGGGCAAGGGAGCCCTGCTGGAGTCGCATGATCTCGGACTCGGTGCGATCGGCGTCACCGGCACCCTGGCGGCCAACCGCATTGCGCTTGAGGCCGACGTGGTGATCACCCTGGGCACGCGGCTGTCGGACTTCACCACGGCGTCCAAGACCCAGTTTCAGAATCCGAAGGTTCGGTTCATCGCGATCAACGTGCATGCGGCCGATGCGGTGAAACACGGGGCGCTGCCGCTCTTGGGGGATGCGCGCGCCACCCTCGCCGCTCTCGGTCGCGCGGTGCGCGGTTGGAAGGCGCCGGCTCCCCATGCCCGGGCGATTGCCAGGGCGAAGGCGGATTGGGAAAAGCCGTGGCGGGCCATGACTTCGCCTCGTCGCGCCAGCCCGGACGGTCTGCTCTACCAGAGCCAGGTCATCCGCGTGCTCAATGAGTTCACTGACGGTCGAAGCACCGTGGTGCATGCGTCCGGCGGCATTCCGGGCGACATCCACAAGCTCTGGCGCTGCAAGTCGTCCACCGATTATCACTCCGAGTACGGCTACTCCTGCATGGGCTACGAAGTCGCCGGCGCCCTCGGAGTGAAACTCGCCGATCCCGACCGCGAAGTCTACGCCTTCCTGGGGGATGGCAGCTACCTCATGCTGCACACCGAGCTGCTCACCGCGGTGCAGGAGGGACGGAAGATCACCCTCGTGCTGAATGACAACCGGGCCTTTGGCTGTATCCACAACCTTCAACGTGGACAGGGCGGGCGTAGTTTCGGCAATGAGTTCCGCCAGCGTTCCCGGACCACCGGCCGGCTCGATGGCGCCTATGTGGAGGTCGATTTTGCCGACAACGCCCGCAGTTATGGCGCCACCGCCTTCAGCGCGCGCACCGAGGAGGAGCTCGTGGAGGCCCTCACGTCCGCCAAGGCGGAGACGAACTCCTGTCTGGTTTATGTGCCCGTGACGGCTGAATCGGTGATGCAGGGATTCTCCTGGTGGGACGTTCCCCCCGCGGCGGTGTCCGGAGTGCCCTCGGTCCGCGCCGCCCGCGCCGCCTACGACAAAGCCGTCCAGCGCCAGCGCTTTCACTACTGATGTCCGCTTCCGCCCCCTCCCTTTCCCCCGTGGTGCTGACTGGCTGCCAGGTCGGCGCCAATCCCATCATCTGGAGCAACGACGATTTTGCCGAATTGGCCGGAGATCTGCCGCTCGATTCGATCCTGAGCGACATGGCGGCGAGTGGCTATGCGGGATCCGAACTGGGTCACGCCTATCCCCGTACCTCCGAAGCGCTGAGGGCGGCCCTCGGTCGCCACGGACTCAAGCTCGTCAGCGGCTGGCACAGCACCCATCTGGCATCCCGCGCCCTGGCTCAGGAGGAGGCGGACTTTCTCACCCATGCGCGCCTGCTGAAGAGCCTTGGGTCGCGGGTGGTGATCGTGGCTGAGTGCACGCGGTGTGTCCACGGGGACCGCAACGCTGCGCTTGGTTTTGGAAACCGGCTGTCACCCCGCCTGACGGAAGACGAGTGGCCGCGCTTCATCGGGGGCCTGACGCGGCTGTGCGGGCTGGCCGCTGCGGAGGGACTCGCGGTGGTGTATCACCACCACATGGGCACCGTCATCCAGGGCGAGCCCGACCTTGAGCGGCTGCTGGCGGCTGTGCCGGCGCTGCGCCTGCTGCTCGATCCGGGCCATCTGGCGTTCGCGGGCATCGATCCGGTCGCCGTGGCACGCCGGCACGCGGCCCGCATAGGCCACGTCCACCTCAAGAGCGTTCGCCCGGAGGTGGCGGAGAAGGTGCGTCGCGAAGGCTGGTCGTTTCATCGGGCGGTGGTCAACGGGGTATTCACGATCCCCGGCGAAGGCTGCGTCGATTTTCCGGCGATTTTCGCCGTGCTTGCGGCCGCCCGTTACCAGGGCTGGCTGGTCGCCGAGGCGGAAGAGGATCCCGCAAAGGCACCGGCCCTCGACAAGGCGCGACGCGCCCGGGCCTATGTCCGGGCCCAGGCCGGTATCTAAGTTCACCCCGCATGGTTTCCCCCGGTAGTTCCTCCCTCATGACAATGACCCCCTCCGCACCCTCCCGCATGCGCGAAATGACGGCGCTCGGCGCCGATTGGTGGAATGATTCCGGCGTGCCCTCCGAGCTGGGTGAGGCCGTCAGTCTTGGCGCCGTTGGAGGCACCTCGAATCCCGTCATCGTCTCGCAGACCGCGAAGGCCAATCCGCAGCTTTGTCTCCCCATCCTCGAGCGATTGATGGCGGAGCACCCGACGGCCATTGAGGATGACCTGGCTTGGAAACTGATCCACGCCCTGGGTCAGGCCTCGGCGGCGCAGCTGCTGCCGGTGTATGAGCGGACCCGCGGAGCGAAGGGTTTCCTCTCGATGCAGGTCAACCCGAAGTATTTTCCGAATCGCGATCTCATGGTGGCGCAGGCGCTCGAGCTCTCCGCGCTGGCTCCGAACATCGCGATCAAGGCCCCCGCCAATGAAGTCGGAATTGCGGCCATGGAGGAGATGACCGCGCACGGGGTACGCGTGAATGCCACGGTCAGCTTTTCCGTGCCACAGGCCCTCGCGGTTTCGGCGGCGTTGGAACGGGGCCTGAAACGCGCCCGGGCGGCGGGACACAATGCCGATGCGATCCGCCCCTACATCACGATCATGATCGGCCGCGTCGACGATCACCTCAAGCGGGTGGCCGAGGAGCGGAAGATCGCGACCCGTCCCGGCTTGCTCGACTGGGCCGGCATTGCGGTCTTCAAGCAGGCACACCGGCTCTTTCAGTCCAGCGGACGCCCCGGGACGCTGCTCGCTGCGGCCTACCGGCACGAGGGACACTGGGCCGAGATCATTGGCCCGGAAGTGCTTCAAACCGTGCCCTACACCTGGTGGCGCAAGTTCAACGAGTCCCTGCGTGTCCCGGCCCGGACCCTGGACCAGCCGGTGGACGGCGCCATCCTCGCCGAGTTGCGGGCGAAATTCCCCGATTTTGTCCGTGCCCACGACGCCGATGGCATGACCCCTCCCGAATTCCTCCGCTACGGCGCCACCGTGCACACGCTGCAGCAGTTCCTCGGTGGATACGCCGATCTGCTGTCGTTTGTCCGCACTGCCATGGTGGGCTGATCGCCCCTTTTTCCTCTCCGGGGTCACCTGACCCCTTTCCACCCCCTCCTATCGGAACCGAACGAACCTCGGGTCCGCCTGATTGCGTTCCTTCTGCGGCCCCGTGCGGCGTCGCGCCTGCCTCCTTTTCCATGCCCACCTCCTCTTCACTTCCCCGTTGTCCCTACTTCCTCGGTGGCGAGTGGTCGCCGGTCTCCGGCCTGCCGACCTCCCCCGTCTTCAATCCCTCGACGGGAGAGGTCATCGCCGAGGTGCCGATGGCCGGGGCGGCCGAGGTGGACCAGGCGGTGCGGGCGGCCCAGGCCGCGTTCCCGGGCTGGGCGGAGACGCCTCCGAGCGAACGGGCGCGGGTGATGTTCAAGTTCCGCGCGAAGCTGGAGCAGCACTTCGAGGAGATTGCCCGGCTCATTTCGCGCGAACATGGAAAGACCCTGGCCGAGTCACGGGGCGATCTTTTCCGTGGCTTCGAGGTCGTCGAGCTGGCCTGTGCGGCACCGACCCTGCTGACCGGCGAACTGCTGCCCAACATGGCCCGCGGCATCGATGGCGAGCTGGCGCGGCATCCCCTCGGGGTATGTGTCGGCATCACCCCGTTCAACTTTCCGGCGATGATTCCGCTCTGGATGTTCCCGCTCGCCCTTGTCTGCGGCAACACCTTCGTGCTCAAGCCGAGCGAACGTGTGCCGCTGACCGCCCAGCGCCTGGCCGAGCTTCTGGCGGAGTCGGGACTGCCGAAGGGTGTGTTCAATCTGGTCCACGGAGGCAAGGACGCGGTCGAGGCATTGCTGACCCATCCGCTGGTCAGGGCGGTGTCGTTTGTCGGTTCAACCCCGGTGGCGCGGGCGGTGCACCTGACGGCTTCAACGCACGGCAAGCGAGTCCAGGCGAACGGGGGCGCGAAGAACTACATCGTCGTCATGCCGGATGCCGACGTCGGCAAGACGGTCGAGGCGGTAATGAATGCCGCGTTCGGTTGTGCCGGCGAGCGCTGCATGGCGGGTTCGAGCCTGCTCACGGTGGGCGACCGTGGCCGCGCGGTCATGCCGGACCTGATCCGGGCGGCCCAGTCGCTGACCGTCGGACGCACCGATGTCGAGGTGCAGCCCGGCATGGGCGCGGTCATCACGGCGGCGCACCGCGAGCGGGTGCGCGGACTCGTGGACGACGGTGAACGCGCCGGAGCCCGGGTGGTGGCGGACGGCCGCGGCGTCACGGTGCCGGAGGCGCCCAACGGATTCTACCTCGGAGCGACCATTGTCGAAGACGTCCGCACCGAGATGAAACTCGCGCAGGAGGAGGTCTTCGGACCCGTGCTCAACGTGCTCCACATGAAAGGACTCGATGAGGCGATCGAGATGGCCAATCGCAGCAGTTACGGCAACGGCGCGGCCATCTTTACGCGCAGCGGCGGTGCGGCCCGCGAGTTCAAGCAACGGGTCCGTGCCGGCATGATCGGCATCAACGTCGGAGTGCCCGCGCCCATGGCCATGTTCCCTTTCAGCGGCTGGAACGAGTCCTTCTTCGGCGACCTGCACATGCAGGGTCGTTCCGGCGTGCTGTTCTACACCCAGCCCAAGGTGACCACCTCGCGGTGGTTCGCCGAAGGCGAGGGTGATATCTGGCGAAAGTGAAGCGGCGCGCCGAGACCCCGGCGCGCCGCCTTCCTCCGCCTGGTATGTTCGTATCCCTCAAGAACCGTTTCCCCAAAATCCCCATGAAGACATGTACCCCACCCTGTTCCGCGTCCGCAGTCTGCCGGTTCGCGTTTGCACTTGCGATTCTGACGTTCAGCGCCGTCTTCGCCGGCGCGCAAACCGAGAGCGGCGCTCTCGGTGGTCGTGTGACAGATACAAAAGGCGACCCATTGAGCGGAGCCCTCGTCACGTTGAAGGAGAATGGACGGGAGGCGTCCACGACCCGCGGTGGTGAGTACTTTTTTGCGGGCCTCCCGGCGGGAGTCTACACTGCGAGCGTATCGTACCTGGGCCTTCCATCGAAGGAAGTATCGGTCACCATCGCGGCGGGAGTGGAATCCACCCTGATGGTCAAGCTCGGCGAGGATGTGCTCGTGCTCGAGGCCTTCCAGGTCGAGGGTCAGCGATCCGGCCAGGCACGGGCACTCAATGAGCAACGCGCCTCGGGCAATCTGCGGAATATCGTTTCCTCCGATGCGGCGGGTCGATTCCCCGACCAGAACGCGGCCGAGTCGATGCAGCGCATCGCGGGCGTCTCACTGGAGCGCGACCAGGGCGAGGGCCGCTTTATTTCGGTGCGCGGCGTCGACCCGGATCTGAACAACACGCAGCTCAACGGGGTGAGCATCCCGGCGTCGCAGGAGGACAGTCGCAAGGTCAACCTCGACGTCTTCCCGACCGACATCCTCGATTCCATCGAGATTGTGAAGGCGGTGACGCCGGACATGGACGGCGATGCCATTGGCGGCAGTGTCAACATCAAGACCCAGACCGCCTTCAGTTCCGATCAACGCATCCTGCGGGCGTCAGTGGAGGGAGGATACAGCGACCTCGTTGACAAGTGGGGCTACAAGTACAGCGCGACCTACGCCGACAAGTTCCAGGACGGAAAGCTGGGTTTCCTCGTATCCTACAGTGCGTCCAAACGCCAGTTCGGCTCGAACGGACGCGAGGCGGACGACAATCCCTGGGTCGCCAAAGGCGGTTTCATCGTGCCAGGGGGCGACCTGCAGCATCGTGAGTACAACATCATTCGCTGGCGCTCCGGCCTGAGTTTTTCGCTCGATTACCGGCCTGACTCCGACAACTCCTTCTACGTGCGGGGTGTCTACAGTCGCTTCTCGGACTACGAGAGTCGTTTCCGCACCCGCTTCCGCAGCACCGCTGCCACGGTCACCCCGACCAGCGCCACGACTGGTACGGTGAGCGGCAGCCGCATCGCGGTGGATCTGAAAGACCGCTACGAGGACAACAAGGTCTATTCTGTTTCGGCCGGTGGCGAACACCACCGCGGTGACTGGCATGTCGACTACCTTGCCGCGTGGGCGATCGCCAAACTGATCGACCCGTTCCGCTTCCAGCCCGCCTTCCGGACCGGGAACACCAGCTGGAGCTACGACATATCGAATCCCGAGAATCCGGTTTTCTCGGGAACCGGAGTCAATCTTCCGGCCACCTCCTACAACTTCAATTCGTGGGCGCTGGACAAGGGGTTCAACGACGAGGAGGAGTACACGCTCGCCGCCAATTTCAGAAAGGAACTCAAGATCGGAACAAGAGACGGCAGCGTGAAGTTTGGAGGCAAATACCGCGCCAAGTCGCGCACGGTCGACGTGTCGAGCGATGTCGTGACCCTTGCCTCGGGTACCCTGACCCTGGCCGACTTCGCCCGTTACTCACCGCGCGGGGCGGCGGCAACCATCGCCAGCATCAATCCGGCCGCCTTCCGGGCCTTCTATGCGGCCAATGCCAGTCGTTTCTCGGTCAATGCAAACGACACGGCCATCAACGCGGCGGTGGGCGACTACACCTCCGACGAGAACATTCTCTCGGCCTATGCGATGGGCGAGGTGGCCATCGACAAGCTGACGCTGATCGGAGGGCTGCGTGCGGAATCCACGGATTTCAGCACCGAGGGATGGCGCGCGGTTGACAACAGTGCCGCTTCGCTTGCCCGGACCTCGGCCAGCCGTGACTACACCACGGTGCTGCCGGGGGTCGTGGCGCGTTACGCATTCTCGAAGAGCATGATCGGTCGCGCCTCGGTCACCAGCACGCTGGCCCGTCCGAAACCGCTGGATGCCTCGAGCAGTGTGCTGACCGAGGACGATGACGTCACCCGCGGCAATCCCAACCTCAAGCCGTATCGATCCCTCAACTTCGATGCTTCACTCGAGTTCTATCCGAAATCACTCGGTGTCATGTCCGTGGGGGTGTTCCACAAGGAGATTTCCGATTTCATCTATTCCGAGGTGGTGGTGGGAGGCGGCGTCAATGGCGGCTCGCTCACCACGCCGCTGAATGGCGACACGGCGAACGTGACCGGCGTCGAAGCTGACTGGCAGCAGCAATTCACGGGTCTGCCGGCGCCGTTTGACGGGCTCGGGTTCTTTGCCAATGTGACGTTCGTCGACAGCGAATCGACCCTCGGAGGCGGACGCCGGGGTGAAACGGTGCCGTTTCTCAACCAGTCCAAGACCCTCTACAATGTCGCGCTCTCCTACGAGAAGTACGGTTTCTTCGCCCGCCTCTCCCTCAACCATCGCAGCCGTTACCTCAGCCTCCTGGGTGGCAGCACGGCGGGGGATCAGTACGTGCAGGATCACTCCCAGCTCGACTTCAGTACGAACTACAAGGTCAGCTCACGGGTCACGCTCTATGCCGAGATGCTCAATCTGACCAAGGAGCCGTACGAGGCGCGCTACAACCTGACCGGTGGCCTGCGCAAGATTGAGTTCTACAGCTGGTCGATCAACGCGGGTCTGAAGGTCGGCTTCTGATCTGAATCGCCGGAAGGGTGCGGCGGCCGCCACGCCCTTCTGGCTCCCACTCGTCCCATTTCACCTTTATGTCATCCGAGTGACGCTCTGGCGTCACCCGGCCGGAGCATGCTCTGGACTGATTTCTCCTTTCCCATTTCTTCCCATGAACCTTCGTCCCTTCCTTTTCGTCCTGGCTTTGGTCACCCCCCTCGCGGCCAAGCCCGGCAAGACCGCTCCCGTACCCGGGGCGGTCAAGCCCCGTGTGATCACGGAACCCACCAAGCATGACACCGACGATCCGGCGATTTGGATCAATCCGGCCAACCCAGCCGAGAGTCTGGTGCTGGGCACCGACAAGGACACCGACGGCGCCCTCTTTGTCTGGGGCCTGGACGGCAAGATCAAGGCGGACAAGGTGGTTCGCGGCCTGGTGCGACCCAACAATGTCGATATCGCCTACGGCGTGATGCTGGGAGGAACGAAGATCGACGTGGCCGTGGTGACCGAACGCTACGCGCATCGGCTGCGGGTGTACCGCCTGCCGGACATGGCGCCGGTCGACCGGGGAGGGATTCCGGTCTTTCAGGGAGAGCTGGCCCGGGACTGCATGGGCATTGCCCTTTACACCCGTCCGGCTGACGGAGCGTTGTTTGCGATCGTTTCGCGCTCCGACTACCAGGCGCCCCTGCAAGGTTATCTGCACCAGTATCGGCTGGTGGATGACGGAACCGGAGTGCTGAAGGGGCTGTTTGTGCGCTCGTTTGGCACCTGGAGTGGGCGCAAGGAGATTGAGGCGATCGCCGTCGATCAGGAGCTGGGCTATGTCTACTATGCCGATGAAAACCACGGCATCCGCAAGTACCACGCGGACCCGGCGGCCGACGATGCCGACGAGCAACTCGCCGAGTTTGGTCTCGACGGGTTCACGGAGGACCGGGAGGGCATTTCCATCTACCGCTCGGGCGCGGGCACCGGCTATGTCGTCGTGTCGAACCAGCAGGACAACTCCTTTAACTTCTATCCCCGCGAGGGTGTGACCGGCAATCCCCACACCCATCCGCTCCTGAAGCGGGTCGACGTGTCGACGATCGAAAGCGATGGCAGCGACGTGACTCACACCGCGTTGCCGGGGTTTCCGGGCGGACTCTTCGTCGCCATGTCCAACGGCCGGGTTTTCCACTTCTATGCCTGGAATGACCTGGCCGCGGCCGCCCGCCCTCCGGTGGCCGGTCCAGCCGTCAAGTGAGTCGGGTGTCCGTCCACCGTGGATCTCTGTTTCCTCCCATGCGTTCCCTTGCCGCCGCCATTCTGATCGTTCTGGTTTCCTCCACCGCCCTTGCGTCCGAGACGACGGCAGTGCTGTGGATGTGGTGCGGGGGCGTGACGACGCAGACCGCGCGGGTGACCGTCAAAGTCACCGGTGATGGCGCGCCTCCACTCAGCCTCGCGGCCGAGGGCGAGGCGCCGCGTTCCTTCGCCGCCGCCGTTCGCCGTCCCGCGGAGCCAGGGGCCTCGGTGCTGGTGTTTGAGTTGTCCCACCTCAAACCCGACACTCGTTATCGCTATGTGGTGGCGGAGGCGGAAGGACGCTTTCGCAGCCACCCCGCCGGCCCGGCCAGTTTCACGATTGCGCTGGGATCCTGTGCGCAGACCGGCTCGGAGCACCCGGTCTTTGCCACGATTGCACGTCATGAGCCCCTCCTGTTTTTGCACAACGGCGACCTGCACTACGAGGACATCGCTGAGAACTCGGTCGATGTCTTCCGTCGCGCCTACGGACGTGCGCTCGGTTCCGCCTCACAGAACCGACTGTTCCGCTCGACGGCGGTGAACTACGTGTGGGACGACCATGATTTCGGTCCCAACAACTCCGACCGCACCTCGCCCAGTCGCGAGGCCTCCCGCGCCGCCTACCGGGAGATGGTGCCCCATTATCCCTTTGCGAGCGACTCCGGTGCGATTTATCATGCCTTCACCATCGGACGGGTGCGATTCCTGGTCTGCGATGCCCGCTCCGAGCGCGATCCGCCCCAGGTGCCGGAGGGACCGGAACGCACGATGCTCGGGACCGAACAGAAGGCGTGGTTGAAACGCGAGATGCTGGCCGCCCGGGATCGGTACCCCTTGACGGTGTGGGTGAATTCCGTGCCGTGGATTGGAACCGACACCGGCTCGGAAAACGAAGACCGTTGGACGGGCTTCACCACCGAAAGGGCTGAACTTGCCGCGTTCATCGAGCGGAATGGAATCCACAATCTCTGTGTCCTAAGCGGGGATGCCCACATGGTGGCGATTGATGACGGTACCCACAACCGGTATGGCCCGGGAGGTCGTCCGCTCTTTCCCGTCTTTCATGCGGCCGCGCTCGACCGCAAAGGTTCGGTCAAGGGAGGTCCGTACAGCCACGGCGCGTTTGGAGGTCCCGGACAGTTTGGTCTGATGCGCGTGGTCGACACGGGTGGCCCCGAGATCCGGGTCGAGTGGAGCGGACGCACCCATGAGGACGTCGAACTCGTCCGCTACACCTTCAGTTGCCCGGTTCCCGGGGCGGATCGGTGAATCAAGGAAAGGAGCGCCACCTCGTTTTCGGTGCAATGGGGGTGAAGATACCGTTCAGGGTTCGGAGCCGGCGTAGACCATGATGCCCGGCACCTCGCAGGCGCGGCGCGCGGCACCCTCGATCTGCACGGCGGCGACCGTGCCGCGGAGGGCGGCGGCGGTGGCGGAGGGCACTTCTGTCACGGGGGTGCCCTGCGCACGGAGCGACTCGATCCAGCGGGCCGGATAGGCACCTTCCGGAACCGTGATCCGGTTGGCCGCGGCGGGGTCGAAGGTGAGCAGGAGGGGAGGCGCCGCCATCGTGGCACCGAGGTGGTGGCCATGGCCGAGGATTCCGAGCAGCACGCGCAGCGTCTCGGGGAAGAGCGAGGAGCCAATGCTGGCAGTGGCCAGGACCGGGTGACCCTCGCGGAGGACAATCGTATCCAGAATTTCATGGGGAAGTCGGTCCCCGGGCTTCGTGGACTGCAACCTCGCCTGCTGGAAGCCGGCCGAATCGGGCAGGGGAATGCCGCCCACCACAATTCCGCTCTCGCCCCAGATCATGGTGTTGATGGTGTGGGTCAACGCCGCGATGTTGCCCTCCCGGTCCACCACCACGATCGAGTTGGAGTGACGCGGCTGGTCAGACGCCGGCAGCTGCGGGAGTCGGGAGAGCTCGGGCGCGAGCGCCCGGGCGAAGTCCTTGGTCAGGGACGGGTGGGGAGGGACGTTGAAACCGTGATGCCGAAGGCTGGCCTCGATTGACCGGGGGTCCGGGGATGCCGCCGCCAGCAGCTTGCCGATGCGGTCGAGGGCCAGGAACGCGGCGGGGTTTTCCCAATACGGAGCCTGCTGCTCGAGTGTGAGTGCCTCGATCAGGTTGAGTCCCGGGATCAACGCATACGATCCCGTGTGAGGCGCACCGAGCATGAGAACCTCGTGACCGAGAAAGCGGATCCGTTGCGGCTCGGACCAGGTGGCTTGGTAGCGTTCGAGGTCTTCCGCCGTCACCCGCCCGCCGTCCCGGCGTACCTGTTCGACAAATGCGCGGGCCCAGTCGCCCCGGTGGAAGGCGGCGGCACCGTGGGTCGCAACCTCGGCGAGCGTGGCGGCGAGGTCCGATTGGACAAAGCGTTCCCCGGCCTGCGGCAGGGCGGAGCCGGCCTGCGCGAGGAAACGACGTCCCTCCGGGGTGCGCGCAAACACCGGAGCGCGCAGGGCGAAGAACGAGGCCAGCACCGGCGAGACGGTCACACCGTTCCGCGCGTACCAGATCGCCGGCTGGAAGAGGTCGCGGAACGGCAGGCGGCCGAAGCGGTGGTGCAGGGCGTCCACTCCCGCCAAAAAACCCGGAACGAGGGTCTTGCGACCCGGGGAGCCGGCGTCGCCCCCCGGAGCGGCGGGGATCATGCCGCCAAAGGTGCTGGCCGGAATGCTCGCGGGGTCGGTTTCCCCCAGGTAGGAGTTGAAACCTGCGTCGAGCGCCTGCACCCGACCCGTGCGCGCGTCGTAGTAGAGTCCGGTGAGCACGCCGGCATACGACACCACCGATCCCAGTTGGGTGGTCACCTGGGTCAGCGCCGTGACCACAGCCGCGTCCGCCGCGGTTCCGCCGAGACGCAGGGCCTCGATGCCGGCCTGCACGGCGACGGGTGAGACGGTGGCCGCGATCAGGCCGTGTTCGGAAGCGAGGCTTCGGCTGGCTTCAGGACTCCAGCTGCGCGACTCGAGGGTTTCAAGGCGCGTCCGTGCTTCGGTCGGCCACTGGTCGGGAGAGAGCGAGGGCGTCGCCGCGGACAAGGCAACCGCGATAAAGAGTGGGCAGGCGAGGAGGCAACGGGAGAGATGCCGGACTGAGAGGAGGGGAGACATGGCCAAGAGGAAGGAGGGATGCAGGAGCAAAAGGTGAAGGCAGCGAACGGGCGGCGAACGGCTTGGCCGGTCGCCGCGGGGGGGGGGGGGAGGTTGCGGACAGTCCAAATGGAGACGGGCGCCGTCCTGGCCGCCTCGTCTTCGAGAGGAGCGGACCCGGTCAGCGTTGCTGGCTGCGCACCTGGCGCAGCGCCAGCCAGAGGCCCGGGACGGACAGCAGGGACAACCAGCTTGCGTAGGGTATCCAGCGGACCACTGCACCAACGATCGCGTGGGAGCGGACCGCCTGCCAGGCCGCGTCGGAATTGGTCAGGGCGGCGAAAGCGGTGCCGCCGAGGGCGATGTGCCGGGCGGCGGCGAGCCCTCCCAGCGCGATGTCCCAGGCGACGGCGAGGCCGCCGAGGGCGAATTGCCAGCCGACGGCCACCCCGGCGCAGGCACCCCAGCCCACTGCGGCTCCGCCGAGGGCGAGTCCCCCGAGGGCAAAACCGCCGAGGGAGACCGCACCCGCCGCCACGCCGCCGATGGCCACCGGGCCGACGGCGATGGCTCCGATCGCCACGAAACCCGCGTAGGCGGTGTCACCGATGGCAATCCACCCCTTCGCCACGCCCTGTGTCTCGCCCAACTCCGGCCGGGCGCCCACGGCCACGCTCACCCAAGGCAGACCGGCGAAGCGGAGTG
The DNA here is from genome assembly GCA_046346755.1 of Opitutaceae bacterium. Lineage (GTDB taxonomy): Bacteria > Verrucomicrobiota > Verrucomicrobiia > Opitutales > Opitutaceae > UBA6669. The sequence continues at coordinate 54,766 of JAXMHM010000040.1, read as the reverse complement.
ACGACTCGTACCGTTGGGTGCGGCGCAGCGGGCTCGTCCACAGTGGCACCTTTTCCTGGTGGGGCATCGCCTTGACACGGACCACCGCGAGCAGCGACAGCAGCAGATTGGCCAGGCCGTAGGCCAGGACGCCCGCCACGAAGACGACCCCCGGCGCGACGCCGTGGGCGCGGAGGGGTGCCCCCTGCGTCACTCCAAACCAGATGAAGCCCGCGGCGGCGAAAGCCGTCAGCACGCACCAGGCGAAGCCGAGCGGTAGCAGCGCGCGGCCGTACCCCGGGGCAAATCGCGCCGATCGCCAGACCTCGTAGGCCACGTAAATCCCGAGCAGACCGAGGGCGCCGGAGACCCAGGTGCCGAGCACGGCCCAGGCGATTGCTCCGCCCGTGGCCGTAGCCGACGCTCCGCCGCCCAGCGACGCCGCCTTGGCGGTGGCCGCCCCTCCGGTGGCGGCCGCCACCGCCACCAGGGGTGGCAGGGCGCCGAGCACTCCGAGGGTGAAGGCCTGCGTGGGCTCGGTTTGCGCGAGCACGCCTTCGAGGACCCGCGTGACTTCGTCCCTCAGCAGGACCCGCCCGCGACTCAGCCGCTGTTTGACCGTTTCTTCGGACACACCGAGCGCCTCGGCCACGGCGCGGACCGACTGGTGCTCCCGGTAGAACAGCACGAGCGGTTCGCGGTACAATTCCGGCAGCTGGTGCAGCGTCCGCCACAGCAGGGCCTTTTCCTCGTCCGAGCTGGCCAGCTCGCGCGGGGTTGGATCGGGGGAAGGGAGGTCCTGTTCCTCACGACCTGCCACCGGCGAGCCTTCCCGGCGGGTTTGACGGCGCACATGACTCAACGCCAGCTGCCGGGCGATGCCGCAGATCCAGGCCCGGAAACGTCCCGGTTCGCGGAGTCCGTCAAGCTGGCCCCAGGCAGCCACAAATGCCTCCTGGGCAATATCTTCGCTTGTGTTGAAGTCACCGCAGACGGCATACGCCACGCCGCAGGCGGCGGAGCGGTGACGGGTGACAAGGTGGCCAAAGGAGTGCCGATCGCCGCGAGCGGACGCCGCGACCAGATCGGCGTCGATGGGTTCAGAAGAATCAAGGATTGGGTTCACAACAGCGAGTGGTCGCGAGCGGGAGAAAGGTGACGGACTTTTTTCGCGAGGGGGAGCGCAAAGGTGGGCCGGGCCTGAGGGAGGCTGGCTTCGGGGTGGGACGGAAACGGGTGCACGGCCGAGCGTGGACCAAGCTTGGTCTCGTCAGCGGACCAGTGTTCTCCCGTTGTCGCTCGCGGCCATCGCGGTTTCTGTCCGTGGCCCCCGCACCGGCTCCGCATGCGCGCTCCGCAAGGAACGCCCTCCCTGCAGGTGAACCCCGAGATTCTCTCCAACCCTGAAGCCCATGTTGCGCGTATTTGCCCTTCGTTTGTCCTGGCTCTTTGCCGGCCTGGCAGCGGCAGTTACCGCGCGGGCGGAGCACGTGTTGTTTGCCTTTGATGACAAGGCGCTGCCCTTCCAGCATGGCCTGCGACTCAACCTCATCGGTTTCCAGTCAACGGCGGACAAGACGGGTTCAAATCAAGTAATCGCCCCGGGACCGCCGGGTGCGCCGGACAGCAAGGGCGTCATTTACTACGGCACGGTGTGTCAGGTGGGTGACGAATTGTGGATGTGGTACCTGGGGATGGGAGACCAGGACGAAAAACGTCAGTATCGAATCCACCTTGCGAAGAGCAAAGACGGCCGGCGTTGGGAAAAGCCGCAGCTCGGACTGGTGCCCTATGGCGGGAACACCCAGAACAACCTCGTGGACCTGGATCAGGGCCGTTTCTCGGTGGCCGGCTGTGTGGTGTACTTTGAGCCAGACGAACCGGATCCAGCGCGACGCTTCAAGCTGCTCTTCACCGGCAGTAAGTACCCCGGGTTGTTGTTTGGCGTGGCTTACAGTCCCGATGGAGTGCGGTGGACTGAATCCAAGGCGAATCCGCGCGGCGCCAACAAGATGGAGCCGCAGGGGGGCATTCGTTTCCAGGGCATGTACGTGGTGAATGGACAGTTTGGCGGCCGGCACTGGTCGCCCGACGCCACGTTGCGACAACTCGTCACGCAGGTGTCCTACGACTTTGAACATTGGACCGAGTCGTCGGTGCTGGGCTTTCGCCGCGACCCGGTGCCTCCCCGGCCGTACCAGCGCACGGGCTCGACCGATGGCGAGCAGGTGCACATCGGTGCGGGCCTCTGGAATCGTGGCAATGTGGTGGTGGGGTTTTATGGCCAGTGGCATGGACATCCCAACAATGATCGCCGGTACGTCTCGATTGATGCCGGACTCGTCGTGAGCCACGACGCCCTCCATTTCCATGAGCCCATCCCTGATTTTCGCATGATTGAAGCGCGAGAGACCCCCAACTGGTGGCTCCCTTCGGGACGGACGATGCCGCTGGAACGCGCGCCCGCGATCATGCAGGGACAGGGCTTTGCCAATATCGGCAAGGAGACCTTGTTCTGGTACTCCATCTGGGTGATCCCCTCGGCGGGCGTGCGGCTGGCGCGTTGGGAGCGCGACCGGCTGGGCTATCTCCAGCCTTTTGTGGGACCCCGAAACTCGCCTCACGTGATTTCGGCTCCGGTTGCGACGCAGGGCTTGCGCCGGTCGGTGAGTTTAAATGTCGGTGGACTGGGGGAGCTCTCTGGAATCACCGTGGCGCTGCTGGATGAACAGTTTCGAGACATTCCTGGCTTTGGTGCCCGGGATTTTGTCGCGCCCGGCCGCTCCGGATTGCGGGAACGTGCGGTGTGGAAAGGTGGGGACACGGTGGTGCACCCGGGACCGATCCGAGTCCGGGTCGATTTTGCCGGGGCGCGTCCCGAGGAGATCCGCCTCTATGCGATCTATGTCGACCCGGTGCCGTGATGACGCTGCAAACGGGGTCGCTCGGCTGCGATTCCCCCGCGGTGCTTTGGTTTCGTCCATGTTGGCGGATGACGTTCACGGCGTTGTCCGCAGTGGTGGCTGAACCGACGTCCCTCCCTCTTTGTCCCTCCGTTTCCCTTTGGATCGCCTGACTTCTCTCCTTCATGTGCGGTGGCGCGTGGCTGCCTTTCTTTCCGTGGCAGCCGCGCTGAATTATGCGGACCGGGCGGCGATGTCGGCCGTGCTATCCTCGATCCGGACGGATTTCCGGGTCACGGATGTCCAGTTGGGCCTGCTCGGTTCGCTCTTCCTCTGGAGCTACGCGCTCGGTTCACCCTTTGCGGGAATCGTGGCGGACCGGATGTCGCGGAGACACCTCGTGGTGGGAAGCCTCGTGGCCTGGAGTGCGGTGACGGCGTTGATGGGGCTGGTCAACGGCTACCCGATGCTGCTGACGCTGCGACTTGGACTCGGGCTGGCGGAGTGCCTGTTTCTGCCCGCGGCGGTGGCGCTGATCGCCGACTGTCACGACACCGACACCCGGGCGCGGGCGATGAGTTTCATCACCATCGGCATCAATGTCGGCATGGTCCTGGGAGGCAGTTTCACCGGCTTTATGGCGGAGCATCACGGGTGGAGGTCGGGATTCTGGGTGCTCGGGGCCGGGGGGCTCCTGTTGGCCGTGGTTGCCCGGGTGGCGCTTCCCGCCCCGGGGGCGTCGCTTGCATCGGGCCCCGCAACAGTCCGACCGCCCCGCGCGACCTTTGGCGCGGCGCTGGGTTACCTCGCCCGCGTGCCGTCGTACTATGTGCTGGTGGCGGAGTCGATGCTCTCGGGTTTCGGCATGTGGGTGTTCTTCAGCTGGCTTCCCCTGTATTTCAAGGAGACCTACGCCATGAACCTCGCGGCGGCGGGATTTGCCGGCACCTTCATGCTCCAGATTTCCGTGGTCACGGGCATATTTGTCGGTGCCTGGCTCTCCGACCGGATCTGTGGCGCGGCGGCGCACCGGCGCATGTTGCTGTACGGGCTCTTCTACCTGGTGGGTGCACCCTTCCTGCTTTTCTTTTTGGGCAAACCGGCCTTTGGCGTCGTGGCGGCGGGCATTGCCGCATTTTCGTTTTTCCGGGGTCTCGGGCAGGCGAATGACAATCCCACCCAGTGCGAAATTGTGCCTTCCCAGTTCCGGTCCACCGGGGTCGGGGTGATGAATGCCGTGTCCACCGCGGCCGGCGGGTGTGGCGTCCTCGTGGCTGGGTTTCTCAAGCGTGGCCTCGGGCTAGAAACCATTTTTGCCGGGATCTCGGGCATCTTTTTCGTGGCGGGGCTGGTGCTGCTTGTCGGTTATCGGTGTTTCATGCGCGCGGACGTGGCCCGCGCCCGGCGGGCGGAGCACCTCCCGGTCGGCGCAGGGCCTGAGTCCTGACGGGTGGGGAAAGCGTGATTCCGGACGATGCAGGGTTGAAATCGTGGGTCCCGCCGCTCTGCTGCAGGGGATGAAGCCGATCGTCCGACCCCGTCGTGTGCTGCTCGCGGAGCAAGTCGCGCAGAGCATCGAGAGTGAGATTGCGGCGGAACGCTGGCTGCAGTGGCTCCCGAGCGAACGGGCCTTGCAGCGCATCCTGAACGTCAGCCGCCAGACGATCCGGGCCGCGCTGGAACGGCTGGTGGAGAGTGGCCGGATTTCCGTGGAACCATACCGTGGATACTGCATCCTGCCGGGAGAGAAGAGGGTGGCGACGACGAGCGAGGTCTCGCGCCGGGAGCTCGGACTGATCTGTTCGGAGCCCGTTTACCGCATGCCGCCGCGCTTTGTGCAGGTCCTCGACGTGTTTCGCGCGTTGTGTGCGGAGGCGGGGTTGAATGTGGAGGTGCTGGAGGGACAACGCTTCGTGCGCACCGATCCCGCGCGGCTGATGCCGCGCGTGGTCGGCATCTCGCCGAAGGCCTGCTGGATCCTCGCGCTGGCCAAGCGACCCATGCAGGAGTGGTTCGATCAGAGCGGGCTCCCCGTGGTCGTGTACGGCAATGTTTACCCCGGGCTCAAGCTGCCCAGCGCCGGCATCAACTACCACGCCTGCATCCGTCACGCCACCTCCCTGCTCCTGGCCAAGGGTCATCGCCGCGTGGCGTTTGTCGCCTATGACATGCGGCGTGCGGGCGAGGCGGACAGTGTGCGCGGCTTCAGGGAGGCCTTTGGCGCCCACCGTGGAGAAAAGGCCCTGCCTCTGGTGATCGAGCGGCCCGACTCCGATGCCGACGCGCTCTGCCGTCAGCTGGATGGAGCGATGCGCTCGGCCCAGGCACCGACGGCGTTCATTGTCAGCCACACCCACCACTACGCCACGGTGGCGACCCACCTGGCCAGCCGCGGATTGCGGATTCCCGAGGACATTTCCCTGATTTGCCGGAGTGAGGATCCGTTTCTGCAGTTTATGCGACCCAAGCCCGTGTTTTACCGGGCAAACATGGAAGTGGCGGCCCGCCTGCTGTTTGATCGGGTGCTGCAGGCGATCGAAGGCACCGCGCGACCCGGCGACCAGCGGCTGCTCGTCCCGGAGTTGGTGGCCGGTGATACGGTGGCTCCTCCGCGGGTCTAGCGCTGGGCGGGGCTGGCACACTGGTCTGCAGTGCGGACCAAGAATATCCGGTTGTCGCGCCGATGCGTAGGGAAAGGATGACGCGTCGCCTCACCCTGCCGGCCGCCCCGATCCGATTGCGAGGCTGCGCCGCGAAGATCCCCCTCCGCCCCTGCCGCATGAACTCGTTCCTCCGCCTGTCCTGTCTCGCTGCCGTTGTCGTCCAGACGGCGTTACACGCCCAGCAAGTCGCACCGTCCACCGCCGCCAAGAAGGTGGAGACGGAGTCCACGGTGCAGTTGTCCCCCTTTGAAGTCACCTCCGAAGCCGTCCAGGGCTACGCCACCACCTCCGCCACCTCGGCGTCGCGGCTGGCGGTGCCCATCACGGAAATCCCCACGTCGCTGATCGTCATCAACGAAAAACTGATCGAGGACGTGCTTGCGGTCTCGGTGGAAGACACCCTCAGCCTGATCGGCGGCGTCTCCGCCATGGCCGAGACCACCTCCGCCGAGACCAACCAGTTCTCCTCCCGTGGCTACACCTCGGCGAGCGCCCAGCGCGACGGTTTCACCGACCTGCTCTTTGGCAACAAGGGTGGATTCAACTACGCGTTTGTCGAACGCATCGAGTACGTGAAGGGACCGGCCGGCATACTCTACGGGCAGCACACCCCGGGTGGCATGCTTAACCTCGTGAGCAAGAAACCGCTGTCGAAGCCGCGGACCAAGATCGGACTGATGGCGGGGGCCTACGGTTTCTACCGGGGCGATTTGGATACATCCGGCTTTCTCGGTGAGAGCAAGAAGTTGAGCTATCGCCTCGCCGGCTCCTACATGGTCACCCACGGCCCCCTCGACCATCCGGGCGAGCTCTTTCGCAACAAGGGATTTCTCGCGGTGAATCCGATCGTGCGTTACCGCACGGACAACGGGATCGAAGTCTGGGCCTGGACCGGCTTCATCCGCGACAAGAGCCCGCGGCTCCGCCCCATCACGAAGACTTTCCAGTTTGGCGGTGATGGCGTGGCTCATCCGCATGTCGATGTGATGGAGGCGGGCATGGCGCACAATGTGGTCACCAACACCTCGCAGGTGACCACCGACAACGTCGAATTGGGTGCGACCAAGAGTTTTGACCTCGGTCCGGTGCGCCTGGACGTGCGCGTGCTCGGGCGCTACATCGAGCAATTTGACTCCGGTGCGCTCGTCACCACTACAGGTGCCGACGTCTATGTCGACAAGGCAGGGGCCATCATCGGCACCGACGCCCGCACCATCGATTTCTCCAGGGTCGAGAACAACCTGGGCGGTTTCTATCGCGCCGGCCTGCAGACGACCGGAACTGACAATACGACCGAGAGCTCGACCTATGCGACCGACTTCGGCCTGGGTTTTGATCTCGGCCCTACGCACCACAAATTGCTGCTCTTCGGCACTTACAACGAGTTGGAGCAACTGGCCTCCCCGGGTATCAACGGCCGCGTTTACACGGTGACCACCGCCGACGCCCTTGCGCGTCTCGGAGCGGAGCGGGTGGGCAACGTCGGCCGGGTCTGGTTGTTCCCGCTCAACCGCGTGGCGTTGGCCGGCATCGATCCCAGTGTGGTCGTGGCCAATGCCACCGGCTCGACCCTGCAGAATGTCACCCGGGTGGAGAGCGAACAGTATGCCCTCGGGTTCCAGGAGCGCATGTCGTTCTGGGACAACCGCGCCTTCCTCGTCGCGGGCATGCGCTACACCGACAATGAGACCACCAATCAGATCAACACGGCCATCCCGACCAAGACGACGGACCGCTCGTGGTCCGATGGCTACGGTGCCCTGGTCAAGGCCTACAAGGGTGAACGCGGCGACGTGGCGCTCTTCTACAATGCCAACGAGACGTTCATACCGGTCTACACCCTCGACCAACGTCTGGCCAGTTTTGGCAACAAGTTTCCGAACCGCGTCGTTTCCATCAGCGAATTTGGCGCCAAGGTCGACCTCTTGAAGAGCCGACTGGTCGCCACGGTCTCCGCCTACAAAATGGAAGAGTCAAATGTGCTGATCAGCCAGGTGGACGAAGACGGCACGGTCACCGGCGTCGTCAACCGGAGCTACTCGATTCCATCCGGACGTCGTGACACCGATGGATGGGAACTCGACCTGAGCTACAACCTGTCTGCAGGATTGAATACGCTGGTCTCCTACGGCAAGCGCACGGCGAAACAGGCTGACGGAACCATCCCGTTCGGACAACCCGACGAGACCTTCTCCGCGCTGGCGCGGTATGAATTTCAGCGCGGGCCGCTCAAGCGTGCGTCCCTGCTCTGGAGCTACACCTGGTGGGGTGAGAGCATCCTGAGCACGCGGACCAACTGGAAGATGCCGCCCGGAGACCTGCACAATGTGGTGCTGGGCTACAGCTGGAAGCGGTACCGCTTTGGCCTGAAGATTGAGAATATCCTGAACGAACTGGAGATGCGCCCGAGCGTGAATGAAACCGCCGTGGGCGTGACCAATCACCGCAACGTTAGGTTCTCCGTGTCGCGGACCTGGTGAGAGGTGGTACCTGCCTTCGGTGGCCTGGTGGTGACCAAACAATCCCATGACCTTATCTCACGCGTTCTCTCCCGTTGCTGGCGTTCGACTTGGCTGGATGATCGTGCTTGCGGCAGTCGCGGGCTCGACCGTCCGCGGCGGACCGGTGGACCCTGCGCGCTATCTGTTTCTCAACCCGGCCCTGCTGACGCGCATGGAGGGTGCGGAACTGGCGACGAATCCAGCCTCACGTCGTGAGACCGTCATCCTGCCGGACCAGCCGTGGGAGAAGCACATCATCTCTTTCTTCCTCACCGTGCGCGAAGAGCAGGGCAAGTTGCGGATGTGGTATGTCTGCCGGGACGCATGGGGCGCCGGAAGCGAGGCCAACCTCGCGTACGCTGAGTCCATTGACGGACTGACCTGGACGAAACCAAACCTCGGGCTGTATGCGTACAAGGGGTCACGTGACAACAATCTCGTCGGGTTGCATTCCTTGGAAGGGGTGGTCTTTCAGGACCCCAATCTCCCGCCCGAGCAACGCTATGTCTATGTCACACCCGGAAAGGCCAGCGCTGCCGACGGAGGCGCGTCAGGGATTTACCGTTACACGTCTCCGGACGGATTGCGATGGACGAGGGATCCGAAGCCGGTGATCCAGGCCGGCAGCGACACGCAGAACATTGTCTGGTGGGACGAACGTCGGAAGGAGTATGTGGTCATTGTGCGTGGATGGGATAGCAATCCCCGGCGTCGCAAGGTCAACCGCCTCTCCCTGCCGACGCTCACGGAAACCAGCCCGCTCAAGCCGATTCGGCCTGCCGTTGGCAACTACTTCAGCAATGAGATCCCGACGATTCTCATCTGTGACGACCAGGATCCGGCGCGCACGGACATCTACAACCTGTCCGCGCAGCCCTATGTGATTGACCCTTCCTGGTACGTGGGTTTTCCCACGTTCCTGCGGCGCTCGGTGCAGACGGACGCCCCCGGTTGGAAGGGGCGTCACATGGGTCCGGCGGAGGTACAGTTTGTCGGCAGTGACGACAGCGTGGCGTGGCACCGTTACGACCGCGCCGCCTATGCGGCTCCGAGCGTGGCGGCGCCGGACAAGAAGAACATGACGTTCATGGGTGCCGGCATGGTCGTGCGGGGCAATGAACTCTGGCAGTATGGCACGGAGTTCGAGTCCGTGCACGGCGACGTGGCGGCGCGCGAACGGAAGACCGACGGCGTGATCGTGCGCTACGTGCAGCGGATCGACGGTTTTGTCTCGTTGAACACAGGCAATCGTGAAGGCGTGGCCCGCACTGCGCCGGTGAAGGTCACCGGGACGCGACTGCTGCTCAACCTCAACACCGGCGCGCTCGGCGAACTGCGAGTCGCTCTGTTGGATCGCGAGGGATCTCCCCTGCCGGGATTCGGCGCCGCGGACTGCGACTACCTGGAGAACAACTCGCTCGGAGCGGTGGTGTCCTGGGCAGGCAAGACCGACCTTTCCGCGTTGGAGGGACGCGAGGTCCAGCTGGAGTTCCGATCCACCCGCACCCAACTCTATTCTTTCCGTTTCGAATGAACTGCATCCGATTTCTCGCCTCGACCGCGCTCCTGAATTCGCGCACCCGCTTCACGCTCACGCGTGTTCTCTCGGTCATGCTCGTCCTCACTGGTCGCGGGGTGGCAACCGCTGCACCGGAAGTGCCCTGGGCGGGCAAGGCCCCGGGCGGCGAAGTGGTTCGCGTGGCGGTGGAGCCTCCGGCAAATCCGCGCTACGCCCACCTCGCCTGGCCCAAGGCGGTGCGAACCGCAGACGGCACGATCGTGCTCGGGTACCAGGCGGGCACGCATCACGGTGACGGCAGTTGTCCCGCCGTTTCCCGCTCGACCGATGGCGGCAAGACGTTCACCTCGCCGCAGGTCCTCAAGGAGTTCGGCCCGGGTCTGGAGTATTCGAACAGTGGAAACATGGCGCTCGGACTTGCCCACGATGGAGCGGTGGTGCTGCTCTCCCATGGTCACACCGGGAACAAGACCAACCACATCTTCGGCTGGCGCTCGGCGGACAGCGGGCAAACCTGGACGCCGGTGAACACGTCGGCACTCGGCCCGAACAAGACCGGTTCCGCCACGGGTGCCATTGTGATGCTTCCGGGGCGAAAACTCATGGTCGTGGGGCACTATCGGGAGGGATCCACGCCGTACCGCGTCGGAATCTGGAGCTCGGTTTCGGAGGATGACGGCCTGACGTGGGGTGAGCCGGCCCTCGTCAACAATCTCAACGCGGGCGAACCGGTCGTGGTGCGACACCAGGACCGGCTGATCGTCTTCATCCGCGGACGGGGCCCGGCCAAGGACCGGCAGTTTGCGTCCATTTCCGATGATTGGGGGAAGACCTGGCGAACCGAGCTTCTCAATGTGCAGACGCTGGGCGCGGGTGCGACCTCGCTGGCCCATCCCTTTGCCATGGTGAATCCCCATCAACCGGATGAGATCCTGGCTGTGACCTTTGAACGACCCTTGCCAGGCAGGGCACAGCTGTGGCGGGCGCCGGCGAAGACCCTGAATTTCAAGCATGGTCGCACCCTCGTGGAACTCCCGCGAATCCCGGACGACCCGCATACGGATTTCGGCTACGCGTGGGTCGTACCGATGGAGGGACGCCGCGCGCTGGTCTTCTACTATCACGGCCTTGGGCGTGGACCTTGTCCGATCTGGGTGCTCGACACCCAACTGTAGCGGGGTGGGGCACCCGGAGGACGGAGGGGCTCACGCGAAGGCGCGGAGGAGCGAAGTGTTCGGAGCGGTTGGAGTGCCTGAGCACCTACCCTTGGTTGGTCTCCGCGGTTTCGCGTGAGACCCCCGTCGTGGAGCATGCGTGGAGCGGCTTACTTCTCGGGGGCGGTGACGGGGTCCGCTACCCAGGCGTTGCGCATGGAGGAGGGGGCGTCCTTGTCGCCGGTGGTGGGAGGTTCCTCGAAGGGGAGCTGACCCACTTCCTCGATGGCTTCCCAGTTCGGCTCGCCCACGGTTCGACCAAATTCAGCGCCTTGCGCGGCGAGGGTGTCCTGGAGGGTGGCGACGGACAGGTCGCGCACGCTGATTTTCTGTTTCACTGCGAGGGCGGCGGCGGTGCCAATGGCCTGACCCTGACCCATGCAAATCGGGATGACCCGCGTGGAGGCCACGGCCTCGTGGGAGGCGGAGAGACACTTGCCGGCCATGAGCAGACCTTCCACATCGCGGGCAATGAGGCTGCGCAGGGGGATGGTGTAGGCACGGACGTTGTGCGAGTCGACCCAGGTGCCGGAGGGGCGGTGAATGTCGATGTGGTAGGCGCCCATGCTGACCGCGTCGTCGAAGACGCGTCCTTCGACCAGGTCCTCCGCCGTGAGCACGTAGTCGCCCAGGATGCGGCGGCTCTCGCGCACCCCGAGCATCGGTGCAATTTCTCCGAGGTAGGACTGCTCGAATCCCGGCACCCATTTCTTGAAAAAGCGGGTCAGGATCGGGATCTGCTCGTAGATGCGGGCATAGGCGTCCGTCATGCTCGCGGTGTTGGTGGGGTCGAGTCCGAGGACGCGGGTCATGACCACGAGAAATTCATCCGGCTGGTGAAGCTTGACCCCGACAATCCGCGTCTGCGGCACGGCAAACTCGCCGGCGGCGCGGGCGCGTTCGATCAGGGTGGCATAGCCGCCGCAGATGATGACGTTCATGCGGTCAATCCGCTTCATCATCTTCTCCCAAAGGTCGGGGTACGGCGCGATCCACTCCCGGTATTTGATCGCAGGGTTCTTGCAGCCGGCGATGAACCCCAGGCGGTCGACACCCGCCAGCTTGAAAACGAGGGTGGGGGCTTGGACGAGGCCGTCGGAGGTACGACCCTTTTCCCAGGCCGCGCCGCCTCGCGCGGCAACATCACCGTCTCCGCTGCAGTCCAGTGTGATGTCAGCTTCGATACGCTGGCGTCCCGACTTGTTTTCCACGATCACACCCGTGATGCGATCGCCTTCGCGCAACGTTTCCACGACCTGGGTGTGCATCATCAACCGCACCCCGGCTTCACGCACCAGCTGCATGGCGATGATCTTCCACCAGTGGGAATTGACGCTGAAGGCGGAGCCGCACTTGGGGTCGAGCTCGAACTCACTGGAAGCCCCCTCCGCCTGCAGGCGCTGGCAGCACTCGAGGGGCAGGCCTTTGACGATCAGGCGGTAGTCGCGATCGTGGAATCCCAGCCAGGGCAGCGTGGCGGAGATGCCGCCGAGGAAGCCGGCGTTTTCCACCAGCAGGGTGTCGGCGCCATTCCTGCCGGCGGCAACAGCGGCGGTCAGCCCGGCGGCACCGGAGCCAATGACGAGAACTTGAGTGCGAAACGTGGAAAGAGAGGCGGGCATCGCGTGGGGCGTTCCGGATCGCGGAGCGGTGGGCTGGGCGGTGGAGGGTAAAGGCGGAGTGGGCGAGCTTGGCGGCGGCGCGCGGATCAGCGGGAGGGAGCGGACAGCCGTGACGCTTCGCCGAAGTAGAACGAGTCGGCATCGTTGAGCTCGAGGGCGTGGTGACTGTAGTACGACCGGGCGGTGGCCATTTTGGGCCAGTCCAGCTCGACACCCTGTCGCACGAGCTCTCGCTGGAACTCGGCCAGGTGCTGGGTGGAGCGGCGCACCTGGCGCGGGCGCAGGTTTCGGTTGAGGCAGAAGGCGGCCAGCGCTCCGGCGGCTTCACCGATGTTCCACTCGGTCGGATGGACCCGGAATGCTCCGTTGGTCACGTGCGTCACCCCGAGGTTCTTGCAGGCGGGGAGAAGGTTCTCCACGCGCACCGGCAGCAGCGCCCCGAGGGGGATCTGCTGCAGCCAGTGTTTGCCGTGCACGGTCTCCGTGATGCTGGGTTTGCCCGGGGCGACCGGTTTGTGAATGTCGATGCGGTATCCACTCAGTCCCACCGAGTCGTGGTACTTGAGCGGTCCCGCGGTGGTGCCGGGAAGATCGGTGCGAAAGTGCTGCTCCAGGACGGTGAACTCCGCCTTGATGCGCCGTGATTCCCGAATGTAGGGCGACTGGGCCAGCCCGTCGGACGTGCCGAAGACGTCGCCGCGCGGCCGCAGCCCCGGATAGCCGGTGCCGCCGGTCGTCGGATTGGGAGCTTCGGTCTGCAGCCAGTGGATCAGGCTCAGACTGAGCTGGCGGGCGCGCTCAAGGTGAAGTTTCTGCTCCGCGGGAGTGACTCCGCAGAGCACGCCGTGGCTGTATTCGTTGGAGTTCCAGATGGCGACGGTGATGTCGCTCGGAAATGCCCCCGGGGCGAAGTTGTCCCGGCAAAGCAGGCGCCGGAAGTTCCACGTGCTGGCGCAATAGCGGCCTGCAACCACGGGTTTGCCGAAGTGATCGTGCTTGGTGCCAAACAGGTCCGGAATGCGGAACTTGGGGAAATCGCCCCGCGCACTCCGGGCGGCCTTCCACAGGTCGTACTCGCGCGGTTTGTCGATGACGTGTTGTTCGCCCGGGAGGTGATCGAGGGCAAAGATGTGGGTGAACACCATCTGTTCCTTGGGCAGGGCGCCGCCCTCGGCCGCGAGGGGTTCGCCGGTTTCCGACTGCGACTCGGCCCCGATGACGTGTTCGACCCCACCCAGCTCCAGCAGATCGCCGAGTTCCGTGCCATCGATGACGTAGGGGGCGTGCAGCGTACGTTCGTGTCCCGTCCTCTCATCCCGCACGGTCACCGCCCTCACCTCATCGCGGTCCATCGCGACGGCGGTCGGGCGGTGGTGCGTGAGCAGGGTGAGGCGACCCGAGGAAAGGAAAGGAGCCAGCAGTTCGTACAAAACGGCGAGACCGACACGGGGTTCGAAGCAGAGCTTGCTGACCCAGCCCGCGCCGGGGTTGAGCAGCGGGTCGGCGCGTGCGGCGGCGGAGAGGGGGAAATTGCGCTGGTAGTACCCCCGCACCCGCGTGCGGAACTCCGCGTAGCTGCGAGTGCGTCCGTACTCCTCGCTCCAGGGATGTTCGTCGAGCGGCACACCCTGCGTGGTGGCCTGACCGCCGATCCACGCGTTCTCTTCGGTCAGAATGACGGTTCGACCCTGTCTGACCGCGGCCAGGGCGGCGGCCACGCCGCCGAAACTGGCGCCGATCACGACGACATCGGCCTTCAACTCATGCGCACGTGAACCGGGCGATGAGACCGAAGCGGGCGAGGAGGGGGCCGCACGACTGAGAATTGTCGGCAGCGCCCAGGCGGCGGACGCCGCCCCGGCGGATGCCAGGAACCGACGGCGATTGAGAGGGAGTGAGCTCATGGAGCGGAGGGCCGGGGAACGGTCGCATCCCGGACAAGGGACGGCGAGAAACTCTCAAACCTTCCCGCCCGCGGACTTGGGCGCGAGAGAAGGAGGTCCGAAGGTTCTGAAGTCATCGCACGTGGGGTGATGGAAGGGGTGGATGCGCAGGCTAAGTCCGGGCAAGGATCGGCCAAGTCCCCGATATAGGTCCGCACAGAATACCAGTCCCCTCGGTGACCCACCCACACCTGGGCCATTCGGCCAAGGGAGGAAACCGGGCCGCTGCGGTCGGGTCGCAAAGAGCGCGGCCACCTGGCCGTCATTTCCTCTCCCCTCCTTTCCACTTCCGTCCATGTCTCGTTTCAGACTTCGTGCTCCTGTTTTCTTTGTCTTTGCAACCGTGGGTCTTGCGTTCTGCCAGGCCCTCCACGCGCAAGTGCGGTCGATCGACTTTCGCGTTCTGCGGGATCCGCCCTACTGTTACACCTTTTCAAAAAAAGCCGCGCCTGTGACCGGACCGGTGGCGGTCGTGCCGGTGCGACCGTATGAGGGCGTGGGCTCGTCACCCTTGTTTGACGGTGACACGGGACTGGCCGCCATTGCGCGGGCGATTGACGCCCGGGTGGCCACCCGCCCGGAGCTGAGGCCTGTGACCGGACCGGCCTTGTCACCGGCGCACTGGCCCGGGGTCACCCTGGGCGACGAAGAGCTGGCGACCGGAGCGCCGCGCGAGGCGGGCAACCGTCGCACGGCGCTGGCCGTGACCAGTCCCTCGCGTGACTGGAAGCGGGCGATGCAGCCATTCCTCGACCAGGCTGCCGCCGAGCACTATGTCGTGATCAGCCTGAGCCTGGCTGAGGTGTACCTGCGTCAGGACTGGTTGGGCCGCAAATCGCTGCCGATCGGCACCGACTACGTCGTACCGGTGGCGTGGATGAATGACCTCGAATCCACGGTCGGCGTGCTCGTGCTCTCCGGCGCGCTCTATGATCGTTCGGGAAAACTCATCCGGGCGGCCAGCGAGGGCATCCTCGCGGGTGAACCGACCTTCTGGCAGGGCGTGGTGGCGAAGACGATCACCGGCGGTCGTGGTCGCATCACTACAATCGGCGAGGCCGACAATCCCGAGGTCGTGCTGCGCACCCACCGTCGCACCGAGCTCCCCGGTGCGCCTCTCGCCTGGGAGGTTGCGCTGGATCACCTCCTGCGTCACCTGCTGCAGCGGGAGGGAGCGTGAGAGGTGGGCTGGCGGTGCTGGAGCAGAGTGATTTCCTGGCGCGCCGTGTCGGGACCCGCGTCCGCTCAAGGCTTGGCCGCCGGGGTGGAGGTGCGGAACCGCAGCGAGTAGAGGTCGGCGTCCTTCAGGGCGATGCGCAGGCGGATGGGCATGCCTTCCATTTTCTGCAGGCTCGTTCCCCAGCGCGGATTGGCGGTCCAGACGACGGTGTGTTCGATCTGGTCGCCCCAAAGCGGGGGAAAGGTCTCCAGTTCGTAGCCCGGGATCGGATTCCCGCGTTCGTCCTGGAGCTCGATCCGGATCGAGCCGGCGGCGGAGGTCTCAAAGTTCAGCACCAGTTCATTGCCCTGATAGCGGAACGGCTTGGTGACGAACTCGCCGCCGCGATAGTCCCCGTGGACGGAGACCATGCCGTCGAGGCGCAGCGTGCCGCGTCGCAGGTGGGCGGAACCTTGCCGGTAGTTTTGGCTGAAGTAGAGTGAGAGTTCGTCGGGAGCCGTCTGCAGCAGGCCGGCGGCGATGTAGTTGTTGCGGTCGGTCCAGTTCAGCGGGTCGCGTCCCGGACGCAGGAAGGACTCAAGAAAGCGCCGGTCCCAGTGCACTCCGTCGCGGCTCGACATGAAGACCGCGTCGTTGATTCCCGCATTGATGCCCGGATTGGGGGCGCTCCGGTGGGGTTGGTAGCGGTTGGGAAATCCGACGTAGAGGTGGGGCGCCCGGGCATAGGGTCGCGCCGCACTGGTGTAGAGCTGATCCATCGGGGCGCTGCCATAGTCGAACCAGGCGATCGAGTCTTCGGGCCACTTGGCAAAGTCGGCCGATTCCGCAAACTTCGTCCAGCGGGTGCCATTTTTCTGCGCCCGGTAGAACGTGACGTATTTGCCGCGGGTTGCGTCCCAAAACGAAACGTTCTGGGAGTCGAACACGTTGGTGGTCGTGTCCGGAATGATCGAGTAGTCGCCCAGCTTCTTCCAGCGCAGCCCATCCGGTGAGGTGAAGCCGATCAGGGCGTATTGCTTGCGCCCGGGGATCAATCCGGCGGCAGTGGCCTTGTAACGTTCGGACGCGGGGGCGGCGGGGTTGGTGTCAAGGAACGGCGCAAACGCGAGCGCCTCCTGGCCCATCCACATGATGTTGTTTTCCTTCGATCCGCGGAACTCGACCAGGCCGAGATTCGGACGGGTCCAGTTCACACCGTCGCGACTTTCCGCGCAGCACACCGTCATCGGATTCTGATCGGTGTGCCGGTCATTGCCCAGGGGATTGTTGGCACTGCCGCGGTAGTAGAGTCGGTAGAGTCCATTGTCCTCGAGCACGGTGAAGAAGCCACAGGTGGGACCCTCCCAGGGCTTGTCGAACACCAGCACCTTTTCCGCCCGCGTCGGGGGATGCAGTTTCAGCTGGACGCCCTCCATGCGTTCGATGAGTGCATCGTCGACGAACAACTCCAGCCGGGAGCCCAAGTCGAGGATGGGGGCCTTGGCCGCTGGCGTCTCACCGCGCAGGCCGGCCAGTCCGATGAAGGCGAACAGGGCTGTGAGCAGGCAGCGTGGGCGACGCAGGGGGGAACCCGCGGAGAGGAGCGAGAACGGTTTAGACATAGGGAGACCGGACGGAGGGTTTGAGATGGGTGGGCAGCGCGGCGATGTGCCCGTGCACGAGTTCGAGCCGTTGTTTGACATACTGCGTGAGGGCGACCACGTCGGCGCCGATGCCGATCACGCGGTAGCCTTCGGCCACCAACTCCTCAAAAGGCGCGATCAACCCCGCGGTCATGGCGAATTTGCCGTTGGCGCGGCAGGCGGCGGCCACGCGTTTGCGGGCGGAGACGACCTCGGGCGCGTCCAGTTGTCCCACTTTTCCGATACGATGACTGAAATCGCCGGGACCGAAGAGGATGCCATCGAACCCGGGCACCCGGCAGATCTTCTCGACCTGTTCGAGCGCCTCCGGCGATTCGATTTGCAGGATGACAATGCGCTGCTCGTTGGAGTGACGCAGGTACTCCTCGACGGGCACCAGGCAGAACTGGCCGTCGATGTTGCCGCCGTCCAGGGCCCGGCGTCCGACCGGGTGGAAGCGCACCCAGTCGACGATCTGGCGGGCCTCGCTCTCACTCGCCACGTGGGGAACGATGATGCCGGTGGCGTCCATTTCGAACGGACGAATGTAGTCGCTGTAGCTGCCGCGTCCCACCCGCACCAGCGTGTCGATGTTGTGCACACGGGCGGCCCGGACCTGGTTTTCCAGTCCGATCCAGTCGTTGGGTACATGCTCGGTGCAGAGCCAGACGGCATCGGCCCCGCTGAGGCCGGCGATCTCGGTGACCCGTGGGTCGGCGAGGTTGATTTTCAGGACAGTCGGCAGCTGACCGTCGCGGAGGAGGTTCAGGATACGGCTCGACCGGAGTTTCATGGAACGGGGGGGCGGGGGTTCAGCTAAGTACGATCAGGGTGCGGTCCGTCGGTGGGACTGCAGACCATTCCGGCTGGAACCGGGTCCACGGTGCGTCTCACTGTATACGCGAGTATTTGATGCTGAATGTCAGCCTGTCAACTGCGATGTCGAATTCCTGCATCGATCGATCCTCCCTTTGCGTCGCCGTCATTCAATCCAACGTCGCGACCGAGCCATTGCTTTGGAATGGGATGGCTCGGGGACGGATCCCTAGGTCAGTGCCACGGAGGTCCACTGCCGGAGCGCGACGTGAGGGCCGGGTTGGAGGCCTGGTATGGTTGTGTATACAGATCTGGTTTGCGTTTGCTCAGGGAATGGGAGTGCGACTGGCTCCGGCGTGGTGGCTATGCAGGACGAGGGTTTCCGCCTCCAGGCTGGACTCGACGATCATGCCGGCTTCGAGCAGCCGGAGGAATCCCTCCGGGTCGTCGGACCAAAATGTCCCGCTCAGCTCGTCGTCCGCGATCGGGTCGGTGGCGTGCATTGCGACAAGAGGAACGTTCGACCGCGCCGTCAGTCTGGTTTTGATTGTCACCGACGCCGGACGACGTCCGTCCCGGGGTGCGAAGCGAGCCTGGAGAAGCCCACACACGAGGGTGGCAGCCGGCCCGACGACGATCGTCGCTAAAAGAAAGATACCCGAATCCGGCGCCGCAGGAAATCTCGATAGACGTAGAGCAGCGAGACGACGACGAGGCCCAGCGCCAGCCCGAGTCCGGGGCTGGCCGCCGGCGACCAAACGCCGGCCTGCTCCACCTCGATTCCCGGGTTGCCAAGAGCCTCGAGCAGGCCGCCCGACCAGGCGACCGCGCCTCCGAGGAGGGCGCCAGCCAGGCAGAAGCGCCCGCGCTGAGAGGAGACCGACTTCCGGGGTGGGGGCAGTGCGGCCAGCACCCGACCGGTGAAGCCGTGGTTGGGAACAGGGGGACGAGTGGCGTGGGCGCGGTACCAGGCCTCGAAGGAGGCGTCGTCGGGAGAAGGGGACTTCAGGTCTGCGGGTTCCATGAGGCGAGAAGGGGACGGAGTTTTTCCCGGCTGCGGGTGAGGGTGGTTTTGACAGTTCCGAGCGGCCAGTCGAGCACCGTGGCGATTTCGCTTTGGGACAGCCCTTCCTGGTAGTGGAGGTGGAGGACGGTGCGCTCCTCCGTATCGAGGTGGCGAAGGGCTGCGGAGAGGTCCTCTTTCAAATCGCTCAGGTGCGAAGTTGCCGGCACCGGATCGAGCCGGTCGAGGTCCGAGGCCTGCACGGCCAAGGCCGCTGGACGTCGCCGGTGGTTGCGCCACTGGTTGTGGGCGATGCCAAGCAACCAGGTGAGAAAGACCGAGGCGCCGCGGAACCGAGTGAGGCCACGGTAGGCCTGAACAAACGTCTCCTGGGCGAGGTCATCCGCGAGGGCGTGGTCACCGGAGGTGAGATGACGCAAAAAATTGCGCACCGAGGACTGGTGCCGGTTCACCAGTTCGCCAAAGGCGGCATGGTCGTCGCTGACCATCACCCGCGCGATCAGTTCGGAATCGCTCACGTCAGGAGCGATCGGTCGGTGAACTGTCCCCTGACCGCGATTTCCGGGACAGGAGCCCGTGGAGCAGCAGGGCCACGCCCATCAGGCCGGGAATGGCTCCGGCGAAACCGAAAGAGCGGCCAATGATGTTGCCGAGGAACAGGAATATGCCCACGCCGCAGGCGATGAGGATCAGGCCGGTGCGAACGTCGTTGGACGGCGTGGGCGGTGAGGCTTCGGCACCGAGCGGCTCCGGAGCCGGCGGCAGGGGCTGGCCTTTTTCCAGGGCGACGCGGGCGGTTTCGTGCCACAGTTCCTGGCGTCGGAGTGACGATTTGAGCCCGAAGATGATGATGACGGCCGTCAGCGAAACGCCGCCGAGGATTCCCGTGATGGCGATGAGCTGGGCGCCGGAGAGGGAGAAGGTGAGGAGCAGATGAGGGAGCATGGGAGGAATCGAAGGTTGGAAAGGCTCTCCCGGCCATGAACGCATGAGGGAGATGGCAGTGAGTGTCACGCCGAGGGCGTTCGGATTCAAAAATCGCAGTCGGAAGGATCGAGCGCGCTTCCCCTTGGAGGTGGTCCCGCGACCGCGCATGCGCGTCAACTTCGACGCAATCCGAAGTCGCCGTCTGGTGGAGGTGGGGTCGCCGACCCCGCGGGGATGGGTGTCGCGTGAAGAAATCGGACAACGGAGGCGGTCCCGGTCGGTCCCGTCGCGGCCTCACCGAGGCCACCTCCACCTAAACCGCAGGCATTTCCAGCGCCCCACCCTCAGGTTGACACCTATGCGTGGCCGCGGGATCCGTGGTTCACTCCCCGCGACCGAGAACGCTTGGAACACAAACCTACCGCTCGCTTTGAGGTCCTCGCCCTGCCCGTTTCCTATTCCACCACGTACAGTTCGATCAGGGCCTCGCCGGCAGATCCGGTCAGGTGCACGGTGGCGGTGCCGGGGGGCAGGTCGATGAGCAGCGCAGCGTCCTGCGATCCGGGGTCGAAGGCAAACGCGCCGGTGGTGCGGGCGGCGGCGGCTACCTCGGCGCTGGCTCCTCCGAGCCCCCAGTCGTCGTTGGCGGCGAGCACGGTGTTGTCGGCGCGGTACACGGTCAGCCGCGGATCGTCCATCGCCTGGGTGATTCCAAATCGTCGCAAGGCCGGCCCGGCGCCGCGCACGAGCAGGCGCAGCGGACGGTTGCCTCCGACGGCGAAGCCGGCGATCAAGGTTTGACCTGTGACGAGCTGGACCCGCGTGGACAGATTGACGAGACGGGAGGATTGCTCGTTTTCCCAGCCGACCGGGTCGCTGTCGTCGTACACCTCGATCATGCCGGACCCGCCTTCCTCGACCCGGTTGTTCAGGTGCACGGTGAGCGCGCCTGCGCCGGGCGTTTGCATCGTGGCGGCGTCGCGGCTCGTGGGCTCAAGGAAGGCGAACGCGCCGACCCGGGCAAAGGCCGTCGTCAGCGTCGCACCCCCGCCCCAGTCGTTGTTTTCGGCCAGCTTGAGACCGGACGAGGCATAGGTGACCACCTCCGGATCGCGCATGGCGGAGGAAATGCCAAAGATCCCGAGGGTCGGTCCCACGCCGCGAATGATGAGGGGCAGACTCCGACCGAGCGGGTCGCGAATCACCAGTCCCGCGATCAGGGGCTGGCTGCGTCCGAAAACAAAGCCGCGCACGGAGAGATTGGTGAGACGGGCGTGATCGGTGTTGAGAGTCACGGTCGCCGCGCTGCTGACCACCGCGCCCGTCGCGGTGCTGACAATCACGTCGTACTGCCCCTCCGTGAGTTCGCCGGCCCCGTTCAGCGTGAGTGAAGCCTGCGTGGCACCCGAAATCTGGATACGATTGCGCCGCCACTGGTACGAGAGCGGACCCGACCCGGTGGCCTGCACGGACAGCGTGACGGTCTCCCCCCGCCGGACGCGTTGTGAAGCTGGGTCGGTCAGTACGCGGGGGACGCCGGACGAAGTCAGGGCGAGCGAAGTCGGCTGGCTGACCAGGAGGGGTTGTGTGAGCCCTCCGAGCAGCACTTCGAACCGATAGGCACCTGCGTCGGTTGCGGTCAGCGCGTTTGTCTGCAGCCAGAAGTCAACCTGCGTGAAGGTGCGTTGGTTTTCGGTGACTCGAGTCGTTGTGCGTTCCAGTTCGACAAAGCGTGGGGTGACGTTGACCGAGTCTCTCCAAACTTGGACGGACATTGGACCGACGTCCCCCAGGACCTTGATTTGGAACGAGAACAGGGCGACATTGCCGAGGCTCGTGGTCCAGGTGCCGGGCTGGCGGGTGACAAGCATGGTCTGGGGCGGCACGAGCACCGACTCACTCGCGGCAACACCAGCGAAGTTGGTGACCCTTACCCAATAGCTGCGCGTTTGCAGCGATGGAGGGATCCGAAGCAAGGCGCGATTCGAGTCGGGTATGGGAACAGAAATGTCCCCCGATACCCCCTCGTACCACTGGAACGCGATCGAGGCACCCGTGGCTTCGACTGAGAGATCAATGGCATTGGCCGCGGGGATGAGGGCGCTCGACGGCTGCCGCACAATGCTTGGATTGGCCACGAGCACGGTCACTGCAGGCGACGAGGTGACAGTGGCAGCCGCGTTGGTGACTTGGACATCGTAGATGCCGGCCTGACTGGCGCGAAAGTCAGTCAAGGTCAGTGTCGAGGACACTGCTCCCGCGATCGGTTGGCCATCTTTGCGCCACTGGTAGGTGAGTGGGGACCCTCCGGTGGCGGTCACCGTCAGCGTGGGATTCGTGCCTAGGACATAGGAGCGAACGCCCGACGGAAAATCGGTGATCACCGGAGGAGCCGGCCTATTCAGGAAGTCGAAGTCCAGAGCCGGGAGATTCAACGTGTGGGGTGTGGTGGGACTGACCGGATAGTGTTCAATCTTCCCTGAGCGAAGGTATGAAATCGGGCTGCCAATCGGAGGCGCAATCATGACGCTTGTGACTTGGAACCTCCCGCGGGCCCAATTGGGAGCGAGAGTGAGGACACAGCGCACCTTGCCGGCGGCGTCCGGAGCGGTGTTGCTTGCGACGGACGCGTAGGGCAGGCCTAGCTCGTTTTCGAACCAGACCATCGCTCCCTTCAGGGACCCGGTTCCCACTTTCAGGGTCAGCTCAATCGTCGCTGTTCCACCGGGGTAAACCACGGCGGGCGTAAGACGCTGAACCTCCTTGATGGCCCACGAGGTTTGTTGGTCGGCGGCTCCTTGGACTTCGAAGTCTGCGGCAGACAAGTTGATTTCGTGCAGGGTAGCGGAACCCGCTTCGGCAGGATCAAAGGTGAGCGTTCCGTTCCGTTCGTAAGTAGTGCTCCGAAGCACCCGGTCGGTCACGGCGACGAACTGAATGCGATATCTCCCATTCAGCCAGGATGCGTCGACCACAGTCTGAGCTGCAGGTGCGGCGCGCTTGCTGTCGAAGATGATATCGCGGTAGTTACCAAACGGATCCAACACGGTAACTTGGATTTGAAAGAGGCCATCGGTCCCTTCCAGCACGATGGGGTTCAATTCGAGCTTGTCTCCTAACCGAAGGACTGAGGGAGAGGTGGGGGTGAGGGAGGTCAACTTCGGCATCTGGAGCGTCGGTTGTCCCATCGTCAGAGAAAAGGTGGTGGTTTCGAAGGGGAGTGTATGGGGCCCGAGCGCCGGTTCTGCGTTGTCCGGCTGAGTTTGGAGCGCGCCGTTGGGCCGGTAGTACGTTGCCCGACCAATGCTGTCGATGACCCGGATCAAGACGATCCCGTACGTCCCGTTGATCCAGGTGGATTCGGTGGTTAGGTCGAGGTTGACGGTTTGAGTGGTACCTGGGGCCACTTGAAGCGATGCGTTGTAAGCCTGCCTCATTCCTCCAGTAATGTGACTTACTTGCAAAAGTATCTGAGTGAGGGGGTAGGCACCAGCCTTGACGGCGATTGCGTAGGTTGCTCGCGAACCTGCACTGATGGTGGAGGGGGAAGCGATCGAGACCGCGGTGACGGTCGGCATCCCCTGCGAAAACAACGCGGGAGTATAGAGTGTGAGCCAGGCTAGGCTGAACCCTATTTTCTTGAGCGAGGGGCGGAGTGTGGCGAGGCCCATGGCTGAAAACTGGTTTTCACTGCCGCGACAATCAACTGCATCGCAGGGCTTATTGCATTAAAGTGGTAAAAGTAATGCGTTCGAGTAGGCGTGGTTGCGGTGACGGAGCGTGGGCCTGTCGCGTACCTCACAACAGTCGCTCCGGCCTTCTCCACACGGAGGGGTGACGGGGTCAGGGGAATGCGGAACGTATTTCTGGCCCCGGAGGTGGCTGGGGGAACTCGTTTTTGGCGAACAGCAGGGTGATGCGGGAGCGGAACGAAAGCGGTTCCACCAGGGGGCGCGACGGTGAGGGAAGGCCAGTATCCGTCAAATCGAGCATGTTCGGTGTGGCATTTTTCCGTGGACTGGCTCCAACATGGCGTTCCCGCATGCGAACCGCATTCCATGGACTGGTCTCGGGCCACCCGAGGCACCCTGTGCCGGCACGGGGGGTGGTAGCAGCGGTGTGGGCGCACGGAAACGCGTCTCGAATGGGTTCCCCCTCGACGCGATCCTCCCGCCTTTCGAACGGTTGCGAGGAACTTTCGCGGGCTTTTGCTGCCTGTGCAGGTTCTCCCGCTTCGTCCCTTCGCTGAACCTCCACTTCCGCCATGCTCGCCAGCCTAGGTCGTTTCACGATCGATTCAGTCACGGAGTTGGGGCGCTTCTCCCTGTTCATCGGCCGCGCGCTGTGGTCGCTCGGCAGGATCCGGGCCTTTTACCGCAAAATGGTGCGGACCATCTTCGAGATGGGGGTGCGCTGCGTTCCGATCATCCTCACGGTGGGTTGTTTCACGGGATTGATTGTTGGATTGGAGGGGTATCGCACCCTCGCCCGGTTTGGTTCGGAGACGGCGCTGGGTTCCTCGGTCGCGAAGGCCTTGATCAATGGTTTGGCGCCGGTCCTGGCGGCGTTGATGATTGTCGGGCAGGCTGGTTCGGCCCTTGCCGCCGAGCTCGGTATCCAGCGAAATTCAGAGCAGATCGACGCGGCGCAGACGATGGGGATCAATCCGCTTGGATACTTCGTCAGCCCACGCCTGCTCGCGGCCCTCATCGTTTTTCCGCTCCATACTGTCTTCTTCAATCTCATCGGGCTCTTCGGTGGCTTTGTCTCCGGAGTCGTGATCCTCTCCCAGGAACCAGGGGTCTACTGGCAGAGCGTGGGCGCCGGCTTGGAGTGGGATGACCTGTGGGGAGGGCTGGTCAAGTCCGTCGCGTTTGGGTTCACCGTGACCGCGATCTGCGCCTACGAGGGCTTCAATACCCATCGGCGGTCCAGTGAACCGGGAGTGCGGGGCGTCACCGCGTCCACCACGCGGGCCGTGGTTTACTCCAGCATCGCCGTGCTGACCCTCGACTACCTCATCACCGCGGTGCAACACTAAGATGAGCATCCCCTTCCTCAGTATTCAGGAAGTCAGGAAATCCTTTGGATCGAATGTCGTGCTCGACGGCATGGACCTGCGGGTGGAGCGCGGAAGCATCACCACGATCATGGGGAAGAGCGGCATCGGAAAATCGGTGCTGCTGAAATGCATCGCGGGCATCCACGCTCCCGATTCGGGACAGATCCTGATTGACGGCCGTCGCTGTCTGGGTGCCCAGTGCGGTCCGGACGGCCCCCGGCTGAGCTATTTGTTCCAGGGGAACGCTCTCTTTGACTCCTTGACCGCGGTGGAGAATGTGGCGCTACCGCTGATCGAAACGACCCGGACCCGGCCGCGCGTGGCCTACCGTCAGGCCCTGAAGTTGTTTGAACAACTGGATCTGGGTGACATCGCCACCAAGTATCCGAGCCAGATCTCCGGCGGCATGCAGAAGCGGGTCGCGCTCGCCCGGGCCCTGATCACGCGGCCACAGCTGATCCTGTTCGACGAACCCACCGCGGGACTCGATCCGCAACGCAAGAACAGCGTGTTCACGATGGTGGCGGACTATCGGAAACGCTTTGATTTCACCGCCTTGATGGTGAGCCATGACATCCCGGAGGCCTTGTTCGTCAGCGACCGGGTGGCGTGGATGGACCGGGGACAAATCCGGTTCTCCGGCGCTCCGACGGACCTAGAACTGGCCCGGGACCCCAATTTGCTGGAGTTCATTCATCATCGCAATGAGCTGCTGAGCGATTTGGCCGGGCAGCAGGGCCGGACCGCGCTCTTCGCGCAGTGGCCTGAACTACGCCGGTCCTACGACCACTTTGTCGTCGCGAGCTGCGAGACGGAACGCCGTCGTCCCGGCTCCGACCTCGGGCTGCGACGCTTCGCGAGCTACCAGGCGGCCGTGGCGGCGATCACCCAACTGCCACAGAAGCACAGTCAGCTCTATTTCCTGGACGAACGGCACTTCGGTTTCGGCCTCGGGGGCAGCGACGTCGAGGCCCTGACCGCCGAAGTGGATGATGCCTTGAAGGTGGTGAATGCGCAGACCGCCCAGGCCTACACCACGCGTTACCGGTGGAGCTCCCGGACCTACCGGCTCGCCGATGTACCGAACCCCGCTTCCCTTTGGATCCTTGAAGATCAAGCCGCCGTCACCGTTCCGAACTCGCCCGCATGAACACCCGCAACATTGAGATCTCTGTCGGACTCTTCGTCCTCATTGGCTTCGCCGCCCTGACGTTCCTCGCGATTTCCGTCGCCGGGGGTGGCCTGGGCCGGGTGGGGATGCAGGTGGTCACCGCCCGCTTCACCAACGCCAGCGGACTCAAACCCGGCAGCACCGTGCGGGTGGCCGGTGTTCCCGTGGGCGAGGTCAAGTCCATCGTGCTGAAGCGCGATGACCTGTCGGCCTGGGTGACCTTTCGCATCGAGTCGGACTTGAACCTGAGCGACGACACCGTGGCCGCCATCCGGTCCACCGGTTTGTTGGGCGACAAGTTCATCGCGCTCAAGCCAGGGGCCTCCGGAGTGCCGCTCAAGCCCGCTGCCACCATTGTTGATACCGAATCGACCATCGATCTGGAAGACCTGATCTCGCGTTTCGCGTTCGGGTCCGTGGACAAAAAGTGATCACTCGTTCTCCCATGAATCTTCTCCGCCTGATGTTCCCCCGCACCGCCGTTCTCCTCTTGGGCTGGCTGGTGCTGTCTGCGTCCCCGAGTCACGCCGCACCGGCGGCCCCGGCCGCTGACCCCGCGCCGGCCCTCGTGGCCGTGATCAACAGCGTGATCGATCTTGTGCTGGGCAAGTCACCCGACGCCATTTCCTCCCTGCTGCCCCAGATCCGCACGAAGATGAGCGAGTCGTTTGCGGTCGATGCGATTGTGCAACGGGCATTCGGACGCAACTGGACCAAGCTGACCCCCGCCCAACAGACGGACGCGATCGACCTCCTGGGCAAGCTGATCATTCGGACCTACGCCACGCAGCTCGCCTCGGGCTCGCGGCCCACCCTGGCGGTCACCGCCTCGCGGGAGATCGGCCCGGACCGTCGTGAAATTGTCAGTACCGCCACTCAGGATGGAAAGGTCGTAAACGTGATCTACCGCCTCGCTCCCGTCGACGGGCAGTGGAAGGTGTACGACGTGCTGGCGGAGAACGTCAGTGTCGTCGGGAACTACCGCCAGCAGTTCGACGCACATTTTACGAAAAAATCGGCGGATGAACTGCTGACCCTCCTGCGCGCCAAACTGGAGGCGCCCGTGGTCGTGGAGAAAGGCAAGTCGTGACACGCCGCAGGCCTGCGAGACTGCCTCGCCTTCTTCCTGGGTGGGGCCTGGCCCTGCTATGCGCCGGGGTGTGGATGACGCCGGTGCGGGCACTGGCGCAGACGCCCACGAGCATCTACGACGAGGATCCGGCGACGCTGACCGCCCCGCCGATTCCGGACCGGATCGAGGGATTCAATCGGACCATGTTCAAGGTCAACGACGGTTTGTACAAGGTCACCTTGCGGCCGATTTCCAAGGTCTACGGAGCCATCGTTCCCGCTCCGGTGCGCCGCAGTGTGGGCCGGTTTTTCCACAACTTGGCGTATCCAACCCGCTTTGTCGGCAACCTGTTCGAGGGCAAGGTGGGCGCCGCCGGCACGGAAACCGCGCGTTTTGTCGTCAACACCGTCACAAGCCTGGGTTTCGTCGCGACCGCCGATCAGTTCCCCACGCTGAAGGAGCGTCCGAGCGACCTCGGGCAGGCCTTTGGCACCTGGGGCATGGGGCACGGAACCTATGTGGTGCTGCCCCTGCTGGGGCCTTCCAGCGTGCGTGACGGCGTCGGGCTTGGGCTGAGCGGCTATTTCCTCGATCCTGTGCGTTACCTGCAGGAGTGGGAGTACCGGGCAATCGGTTCGGGGGTCGAAATCATCAATCAATCACCCGAGCAGATGCAGGCCTACGACCAGCTCAAGGCGGGTTCGATTGATGCCTATGTCGCGCTGCGGGACGCCTATTCCGCCCAGCGCTCCCGGCGCAAGTCGGTTGAAAACCAGACTCCCGCTGCTCCCGCGGTACCCGCGGCTGCGGCAACGACACCCCCGCCCTGATCGTCGCCGGAGCGCGGGCCTGCATTCACGCAAGCGCGATGGAGGGAGGTGTCCGTTGGAGGTGGGGTCGCCGATCCATGGGCGTTAACTTTGGAAGCAGGTGGAGCTCTCAGTTCGATCGAGGATATGCCTACCGGATTGGTTCGGGTGGAGGGCGTTCCCGCAGTCGCGCAGGCGCGTCAACTTAAGCGCGATCCGAAGTCGCCGTCTGGTGGAGGTGGGGTCGCCGACCCATAAGCGCTAACTTGTTTTATTGCATCGAGGTGATGCTCGGAATAGTGATGTGGCATGAAAATAGCCAATGCGGCAGAACGCGTATATGAATTCTTGCGACGACTCGGCTTGGTATAATGAGCTATACGAGGTTAGGGCTGAGGTTGCGAGACAGCCTCCGGAGCGGCGCCCTCCAGGAGTGAACCCTGCGGGTGCCCGTTGGAGGTGGTCCCGCAGTCGCGCACGCGCGTCAACTTTAGCACGATTTGAGGTCGACGTCCGTTGGAGGTGGGGTCGCCGACCCCGCGGGGATTGGCGTCGCGTGAAGAAATCGGACCACGGAGGCGGGACCACCTGGTCCTGCCTCTACGCAGCCGCGGGTGCCGGCCCTCCTTGCGCTAGAGGGCCGGCCCGTCCGCGATCCGCGATCCGTTATCCGACATTCGTCATTCGGTCTTCGTCATTCGTCATTCCAGCCCGCCCCGGGCTGGTCAGAGTTTCCAGGACACGCCGACGTTGGCGGTCCACCAGTACTGCTCGGTGGCGCCGTTGCGGCTCGGGATGCCGGTGAACTCGTCGAGCGGTTCCTCGCCGAGGTTGATCAGATCGGCGAAGAGCGAGACCTTGCGGGTCAGGCGGTAGCTGACCTTTGC
Source organism: Opitutaceae bacterium (assembly GCA_046346755.1). GTDB lineage: Bacteria > Verrucomicrobiota > Verrucomicrobiia > Opitutales > Opitutaceae > UBA6669. Next base: position 25,852 of record JAXMHM010000040.1, on the reverse strand, counting down.
GTCGATGATCTTGCGCTCGGCCTGGTACATGTCGCTGTTCACGTCCGAACCGAACGATTTGATGAACGCGCCCGTGAACGTGTAGGCCAGACGCGCCTGAATCCGGTACTTTTCGTAGAAGAGGGCGATGTTGTAGATCTCGTCAGCCTGCTTGGCGAACGGCAGACGCTCGGAGCGACGGGTGAACAGGGTCTCCTCGGAGTCGGTCACGGTGTAGTTGACTGAGAAGCCAAAGCCGTCGAACGGCGAGGGCAGCATCGTCAGCTGCTGTTGATAGTTGAACTCGACACCCTTGATCTTTCCGCTGTCGGCATTCTCCGGACGGCTGTAGGAGAGCGACTCAAACGCGAGCCCGGCATAGGTGGTGTTACGCAGCGTATAGGCATTGGTGAATACCGGATTGTCGATGCGCTTGGAGAAGGCGCTGATGGCAAACACGCCCGAACTCTTGAAGTAGAACTCCGACGACAGATCGAGATTGCTCGACTCGTAGGGCTCCAGATTCGGATTTCCGGCGGAGATACTGCCGGTGTAGATCCCGGAGCCGGTGGCAGTCTCCGCGTACGAGAACGTGCTTGCACCGGCGATGTCCGGGTAGTTGGGACGTCCGAGCGTGGTGGTCCAGGCCGCGCGCATCACCCAGTTGCGACGGGGCTCGTAACGCAGGTGCACTCCAGGTAGCACCTGCGTGTCGCGCTTGTTGAACTGGTTGATCCGCGGCGCCAGCGTGGTCGATCCTGCGGTCGGCAATTCGGTCTGGCGCACGTCTCCCTCGTTGCTTTCCACCCGCACGCCCGCCAGCACGCTGAGGTCGTTGAAGTTCATTTTGCCCATCGCATAGCCGGCCAGCACCTTTTCCTTGAGGCCAAAGTCGGTGACGTACGAGTTCGACAGCGAGCCCGCCGGGTTGTCCACGAAGTAGCGGGGATTGGCGGCGAAGAAGGCCTGAATGGCGTCCAGGTCGATTTGCGGCGACATCTTGAAGGCTCCGCCGAAGAGCTCATGGGCGGGTGAGGAGACGCCAAACTGGCTCAGGTTGAAGAGATTGGCGCCGGTTCCGGCGGCGTAGTCGGTGTTGGTGCGGTCCCAGTCCTTGTCGCGCGTGTAGTACTTGCCGCCCACCTGGAGGAACCCCTGGCGCCCGAAGACCGACAGCTCCTTCTTCAGGTTGAGCGCGGCAGTGACATTGTCTTCGGTCTCCAGGTCGCGCCGAAAGCGCACGCGGCGGAAGGGGTAGTTGGCGGCGTCAAAGAAGTTGGCGCTTGGCGTGACCACCCAGTACTCCGGACTGATGTCGATCGAGCTGGAGATATTGGTGGGAGAACGAAACTCCCAGTCGGTCCGGTTCGGGGTCTTTTTCTCGGCGTTGCCGAGGGCGACCGTGTAGTCGAGTTTGATCGAGCCGTCTCCGAGCTGGTGTTTCCCCTCGAACGCATAGTTCGTGATGTTGTGCTTCTGCAGGTAGTAGCGGTATTCGACGGTGGAACGACCGCCGGTGAAGGTGGCCGACGTGGAGGTGAAAGTGGCCGGGAAGGCAGTGCGGAAAAATTCAAAGCCGTTCTGCTCGCGGCCTTCCTCGTCCTTGAACTGGTTGTCGGTGATGCGCAGGGCGAAGTGGTGACGGTCGTTGGGGCGGAATTCGAGTGCGGCATTCAGACCCTGGCGCCAGCGCTGCACGTCATAGTGGAAGAGCGCCTGCGTCGCTGGGAAGTACGTGTTGCTTCCGGCGGCGGCGGGGAACCAGGGATTGCCCCCGGAGCGTCGGTTGGAGATGTAGTGACGGAAGCTGTAGCTGCCGCCCACAATGATGCCCCACTTGCCGTCACCGAAGGTGGTGCCGACCGTGGCACTCCCGCTGTAGGGGGTGAAGTCGTTGGTTTTGAATTCACCTTTCGGCCCGTTGTAGTAGCCGCCGGCGAGTGTGCCGTAGGCAAACGGCTCGGCGCGGTCGAACGCACTCGGCGTGACAATATTCACGGAGGCGCCGATGGCCTGGTGGTCCATGTCCGGGGTCACCGCCTTGATCACCTCAATGCGGCTGATGAGATCGGCCGGCACCGAGTCCATGCCTGCTCCACGGCTGCCCGCCTCGGTTGAGCCGACCGACACGCCGTTGATGGTGATGTTGTTCAACGAGGCGTCGATGCCGCGCACGACGACATAGCGTCCCTCGTTCTGGTCGATCTCGGCGAAGACACCGGGCAGCCGACGCACCGCTTCGGCGGCGTTTCCGTCCGGGAGTTTTCCGGCGCTGTCCGCCGAGACAATGTCCATCAGATTGTCGGCATAGCGCTTCTGCTGGAGCGCCCGAGCCTGACCCTCCCGGTTGCCCTCCACGACAAACTTGCCCAACTGCACAATCTCGGCCCCGAGCGTCAGGTCGGCTCGGGTGGAACCTTCCTCGGATACCGACAGGGGACGCACCGCGTCGTCGTAACCCACATAGGAGGTCACCAGCGTGTAGTTGCCCGCGGGTACATTCGCCAAGGTAAACTGGCCGTCCGCGGTGGTGGTGGTGGTACGATTGAGCTCCTTCACCACCACCGTGGCGCCGAACAGGTAGGAGTCGGTGTTCGCATCGCGCACGCGTCCCGTAACCGTGCCGGCATGGAGTGTACCGGAGGAGCCAATGAGCGCCAGCAGCCCGAGCAGCGCGGCCGCGGCTCCGGCGGATGAAACGGAGGATGACCCCGCGCGCGGATTCGGCGAGCGCCGGAAGGAGAAGAGGCCGCTGACGCGTCCGGGTGGCGAGGAGGGATCGCAGGAAAGGCGATGGTGCGAGAGGTGGTTTGACATGGGTGTGGTGGTTGACGCGGTGCGCTGGGAGGCATCGGTCCGTGAAGGCGACGCTTCCTGCACACGCGGCGCCATCCTGCGGGAGGTAGGTGGCGAACGAGCGACGGCGGTGTGACAGCTTCGTCACAGTGTTGACCCTTCTGTGACGCCCGGGTCACGCCTGCCGGCGACCCGCCGGAGTGCAGACGCGGTGGCCACAAAATGAGGTCAAAGCTTGTCCCTTGAGCCGCCGGACGCCTTCCGCGACCCTGTGTGTGCATCGGGCCTCGCGTCGAGGCTGCGACCGATCACCCACCGAACGAGACATGAACCCACGATTGGATCTCGATGATTTGCGGACACGTTACGAGGCCGATGGCTATGTTGTCATCAAGGGCCTCTTCACTCCGGCTGAGTTTGCCGCGTTGCAGGACAATCTCTCGCGCTACGTGAAGGACGTGGTGCCCACGCTGCCGAAGGATCAGGCGTTTTTTGACGACTATTCCAAGCCGGAGACATTGCGGAAGATGCAGTCGCTCAACCGCCACGATGCGTGGTTTGCGAACTTCATGAAGACCGGACCGCATGTGGCGGTTCAATCCCACCTGATGCGGGATCAGGCGGTGCCCCAGGGGCTCGAATGGTTCGACAAGCTGCCCTTTGACACCCAGGCCACACCGGCCCACCAGGACGGCTACTACTGGAACCGCACCCCTGACATCGCCGGTGGCATCTGGATCGCGCTCGACCCGGTGGATCGTCTGAATGGCTGCATGTGGTACGCCCGGGGTTCGCACAAGCTGGGCATCAAGCCGCATGGGGCGAGCGGCGTGCTGGGATTCAGCCAGGGACTTCTGGGTTTCGATCCCAAGGACTACGACGCCGTGCCCATCGAGCTTCAGCCCGGCGAAGCCGTAGCGCACTCGAGTGCCACGATTCACTGGACGGAGACCAACAAGGTGAACCGCCACCGGCGCGCGATTGCGACGTTCTGCTTTGGAGCCTCCACCGTGCGCGATGAAGCCAAGCACCTCGCCTACATGGAGAGCCTGAAGCGGCAACTGGAGAAGCGCGGAATCGCCTCGACGACCGTCGCGTAGGCGTGACCGCCGCCGCGGACGAACCCGTTCGCGTTCGGCGGAGAACAGTTGCAGCGGGACCTGCCGGCGGGAGACAGTGGTTCGCCCTGCGCTCCCATGGGGAAAACCACCGACCACCGCGTTGCCGCCCGACCCTCCGGCCTGACCCACTTCGGGCCCGTTGCGCCTGGGTTGGAGGCGGCGCAGGGACCCCTTGTTTTGCGCTCTCGCGGTCACCAACTCGCCGATTACCTCGGCGCTTTGATCGACCGGCGATTGCTGGTGGAACCTCTGCCAGGTGGCAGACTGTGGAGCCTGCAACTCGGGGTCAGCCGGAGGGTCCTGGATGAGGCGTTGCAGCAGTTGCAGCGCAAGGGTCGGGTGATGATTGGCAAGCGAGGCGTCCGGATTGTGCCTCAATCGGTGACCCGGCCCCTGCCGGAGCGTGGGACGCCCCGGAGGGTGCGGGCACTCTTGTTCGCAGGCTATCGCGGGCAGCATCCCGGTGACACCTTTATCCGCCTGCAGGAGCGACTTCGCCTGCGCGGCGTGGAGGTGAGACTGGAGACTTGCAGTGCGAAGCGACTGCGGGAAGTCGCGTCGCGCCCGCCGACCGCGGGCGACGTCTTCGTGCTCGCGTCGATTCCGTCAGCCTTTCAGCGGCTCTTTGCCGATGCCGGGTTGCCGGCGTTGGTCCTCGGGGAGGCCGCCCCGGGCGTGTCCCTGCCGTTCATCAATGTCGACCAGGCGGGTGCGGTCCGACATGCGACCTTCGGGCTGCTGCAGCGGGGCATCACCGACATCAGTCTCGTCTACCTCGACGTGGACTCAGTTGGGGTCAACAGCTCCTTGCGCTCGTTCCAGACGGCGTGTGCGGAGTGGAGCCTTCGGCCGGTGATTCCGACCTTGTTCTCCACCTCGCTCGACCCGACCCAGCTTCGGGCCGTCGCGCGGCGGCTGGCGAGCGGCATCCGGCGCCGTCGCGGAGTGGTGGTGGTGGCGCCTGTGCCGATCGGCATGATTGTCTCCGCGCTGCTGCACCACGGGGTGTCCCTGCCGCAGCGCGCTGAAGTGGTGGCGCTCTTCCACCCGCCCGAGGCGCTGGCACTGTATCTACCGATCACTTACTATCGGTCGCCGGTGGCGCGGGTCGTGCGACAGGTCACGCAGGCGACGCTTCGGTTTTTCGAAACGGGCCGCCTGCCGGAGCTGAACCTGACCCTTGAGGCCGAACGGGCGGCTCCGCGCCGCGACTCGCCGGGCCGGTGAGGCCGGGCCTCCCCGACCGTCAGCCGTACTTTTCGCGAAGTTCCTTGTAGCGTGTCCGGCCGACCGGAAGCCGGACCCCGCCGCGCAGCTCCGCTTCGTACTGGCTGCCCTCGTGCACGTGCAGGGTTTTCACTGCGCTCCAGCGCACCACGAAACTCTTGTGAATGCGTTCGAACACGGGGGGAAGCAGCGCGTGCAGCGAATCCAGGGTCTTGTCGTGCAGGGCGCGCTTGCCGTCCTCAAGCACCAGCTCGGCATAGGCGCCAGCCCCTTCAACATAGAGCACGCGGTCGATCTCGATGAGGTCCACCTTTCCACTCTTGCGAATGGCGAGGTACTTGGTGGCACCCGCGGTGCGGCGGGTCCTTTCGGTCACGTGGGCCAGGGCCTGGGCGACCCGCTCCTTCGAAAAAGGCTTCGGGACAAAGTCGATCACCCCGTACTCGAACGCCCGCAGCGCCTGGTCGGTGTTGGCGGAGACGATGATGGTGTGAAACGAACCCGCGACGCTCGACTTGAGGAGTTCCATGCCATCGCGTCCGTGCAGATTCAGGTCGAGGAACAGCACGTCGATCGGTGACTCGTCGAGACGCGCGCTCGCTTCGGAAAACTGGGCCGCGAGGCGCACCGATTCCAGCCGGTCGCCGAGCAGCTCGCGGCAGAAGCGTTCCAGCCGCTGCGCGAGCATGGGTTCGTCCTCGACGATGAGCACCCTCATGCCCCAGCCCCCTTCAGCGCAAACGGCGAGCTGAGTTCGAGGGTGGTCTGCCAGCCCTCGGGTGTCGGTTCGCTGCGCAGCGACCAGCGTTGCGGAAAACTCTCCTCGAGGCGTGCCTCGATGTAGCGAAGCCCGGTGCCGACCCTCGGCGCATGCGCCCGGGCGGGGTCGTCCGGCTGACGTTCGCCGCGGGCGATCAGGCGGTAGCGCGTGGCGCCCGGGACCTGCGTGGCGAGCAGTTCGAAGTCAATATGTCCATCGCGCGGCAGCAGGTGGGTGAGCCCGTTTTCCACCAAGGTGTGAAACAGGGCGGGAGGCACCGGCGCCTGCTCGTCGACGCCCGTGGTGGTGAGCGCACAGTGCACACCGCGGCGCCGGCTCATCACCCGGAGATGGGCACGGCACAGTTCCAGTTCCTGGCTGAGCGGGATGAGTTTTTCTCCCGCGATGCGCGAAAGGATGCGAAACTCACCGGCGAGTGATTCGACCATGGCGACGGCGGTCTTGGGCTCCTGTTCGATCGTCTCGATGATCGTGGCCAGGGTGTTGAGCAGGAAGTGAGGCTGGATGTTCTTTTTGAGCAATTCCAGTTCGAGCCGAGCTGCGGCCAGCTCGACGGCGCGCGCATCCCTGCGTTCGTCGCGGAGGGTGATCGCCAGCGAACAGATCAGGCCGCAGAGGGTGGGGAAGTAAGTGACAAAGAAGTTTGCCCGGAAGTCCTCGGGACTCATGGCGAGGAGGACCGCGCTGGTCAGGATGCCGAGTACGGCCGGCCAGGCCCCGCGACGCTGGTATCCGACGGCCCACATGGCTGTGATCAGGTTCGCGACGATGCCGGCGGCGAGCAGCCTCACCCCGATCAGTCGGTCCGGATTGAACGCCGCCACGGCCGCGAGCAGCAGTCCCAGGGCAAGCATGAGCCATCCTCCTCGCGGGACTCGGAAGTGCGCGATTGCGAACGCCAGGGTCAGCAGGCCCTGCACGGCCACGAATGTGGTCATGACGAAGTAGGCGGGATAGTGCCAGTCGGCCGGGTAGTGGAAAAACCACCGCACGGCTTGGATTCCCTGCATCAAGGAGTCCGCGAAACAGAGACCGCCGAGGAGTATCAGAGGTGTGCGGTGGGCGGCCAGCGCCCAGAGAATCAGGCTGGTCAGGCCGATCATGAACAAGGCCCCGGCTGCCAGCGTGGGAACGAACGCCTCGCGCAAGGCAATGCCCTGAAGCACGGACGGCGAGTCCATCATCAAACGCAGTCCGGAGGTGGTGTTGGGAAAACCCACGCGATAGCTGGAGGCGCGGAGGGCGACAACATGCTCGCCGGCGCCACACAGTGGGGTGGGAATGGAGAACCACTGGTCGACCCGCCCCACCTGCTCGGCTTCACGGGTCGCGCCCGGAACGCCGGAACTGCCCAGGAGCACGCCGTCCCAGTACAGGTCGTAGGCCTGCAGGCTGGTCACCATGATCCCGGAGGGGGGTGGTTCCAGTCCCTCGTTTCCCATTCGAACTCGAAATCGAATCCAGTGGATACCGGTTCGGGACGGAATCTGGAGCAGGCCGCGCCGCTCCCAGGCCGAGTCGTCCAGGTTCGGGGCGGACCAGGCCGGGTCGTCTCCTTTGCGGAACCGCGGTTCCGAGTAGCGCAGTGCCGGAGGCAGCGCCTCAAACCAGCGCTGGACCGAGGCGGGATACCACTCCGCCGGGTGTTTCCAGACCTGCCCCGGAGTGGCCGCAGGGTTCACGGTCGTGGGAAGCGGCCCCTGTGCGCCTGCCTTTCCGACCGGCGCAGCCAGACCGACCACCATCACGATCCATGCAAGGGGGTGCAGCGGAATCACCTCCAGACGGTGAAGCCGGTCGGTCGCGGCGTCGACTTGTTTCCCGAGACGTTCACTCGACCGGCGAGCCGTTGGCTCGGGTCTCACCCCGGGCGGGCCAAGCCGCCGGCAGGCTGCGATCGAATCCCGCTGCGTGCGCAAACCCCGCTAACTGGCGAGTGTCTCGATGATGAAGGAGTGCCAGCCGGTCCGGTAAGTCTCAAAGCCGGGAGACTGGGCGTGAGCGACCAGCAGGTTGCGCCCGTTCACCTTGAGCATCGTGCTGTTCTTCTTTTCCGCCATGAGCTTGTCCAGCCCCGGCAAGACGAGGGTCTTTTCTCCGGCGATGGCCCGCGATCCGACAAGGATGGCGCCGGTGGAGTCGGTGATGCACACCTGCGTCCGCGCCTGCTGCTCGGGCTCGAGCGGGGTTTCGTCGATGATCTTCTTCGCCAAACCGTCCCAGTTGAATACGACCCCGAGCACGCCGACGGGTTTGCCGCGGGCATCACCCCCCTGGCAGACTTTGCAGGAGTAGACCAAGGCAGGCTGCTGGTTGACCAGGGACGAGCGGTGTGCGCTCTGAAAGCCGAATTCATCTCCGTGGGCCGTTTTCAGGGCATTCTCGAACCAGGGTTCGCCGGCCTGGTGCTGTCCCACACTGGCGTAGGTTTCCGGGCGGCCATTCGCGACGATCCGCCCGTTGAGATCAGCGAGCACGATGTCAAAGTAGACCGTGTACGCCTTGAGAATCACCCCGAGGCGGCGGCTGGCGTGGCGCAGTTTTGCGGGATCGTTCGAGGCGAGGGCGTCGACCGCCGCGCCATCGGTGGCCCACCAGCGTACGTCGCAGGAGCGCTCGTACAAGTTCCGGTCAATCAAATCGATGTTGGTGCGCGCCAAGTCGCACAGACGCGTGCCACGGACATGGGTCGCGAGGGTCCGGCTGATATCCGCCAGTTCCCGGACCGGTTGATGGGTGTCCTGCTCGATCCGTTCCGCCGCCGCCTTGGTGCGTTCGGAGAGGACCACCATTTCCTGGCCGACGATCCGGAACGACCCGCCGGCACTGCCCGCCCGGCCCGCCTCGATCTGGGCGTTGACCGAGAGAATTCGCGTCTGAAGCGTGATTTCCGTGATGCTCCGGATGGAGTGTTGGATACGTTCTACCAATGTATCCGCTATCTCGCTGATGCGTTCAGGTGTCGCGACAATCATAGTCCAAGCCGCAATCGGTCGCGGCGGAAATTTCTACACGGAAATATCGACAACTAGGAAACTTTCCGATGCCGGGCGCGACGCAGCGCATCGAATTGCGCAAATCGCTCTGTGTTGCAAAGTAAGCTCGTGGCTGTACCGGTCCTTCCGGTGGTTCGGAGTGGTCTCGGACTCGGGTTTGCAGGAATCTGGAGGGATGGACAATTGCCAACCGGGTACCTCCGCTTCCACCCAAGACCCCTCTGGAAAAGGACTACTGGCGTCACCGGAGGCGAGGGCGGCAGACGAGGCGTATTGGCGAACGGTTCGCGAGGCTTACACCATTCCCACCGATTTCATCCAGCTCGAGTACGGCTGGTACCATCCGGGCGCGAACCGGGTGCTTGCAGCGGAAATGGAGGCGATGCGGCAGGGACAGCTTCGGGGTGCCCACTACAAGCGAGGTGAGATGAATGCCGAACGCGAAGCGGCACGGATCGACCTGGCCCGGGTGGCGGGGGCGGATCCGGAGGAAGTCATCCTGACCCGGAATGCCACCGAGGCGCTTGCCATTGTTATCCGGGGACTTCCCCTCGTGTCGGGCGATGGCATCGTGCACTCCGATCAGGATTACCCCAGCGTGGTCGAGGCGATCGAGCAGCGCGCCCGGACCGAGGGTCTGGTGGCGCAGATGGCGCGGTTGCCCTTGCACCCGCAAAACGATGACGAGGTGGTGCGGTGTTATGAAGCGGCCGTGACTCCGAGAACCCGAGCCATCGTCATCACCCACGTCATCAATCATACGGGGCAGGTGGTACCCGTGCGGGCGGTGGCTGAGATGGCGCGGCGTCACCGCCTTCAGGTCATTGTGGATGCCGCTCACTCCTTCGGGCAACTGGCGTACACGGTGAAGGACCTCGACTGCGACTACCTTGGGTCGAGCCTGCACAAGTGGCTCGGGGCCCCCCTGGGCACCGGGCTCCTGTTTGTCCGTCGCGACCGGATCGAAGCGCTGCAGCCGTTGTTTCCGGATACGCGTCTGCCGGTGACCAACATTCGCAAACTGGAGCACTTCGGTAACCGTCCCGACTCGGCGCACCGCGGCCTGCGCGAAGCGATTCGCTGGCACGAGTCGATTGGCACCGCGGTCAAACAGGCCCGGATGAACCTGCTGCAGCGCCGGTGGACGAGCCAGGCCCGATCGCTTCCGCGAGTGAAGCTCCTCACCCCGTCCGATCCCACCCGCCACGGGGCAATCGGGACCTTTGCGGTGGAAGGAATGGAACCGGAGACGGTGGTCCGGCGTTTGCTGGAGGGGCACCGGATCTTCGTGAATGCCGTCCACCACCCCGTCATCCGTGGTGTGAGGGTGACGCCCGGCTTGCCCTCCTCCGTGGCCGAGGTCGACGCATTCGTTGAGGCCCTCCGATCGATCGCTGGCTAGGTGGTCCCGCGGTCGCGCATGCGCGTCAACCTAAGGACCGGACCTGGGAAATCGCAGCGGTTCTGATGGAGGTGGTCCCGTCCCGCGACTGCGGGACCGCGACAGGACCGACCGGTCCCGCCTCCGTGGTCCGATTTCTTCACGCGACGCCAATCCCCGCGGGGTCGGCGACCCCACCTCCACCAATCGCCGACCTTGGATCAAGCTTAAGTTGACGCGCATGCGCGGTCGCGGCCGTACGAGCACGAATCCAGGGGAGTTTTGCCCTACTCCCGCCTTGCGCGCGGAGGGAGGGACTGAGAGTTTTGCCGCGTTCCCCGTCTCCCCGACGCTTTACCCTGTGGCCAACCTACTCCTGGTGGATTCCAATGAAGTCGCGCACCGTGCTCTCCGGGGCATGCTGAGTCGCGGCTCGCACCGATGCGCCGTGGCGGGCACGGCCGAGGAGGCGTGGCGCCTGCTTCGGGAGTTTGTGGCGTTCGACCTGGTGGTGCTCGAGTTGACGCTCCCCGGTGAAAATGGCGTGCGACTGCTCCAGCGCATCCGGGCGGATCCGCTGCTGAAAAAGGTGCCGTTGATCGTCTACACGTCGGTGGCGGATCCCAAGGTGGTCAAGGCGGTGCTTGCCACCGGTGTGCAGAACTACCTCGTCAAGCCGTACCGCGAGGATGTGATTTACCGCGAACTTGAAAAAGCGCTGCGTGTGCCATGGCGGTCGATGCACTTTGAGGAGGAGAAGTCGTTTTGCGCCCAGTTGCAGCTCGACCCCTCGGAGCTGAAGCGTCGGCGGGTGGAACTGGAGGGCTTGATGGAGCCGACCGGCCGGAGCTTTGCGGCGCAGGCGGCGGAGGAGCATCCCGCCCACGCGGAGGTGCTGCGCCAGGTGCTGGCGTTGAGCGAAAAGGCCGAGGAAGCCGGCGTGTGGGCGGTCGCTGAATACCTGGCGGTGCTCCGCGCGGGGGCGGAACGGGGGGACTGGTCGCTGCTGCGCTGGGCGGAGAAGGATTTCGCGTGGATGGGGCAGCTGATCTTTGACCATCTACACCCGGGCATGCTGAGGGCCACGGGCTTTGGAGAGGACGATCGCCACGCTGCCGAAGAAGCACAGCGTCACGCCCAGTGGCTCGATGCCGATGTCATCCGAGGCGGTCCGCTTGTCCCCGAGGGTGTACTGGAGGCCGAGACCGACAAGCTGGCCGCCTGTCCGGTGATCGACACGGTCCTGGCTGCGTTCCAGATGGCGGCGGACCGCACGGGCAGTCACCTGCAGCAGGTGGTGGACTTGGTCGATCAGGACCCCGGCCTGGCCTGCACGGTCCTGATGGCCGCCAACCAGCTTAAGCATGACGCCATGACCACCATCGAGGACCTGGCCGGTGCGGTCAGCCTCCTCGGCAGCGAACGCCTGGCCACCCTCGCCAAACAAATCCCGTCCGCGAAGGAGGAGTCATTCTTCGTCCCCCCGCTGACGTGGCCCCAGTTTTGGCGTTTTCAAGTCGGCGTGGGTCGGCTGTCACGCGTCATCTGCGAGTACCTGCAATTCAAGAATGCCGCGAGTGTGGCCTACCAGGCCGGGCTGATGCATGACATCGGCAAGCTCGTTCTCGCCCACCTGCACCCCTACGCGGTGGAGGCGACGGTCCGCCATGCGCGCGACCATCGGGTTTCACTGCACGAAGCGGAGCGACGTTACCTGCGGTGTGACACCCGCGATCTCGGCGAGCGACTGGCTCGTCGCCTGGGGCTGCCGGAGCGATGCTGTGCCGTCATTCGATTCGTGGAGCGTCCGCTCGAAGCGGAGGCCGGCGAGGTCGGAGAACTGGTCTGTGCCGTGGCGCTCGCTCGGGAACTCTGTCTGTATCATCATATTGGCTCTTGCGGCGATCCCACCGAACGGAGCGCTCCAGCGGTCGAGCAGACGCTCGCCTGGACCGCCATCCGTCCACGGCTTTTCCCCGGGTTCAAGATGGCCGAGTTCGAAATTCAACTACGTCGGACGTTCTTCGAACTCAAGGAAGCCACCCATGGTTGATTGCGTCAGGAGATGACGTGAAAGCGGCTTGTGCGCCGAGGTGTCGGCTTGACACGGCCGGGGCGTCGGCGAAAAGCCTCTCCCCCGTGTGGCGCGAATTTGTCGAGATGGCGGAAAAACGCGATGAGCCCTTTGTGGCGCTCTGCGCGCGCTTCGGCGTCAGTCGAAAGACCGGCTACAAGTGGCTGAAGCGCTTCCGCCTGGCCGGCGAGGCCGGTCTGCAGCAGCTCAGCCGCCGTCCGAAGTCGAGTCCCCGGCGTACGCCCGACGCGGTGGTCGACGCCGTGCTGTCATTGCGGCGGGAGCATCCCGATTGGAGCGGCCAGCGTCTGCGCACCGAACTGGCGTCCCGGGGAGTGACGCCGCTGCCTGCACCCAGCACTATCGACCTGATTCTGCGGCGTCAGCGCGACGACGCCACCGCGCGCCTGCAGGCGCTCGGCCCGGATGCGCAGCGATTTGAGCCCAACTATCGCTGGACCGTACAATTTGGCGTGGAGGTCCGGCTGTCGGACGGTACGCTGACCACGCCGGTGATGGTGCGGGACACCACGACCGGCTTCCTGGTGGGCGCGACTCTGCTGGCTCACCGGCGGGATGAAGCGCTGGATTCCTTCGTCAGCGAACTCTTCCATCGCAACGGGCTCCCCTGGCGCATCCAGGTGCCCGGCGGGCCCTCGTTGGTCGGGGCCGCTCCCTGCAGGCTGCACACGCCCCTGACGGTCTGGTTGATGCGATTGGGTGTGGTGGTGGAATTCGGGCTCGACGAGCCCGCTTCCCCTGGCGGCGAAGAGCAGCGTCGCCTCGCAGCCAGCCTCGCTGCGCTTCCGGCCTATCAACGCGGCGCACTCGCCGATCGCACCACGGGACTGGACCCGTTCGCCGCATTCACCCAGGCGGCGGCCCGGCTCAATGCCGCGGAGGCGCGGGTCCTCCTGCATCGAATCCGCGAGCAGCATAACTTCGGGGGCAAGCAGGAGGCCCTGCAGCGGCGAAGCCCGATTTCCCTTTACCGTCCGAGCCTGCGGGTCTTTCCCGGACAGGTCCTGCCGCCTGCATACCTGCCCGGTTCAGACGTGCGGCTCGTCTCCGAAAAGGGCATCTTCACGTTTCACCGCCGTCTGATCCATGTGGGCCGCGCCTTCGCCGGCTTGTGCGTGGAGCTCAAACTCACGCCCTATCCGGAGCGATTCATGGTCCTCTTCGCCGGGCAATTGCTGGGTGTGGTCAACCTCACCGAGGCGGCCGAAAACCACACCGCCTCCCTTCAGCTCAAGGCCTTGTAGGGGGCGTGACCCTCCACCTGCACCGTCGGCTCCGCCGACCGCCCCTGATCGACAGTGTTACCGATCTGCTTGGGAAAATGGATCCATTGGCTGCTGAATTTCATTGGAGTTCGATGAGGTTAATGCGTTTAAATATTGCAGGGCAGATGGTTAAACTAAGTTAGGGCAAGGAGCAGCTGGTGCCACACCGGGAATTGACATGGGAAGAATATTGGAGTTTCTGACTAGCGCAGGTTCGTAGCAGTCAACCCCAACCCCACGACGTCATGCCTGGATTTCTGCGTCTGTCCGCGTTTTGCCTTTGCGCGAGCGTTGTCCTCTCCGTGGCGGCTCAAGCCGCCTCCCTCACGGGCCGTGTCCGTGACTCCAATACCAATTCGCTCCTCTACGGCGCCACCGTGACGATCTCGGAGCTGGGCCGCACGGCGACCTCCGAGGCCGGAGGCGCCTTCAGTTTTGGCGGCATTCCCGCCGGGTCGTACACCGTGGTTGTTTCGTATCTGGGCTACAACGACGTCCGTCAGTCGGTCACGGTCACGGAAGCCGGCGAGAATGCGGTTGAGATCGTGCTTGGCGGCGAGGTGGTCAAACTGGCCAACTTCGTGGTCGAGGGAGCCCGGGAGGGGCAGGCGCGGGCGCTGCAGCAGAAGCGTTCGGCCGACAATATCATGGACGCCGTCTCGGCGGATGCGGTGGGCAAGTTCCCTGACGGAAATGCGGCGGAGGCGCTGCGACGGGTGCCGGGCGTCTCGCTTGAGATCGACCAGGGCGAGGGACGCTTCATCGTGGTGCGCGGCATCGACGCCGCACTCAACAATGTGACGCTCAACGGGCAGACGATCGGGTCTCCGGCGGAGCAGGGAAGGCGCGGATTGGCGATGGACTCGGTGCCGGCCGACCTCATCGCTCGGCTTGAAGTGGTCAAGGCGGTGACGCCTGATCTCGATCACAATGCGATCGGTGGTTCGGTGAATATTGTCACCCAGAGTGCCTTCGACCGGGACGAGCCGTTCCTCTTCGGCTCCCTGAGCAAGGGCTACAACCACTTCGCAGAAAACTGGGGATGGCACGGCGGCAACCTCACCTACGGTCGGGTCCTGGACGCCGGCAAGCGGTGGGGCATCATTGCGGGTGGCAGCTATTCGTACCGCGAATTCGCCTCCCAGACTTCGGATGCGATCGACTGGGTTCGACAGAACGGATTCTACCTGCCGCAAACGCAGGAATCGTTTGACTACCACATCGAGCGCGAGCGCCTTGGCGCCAATGTCGGTCTCGAATTCCGCCCCTCGGCCGATCACCAGCTTCACTTCCGGGTCAACTACAACGAATTTACCGACGAGGAAGGACGGCAGAAGGGCGGCTTCAACTTCCGTCTGGGCAACCTCACCAACCAGACGGCCACCAGCGGCACCAATAGCCAGGGCCGTTCGACTCGGGAGTTTCGCGATTACAAGCAACAGGGCATCATTTCCGCTGTGTCGGTGGGCGGGAAACACGAACTGGCGTCCCAGATCCGGCTCGACTGGCTGCTCGGAATGAGCACCGGCGAACGGCGGACCCCACGGCGCGTCGACTGGGAGTTCCGTTCGGCCGCGGGGGCGTATCCAAACACTTATGTCCTGGGTGGTGAGATCCCGATCATTACCCCCAATGCGGCCTACTACGACCCCACGACCTATCCCTTCCGTCGCGTGCGCTTCCGCACCGATCAGGAGCAGGAAGACGTGACCTCGGCGCAGATGGATGTGCGTCGTGACGTCACCTGGGGCACCAAGCCGGGATTCTGGAAGGTGGGCGCCAAGTTTGTCCGCAGCGAAAAGACGCAGGATCGCCAGAACATCAACTACAACCTGGCCTCGGGCGCCGCGAATGCGTTCACCCTCGGTCAGGCCGGACTTTTCGGGACCGAACCGTCGAATTTCATGGATGGCCGTTACCGGCTGGGACCGACCATCAACCTCGAGGGACTGAAGGCCTTCTACGCCGCCAATCCAGGGAGGTTCGCCTATGATGCGGCCACCTCGATTTCCAACTCGATCACCGCGGATTTCGACGGGACCGAGGAAGTGACCTCCGCGTATGCCATGGCAAGCGTCCAACTCACGGCCCGCAATACCCTGCTGGGCGGCGTGCGGGCGGAGCGCACCGATGCGACCTACGCGGGCTTCGAGGTCCGCAACGGCGTGCCGAACAAGCTGTCACTGGGCAATGATTACACTCAGGTTCTGCCCGGGCTGCACTTCACCTCGCGTCTGAACGAGCGGCTCCTGGTGCGCGCTGCCTGGACCAACACCTTCGGACGCACGAACTACACCGATCTTGCGCCGCGGAACACGCTCGACGATGTCGATCTGGGCGGTGGCGTGTTTGAGGGCGGATTGACCTCGGGCAACCCGAACTTGAAGCCGTACGAATCGATGAATTTCGATGCGACCGTGGAGTACTACCTGAAGAACGCCGGCATTGTTTCGGTCGGCGTTTTCCACAAGCGGATCGACAACCCGGTCTACGGCAGCTCCACCGTGCTCAACAACGTGACCTACAACGGCCGCACCTACTCCCGCCTGTCGATCTCCAAGCCGGAGAACGCCGACAGCGGCAAGATCAGCGGCATCGAGTTCAACTACCAGCAGTTTTTCAACGCCCTGCCGGCCCCGTTCGACGGACTGGGGATCAACTTCAACTACACGATCACCGATTCGTCGGCCAAGATCTTCGGGCGGGCGACGGAGGTCCCCTTCTTCAAGCAATCGGACGAGATTGGAAATATCGCGCTGGTCTACGAGAAGTATGGGTTCGAGGCGCGGCTGGCGTACGCTTTCAACAGCGACTACCTGGAGTCCATCGGTGCCACTTCGGAGGATGATGGCTACACGGATCGCCGTCGTGTCCTCGATGCCAAGGTCAGCTATCGCATCAATGCGCGCTTCCGGGTCTTCGCCGAGTTTCTCAACCTTAACGAGGAGCCGCTGCGTTCGTTTCATGGCGTTCCCTCCCGCTCGAACGGTTTCGAGATCTACTCCTGGAACGCCAACGTGGGCGTGAATTTCAATCTCTGATCGAACCGCGGCGTCGCGTCGGTTGTCGCTGACACGGGGATCCCTTTCGGATCCAAGTGTCGGGTCGTCGCGTCACCTCGAACTTCCCTGACATGCTCAACGGACCCCTGCTGTTTGCCGCCCTGGCGGTCGGTATCGCCTTCATCGTCGTCGCCACGACCCGATTCAAGATGCACCCGTTCCTGGCGCTGATTCTCACCGCCTACGGCATGGGGTTCTGCGGGGGGTTGTCGCCGACGCAGACCATCGCGGCGCTGACCGGTGGTTTCGGAAAGACGATCAGCTACATCGGCATCGTCATCGCCTGCGGCTGCATCATCGGCATGGTGCTGGAAAAGAGCGGCTGCGCGATCGTGATGGCGAATGCCATGCTGCGCCTGATTGGACGGTCCCGCTCGGTGCTCGCCATGTCCTGCACAGGGGCGCTGGTGTCGATACCGGTGTTCTGCGACTCCGGCTACGTCATTCTGTCACCGTTGACACGTTCGCTTGCCCGCCAGACCGGGGTCTCGCTCGCGGCGTTTGCGGTGGCGCTGAGCATGGGGCTCTACTCCACGCACTGCCTGGTGCCGCCAACGCCGGGACCGATCGCCACCGCCGGTGAATTGCGCGCCGACATCGGCACGGTCATTCTGCTCGGACTGCTCATCACCATCCCCATCGTGGCCACGACCTATGCCTACGCCCAGTTCATGGGCCGCCGCATCTTTGTCGACCCGCACGGGAGTGGGCGCGCGGAGTCGACCAGTGAGGGGACTTCGGATACCCCAAGCTACGGGCCGGTCTCCGCTTTCACGCCGATCTTCTTTCCCGTGCTGCTGATCGCCCTGAAGTCGATTGCGGACCTTCCCAGCCGGCCGCTCGGTGACGGGACCCTGCGGGTGGCGTTCGGCCTGCTGGGCGACCCCAATACCGCGCTCATCCTGGGTGTGCTCCTCGTCTGGTTTGTCGTGCGCCGGCACGGGTTGGAGACGTTTGGAAACTGGTGTGGGGAGGGACTGCGGGATGCCGGCACCATCATCCTCATCACGGCCGCAGGCGGGGCGCTGGGCGGTGTGCTGAGGGAAACGCCCATGGCCAAGCTGATCGGTGATGGGCTGGCGTCGATGAACCTCGGTGGGTTCAGCATCCTGCTGCCTTTTATTGTCGCGGTGGGGCTGAAAACCGCGATCGGATCCTCGACGGTGGCCATGATCACTACGGCTTCTCTGGTGTCACACCTGCTGCCCTCCATGGGCTTGTCAACGGGCATGGGCCCGGCTCTTGCTACGCTGGCGATCGCCTCGGGTGCCATGATGGTGTCGCATGTCAACGACAGCTACTTCTGGGTGATCACCCAGATGTCAGGCCTCTCGGTGTCGCAGGGCTACCGGCTCGTCACCGTGGCGTCGGCCATCGCCGGTTTGACCGGCATCTCGGCCGTTTTCATGCTCAGCCTCATCCTGCTCTAGCGCAAACTTGGCTCCGGTGCTTCTCGCCTGGCGCCCGCAGTGCGGAGCTCTCGTCAGGCCGGCGGGCCGGCGGGAGGGCCGCCCGAATCCGGTCGCCTCGCGATTCAAGGCTTGCCTGATCCGTGGCGGTGGGTGGCGTGGAAGCATGGGCAACAGGGACTCGTTCAGTGTCGCGGGAGGGGAGGCACCGGCGGCCGCGGCCGGCCGGCTGCGATCGCCCAGGGTCACGGTATTGGCGTGGGTGGTGATCGGACTGAGTGCCCTGGCCATCCCCGTCAGCCTGATATCGCTGCTCATGGTGATGGCGGGCAGCTATGGCACGGCGAACGCCGAATTTTTCGGCGGCCTTCAGGTGATCGGAGGGCCTCCGATGACCCTGATCGCGGGCATCGGACTGCTTCGCCGCAAGCGCTGGGCTTACCTTTACCTCGTGGTCGTGCTGGCTGGGATCACCATCGCCCAGGGCGTCGGTTGGGCCCGCGGGCCCCGGGAGGACACCGTCACCGTGTCTGCCGAAGGGGTGCGTACCACCGTGCTCGCCTCGAAAGCCGTCTACTCCCTTCCCATCATCGTGCCCTGCGTGGCCGCACTGGTGGTCCTGCTGGCCCGATCGACCCGTCGTGAATTTGGGCTGATCGCGGGCGCGGGGCTCCCGCCAGGATCGCCATCGTCACCTCGAGCCATGCCGGAGACCTCCTCGGCTGCGCCCGCACCTTTTCCATCGCGTGACCCAGATGGCGGCGCCAGCTGGCGGGTGGGGCACCTTGGGCGCGACGCGATGTTTTATGAAGAGTGGGGCGGTGGCGAATGGCGGCGCCTGGAGATTCAGGGTGAGATGCTGATGGGACGGACGCATCATGTGATCTACGTGCCCTCTCCGGCGGCCTGGCGGGTCGGCCCGGAGTGGGCGAGGGGACGACGCGACGAGATCCTTGCGCGGATCAAATCCCGGTTCAACCCTCCTGACTACGAGTATCAGGATGTCACCACCCCTGTTTCCGACGGTGCGGCGAATCCGGGTGCGACCACCCTGGTGCGCGAAGGTTGGATACCGCCCGCGTCGAAACGAACCTCCCCTCGAGACGGTTCCTACACCCTGCTGGCGCTTCTCTCAGCCTTCTTCCTCGCCCTCGCAGTCGGACTCTTTTGGTTCGTACAGCGGGGGCTCACCCGTGGCGAGACCGTGTTTCCGGGCAAGGTGGCGTCGCACAGCCGGGCTGTCCAACGCCAGCCGGAGCCAGTGAAGTTCTGGTTCTCCATCGGCCTCTATGGCGCGCTGGGTGTGGGAGCCTTGGGACTCGGGGGCTGGGGTGTGCGCGAAACGTGGAGACATGTCCCGTTTCGGAAGGTACGGCATGAACCCCATCACCACGAAGAGCCGGGGGACAAGACGTAAGTCACCTATCCGCGTCAAGGGAGGGAGCCTTTGTCCATTCGTCGACCCGGTGAAGGGGGCTGCTTCGAAGCAGGTGGTTCCCACTTCTGAACTTCTGGAAGCTGG
Organism: Opitutaceae bacterium; assembly: GCA_046346755.1. Lineage (GTDB taxonomy): Bacteria > Verrucomicrobiota > Verrucomicrobiia > Opitutales > Opitutaceae > UBA6669. The sequence continues at coordinate 6,218 of JAXMHM010000040.1, read as the reverse complement.
AGCTGGACCGATTCCGCTATCTCGGAGAACGGATGATTCACCAGTTGTAAGTACACGGTCGCCGGGCCGGTTAGGCAACGCGGATCCTTGGCTGCATCGATCAACACCTGGAGCGAAGCGTCGGTGGACGATTTCAACCACGAAATGAGACGTGCCCGGACCGCCTCCACCGAAAAGTGGTCCCGGATGATTTTCGCCCGTATTGCCCGGTATCGAGCACGTTCTGACAGTGCTCTCGAGAGCAAGAGTGACAGGGCTTTTTCGTCCGCAGCGTGAGACTGAAAGAGGGCCGCATTCAGCCGTTCCAGCTTCTCCTTGAGCAGCCAATCCTGGGGGAAGAGCAACTCATGGTCCAACTTCCCGACGCGTCCCTGGATGGCCGACTCCAGATTGAAGACCCTAAAGACCTCGGCGATTTTCTCGTCGGATGCAGGTTGGGCAGTGCTGCAGAGTACGAAGAGCAGGTAGATCGAGACGAGTTTCACGGTCTGGCCGAGGTCTTCTTCATCAGTCCGTCGAGGGAGCGCGACGCCCCGGAGTGTTTCGTAGGACTCATGGATGGGGGAGACGTTCCATCGAAGGTGCGCGATAAACCGTGCTTGGCGGTTTATGCCTCGCGATCACAGGCTCGAGGGATGACGTTTGGCTTCTCCCCAGCAACGCATCGATCAATCGCTCCCGGCGGCTGAGTCAGGAAGGGGGATTGGCACGACTTCCATGGTTTGGATCAAACCCTGCGCCAGGGTGAATCGATGGCCCACGTGTTCGTCGGCGAGGACAGTTCCGGTCAAGTCACGCACGACCTGATGGACGTCGACCAGGATCCGTCCGGCCTCGTCCGGGTGGAAGGTCACCGGCCTTACGTGTGGGTCGATCTCGCCCCATTGCTCCGTCCAGTACGCTCGAATGGCCTCGGGCCCGCGGACAAAACCTCCCTTGAAGGCTCTTGGCCAGGCGACATCGGGGGTCATCGTGGCGAGGGCGGCATCGATGTCCCGGGCATTGAAAGCCGCATAGGCCGCGCGGAGCAGGAGGATAGTGGGTTCAGAGGGATTGGTCATAGGGAACGAGGGAAGGTGCTTGCCGGCTGACGACGCTCGCCAGCCATGGAGGCCGTGAGGCTGCCCAAGACCGTCCACCCTTCAATGCGAACCGCAATCCGACACGGAGCCGTGGAGGTAAATTCTTAACCGCCCTTGGCGCCCTAAAGCTGGGCGCTTCTCGCAAGGATCCTGCCTTATTGGACCGCTGCGATGCTCCGCAGGAATGCATTCACCAGGGGATGCGGTTGGTCCGGCTGGGAGCGTGCCTGTGGAACAAATAGGGTTCCAACCATGAACCGATGGTGTGGATATTCGACGATGCGAATCTCACCGTCGGAACCAACGCCCGACACGCGAACCGGACCGGCGCGGACGGCGGCGACATAGTCGGGCGCGATCCCGAAGCGGCAGTAGTAGCGTTCCGTCGCGCGGGAGGTGCCATACCACCTCGATGCCAAACTGCCGTCGAGCAGGGTGACTTCCGACTCCTGTCCTCTCAAGGAGCAGGACAGCTCGGAGATGAAGGGACGCGGCGCGTCAGGGTCGTATTCGGCGTGGACGGGGTGGGTAATTCCCAGATACGCCTGTGCAAATTCTAGCATGATGTGCTGGAACCCCTGACACGTTCCAAGGCAGGGCACCTGGTGCTCCCGGGCATGCCGGATGACATCCAGAGCCGTGTCGAGGGATCGATAGGGTGCGCCTGTGGCGATCCAGAAACCACCGGCCGCCTCCATTTGCCTGCGTGTGAGGGTCGAGGTTGAATGCCATTGCGCCTCTACCGCGCAACCGACGAGCCTGCTCGAATGCTCAATCGCAGCATCCGTGGCACGGTGAGTTTCCCAATCGGGATTGTACTCACCTAAGATAATTAGGGTCTTGGCCATGGAGAGAGGGGCTCAGATCCTTCGACTGAATGTTCCCGACTTCGCCTGTGTCGTGAACCCGCAGCGGGATCGTCGGTCTAGCTGTATCCCATGGGTTGCCGCATTGCCGTCCTTTTCCTCGGGTTGTTTGCAGCCCTCGTGCCTGGAGTGCTGCCGGCTGCCGCCCCTCCGCTCTTGCAGGAGGCGGTCGACCATTGGACTAGCGGAAAGGACGAGATTGCTCTGACTCAGCGGACCCGGATCCTGAATGATGACGGGAGTGTTCACGAAGAGCGACTTGAGCGGTACGATCCCTCGCTGCCCGATGCGCAACGCTGGCATTTGCTGCAGGTTGATGGAAAGCCGCCGACCGACAAACAGCGAAACGACATCGAATACAGAAAAAACCGTAAACCGCGCAAACGAGCCAACAAGGGCCCTGCCGATCTGCTCGATCTGGCCCGTGCCACCGTCCACGCCGAGGGGGAACAGGCCGTTACCTACGCGGTGGCGGTTCGGCCTGAGGCCGCGCGGCTCGTGCAAACGGAGAAGCTGATCCTGTTGATCACGGTCGGACGAACGAGTCACACGATTGAGCGCATCACCGCCGGCCTGCGCGATCCGATGCGGGTGGCCTTGGGTCTGGCGAGGGTCACCGATGTCGATTTCGACCTCGCGTTTGACTTTGCCACGCCCTCAGGGGACGACTCATCGCGATCCGATGAAGCGCGGGCGTCGAATGGCGACCAGCCTTCCGGCACCGCCCGAGTGGCGCTCTCCAAACTAGGTGAGCGGATGGAGTTCGAGTGGTCGGACTTTAAGCGGGTGGATGCCTACCGGCCAGCTTCCCCCTAGGAGGGACAGGCCCCGCCATCGTCAGCCGTGCAGGAGAGCGGGCTTCCGCATGCTCCGGTGCTCGATTGGGGGCCAGTGGACCGAGATCGCGTCGATGGATGGCCCACGAAACCGGCTTTCAGAACTGCGAGCGAAGTAACCCGCACAGGTGGTCGAATACACGAATATAGACCGCGCGATTCCGAAACGCAGCCGGGTCGACCGGCCGGCTTTGCTTGAGATCGCGCTCGAACACCGCCACCTGTTCCCGTCCGAACTCTCGGTCAATGATGTTCACTGCCGCCTCATCGTTGATGCTGAAGGACCGATTGTCGAAATTCGCCGAGCCGATGGTCGCCAACACCCCGTCCACCACCATGGTTTTGGCGTGAAACATGGCGGGTTGGAACTCGTGGAGTTCGACCCCGGCGGCGAGTAATTTTCCCCAACGCGAACGTGACACAGCCCGGCCAATCCGCGAGTCGTTGATTGCAGGCACGATGATCCGCACCCGTACGCCGCGTTTGCGGGCCTCCAGGAGCGTGGCGATGGAAAGATCGTCAGGCACGAAATAGGCGTTGGCGATGTCGATGGTCTTCTGGGCGGCGGCAATGGCGGCCAGGTAGCTCAGACGCATCGATTCCTGCCCTTCGCCGGGGCCGCTCTTGATGCACTGGGCCAGGCTCGGTCCGCTGGCCGCGGGCGCTGGAAAATAGTCAGGTCCGATGAGCAGCCGCGAACACGTCTGCAGCCAGTTCGTCGCAAACACCGCCTGCATCTGCAGCACGACCGGGCCTTCCATTCTCACCTGCGTCTCGCGCCAGACTTTCGCCGAGTCCGCATCGCCCATCCAGCGATCATCGATGCACATCCCCCCGGTAAAGCCGACCCGGCCATCGACGATCAGCAACTTTCGATGGGTCCGGTGCATGATGTTGGGTTTGACCTGATACCAATGTTCCCGGCCGTACTTGAGCAGTTCGATTCCTGCGTCTTCCATCCGCCGGCGGTCTTCGTGCCGAAACTTCAGTGTACCCATCCCGTCGATGATGACATGCACCTTTACGCCGGCGCGCGCGCGTTCGCTTAGTGCCTCGATGAAGGCATCGCTGATTTTTCCTGGCGCCCAGATGTAAGTTTCAAACGTAATGGTCTTCTTTGCCTCCCGCACGGCTTCCAGCATTGCGGGAAAGAACTGGTCTCCATTGACGAGCACTGTGGCCGAGTTTCCCCGCGAGTAGTCCGCTCCCAGCAGCGGACCGAGGGCAGCGGAAAACTCCGCTGAGCCAGGACCATAGGCACTTGTCTCGTACGGGAGTTCTAAATTTCGGGCGGAAGTCAGCCAAAAATAGAACCCGAGGGATGCGACTACTCCGGCCAGCAGCCACCAGCGAGTCCTGCCTGAGTTCACCGTACGCCGTGACTCGTTTTCTTTCGCGGGACGGGTCTGGCGGGAGGCGGCGTGAGCCGGAAGAAGGGTCCTTCTCAATACGGAGAACATGCGGTGGATGCGGACTCCGAGGGTCCCGTGACGCAAGACCGCACGTTCGTCCTGAGCCCATGGACCCATCGATGGGCCTGCGGTTCCTGATGCTGTGCGACTTCGGTTGCGGCACCTTTGCTCGCTTCCGCGGTCTGTGAGGAAAATGCTCTCCGTGATCCCAGCCGAGCCCAAGGCGGACCGCCGCCCGAGGCTTAAGCGGCGCCGCTTTGTGTTGGGCGGAATTGCCTTCGCTATCCTGCTGGTGGCGGTGATTGCGTTCGTCAGATCGGGTGACTTCGGCTTCCAGGGGCGTGCCATCACCGATGCCATCGCTCGCATCAATCCGGTGGTGGCAATTGTCTTCATGGCGGTCCTTCCCCTCGGCGGGTTCTCCATTGCGATCGTCTATCTGGTCGTCGGGGCCCGTTTTGGACCCATTGCCGGATTCCCAGTGGTGGTAGGACTCACCGCGTTCCATTTGCTGATGTCGTTTTGGATCGCCCGGGGATTCCTGCGGGACCGAATTGAGCGGCTGCTCTCGCGACGCGGCTACCGACTGCCTCGCCTGTTGCCCAGCGAGCACGCCTGGGTCTGCGTGCTGGCCGCGCTCGTTCCCGGCATACCCTATTTTGCCCGTAACTACCTGCTCGCTCTGACGGACGTCCGGTTGGCGACCTACTTCTGGGTCTGTCTGCCCGTCTATGTCGCCCGTTCCTATGTGACAATTCTGCTCGGAGACTGGACGAGCGACCCGGACCAACGCCAGTTGATGGTTCTCATCACTGTCTACGCGGTGAAGTTGGCGGTGTGCGCGGTCATCGTCTGGCACCTGCGAAGGCACCGAAACCTGTCGCCCGCTCCTGCTGATCAGGCAAAGGCAGACTAGGATCGATTCTGTTGGATCACACCGCGTCCCATGGTCAATTCACTCAAACGGAAGTGGCGGGTGCTGAAATCGGGCAAACCAGGAGAGCGCTTCCAATCCGCCTACGACCGGGCACGGCGCGATCGAAAGGGGAACTCGCCCTGGATTCGTATCGTGAGCATAGTGACGGCCATCATCGCCCTGGCAGTGGGACTTGCTCTATCGGTGCTTCCCGGACCTGCCTTTGTGTTCTTCGGAGTGGGGTGTGTGCTCTTGGCCTCGGAGTCCCGACACGTCGCTCGAGGCCTGGACTGGTTCGAGCTCCGCTGCCGCCGCTTCGGCGCGTGGTGCGGGCGGCGTTGGAAGTCGCTTTCACCGGCAGGTCGGGTGGGTGTCGCGCTCCTTGGAGCAGGTGGAGCCGTGGGTGCCGTGGCGCTCGCGGCTTGGATTATTTTGCTTCAATGAGGATTCGAAACCTAGAGAATGGCGGTGAACCACGGATGAACACTGATCGACTCGGATACAATCAGGTTACATGAATGTGGGTAGTTTCCTGGAAAGTGAATTGCTGTGGGTATCCCGAATTCGTCCCGTCACTCCGGGATCTTTGTTCAACCGGGGTTGAAAGGCGGTTCGATTCTTTTGGTGCTCGCCCGGTCGGAGCTAAAGCGGTGCGTTGAACTCGAGCTTCATCAGCTTGTTCTGATCGAGGTCATATTCGAATCGGAAGTAGGCGTCACCGCCACCGAAGGCCGGGAGAATGATCCTGTTTTCCGAGGGAGGCAGCAGAAACTCGGGACTGCACCCACGCTTGTCGGCGGCGATGCCGATCAGGCGGCGGGAGCCGTCGCGGGTGATCCCTCCGAGGCGCAGGTAGTAGGTGCCCAGATCCAGGCGCTTCCGGGCGAGGGCGTGGGCAAGGGCCGCTTCACAGCCGGCGATTTGCGCGTCCGTGGGTGTCCAGCCCGGCTGTCCGAGGGTGCCCGGAAGCTGGCTGGCGGGGATAACGACATGCGCGGCGCTCGTGAGTGAGGAGGGCCTGGTGGCGCAGCTTGCCAGAAGCACGGCGGCGCTGAGTATCATCACCAGGCGACTCATGGTTCGACGAGGGCTTCGGGTTGATGGAG
>JAXMHM010000004.1:0-253393 GCA_046346755.1 Opitutaceae bacterium | reverse complement strand
GCGATCACGCCATAAATGCCGAGCGTGGCGAGACCGAGTCCGAGGACGGCAAAGGAGATGAGCATGTCGCGGAGCACGCCGAGTTGGTAGTTCGCCCGGTGGATGATGGCGTCCGCGGACTTCAATCGCCTCACCGGCAGATCCGGATCGAGCTCCGACATGGCGGTCCGGACCAGCGAGACCAGCGCCTCGGGTGAGTTGCCCGCCGCGCGCACCGCGATTTCGAATCGGGCGCGGGGGCGTTGTGACATCGGATAGTAAAGCTGAGAGGTCACTGGAGAGGAATCGGGCAGGATGGACACGACATTGCCGACCACGCCGACGATCTCGCCCCAGCCGGGCGCGTCCTCGCCCGCTTCACCCAGGCGGCGTCCGATCGGATTCTCGTCTCCAAACAAGGCCTGCGCCATTGCCTGGTTGATGATGTAGACCCGGGGTGACGTCAGGGAGTCCTGGGGACTGAAATCCCGCCCCGCCACCAAACGCGTGCCCACGGTTTCAAAGTAACGGGGACTGATCCCGTTGACCACCGCGGCGGGTTGCTTCCCGGGCTCGAACGGCGGCTGGCCGGCGACGAGGTAGCTGCGGGTATCGGGCCAGTTGAAGTAGGGCAGGTAGGAAGCGAGACTGGCGGTGGCGACTCCGGGCAAAGAGCCCAGACGTTCCAGCACGCGACGCTGAAATGCGGAGATGGACTCGACATCCGGATACACGGCGACCGGCAGCAGGAGCGAACCGCTCACCAACTGTTCCGAGCTCCAGCCCGAACGTCGCTGATTGAGGTCGTCGAGTCCGCGGACAAAGAGGGCGGCGCCCGCGAGCAGCACCAGGGCAAGGGCGAACTGGCCGACAATGAGCAGATTTCGAAAGTGGCGATGCCCGCGTCCCCCGGTGGTCCCGCGTCCGCCGCTCTTCAAGGTGTGGTTCAGATCGAGCCGCAGGGCGAAGAGGGCGGGGGCAAGTCCGAAGACGAGCGCAGTGACCAGCGAGGCTCCGAGCGCCCAGCCGAGCACGGAGGGGTCGAGAGTGAAGGACAGCCGCTCTCCGTTGTCGCCGGTTGAACGAACCGAAAGCCATTCCGTCGCCCAGGTCGCCAACAACAGGGCGCAGGCGCCCCCGGCGAGCGAGAGCAGCAGCGATTCGGCCAGCAGGGGGCGCAGCAATTGGGTCCGAGACGCTCCGAGAGCGGCCCGCACGGCGAACTCCCGGGCCCGCCCGAGGGTGCGGGCGAGGAGCAGATTGGCCAGATTGGAGCAGGCGATGAGCAGGACAAAACCGGAGAGCCCGATCAGCATGATCAGGGTCTCGGAGCCATTGTTGAGCACCACCGTCTCTCCGAGCGATTTCGCTCGCCAGACGCTGTGGGCATGAACCTCCGGGAACTCGACGGCCAGGCGCTCGCCGAAACGCGTGACCACGCCGGCCGTGTCGGCGAGGGTTGACCCCGCGCTGCGCCGGCCGATGAGACGAAGGTTCGTCGCACGACGGTCGACGGTGTGCTCCGGGTCGAGCCCGAGCGGACGGAAAAGATCGATCCAGCCGAGGTGACGCCAGTCATTGAAGGAGGCCGGCAGCACCCCGACAATCTCGTGGGGCGTTCCATCGATGCGTATCAGATGACCCACGATGTCCGCCCGGCCGCCGAAGCGATTCAGCCAGGTCCGTTCGCTGAGAACGACGACGCAGTCACTGCCCGGTCGATCATCTCCCGGCAGGAAGCCCCGTCCTTGGGGCAGCGAGATGCCCAGCAGGCTGAAGAGATTGGCGCTCACGCGGGCTGCGGGCACCATCTCCGCCGGTTGTCCGGGTTCGGAGAGACTGACATCGGCGGTGGCATAGGCGGCGACCTCGCCGTACTTGCCGGAGTCGCGGCGGAACTCTAGAAAGTCGGCCGGTGACACGCCGCCTTCGGGCGCCTGGGGCGTTGAGCGCACAATGCTGTCGAGCTCGGCCGACTTCGCGTAGGGAAGCGGACGCAGCATGATCGAGTTGAGCACGCTGAACATCGCGGTGTTGGCGCCAATCCCGAGACCCAGGGTGACAATCGCGAGCACCGAGAAACCCGGTGATCGAATCAGGTGGCGAAAGGCGAAGCCCACGTCCTTCCACGCCCGCTCCCACGCGCTCCAACCCCAAGCGTCGCGGGACAGCTCCTGGAGACTCCCGAGGTTGCCGAAGCGCCGCTGTGCGGCGAGGCGCGCCTCGTCGTCGCGAAGGCCGTCCGCGGCGTAGTCGGCCGCGCGCTGCTCCAGATGAAAGCGCATCTCTTCCGCCATGTCCGCCTCCGCCTGCCGACGGCGCAGCAGCCGACGGAGACGGAGGGCGAGGCGGTCGAAGATGAGCATGGTGAAGGCGGTCCGCAGGTCCGGGGTTTCAGGCCGACTGCATCACCTGGGCGATGATCGAGGTCATGCGATCCCAGGCTTCCTGCTCACTTTCGAGCTGCTTCCGACCCGTGCGGGTGAGGGTGTAGTATTTGGCGCGGCGATTGTTCTCCGTCAGTTTCCACTCCGCCTTGATCCAGCCCTTGTCCTCCATCCGGTAGAGCGACGGATAGAGCGAGCCCTCATCCACCTGCAGGGCGCGCTGGGAGAGTTGCTCCAGTCGCTGCGTGATGCCCCAGCCATGCAGTTCGCCGCGGCTCAGCACCCGGAGCACCAGCATGTCGAGCGTGCCCTGCAGCAGGTCGCATTTATTGGCCATGATCCTTGCTTAGATTGTCTAAGGCAGAGAAGGCAAGCCTTACTTTAGAATGTCCAAGGGAAGCAGCGCGATCCCCGGTCGCCAACGGTGGACGACCACCAGCGACTCCAGGTCGCTCCAGCCTGGCTACCCGCATGGTTCACTCGTGGAGGGCGTTACCGCAGTCGCGGGATCGACGCCGGTGGTGCGTCGCGGATGCAAAACGGTCGGACGCAGCAGTGCGTGCACCGTCCCCGCGGCGCTGACGGAGCAGCGCCCTCCAGGGGTGTGACCTTCGGTCGTGGTCGATGGATGAAAGCTGCGACCGCGGGTCGCCAAACCCCGTGGCCACCCGCAGGGTTCATCTCTGGAGGGCGCTCCCGCAGCCGCGGGATCGGCGCCGGTTACGCGTCGCGGATACCAAAACGGTCGGACGCAGCAGTTCGTGGACCGTCCCCCGGCGTCGATCCCGCGATTGCGGGAACGCCCTCCATCCATCCACCTCGTCACTTCTCAAAGCTAACGCTTTATGGGTCCGGCGACCCCGTCTACAACGGGACCCTCCGTCTTGGCGAAGGGGCCTCCTTCGACTAGGCCCCCAAGTTGACCCGCATGCGCCGCCCCGGCGGAAACTTCCCTCACTTCAGGCCGAGCAGCTTGCGCACGTTGGCTTCGAGTTTTTCGCCGTGGTTGTCGGTCGAGAAGATGCGGCCGTCCTTGTCGATCAGGAAGGTGGTGGGCAGCGAGGACACACCGAAGAGCACCAGGAGTTCCTTGGGCCCGCGGCGCTCGATCGTCGAAGTCATATCCCAGATCTGTGGCCACGGCATTCCCTCCTTCTCCAGGAAAGCGCTGAGCTGGGCCGGTGTCTTCTCGACGCCCCGCGGGTTCTTCGGATCGCGCGGGGGAATGTCATCCGTCACCCCGATCACCTCGAGTCCCTGGTCACGGTACTTCGCATACACGCGCTTGATTTCCGGCATTTGCTCCATGCAGGGCACGCACCAGGTGGCCCAGAAGTCGACGAGCACCACCTTGCCCCGCAACGCCTTGAAGTCCACCTCGCGTCCGTCGAAGGCGGTGCGCTTCAAATCGATCGGATGCTTGCGCAGGTCGATCGCCGCCATCTTTTGCAGACCCACCTTGGCGACGTTGGGATTGGGATCCGTGGAAATCGTTTTGGCGTAGGCCTCGGCCGCCGTGGCGTCCCGGCGCAGCAAACCGTTCAGGTAACTGCTCTCAGCATAGACCCGCACCCCGGCGTTGGGCGCCCGCTTCGCCAGCGCACTCAACAAGGACTCGGCCCGGTCCCGGTCGTTCGAGGCCGGCGTCTCCTGCAGAAACGGCCGCAACTCGGACAGGTACACATTCGCCACCACCTCCTCCGGCGCCTCGGCGCTGTCGATGATCTGGCGACGCGCCTCCGTCTGGCGCTGCGTCCAGGCCGCCTGATCGGTCGCGGCCTGGGGCCCGTCAAACGTTCGGCGCAGGGTGGCCACCCAACCCAAGGCCTCCCAACGATGGGGACCGTTCGGGAATTTCAGGAGAAACTCCTCGGCCAGCCGACTGGCACGATCCTCCTGCGCGGCGTACCAAGCCATGCGATCCTCCTTCGAAACCGACTCGGGAATCCGGGCATTCCGAGCTTCGGTGACTTTCTGAAAGAGCTCGTCCGCCGTTGGAGCGGATTGGGCAAGGAGCGAACCGGCGCAAAGCGCCGCGACCAGCAAGAGTCGGATCGGTTGCATGGGTGAGTCGGTTAGAGGGATTTCCGGATTTGGACGTAGACGTAACGCTGCCTCGGGTCCACCTGACGGTTGTAGAAGGCGGATTGAACATCACTCACAAAGGAAGGCTCCTCGTCGAGGACGTTGAGCACGCCCAGCGTCCACTTGGTCGCAGAAACCCAGTTGCGCCAGCCACGCTCGGTCTGCCGGTAGGGGATGTCGTAGGTGAACTGAACATCCCAGTGCAGGAAAGCGGGGATGCGGCCTCCATCGAGTGCACTGCTGGTCGGAAAGGCCGCCACCCGACTCGTGGTGTTGCTCGAGTAGTGCCCGACATAGCGGCCGGTCAAGGTCGCGCCAAAATTGGATTTCAACCACGTGGTCGAGGCATAACCGCGCCACCGAATCGGCCCGCCGGCACCGGCCGTCTCAATCACAGCCCCAGAGGGCGTGGCCTTGGTCTGGAAGTGATTGGTGAACGAGGCGTTCGAATCGAAGATGAACTCTCCCAGCGTTTCGGTTTTGCGATTCAACTTCGCGCGGACATCGACCCCGTCCGTTTCCAGCCGGCTGACGTTGATTGGACCGGAGCGCACCTCGGTGATCACCCCCAACCACCCCGCCGCCGTATCCGCAGCTGTCGGGGCCTCGCGGGTGATATAGGGGGCAAAGTCGTCGGGATTGGAGATGATCTGGACGAAGTTCGTGCGCAAAATGGCGTCCTTCTTCTCGGTGCTCCAGTAGTCAACCGACAGGGTCAGGCCGGACACGAAGCGCGGGGTGAAGATCATGCCTACATTTACCGACTGCGCCTTCTCGGGCTGAACATTCGGATTTCCACCATTGTAGAGGGTCCACGAGGTGGTCTGAGTCGTGTTGCCTCGCTTAGGATCGGCCGCGGATCCCGAGGCGATAACCTGGGGTGTGACAAGATCGCTGACATCATTCCAATCCGGCGGATAGAATCCCTCGGAGAACGAGCCACGAAACGCGATATCACGCGTGATCTGGAGTTTGCCCGCCGCCACGTACATGCTCGACGCCTTGCTGGCGGCATCGAAGTCCCGCTGACTGCTTTGATTGTGCCCGTCGGTGTCGTTTCCCTCATGGGAAGCACTGAGATTCAACTCGAAGGACTCGACGGGAATGGGCCGCCACGCCTTGCTGATGACCGGCACCACCAGTTCGCCCACCGTCTGGAGGGTGCTGCGTTTGCTGATAATGGGCAGGTTGCCGGTGTCCTGCGGCACTCCGCTGGCCAGCAGGGCCGCATCCGTGCTGCCATTGAGGATACGACTGCCCTTCAGGTCGAACGTGCGAAACTTGGCTGCGACCGATGTATGCAGTGCGCCCGCCGGCAACTGAAAGAGCTCCCCGGTCACGCGGGCGTTGCCTTCGCCCACCACGGAGCGATTTCCGGCGTGGAAGGTGAACCAGAAGTACTTGTCCGCTTCCGCCGCGGTGAGGGGAAACTGACGATGGTCCGACAGCAGGGGATAAACCGCGCGCCGGGTGCCCACCGGGGCGGCTGCCGCCGGGCGGGTGAGTGCGGACAACGAAACGAGGTAGTTCGTTGGCGAGTTCGCGTTCGAGGTGCTGTTGGCGTAGTCGATGGCACCGTCGACCGACCAGTCCCACTTGCTCGTGATCTTGCCCTTCAATCCCAGCACAGCACGCGCGGACTGGTACTCCTGCAACGAACCCGCGTCGGACAGGTCCGGGGTGTCGAGCAGCACCGTGACCGGCCGCCCGACGAATCCCGGCGTCACACCCGTGCGAAACGGGTTCAGCGGATCGGTGGCGGTGAGGCTGACGGACAGGAGCTCGGGATAGTCGATCTCGCGGCGGTTGTAGCCGACCGTGAACTCGCCGTAGGCCTCGAGTTTCTCCGGGATGAGCTTGTGTTCCACTTGGGCGTTGATGCTCGTCGAGTCGATCGGCTCGTAGATGACCATGCGCGAGTAACGAGCGTTCGGTGACAGCTGGCCGGCGGTGGTGGTGAAGGAAGCAGGGGTCAACAGCTGGCTCTGCGCAGCAGTGGTACCCGCCGGGATGGCGGCGAAGCGCAGCCCCGGCGCACCCGGAATGCCCAGGTCGTTGACGGCGGCCGTGGGCAGGTTGCCGACCACCAGCGTGGCCGGCGCGTTCGCGTAGGCGGGCAGGGTCAGCGTTTCAAAGGCAAGTGCTCCGGTGGCGAGGTTACGCGCGTTCGACGACGGACCGTAACGCCGGGCGAGTTCGCCGAGGTAGTCGCGCTGCCCGAGACGCAGGGGTTCGCGATGCTGATAGTTGACGGTGAGGGTGAGATTGGTGCGCCCCTGGTTGAAGGTCAGACCTTCGACGTAGGTGAAGCGATACTCGGTGGCTCCGCCATTGGTGGAGGTTCCAATGTAGCTGGTCAGGTCCCGTCCCGAGTAATCCTTGCGCAGGATGATGTTGATCGCTCCACCAATCGCGCCTGCGCCATAGATGGCGGAGCCGGAATACGGAAGCACCTCGATCCGCTCGATCGCGGCGATGGGGATGCGATTGATGTCCGGTCCGCCGCCTGCGGTTGGCTGCGTACGAGGGAGGGCCCGCCCGTTGATCAGGATGACGGTTTGCGACGCGGAGAATCCGCGCAGGCTCGTCGTCGGAAAGCGGGCGCCACTGCCAAAGTTTCCCACCGTGTTTTGGGAACTGGTGACACCGGTCGTCGTTTGCGGCAGGAAACGAAACAACTCCTCCATGCTGGTCGCACCCAGCCGCTCGATCTCGGCCCGTTCCACCACATTGTGATAAAGCGGAGCGTCCGCACCCGTCTGGAGAAGTCCCTTGTTGATCAGTCCATCGACGCGCCGATCGGTCACCTCGTACTTCTCCAACTGGAGCGTACGGCCTTCAGCTTTTTTTTCGACCTCACCTTCGCGACGAACGGTGAACGAACCGGACTTGGCGTCGCGGACTGCAACCAGGCCAGATCCCCCGAGCATCTGATTCAGAGCGGCGCTCGGCGTGTAGTTTCCACGCACAGCGACCGTGCGAAGACCCCGCACCGTATCCGTGGCGGCGATCAGATTGCTGCCGGATTGGGTGGAGAAAATCTTGAGCGTTTCGGCCGCGGGGCCCGCCGGAATATCAAAGGATCGAATCGAGGCGTCCTGACCTTGGGCCGGCAGAACCCAGGGCATCAGGCAGGCCAGCAGGAGAAGGCACGACAGCCGGACAATGCCATCCAATGGCGAATCAAGTTCAAGGTGTTGCATGGTGGGTGTGATTGCTCAAGCCCCCCGTCAACCAACCAGGGGGGACCCGAACTGCTAACGAGAGTCACACCTCCGTCACTTTGTTTACAGGCCCCCTAGAATTCCTCGGCGTGTCCTCCAAAAGGCAGGACCCGGCGGCGTGGTTTCGGCAGGTCCGCTGGATCTAGCGTCGACGCAGCCGGATCCGATCGCCTTCGCTGCGGCTTTCAATGTCCAGTCCGGATTCCAGCAGGCGGACAAAGGCCTCCACGTCGTCCGACCAGAATATCCCGGTCAGCTGCACCTCCCCGGTGACAGCGTCGGCCAGCTCGAGTTGAGACGCGGTTTGCCGATTGAACATCGCCACCGCATCAGAGAGCGGAGTGCCGGTGAATTCGAGTCGCTTCTCACGCCAGGCCAGCGCCGCCGCAACCTCCTCCGCGGTCAGGGTATCCACGGCAGGTGAGTCAGCGGTGTTGTCACCGTCGGAGAACGGGACGGACACCCGGCAGCTGGCATCCAGCACCACGTCAGACCCATCGGCGGTTCGCAACGCGAGCCCGGGAGCACTTCGCAGGGTCGAAAGATCGGTCACCACCACCCGCCCTTCGGTCACCAGCACCTTGACCGCCGTCGGATCGACCCGGACCGAAAACACCGTGCTATCGGCTCTGACCTCCACCCCTGCGGCCACCACGACGAAAGGACGTTGCGTGGCATCCTTGGCCACGGTGAAGAAGGCTTCACCGCCACGAAGATGAACCATCCGCCGCTCTGGCGTGTATTGCACGTCGATCTTGGCGTAGGCATTGAGCTCGACGGTCGAGCCATCCGCCAGGGCCTGACGATCGGGACGCACCGCAATGGTCGAGCGCGGTTGCGGATCCAGGGCAAGACTCGGAGTCTGAAGCGAAACCACGGCCCACAGGGCGAGAGCAGCGGCGATCCCGCCGAGGCACACGACCCGGGCGCCCCGGCGGCGGCGCATCCGGCTTCGCGCCTGCAGGCCTGCCAGCGCCTCGGCCGACTGGCCCGCGCGACGCGGGAAATGCAGCAGATTCCAGGCAGCCTCAGCCTCGGCGAAAGCGCTGGTATGGAGCGGATCGGCCCCGAGCCACGCCGTGAGCTCCGCCTGCTCGGCTGCGGTGAGGCCCTCCTGCTGGCGGACCCACCAAAGACCTGCCGTTTCACGCAGGGACGGGCTCGAAGACGAGAAGGAAGCGGGCGACGATGAGAGCACGGCTTAGCTGGTGGGTTTAGGAACGTTCCCCGCACTCGCGCAGGAATTCGATGCAACGGGCCAGCCCGCGTGCCATTTGCACCCGGACCGTGGCCTCGGAGAGACCCAGGCGCTCTGCCACTTCCGCATACGAACACCCCTCCAGTGCAACCAGCCGGACCACCTCGCGGCAACGCGCAGGCAGTCCGTCGATCGCTTCCACCGCGAGCGCGAGGCGATGATGGGTGTTGGCAGTATCCGCAGCATCTTGTCTCTCATCCAAGAGACACAGCGCCGGAAGTTCGTTTACAGGAGTTTCGGAATAAAGCCGGCGTCGGCGAAACAACCGGTGCGCCGTGTTCCGGGCGACCGTGAATACATAGGCCTTGGTCGAGGCAATCTTCCCGACCGCACGAATCCGGATCAACCGCAGATAGGACTCCTGGACCAAATCATCCGTGTCGAGCGCCGGAAAGTGACTCCGGAGGTAGGCCCGCAATGCCGGTTCGTGCGGCTGCACGTGCTCGGCAAACCAGCGGGTTTCCTCGGTTTTCGATGACGGCATGACTTGGACCGTAAGCAGCGATTGCGCCAATCCCCACCGAGGTCGAGCCTGGAACCGCGGAGGCCGGCCGTTTATTACTTTCGGCAAACGGCTTCACGTCGGGAGGGTGCAGGCAGGCAACCTCAGCGGCTTTCGGCCAAGGCCCACTCCGGCTTCGCTTGCATCGCCGCTGCGTGCGCGCGACGGCGGCGCAGGTACCAGACCGCAGTGCCGCTGACGGCGAGCAGCGTCGGTGCGAGGCCGCCGAGGGCATAGAGCCACTTCACCGTCGTCGAGCCGTAGAAACCAAAATGGAGGGGCGCCAGGATGGAGCGCCATTTTTCCGCCGGGCCCATTTCGCTCGCCCGCACGGTGCGCAGCCAGGCCCCGCTGGCCGGATCAAACTCCATCCGGCTTTGCTTTTCCCAGACGGGCGCATCCCGGTGAAGCACGCGGACCTGGACGCGAACTCCGCGATCCCAGGGAAACACCACCCGCGTCAGTTCGGACCCCGGAAACTCACGGGCGGCGGCGGCCAGCGCGGGCTCCAGTGGGGCAAGTCGCTTCAGGTCAAAGGGGGGCGCCAGTTCGGCCGGGGGGGAGGTTCGAAACTGCCCGGGGACAATGAGAATGGCGAACCACAAACCCGTGCCGCCCAGCACGAACGTAAAATAGAGCGAGCCCATTCCCACCCACTTGTGCAGGTCACTGGCGGCGACGCGCGCACCCCGACCGCGTCGAAAGGGTCTCCGCAGCAGGGTGGCCCACCGGTCACGCGTGATCCAGAGGCCGGTCAATCCCAGGAAAACCAACGCCAGCGCCGCGAGGCCCGTGACCACGTATCCCCATTTCCCCGCCTGCAGGTGCATGTGGAGGTGCAGCAGCCACGGGGTGATCAGCGCCTGGTCAAAACCGCGCCAAAGGATCTCGCCGGTCCATGGGTTGACAAACGCCGACCAGCGACTCGTGCGATCGGGTCCGACGAAGATCACCTTGTCGGACGCCGTCGATCCATGGCCGGGCTCGAGTCGCAGGGGACGAAAGCCTTCCGGCGCCACCTCCTGCAGGCGCTGAAGAATCGGCACCAGCGGGCTGCGCCCGGCTCCGGGCTCCGGGGCGGCGATCACATGACGTTCTGGATACAGCAGCCGTTCCCACTCCTCGTGCACGACCAGCAGGCTGCCGGTCAGGCTGAGCAGCACCAGCACCAGTCCCAACCCCAGCCCGAGCCAGCGGTGCAGGCGCCAGAACCAGAGAAACACATTCCATTGGCGAATGCGTTGCGCAGGTGACAGGGGAGTCGTCATCCGCCGTCCTAGAAGCCGAACCGATAGCGGATGCTGAGCGTGCGGCCGCGCCCGGCATAGAAATTGGCGGCGGTGGCGGTGGAACCGGTCAGCGTCTGGGAGTAGTAGCTGATGTAGTCACGATCGAGCAGGTTCTCAACACCCACGCTCACAGTCTGATTGTCCCGCACCCGCCAGTTGGCCAGGGCATCGACGAGGGTGTAGCCATCGAAGTCGCCGGCGGCAATGCCGTCAGGATCGCTGCGGCGGAGCAGCGTCATGGACTGCAGCCGGGTGGTGAAACGCGGGCTCCAGGGCTTGTCCCAGAAGAGCGAGAGCTTGGGAGCGCTGATGTTGGCTCCCGGCAGGCGGCGATCCACGGTCCCATTACCGTCACGATCACTCTTCCCTTCCAGCAGTGCAAGATAGCCTCCCACCGTGCCAAGGCGCCCGGGAAGCCGGACGTCCCCCGTGATCTCCGTGCCGTAGGTCTCGCTCTTCTCCCGAACCACATCATAAATGCCGGAGGCGTTCGCGACCAGGCGCGCACCCAACTCAGCCGTCGAAAGGAACGCGCTCCAGCCGAATTTCCAGCCGTTGCCGTGAAGCCGGATTCCGGTTTCCCAGTTGTCGGTGACGACCGGATTGAGGTTGATGAACGTGTCCACATCCAGCCCTGGCGTATTCACCGCGCGGAGGATGCGACCGATGTCGGCCATGCCGTAGCCCTGGGCAAATCCGCCGAAGAGCGTCACCCGACGATTGACGCGCCAGTTAGCACCGAGGTTGACCAGGGGCTCCTCGAAACTCGGGTTGCCGCCGCGCACAAACGTGCTGCCCGAGGACTCGAGCGTGGTGAAATCGTCGACCTCCAGCTCGGCCAGCTCGTAGCGCAGGCCGCCCGACAGCGTCAGGTTCCCCAGGGGTTTTTCAAGCTGCAGGTAGGGCGACCAGCCGAAGAACGTGGTGTAGGGCACCCAGGTGCGTCCGGTGAGCACGAGGACCTGGGCCGTTTCGTCGGCCAGGTAGTCGAAGCCGGTCACCACCCCAAGGTCGCCCGCACTCGGAAACGTCCGGGCCCAGGTGGTGCGCAGGCCGTGTTTCTCCGCCACGATGCGAGACTGATCGAGCGTAGGGACACCGTTGAGACGAAAGGTGCCGTTGGCGCTGGTCGTCGCGCCGTAGGTTGCCGTGAAGTCCTGGCTGAAGACGTTCAAGGTGAGTTCGCCATCAAACAGGTCCCGATCGGTGAACGTGAGGGCGGCGCTGGTCACATCGTTCTCCGCGGGAAGTCCCGGAGTGGATCCACGGACTGAGGTCGTGGGCAGCCCGGTCAGCCGGTTGCCATTCACCGCCGTCCAGTTGAGATTTTGCGCGAGCGAGAAACGGTTGACCATCAGTTCGACGCGATGGCGCGCGTTGAAATCGTAGCCGACCTTGGCGAACAGGCTCCACGTGTCCGAGTCGAGGGTCTCGCCCTGGACATTGTCGACGCCGAGGGGCCGTCCCTCCCCATCGAAGCCAAACGGCTTGTGCTCCCAAGTGGCTCCCGCCACCACCGACACTGCGCCGGCCCGCGCGGCGGTCAGGGCCGCAACTTTTCCTCCGTAGCCACCCGACTTGAAGCGGGTGGAGGTGACGCCGCTGGTCTCAAACGAGGAGGTGAACCCATCGGCGGCGGGCGCGACACGCGTGACAAAATTGATTAATCCACCCGTCGCTCCCATACCTTGAGTCGCAGACGAACCGTGCACAGCCTCGACGCGATCAAGGAAGAACGGGTCGACGGTGATGCTCTCGCGTTTCCCCGCACGCAGGGGATTCGACTGCGGGATCCCGTCAACCAGGTAAAGCGGGTCACGACCTCGGAAACTCTCGCCGGCGCTGGAGAGTTTCTGCCGGGACGGAGCGTAGCCGGGGATGAATTGGGCCAGCGCCGTACCCACGTCGGAGGAGATGGCGAACTGGCGATCCAACGACGTCACACCGACGACCGTGGTCGAAACCGGGAGCGCGCTCGCGACCTTTTCGGTCCGCGTGGCAGCCGTGATCTTGAACGCCTCAAGGCTCAGGACCTCCGGGTCGGCGACGGGGGAGTCAGCTGCGGTCTGAGCCAAGGCGACAGCAGCGCTTTCAAACAAGGCCAATGCGCCAAAAGAAACGGCGAGAAAAGCAGAGCGGGTTTGCATGGAAGGGAGCGAAAAACCGAGCGACTGAGACGCAGTCGCATTAAAAAGTCAAGTTGATTATGAGAATCAATCTCACATAATGTCTTCAAACCACACACCCGGAATGATTTGTCATGTAACAGGGTCCCGCTTGCCTACAGGTAGGCCATTCCGAGCATTGCCGGACCGATCTCTTGATCATGAGACTGCGGCCATGGTCCGCCCTGGCTTGATCGCTGTCATCGCTCTCCCCTCTTCAAATCGCCTCCGCCGTTCGGCTCGCCGCGCATGAGCACCCTCGCTGATGTGGTGGTGATTGGTGCCGGCGTGCACGGCGCCACCGTGGCCTACCATCTCGCCAAGGCCGGTGCGGGCCGGGTGATCGTGATCGACAAAGCCGGCGTGGCCGGCGGGCCGACCGCCAAGAGCGGCGCGATGCTCCGGCCGATCTTCACCGAGGCGCCCTACATCCAGCTCGTCATGCGCTCGATTGAGATGCTGGAACACTGGGACGACGTGGTCGGCGGCGAGGCCGGCTTCGTCGAACGGGGATTCTTGCGGATCACCCGCAACTTCTCCGAAGCCGACCTCGGCGGGAACCTCGATCTCATGAAGTCCCTGGGTGCGGAGTTTGAGATTCTCGGACTCGACGCGCTCAAGACCCGCGTGCCCGACGCGGAGTTCGTCGGAGACGAACTGGGCCTCTGGCTGCCGCGTTCCGGTTTCGCCGATCCCGTGCTGACCACGCGCACCCTGGCTCGCGCCGCTCAGCGCCGGGGCGTGGAAATCTGGGAAGGCACCCAAGTGACCGGCTTGCTTGCCCGGGACTCCCGGATCTCCGGGGTTCAAACCGATCGCGACCTCATTCACACCCGCACCGTGGTCAACTGCGCGGGCCCCTGGTCCACACGGCTGGCCGCTGGCATCGGCGTGGAGCTGCCCATCGAAACCCACCGCGGAGGCACGAGTCTGTTCCAACGGCCGGAGGCCTTGCCGGTGGGCAGTCCGATTTTCTCGGACGGTGTCCATCAGGTCTACTTCCGCGAGGTCAACGACCACGTGCTGCGAGCGGCTCACTTCGGCTGGACCAAGCATCAGGTCGATCCTGACACCTACGATGAAACCATCTCCTCCGAGCAGTACCTCGGCCTGCGCGACGACCTGAGGAAACGCTTCCGCTCCATGCGGCGGAGCGTCTATGCCGGCGGATTCTCCGCGATCTACGATATGACTCCGGATGCCCACCCGATCATCGGCAACATCGGCGGCATCGATGGCTTTTGGTGCAACTGCGGATGGAGCGGCAACGGTTTCGCCAGCGCGGCCGCCGTGGGCGAGCCCATCGTCGACCTCATGCAGGGGAAAACACCCGGCGTGGACCTCAGCCTCTTTGCCTGGCCGCGGCCTCCGGCCACCAAGATCCGTCCCGACGCGCACTGGGTCCGGCGATAAACCCAAAGCCGACGCGACGCGGTACTACAGCTCGCGCCCCAGCAGCACGGCCGCGACGGGTTGCTCGCCCACGACCAGCGCCGAGGGCAGCCGGGCCTGTTCCACAAAACCGGCATCGCGCAGGCAATCCTGCTTGGCTTCGTCCAACCCGGCCACCCAGGCATCCACCTGGGACAGGCCCAGGACCCGGCACTGATCGAGCAGGCTCGCGAGCAGCTCCGGCTGAAGGTGAATGTGGGCGTCGTGCAAACACAGGTCAATCGTACCGGTGTGTCGCCTCCCGCTGCCCGCACCCCGGCTGATGCTGCCAAAGCCGAGCACCCGTCCGGCCTGTGCACCTTCAACCACCTGCAGCGCGCCACCGCGCACCACGGTGTCATACCAGAGCACGGGAAAGTTTGAGAGACAGCGTTCCGGGGACACATACCGGCTGGAGAAGAGTCCTCGGGAAAAGTCCAAGCAGGCCGTCGCCAGGGGCTGTGCCGCCAGCAGGGTCAATCCCGGCAGGTCGCCCCAGTCCGCCGACCGGAGGGTGGTCGCCTGCTCCGGCGAGAAAACATCCGGGACGGCGTCCGCCGGCGCCAGGGCGCGCCTCATCACACTGCCCCGGATCCACTCAAACCCATTTCTTGAATACAGGTTGGTCGGACTCTTGGCCGTGCCGAGCAGGCAGAGCATGCAACCGGCCCGCTGGGCGACGGCCAGCGCGGCCGCCACCACCCGGCCGCCGATGCCGTGGCCCCGGTGCTGGCGGCGGGTCAGCACGCCGCCAAGCACCGCCGCCTCGGGACAGGTGCGGTGGTGGTGCACCGTCGCCGTCGCCACCGCCTCACCGTGGCGGCGCGCTACGATCGAGGTGATGGCGAGGTTGCTCCCATAGTCTCCATTCATGGCCTCAAGCCAGTCGTAGTCCGTCCGGTTCCACTCGGTGCGCAACAGCTGGATCAGCTCCTGCTGGGCGTCCGGGCCGAGTGGGTACGGCAGGGTTTCGAGGTGGAGGTCCACCGGGAGTTCAGTGGTGGGCATGAAAACGTCGGGAGGCTGTCCGGGGATGGGAGTGCATCGGGGCGGTGCGGATCGATTTGGAGCCAAGCATTGCGCTTGGCGATTGGGCCGTGCGCCTACCTGTAGGCGGCACGATGAACGGATACACCTCACCACACCAAGCCCGAAGCGCCCAGAACCGCCCAGTCCTACAGTTAGAGATAAGCTTCGGTTGCGGGGAACCAACGGGTCGCGCCATTAGCTGAACAGGCCCCCGCTGCGGGCGCCTGCCCGAGAGTCTCCTCACCCACCGTTCGACTCCCCACCATGAACACGAACCGAATTCCGCACGCGGCGCATGCCACCCTTTGGCTTGCCCTCGCGGTGCCGCTTCACGCTCAAACCACACCCGCCCTCTCCTCCACCGGCACGCCTCGCGAAACGGACGCCGTCGAGCTCAATCCGTTCCAGGTCAAGGCCGACGCCGACTTCGGCTACCGCAAGCTCAGCGCCACCACCACCTCCCGCGTCGGCGTGCCCATCCTCAAGGAGCCGCTCGCGATCGAAATCATCTCCGGAGAACTGCTGAAGGACTTCTCCGTGACCGAAGACTACCACGTCTTCCGCTATACCTCCGCGGTCACCGTGGGTGAAAACGAGGTGGGACAGGCGGGCATCATCACCATGCGGGGCTTCCAGGCACCTCGGTACTTCAATGGTGTGAGTTTCTCCAGTGCGGGGGGACTCAACCCCTATCTGGTGATGGACAACATCGATCGCGTCGAGATCGCCAAAGGCGCCCAGGGCCTCTTCTTCGGCAACTCAACGCCGAATGGGGTGATCAACTACATCACCAAAAAGCCGGAGTTCACCACCGCCACCTCGCTTCAGCTCACCGCCGGCAGCTACAACTACAACAAGGCCGTGCTCGATCTGCAGGGCGTGATCAAGGATCGCCCGATGGCCTGGCGCATCATCAGCTCGTACTACGAGCGCGAGGGCCGGGTGAACGAACAGCACCGTCAGGAGTTGTTCATTGCACCTTCATTCCTCTATCGCCCGAACAAGAAATTCGAGTTCTCGGCGGAGGTGAACTACAGCCAGCAACGGATCCCCTACGGCACCTTTGCCCGCGACTTCGCCATCAATCCCCAATTCTACGACGATCTGACCAATCCGAGCCCGGCCATCCTCAGCTTCATGAAGACCAAGTACGCGCTGGCCGATGACGCCGCCGCACGCGCCAAGGTGGTCGAGCGCTACGGCGCCACCCAGCAGTGGAACGCCTTCCTCGTCAACTGGCAGGCCGACACCCTCGAGCGCACCGGCGCCCAGCCGTTTCAGTTCACCGGGGACACCATCAACTGGGGACGTTACTCTCCCGATGGGGACAAGTTTCACGTCTCCAAGGGGAATCAGGACGGCGAAACCAAGGTGTTCGACGCGGCAATGACGTTCACGCCGCTCGACAACCTCGCATTCAAGTACCACTGGACCCGCATGGACACGGACGCCAATTTCGTGCGCCACCTGATCCTCCCCAACGGCGGGCTGCGCGCCGACGGCCGCGTCCCCAGTCTCAATGTCCAATACATCGACGCCGCCACCGAAGGGGTCCGGGCCGCCTATGCGGACATCCAGACCCTCGATGCCGTCTACCGGCTTGAGTTTGGCGGCATCAAACACCAGGTGCTGGTGGGCGGCGAGATCCGCCGCGCGAAGTCCACCAACGGGAATTCCACCCTCGACTATGCCAAGGCAACACCGAGCGTGGACCTGAACGGCAATCCCCTCACCGGTGTCGGCGTCTACCAGTGGTTTGATCCCTTCGCCGGTCGACCGGTGCCGGACATGTGGCCGCTGATCAGCGGCGCTCCCCGCATCACCACGCGGTCGAACTCGGACTTCAAGGACTACTACGCCACCTATCGCGCCTCCGCCCTTAACGACCGGCTCGATATTCTCGTCGGCAGCCGCAACGTGAAGCAGAAGCAGACCGGTTTCGACGACTACACCTGGACCGCCGGGGCCGTCTACGAGGTCATCCCCGGATTCCGCGCCTTCGTGTCCTCGGGTCAAAACTTCGTCTTCTCGAATCGGTATTCCATCGAGGGCGCCGGCGTGACCGCCGCCGAACTCGCCTCGCGCAAGTTCCTCGACTTCGAGAAGGGCCGCGGCATTGAATTCGGCGCCAAGACCAACTGGAGGGAGAACACGCTCTCCGGTTCCGTTTCCCACTACTTCGATCAACGCGACGGGATCATCCGAAATTCCTTCAACAAGAACAGTGTGGAGGGACGCAACTTCGACACCAACCCCAACAACAACGTGACCTGGGCCGAGAATGGCGGACGCGTTCAGGTGAAGGGAATCGACGGCGATATCGCCTGGACCCCCAACCGAAACTTCCAGGCCATCCTGAACTTCAACTACGAGTACGAGGCCAAGGTGGTGTCCGATCCCACGGTGGACCAGTCGAAGCCGACGCTGGGTGTCTACATCAAGACTTTCCAGCGGCGCCCGCAGAAGAACCCCATCTGGAAAACCAATCTCATCACCAAGTACAATTTCACCTCGGGCCCGCTCAAGAACACGAGCATCGGCAGCGCCATCCGCTATTCCGCCAGGTACAATATGACCGACAGCCCGACCATGGACCTCGTCGTCCCCGCGGAAACGATCATCGACCTCTTTGTCTCCCATCGTCTGAAACTGCTCAGTGTACCCACCGATGTGACGGTGAACCTCGTCAACCTGACCAACACGTACAACGATCTCACCCGCAACGATGGATTCGAGGCCCGGCTCTCCCTCGGCTTCAGGCTATGAACGCATGATCTCCGAACCTCCGCGACCCGCGGGTGCATGGCGGGTGGTGGGCCTCCTGTGGGTCGTGGGTTGCCTCAACTACCTCGACCGCGTCATGATCACCACCATGCGCGGTTCGCTGAAGGAGGCGATTCCGATGACGGAGGCGCAGTTCGGGCTGCTCACGACCGCATTTCTGATCGTCTATGCGCTGCTGAGTCCGTTCGCCGGATACCTCGCGGATCGGTTCACGCGATCGAGTGTCATCAGCGCCAGCCTCATCGCCTGGTCGCTCTTCACCTGGTTGACCGCCCACGTCACCACCTACGAACAATTGCTGGCAACACGGTTGCTCATGGGCATCAGCGAGGCGTGCTTCCTGCCGGCGGCGCTGGCGCTGGTGGCCGACTATCATCGCGGCGCCTCCCGTTCGCTCGCGACCGGCATCGTGCTCGGTGGCGTGATGGTCGGCAGCGCGCTCGGAGGAGTCGGCGGCTGGATCGCCGAGCGCTGGCACTGGAGTCACGCGTTCACGCTTTTCGGCGTGGTGGGCGTTGGTTTTGCGTTCGTGTTGATGGCCTGGCTGCGCGACCCGCCTCGTCTCGAAGCGGGACTCCCCGCCTCGGTTGGGAGTCCCTCGCGGGTGGGTGCGGCGGAGGTCGCCAGAAGTCTCCTCGGCAATGGAAATTTCCTGCTGGCCTTCGTTTTCTGGGGCTTGCTGGGGGTCGCCGCGTGGATGGTGATCGGTTGGATGCCCACCTACCTGCAGGAACACTTCGGACTCAGCCAGTCGCGGGCCGGGCTGATCGCGACGGGCTATGTCAATATCGCCTCCCTGATCGGCCTGGTCGTGGGCGGCGCCTGGGCCGATCGCTGGAGTCGCACCAACCGCCGGGCCTGTTTGCACGTGACGGCCCTGGGGTTGTTCGCCTCGGTGCCATCGATCCTGCTCGTGGCAGGGACTTCTTCGCTTCCCCTCGCCGTGGTGGGACTCATTGCCTACGGACTGACCATTGCCTTCGCCAGCACGGAAATGATGCCCATCCTCTGCCTGATCCTGGCCCCCCGGCACTTGGCGACGGGCTTCGGCGTCCTGAATTTTTTTGCGTGCGCCGTCGGCGGCGCCACCACCTACGCCGGAGGCGCCTTGCGCGACGCCCAAGTCGATGTCAGCCGTCTCTTTCAGGCCGGCGCCCTCGGCATGGCGGCCTGCGCGGGTCTCCTCTTTCTCATTCGACCTCGCCCCACCGCGGCCTAGTCCACCTTTCGTACCCTTCTCCTCACTCCTCCATGCCGCACTCCCGCCGGACCTTCCTGCAACACACCTCGCTGCTGGCCGCGTCACTTCCGTTCGCCGGACCGACGCTCCGCGCGGCCGGAGCGCCTCTGCCCGCCACGCCCGCACCCGCGGCCGGAGCCAACGGGGTCCTGCGTGAAGTTCTCTTCAGTCCGGGCAACATCACCGAGCAGAAAAGCTGCTACGATCGCTACGAGCCGCTGCGCAAGAGCGAACGCAATCCTGTCCTGACCGCGACCCAACCCTGGGAAAAGGGCGGCCTCGGCTGGGGCAGCGTCATCCGCTCGCGCCTCGACGGAAAATTCAAGTATTTCTACGGAACGGATTTCCCGGGACGCCAGGAAGGGGCTGTGCTCGTGGACAATTCGATGCAGGGCAAGAACCACTGCGTGGTCTGCTATGCGGAGTCGGATGACGGCATCGTCTGGCGCAAGCCCGCGCTCGATCTGCACTTCAAGGAACAGCATCCCGGCAACAACATCATCCTCACCTGGGCCTCCTACTACAACGACGCGTCCTCGGTGATCGAGGACCTGCGCGACCCCAATCCGGATCGCCGTTACAAGATGCTGATGTTTCACATCGACACCAAGGACCGCGATCTCACGGGTGGCTGCCTCTTCGTGTCACCCGACGGACTGCGCTGGACCTTCACCGGCACCGTGCTCCCCTCACAGGACGCGTGCTGCCTCTGGCAGGATCCGCAAACGGGACGCTACCTCGCGTTCCTGAAGGACCGTCGCGGCAACGCCCGCAGCCGCATGATCGTGCACAGCGACGATTTTGTGAACTGGTCCGAGCCGCAGTGGCTGTTCACGCCCGACCACGGGGATCACGACGGCACAAATTTCTACAATCAGTCCGCCTTTCGGATGTGCGGCCGCACCTTGGGGTTTCTGAATCACTATGACCTGACGTCACAGACGACCTGGGTGGAGCTGATCGAGAGCGGTGACACGGTCACCTGGACGCGCATGCCTTCGCGTCCGCGACTCCTTCAACCCGGTTCGCCGGGCGCCTATGACAGCGGCGGCGCCTACGTGGGCCTGGCCGAACCGATTCTGGTCGGAGACGAGTACCGGTACTATTACTACGCTTCGGCCGATCGTCATGACGCGGCGGACGTCGGCGGCAACCCCGCCCAACGCCCGTCCCTCGCCTTTGCGACCTTCCCACGAAACCGGTTGGTCGGCCAACAGACCGAACACGACGGCTCCTTTGCCACCCTGCCCTTTGTCTGTCCCGGTGGCCGGCTTCACCTCAACCTCGTCGCCCGTGGCGAGGTGCGCGTGGCCATCAAACGGCACGGGTACGGCTCCGACTTCGAGGGCTTCCGAACCGAGGACTGCATCCCCGTAACGGGCGACGGCCAGCGTATCCCCGTCCGCTGGACGGCGCATGCCACCCTCGATGCCCTCAAGGGCAAGTACATCCGCCTGCGCCTCTCCGGCCGGAACATCCTCGCCTACAGCGCGACCTTCGAAGCCTGAACCGGGACCGGAGGCCTCACCGTGGGTGTGTCGACCCAGCGCCCCTCGACCATGGTGTAGAGCGGATAGGCGGGCAGACCCAGTTCGTTGTGCTGGAGCAGCGACACCAGCGCCTTGCCGGCGGCGATCCCCAGCAGGTCGTTCTGCTCGTCAATGCCGGCGATGTCGTCGGACTTGCCAAAGCGCGAAATCAGCGCGACTCCCATTTCGTCCGGCACGCGATAGCCGAGCTCCTTGATCCAGCGGTACGGCTCCAGCGGGTGCCCCGGGATGATGACGCAGTCCACGCGTTCGGCCTTCAGCCACGCCGCAACCGCCGCCTTTGTGATTTCGCGGGCGTAGAGCGGCGGCACGTGCAGCTCCGGATCCTGCGTGTAGTGCTCGGCCAGGTACGCTCCGAGCATGATGCCCAGGCTGCGGTAGGAGAAGTCCTGCGGCAGGATGAGCCCGATGCGCCGATAGCCCCGCTCGCGCAGTTTGCGCAGGCACAGCCGCATGTTGTAGGAATGGTGAATGCAGACGCGGTGGGCCGCCACGTTGGTGACCGAGTAACCGACCGCCACCGTGGAAAAATGCTGCCAGTCGAGTTCGGGTATCGGCCCGGGGACGGGCAGACGCGGCGGCAGCAGCACGCCTTGAATGCCACGCGCCCGGAGGATGCGGCTCAACTGCGCTCCGTGGGTGCCGTCCTCCTCGAGCTGAAACACCTCCACTGAGAAGCCCTGGGACTGCGCGTAGCCGATCACCGCACTCCTCAAGGTCGCCTCCGCCAGATTGCCCTGGTAGGCATCCGGGTTGTAGTTGAGCACGTACGCGAGCACGCCGGCAAACCGGCGGCCGCCCCGGCGATACGAGGACAGCGCCGAGAGCATCGCATTGTGCGTGTAGCCGAGCGACCTCGCCACCTCGCGAATCTTGGCGGCCGTATCCGCATTGACGTGCGGATCGTTGCGCAGCGCCAGACCCACCGTCGTGAAATGGACGCCCGTCGCCTTGGCGATGTCGCGCAGCGTCACGTGTTTTTCCATGGCCGTGATTCGTAATCCGAAAGCCTGCTCCGATGCGACCTAACGGCGGGGGGCAAGGTCCGCCGGGTTCGAGCCAAACCGCACCCCGGCGCCTGCCGCCCGCACTCAGCCGCGCGGAGGATCCCCCGCCGGACGGAGGTCAGCCGCCCATGCGCTTGAGGAAGGGCACCAACCGCTGACCCAGCCAGTTCAGCTGGTCGTTGGTGTCGAACCACTCCGCGTTTGCCGGGGTCCGCTTCAAGTCCTTGGGACCGGGTTTCGGAAGTGTCTTGAGCTTTTCGTTGATCGCCACCGTGTCCTTGTTCGCCTGATCGAGCAACTGGCGGACCGTGCTTTCCACAGTGGCCACGGTCACTTGCATCACCTTCGCCTGATAGCCGGTCGTCAGTTGGTAAACCGCGGGGTTCTTGCCCGGGCTGACCACGGGGAACTGCTTCTTCCAGGCTTCGACTTGGGCGGGGGTGGGAGCGGCGGCATCCGCCGCGGCGACAAACACGAGGGCGCAAAGCGCCAAAAGGCAGCGTTTCATGGGTTGGTTCCTGTCTCCTCGGACGCCCTTTGAAAGGATCGCCCTCCGAGCCGAAGTCGAGCCTTTCCAGTTGGCCGTCGTCCTTCCTGACGTGCGTATCGATGGACGGAATCGTTGCCTTTCCAAGGCGAGGCTGGCAGGGTCGCGGCCTGAACACCAAGCCTCCCTCCTCCGCCGCCCGTCGCCTGCGGATCCTCACGGTCGACGATGCCAAAGCCGTACGCCTCCTGGCGCAGCGAGCCCTTGCGCCGCTTGCCTGCGAGTTCGCCGAGGCAGCGAATGGTTACAATGCACTGTTTGCCATGGAGCGCGCCCTGCCCGATCTGCTCCTGCTCGATGTCATGATGCCGACCATGGGGGGTGTGGAACTGCTGACGCTGATGCGGTCCAATCCGACGCTTAAAGGCATCCCGGTCATCATGCTGACGTCGCCCGCCGACCACGCAGTCCTGCCGGAATTGAACGCTCTCGGTATTCAAGGGCTCCTGGTCAAGCCGGTGACCGAGGCCCTCCTGGCCGAAACAGCGCGCAAGGTACTCGGTCTTGGCCCCGCGAAATCCAGTCCCTCCTGAAGCCGGATCCGGGTGGGACAGGGTCTTGCACGTGAGCGGAGCCGCACGTCAGGTGCTTCCGCGCGGAATGATTGTGTAGCCCACGTCGATCACCCGCTCGCGGGGTTTTTGACCGGCGGCCCAATCGACGATGAAACGGGCCGCATGCCGGCCGATGGCGGGACCGTCGATGGCCACCGTGGAGAGCGGAGGATTGGCCACCGAAGCGAAATTGAGGTCACCAAATCCCATCACCCCCAGCCGATGCGGCACCTCAATTCCTCGAGACTGCGCCTCGATCACCACGCCCAGCGCCAGCGTGTCCGAACTGCAGGCAATTGCATCGATTTTCGGTTCGCGCCGCAGCAACTCGCCCAGTCCGGCGCGGCCGCTGCCCATCACGGTCGGCGCCGGTTCACTGTGCAGCAACGGCTCGGGCAAGCCGAGGCGGACGGCCTCAGCCACCAATGCTCGCGCCCGCATCACCGCCCGCCGGTCGTCCCCGGTCAGTACGGCCGGGCGCCGGTAACCGCGCTGGTGCAAGTGGCGGGCGACGTCGACCCCGACCATTTCGGTGGAAAAACCCACCACGAGTCCGATCGGGGTCGTCGTGAGATCCCAGGTCTCAACGACCGGGATCTTCGAGACCAGCAACCGTTCCCGCACATCCGCCGAGTGCAGCGTGCCCGTCAACACCACCCCGGCCGGGCGCCGGCTGAGCACGGCGTGCAACAACTCGTCCTCACGGTCGAGCGAATAGCCACTCAGCCCGATCATCATCTTGAATCCAGCCTGGCGCAGGGTCTCTTCCAGGGCGTCGATTGTGCCCGCAAACATGGGACTTCCGACGGTCGGCACAATCGCGACCACGAGGTTGCTGCGGCTGGAAGCCAGGCCTCCCGCCAGCAGGTTTGGCACGTAGCCCACCCGGGCGACCGCCGACTTGACGGCCGCAACCGTCTTGGGGGAGACGATTTCCGGTGTATTCAAGGCGCGTGACACCGTGATCGCCGACACGCCGGCCAGAGCCGCCACGTCATCGAGTGTCGCGAGACCCGTCCGCTTACGACGACGGCGATCGGCACGCGGGTTTGGGGATGAAGCCATTTGCACGACAATGGCAGCAATCCCGGCCGAATCTCAAACCCGATTCCTGCGCCCCGGGTATAGGCCAAGATGGCACCGGGCGCCCGGCCGGACATCCGCGTTGACCGTCTGGCCGGGCCGCGCTCTGATCCGAATCCGATGCACCCCACCCGAGTCGCCCGTCTGATTGCACAGATGCTGGTGTTCCCGGGCCTTCTCTGCGCCGCAGAATTCCGATTTTCAGAGGCGGGACTCTCCCCCCGGGTTGGACTGGAAGTCGAACAACGGATGGACTGGGCGGAGCTCACCATCGGCGGCATCCCCGGTTTCACCCGGCTCGGCATCGCCGTCGACTGGAGTCACGAGCACGGACAGGTATCCGCCACGCTGCGCAACACCACGGCCGCCCCGATCAAGCTCGGTCGTTTCGTCCTCGCCCAGGCCGAAGCGGTGCAGGGCAGCGTCGCCCTGGTCATGAGTGGCTGGCAAATGCCCAACACCGTGCAGACCACGCAGGGGAAGAAACTCACATCGAAGACCCTCCTTCAGCTCTGGGATCGCGACACCGCCACGGCGCTGCACGTGGGCTTTATCACCTTCGATCGGATCAACACCGAAATCGAACTCGAGAATGGGGTGGTCACCGCCACCTGCGACTTTGAGGGATTCACCCTCGCTCCCGGCGCCTCGATCCAAACCGAGCGCCTGCTCCTCGCCCGCGGCAAGGATCCGGTGGCCGCGTTGCACACCTGGGCCGATGCGGCCGCCGCACACTACCGGCCGCGAATCTGGCCCACCACTCCCGCGGGCTGGGTGGGCTGGTCCTGGGTGGATCCCTTTCACGTCGAAGTGTACGAAGACGTGGTGCGCCGGAACGCCCGCGCCATCCGCCAGAAACTGCCGGGTTCGGGCATCGACTACATCTGGATCAGCTTGGGCAACCTGAAAGACCGCGAACCCGGCAACTGGCTGGACTGGAATCGCGCCCTGCTGCCCAGCGGCCCGCAGACACTCGTGCGCGACCTCGCGGCGCAGGACTTCAAGCTCGGACTGTGGGCGGGCGTTTTCTGGATGAGTTCGCGCCTGGAAGCCCGCTCCGCCTCACTGAGCGACGCCTTTCTACTCAAGGACGGCAAACCCATGACCGTTCCGCACCGGGAGCTCGGAGACCAGTACATCCTCGATCCCACGCATCCGAAAGCAAAGGCCTGGTTCGACGAGGTGTTTCGCACCTGGCGCGACTGGGGCATCCGCTACTATATGCTCGATTTCCTCTACTCGGTCTCCGGCTCCACCCCCGGAAAGTACCGGGCAGACCACTACCACAACCGAGCGCTCGTGCCCGGACCCGAGGCATTCCGCGACTCGCTCGCCGTCATCCGCAAGGCCGCCGGCCCCGACACCTACCTGCTGGTGAGCACCGGGCCGACCTTTCAAACCATCGGCTTGCTGGACGCCGTTCGTGCCGGCACGGACTACGGCGAGGGACGTCCCCTGGATGGACCGGGCAAGGGTTTTTACCCCGCGACGTTCGTCATCAACAAACCCGACTACTGGACCTCCCACCTGCGGGCGGTGCAGGCATGGGCCACCCACTTCTTCGCACATCGCAAACTCTTCATCGCCGACTCCGGCAACGTGCTCACGATCGACAA
Organism: Opitutaceae bacterium; assembly: GCA_046346755.1. Classification (GTDB taxonomy): domain Bacteria; phylum Verrucomicrobiota; class Verrucomicrobiia; order Opitutales; family Opitutaceae; genus UBA6669. The sequence continues at coordinate 227,663 of JAXMHM010000004.1, read as the reverse complement.
GCCGGTGCCACTGAACGACGCCCAGATCAGCGCCACGATTTTTGGGCTCAATGGAAGCCCGCTGATGATCGGTGACGACGTTGATCGCATGAGTGACGAGCGACTCGCCATGCTGCGCCAGCAGTTTCCCCGGCTGCCGGAAGCCGGCGAACCCCTCGATCTCTTTACTGCGGCCGAGCCCGATCACCCCAAGCAGTTCCGCCTCCGCGTCTCCACCGGCTGGGACACCTGGGACCTGCTGGCGGTGTTCAACTTCGGTCCCGAAGTCCTGCGCCAGTCCATCCCGGCCAGCGGAGCGGTGTGGGACTTCTGGGAGGAGCGCTACGCCGGAATCGCCACCGGCGCGTGGGAGGTGATCGTCCCACCGCGATCCGTCAAACTCCTCCGCGTGGCGGCTGTGCGCGCTCATCCCTGGGTGCTCTCGACCGACATCCACATCCGCCAGGGCCAGTCCGAACTGACGGACGTCGCTTGGGACGAGGCCACCCGTCAGCTCCGGCTCCGAGCAACCCGCAGCGGCAATGTCCTGCTTCGCGTGCCCAAGGGCTTTCGCCTCGCGAACCCGGTGGGGCTCTGGATCGCAAAGGACGGAAATGACAGTTCCCTGGTGGTGCGGGTACCAGTCTCCGAAGGTGAACGCGTGGTGGGTTTTGAACGTATCTGAAGTACCAGTACCTGGCTCCGTCGACCCCCTCACCGCATTGTCCAACGCTGTCCCTCCCATGGCCTACGACGAATCACTCGCCACCCGCATCTCGAAGTTCTTCTCCTCCCGCGGAGTCACCGCTGTCTCCAAAGCCATGATGGGCGGCCTCGTCTTCATGGTGGACGACAAGATGTGCGTCGGCGTCCACCGCAACAGCCTGCTGGCCCGGATTGATCCCGAGGAGCAGGCCGCGGCGCTGGCCCGGAAGGGCTGCAGCCGCATGGAATTCACCGGCCGCCCGATGCGGGGTTTCGTTCTCATCGATCCTTCGGCGCTGCAGACAGAGGCCCAACTCAAGTCCTGGCTGGACGCAGCGCTCGCCTTCAATCCCAAGGCGAAGGCCTCGAAGCGCAAGTAACCGGGGCTGCGTCGCCTGCTTCACCCACCGCCCTCCTCGGCCCCCTCCGTCCCTCACCCGGGCACGGGACTCAGGCTGAGGTCATGCTTTATTTCTCCGGCGAGGTCACGCACCACCAAGCGAAGCCGCGCGGAATCCGCCCTCGCGTCGATCCAGCTGGCCGCCGCGGGTGCGGGCCCTCCACCGATGAGTTGCGCGTATGGAAATTCGGTCGAGGGCGGGATCCAGGTGGTGCGATGGGTGTGTCCCGACAGGACCACCTGAGCTCCCCACGCCACGAGTGAATCGTGCCAGGCGGCGCGGCTGCGGCCACTGTGCCGGTCGAAACCTCCCTTGTCGTAGTCCTGGGGTGACTCGTCCACGCCGCGGAGCGGGATGTGGCAGATGACCACACGGTAGCGGGCGGCGGCGAATTCCGGATTTCGCACGGTTTCGGCCAACCACGCCGCCTGCTCCTGTCGTAGTCGATCGAATGCGACGCGACCGCCAAAACTGGGATGCGAATCGGGCTTGTCCTCTCCGGTGTGCAAACAAATGACCCCGACCGGACCAGAGCGAAAGGCATAAAAGGGGCGTCCACTCGGCGTCGCCACCATTCCGGGCATCTTGAAAGCATATTTACCGCGCACGTCATGGTTTCCCCAGACGACCAGCAGAGGACGGCCCGCAGAAATGTCGCACCCACCCGGATGCAGCAGCGTCGGAATGAGCAGGTCTTCACTCTTCCAGTCATTGCAGGTGTCCCCATTCCAGACCAGAAAGTCGGCCGACGTCGTCTGTTGGTGGAGCTGCTGCAGCGTCGTTTGATTGACGTGGGTGTCGTTCCACACCGCAAACGTCGTCTCGGAAGCGGTGGGATCGAGCGTGCGGAATGACTTCCAGGGGCTCATCTCGGTTTCGCCATCCTCCGCCGCCACCGTGACCGCGCGGACACGGTAGCTGCGTCCGGGAGTCAATCCATCCAACCTGACTCGCAGCACCGGGTGTCCCTGCGGTACAAAACCAAAACGGTCCGAAGCGACGATTCCCGACGAGCCGTCGGTCGATTCCCATTCCAGCCGGCCCCGGCTGAGTCGGCTCACCGCCCACACCGCCTCGATGCCATCGCGGCGCGGAGCCATCAGCACCAGCGGAGTCACCACGAGCCCACTCCGTGAAGGCGCATCCGCTCCCAAGGTGGAGGTACCGGCGGCAAAGGCGCCTCCGGCCAGTTGACCGAGAAAATGTCGGCGTTTCATTCGCATGGGGGAAGGTGCAGCCGAGACAAGCGCAAGAATCGCCGTTTGTCCGCACAAACTTCTCGCCAGGAGCTCGGAGCAGGTCGGAAGGACAACGACCCCGGGTCAGACCGTGACCGAACAGTCTCGACCCCGGCCGACATGCCCTGCCCGTGGAAGCCCTTGCCTCCACACCTGACTTCTCAGTCAGGTCCACCGTGCCCTTGCCCCTGGAAGGCGGGACGCGATTCAGCTAACCTGGCTCCGTCAACCGTCGCGCTGCGCGACTGCACCCACCACGGATTGCGCCGACCTCTTGAATTTCATCGCGGTGTGTCCGTTGTAATCCTTCACCTGCCAGTCCAATTCCTTTCCCCATGATATCCGTCGTCACCCTTTGACCGTCCGGCGAGTGCACCTTCGGGCCCCAGGGCTCAGTTGCGAAGGTCTTGGACGCAGTCATCCCTTTCCGGGCAGTGAGATCAGGGTTACTTCGCCTCAAACGCGTGTGGTTGTCGGTTCAAGTCCGACCCGCTTCAGGTCTGAAGCGGTAGCTCAACGGTAGAGCACATCAGACACCCTGGTCGGTTTTCTCCCGGGATCCCTTTCGGAGGCAGTGAGCGAGCGGTTACTTCGTAATCGCGCCTGTCGCGAGACAGGAGTTGCAGGTGCAAGCCCTGCCCACACCGGCAACGGTGCGGTGGCGGAATTCAAACCCGCTCGTGGTTTTCTCCTCCGATTCCCCTTTTTCCGTTCGTTTGCTCCGTGGCCGAGCTGACGATGTGTCGCGGGCGATCCCTTGCCCGCATCCCTGCCACCGCTCCCCGGCGCACCGGGCATCCCGCCGTCAGCACCTTTCTTTTGCTCACCGCCCTCTTCAGCAAGGAGGCCACCATGGCCAAATTCAGCACCCTCACGTCCCTCTCACGCTCTCCTTCGGTCCCTGACGCGATCAACCACGAAGGGGGTCGCGCCTTCACGCAATCCGCCAAACTCGAGTTCGTCTCGATCCTGCTCACGACGTTCCTCGAGGACGACTTTTACCGTACCGAGCAGCACACCACGGAGAGGATCCGGCAGTTGATCACGAACATCAACGAGCCGCGCTTTGTTGCCAAGGCCGCACTCTATGTGCGCCATGCCCACGGACTGCGCTCGGTGAGCCACCTGGTCGCGAGTGAACTCGCCAAGTCGGTCAAGGGCGCCTCCTGGTCGAAGTCCTTCTTCGATCGCATCGTGCGCCGTCCCGACGACGCGGTTGAGATCCTCGCCTGCTTCCTCGCGCTTCACGGCCGCCCGATCCCCAACTCGCTCAAACGCGGCCTGGGAGCCGCGCTCGGCCGGTTCGATGAGTACCAGCTGGCCAAATACCGTCGCTCCCAGGCTTCCTTCAAGCTCGTCGACGCCGTCAATCTGCTGCACCCGGCGGCGACCCCGGCCCTGTCGAAACTGGTCCGCGGCGAACTGGCTCCAGCCCAGACGTGGGAGACGAAGCTCACCGAAGCCGGCCAAGCCGGAACCACGGCCGACGTCGCCGTCGCCAAGGCCGCGGCCTGGAGCGAACTGGTGCGCGAACGCAAGCTGGGCTACCTCGCCCTGCTCCGCAACCTGAGCAACATCCTGACTCACGCCCCGGAGGTGGTGGATGAACTCTGCCAGCAGCTCGCCGACGAACGCGCGGTGCGTCGCGCCCTGATCTTTCCTTTCCAGTTCCTGTCCGCGGTCGAGGTCGTCCAGGGGGTGAATCGGCCGGCGGCACGCCAGGTCCTGGAGGCCCTCAACCAGGCCGTCGATCACGCCTTGGTCCACGTCCCGGTGTTCGAAGGGGCCACGCTGGTGGCCCTCGACTCATCGGCCTCGATGGCCGGGCGTCCCCAGGCGATCGGTTCACTCTTTGCCGCGACGCTGGTCAAGGCGACGGGCGCGGACCTCATGCTGTTCAGCGACGACGCCCGCTGGATGAATCTCAATCGTCGCGACAGCACCCTGACCCTGGCCAACAGCCTTCCGTTCGCCTCGGGAGGAACCAATTTCAATGCCATCTTCCAGCGCGCCCACCGCGCCTACGAGCGCATCGTGATTCTCTCCGACATGCAGGGCTGGATCGGCGACGGTGCCCCGGTGCAGGAGTGGGCCGACTACCAGCGGCGCCACTCGATCCGCCCGCGGATCTACAGCTTCGACCTGGAGGGCTACGGCACCCTGCAGTTTCCGCAGGAGGGCGTCTACTGCCTGGCAGGCTGGAGCGACCGGGTCTTTGAGATCATGCAAAAACTCGATCGTGATCCGCAGGCCCTGATCCACGAGGTCGATACCGTTGAACTGGAAGCCTGACGGGCTCGCGGCGTACCACGCCAAGGTCCACGTCCCTTCTCTCCATGATCCACCTCGACAAGGTCAGTGCCCGGGACAAGGCCCTGCTTCGGCTCGAGCGCGAGCTGAACCGGCTGCACCGCGTGCAGGGCGCCGCTCCGGTGATCCCGTTGGAGCGACCGTTCCAGCGCGGCTGGGTGAAAAGCTTTGTCCTTCGCCGGGACGTGCTGCGCCGCCCTGACGCCGCCGCCTTTGTTACCGCGTTGAAGGCCATCAATCAGCGCGTGTACTGCAGGGATGTTGCGTTCCTTCGACCCAACGGCACGCCACTCTTGCTCCGTCCCCGCATCATTCCCGACCGCGAGTGGCTGAAACTGGCCTGGCCCGCCAAGGTGCAGCGTCTCTTTGCCTTCGGGCACTGGCGCCTCGACGAGGACCTCCATCAGCCGCTGCGCTGGCGACGTCACGTCCTCGGCTTCAAGGTCGCCAGTCCCTGGTGGCTCGAGGAAAATCTCCAACCTCACCTCATCACGCATCAGCGGGTCGAGCTTCCGCTCGTAAGGAAACGGATCGCCGAAATCGAGTCCTACCTCGTGAAGCACGAAGGCTGGCATCGCCTGCACCGACTCCACGGCCAGCGAAGCTGGTGGCGCCGGGAGTCGCCCCCAGTCCACGAACTTCGGAATGCGACGTCGCACGCCGACGACGACGGGGCGGAATGACTCGGGGAGCTGTCCCCGACTTCTTCCCGATTCCGGCATTTTGATTCACGGCCGGCGGATTTCTTGCTTTAAACCGCGCCAGCACCGTCCTTGAACCCATGAAGACCCTTCTCTGCTGGCTGCTGTGGTTGACCGCGACCTCCTCGGTGATTCGCGCGAACGAAGCCCCCCTGGTCACCGAAGGCACCGTCAACGCGCCCGTCGCCGATGTTTGGGCACTCTGGACCACGTCCGCGGGCCTGCGCTCGTGGATGGCGCCACTGGCCGACATCGACCTTCGGATCGGAGGCCTCATGCGGGTGCAGTATGATCCCAAGGGGGTGCTCGGTGATGCCAAAACCGTCGAGAACCGGGTTCTGGCTTATGAGCCCGGTCGCATGCTTGCGATTCAGGTCACCAAGGCGCCGGATGATTTTCCCTTCCGCGCCTCCGTCGGCTCCATGTGGACGGTGCTCACCTTCACTCCGGACGGCGACGGCCGCACCCACCTCCGCATCGTCGGCCTCGGAATCGGTTCCGACGAACCGTCGAAGAAGATGAGATCCTTCTTCGCGCAGGGGAATGCCTACACCCTTCAGTTGCTTCAGAAACGGTTTTCCCCGCCGCAGACGCCTTAGTCCGGCCAGGTCTTATGTCGCCCATCCGTGTCGGAAAAACGCGGAGACGCGGGAGGTGCGGAGTTCGATTCGGAGCAGGCGTGAAGCGCAACGACGCAACCGTCGATCCCGAAGGCTCCCGCCTGAACGTCGCGGAACGGGAATCCGTTTCGTGCTTGGGATCGGAAAACGCCTGGAGACTGTTACCTATCTGTGAATACCGCGCATGCAGTGGCTGCTCCAGCTGCCGGAGCGGGCATCGCAGGGTCAGCCCCGTGGATCAAATCCCAACCGGTCCCGCCCCGGTAGGTGCTGAATTCGGCGACCCTCATTCAATCCTTCCATTTTCTGGCACCCCGGCTATCGGCTGGCGAACGTGGAGGCAAGATTGCTGCATAGACTCTCGCCGTACTCGAAGTGGGAATGATCTTGTAGGATTTTGGGTCAACCGTGCACGAGTACGAGTACATATTCTCTGGCCAATAGAACGCCACCCTGATGCCCGAACCGACTGCAACCACGACGACGTAAGCGACGCCCTCCGGAATTCGCGCAGCTTCCACCGGGTCCGCCTTGACCGCAAGCAACCGTCTGAGATCGATGTCTCCTTGCGAATTGCCGTCCGAACCGGGCCCCCGGACTCTACGTGATTTCGCATCCTCTATAAAATGATCGAGCAGCGAAGAACACGCGGCTGTAAGGACAGGATTAACGTCAAACGCATCGGGATATTGGTACGACACCAAGACTATTGGGGCAGGCACCCCGACCGCACTCACCGAGCAGACCAAACAAAATCCGACAAGGAAGTTAGTAAACAAGTGCCGCATATTTCCTTTCATGACTAACTCAGGCATGGCTGTAAGACCCGCGTTTCCCTTGGGCGGGGTCGGAGAAGAAGGTCCTGGGCTGACGTCAGTGCTGGGGTGTCCGTCGGCATGGAGGATGAGCCGAGTGCCCGAAACCATCGCAGCAGGATCGCGACCGAGGCGGGCCGACTTGGGTACGCGACGAGACCGGCGGGTCGGTGGTTAAATTCAATCCAATAGCGTTATCCCTTCCGAAAATGCTAATCAAAAGTAAGATGTGGACTTTATTGATGCAATTCAACCGCTCGAGTTGATAGCCAGGATCACGCCAGTGATTGAAGGTCAATCTCGCTTCTTTCTATTCTATAAAAACTTACTAAATTATACGCGATCAACCAACACGAGTAAATCGAGTGCGAAATAGCTAGAGTGTGGGTGCTAGTATCCCGAAGGCGCCCATCCAGACGGGACCCTTCACGATCGAACTTTGCGTCGTCGCGTCGTTGCGCTTCAGCTCCGGACCGGATCGAACTCCGCATCCCTGCGCCTCCGCGTTTTTCCGATCCCAAACACGAAAAGGGGCGCCGACCGACGTTTCCGCTCAGCTTCCGAAGCCCGAGAGCCACTTCATCTGGAGCTCGTGGTCCCATTTGACCCGCCGCTCGAAGGTCTTCTCCCAGCTCCAGGCGTGAAACATGGGTGATCCCGCACGGTAGAAGCGCCGCGCCGTCGTGTACAAGCGCTCGTATCCAATCACGGAGTCGTCCATGTGCCGGCGGAAACGGACCAGGCAGGTCTTGTCGCCCGTCAGCTGGAAGCGCTTCTTCTCGAGCGCGGCAAGGACCTTGCAGCGATAGTAATCGACCGTAAGCAAGAGGCACTCGCTGTCCTGCAGGAAGCGCCGGAGTTCCTCCGGATCCCGCCCACCGAAAGCGAGCGCTTGTCGGGCGCGGTCGCGAGCCTGGCTGGCCATGTCATGGTAAAGATCCAAAAGATGATCGGGACGCACATAGCCCGACCCCTCACGGCCCGCAGCCAGTTCCACGGCCAGCTGCGCCACCGGAAGGCTCCGGCTGTCCTTCAAGCTCAGGTCTCCGTGCCGCGCTCGGTACAACTCCAGGGTGTAAGCGTCAATGGGCCGGCTGTAGTAGCGTTGGTTGGTCAATCCGGTGGGACCCTCGGGTCGCGGGTCGTCGAGACGCGTACGATAGGACAGGAGGTCGTCCACCGACGCCTGCACCGCCGCAATGGCGGTGGGAAAGAAGTTGCCAAAACGGACCGAGGTGAGGTTCTGCAGTCCCGGCAGGATCGGACCGGTCAGGTCATACCACTCGGTCATGAGACGCCCCACCCGTTCATGCCCCCACTTGCGACCCAGCCACGCCGCGGACCACGCCTGCTCGTCCGCAACCTCGCGGTGCGCTCGCCAGAGGTAGCGTCCCTCCAGGAGGTGCCAGAGTTCATCCCGCTCAAAGTTGACCAGCGGGGCTGTGCCCTCCGGCAGCACATCGAGGGTGTGCGGCCAGCACCAGGTTTGGGGCGCATAGAACCAGGCGCCGGTGAAAGAGCCGGCATCGTTCCAGCGACGCACCATCTCGCCAATAAGACGCGGGCTCCCCACCCGGTAGGGGGTGATGTCCGCCGGGTCGTGCAGGTTCACAACATGGCCGGCGAGCACGCCCTTCCACGTCTCGTGGCGCTCATCGGGCCAGGGACTGGTGATGGTCTCATCGTTGTGCTTCAGCTCTGAGTAGAGATTCGGATACAGGGTGGGCAGGGCTTGCTTGAAATCAGAGTCCAACGTCCAGTCCCGAATGATGAGCTTCGGATTTTTTCCGCTGTCGCGGGCGGCCTTGAAAATCACGTCGCGAAACCAGGCCTGCTGCTCCTTGAGGTCGAGCGACTCGCCCGGGCAGATGGAGAGTCCGACATTGGGAAACTCTGCGAAGTAGCGCGACAGGATCGTGGTGTAGTACCCCCGCACAAAATCATCCGGCACCAGGTAGCGGGTGGCATCGGACTCCGCGGTTCCCTTGCGTCCCATCGCCTTCGCGAGGTGTTCGCTGATATGGATGTTGTAGAAATGGGTCAGGACCGTGATGTTGCGCTTCGCCGCCTCGGTGGTGAGCCAGCGGAATTGCTCCTGATTCCGACGGATCTCCTGTCGCGAGAATTGCGACGCGTCCGGGTACTCGGGCAGCTCGAGGATGTGGGGAAACAGGTGGCCCGACCACAGGACGAGCGTGTTCAGACGGGCGGACAGGAGGTAATCGAGGTAACGCGTCATGAAGGGCCGGTCAAAGAACCACGGATACACCTCAGGACTGAGGTCACTTTGGTAGGCCCAACTCGCACTCAGCATCATGAGCACCGCACCGCGCAGGTTGAAGTCGGGCCGGCCCTCCGCCCCCACCACACTCTGCGGCAACACCAACTCCTGAACACCGTAAAGCACCCCGGCCGGCCCCCCGGCCACCACCTGCGCTTCCCGCCCCGCCCGCTCAATCCTGAAGGCTTCCGGGTGACCGATCGTCGGATCGATCCGGTACTCAACCGCGCCTGCGCGCCGCCGTAAGGACTCGGCGTGCTCCAGGATCAGGGCGTCATCGGTCGGCGATCCACGAAGCAGGCCGGTCAGAGCCAGAGCCGGGGCGAGGGTCTTGAGGGTGGACATGAAGAATCGTGGCATGGGAATAGGGAGGGCTGCCGGTTGCGTCGGAGTCGTTTCATCGGAGCGGGGCGGCCGGTGGGGTGAATTCGAAGGTGCCCTCAAAGACACGTCCCTTTTCCAGATCGAGCCGCCACTCGGACCGTTCAGGAGGGCCGCCTTTGACCCACGCTCCCGCCTGATGAGACAAAACCCGCAGGCGCTGCTGTCCCGACTCGCCCGGAATGACCCGGCAACCGGTCGCACCCGTGACACGCACGGCAGCGCCGTTCACCAGCATGAGATCCAACCACTCAATCCCGGACCGGGGACGAAACGAATCCACGCTGCCGTCCAGCACCCGTTTCCACTGACCAAACAGGGCCGAGGCGCGCCGGTTGGGCAGCGAGTCACCCGGGCCGAGACCCAGCCAAGCGAGTTCGCGCACCTCGTTGCCTACCCGGAACTCCAATCCGACCTCGGGCAATGCATCGGCATCCGCTATTTCCGGACGTGCCACAAATGAAAGCTTCAGACTTCCGCTCGGGAGAACGTCGTACACCGTATCGACCACCACCGCATTGCGCGCGTCGGCCCGGTACTCCGTCGTGGAAGCGACCCGCACCGTGTCGTCGTGCTCTGACACTTCAAACCGGCTCGCTCTCGCCGGCATTCCCTGCAAAAAGGTCTGCCAGGGTTGCTGGACCTTTCTCGCGGCCAAGGGACGACACTCGCTGTCCGTAGGAGGGCGCCAGACGGCAAGGTCGGTGGCCTGCACCACACGCACTCCTGCCCAATCGGCGGTTGCAAGCTGGCCGGTGGCGGGCTGAAACGAATACCGGGCCCCGTTCGCTTCCACCGTGAGCGTTGCTCCGGTGCGGTTCACCTTGGGACGCGGTCCTCCACCCTGCTTCGCGTCGGCTCGACGCGGGAGATTGCCAAGACGGACGCTGTGGCGGGTGATCTCCGCCCCAGCCGGGTCAAAGAAAGTCAGATGGAGGTGAGTGGCCCGACCCACCTCTGGAGACGCGGGCGCAAGATTTGAAATGCTCACAGTCGCCTCGGCATGAGGCGGGCAGGAAAGCTTCATCTCACCTGTCGCAAGGACTGCGGCGTCCCCAAACAGCGTCCAGTTTGCTCGAATCGTGGACAGGTCGGTGAAGTCGTAGGCATTGCGGACCCGGATCGCCACGTGGTTCTGACCTGGCGTCCACTCGACCTGCTCGGTCATGACCTGGACGGGCGAATACACGGCCTTGGTTTCCCAGTAGTCACGCTGCGGAGCCAGATCGGCGTCGACGATGCCGTCACCTCCATACACGCCATGGACATCGAGGATCTCATCGGGTCCAAGCCAGCGGTTGAGCACAAGATCACCCCCGCGCGAGGGGTACTTTGCCAGATCGCGCACCGGTGCGTGAACGACCCGCCCGTTCACCCGGCGCCGCAGGCCCTGATCCGCCCACTCCCAAATCATCGCACCAGCGCCGGCAGGATGCCGGGTGAGGGAATGCCAGCGATCGGCCAGGCCGCCAAAGTCGTCGGGGCCGACGGCATGGGTGTATTCTGTGGTGACAATCGGGCGACCGGAAGAGGCGGCGAGCCGGTCGTACTCCTCCGCAGTCCAATAGTGCGGGGCGAGGAGATCGATCTCCGGCGGCAAATCCGCCTCGGCGCGCCAGGGGAGCAGCAACGGCCGCGTCGGATCCATGCCCTTGAGCGCGCGGGCGCACAGGATGTGAGTGTCCGTGAGCGGATCCTCGTTGCCCAAGGCCCAGATGATCACGCTCGCACGGTTGCGGTCGCGCGCCACGGTTTCATGAACGCGGGTGAGTGCCTCACCCACGAACGAAGGATCAGCCAGCTCCTCGTCGGCGAGGCAGTACGGCACCTCGTTGATGACGTAAAGGCCCAGTTCGTCGCACAGACGGAGGAATCCCTCGGCCGGAGGGTAGTGAGCCGTGCGCACGGTGTTGATATTCGCCGCTTTCATCGCCCGCACGTCCGCGAGCCAGTCTTCCGGTCGCGTGGCGCGGCCGACTTCGGGATTCAGGTCGTGGCGGCAGACGCCCCGCAGTTTCACCGCCTGGCCGTTGATGCGGAGCACGCCACCTGCGGTGGACACTTCGCGAAAGCCCACCCGCTCGGCACGGCTGTGTACCACGTTCCCGCCGACGATCAGGTCAACACGGAGACCATAAAGCGCCGGCGTTTCGGCCGTCCAGGGTGCGGGCGAGATCACTCGCAGGGTCAAAGGCACGTCCCGCGCGGTTCGTGCTCCGGTGATACGCACCGGAACGTCGACGCGCTGGATTTCTTTTTCCCTGGCATCCGTCAACACGGCGCGCACGGTCACGGCCTCGGAGAGGGAGTGCCACGGGTGTCCCTTTTCGTAACGCGCGACCAATGCCCGGATACGCAACTCCGCGTTGCGGAAATCGTCGTCGAAGTCGGTCACCACCTCGATGCGGTCGAGGTGAAACGGCTTCGGCAGGTATTCCAGCCAGACACTGCGGAAGATTCCCGGCAAGGACCAGTCGTCGTTCTGGTCCATCCGCCAGAACTTGTCCTGTTGCCGAACCCGTACGCAAAGCAGGTTCTCCACCCCCGGTTTCAGCGCCGTGGTCACATCGAAGGCGAACGCGGTGAATCCACTGTCGTGACGCCCCAGACGGATGCCATTGAGCCACACCTCGGCGGACTGCCAGACTCCTCCAAAATGCAGCAGCACCCGTGGAGCCACCTCGAAACCACGGGTTGCCGGTGTGAACCGTCGAACATAGAATCCCTCCGCAGCGGAGGCATGAATGAAGAGGGGTTCCTCAAACCCATGCAGAGCCCAGTTGGAGGGCACCGGGATCGTCCGAAACCCGGAGTCTTCAGCCCCGGTTTCGTGAAAGCGGGCAAACCGTTCCGCGGCGCCCGCATCGGGGGCCACGGCGAGTAGCCAGGTGCCATCGAGGGACTGCTGCAGCGAGGGCTCGTCGTGCGGCCCGGCTGCGGCGAGCACCAGCACGGGTGCAAGCAGCAACCAGCGGCCCCAGCGGGCGAAGGGAGAGAACACGGCCAGCGTCAAAACGCGGCCGCAGAACCGACACAGGGTATCCAACATGGTGGGGGCAGAAGGATCGAAATTCGCGGCGCATCGCGCACACGCCAGGCGACAGGAGCGATGTGACAGCACCGCGGCGCACCCTCCATCCCGCGGTCACGAACATCGTTGCCTGGCCGTGCCACGCCTCGACCACCCAGCCCCGGATCGGTTCATCCTCCCGTAGCGAAACGAGCGGCGCACGCGGAACCACGCCTGGAGTCGGATGGCCAGATACGGAGCTTCCGGCACCACCAGGGCGCAAAGGGGCGTGTTCACCGTTCCGTTACGCGGCGCGCGTTAGGCTCCGGACTCTTTCACTGCGGCAGAGCCGTACCCGGGCTCCCGAGGCCAAATGACGCCTACGTCAGGCTGGGCGGGCAGACCAGGCGCCGTCCCCAAGGTACCAGCGGGTGGGCAGTCGCTCCGCGCATTCGCCCTTAGCGTAGGCGCGCCTTGAACGACTTGAGGATCTTCAGCGCGGTCGACTCTTTCATCTGCGCAAACCGAAAGTCGGGCGAAAGAAACTCACTGTAGCCCTCGAGGTAGGTCGCACCCTCGGCATTCAGGTCGTGAAATCCCATCGACCAATCTTGAAAATCGCGCTCCTCGATCTTTTTCTCGAACAGCTTGATTACCCCTCGATGACGCCGGTCTTCCTGGATTGCGCGCAGGAGTTTCCGAATCACACCCTCCTCGCCCTCCAGCACTTGCATGATGTCTCCACCGCGGTAGAGCAGCAGGCCGGTGATCCCTCGCTCCGTGTTGTTATGGCGGCTCTTGATCAGAATACCGGCGATGTCATCGGGCGTAAACACCGGCACCGCACTGCTGACGTAAGCGACTTGAATCATGGTCGATGGCACTTCAGGCCAAAATCGACGGAAAACCAGATTCCTTGAGTCAGAGGGCCTAGGAATAGGGCTGATGCAGCTTCTTTGGGGCCGGAATCGAAGCGAACAGAGGCGGCGCCGCGCCGACATCCCGACCGTCAATTGCGACTCAGAGCCGAGGGCCTCCGCCGCTCCCCACGCGCACAAATTCTTCTTTCCAAGACAATTAAACCACTCCCCGCCAGATCCGACGTTCGCCGCTACCGCGGCCCGGTCCGCAGGCCTCACCCCTTGAACGAGCCGATCCGCAGCCCGGTGTGTTGGCGCAGGAACCCACCCCCGGAGGGGAACAACCCTTCCGTCTACGTAGGTCAGGCCTCGGTACGGACCGGGGACGAACGCCCGATCGTCCACCGACGCCGGCACCGGCTCAACGCGGACTCCACGTCGGCCTCTCCACCGGATCCGAATGCACCTGCCCCGGGCTCGGAAGGTCCGTGGCAGGTGCACCCGCGACCAAGGAAATGACCAGGAGCGGATTGGATACGCCTAGAAGGTGCCCTTCACGCCAAGCTCCCAGAAGCCGCCGAACCGGGCGTAGCGGGCCCAGGCCTCCTTGCGTCCGACGTAACTCCAGAGCGGCTCGTCAAAGATGTTCTTGCCATTCACGAACACCGTGACGTGCCGGCTGATCCGGTAGCTGGCAGTCACGTCACACATGAGGCGTTCGCCATCGTAGTTGTACCAGCCGCTGACTCCGGTGTTGGTCTGTCGTTTGCCGGTGTAGTTGGTGCGAAACTGCGCATAGTAGGGTCCCTGCGAATAGCTGATGCCGGCGTTCCAGGTGTCCTTGGAGGAGTTCAGGTAGTTGTCCCAGCTGTCAAAGTGCAGACGGGTGTAGTTGGCAAAGACTCCGATGCCCTTGAGCCGTCCCGGCAGGAAGGCGAGCTGCTGGGCATAATCGATTTCAAAGCCGCTGGTCTCCGTGCTGGCGACATTCTCGGTGATGGAGAGGGTGTAGCCCGGATAAATATCGGCGAGGTAGGAGTCGGTCACCGGGATGTTGGTCAAGGTGCGCTGCAGGTCCTTGATCTTGGAGGTGAACCAGCCGACGGTGATCTGTCCGACCGGTTCGAAATAGTACTCCACGCTGACGTTGAAGTTCTTTGAGGTCTCGGGCTTCAGGTCGGGATTGGTGGTGGTGAGGGTGAAGGTGGACTCATTTACGTTGCTGATGCCCGGGATGAGGTTCGCAATGTCGGCACGTGTGACCGCATCATGGTAGGAGGCCCGCACCATCAGGTTGTCGTGCAGCCGATAGGTGCCGTGCAGGTAGGCCAGCGTCGTGTCGTAGTCGGAGTCGTTGGTCAACCGGCTGCCATAACGTGCGTAGAGGTAGGCATCGGACGTCGTGGACACCCCGTTCGGATTTGTCGGATTGACCAGCCGCTTGGCGGCGAGATCGCCGATGTCCTTCACTCCCTTGCCCCAGGACTTGGTGCGCTCGATGCGCACGCCGGGCGACAGGTCGAGCTTGCCGAGGGTAAAGATCGACTGCAGGTAGACGCCGTCGATCTGCTCCTTGAAATCCCAGCTGTTCTGGAGCCGGGTCTGCAGGTGCTGGGCGGTGTTCGCGGTGAAATACGTGGGATTGCTGGCATAGAGCCGCGCGAGTGCGAACCGATTGAAGACAGGGAGCCCATTGGCGTTGCCGCCAAAGCCCCAATCCGAATTGAAACCAGTCTCAACCCAGTTGACCGGCCGGTCGTTGTCGCCCGAGTTGATCAGGCCGTCGGCGCCGACCAGCATGTACTGCATGCTCTCCTGACGCTCGACATCACGGACATTGAGCGTGGAGGTGAGCCCGGCCTTGATCGTGGTGCGGACGTCGCCGAGATTCAGCTTGTAGCGCAGGTCGACCCGTCCCGTCCAGATCTGGTCTTTGCTGCGACGCTTCACCGTCGTGATGCTGTTGTTGTTGAAGGTGTAATTGGCGGCATTGCGTGCATCCGCCCCGGTGAGTTGAGCGTAAGTGATGTCGTCGGGACTGTCGGCCGAGGGACGCGACCAGGACCAGTTGATGGTCGGGCTGTTCGCCGTTGTGTTGTCGAACCAGCCGGTGCCCAGGGCATCGTACCAGTTGTCGGCCCGGGAGAACTGCGCCTGCCCCGTGATCTGAAGTGCGTCGCGTTTGAACTCCAGATTTCCGTTTAGGATCATCGTATCGCCAAACTTGGCACGCGCCGTTCCTCCGTTGGTCATCTGCCAGGTGCCGCCGTAGATGGTCTGGCTGCGCAGGGAATACTCGACACCGGCAACGACCGGACCGCCGGGTGAATTGACCACCCCCGCCGTGGCGGAGTTGGCGGGCACGTTCATCTGGAAATTGCGGTTGAGGGACTCGTTGTAGAACGTGTTGTAATCGACCTTGAACCAGGCCGAGAGCTCGGAGTTGAATTTATAGTCGAGACGCAGATTCCCGTTGGTCCGGGCGGTGGGCCGCAGCCCGTGTTGGAACTGGATACTGTTGGCGCGGGGGACCTCGGTGGCGTTGTTGGTGAGATCGCTGTCCACGTTGTAGGCCGTACCTCCTCCGCCGATCCAGACGTGCTGCTGCATGCTGTAGACATCGGAGCGGCTGAGTCCAACGATCAGACCCAGCTTGTCCTGCAGCAGCACATCGGAGTACTCGAAGGCGTAATTCGGTCTGATCTTGTAGTGGTTTTGGTCATCCCAGCCATAGCTCTTGTCGAAATCCATCGCCCGCGAGTTCCCGGTCAGGCTGAGCGAGTAGTCGACCCGCCGTCCTTTTCGGTCAAAGGCGCTCTTGCTCCGGAGATTGACCGTGCCGGCGGCGGTCGAGGGCTGGTCGGGGGTCGGCGTCTTGGACAACTCCACCGTCTCGACCGATGAGATCGAAAGCTGTTCGAACTCGAAGGTACGGCCCGTGCCGATGGTGGAGGATCCGGCCATGGCGACGCGCGCCCCATCGATCATCACCGACGTGTACTTGGGATTGTAGCCACGGATTCGGATGGCGCGGACATCGGCTTCAACATAGTCGCTGGTCACACCGGGCATCATCTTCAGGAATTCGCCGACATTGTTCTCCGGCACCTTTCCGAAGACGTCCGAGGCAATGACCTTCTTCATGTTCTCGGCATTGCGCTGGTCCATGATGGCCTTGGCATTTCCTTCCCGCTCCGTCGCAACCACAAACGCACCGAGCCGGATCGTCTCTTTGTCGTAAACGACACTGCTGAGATTTACATCCTGGCGAACCGACTGGCCCGCCACCACCGTCACCGGGATGGTTTGAGTATCGAGTCCCAGGTACGAAACCGTCAGTTCCACGGCCCCGGCCGGCACCCCAGTCAGGGTGTAGGTGCCACCCGACTCCGAAATCGCGGTCACGTCGGTTCCCTTCACCGCAAGGGTGGCGTTGCGCAGGTACTGACCGGTGCCCTCATTGAGCACCCGACCGGTCACGGTTCCCGTGCCCTGCGCCTGGGTCAGAACGGGCATGAGGGCAAAAAGAACGAAGCCCAGCAGGAGTTGAGTCCAGCTTGCGGGCGCCGGAATCCGGGCGGGTCGGGCGCGGCGGACGACTCCGCGAGGTGTCCAAGGGGTCAAGGGGGTGTTCATGGTTGCAGAAATCGCAGCGCAGACATCCTGCGCCAGCAGACGTGGGGAGGGCATGGTTGGGGGACATCCGCTCGGCACAACGGGGTTCAAACCGCGCAGATGCTGGAACTCCTCTGGCAGGGGCCGTCGGATTCAGCCATGCTGACTTCACGAACATCGTTGCGTAACTCCGGCCGAGGGGGACCGGGTTCGGCGTGACAGCAACCGGTGACCTCAGCGGTCGCCGATCCAGATTCCGTCGATGAGCAGGGCGTGCGAAACCGGCGGGCTGCCGCGTTCGTGGCGGTGCATCTGCCCGATGACCAGTTCCACCGCGGCCGCGCCCAGGAGCTCCGAGCGGTAGTCGATGCCCCAGACGTCACGCTGGACTGCATCCAACGCCAACCACGCTACGCGGATCGAGGTGGCCTTGAGCTCCTTCAGCCAGCTTCCGACAAAATCCTCGGCCGCGAGGATGGCGTCGGGCTGATATCGCTCCAGCCACCGTTCGAACACGGCCCGCTTGTCCTGCCCGACCACCAGAGGCGGCAGGCGCTCCGCCTTGGGCCAAAGTTGCTGCTGCACCAGGTAGGCCGCCCGCCACTTTCCGTCGGCCCGCTCGTCATTCCACGGACTGATGACAAAACCGATGCGACGAAACCCCCGGGCGCGTAGTTCGCGACAGGCCAGCAATCCTCCCTGGTAGTGATTGTGCGATACGCGGTGCATGACCGGCTCGCGCAGGCTCGTACCGATCGCCACCCCCGTGAGACCACTCAGGTCGAACGGATAATGCATGGCCGATTCCGGCACGGGCGGAAACAACACACCCCACTGCGAGCGCGTGAGCAGAATCTGGCGCAACCGGGCCGGACTGATCTCGTCGCGCGCCACCGCGTGGACCTCGATCTCATAACCCAGCTCCTGCGCGCGCCGCCGCGCCCCGACCAGGGCGGGCGACCCATTGTGCCCCAGCGCGGCCTGCACCTCCTCCGTCCAGAAATTGATCCAGGCAATGTGGTGCGGGTCATTGCGCCGACGCTGACTGTGCAGCTGCGCCATGAGCGCGGCCACCAGCGGATTCGTCCGATAACCGAGGCGCTCCGCCATGCGCTTGATCTCATTCCGACGCCGTTCCGGAATGGTCGGGTCACCCCGCAACGCCTTCGACACCGTGGACGTCGCCACGCCCACGGCCCGAGCCACCGCCTGCATCGTCACGAGTCCGGTTGATTTCACGCAACGATGTTCGCCCGCGGGCGGCGTCGGAGTCAAGCGGACCACCCGCAGCGGCCGGACGGGTCGTCGACAAGGGAGACGACGCGGGACGCTCCGCCCGGCGAAGCAAACCAGGCACTCCCCGCACGCCGGGACAAGATCAGCGCATCAGCCCCGGATCCTGCGGGTTGCCCTGGGTCGACAACCGGGTTTCCGCCGCCTCGTAGAGCTGACGGAGGTGTTCGCGGCTGTTGTTCAAGTGAGTGCGCATCGCCGCGCGAGCGCTGTGGGGATCGCGCAGCGCGATCGCAGAGTAGATTTCCCGGTGCTCCTGATTGCTCCGGGTGAGGTATTCCAGCGCATTGTTTCCCGCGATGTACCGCAGGTTCACGCGCGTGCGCGGCAGAATGGCGAGACCCAGGTGGTTGAGCAGTTCACTGAAGTACCGGTTGCCCGTGGCGGAGGCGACCTTGAGGTGAAATTCAAAATCGAGCTTCTTCGTCTCTCCGTCCGTCTCCAGGTGGCGCTGGATACTCTCGATGGACTCGTGCATGGCGCGAAGTTGCTCCGGAGTATGGCGGAGGGCGGCAAGGTAGGCCGACTCCGTTTCAAAGCTCATCCGCAATTCCAGCAATGCCAGCACATCGCCCATCGTGATCACGGTGGCCGGATCGATCGGAAAATTCGCACCCGTCGCAGTCTCCAGCACAAACGTGCCAATCCCGTGACGCGCCTCCACCAGTCCCGCGGCCTGAAGGCGGGTGATCGCTTCCCGCACGACAGCCCGACTCACGCCATGCTCCCGCATGATCTCATGTTCCGTCGGCAGCTTGCTGCCGGGCGGAAAGGCTCCACTCCGGATGCGATCCGAAAAATCCGTGATCAACCGGTGGGCAAGCTTGGGCGCCTTCACCCGGGGTGGAAGTGACGCGAGCAGCGGAGAAGAAGCGGAATCAGCCATGGGGCAAAGGGACGAGCCTGCGTCGATTGAGGCCCTCCAGTTGTACGATGTCTAACAAATTCGAAACTGATGCCAAATGGCTTTTAAGATATTAAATTGTTATTCTATACAGGTTTAAGAATATGCGCACGAAGACCGCTGTGATTTTATGTTGTAAGATGTCCGACAACCTGATCTCAAAGCCGCCTCCCCCGAGCACCCTTCGCTGAGTGCTTTTGCTTCCCTGCAGGTCCATCCCCTCTGACCGCCGTTCCGGCACTGCCGCGCCGCAAACACCCCACCCTCCCTACGATGACTTCCTCGACGTCCGTCTCCATTGACCGACCCCACGCCCCTGCGCCGGGCCGATGGTTCCAGTTCACTTCGATCGCCGTGTTGCTTGCCCTTCCGATTTCGGCCCAAACCACCCCTCCAGTCCGACCGGCCGATGCGCCGCCCGACGAGGTCCTCAAACTCTCTCCGTTCCAGGTTTCGGCCCAGGGCGACCGCGGCTACGGGGTCACCAACTCGATCGGCGCCTCACGCATCAATCTGCCGCTCGAGGACATCTCCACCGCGGTCGCGACCCTCAACCGCACGTTTCAGGACGACATTGGCGCGGCCAATCTGGTGGAGGCCATCAAGTACGTGAGCGGCGTCGACATGGCCGCCCCGCTGGCGGAACAGTGGTCGATTCGCGGCTCCGGCACCAACCTCTCCATGCTCGACGGCGTGCCAGATCCGAGCGGAAGCCGCGAACGCTACGATCCGTGGCTCACCGAGCGCATCGAAGTCCTCAAGGGGCCGGTCGGCACCCTCTACGGCTCGCACGCGGCCGGTGGTTTGATCAACCGCGTGAGCAAGTTCCCGCTGCCGGTCCGGCGGAACGAAGTCGCGGTCTCGCTCGGCTCATGGGAGCAGAAGCGGGTCGACGCCGACTTCACCGGCCCCCTGCTCGACAGCGGTAAGCTCCGCTACCGGCTTCTCGGTTCGTTCCGGGACGGTGAATACACGTTCGACGACTCGGTCTATGACACCCGCATGGTGAGTCCCTCCCTCAGTTTCGCCCTGACTCCCCGCTCCAAGGTGTGGAGCCGCTTCGTCTATCGGTTTGAACAGCGACCGTCCGAGGGAAACCAGAACTACTTCCTGGATTCGGGCAATAACGTCTCCACCTTCATCCCGCGCGAAGCCTCGCTCGACAACCCGGACACCACCTTTCGCACCTGGTTTCGCAGCTACGAGGGCGGCTATGACAATGCCTTTGAAACCGGCGGCATTGAGTGGGCCATGCGCGCTCTGGTGCGACTGAGCAACGCCGACTCCGACTCGATCCAGTACACCAAACCTCGCTTTCGTTTCCTCAACGCGGCCGGAACAGTCATCGGCACCCAGGCCAATACGTTGTTCAGCAACCCCCAGTGGGTGACCATCGACTTCGATCGTGGACGGCGGGAGCGGTGGACGACGCAGGAGTCATCGGTCTACAACGTCGACCTTTCCGCCAAATTTTCAAACGGCCCCGTCGAGCAATGGGCGTTGACCTACTTCCAGGGCGGCAGCAGTGACTCCGAGGCGTTCGAGAAGATCGCCAATTATGCCTCCTCGAACATCCACCGGCCGGTTCACTTCGCCCGCGGCGCCGATGGGATCACGGGGCCGTTCTCCATCAGCACCAACACCCAGGGCACGAACGAGTGGTACGCCTGGGGCTTGCACGACAATGTCTTCCTCTTCGATCGCCGTCTCATCCTCGCCGGCGGCGCGCGTTTCGACCACCAGGAGACCGATTCTCTCAACCGTCAGAACAGCGTTCGCAGTGTATCCGAAAATGAAGAATGGTCCTACAAGTTCGGCCTGATCGGGAAGCCGGTCAAGGGAGTCGCCCTCTTCTACAACTGGTCGGAAACCTACAATCCGGTGAACAGCCTCGATCCCGTCACCGGACAGAAATTCCCCAACCAAATCAGCACCATCAATGAAGGGGGCATGAAGGTCGACCTGCTCTCCAGCAGGCTCACGGGTACCTTCACGGTGTTCGACATCCTGCAGGACAACGTCGTCGTCAATGTCCATGACCCCGTTACCGGTCTCCAGACCCTCAAGCCCCTCGGCAACCGTGTGGTGCGGGGGTGGGAGGCGGATTTCGACAGTCAGCCCATCGACCACGTCATCCTCAAGGTCGGCGTCGGCTCGATCGACAAGGCCGCCACGGAGGCGGGCCTCCGGCCCCGTTGGGTCGGAATCGGCCTCAACTACAAGCTCTTTGGCAAATACACCTTCAGTCGCGGGCCGCTCAAGGGACTCGGGTTCGGCGGAGGCGTGGTCTACACCAATGACTCCGCGGGTGACAACACGGACACCTTCACGCTGCCCGGCTATGCGGTGTACGACGCGCTGGTTCAATACCAGCGCGAACGGTGGAGCCTGCAGTTGAACCTCTACAACCTGACCGACAAAGTCTATGCGATCACCGCCGTCGATCGCACGCGCGTTTACTCCGGCGAGCCCCGCAATCTACGCGCCACCTGGCGCTACCGCTTCTAGTCCGCCGGCCCGTCCCCACTCCACCCGATGAAACCGAACCCTGCCCAGTGCAGCCGCTGGATCCCCGCGGTTGCAGCGCTCCTGCTCGTCGTCAGCGCACCCGCCTCTCGCGCCGTTCAGCCGCTCGCCCAGGACTACTCGGCCATCTGGCACAATCCGGATCCGGAGCGCTACGTCGAAGGCTGCGGGTTGATCAAACTCCCCGACGGCACGTTCGTCGCGGTGGTGCCGGTGGTGCCGCGACTGAAGTGGAGCGAAGAACGTCGCGCCACCCAAAGTCGTGTCCATCTGGTTCGCAGCACCGATCAGGGACGCACGTGGCAGCCTGCGTCGGAACTGCCCTACTACTCGGCCATCCCGTTCCTGCACGAAGGCAAACTCTACCTGTTCGCCAATCTCGGTGGAACGCTCTACCGCAACAATGACCTACTCCTACTGAGGAGCGACGACGGCGGCCGCAATTGGTCCGAGCCGGTGACGCTGTTCAAAGGTCACTTTTGGAATTGTCATACCGGAATCGTCGTCAAGGACCACACCCTCTACGCCGCCACCGACAACCTAGGGTTGGGTTCGAGCTATGGATCTGTCGCCGATCTCAAACGCGACGCCCGGCGGGGTTCATGCGTTGTCGCCGGCGACCTGCGCCGCAACCTGATGGACCCGGCGAGCTGGCGCCTGTCCAACACCGTTCCCCACACGCCGATTCCCAAGGAACTCGTCAACCCCAGGTTCGCCAGTCTCTCCAATGGCGACCTCTACCTCGAACCCAACGTCATCGAGGTCGCCGGAAAACTCCGCGTCCTCGCCACGGTGAAACCGAGTCGGCAAACCACCGCGAACCTTGGCGTCGTCCTCGATCTGGAGGACAAGGACGGCAAGCTCGCCCTGAGTTTCTCGCAGTACGTTCCCCTGCCCGGAGGCCAGCTGAAGTACTGCGTGATCTGGGACGAGCAGACCCGCATGTTCTGGGCCACCGCCAACCTCGTCGCAGACAGCCAGAGCGTGTTCGATTGGTGGGAGAAAGGGAATCAACGGGGCAACTACTGGGGGAGCGGTGGCAATGACCGACGGACTCTGATTCTGCAGTACAGCTTGGACGGACTGAATTGGTTTCAAGCGGGCTGCATCGCGCAGGCACCGAAGATTTCTCAGTCGTTCATGTACGCCCGGCCGGTGATTGACGGCGACGATCTCGTGGTCATCTCCCGCTCCAGCGTCAATGCTCCGAATCAACACGACGCCGACTACGCCACGTTCCATCGGGTAAAAAACTTCCGCTCGCTCGCCCTCAATCTCGTCCCGCAGCCCGAATGAACCTGAAGGTGCAAACCCTCGACCGGCCCCGCCCACTTTTTCCATGAAATCCATGTCGCTCCCTACCATCGCCTTCATTGGCACCGGCGTCATGGGCCGCAGCATGGCGGGCCATCTGCTCAAGGCCGGGCACCCGCTCCGGGTGCACACGCGCACCCCCGGCAAGGCCGCCGACCTGATCGCCGCCGGGGCGCACTGGTCCGAGAGCGCCGGTGCCGCCGCGGCCGAGGCCGACATCGTCGTGACCATGCTCGGTTTTCCCACCGATGTGGAACAGTCCTACTTTGGCGCTGGTGGCATCCTCGAACGCGCCCGGCCGGGCACGTTGCACCTCGACATGACCACCTCCAGCCCGGCCCTGGCCCGGCGCATCGCCGACGCCGCCCAGGCCCGGGGGCAGACCGCACTGGACGCTCCGGTTTCGGGGGGAGACATCGGGGCGCGCGAAGCACGGTTGGTCATCATGGTGGGAGGAGACGCGTCCGGCTACCTCCGCGCCAAACCCGTGTTCGAGCTCATGGGAAAGAACATCAGCCACCTCGGGCCGGCGGGCGCGGGCCAGCACTGCAAGATGGCGAATCAGATCGCCGTGGCCGTCGGCATGGTATCCTGGTGCGAGGCCTTGGCCTATGCGCGCAAAGCGGGCCTCGATCCCACGTCTGTGCACAGCAGCATCAGTGGGGGTGCCGCTGGCAGTTGGGCCATGACCAACCTGGCTCCCCGGGCACTGGCGGAAAACTACGCCCCCGGCTTCTACGTGAAACACATCCTCAAGGACATGCGCATCGCCCTCGACAGCGCTTCAGAACTCGGACTCGACCTACCCGGCCTGGCACTCGCCAAGCAACTCTACGACCGGGTGGCCGCCCGCGGTTGGGAGGAGTGCGGCACCCAGGCGCTCTACCAATTGTACACGTCTCTCTGACGCCATGCTTCCCGATCCCTTTGTCGACGCCTCCGGTCAACCCCGCCGACTGCGAGGCATGGCCATCCTCTCCAACTCTCCCTGGGTGGCCGAACTGGCGCCGCGGGTGGGTTTCGACCTTGTCTGGTTCGATCTGGAACATGGCTCGCTCGGTTTTTCGGAACTGGGTCAGCTCTGCCAGGCCGCAGAAAGTGCGGGGGGCATCACCCTCGTTCGCACCGCCGATGCCCAGCGGACCAGCATCCTGCGGGCACTCGAAGTCGGCGCCCGGTTTGTCCTGGTGCCCATGATTGAAGATGCTGAACAAGCCCGCGAGGTGGTTCGTAACGCCAAGTACCCTCCGGTCGGCAACCGGGGCTTCAGCAGTCGCAGCCGCGGCGCCGGCTACGGCCTGCTGCCCATGGCGGACACCCTTCGCGCCGCGAACGAACGCACAAAGGTCTTTGCCCTGATCGAGACCCAGCGGGGAGTGGAGCAGGTCGACCGCATTTGCGCGGTGGAGGGCTTGGACGGAATTTTCCTCGGTCCCGGAGATCTCTCCTTCGAACTCGGTGAACCGGGCGCGTTTCACTCCCCCAGGCTGATCGCCATGATCGTCACCTGTATTCGCGCCGCCCATGCCGCGGGCAAGAAGGCCGGCCTGTTCAGTGCTCCAAGCCCGGTCCTGACCGCGGCGCTGGAGGAGGGGTGTGATGTCGTGGTGCCCGGAGCCGACATCGGATACCTTGCGGCCGGCTGGCAGAAACTGCTCGAAAGCCTTCCCACCCGTTGAGCGGGTGACGCGCCGCGCGCGCGAACCCGCCGGCAGCCCTTGCTTGCCCTCCCGCCCCCCACGCGGGCAAATCTCGCCAGGACTCATCCTCACCCCCCAACCGCCCGCCCTCCGGCACGGTCGCAGCTCCATGTCCCACCCCACGCCCACGGTCCAGGTTCCCCGCACCTTCGGTCAGTACCTTCGCTCGTTCGGTCCCGGCCTGGTCGTCGTGCTGACCTGGCTGGGCGCTGGTGACATTGTTGACATGGCCGTGGCCGGCGGCAGCTACGGCTACTCCCTCATGTGGGTGCTGGTGCTGGCGGTGTTCATGCGCTTTCTCTTTGTCTCCCGCATTGCCTGGTATCAGCTCTGCAACGAACGGCAGGAAGGCGTGCTGGACGGATTGGTGCGACTGCACCCGCTCTATGCGCCCGGTCTGTTCCTTGGGGCGTTGATCATGGGTCACATTGACGGGGCCTACATGTCCGTCGGTGCCGCGGAAGTGTGCCGGAACCTGCTCGGTGTCGGTCAGACGTGGCAGTGGGCGCTGCTGATCAACAGCACCATCCTGGTGCTGGTCCTGCGTCCGGCCTACGCCAGCCTGGAGACTTTCTTCAAGGTTCTGCTGGGACTCCTTTCCATTTCGTTTGTCGGCACTGCGATCTGGGTGGGAGTCAACCCGGAGGGCATTGTCCTCGGACTCGTCCGTTTCGAGATGCCCGGGCAGGTCGGCCACTTCAATCCGCTGCTCGTCGGGGTCGCCATGATCGGTGCGGTCGGCGGATCGTTCATGAACCTCGTCTATCCCTATTTTCTCGAGGCCAAAGGCTGGAGGGGTCCGCAATTCCGACGGGTGCAGACGTATGACTTCCTGCTCGGCATCCTGGTCATGGTGATCCTGAACCTGGCGGTGTGGACGCTCGGTGCGGAACTCTTGTATCCGGACAAGCACATCACGACCCTCGAGGACCTGCCCAAGCTGCTCAGCACCGTGTTGGGCGAAGGCGGTCGGGTCCTGTTCTACATCGGCATCTTCGCCGCCCTCTACATGTCCAGCGTGGGCCACGCCGCCGGCCTCGGGCGGATCGGAAGCCACGCCTGGTTGCGCTGTCGCATCAAGGGCCCCCTTCCGCCGGGTGACTTTGCACTGCACCCGACCTACCGCTGGGTCGCCGTCTGGTGTGTCCTCTCTCCGCTCGTCTGGACGCTGCCCGGCATGCCTGACTTCGTTACGCTCACGCTGGTCGCCAACTCCGCCAAGGTGGTCATGCTCCCGGCCCTGGCCGGCGGCATCTGGTGGATCACCGCCAGTCCCCGGTTCATTGGCCGGCAGTTCGCCAACCGCTGGTGGGACAATGCGGTCATGGCCCTGCTGTTCGCCCTCGCCCTCTACGGCACCATTGCCGCAGTCCAGTCAGTCTGGCGCTGGGCCGCCAGCTACCACGCGGCCTAGCCAACAACTCTGATTTGAACCACGAAGGGACACGAATTCACACGAATGGAACCAGGCACCGAGCGTGGCCAGGGGTGGTTTCACGCTGACGTGAGGTAAACTCAGGTGCTCGACTCCTGCCCCCCTTTTTGGATTCGTGTCCATTCTTGGTCACTCGTCTGAGTTGTTACCCTTCGGTACACACCGACGGGCCCGGCTACTTGGCGCCGGTTTCCTTCACCGGCAGATGCGCCTCCACCTTCCACAGCAACTGATCGAGGTCGCGGGAAATCTCGGTGAAGACGTCGCTCGTCGTCGGATCACCCAGGTCAGCCGACTTCCGGATCGCCTCATACAGGAACGCCGAATAGGCGCCGAGCGTTTGTCGCACCAGTTCAATCTGGCGCTCCGGTCCCATCAGCCCGACGGGAAATGTGGGCAGTGTTGTCGTGCCCGCCACGGTCTTCACGGTGCCATCCGCCACACCCCCGAGTCCCATCAGACGCTCGGCGGCGAGATCGGTAAAACCGACCGCCGACTCGGCGACCTCATCAAACAGTTCATGCAACGCAATGAAGGTCGGACCACGCAAGGTCCAGTGGGCCTGCTTGGCCTGACGCTCCAGGTCGATTCCGAGGACCACGCCGGTCTGCAGCAGGGGCCCGACGGCTTCGCGAATGGACGGTGGCAAGGGATGCACGGTTTGAATTCGTTTCATATCATTCCCAACCTAGCCGGGTTGCGGTGGAGACGCAACCCGGAGCGCGGCTTGCCAGTCCCTGGCATGGCTACACGCACCTCGCCCCTGCGGGGCTGTAAAGCATGCTTGACAATTGACAAGTTTACTTTACACATAGCTGCATGAAGTCCCACACCGTGTTCGAATCGGTTATGCCCTGTTCCGGGCAGTATTCATGGAAACGTGACCTGAGGTTGAATGGGTGGCTGCTGGCGGCGGTCGGATTTTATCTCGCCCAGCTGTTCCTGCTGAAACGTTTCCCGGAATGGCCTCCCGTCGGGCGAGGGTTGATTGCCCTGAGTCCGCTGGCACCAGGACTGCTTTACGCGCGCGACTGGCTCCGGTTTGTGCGCCAGCTCGACGAGTTGCAGCGGCGCATTCAAGCCGAGGCCTTCTTGACCTCCACGCTCGCCACGCTGGTCCTCGTCATCGTGGTGATCACGCTTGGCGCCCAGGGCGTGGAGCTCGGCGCGTTCCGCCAGATCGCCAGCCTGGGCGGCGTGTGGATTTCGCTTTTTGTCTTCTGGCTCGTGGGTCTGGGAATCGCCAGCCGTCGCTATCAATGAAGACGCGTTTGCGCGAACTCCGGAGCGAACGGCAGTGGTCGCAAGGCGACCTGGCGGACAAACTCGGTGTCTCCAGGCAGACGATCAACGCGATCGAGACCGGGAAATTCGATCCCAGTCTGCCGCTCGCCTTCAAGATCTCCCGTCTCTTCAAACAGCCGATCGAGTCGATTTTCTTCGACGCGGAGTGAGGCTCGCTTGCACCCTCCTGACGACGGAGCGTGTCCTTGACCGCAAAGCCAAAGGAACTCCTAGTCTTCCCCAAGCAACGACTGGGATCGCAGGTGCGGCGGCCGTCCGGGCGACCCGCGTGCCTCCTTGTCTTTCTCCGGCATGAAGATCCACTCCTCTGCACCCCTGCTTGCGTTCTGCGCCCTCACCCCGCTGCACGGCACCGAAACAAAGACGCCCATCGGCCTGAGGGCGGACGGCTCTCCGATTCACGCCTGGATCTCGGCGGCGAGCTTTCAGGTCAATCATCCGGCTCCCCACGTGCTCGTGGTCGGACCGGCACCGCTCGACACCCAAGGCTGGACCGTCACACGCGTCGAGCCCCCCGACGCCTCGCTCGCCTTCCCACCCAAAGGAACCGCCTACACGGGCGCGGAGCGAGAGGCGCAGGTTCTCTGGCGATGGGCGCTCGCGCTGGGTCCCGACGCCGTGGCGGGCAGCGACCGACTCAGCCGGGCCTTGGTCGCCTCGGGCTCGGTCCGGGACTGGAATCCAAAGGAAACGAACCCGTCACCCGCGCGCCTGGAACTGCGCCAGCGACTGGATCGCACACCGCTCACCGTGGCCCGGCAGTTGGGGACGCACTACGGACACGCATTCGACAAAATCGCGTACATTCCCGCGGTCGCACTGATCGGACGCCTGCACGTTGCCAAGCTGCTGGGAGACGAATCCACGGTCCAAGCGGTTGTCCGCCTGGCCCACTCCGCTCCGATTCCTCAAGCGCCCGATGGTCCGACCCTCGCCGGCCATTTGATCTTTGCCGCACTTGCTGGATACGGCCGTGATGACGAGGCGTTGCATCGGGTTCGCTTCGCCGCCTCCACCGCGCTGTCCGCCGAAGGGACGCCTTTGCCCGTTGTGCCCAACCACCGGGAGATGAGCGACGCCGTCTTCCTGAACGGTCCGATTCTCGCCGCCGCCGGCCGCCTTACCGGCGACCCGAGGTATTACCAGGCCGCCCTGAACCACCTGAGGTTCATGCGGAAGCTCTGCCTCCGTCCCGACGGACTCTACCGTCACTCACCGCTGACCGAGGCTGCCTGGGGCCGCGGAAACGGGTTTCCAGCCCTGGGAGTGACCCTGATGCTGTCGGACTGGCCGGCTTCCGTTCCGGGACGGGATGAACTCCTGCAAAACCTGCAAGATCACCTTGCTGCCCTCGCTCCGCATCAGGACGAAAGCGGTCTCTGGCATCAGGTGATCGATCATCCCGAGAGCTACCGCGAGTTCTCCTGCACCTGCATGATCGCCTTCGCCCTGGCTCGCGGGATGCGCGAGGGCTGGCTGGAGCGCAGCCGGTTCGAGTCGAGCTGCCAGCGTGCGTGGGAAGCAATCAAACTGCGCATCGACCGGGACGGCAAAGAGCTGGTCGATGTCTGCGCCGGAACCGACAAGCAAGTGTCCCTGGAAAACTACTTCCTCCGACCCGCCATTCTGGGACGCGATGACCGGGGAGGAGCCATGGCCCTCCTGCTCGCGGCCGAACTGGCGCGGACCGGGCAGTAGACCGTGTATTCACCGCTCCTCCATCCGCCCACTCCGCGGTCAGTCAACAAAGGGGAGGTGAGCGTCCCGGATGGGTGAAGCGATCGACACGGATGATCGACCGCAGCACCCATGCAGCAACGGACTCCCCGCCTCAAGGAGCAGGCCCTGGTCGCCGAGGCTCGCGCTAGTTGCCCCTGGTCACTTTGACCACCTGCTGCGGCAGGAGTCCGTGGGCATGCCGGTGGGTTTCGATCACGGCATCAGCGTGGGGGGCCTCAGAGAGGCACAATACCTTGCCGTTTACTTCATCGACCCAGTAGTTGATGAACCGAACATTGAATTGCCCCTGGGCACGGAGGTCCTTCTCATGTGCCTCCGCAACCGCACGGGCTGTGACATTGCCGGCACCGAGTTCGTGGATATCGAGAAACAATGGAGCCGTTCCAGTCAGTGGGGCGGCATCGCCACCCGCGACACAGAGAATCCTCGCAGGCATCAGGCCATGCGCCTCCCGATGAGCATTGGCTATGCTCGGTGCGTCGCTGGCCTCGGACAGGCAGTAGACACGACCGTTTTCCTCATCGAGCCAGTATTCGATGAAACGGACGCCGTGTTTGGCTTGTACCCCGAGGTCCGAGCAATGGGCATCGGCGACGGCGGCCGCCGTCACTTTGCCCGGGCCGAATTCGTGGACGTCAATGAAGTACTTCTTGGCGGGAGGAGTGGATTTCTCCAGGGGCGGAGACGCAAACGCAGTCGCACAGGACAGCAGCGCGAGTGAGAGGAACTTGTTCATGGAGATCACAATGGAATGGTGAGAATTTACGTGCGTTCAGGCGCTGCTCGGATCCGGTCGCACAATCACCGTATCCGCAATCTCAGTAATCGAGTCGGCAGGCATGCCGACCCGCCGCGCGTGCTCGCGAACCGCCTCTGGGTTGGTCGCCTGATAGACACACACCGTGCCAATGCGACCCCCTTCGTGGCGTGTCACATAAGAACGGATCCAGCGCACCCTATCCGGCATTTCTTCATTTCCAACGCGGGTTGAGACACCCGCGGCAACTTCCAATTCCTGGGTCGAACTCCAGCCATTGGGGCGGGTGATGACATAGGTTTTCATGATGATGAACTTCTGTAGATGATGGTTGAGTTGTATCTTACACCCCTCCGACGTGGAGGAGCGACCGGGCAATCGTAGCGGACCGCCGCACAAATGTCCTTTCCGCGACCTTACGGTTTTCTTATTCGTGCAGACCTTCACCCATCGCGCCGGCACTTCACCCTCATATGATCTTCCGATTCGGACGCTTTGAACTCGACGAAGGCAAACGGGAGCTACGACTCGGCGCCCGGATCCTGGAGACGCAGCCGCGTGTATTCGATTTGCTCGTCTACCTTGTCCGCAACCACGAACGCGTCGTGCCCAAGGAGGAACTGCTCTCGGCGATCTGGCCGGAGGTGATCGTCACCGACTCCTCCATCATGCGCGCGGTGAGCCTCATCCGGACGACCCTCCGCGAAGGCGGGCAGGCGGACGCCATCCAAACCTACTCGCGCCAAGGCTATCGATTTGTCGGAGACTTCGGCAACTCGGCCGCCGCTACGCACACCGACCAGGACATCGCCCGAGCGCATGTCGCCTGCGACCAGGGTGACTGGCGAAAGGCGCTGCAGCTGTTCCGCAAGGTACCACACGCTCAACACCTCAATGCACAGGACTTCGAACGCTGGGCGAACGCAGCACTCTACGTCGGGCAGCCGAACGACGCCATTTATCCGCTGGAACGGGCCGTCGCAGCTCACATCCACGACGCCAATCGCATCGGTGCCGCCCGCGCAGCGCTATCACTCACCAATGTGAACCTGGAAGGGCGCGCGCTGGCGATCGCCAAGGGATGGCACCGCCGGGCGGAGGTATACCTCGACCAAACCCCTCAGGAGTCGCGGGAACACGGAATGCTACAGTGGCTGTCGGCCCGGATTGCACTGTTCGAAGGGGACCTGGAAAGGACGCTCGAGCTGGCAAAAGAGGCTGAGATGATCGCGCGCCGCGTTGGCGACGCGGACGTGGAAGCCCTGGGATTGATCTATCAGGGTCACGTGGAGCTTGCGACGGGCAGGATTCGCGCCGCCCTGGTTCATCTTGACGAAGCGGGCGCCGCGACGCTCGCTGGCACCGTTAGTCCGTGGGCATCCGGTTTCGTTTTCTGCAGCATCGTCTGGGCGTATCTGGATCGCGGTGACCTGCATCGGGCCGGTCAGTGGACTGACCAGTTCGAGCGCTGGTCAAAGCGCAACGCCGCCTACGGTTTCCCCGGACTGTGTCGACTTCACCGGGGAGAGGTTCTTTGCGCGCAGGGCAATCTCGTCGCCGCGGAGTCGGAAATCTGCAAGGCGCGGGAGCTTCTGGCCGAAAGCGCACGTTATGCGGAGGGCGACGCCTGCCGCGTGCTTGGAGAAATCCATCTGTTGCGGGGGGATCTCTCCCGCGCCGACGCGTCGTTCCGCCAGGCACACGAACTGGGATGGAATCCGATCCCCGGTCGAGCGCTACTTCAGGCGGAGAACGGTGAGATGGCCGCGGCCATCAAGGCGCTGCAACGCGGTCTCCAGACGCCGAACTGGGCCGACGGACAGCGTCGCGGCATCCTGCTGGCCCATCTTACCCGCATCGCGGCGCGGGCCGGCAAGTTGTCTCTGGCACGACAAACGCTTGCCAAACTGAAAGCCGCGGCAAGCCTGCGCGAAGCCGCGGGCTGCGACGCCTGGTTTCACCAGGCCCGCGCCGAAGTCGCTCTGGCGGAAAAACGCCACGAGCACGCCATTGTCGCGCTGCGACAGGCTCTCGCAATCTGGCTGGACGTGGGATCCCAGATCAACGCCGCCCATACCCGGCTCCGTCTGGCGGAAGTGCTCGTCCAGGCCGGCGACGCGGGTGAAGCAGACCTCGAACTTTCCGCGGCCGAGAAGGCCTTCGCCAAGATGGATGCCCAGCCCATGGTCGTCCGCTGCCAGATCGCAGCCAGAAAACGAAACCAACCCTGACGCCGCGGGCGGCAGGGAGCCGATCCAGGGGCCACGGCGTGTCACACCACAGCCGGCGCCGCTTTGCGGGCCTTCAAAAGACTCTTGATCTCGTAAGCGCGGGCCTCGGTCAGCGGATAACTGAAGAGCAACCCGACGCTGACCAGGCAGAGCACGGGCGGCAGGCCAATCTCCCAGGCGCGCAGCCAGAACAGGGTCGAGTCGCTCTGACTCTGCGCGCCCTCAACAAATCCCGTGAGGCGTTGCAGGTAGCCGCTCATGACGGTTGCGATTGAAACCGCCACCTTCCACCACCAGTTGTAGACGGCAAAATAGACACCTTCACGGCGGATGCCGGTGGCAAACTCGTCTTCGTCGCAGATATCGGCGATCATCGCGTTCACCAGGGAGAAACCAATCACCATGCCGAGCGAGAGACAGATGGTGGGAATGGTCGTGAGATAAGGGTGCGCAGGGTTGTAGCAGACGATTTTGGATAGGTTGCCTCCAATGATGAGGAGGAAGGCAAAGATCACGGTCACCCGCTTGCCAAAATGCTTGGAAATCCACGCCATTGGAAACGCCCCGACCAGACCGACCACGGCCCATAGCGTGCCATTGTAGGCCATGACTCCCGAAGCGGCGTCGGTGTTGCCGCCGAAAAGATAGAAGATCGTGATGTAGTTGTTGAAGCCCATCACCAGCTGGAAAGCGACGATCAGAAGCACAAACGCACCGACGAGCCGGACAAAGGTGCGATTCCGGTAGGTGGTCTTGAAGCTCTCGAGTACAGGGACGCGGGCTTGCGCACGGGCCTGCTGGAGTTTGCCTTCCTTGCAAACAAGGGCACAGGCCATGGCGGACGCGGTGAGGATCACCGCCATGCCCAGGCAGACCCATTTGATACCATTCACGGTGTCGCCGCCGAAATAGGGGCGATTGGCCAGGTAGTAGACCCAAGGCAGGGTGAGCGCACCAATGTTGCCGATGAAGCTGGCGTACGCAAAGAGGTTGGTCTTCTCGTGGTAATCATCGGTCATCTCCATGCCCAGCGCACCATGCGGGATCGCGTAGATGGGAATCACGGTGTAGAAGAACAGTGAGGTGACGACAAAGTAGCCAAACATCCACTCCTTGCTCCAGTCCCGCGGCACCATCCAGAGCAAGGCAAAGGCGATGCCAATCAGCATACCCCCCACCACGAGAAACGGAATGCGCCGGCCAAAACGCGATTTTGAGTTGTCGGAGAGATGCCCGAGGAATGGGTCGATCACTGCATCCCAAAGGCGTGGAAAGGCCTGCGCCCAGCCAATCCAAATGGCGCTGACGCCAAGTCCGACAATGTAGACCAGATTGGTGAGTTGCACCACGGAGTTGACGGCGACGATGGTCACGACCGCCCCCATGCCATAGGCCACCTTCTGCGAGATCGGAATTCGGTCCGCGTCGGCTGTTGTGAAGTGGGTTTTTGGATTCATCAGGGGCTGGGGGCTAGAGTGAGATTTCAATCAGGTTCAGGGACGGTCGCAAGAGGGACGCCAGCTGCCGTCCCTCGATCAGAACACCACCCAAACGGTAGGGATTGGGATCGCGTCGCTCGATTACGAGAGGGGTGTCATTCACCCGGACTGCGTGCGGAGCGCTGGTGCCCCGTCGAACGGAAAACACGAGTCGGACGGGCCGGCCCAGCAGATGGGTCTCCGCAATCAGACCGTCGAGGCTGAGAGGCAGGACTGGATCGAAAATGACATCGCCAAACGACTCGCGCAGTCCAAGCAGGCAGGAACGGACCTTGTGCAGGTAAAGGCCAGGGCCGCTGGAATAGAGCCGCCAGCCGCCGCGAACCGGCACGCGTCCGGCGCGCAGTTCCGGCCACCGTGCGGCAGCCTCCACGCGATCGGCGAAGTCGGCGTCGGAACTGGAGAAGTACACGTTACACTGCCGAAGGGCGGCACCGGGGACCACATGCTCCAGCGCAACCGGGTTGACCACTTGCAGCGCGTCCCAAAGACGCTCCGCTTCGCCGAGCTTCGCCATCGCCTCCGCATAACGAAGGTGAGCGTGAACATACTGCAGTCCTATCTCCCGACCAACGTTGGCGGCCGTCTCGGCACGCTTGAACAGCTTTTCCAAGCCCCCGCGGTAGATCGCCGGTTCGCTCATCAACCTCACCCCGTCAGAGTACCGCAGCTCTTTCTCGATCACGTCAGCATGGCGCCTGGCCTCCTCGGGCGTGAAGAGACCGGCGAGCATCGCTCGCGTCATCGGCAGCAGCCGGTAACGAATCCCTGTAATCAGATCGGTGGGGTGCAGCAACGGCCGGAAGACGCCGGGTGCTTCGTTCACTAGGAAGCCTGCAACGATGCCGTCGGGCATGGCGAATCGGACGAAGTCGGCACGTATGCGGTCCAGCAGCCGCTCAAGGCGGTCCACGCGCGCGGATTCACCGCACCGTCTGGCCACATCAGCGAGTTGGCGAAAGGTATGAAACGTGAGTGCGACCGTCCAGGTGCTGACCATGCGGGTGCGCATCGCCGGATCGGCCGGCTGCAGGGTGTCATCCCAGTCGCCGTCACCGTAGTTGACCAGCGCCGTGCCGGCGATGAACCGCGATTCACCCTGTGCGATCACCCGGTCGCAATGGGCCCAAAGGGACTCGGATGGACCAGCGGTGGTGAAACTCACCGGATCCATGTACGTCACGGCCGTCTCCAGAAAAGAGAGGTCATGGCTTGCTTCCACATAGTCACAGAGGGCCTTCACCGGCCAGAAACAGACATCACCGTGACTGTGGCTCTGCTGGATGAACTGGAAAGGCGCGAACATGAACCACTGCGGCCAGCAGCCCGCCACACCGGGATCCTTCGGATTGAACGCGTACTGCTGCTCAAACACCGCCGTGAGCACGCGGCGGGCGGTGGCGTGTTCTCCGGCAGCGATCAGCCATTCAATGGACCCCTGCGTGACGTCGCGCACGCCCCAGGCGGCGCCGCCATACTGCTCGAGTCCGTGCGGTGCGGAAAAGTGGATGGAGGCGTTCTGGGCGAACCACGGGAGGATTTCATGGAGGCGGTCCACACCGGGATCGGCCGAGCCTCGCAGGCGAACGGGAGCGACGGGGGGTTGGGCGGGTGGCCGCTCCAGGGTGTAGTCGCGTCGGGTCCTGGCCACCGCGTCGGAGAGCGACGCAGCCCCCTCGTTCGAGCCGAGCAGGATGAACGCACAGCCGGCCACGGGTTTGGTCTGGAACGCGGCATACGGACCATGACGGCTCACACCGTCCTCATAAATCAGCTCGTCACCTCCATACGCCGCAAGGTCCTCGGTACGCGCGCAGGCCAGGGCAAAACACGTCGACGGAAGATGCCTGGCCGTAAAACTGTCCGCGCCGGGACGCGCACCGATCCAGCCATCGTCGTCAATCTCGGATTCGCCGAGTGAATCAAACTCATTGGCACCGAGGGCAAGGGTATGGGTGACGAGGAACTCGGTGGCCGGACCCGCCACGACCTTGAATTCAACCAACGAAGCCGGTTCGCTCGCGGAACACCAGGCGCGGGCCTCGATCACGCGATCGTCGAGCCGATAGATCCAGCGCACCACGCCGGGCTGCATCACAAACGCGGAGGGTACGCCAAGCTGGAGCCACTCCATGCCGAGACGAACAAAGGCGCGCTGCCCGCTGGCACGGGCCACGTTCAGTGAGTTGCGTACCACACTGGTCAATCGGGCCAGACTGGGATTGCCCAGATAGGCCTGGGCTCCAAAAATGCCCGCGGCATAACAGGTCAAACCAAACTGCCGGTCATCGATCCAGCGGGACTCTCCACTGCGAAGCACGTGCCCGTGAGGCCGTACGATCAACGCCTCCTTTTCCCGGCTGACCACATGCGTCGCCTCACCGTGAAAGAAAGAGAGAATCCGTCCGGACGCATCCGTTTCTTCGTGACGGCGTGGGCCGGGAAACCACTCGGACCAATCGCGAGCGGAAGGACTCCGGCCATGCACCCAGCTGGTGCGGGTGAAAAGTGACCCGGCCTCAGGGCAGACCGGTACCGATGTATCGACCACGGGCCACACGAGCGGCAGGAGGCGGTGCAGACTGGCAACATCGGCGGTCGAAGAGGCCGCCGGGTGATCCTCAAGGTAGGAGGCAAAGAAGACGACCTCGGTCGTCGCTCCTGGCGGCAAGAGGAGTGGCTGGCTCTGCAGGCCGCTCAGGGCGAACTCGTACTGCAGTCGCTTGGAGGGGAGCGAGGGCAGGCGGACCGCCGCGGGCTCACCCGTCACGCGGTGATCGGGACCGAAGAACTGCCACCCATCCGTGCAGAACGCGGTGGAGCCCTGGGCGCAGGCGAATCCGGCCCAGGGGTGCCTGCCACCGGACGCAGGCTGATTCTGCCGGGCGAAGATGACGTGACCCAGACGGGCATCCCTGACCGGAAGCAGGTCAATGTAGTGGGAAACGTAGGCCTCGTTGTTCCGGACGGCGCCCTCATCCGCGAGGCCGAGATCCTGGGCATGCAGGACGTCCAGGTGGAGAAGTTCGGTCGATCGGTTGCGAAGCTGCACGCACCAAGCCCAGGCGGACTCAGTGGGATGAAGGCAGAGGCGCGTTGTCGTCTCGAGGCCATCGCGCTGTCGCAAGTGCCACGTAGCGCCACTCCCGTGGCTGAACTCGAGAGTCGGTCCGACCAGCGGCGCCCAGCCCGCCGGTTGTCCCGTCGCATCGTACCGCCGCACCAGGAGCCGGAAGAGGCCATCCTCGGCCGGGCCGGGCAGAACCTGGTTGATCAGCGTCTCCCGGTGCCGGAGGGCGAAGAGCGCCCCGGAGGGAAGCACCTGTGCACGGAGGCCGCTGGCTGAGCCAAGCTCGATCAGGCCAAACTGGGCGGTGGAATACACCGGGGACGCGAACAGGCGGGAAGTCGACATGAAACGTAACAATTAGTTTGTGACAGCGGGTGGATCACCCGCGAAGGGGGGGGCGGCCGGACAACTCGGGCGGCCGACGGCGGTGGCCGCCGGCCGCCCCGCTGACCTCAGAACGTAAGCCCCACCGTGAGCTTCAGCGTGCGCGGGCTGGGCAGGCTGAATCCATTGACAATGGCGCGTCCGTTGGCATCGCGCCAGCTGCCGTCGTAGCTGGTGACAATGGGATCGGTATCGTCGAGAACATTAGTGACATTGAGCGCGAACCGGGTCGGGACGGAGCGAATCTTGGTCGTATAGGCCAGGACCAGGTTGGTGCTGATGCGCGCAGCACGATAGTAAGTCTCGTTGCGGATAATCGTCGAGAACTGCGGACCGGTACGTGAGACGCCTCCACCAACGGAGAAGCCCTTGAGTCCACCTTCCATGAACGAGTAGTGGGCGAAGATGTTCGCTACATACTTCGTGGTACCCGAGACCGTCCGGCCTGCGACGTTGTTGTCGAGCGTGGTCTGGGCGTTGACCAGGGACGTGCGCAGATTCGTCGCCGCGGTATTTCCGAGATTGGCGGCCGCATCCCACTTCGCAAAGTTCGCTGCATAGTAGGCGCGCTGGCCGGCCAGGGCATCGACGATCTCCGACTTTGGCAACGCATAGCTGGCCTGCAGACGGAGACTCTTCAGGGGATTGGCCGTGACCTCGAATTCGTAGCCGCGAACGTGGAGCGACTGCGTGTCGTCGTAGGTGAGTGAACCCAGCGCGGCATCGCGGGTTTCGCCGCGGGCGTCGTAATACTGGTTCCAGATGCCGCCGAAACCGATCTTGGTGCCCGTGATGCGATCGAAGGACTTCGCGTCATAGTAGATCGCGGTCGCATAGTACTTTCCGTCCTTCGTCGACAGGCGAAGCCCGGTGTCGATGCCCTCGCCCTCCGTCACCTTGAGTGGTTCCCCGCTCAGGCTCGGGTTGCGACC
The DNA here is from genome assembly GCA_046346755.1 of Opitutaceae bacterium. GTDB lineage: Bacteria > Verrucomicrobiota > Verrucomicrobiia > Opitutales > Opitutaceae > UBA6669. The sequence continues at coordinate 189,657 of JAXMHM010000004.1, read as the reverse complement.
CGGGCCCAGCGGCTCGTAGTTCTTCGAGTAGTTGGCAAACACGCCGAGGGGTCCGAAATAGTAGACCGCACCGCCCGAGTACGTGGTGCCAGAAGCGTCCGAGGCCGTGGTCGTCGGAATGATGGCATTGAGCCGGTATTGGTCGTAGGTATCCCGTCGGGCGCCCACCAGGACGCTCAACCGGTCGTCGAAGGCGCGCACATGGGTGAACGCGGCGACATTCTGGAGGGTGTAGTCTTCGTCGAAGTCGAACCAGTTGGAGTCATGGGGCGCGTAGGCGACGGAGTAGGTCCCAATCGTCGCGGGCAGCGCGATCGTGGGGTGCGTGTCGTCATCGTAGATCCGCGCACGGATGATGCGGTTGCCGGCACCGGTGATACCGGCGTTGAGCAGCTGTGCATTCAACTGTCGCGCGCGCCACGTGATGTCCTGGCGACCGGCGGACACACTGAAGGTCTGTCGATATGGCTGTCCGAAAAGCTGGCGCTCCAGCTTGTAGTTGAGTTGGGCGCGGATTTCCTGCACCTCACGCTCCTGCGTCTGCGCGCTGATCATGAAGTCGCCATATCGTTTGCCGAAGTTCGGGTTGGCCTGGCCGTTCGGCAATTGCTTGTTGATGTCGTAGGCGAGGAATCCGATGCCTTCGTAGTTCTGGGAGTCGCGCGAATCGCTGTAGTAATAGCCGGTGAGGGCGAGATCGAGGTTGTCGGTGACACGATGGGTGAGCCAGAGGGTCGCCGTTTCATACTTCGGTTTTGAGTAGGCGTCCCGGGCCGCGACGGTGAATTCGCGCTTTGGCATGACTGCGATCTTGCTGCCATCGATCGTGAGCGTGCCGTTGGTCATCATCGAGGGGTACCATCCCGCCTCGGGTGCGATCGGCAGAAAGAGACCGTTGGAGCGCTGGCCGATGTTCCAGTTGTTAACGCCGATGCTGGGCAGATTGGGGATGTAGACGTTCCAGTAGGTGCCGCCATCCATACGCGCGGTCGCGCCGGCTGGCGCCGCGGCTCCCGCCGGGGTGGTCGCCGCCGCACCCCAGGTGTTGGAGACCGAGACACCATCGTAGCGACTCGTGCCTTCCGGCGCAGTGGCCCGGAGGAAAGTCCGTTTCGACTGGCTCACCTCGGCGTCAAATCGCACCGCCGTGCGGGGGGTGACCTGATAAGTGAGCGCGAGGTCGGCCGCCTGCTGCTCGTCAATGTCCTGATCCTGCCAGCCCTTGTGGCGTTCCGCGAGCGCGTTGACTCGGAGTGCGAGTTTGTTGTTCAAGAAACGCCGGTTCGCGTCGACCGTGAAACGCGCGCTTCCATTGCTGTCGAAAACGAACTGCGGGGCGACAAAGTCCTTATCGAGCCGCGCCTGCTTGGTGTACGTGCTGAGCACCCCGCCGACCGTTCCGATGCCAAAGAGGATCGAATTGGGACCGCGGTCGAACTCAATGCGCTCCACATTGTAGGTATCGCCACTTTGGTAGTAGGTGAAATAGTTGCGCGTCGGACCGGCGCCACCTTGGAGCGACTGTCCCGCGCCCCGGAAGTTGAAGTCGAAGTCGCCGAACGGGGATGAAGTCTTTCCCGCGTTGTAGTCGGAGGGGATGACATTGAGTCCCCACTGGAGGGATTCGCGAATGTCCTCAATGGCCACATCGTCAATGAAGGTGCGAGTGAGCGAAGACATCGCCGCAGGAGTGAGTTTGATCGGCGTATTGGTGCGGCCACCCGCCAGCGAGTCCACGGCGATGTAGCCGTTGTCTTTCTCAATGTTGATGACGAAAGTTTCCAGTAGAACCTCACGATCCTCATCGATTGCCGGAGGAGCGGAAGGAACGGTCTGCGCCAGCAGTGCGGCCGGGAGGCCGAGCGTCAGGCTGAGAGCCTGGGCGAGTTTAATTTGCATGTGTTTGGTCATGTCCGAGGGGCAGTTACAGGTTGATATGCCAAAGGAGAAAGGAAGGCCGGGTCGGGGGAATCAGGGCCTATTGGAGTTGAATCAGACCGAGTCGGGAAACGCCTGGGCTCAAGTTGGCGTGGGACCAGTTGAGTTTCAGGTTGGGTTCCCATTCCCGCGTCCCCTCGGAGGTGACCGCGGCGCTCAGTCCGAATTCCAAACCGGGTCGCGGCGCGAGCCCGAGGCTGGCCCAGGGAATTGAAGCCTCGATGGTATAGCCCTCGGACGTCGCGGTGATCGTTGCCTGGTTGGGGGCGTGGTGGAAGAGTTCCTTGGCCTCACCCGCCCCGACTCGATAGGTGAACTGGTAGTCGTTGGGGCCGGTCCACACCAGACCATCCGCCGCCGGGTCGACAAACAGCTCCACGAAACGATTCCTGACCGCAGGGAATTTATAGCCTTCGGGCGTATCCATGACCTCCGCGTGAAGATAGAGCGCCGCGTAGTCCCAAGTGACGGCAAAACGAAGACTCAGGGGTGGATCTCCAGCGCGCACGTCCGCATTGGACTCCTTGTAGGCGAGACCAGAGACGTCCTGCCAACTCCACTCGTGGCGCGGCAAGGCGGCGGCAACGGCCGGAGCTTTCCGCGCGGGTTCCAGCGGCGGGATGCCGGAGAGTTCGCGCTGCGCGATGACCGAGGTGTTCGGGCCGAAGGCTGCCTCGGAAAACTCGGCGATCGCGGCCCTTCCCGCCCGAACGATCGCATCCTGTTGAAACGAGCGCCGAATCGCGTCGTCGCCGAGCAGGTTCGCCGCGGTGATCACCACGGCCGCGGCATCATCCGGGGAGGCGGAACCCATCGAATCACAGTCGCCCCGGAGAGCTTCCTGCGGAAACTGGTCGAGTTCGAGCACCGACAGCAGGGGACTGGGGGGCACCTCGGCTCCCACGAGCGTTGCATAGGCCAATTGCGCGGCGGAGGCACCGCTCAAGACCGCCCGCTCATCCAGCCACAGCCCGGGCAGAACGGCGCCTGCAACATCCACCGGATCGAGGACCTGGACCGGTCCGACCGTACGCGTCGCACGCTCCAGCTCCGACCAATCGGATCCCGGCCGCGCCCCGCGGGCGATCTGCAGGAAGAGCGTGAGCCGGGAGGAGTCGCCCAGCTTTTTGGATACCAGGGGCAGCTTCGGCCACGCAATCGCATCCAGTCGTCGCGTTGCCTCAGTCACCAACGCCGGCAAAGCCTGCCTGACCACGATCAGGCCGGCGGCATACTGCCCGTCGACGGCGGGGTTTGTGTCCAGTTGCGCGCGCACGGCGGCGACCACCTCAGGCTCATCCACCAGTCCGAGTTGCCGGGCAGCGATCCAGGCCGTGAGTTGCAGTCCCGCGCTGGCCGGCTGTTTCCGCAGCAGGTCCCAGGCGGTGCCGGCACGCGCCAGGACGCGATCCTGCTGCGCGCGGGTCAGGGAACGCTCCACGGAGAGCAGCCCGGCCTTGGCGAGGGAGAGTTTCGCCTCGGGGGACTGCATGAACAGGCGTTGAACCAGGCCCGTGCGGAGGTTCTCGGCCTGCAGCACGGAGATGCCGACATCGATCCCAATCACATCTGGATTCACCCAACCCGTATGCGGATTGAAGGCGTCGACGAACCCATAGCGTTTCCAAATGCGATCACCATAGGCGTTCCGCAGGTGATGGAGCACGGCGAGCGTTTCCTGCGGGGCAAACGGCAGCGAGCCGGCGGTGGCGCAGGGCACCACCGATCCGTCGAGCGCGTTGTAGTGCAGGGTTCGCGGAGGGCCTCCCCACGCCTTGTAGCCCCGGATGGAGTCGGAGGCGGTGATGCCCCAGAGTGTCTCGCCCCAGGCGGGAAACTCGGAACGGAGGTCGATGCTGAACTGGCGCTGGGCCAACGTGGCCAGCCGCGAGTTGTGGAAATAGTTGGCGAAGGCGTCGCGCCGGCCTCGCAGGTCCATGAAGGCGTGCGGAAACTGATTTACGAACAAGGGCGGACTCTGCAGGTAAACAAAATCTCCGTAGCGACCCAGCGGATGGCGAAGCCAGCGATTCCAGTAGTCAGCCTCGAGCGGATGCGGTGAGACGCCCAGCGCAAGGAAACTCATGAGCACGTGCTCGGAGTACCGGATCCAGCGGTAGCGGGAAAAACCAGTCTCGTCGTGCCAGCCAAGCGAGATGAGATCGCCCCCATTGCAGAACCAACTCCAATCCACGTCCGCGAGCAGTCCGTTGACCAGGGTGGTAATCTCCGGATCGGCGAAGTACTCACGCGCGACGATCGCCCCCGCGTAGAAGATCGCGGAGTCAATGGACGACAGCTCGCAGGTCCACGCACGCGCACCGGTCTCCATTTCAAGGAAGTGATAAAAGAAACCGCGCTGCCGCGGCACCTTCGTGGCGATGAAACGGAGCTTAGCCCGCACCCGCTCGACCGCCTCCGCACGGGTGATCCAGCCGCGCTCCGCCGCGATCGCCCAGGTGGGCAGATCGAAGCCGGAGGAGGCAATGCTCGCCTTGCCCTGACTGGCCGAACCGTCGGCGCGCGCCCGATCCCTCACGAGCCCTGTCACCGGATGCGACTGCTCGACAAAAAACTGGAAACCCGTCCGCTCGATGTCCTCCAAAAGGGCGTGATCGGCCGCTGAAATCGTAAAGTCGGCCAGTTCGCTCCCCTGGACGCTCGCCGCCCTCGTTGTGCACCCCATGGCAACTCCCACCAGGAGCGCCCAGCCAAAGGCGCCGCGGGTCAGCCAAGAGCCGAAAAGGGTAAACTGAAACAAGGGCATGGAGATCCCGAGAAGCTGGGGTGGGGTGACACTGACGGAGTGAAGTTGGACAAGAAAAGTTCGAATGACAACGTTTGCATTTCAAGAAACAATATTGCTCATATTTTGCGCTAACCTGCGTGTTTCTTGCCCCTTGCCCCAAGACTGTGAAAGAACTCCGCATCACAACATTCATCGTTTTCTTTTGATGCCATGTAGTTTACATACGGATTCGATCCGAAGGGATCGATCAATCGCACCCTTTTGGTTCGGGCCCTGACGTGGTCGTGGAAGCAGACTGCAAACATTTGCTACGTCAGTCGGATCTTCACTTCACGAGGTTGCAGCGATCGTTGAGAAAGCCCGTCTCCAGGCACGGGAAGGCGACCCGATCCGAAACTCTCGGCGGCGTCTTCGCGTGAATGCCCAGGTGGCGTTACGATTTCCCAGAGCATGGGCGTCAACTTTAGCGCAATCCAAGCTATACTCCGTTGGAGGCGGCTTCGGGTCGCGCTTAAGTTGACGCGCATGGGACACCGCGGGACGGCCTCCACCTGAACCGCTGCACTTTCCAGCGTCCGATTGCAGGGTAGACAGATATCCGCGACCGCGGGATCCGCGGTTCAATCGCAGCCCTCCGTTTCGCTTCGCGGTGAGTGAACAATTTTCGGTAACCAAAGCGGCGCCGGGCAGTTGTCCTGTTACACGCAGGCCCGACCTGAACCAACCTCCGCCTCCGTATCGGCTCACACCCTCCGCAACCGTGATCGTCCGCAGAACCTATCACCCACTTTCAGGCGCTCTCCTGGCACTCGCGCTGGCACACGCCATGGGGGCGGCTCCCGACCGGGCCTACGTTGCCGCGCTGACCGCGTTGCGCCAAGCCGACGCGGACAGCCGAGTCCTGGGGACCACCAAGGAGGCCCTCGCGAGCGTGCGCGCACAGTTCTTCGAGCGTGTCGCGGTGGAGTCGCTGGGCCCCCGGGAGATCGCCGAGCTCGTGCGACTGAATGGGTTCAGCTATAGCGACGCCGCCAACGCCCAAGCGAAAATCGTCGCGGACCGGTTGATAGCCCCTGCCGCCGAGCCCGACCTCGACGGCGCTCTGGCCGCGGCCCTGCGCGTCCTGATCGCCAGGGAGGCGGGCATCAAAGGTGACGACCGCGCAGCGGCGATCCACGCGGCACTTCACCATCCTGCCTTCATTTCGTTGTTGCAGGGTGACTACGGCGATCTCGCGCTGGACGTGGCGTGCCGCGCCGGTTTGCGCAGCGAGCTGCATCGCGCGTTCGTGATGAGCCTGGCGGGCAAACTCGACGCCACGAAGTCCTCCGCAGCGATCGACTCCATCGCCTCGTACTGGGACAAAGTCAAAAGTGGTATTCCCGAGGGAGAACCCCGCCAGCGCGTGCGCCAGCAACTGGCCGACTATCTCACGGCCGTGCTGGCCACCCCAGGTGTGATACCCAGCGCCGAGCGCCATGCCCACGCCGAAAGCGCCCTCGCCCAATTGAACAGCATCGAGGCGCGCGGCGGAACACTCGTCGGCCAGCCCGCGCCTGAGTTGCATTTCCTCTGGAGCAGTGAAGGCAACTGGAACTCGCTCTCCGACTTGCGCGGAAAAGTGGTCGTGCTCGATTTTTGGGCGACGTGGTGCGGCCAATGCGTGGCGTCCTTCCCCAAGGTGGCCGCACTCACCGAGCGCTACCGCAACACCGACGTCGTCGTGCTGGGCGTGACCAGCCTGCAGGGCGCGGTGCACGGCCTGGGAAAGACAGTTGATTGTCGCAATGACCCCAACAAGGAGATGCGACTGATGCCCGACTACATGAAAGTCAAGTCGGTGACCTGGCCGGTGGTCTTCAGCCGCGAAAAGGTCATCAATCCCGACTACGGTATCGAAGGCATTCCCCACATCGCGATCATCGCCCCCGACGGCACCGTGCGCTTTCAGGCCAGCGGCATCAGGGACGCGGCAATCCTCGCGGAGCAAATCGATTCCGTGCTTCGCGAATTCAAGTCGCTTCCCCCGGGGTGAGGATCGCCCCATTCCGTTGTGGTTCCTCATTTGTTACATCCGCCATGTCAGAGCCTATCACAGTTCCGGAAACGGGGATGCGCAAACGAGTCCTGCCTGCGCCGAGTACGGACGCAAACTTGGCGCGACGCTGGCGGCATGACGGCAAACTGGAGCTTACGCAGGCGCTCGTGGAACGATATTCCCGAGAACACTCCCGGCCTGAAGAGCGGTCCCCTTCACCGGGGCACGCTCCAGGGTGGCCGCCGTAGTGGCGCCTTCCGGGCACGATGTACCTGAAACTTGGTTACACTTTGGCTTGCGACCCAGGAAGATGCGCGGTTGAACGGAGACTGCAATCACTACCCTACCGGCCAAACAATTCCATGGCCATCTGGTAGAATTTCCCATGAATTTTGGTGCCGTCCGGGCTTCTCCAGCCGGCGTTTTGCACCATGAAAACGGTGATCAGTCCGCGTCTCGAGTCGATGGAGAGATTAGTGTTATACGCTCCCAAATGACCGTACTTCGCTCCATTGGTTTGAAATCCAAATCCGTAGCTCTTGCTCGTGGATTCCGCCGTCTGCCGCGTGGTCATCGCCTTCACGGAGGTCTCGGACAGCAGTCGCCGTCCGGCATAGACGCCACCGTTCAGGACCATCTGGCAAAAATGCGCAATGTCCGTTGCTGTCGAAAACAACCCACCTCCCGGCACAACCCCGCGCGCCTGATCATGAAGCGGATAGTGCAACTGATGAATCGGTGTTTCCACAATGTCTGAGTTGTCGTGGTTTCCCTTGTAGGACTTGGCAATCCGTTCAACCTGCGCCTCAGTCGGTCGGAACGTGGAGTCCCTCATGTCGAGTGGCCGAAACAGTCGCTGCTCAAGGAAATCTTCGAAGGACAATCCGCTGATCACTTCAACGATCCGGCCCGCGGTGTTGATTCCGGAATTGGCATACTGGTACTTGGTACCGGGCTCGAATTCCAGTGGCATCATGGCGTAACTCCGGACGCGGGCCTCCAGTGGATACAGGTCAAGCACCGGCTCCTCGATGCCAGATCGAAAGGACATGCCGCTCGTGTGGCTCAGCAAGTCGCGAATGGCGATCGGACGCTTAGGTTTTCTAAGCAGTTGGTGCGTTGCGTCTTTTTCCGCTATCACCATCTGTCCTTTGAATTCAGGCAGGTACTTCTCCACCGGGTCGTCGACGAGCAGCTTACCCTCGTCGACGAGCATCATCACCGCAGCGGCGGTAATCGGTTTGCTCATGGAGGCGATCCAGAAGATATCATCGGTTCGCATCGCTTTTTTCGCCCCCACGTCCGCATAGCCGACCGCCACGAGGCTGAGAATCGTCTCCTTGTTCGCAACGAGGGTGACCGCACCGGACAAGACGCGGTTTTCGACGAACGGCTGCAATTCGGCGGCAATGCGTTCTGCTCCCGGAGCGGCCTCTTGCCCACAGGCACTGGCCAATAGACCAAACAGTAATGTCGTGATCAGACCAACGCGGCGACCGCGTCCACAGCTCGGGAAACCTGGAGCAGTATTCATAGTTTGTAGGTGAAATGGACTAACTAGCCCAGGAGACCTAGGCGGTTCTGGTGACTTGCCACTCAAAGACCTGCTTGTTGGTCCGGAACAGCGCCTTCAGGTTGGCGGGGTAAAGCAAAGGATAGAAACGGCGCGCGACCGGAGCCTTCGCTGACCTCGTGCCCTGGACGTTTTGTTCGAATACCGTGGCCGCACCGAAAACCAATATGCCAGTCTGTGTCTCCCCAAACATTGCGTCACTTTCGCCCAGGCGGTAAGTTTGGGCTGCCACGCATAAGGGGGCCGCACAACCGCTGGTGACGAGAAGTTCGCTCGTCGTCTCCGCCGCCGGCGCAGGGGTGCCGACCGCAAAGAGGCCCACCCATAATCCAACCGTTGATCCTCCGGCGTGGACGTGGAAACTTTCAACCAACGCGATCGGGGTCGCAACAAGAAGGACCCGAGTTATATGACGGTGTGACAATAGCATCGGGGTCCAAGGCTCTGCTCCCGGAATAGGCATGGACTCTCCCGCACAACGCCTGGACAGCAATGCGAAGCAGTGCGGATTTTCAGGCGAGGAATTAGAGTTTCTCGTCCGGACCAAGCTGTAGCTCGCTGGCAAACACAACAGGTACGGCGGGTAGTTCCTCCAACCTACGGCCCATGAGCGTCGCCCGCCTGCAACCCCAGCAGTGCCCAATTCACCCCCGAAACGCCGGTCATGGCCGCAGTTGGCACCTGACTGTACGACCACGGCCCGTTTGCCCGTGGGCGAAACTTGTCCGAGTGTCCGCCGACATGCCCCTGGTCCGTGTACCCCTGCTGGTCGCCTGGCTCGCGCTCGCCGTTGCGTCGCTCGTCCGGGCGGCGTCTGTCCCCGCGGCCCCGACGCCGAACCCGCTCATCTTTCAACGTGCCGATCCGCACGTCCTGAGGCACAGCGACGGGTACTACTACTTCATGGGCACGGTGCCGGAGTACGACCGCCTGGTACTGCGACGCGCACCCACCGTCGCCGGACTCGCCGCAGCCGAGGAAAAGGTCATCTGGCGCAAACACGCCACCGGCCCGATGGGGGCGCATATCTGGGCGCCGGAACTGCACTTCATCGAGGGCCGTTGGTTCATCTACTTCGCCGCGGGCGAAGCCGAGCGGATCTGGAACATCCGGATCTATGTCCTGGAGAACCCGTCCCCGAATCCCCTCGAGGGCGACTGGATGGAGCGGGGCCAGCTCAGGACGGGTTGGGAGTCGTTCGCACTCGATGCCTCGACGTTCACCCATCGGGGTCAACGCTACCTGCTTTGGGCGCAAAAGGGCCCCGGCAGCAAGGACAACTCCCAGCTCTACATCGCTCCCATGGCCTCGCCGACCGCGCTCGCCGGGCCGGCCGTGATGCTCTCCCAACCGGAGTTTCCCTGGGAACGGGTACGCTACGCCGTCAACGAGGGTCCGGTCATGCTGAAGAAAAACGGGCGGCTCTTCCTCACCTACTCCGCCGCCGGCACCGGACCCGAATACTGCCTGGGAATGCTCACCGCCAGCGACGACGCCGATCTGCTCGACCCCAAGTCTTGGACCAAGTCGCCGTCGCCCGTCTTCGTCACCAGCGAGGAAAACAAGATCTACGGTCCCGGCCACCACGGCTTCACCGTGGCGGAGGATGGCGTGACCGACCTCCTCGTCTATCACGCACGCAGCTACCGGGACATCCAAGGCGATCCGTTGAAGGACCCGAACCGCCACACGCGCGTGCAGGCGGTCGCCTGGCGCGCCGACGGCACCCCCGACTTCGGAGTGCCGCGCGCGGACACGCGCACGCTCACACCCACGAGCGCCCCTGCGCCCGTCCTCCCCGGCAGTTCCGCTCCAGGACGCTAGGCAGCCGTGATCCTTCCCCCTCGAATCCCTCGCCTCCCCCTCCACCTTCACTGACCGCCGCCACCTAGGGCAGGTCTGACAGCCATCCCCTCCCCCCATGCCCACGCTCTCTTCCCTCAGGTGCACCCTCCTGACCCCCTTGCTGCTGGGGCTGCTCGCCGGTCGGCCGATGCTATCAGCTGCCCCCGTCGTCGAGTCGCTCTCCCGCGGCGTCGTCGCCGTCCACCAGCCCGACGGCAAGGTCTTTGTCAGCTGGCGCCTGCTCGCCTCCGACCCGGCCGGCACCGCATTTAACCTCTACCGCGAAACCGCCCCCGGCCCCGTGCAAGTGGCGTTTGGCCCAAATCGGCCGGCCCGCAGCGAGCCCGTGGTCAAACTCAACCCTGCGCCGCTGGCCGGCCCGACCTGGTTCATCGACGCGACCCCCAGCCTCGACCGGCAAACGTCCTACTTTGTCCGCCCGGTCCACAACGGCGCCGAAGGCGAACCCAGTCGGGCCTTCGTCTTTCCCGCCCTGACCTCTCCCCAGCCGTACGTCTCCGTGCCGATCCAAACTCCGGATGGGTACACTCCCAATGACGCCTCGATTGCCGATCTCGACGGCGACGGCGACTACGAGATCCTCCTCAAGCAGGAGCAGCACCCGCGGGACAATTCCCAGGCGGGCCTGACCGGCGAGACTCTGCTCCAGGCCTACAAGGTGAATGCCGCCGGCTCCGGGCTGCTCTGGACCATCAATCTCGGCAAGAACATCCGCGAGGGCGCGCACTACACGATGTTCATGGCAATCGACCTCGATGGTGACGGTCGCGCCGAGGTCGCCTGCAGGACCGCCGACGGCACCGTGGACGGCACCGGCAAGGTCATCGGCGATGCCACCGCCGACTGGCGCGAGCTCGGGACTGCCGCCGTGCCGACGCGAGATCGCACCGGCGCCACGCAGACCGACACCGGCCTGGTCGCCCGCCTGGAAGGCCGGATCGTCCGCGGGCCGGAGTACCTGACGGTCTTTGACGGCCGCACCGGCGCCGCCCTCGCCACCACCGCCTACCTGCCCGGCCGTCACCCCGAAACCCAGAATCCGACCGCCGACCAGTTGAACGCAGTCTGGGGAGATGGATACGCCAATCGGTCCGACCGTTTCCTCGCCGGCGTGGCCTGGCTCGACGGCCACCTTCCCTCGCTCCTATTCTGCCGCGGTTACTACACCCGCAGCGTCATCGCCGCGTGGGACTACCGCGACGGCAAACTCACCTCGCGCTGGGTCTTCGACAGCGATCAGCACGGGCCCGCCGACCGCACCAATCCGTGGCGCGGTCAGGGCAATCACAACCTCTCCGTGGCCGACGTCGACGGCGATGGCCGCCAGGAGATCATCTACGGCGCCATGGTCGTGGACGACAATGGCACGGGCCTCTACTCAACCGGCTGGGGTCACGGCGACGCCTTGCACGTCGGCGACTTCGTGCCGGACCGCCCCGGACTCGAAGTCGGCGACATCCAGGAGCGCTTCGATGCGCAAGGCCTCAGCCTCCGCGACGCCCGCACCGGCCAGCCGATCTTCACCATCCCGTCCGTCAAGGCCGCCACCGAAGGCGGCGACCGCGGCGAGGGCCCGGGCCGCGGCAATACCTTCAACATCGACCCCCGTTTCCCCGGTGCCGAGTCCTGGGCTGCCGGTGCGGCCATGGACGGCATCCATGACGCCACAGGCAAAGTGATCGTGGCAAAACGTCCGCGCGGCATGCCCGTCAACTTCGGCATTTACTGGGACGGCGACCTCCTTCGTGAACTCCTCGACGGCACCCGCATCGTGAAGTGGAATTGGGAGACGGAGTCCATCGACCCCCTGCTGGTCGCCCACGCCTGCACCTCCGCCAACGGCACCAAGTCCACGCCCGCCGTCAGCGCCGACTTCTGGGGCGACTGGCGCGAGGAAGTCATCTGGGCCACCCGCGACAAGAAGGAGCTCCGCATCTACACGAGCACGATCCCGACGAAACACCGCCTCGTGACCCTCATGCACGACCTGCAGTACCGCGCCGCCGTGGCCTGGCAGAACACCGCCTACAATCAGCCTCCCCACCCCAGCTTCTACCTCGACGAGTCCGCCCCGCTCCCGCCGCGCCCGGAAGTCGAATTCCCACCCGCCGCCCGCGCTCCCTGAGTGAATCCGCGGACAAGTCTCTTCAGGGATCGCCAAACCCACATCCAGCCCTAGAGGCAATTCATCCGGGTTGATTGTCTTGGTTCTCACGACGGCACTCGGATCCCAGGGCCGTTGGGTGGCGATTGATCCTCTCTTCCGCAGTCGCGGAACAGATAGACGCGGATCCGGAGCAGGTGTAGTGCTTCACCCACGGGGTGAATGACCGCTTCGGCGGGCCTTGTTTGTATCCGTGCGGATCAGGGTCCATCCGTGGTCCAATCGCGGCCTTAGGGAGCAGGGAGGAAGCGCGCAAGGGAGCCAACGCTTCAGCCCTTGATCGCCCCCGCAGACAAACCGCGGATAAACAGGCGCATGGTGAACAGGAAGACGACAATGAGAGGCACCGCCGCGATGAAGTATGCGGCCATAATTTGGCCCCACTGCTTCACGTATTCACCGTCGAGGTAAATCAGTCCGACGCCCAACGTGAAACGGCTCTGGTCCCGCAGCACGATCAGTGGCAGGAGGAACTCATTCCACGCCTGAAGGAATGTGAGAATCGACAGCGTGCCGATGATCGGGCCCGAAAGCGGGATCACGATATGAAGGATCTGCTGGAGGTGGCCCGCTCCATCCATCTCCGCCGCCTCAAAGAGGTCCTTCGGCAATTCCTCGATGAAGTTTCGGAGCACAAAGAGGTTGAAGACCTGTCCGGCCGCGACGCCCACGATGATCAACGCCCAGAGGGTGTTCAGCAGGGAAAGGGACTTCAGCAGGAGAAATAGGGGAACAATGTTGGCGACACTCGGCAGCAGCATCAGGACAAGGAACAGCGACCAAAGGAGACTCGCGCCCGGCATCCGGTAACGAGCGAAAAAATAGGCGCCGAGGATCGCCAGCCCCAACGATGCCAGGGTCCCGCCCACCGCCACAAACGCCGTGTTGGCCAAATAGGGCGTAATCAGCTTGAATCCGAAAACCCAGTTTTCCCAGTGCCAGGTCGCAGGGTGGCTTGGCAGCCAGGGCTGCTGGACGAAGCCGCTGTTGTCCTTGAACGAAACCTGCAGCATCATGTAGAGCGGAAACAACTCAACGGCGACCACGGCGAGGATCACGAGATGCTTGGGCCAGTCCGTTCCCGCCGAACGCCTGGCCGGAGAGGTCGCGCGGTGATTGGGATTCACTTTTCCACCCTCACATAGCGGTTGTTGACCCACGTGAGAGCGAGAATGAAGCCGAAGAGAATCATGCCCACCGCGCAGGCGTAGCCGAACTCGCCGGCAATGAATGCCCGGTTATACATCCACAGACCCGGCACCATGCCGCGACTGCCAGGGCCACCCGACTCGCCGAGCAGGAGCAGCATGAGGCCATAGCCTTGGAGCGTACCAACAATCAGCAGCATCAGATTGAGCCTCACCTGAGTCAGGATCAGCGGTAGCTCGATGTAGAAGAACTTCCCCACGGGTCCCACCCCGTCGAGCTCCGCGGCTTCGTAAACCTCGGCGCTGATCGACTGCAAACCGGCGAGGTAAATCAAGACGCCAACGGTGCCGATCCAGGGGAAACCCCAGATGAACAACGACGGCAGGATCAGATCCGGCTGGGACAACCAGCCAATGGGGGCGTCCAGGGAAAACACGTTCCAGTGAAACACCGTGTGGTCGAGCCAGACCAAGGCGCGCTTGAACCCGGTGACGTCGAGCATGCGGTTCAACACGCCAAAATTCGGATCGAAAAAGAACTTCCAGATAAAGAGCGTGACCAGGTGCGGCACGATCATCGGCACGACCAGCATCGCGCGGTAAAAGTACTGCCAGCGATCGCTGCGGAGGCGGTGGATCAAGACGGCCAGCAGGATCGCTGGGATCATCTTGAACAGATTGAACACAATCAGGATCGAAACCGTCCCGAAGGAGGCCCAAAGCACCCGGTCTTGGAGCGCCCGCCGAAAGTTGTCGAGACCGACCCACTGCTTTGCCTCACCTCCGGACCATTCAAAGAACGAATGATAGACGGCACTCAAAGCCGGAAAATAGGCGAAGGTCGCCACCAGCACCAGCGATGGCAGCACGAAGCCATAAAGCCTCCACTCTCGAAGCGCCCTTTTCGCGGAAATGGGAGTAGCCATGTGGAACGATGCGGCTCTATCAGCGGAACGAATTCTCTACGAGGCAAGCGCCCGCAGGACAAAAAAACCGGGAGGCCCGCAGGGGGCATCCCGGTTCGGAGGAGTCTTCCCGTCAACGCGCCGTCCTACAGGTCCAGGGAGGCCGAGAACCGGATGTTCCGCGGGCGGAAGTAGGAGATCTGGCGCCGCTCCGTCGTGCCGGTGGACAGAGCGTAACTTGTTACGGTTTCATCTTTTACATCGCCGAGCAGATTGTCGATGGACAGGTTGAAGCGCCAGTTCTGACGCCCGGACCGGTACTGGTAACCGAATCCGCCGCGCAGCTCAATCCGGCTGGAGGTGTCGGGTGTGCGAAGCAGGTTGACGTTGGTATTGCCGCCTCCGAAGTCGACTGTCGTGGGACGGGACCCCGTGTAGATCGCTCCGATACGAACGCTGAGATTCTTCAACGCACCTTGCTCGAACTTGTAGTTGCTGAAAAAGGAGGCGGTCTGTTTCGGCCCAAGGTCAAGCGTCTTGCCGACGATGCTCTGGCGGTTCCAGGTCGAGGCACGCTTCGGATCGCTGAAATTCTCCCGACCCAGTTCATAGAGCCACGCGTCGTACTCCGTGCCGTAGTTTTTTCCGTCGTTCAAGTCCACCGCATCGACGAGGCTGAATCCATCGGACACCTCCTTTACGATATGGGCGAAGCTCGTGATGACCTGCCAGTTCGGTTTCAACGAGAAGATCACCTGTGCGTCGATCCCGCTCGATTCCTCCTCGTAGGAGACATCAGATCCGCGGCCCCGATTCGGATTGTTGCTGGCGGTATCGCCATAGTTGATCGGCGTGGTCGTCTGCGTATCCCGGAACGCAGCTTCCATCGCGGCCTTCCCCACCGCGTCGCTGCCCAGTGTCTCGTAATTGACCAGGAAATAGCCAGCGGAAGCCGCAGGAGTCCCCGTGTAACCAGCGGGGAAGTACTGAGATCGCACCGCAAAGGTGCGGGGCTGGGTGGGATTGAAATTCGCGTTGTTCGCCACGAGGTCGATCGAGGGCGCGTAGTTGGCGCGAGGCGCAGGGGCGTTGCTGTAAAAGTACGTGGCGTTTTCGCGACGGATGCGGAAGCCCGAGAGCGTGCCGGAGATCTTGCCGCCAAGGAGGTCCACCTTCACTCCTACTTCCTCGCTCAGGGTGGTTTCGGCATCAAAGTTGCGCGAAGCGCCGTCCCGCTGGCCGGGATTGGGAAAGAGGCCCTGGGCGGTCAGCGCATAAACCGAGACCGACGGGTTGATCTTGTAGTTGAGACCGAGCGTGCCGGTGGTCTCCGTCTGCGGGCGACCGCCAAAGCGGTAACCGGCGCGCTGCGGGGCCGCGGCGACGCGCGGGGTTCCGGGTCCGTTGTCCGGATTGGTTGGGAGCGCGTTGCGCACGCCGCCCACATAGTCGAAGTCGAGCACCCGGGAGGCGAAACGGTCGTGCCGGCCGCCAGCGATGAGTGTGAGCCGGTCGGAGAAGAACTTTCCGTTGTAGACCGCATAGTCACCGTCAAACCAGTTCCATTGCGTGGTGTCACGGGCGCGCTCATACGTCGTGCCATCGTAGCGGATGGGACTGTAGTCCGTGACCTTGCGGAACTCCGTGCGGACCAGTCCCGCATTGGTCGAGGTGTTCTGGATCGTCGGATTGTTGTTGGGACGGAACACTTGATCCCGCGTGCTCTGGCGGCCGACCAGAAGGTTGTGATTGGTGGACCCCAACGCGAACTTGTAGGTCAGTTCGACGCGATACTGCTCTGAATCGACGTCAAACGGGTCGTTGTCCCAGTCGTAGCGGATGACCTTGGCCTGACCGTTCGGATAGATCGTGAGCAGAGACTGGTCGGGCACCTGGTTGTACTGCGCGCTGGTCAGGCTCAGCGTCTGCTGGCTGAGGATGCGGCGCTGGGTGATGTCTGAATGGAAGAACTGATAACCCGCGACGAAGGTCAGGCCCTCAAAGATCCGCTGCTCGAGCTGCAGCAGCGTGCTCCAGGTCTTGTTGCGTTCAAAGGTGTCCGGGCCGGCCAGATTGAAGGTGCGTCGCGTGAGACCGCCACCGTCGCGCGTCCAATTGTAAAGTTCGTTGTAGCGATTGCGCGCGAGGGTCGTGTCATTGTTGTCGAAGATGTCGCGGTTCGTCGTGCTGGCGCCAAAACCGAGACCCTCCTGCTTCGAATCCTGCCAGAGGTACTCGCCATAGACACTCGTGTGCTTGAAAGGACGCCACTCGAGCTTTCCGGCCAGATAATTGACATTCAATTCGTAGAAATCCGTCTCGGCCCCACCCGATTGATGGGTTCCCAGCACACGGTAGTTCAGAGTGCCGTCGGCGAGAAGCGGGCCGGTGGCATCGATCGTCGTGCGGCTGTAGTCGAAGGTTCCAAAGGTCTGCGACACTTCGTAACGTCGTTTCGGTGACGGCATCTTGGGCAGGATGTTGACCACACCGCCGAGTGTGCTGACACCGTAAAGCAACGCGGCGGGACCGCGGACCACTTCGGCCCGGTCGATGTCGACCGCGTCAACCGGCGCACCGAGAACAGTCGCGTCAAACTGCGTCCCGTTGCGGAAGCCGAGCCGCAACTGGGTTCCGGTATAGAAGCCGCGGATATTGACCGCAGTCGGCAGCTGCGAAAGCGGCTTGTTGGTCGGCCGGGAGGGCGAAAAGTCGAAGAGACCGGGGCCTCCGCTCTCCGCGGTGAAGTTGTCGCTGCCATAGATGCCGGCGCTGAACGCGAGTGCATCCTTCATGTCGCTCGCCCCAATGTCGCGGATGAACTCACTCGTCACAACCTCGATCGGCATCGGCAGGTCCTTGATCGCGGTGTTGAGACGCGTGCCGGAAACGGCATTGGTCGCGAGGTATCCTTTGTCCTTGGAGGTATCGATGCGGAAAGGGGAAAGCTGCACCGGCTCGTCCTTTGCAGGAGCGGTTTGGGCGGTCAGCGAGGTCAAGCCTGGTCCGGTCAGCAAGGCCGCAAGGGGGCCGCACACAAGCAATCGCAAGGTAGCATTCATAGGAGTTTGACGGGGTTGGGCCGCGGGCCTGGGGTCCGCCGGCGGGATGGGTGGGACCAGCCTTCGCGTAGGCCCGGCTTTCTCAAACGATTCATTGCTATACGTAAACTATGCACCTAGGTAAAAGGGCATGAGCATGCGATCGATCGCCCGGGAAGCCGGGGTCTCTCCCATGACGGTTTCACTGGCGCTGCGCCATAGCGGCCGCGTGTCGAAGGCCGTCCGTGACCGCATCCACGCCCTGGCCCGCGCACGTGGCCACGTGCTCAACCCGAGGGTCAGCGAACTCATGAGAGAGCTCCGCCAGGTGCGCTCCACCGGGACCCATGGGACGCTCGCCCTGATCGGGCTTTTTCCGGAGGTCGATCCGGAGCGTTCGCATCCGCACCTGCGCACCTTGATCGCGGGCGCCCAGCGGCGCGCCACCGAGGTGGGCTACCGACTTGAGCGTTTCTGGCTGCGGGCGCCAGGCATGACCCCGCGCCGGCTGCGCGGCATCCTCGAGGCGAGGGGCATCACCGGAATACTCTGCCTCGGAGGCACGGAGGTGGAGGATGCGTTTCCCCAGGAATTGGACCGCTTCGCCTTGGTGACGCATGGCTTGACCGTCGCCGCTCCGATTCACCGGGTGGCCAGCCATCACCACGCCGACGCCAAAGTGCTCATCGACCAACTCGCCGCGCGGCGCTACCGCCGGCCTGGCTTGGTCATCCACCCCGACTGGGAAAAGCGCACGGCCCACATCTATTCGGCCGCTCTGCTCTTTTTTCAGGCGCAGACCGACGGACGGATCACCGTGCCGGTGCTGCACATGGAGGGCTGGGATGAACCGGCGCTCCGCCGGTGGCGGCGAAAGCACCAGCCTGATGTGATCGTGATCAACCAGCCCGCCGCCTTCTACCACGATTTGGAGGACTATTTTCGTCGCGAGGACATTCGACTCCCCCGCGACCTCGGCGTGGCCACGCTTGGCGTGCGGACGGGGCCAGACCGCTACGCCGGCATGGGACAGGACCACGAGCTCATCGGCCGGTGCAGCATCGACATGTTGATGGCGCGAATCAGCCAGCGGGACTTCGGGTTCTCTCCGCACCCCAGGACCGAGTTTGTGGAAGGCCGCTGGCATGAAGGTCGGACGATTCGGCCGGCTTCACGACTCAGCCGCGAAACCGCCCCCCAGCGCGACGCGCATCCGCCAGCGTAGGCTCCTCTGCAAAACGCAGGGCGCCATGATCCGGGTCGCTGGAGCGGCCCGGATTCGACTCAATCCGGCGGTGCCCCGAAGCCGTGCTGGCGTCCAAACGCGAGGCACTCATCGGCCGGGACAAGCGCATCCGAACAGGTCGGACTGCCAAGCGAGACGGCGGCGGCACAGACGCCAAGCTCCAGCGCCCGCGTCAGCGGCCAGTCTTGATGCAGGCCATATAGCACCCCGGCGGCCAGTGCATCACCCGCCCCCGTCGTTCCGGCCACCAGCTCCGGCGGCACACGCACCGCTGATTGCCAGACGGTTTCGCCCGTCGCGGAGCAGGCGCACACTCCCTCGGGTGAGTGAACCAGGACCAACGATCTCACGCCCAGCGCGAGCAAGGCTCGCGCCGCCCGTTCGACCGCCCGCCGGTCAAGTCCACTGCCCCGACCCACGGCCACGCCGGTCAGCTGTTCCGTCTCGAAGTCATTGGCGAACAGGAGATCGACCTCGGACAGGGCCGGAACAACGTGGGACCGGAAGCGAGACCCCGCTTCACTCACGCAATCCACGGATGTGATCAACCCGGCCGCCCGCGCCCGCGCCAGGACGGTGCTCGATCCAGGTCTTCCGTCGTGACCAAGCGCATCAAGACCATCCAGCAGGAGCAGATAGCCCAGGTGAAAGAACCGTGCACGGGTTCCCGTGAAATCGAAATGCTCCGGCCGCAACCAGGCATTCGCCCCGCGCTGGTGAAAGAAGGTCCGGCGTCCGGTCGACTGCACGGTCATGACATCCGTGTAACTCGTCGCCGCTGCCCGGGTCGTCCGCAACTGCTCGGTACGGATGCCATGGGCCGCACAATCCGCCAGGATGGCACGGCCATCCGAGTCATCGCCGACCAGTCCCACCGCCTCCAGCGGAAAGGTGGCGCCGAGGCGCGCGAGGTCCTTGAGGACATTGTAGGCGGAACCACCATTGGCGGCGGATTCTCCGAGGATGTTCGCCAGCGCGTCCTGCGGGGGCCACGTGTCGATCCGCTTGACGTGATCCGTGATCCAATTGCCACCCGCGATGAGGCCCGTGCGCGACATGATAAGTCAGAATCGTCGCTCGTCCCCTATTCGATGGCGACCACGCTTTGATCGCGATGGCTGGCCAATGCCGCCGCCCAGATCTCGTGGTGAGCGACCGCCTCGTCGGGCATCGCACAGCCGAAGCGCTCGCCAAGCAGCCCGGCGCGCTCAGCGAGGAAGGCGGCCCACATTTGCTGTAGCAGATCAGGAAAGCCCGGTTCGAAGATGTGGCCCGTGATGGTCTTGAACGGGGTGCCGAAACCAAGATCCGTTTTCTCCCACCATTGCTCCTGGTCGCGCCGGTACAGCCAGAGCGTCTTCGGCTCCTTGGTTGAATACCTCACGCCACGGTCGGTGCCGAGGGCTTCAAAGATCCAGGTGTTGGTCTCAGTCGGCGCGAGTCGCTTCATCTCCAACGTGACCGGAACCGGCTGCCCGGCAATCAACGCGGTCGTGTGCAACGCAGCGTTGTCCCACGTGTCGCACGGCGCCCGTCCACCCTTGCCATCGGGACGATCGGCAAAGATCCGCTGCAGCTGCGCGTAGACTCTGGCCGGTTTCCAGCCCAGGCGCAGCGGCAGGTGCGCCACGTGCAAACCCAGGTCGTTCATCACGCCGGCTTCACCACAAAACTTCGACTGGCGTTTCCAGTTGATCGCCTTGGCCGGGTCGAGATCGCTTGAGTGCAGAAACGCACTGCGGACTTCCAGCAGGCGGCCGAGAGCGCCGGAGCGCGCCAGGTGGAATGCACGCTGCGCCCCGGGCAGAAAGGGAAACTCCGAGGACACGCGAACAAAGCGTCCGAGCCGTTTCCCCTCGGCGCAAATCCGCCGCGCCGCCGGCAGATCGATGCCGAACGGCTTTTCTGCGAACAGGTCCTTGCCGGCGCGCAGCACATCCAGATAGATCGCCTCGTGAAGGTGATGCGGAACTGCGACGTACACGACATCGACATCCGGCCGCGCCAGCAGCACACGATGGTCAGAGTCAAAATGCCGGACGGTCGGCACCTGACGAAACCAGTCGAGGGCCGCGGCGTTGACATCGCACACCGCCACCAGCTCCGGACGCACCGGACAGTCGAGCAGGGCGAACCAGCGCCCGAAAGCGCTGGCCACTTCGCGGCCCATGAGTCCGGCGCCGATGACGGCGACACGTACCGGCGGTGATGAGGCGGGGAGGGTCATGGGAAGAACCTAGGCACGGTAGGGGGAGAAGAACGGGGGACGACGGCAGGCTCGTTGAAGGCGGAGATGACAGCTCAGGACACCAAGAATTCGAGCAGGGAGGCACCCACGCAGGTTCAGGCGGCGGGTGCGTGCCAGTGCACCCGATGACGCTGGAGGGTCTCGCTTCGTGCCCGCGACGGTCGCTGGTCGGTGACAAAATCGGAAAAGTCCCGCCACCCTGCGAAGAGGATCGGCGCTGGCTTGTCCCATTTCGAACTGTCGGCCACCAGCACCGTACGCCGCGACCGCGTCACGATCCCTTTCTTTACCGCAGCCTCCATCAGCTCCGTCGTGCTGGCGCCATCGTCCGTGTCGAGCCCGGAAGCTCCGATAAACGCGAGATCAAGGCGCAGCCGCCGCAACCAGTCCAGCGCCACGCTGCCCACGAGAGCGCGGCTGATCTCCCGCATTTCTCCCCCAATGGATACGAGGGCGGACTTGCCGGTGCGGCGTTCGTTGAGCAGGGGAAGTGAGTTGGTGAAAATCGTGAGATCGTCGCGCCCGAGCAGACGGCGCCCCACTTCCAGCGTCGTGGTGCCGGCGTCGACAAAGACCGTGGCATTGGGTGGAACGAGGCGCGCCGCGACCTCGGCGATGCGGTTCTTGGCCGCCGCCGCCTCGCGGACCTTGCGTTCGAACGCCGGCTCACCGGTGCGAAAATTCGTGTGCAGCACGCCACCATGGGTGCGCACCAGCTTTCCGATACGCTGCAACTGCGCCAGATCGCGTCGGAGCGTGGCCGGCGAAACGCCCAGCAGCTGCTGCAGATCGTACACGCCGATCTTGCGCCGCTGCTCCAGCAACTCGGTGATTTTGTGTTGGCGCTCCTGAGCGAACATGGTTGTTTCTCGGCAAATGCTCAAAAGCAATCAGGCGGCCTCCGCAAGCCGAAACCCCGATCCGTGGCTGCGGGCACGGTGTGACGCCCTTCATGCCACACCACAGCAGGCGAAGCTGCGCGCGATCCGACCGTGGCCCGTGGGTGTCGTGTTCATCGAGCGGCCGGGCATGACGCTGGCGGATATTCGCGGCCATTTCCGCCTGATGAAGGAGCTCGGTTTCAACTGCCTGAAACAGTGTGAACTCTGCCCCGGAACGGACCGTCGTGCCGTGCTCCATGCCGCGCTCGACGAAGGCATCATTCCGTGGTGGTACGGGGAGGCCGGCTGGGAGGATCCGTCGCCCGACGTCTTGCGCGCGCTCGGTCTGCCGCCCGGCCTCGCGCCGGAGAAACTCCGAATTCACCCCGCCTGGCTTGCGCGCCAGGAGGGTATTCTGCGTGCGCGCATTGACCGCCGGGATCCGCCGCCGTCGGCTGCGGCGGCCCATGAAACAGATGGACTGCCCGGAACCCTGAAGCGCGACGACTATGGCATTGCGCCCGAAGCCGCCGGCCTCTTCACCACCTGGCTGCGGAAGAAGTACCGGACCGTGGCCGCGTTGAAGGAGGGCTGGAATTTCGATCACGCCATGGTCAACACCCGTCCGTGGCGGACGTGGACGCAGGTCCGCCGTGAGGTGGCCGCGTTCGTCAGTGCGGAACGGCAGGAGTACCGGCGCATGGTGGACGTGCTGCGTTTTCGAGCCGACGCCCACCTCGAAAAAATCGCCCGCACTCGCGACGCCCAGCTGGCCTATGACCCCAATGCTCCGTTCCGCACCGGAGGCGAGATGGGGCTTTTTCTTCCCTTTGCCGCCCGTTCCACCGACATGGAAGGGCTGGCGGAGCTCATGGCCGACGGCGGTTCGTTCTACCCCTCCATTCATCCGGGCTGGCACTTCGAGGAGGTCGGTTTTGAGTTCACCCGCCCGATCTACATGCAGGCGTCCCTCGCGACCGACTGGTTCAAGGGCGGCTGGGCCGCGAGCTGGGAATCGACGGGTGGTCCTCAGCAATTGAGCGGAGGCAAGGCCCCGTTTGTGCCTGAGGTGCGCAGCCAGGTCGCCGGTTTCACCATCGATGACAACACCGTCCAGCAGCTGATGCTCAGCTGGGTGGCCGGAGGCTTCAAGGGATTCGGTCAATGGTGCTGGAACGCACGCAGTTTTGGTTGGGAAGCCGGCGAGTACGCTCTTCTCGACCGCAACCAAAAGCCCTGCGCACGAACGGTGGCGGCCGGTCGGATCGGCGCCGCGTGTTCGCGTCTCCGCGACGAATTGTGGTCGGCCGCCAAAGAACCGCTGGTCGGCGTTTTCCAGGATTTCGAAGCGGACGCGTTTTACGCCGCCCTCGCCGTGGGTGGGCGCGATGTCTACAAGCAGTGGCCGCAACGCGCCCGTATTGGCGCCGCCCGCGCCTTGATCGATGCAAACGTGCCGTGGGAGCATGTCACCGCGCGCAACCTGCGCGCCGGGCTGGCCGATCGTTATGCCGTGATCTACCTTCCGGCGGCGCTCGCGGTGGATCCAGCGCTGCTCGAATTGCTGCGCGGCTACGTGGAACGCGGCGGTCGCGTGGTCCTGGACGCTCCGTCCGCCTGGTACGGCTATGATGGCCGCCTCTTGCCAACGCACAACGGTTCGCCTTTCGAATCTCTCTTCGGCGCGCGGATCGGCGACTTCCAGTACTCGCGCAGCAATCACGTCACCCGTTCCATCGGTCGGCAGGTCCTGGCCGGCTTCGTCCTCGACCTGCAGCCCACCTCGGCCCGCACGGTCGAGAAATTCTCCAGTGGCGGCGCAGCCGTGACCGAGCACCGGCTCGGCCGGGGCACCGCGGTCGTGATCGGCTACGAGGCGGCACTCGCTTGCTGGCAGCCTGGGAACAAATGGCTTCAATCGCAGATTGTGCGCCATGTCCTGGGCCGGCATCGATCGCCGTACTCATGCCGTGGCGCGATCGCCTACCGGCTCGCGGCTCCGGCGGCAGATCACTACTTCCTCCTGAACGACCGCGGCACGCCTGCCCGCACTCGACTGGATCCGCACGCCTACCGCTACCGCGCATGGGAAGATCCTGTCTCCGGGCGGACGCTCACCCGAGGCGCCGTCATGACGGTTCCCCCTCACGGAGCCCGCTGGATCCGCTGCATCAAGTAGCCTCCCTCAGGGCTTCGCGTGCTTGGCGAGCAGGTACCGCGACCGGAAATAACCCTGTTCCAGCGACGTCTGCGCCTCGTGCAGTTCGCTGCGCCGCTCGGGACGGAAGAGCGGTTCGACACCTGCCTGGCGCAGCGCCCAGTCGGCCACTGCGCGCGTGTCGTAGTTCGAGAGATTCCCGAGTGATTCCCGCGTCTCCTTCAGTTCGTCTCCGATGAGCGCCTGGTGCAGGAGCGGCTCCAGCGTCGAGGTCAGTCGTTCGACACCATCGTCACTCGCGAACAACAGGTACGCATGGTTCTGCCAGAGGCGCTGGGTCTCGACTCCCACAGTCCATCCGAAACCGCGCGGATACCCGGTCAGCCGCGGATAGAATGCGATCACGTTGTCCGAAGGCTCCACGCCGCGCACCGCCGGCACCCAGCCACTCAGCTGGGAGAATCGAGCGTGCGCAGGGACGCTCGTGAGGTAACGCAGAAAGTCGATCGCGACGTCCGGCTGTGACGACCTTTGGGTCAGGGCGAAGGCCCCGCGGAACGACATGTCGGCCTCGGAGGTTTCTCCCCGCACGAAGCGGCCGTACACCGGATGATCCGGACCGGGGAGCGGGATTGCGTGCACTCCGGTTTCGAACTTCGCCTGGCTGCTCAGGCTGGGATAGTCCCAGCTGCCCGTGACCATCATGACGGCTCGCTGCTGGAGAAAGTAGAACATCGCATCATCGCGATCCGCGGCGAGGAACCCGGGTTGAAAGTTCCGCCCAACGTCCCTCACCAGCCGCAGGCTGGCCTGGATCGCCGGATCACGGAGTGTGAGCACCCCGGTGAACAGCGCGTCGTGAATCAGGTAGCGACCGGAATCAATGGTGCCGCCTCCGAGTGAGTAGGCGGGATCCCGATCGGTAACATAACGCTGCGACGTCGCCGCCATCAGGTTTTGGAACAGCACGTCGGTCGAGGGGGTGGGTCGCGCGCTCGCCATCGCGTAGACCGGCTGGTCCCTGCCTTTTGACCAGCTGCGCACCTGCTCGCAGACCGCAAGAAAGTCGTCGAACGAGTCCGGCAGCGCTTCGCGTCCCGTGGTCGTGCGCAGCAGCGCGCGATTGAAATAGAGCCGCATCGTGAAAATCGTCATGGGTGCTGCGTAGTACCCAAGATAAACGGGCCAGTACGCGGGCGGGGCGGTCAACGGACGCACAAAGGTGTCTTGCCAGCGCACCCCGGCGAGCGCAGTGCCCTCATTGTGGGGATTCGGCTCCGCCATCCACGCATCGAGCGGCCGGAAATTCTGAAGGATGATGTTCGGGTCATTGTCGACGAGTTGGATCAGGTCGGGCGCCGTGCCGCCCACCAGTTGGGTACGCAACCAGGAGGCCCAGACGCGGCGGGGCACGGCGATCTGTTCAACACGAACATCGGGCCGGACCGCGCGGTAGTCGCGCACCAGCGCGTCAAACGCCTCCCGCAGACCTGGCTCGAGCTGGGCGTGGGCAAAACGAATAACGGTCGTACCACCCGCCGGAGTCGGCCTCGACTCCGCGGCGCCCAACTCGCGCCCGGATCCAGTCAACCCTGCCCACCCCCAGGCGATCGCCAGTACCACTCTCAGGATCCTTCTCATGGCTTCGCCTCCGCGGGCCAGGATGCAAGGCGCTCTTTCACGAGGAGCGCACGCGTGTCGCCTTCTCCCGCCTCGGACAGAAAGCGCTCATAGTAGGCACGGGCCTGCGGTAAATGACCGAGTTCCCGCGACAACTCGGCGATCTGAATCAGCACGGTCGCTGCGCGTATCGGTTGCTTCACCCCGGCTGCTTCGGCGGCCAGCAAATGCCTCAACGCCGCATCGCGTCCGAAGGGGTGTTGGAAGCAAGCGGCGGCGAGAACGAGGTGAAAATCACGCCGGGCCGATGGCTCCACCAGCCGCGGCTCCAGCCCGACGAGCTGGTGGTAACGCCGGGCGGTCTCGTCCGCCGCCACCGGTGCCTGCAGTTGGACAATGGCAAACTTCACCAAGGCCAACTGGCCCCACTCCGAATCCGGATGATGGGTGAAAACCCACTCGTAGTGCGCGGCGGCCCCGGGCAGGTCGGACGGGTTCGAATGAACCTCCGCGATGCGCCCGAGCAGATAGCGGGCATACACGTTCCACGCGTCCGCCGGGCTGGCGGCCGCCACCTCGGCACACAGCTGGCGCGCCGCGTCTCGGTTACGGGCCGTGACGGGTTGCACGTTGAGCAAAGCGACGGCCTCTCCCATCTGGGTCTCGCGCAACGCCGCGGGGTGGCGGGTTCTTGCTTGCAGGAAAAGCGCTCGCGCTTCGCGCACGTTGCCGGCGGCCAGTTCCCGCCAGGCGTCAGCCGGAGTCATGTCGGCCGGAGCAGCCGCGACGGTCAGGGTCCACGCCAGCACGGCACCAACAGGGAGCAGGGATTGCACCCACCGGGGGAAAGCATGCACCGGAGCGGTTGCCATCTCGTCGAGTGAAGCGGCCCCCGTCCCTCACTCAACCCCTTAGTTCGCTCAGGCTGTGGCGAGCGTTTCGCCGGCGGTTGAAGCCTGCTCACGCGCCGGGCGCCCGCTCACCGGGCGATGAGCGAAACGCCGGATTGCCAGCGAAACGTCCCGTGTCCTGAGTTCCGTCGCTCCATGGCCCTGACTTTTGGCACCGCCTACTACCCCGATCACTGGCCGGAGTCCGACTGGGCCCGGGACCTCGACCGTATGGCCGCCGCGGGCGTGTCCATGGTGCGTTTCGGCGAATTCTCCTGGTCTTGGTACGAGCCCGGTCCGGGACAATTCAATTTCGACGCGTTCGACCGATTCGTCGCCGCCATCGAGGAGCGCAATCTTCAGCTGTGCCTCTGCACGCCGACGGCCACCCCTCCGCCGTGGTTCGACCGACTGTATCCCGACGGTCGCCTCGTCGACATGCAGGGCCGGCGCTGCCTCTCCCACCGGCACTTCTGGTGCTGGAACCACTCCGCTTCCTGGGTTCAGGCCGCGGCCACGATCACACGTCTCGCCGTCCAGTACCGCGACCGCCCGTGCCTCTGGGGCTGGCAGATCGACAACGAACCCAACTACGCAGAACAGAACCATCTGGCCGAACCGGAACGGATGTACGACCACAATCCCTGCGCAAGGGAGGCCTGGATCGAATGGCTGCGGGGAAAATACGGCGACTCGCTCGATGAGCTGAATCGGGCCTGGTGGACCAACTTCTGGTCACAACGCTACGGGACCTGGGATGATCTGCTCGTACCGCGGGGGCGGACCAACCCGCACACCTGGCTTGACTGGATGCGCTGGCGCGAAGCCAACCTCGCCGAGTTCGTCGCCCGCCAGCGCGACTTGCTGCGACGGCTCTGTGCCGAGAAACTGATCGGCTGCAACATCCCGGAAACCGGTGTCGCGCTGTCTCTCGCCATCGGTCAGGACTACTGGGCGCAGGCGGCGGGACTCGACTGGGTCGGAACGGATCTGTATCAGGCGACTGGTGACCGCATCCGCGATCTCGCCCGGCACGCCTGCAGCACCGACCTGCTGCGCAGCGCCGCGAAGGCGTCCGGGGCCGCGTTCTACGTGAGCGAAACCCAGGCCGGACCGCATGAGCGCCTCTGGCCCAACCCATTCGCGCCCGAGGGTTTTGGCCCGGACTACCTGCGTGACTGCGCCGAGGTTTTTGCCGCCCGGGGAGCCGAGCAGATCTGGTGGTTCCTGTGGCGTCCCACCCTCGGGGGCCACGAGATCGGCATGAACGGGCTGCAGGCCCTCGATGGCTCCGACACCCCGCGCACGGCCGAGGCTGGCCGGCTCGCCCGTGAAGGGAAACGGCTGGCCGCCCTGCGCACGCGCTATCTGCGCCGGCCGCTCGCGGTACTGCACTACTCCCGGGACAGCCTGCGGCTCGCCTCCGCCTTTTCGGGTGACGCGCAGTCGGCGGAGGAAACCCTCAGCGGATGGCATGCCTTGCTCGAGACCGCCGGCTACCGTGTCGATTTCCTGAGTGACGACGGCCTGCGCAATCTCGGGCCGGACGCCGACGCCCTCCTCGTGTTGCCGTTCACCCTCGTCGCCGATGACACGCTGGTTGCCTGTCTCGCAGGTCACACCGGAGCCGTGATCGCTGGACCATTGACCGCCGGTTGTAACGAATACGGGCATCTCCTCCCCCACCGCCTGCCTCCCCCACTCGCGGTCGCCTGGGGGGTCGATTTTGGGCTCTGGCGCGACACCGGTCCGCTTCCTCTTGCGCCCGGCCTTCCGGCGCCCACCGGCTGGCGCGAACTGTCGCCCCGCCCAGGTTCAATCGTACGGGGCCGGCTTTCCAACGGACATCCCCGCGCTGTTTCGAGCAAGGCCGCCACGGTTTGCGCGGTCGACCTGGGTCAAATGACCTACCGTGCAACCACCCGGCAGCGAAAGATGCTGGCGCAATGGGTGGTGCAAGGTGAGCACCCTCGAGCCCCCGCTCGTTCCTAAAAAGGTCCCCGAGCCCCACCTCCGCGGTCCCGAAGCGACCGAGCCGCGGCCCAGGGAAACGGTCGGTCAGGGCGGGAGTGTTCGTCGGCCACCATCGCCCTCCATCCGATGGCTATCCGTTCACCTGCTCCTGGGGTTGACCTTCCGAAGCGCGACGCTTCTCAAGGGCCGGCCGTCCCGAGGACGACAATGTCCTCCACCGTGACCGTCTCTTTGCGCCGGCGTTCAGCCGGGTAGTCGAAGGCGACGCCCGATTGCCGGGTGCCGAAATACCGGCCCGCCACATCGGCGATGCGATCCAGCGCCTCCGGGAAATTGACCCCGGCGGTGTTGATGCTCACGCGCAGCGACCAGACCCGCCTGAGTTTCCTGGTCTCGACCAGGGTGCGCGCATCATAGGCCATCACCACCACGAAATAGCATTCCTCCCGCGTCATCTCGTGCAGCGTCTTTCGACGCTCCTGTTCGGCCAGCGTGCCACCTTCCGCTTGCAGCTCGGTCGTGAGTCCGAGGAGCGCAGCGGTGTCATCACCGCCTTGATTCCGCTCCTCGTTGAGCATGGCTCGGGATTCCGTGCTGGACTGGTTGGCCAATGAAGTGAGGTTGTCCCGGGCCAGCGCCGCTTTCGCAAAATCGCCCGCCTCGATGGCCTCAGCCAGGGTATCCCGGGACTCTTCCGCCTCGCTGCTGAGGTTGGCCAACGATTCGAAGCTCTGGGTCAACGCGACCGCATCGCGGTTCCGTCCCGCGGTCGCGCCCCAGTGGACCACCAGCATCAAGTCCGCTTTCGCCAACGAAGCCGCGGGATGAAACTCCTGCCGCCGAAGATCCCGAGCCAGCCGCTCGGCAATCGCCCGGAATGAGAGCTTCTCCAGACTCCGGTCATGCGTGCTTCCGGGAAGAAACCGGCCGGGCATGAAAACATAGGTCTGGGGCTGGAGCTTCCCGTCCACGAGGCGCTTTTCCAGGTATCCGCTGGTGACTGAGCTGCGGGACAAGACCAGCTTCTCCGCCCGCACCACCGGAAAGAAGAACACCCCCAGCAGCAAAATCAACCAACCCGAGTGCAAGGGCGAGAGATGACGCATGGATCTCAAGGAGAGTGTGGGGTGGTCCCCGATCCAGAGACAGAGGCGGAGCGGGTAACGGACATTGAAAGAGGCGGGGGCGCAGGGGAAACAAACGGCTCGCCTCCTCCACGGGTCCTCGGTTGTAGAGGGTCAGACGGGAGGACTTCAAGCGCGGAGGACGACCGCCTCGTTGCGCCGACCGGCGGCGGAGATACCCGGCAACGGATGCAGGAGAATCGTCTGCTAACACCGACCCGAGGATCCAGCGCCACCCCGGGCTGAAACCGCGCCATGTTCTGCGCGGGACTTCTCCTTTGGAGCCCGTCACGGCAACGCTCCGTCCCGCACCGCCTCCGACCGTTGCAGTGGCCGCAGTCCCGATCTGCGTACCCTTGGCGCAGCGAAACGAGGTCTGGGGGCGGAGGCGCCTTGTTGGCTGGATCGTGCCTTTGCTGAGAATTGCCAACTCGAAGCCGGAGCCCCCTGACCTCGTTTCGCAGCTCCGCGCCTTCACGTGAACCCCCTGCCGGTCCCTTTTCCATTCTTCGGCCTCGCCCTGGGGTCTCATTCGCCAAGAGCCGCCTCGGCATGACCCATGACTTTTCCTAAAGTTATCGCCGAAGGTTCGCCGACGCCGCGGGGATAGGAGTCGCGCCCGGCGAGCGGAGCACGGAGCGAAGGCGGGACGAGTGGGTCCCGTCGCGGCCTCAGCGAAGCCGCCTACAACCCGAACGCAGGCATTTCCAGCGTCCAATCCCTTGCTCAACACCTACGCGCGAATGCGGGATTCGTCGTCTTTCGCTTCCATGGATCAGCCAGGTGCAAGAACTGCCTCCTCGATTGATTCCCACCACTCACAGGACGCGGACGAGGACTTCCTTGTTCTCCGAAATAGTTACTCCAAATCGAACGGACTTGTATTCAAAAAACCTCTCACCTGGGGCCCGCCTTTCATACCCATGGTAAACCGGCGTCGCACTTTCTGACAAAAAACCTTCAGCTTCTTCAGCGGTGAGATTCCCTAGGTTTGCCACGAGGTGCTGCGCATCGTCCCGGTCTTGACGCGCTCGCACATAACACCCCACCGCAATCGCCAGAGAAACCAACGACCTGAACAACACTGGAGCACCGGAATCAAAGCCGTGACGGGCTGTCACATATACTCCACCAACAAAGAAATACAAAAAGATCAAAGAGGACGTAAGGCAGAAGATGTAGTACATACCGCAGGTTGTATCGCCAAACCCAAAAGTGAAGGCAATCGAGTATTGCAGACGTGCTTACGCGATCCGGCCGGACCCCGGCGAATCCGGCCCGTCGCCTTGGCCTTGACAGTCTAGGTAAAGCCCGCCTCCCTTTGGATCTTGCCTAGACAGTCTGGGCTCGTTCTCCATGGCCAAGGAAAAAACCGAACTGATCTACGGAACGCTCGACATGATGATCCTGCGTTCGCTCCAGCACGAGCCGCGTCACGGGCTCGCCATCGCGGACCGTATCCATCTGGTCTCCGCCGACGTCCTGCGGGTTGAACAAGGCTCGCTCTATCCGGCCCTCTACCGCCTCGAGGCGGAGGGACTGATTCGGGCCACGTGGGGCGTATCCGAAAGAAACCGGAAGGCACGGTTCTACGAACTGACCGCGGCCGGCCGAAAGCGGCTCGCCTTGGAAATCGAACACTGGCAACGGATGACCGCAGCGGTGCAGGTTGTCCTGTCCAAGGCCTGATCATTCCCACCTCCCATGCGCCGCCTCCGATCCCTCTTCTTTCGAATCGGGGCCTTTGCGCGTCGACGGTCGCTCGAAGCCGAGATGAACGCCGAGCTCCAGGCTCACCTGGAGGACCTGACGGAACGTCACCTCGCCGCCGGCCTCTCGCCAACGGAGGCCCGCCAGGCGGCCCAGCGGGAGTTTGGTGGCATCGCACAGCTGCAGGAACAGGCCCGGGACGCGCGCAGCGTGGTCTGGCTGGAGCACCTCGTGCGCGACTTCGGCTACGCGGTCCGTTCCCTGCGCAAGAATCCGGGTTTCACCCTCGTCGTCGTGTTCACGCTGGCGCTCGGCCTGGGGGTCAACACCGCCCTCTTCACCTGGTTCAACGCCGCCGCCTTCCGTCCGTTACCCGTGGCGGATGGCACCCGGCTGTTCACGATCACCCGGCTGGACGCGAGCGGCAACGAAACCAAGGCCATGTCCTATGTCGATTTCGTCACCTATCGCGACCACCAGCGCGTCTTCTCCGGATTGACCGCCGCATACGGAATGAATGTGGAGCCGTTGGATACGGCTGACTTCGTCGACGCCAACGGCGTGCTGAGCGCCGGACTTCGCGTGGAAACGGTTTCACCCAACTACTTTGCCGTGCTCCGGGTCCCCCTGGCTCTCGGTCGGCCCCTGCTCCCGGAGGATGAGAACTCGACCCGCGCCCAGCCCGTGATCGTCCTCAGCCACCGGTTCTGGCAGAACCACCTCGGTGGAGATCCGAATGTGATCGGCCGCACGCTGCGTTTTCGTGGACTCAGCGAGGAGACGCTGAGCATCGTCGGGGTGGCCAGTCCGAACTTTTTCGGCACCCGCCCCGGGGCCGTCGTGGGCTGGGTTCCCACGTTGCTGCGTCCGGGAACCGACTGGCGGACGGACCTGAAGGCCACGCGCTTCATCATAACGGGCCGCCTCCGCGACGGAATCTCTCCGGAACAGGCCGCCGAGGAGCTCCAGGTGATTGCCAATACGATCCTGGCGCGGCGCCACGAGGGCGGACGTACCGGCGAGGTCATCGCCCTCTCCAAGGCCTCCACCTACCTCAATCTCAGCACGCGCCAACTGGTGATGCTGATTCCGCTGATCTGCATGTTCGGCGCGGTCTTTGCCATCTCCTGCGCCAACGCCTCCAACCTGATCCTGGCGCGGTCAATGACGCGTCAGTTTGAATTTGCGGTGCGAAGCGCGCTGGGGGCCACCCGCCGGCGCCTGCTGGCCCTGCTTATCACGGAGAGTGGGGTGCTCGGCATCCTCGGTGGCGCCCTGGGATGGGCCCTGGCGGCCGGCCTATTGCGTTTTGTCTGGCCTTGGTTGCTCGACATGGTGCCGGGCGCCCGCGAAGGCACGGCGGGATTGTCCCTCACGGCCGACTATCGCGTCTTCGCATTCACGACCGCCGTTTCCATGCTGGCCGGCCTCGCGGGTGGACTCCTGCCGGCGCTGCACGTGACGCGGCGCAATGTCCTGCCCTCCCTCAACCGCGAAGGATCCGCATTCGGTCGCAGCGTCAGGCTCTCGCGAGTCCGGAGCATCCTCGTCATCGCCCAACTCGCCCTCAGTTCCGCGTTGATCTTCATCGCTGGTCTGCTCGTGCATCGCTCCCTGCAGTCGCAGCTCTACGACCCGGGATTTGACAAGTCCCGACTCCTCACACTGGAGGTGATGGTGCCGCGCACGTACGGTTCGGGACAGATCGACGCCGCACGGCGGCAGGTCTGGGACCGAGTCCGGGCGCTGCCGGAGGTGGCGAAGGTCAGCGAAACGCCTCAATTTCCGTTTGCTTCGACGCCGGCTCAAGTCTCCGTGCGCGACACCCCGTCAGCGTCAGCTCGTACGGTGCAGGTCCTCCAACTCGCCGTATCCGCCGACTACTTCACCACGCTTCAGCTCCCGTTGGTTCAGGGACGCTTCTTCACCCGGGATGAAACTCCGGGCGACCGGGTGGCGGTGATCAGCGAAACCGCCGCCCGGGAACTGTGGCCGGGCGGGAACGCAGTGGGGAAGCGGTTTGACCTTCCGCTCCCTCTCGTCACCGGCAGCCCCACAACCGGCGTGGAAAGGCAGGACACTGCGGACGCGCCCACCGCGTCCCTGACCGTGATCGGCGTCATCCGCGATACCCGGGTGTACGATCCGTGGGAAAGCAGTCGCCCCATCGTTTTTCTGCCTGAACCGCCGCGATCCCAGCCCGGCGCCTTCCTGCTCATCCGCACCACCGCGGAGGCCGAGCGGACCATGGCCACGCTGCAGCAGGTCGGACGGGATGTGACCGGATTGTCCCCCAGGCTGCAGACCGTGGCGGACGCCTTCGCCGCGGTCTACCTGCAGTACCGTGTCGTGGCCTGGGTGGCGGCAATCCTCGCCGGACTGGCACTCACGGTCGCGGTCATCGGGCTTTACGGAGTGATGTCCTTTGCGGTCAATCAACGCGTGAAGGAAATCGGCATCCGGGTCGCCCTGGGCGCGTCGCCCCGCCGCGTTGCCACCGGAGTCGTCCTGGAGGCCCTTCGCCTCGTGGCCTGGGGCACGGTTGCGGGCTATGCGCTCAGCACCGTGCTCACCGTGTTCGCGCGCGCGCTCCTGTTCGGCATCAGTCCGTTCGATCCCGTGGCCACCGGCGCGGTGGCCGCGTCTCTGGCGGTCATTGGACTCCTCGCCTGCTGGATACCCGCCCGCCGCGCCGCGCGGGTCAACCCCGTGGTCGCCCTGCGGGCCGAGTAGCCTCACCAACCCGGTCGACACAGGCGTAATCCGCGCATCTGCTTCGACGGGCTCATGACCGTCGACGGCTGACGATCAGAACGGCACGTCCTCGTCGACGGGTTGACCGGGCTCCTCGGGCAGGGGGCCTTCTTCGTCATCAGCCGCCGCGGCCGGGGTGGCTCCGATGGGCTCGATCTTCCAGGCGTTGAGGTTCACGTAGTAGTTTTCTTTCCACTCGCGACCGCGGAGGTCGAAGAACACCTTCGCCTTGGCGCCCGGCTTGAGGGCGGCAACGAGGGCGACCTTGTCCTTGACGCACTCAAACTTGATATCCTGAGGAAATTTGCCCGACTCAATCGTGAGCACAAACTCGCGTTTATTGAAGCCGCTGCCGAACGTCTGTTCGTCGAAGATTTTTTTGACCGTGCCCGTGATTTCAAACATGGGGTCACGATGAACGGCGCCCGCGGACGGGGGCCAGCCGTATTTGGATCCTTTTGGGAAAAAGCCCTCCTTGCTCTATGGACTATTGACTCTCGGCCTTCGCCCGATGTGCTGGCCATATCCCTTGCTGGTGCCCGCTTACGCAAGTTGGGGCGCCGGACGTAGCCAGGCGGGCGGGACCCTCCCCCTCCCGCGGTTTTGAACCGTTCTCGAACCGTTTGTCCCCATGCACCATCCCACCGGCACTCGCTTCGGTCCACTCCTCGCGATTTGGGCTGTCCTTGCACTCACGCTGCTCGCGGGTTGCGGCAGGGATGCGGCGCCGGTCGCCGGAAACGCGCTTCCAGACATGGAAGCCGATCTTGCCCGGACGCTGCAGGAACAGCGCTCTTTTTTCCTCTTCAAGACGGCGGCCGATCTCCCTGCGAATCTCCACTGGGAGGACGGTTCCGACCTGCCCGAGTTCGCCGACCCGAACGCCAGGAAGGGCGGGACCTTCACCTACTACTTGCAGGACTTTCCGCGCACGCTACGCACGATCGGTCCCGACGCCGCGGCCAGCTTCCGGCAGTACCTGAACGATTTCACCGCGGTCCGGGTGGTGCAGCCTCATCCGGACCATCCGGAACGCATGATGCCCGGAATTGCCCGCTCCTGGGCCGTCGATGCGGCGGCCAGGACCGCCTATTTCAGAATCGACCCCGACGCCCGCTGGTCCGACGGCCACCCCATCACCACCGACGACGTCGTCTTCACCTTCTACTTTCTCCGTAGCCCGCACCTAATGGAACCGTGGTTCAACAATTACTACACGATCAACTACGAATCCATCACCGTCTACGATCGGCTCACCTTCGCGGTCACCGGTCTGCAGGCGAAACCCGATTTGCTGAACGCCCTGTGCCAGTTCACCCCCTTCCCCCGGCACACCTACAAGGACTTCGGACCAGGTTGGATCGAGCGGTACCAGTGGCGCTTCGTGCCCACCACCGCCGCCTACCTCCTCGCCGACCGGGATATCGACAAAGGCCGCTCCCTGACCTTTCGGCGGAACCCGGACTGGTGGGCGCGGGACAAGCGCTTCTACCGCGGGCGCTTCAATCCGGACGTCTTTCGTCTCGAGGTCATCCGCGATACCGACAAGGCCGCGGAGGCCTTTGCGCGCAACGATCTCGACCTCTTTCCTCTGGCCACCCCGAAGCTCTGGAATGAGACGTTGTCCGAAAGCCACCCCGCCGTACGAAACGGCACCATCGTCAAGGCCACTTTCTACAACCGTTTTCCCCGGACGGACTGGGGACTCTACATCAACTCACACAAGCCCCTGCTCGAGCAGCTTGAGGTGCGTCTGGGAATTCAGCACGCGACCCACTTCGATCTCGTCTGCCAGCAGTTCTTCCGCGGGGACGCCGTCCGGCTTGAGACCAAGTCCGACGGTTTTCCTTTCCGAACCCATCCCACCCTGACCTACCGCCGGTTTGATCCGGATAAGGCCCGGGCCCACTTTGCCCGGGCCGGCTTCGGCAGCCAGGGCGACGATGGCATCCTGCGCAACGCGAAGGGTGAAAGGCTGTCCTTCACGGTCACCACCCCCCGTCCGGAATTCACAGATGTGCTCACCATCCTGAAGCAGGAGGCCGTGAAGGCGGGGCTGGAACTGAGGATCGAGGTTCTTGACCAGACCACGGGCTGGAAAAAGATGCAGGAGAAGAACCACGAGATCGGCCTGGTCGGACTGATGCAGGCGACCGAACCGTACCCTCGGTATTGGGAATCCTACCACGGATCCAACGCCTTCGAGGACGCCTACCTCGACGCCGCCGGCAATCCGGTCACGACCAGCTCCGCCGGACATCCGAACCCGAATCCCCGCAAGGTCCGCGTCCAGTCCAACAACCTGACCATGACCTTCATCCCGGAACTCGACCGGCTCATCGAGGCCTACGACCGGGCCTCGACCATGGAGGAAATCAAGCGACTCGCCGCCCTGATCGAAGAGTTCATTTTCAACGACGCCACCTGGGTCAACGGATGGTCGCTCCCGTACTACCGGGTTGGATATGCCCGCTATGTCAAGTGGCCCGCCGGTTTCAACCCCGCCCAGAGCCGGCTGGCCCACGAGTGGTTCACGTTCTGGATCGACGAGGACGAGCGCAAGGCCACGATCGAGGCGCGCCGCTCCGGCCGGACCTTCCCGCCCCAGGTCCTCACCTTCGGCCAGCACCGGCAGTAAAGACAGGCCTCGGGTCACCCTCACGCGGACCGACCCCGGGGCCTGCACCCCGCACCCCGCGGATCGGCCCGAGCGGCAGGGGCGAGAGCCGGGGACGGACGGTGCCAATCGCGACCGCGCATTACTTGGCACGGAGCGATTCGCAGCCCCGTTCGCAACCCACGCAACAGCGTGAGCCTCGACGACTTGACACGACCGTCCGGCGCCCCGGGGAAATCGAGCTTG
The DNA here is from genome assembly GCA_046346755.1 of Opitutaceae bacterium. Lineage (GTDB taxonomy): Bacteria > Verrucomicrobiota > Verrucomicrobiia > Opitutales > Opitutaceae > UBA6669. The sequence continues at coordinate 152,767 of JAXMHM010000004.1, read as the reverse complement.
TCACCGGGCTCCATCCAGCTTGTTTAACCAATGAGTTAAATAAAGAGCATCCTCGATGATCTCCTCTTCCCCCACCCTCGATGCCACCTTTGCCGCGCTCGCCGACGGCACGCGTCGCGCGATCCTGGCGCGGCTCGCGACGGGAGACGGGACGGTGCAGGAGCTGGCCGAGCCGTTCGACATCAGCCTTCCCGCCATCTCCAAGCACCTCAAGGTACTGGAGAAGGCGGGCCTGATCACCCGCAGTCGCGACGCCCAGCGCCGGCCGTGCCGGCTTCGACCCGAGGCGCTCGGCGACATCACGGCCTGGGCCGAGGCGACGCGTCGCACCTGGGAGGAGCGCTTCGACCGCTTGGAGGACTATCTCCAGCAATTACAATCAGCGACCAAAACCAAGAAATAGACTTCAATTCATGTACCCACAAGATAACCACGAAGGCCTGCTCGACCGTGAGATCGTGCTTTGCCGAGTTTTCAACGCGCCGCGCGAGCTGGTGTTCAAGGCCTGGACCGATGCAGCCCATATCTCCCACTGGTTCGGACCCAAGGGATTTGTCACCACCACCCACGAGATGGACGTACGCGTCGGCGGCAGGTGGCGGTTCGACATGACGGCGCCCAATGGCACGGTTTTCACCAACCGGGTCGTCTACCTGGAGATCAAGGAGCCGGAGCTGCTGGTCTTCGATCACGGCGTCGACCAGGACAACGATCCCGGCAAGTTCCGAGTCACCCTCACCTTCGACTCCCAGGGCGACGGCAAGACCGTCCTCACCCTGCGCCAGCTGCACCCGACCAAGCAGCAACGCCTGGCCGGCATCGGGTTCGGCGCCGTGGAACTCGGCTACCAGACCCTCGCCAAACTCGCCGCGCACCTCGGCGTGGCCTGATCAGCGGTGTGCGATGACTCCGTCGCTCATCCCGGGCAGGCGTTCCGCCAACAGCAACCGCACCCTGGTGCCGAGTCGCAACGCTCACGGGTCAATCTGCCGGCACCGCTCTGGTTTCCAATTCCGCCCTCGCGCTCGCTGCGCCGGGCGACTCGCCAAAAAGGAGGCACCCCGCACCGAGAGGCAGTCCCCACCCTCAGCCGACACCGACAGTCGTCGGGAGAGGCGCCCTGAGCGGAGCCGATCACGTCAGGTCAATCCACACCGTCGCTCTCCGAGTTCCCTGGCGTGTTCGTACAAACACGAGTCGGAGAAAACCAAAGGCAAACGGCCCCGTTTTTTGGTAAGCTGCACCCATGCAACTCCCGCGCCGCGATTTCCTACGTCTGTCCGCCACCGGAGCCGGGCTGACCATCCTCCCGTCCGGTCTTCGGGGCAAATCACCTGAGCGTCCGCCGAACCTGCTCTTTCTTTGGACCGACCAGCAGCGACCCGATACGCTGGGCTTTCTCGGCAACCGTTTTGCGCGCACGCCGAACCTCGACGGGTTGGCGCGGCAATCCGCGGTTTTCACCAATACCCGGGTGGTGCACCCGGTTTGCACCCCCTCCCGGGGAGCCCTTCTCAGCGGCCGCTGGCCACACCAAACCGGCGTCACTGCCAACAACCTTCCGATGCCGTCGGAGGTGCCGTTGTTGCCAGAGCTGTTGAAACATCGGGACGACTATGCGACCGGTTACATGGGCAAGTGGCACCTGGGCGACGAGGTGTTCGCCCAGCATGGCTTTCAGGAATGGGTGAGCATCGAGGACAACTACGAACGCTACTTCTCCCCCGCGCGCGACCGGTCCGCCCGGAGCAGTTATCACCACTACCTCGTGTCCAAAGGCTACAAGCCGGACCGCTCGAACGGCACCTTCAAGCGCACGACCGCCTGCTCCCTGCCACAGGAGCACACCAAACCCGAATTCCTCGCGCGCGAGGCCGAGGCCTTCCTGCGGCGCCACCGCAACCAGCCTTTCGTGCTCAGCGTCAACTTCCTCGAACCGCACTCACCCTACCTGAGCGTCCTCCGTCAGGACTACGACCCGGCCAACTGCCCCGTACCGGAGACCTTTGGCCGCGATCTGGGGGCGGACCAGCCGCTGCGTTACCGCGCGCGGCAGCAGGCCGACCGCTCGCAGTTGAGCAGCCCGGCAGCCCTGCAGGAAATCAATGCCCACTACTGGGGTCTGGTGGACCAGGTTGACCGAAGCATCGGAAGGATCTTGCGGGCTTTGGAAGCGACCGGCCAAAGCGACCAAACCGTGGTCGTCTTCACCAGCGATCACGGTGATCAGATGGGATCCCATGGCATGCTCGGAAAGAGCGTCATGTATGAAGGTGCGGTTCAGGTGCCATGGATGGTGAGAGCTCCGGGCTTGCGCGCACATCGAACCCCCCGGCCGGTCAGTCACATCGATTTTCTCCCCACGGTGCTGGACCTTCTGGGCGCAGGCTCCCACCGCGATCTCCCGGGTCGAAGCCTCCGCACGGTGCTGGCAGGTGAGAACACGCCCCCCGAACCCGTCTTCATCGCCTGGTCTCCCAACCCCAAGGACCGGGACGACGCCGGGGATGCCCCCGCCGCAGTTGCCGGTGCCACGGAACAACAGTTGGAAACCGTCCGAAACGAATCCACCCGCACGGTGGTGTCACCGGACGGCCTGAAGCTCTCCCTGCGCGATTGCGATCTTCCCACGTTGTTTGACCTGAACCGCGACCCGCATGAGACCGTCAATCTCGTGGGCCGCCCGGACTACCGAGAGCCCCAGCGCGCGTTGACGCGGAAAATCAAGCAGTGGCAGGAACAGACCGGGGATCGTCTGGCGTTGTCCCCGGATTGAGGCGGCGGCCCAGTTCACGCGTGCGTCGGACGAAGTCCGACGGACGTTCCCCCGTCATCGCCTTGAAGAAGACGCTCAGATGACTCCCGTCCGCCAGGCCCACCAGGCGTCCAATGCTGTCCAGGCTGTCGTCCGTCGTCGCGATGAGATGCCGGATCTTTTCCAGTCGGAGGTTCTTCAGATGATCATGCGGACTCGTGCCGAGCGTGGCGGCAAAATGACGTTCGAGGGACCTTCGTGAACGTCCGGTCGCCGCCGCCACCTCCTCGATGCCGAAGGAGCGCGAAAGATTCGCCAGCATGAAGTCCGTGGCCCGATGGATGGTGGCGTCATTCACTGCTCCACTGTTGGTCGAGCGTCCCTCAACAATCCGCACGGGAGGGATGAGAATGGGCGAGGACGGCGCACGACCACCCCGCAGGAGGGAGGCGATCATGCGCCCGGCCTCGAATCCGATTCTCCGACTCCCCAGGACCACGCTGGTGATCTGAAGCCGGGCCAGCTTTTGAATGAGTTCATCCTGCCCCACCCCGACAATGCTGATGTCACCGGGCACGCGGAGCCCCCGTCGGCTGCAGATGTCGGCCAGCTGGCTCGCGATCCGGTCGGTCCCGGCCATGATGCCGACGGGCTTGGGCAGCCCTTCCAGCCAGCCCAACAGGGCCTTCTCGACTTTCGGATCGTAGAGTCGGCGGGGATCGGAGGACGGGTGCCAGCACAACACCGGCTCCACCCCGAGTCGCGCAATGCCCTGGCGGAAGCCCGCCAACCGCTGAATGGCCGAGGCACGCGAGCGCGTGCCGCAAAAACCAAAGCTGCGAAAACCCTTGCCGATGAAGTAATCCGCCACCATCTGCCCCACCGCACCGTTGTCGGTCATGATGCACGGCACCCGGGCCCGCGGCTCGCTGTTCGAGACGTTCACCATCGGCAGCCGGAGGGCCACGCCCCGCTCGATCTGCTCGGGCGCGGGCTCGTTGAGAAGGACTGCATGCACATGGTAACTGCGAATCAGCTCGGCATCGAGCACGTCCACATCGAAAAACGGCAGCAGCACCCAGTGCTTCTGCGTCGCCGCAAAGTCCACAAACCCCTCGAACACCTCCCGCGAGTAGGAATTGCGCAGGCTCAAACCGACGGCGATGTTGCGGCGTCGCATGGCTCACCCCAAATCCAACTGTCGCAAATCCACAAGGTAATTCCGCAAAGCCCCATGGTCCGGTCCCGGGGGAACGGTTATCGTAGTCTCGGTTTCAATTCCCCACCCCAAGCCTATCCCTATGAGAGTTGCCCGCCTTCGACGATTCGTTGGATTCCTATTCGCGTGGTCCGCCCTGGCTTCCGTCGCGCTTGCGCAAGCGACCGGGTCGATCCGCGGCCGGGTCATGGACGCCAGCCGGAACGCACCGCTGGCCGGTGCCGAAATCACCGTCTCCGAAACCGGCCTGCGCGCGGTCGCCGGCCGGGACGGCACCTACCAGATCAACGGCCTCGCCGCCGGCACCTACACGCTGGCGGTTTCCTACCTCGGGTATGAGGGCGCCAGCGAACGGATCGAGGTGGCGGCCGACCGGGTGGCCACCGCCGAGACGCGGCTCGGGAGCGAGGTGGTCGTGCTCACCGAATTCAAGGTCGAGGGCGCCCGCGAGGGACAGGCCCGCGCCCTCAACCAGCAAAAGGCCGCCGGGAATGTGAAGAACATCATCGCCGCCGACGCGATGGGCAACTTTCCGGACAAGAACGTCGCGGAGTCGCTTCAGCGCGTGCCCGGTATCCATACGGAAGGGCAGCGCGGCGAGGCACGGTTCATCACGGTGCGCGGCGCCGCTCCGAGCCTGAACTCGATCACCATGGACGGGGTGTCCATCCTCGGCACGGAGGCGGATTTCCGCACCGTCTCCCTCGACGTGTTCCCGTCGGCCCAGCTTTCCGGCATCGAGGTGGTGAAGGCCCTGACACCGGACCTCGACGCCGACAGCATCGGCGGCGCCATCCTGCTCAAGGGCCGGAGCGCCTTTGACGCCGGCCGGCGCGTGGCGACGGCCAATCTCAGCACCACCTACAACGACCTCTCCGAGAAAACCGGATACCGGGGCGCCTTCACCTACGGCGATCTCCTTGGCGCGGACAAGGACTGGGGCGTCCAAATTTCTTACAGCAAGGAGCGGGTGAACGGCCTGGAACAGAACATCGAAACCAACGACTGGACGCCGACCACCGCGCTCGTCAACGGCCAGACTCTGACGGGCTTCCTGCCCGTCACCCTGCTCCAAACCCACGTCACGGTCCGGAAGGACCGTGAATCGCTCAGCGGCGTCCTGGAGAAGAAATTCGACAGCGGCCTGCGCCTCTGGGTGCGCGGCTTCAGCAACCAGTTTGAGGAGTTCAATCTGCGGCACGGCCTCCGCTATGCCACCGGGGTCACAGCCACCGGGGGAAACCTGGATGCAACCCAGCCCGTGGTCGTGAACCGCGAGGGCACGTTCACGAACTACACGGCCACGCGGGCCACGGCGCGCCGCCAGATCCAACCCCGCGCGATCGACGACACGTCCGCCGCCGTCTCCGCCGGCGCCGCCCTGCAAAAGGCAGACTGGTCGGTTGAAGTAACCGCCGCCTACAGTCGGGCCGACAGCGAGCTGAAGACCGAACAGGGTCAGTGGGTCAGCAAGAGCAACGTCAACACCGCCCGCATCGACCAGGCCGATCCAGACTTCTGGCGTCTCACCCAGCTCAGCGGCACCTCGTTCTTCGATCCGAGCGGGCTGCGGTTCAATCAGCTGCTTGTGCGGCGTGACTACCTCTTCAACGACGAGACGATCCTGAAGGTCGACGGCACACGCGAGTTCCAGCTGGCCCGCCAGCCGCTCAAGGTCGCCGCCGGCACCAAGTTCCGGTGGAACACCAAATCCCGCAACAACGACCCGATCCGCTACGATTCGCTCGTGGGAGGCGCGGCCCTCGACTTCAGCGACCCGCGGCTCGGAGGCAATACGGTCATCGACCAGAACTACCTGCGTGGTCGCTACGACTTCGGACCCTCCGTCAATGCCGTCGCCATGCGCGATTTCTTCGTCGCCAATGACGCGACCTGGAACACGGACATCGGCAACTTTGCGGACTCCAACGGCCTCTTCGTGCCCAACCTCGGCAATACGCTGAACAACGCCCTGGTCAACGACTACAAGATCAAGGAGGACATCAAGGCGGGTTACCTGCGCGCCGACTACACGACGGGCAAGTGGAACTTCATTGCGGGCGCCCGGTGGGAGCAGACGGATCTCGACTTCACGGTCATCCGGGTGAACGCAAACCTGCCGAACACCAATCGCGCCCGGTACGTGCCCCTGCTGCGTTCATCGAGCTACGACGACATCCTGCCGTCACTGCACGTCAAATACGACTACAGCAAGAACCTCGTTTTCCGCGGAGCCTGGTCCAATACCCTCGCCCGCCCAATCGCCGGCGACATGGTTCCCGCGTTCAACGTGGACAGCGTCAATGCCGTCATCACCGGCGGCAATCCGAACCTCCAAGCGGTCACTTCGGGCAACATCGACCTGTCGGCGGAATACTACCTGCCCCGTGTTGGTATCGTATCGCTCGGATACTTCTACAAGGACCTCGACGGTCCCATCTACACTGCGAATAGCTCGATCGACTTCGACGACGGAACCGGCGTCAAGCGCTACACCTATGTGACGAAGCTGAATGCCGGCCAAGCCAGCCTCTCGGGTGTGGAGCTGAGCTACCAGCAACAACTGCGCTTCCTGCCGAGCCCGTTCGACGGGCTGGGATTCTACGGGAACCTCACCTGGGTGGACTCCGATGTCGACGTGCCGCAACGCCCGGGCGAGTCATTCGCGCTGTTCAAGCAGGCGAAGTCGGTCGGCAATGTCGCGCTCTCCTACCAGAAGTACGGCTGGTCCGGCCGCCTCTCCTATTCGATGCGCTCCCAGTACCTGAGCGAACTGGTCGGCGCTGGCCGCGACGTCTTCTATGACGATGACACCCGGCTCGACCTGCAGGTCGGCTACCGCTTCCGCGAGCACTGGACCGTGCAGTTCACGGCCAACAACCTCGAGGACACGCCCGAACTGCAGTACCACGGGGTGCGCTCCCGCCAGCTCTTCTATGGCATGACGGGCCGGAGCTACTCCTTCGGTCTCTCGTGGGAACTGTGACGCGTGCCTCCGGGGTCATGAGACACCGCGTCACCTTCGTGGGCGTCGGCCATCGCGCCACGCGCTTCATCGACGAACTGGCCAGCAGCAAATCCGCCGATCTGGTGGGATTCTGCGACATCAGCGCCACCCGGATGGCGGCCCACAACCGATGGTTGATGGAGAAGCATGGTCACCCGGCAGTGGCGACATTCGGGGCCGATCAATTTGAGGAAATGATCCGGTCCACCCGGTCCGATCTGGTCGTGGTCGCCACCGTCGACTCGCACCACGACGAGTACATTGTCCGGGCGCTGGAGCTGGGCTGCCATGTCGTGACCGAGAAGCCCATGACCACCGACGAGGTCAAATGTCGTCGCATCCTCGAATCGGCGCAGCGCTGCCCGGAGGGACGGATCACGGTGGCCTTCAACTACCGCTGGGCGCCCACGAACGCCAAGGTCAAGGAGCTTCTGGATAGCGGGGTCGTCGGCCGGGTCAAGAGCGTCAACCTCGAGTGGCTGCTGGATACGCGCCACGGCGCCGACTACTTCCGACGCTGGCACAGCGAGAAACTCCAATCCGGCGGGCTGCTGGTGCACAAGTCGACCCATCACTTCGATCTCGTGAACTGGTGGACCGACTCCATCCCGGCCGACGTGTTTGCCAGCGGAGGATTGCGCTTCTACGGGGACACCAACGCCGTCGCCCGGGGCGAAGGCTCCCGCACGCGTTACCCGCGCTACACTGGGGAGGACGCGGCGCGGGGCGACGCGTTCGCGATCGACCTGAGCACCAACCCGCACTTCCGGGATCTCTATCTCGCGGCCGAGCCGGAAACCGGCTACATCCGCGACCGCAATGTCTTCCGGCCGGGAATCGACATCGAGGACGACCTGAGTGTCATCGTGCGCTACCGCAGTGACGTGATGCTCACCTACACCCTGAATGCCTTCAGTCCCCGCGAAGGTATGCGCGTGGTCTTCAACGGCGATCAAGGCCGGCTGGAGTATTACCAGTTCGAGAAGTCGCACACCACCAAATCTGAGAACGACGAGGGTCACTCGCTCGGGGAAAACGGTGATTCCGAGGGTCGGTCGGACACCGAAAAGACCTTCATCCGAGTGTATCCGCACTTTGGACGCCCCTATAGCGTGGCCGCGCAGGCCGGTCCCGGGGGGCATTGGGGCGGCGACCCGCTCATGGTCCGTCACCTTTTCGGCGGCAACGGGACCTCCGATACTCTCGGGCGGGTCGCGGGACACGAACAGGGCGCCGCCTCGATCCTGGTCGGCGCAGCGGCCAACCAATCGCTGGTCTCGGGACGGCGGATCTCGCTCTCCGAACTGGTCTCACTCAAGCCGGGCGCACGCCGCCTCTCCGAACTCACATGATCAAGCCGCTCCGCATTGTTTTCTGGATGGTGACGCTGTCCGCCGGGATTCCGGCCTCGGTTCAGGCGGAAGACGGCTATGAACTCTGGCTGCGCTACCGTCCCGAACCGGAGGCGGCCCGTCGCGAAGAGTACGCGCGCTTCGGTGCGGAGGTCCTCGCACCTGACCGGCCCGTCGCCCGGTCGGCCCAAAGGGAATTGCGCCGCGCCTTCGGAGCGATCGCGCCCGGCACGGGCGGCCCGGCGGCGGGCCGGATCCTGCTGGGATCGAGGTCCGATTCTCCTCTCATTGCGGCCGCGATCGAGGAGACACGACTGGCCAGACTGGGACCCGAGGGATTCGTCCTCAAGTCCGGGGTCGCGGAGGGACGACCCTGGCTCGTCATCGCCAGCACCGGGGACTCCGGTCTGCTCTACGGGGCCTTCACGCTGCTCCGCCGCGTGCAGCGTGGCCTGCCCGTCGTCGGACTCGACCTGGAGGACGCGCCGACTGTGGCGGTCCGAGTCGCCAACCACTGGGATAATCCGCACCGGGCCCCCAATTTCCGCAATGAATCGATCGAGCGCGGCTACGCCGGTGAGAGCTTCTTTGACTGGAAGGCACTCCCCGGCACCGTCGATCCTCGACTGCACGACTGGGCCCGGCTTCTGGCCGCCATGGGAATGAATGGCGTGATGATCAACAATGTGAACACCGCCAAGCGCGGACTGGAAGGCTGGCGCTTGCTGACTCCCGACTACCTTCCCAAACTCGCCGCACTGGCGTCGGTACTCCGTCCCTACGGCGTGCGTCTCTCCATTTCCGTCAACTTTTTCAGCCCGATCCTGGTCGGCGGACTCACCACCGCCGATCCGTTCGCACCCGAGGTGAAGGAGTGGTGGAAGGCGAAAACGGCCGAGATCTACGCCGCCATCCCAGACTTCGGTGGTTTCCTGGTCAAGGCCGACTCCGAGGGCGAGCCCGGTCCAATGAAGTACGGGCGCACCCACGCGGACGGGGCCAACCTGATCGCCTCGGTCCTCGCTCCCTACGGAGGCACGGTCCACTGGCGTGCATTTGTCTATGACCGCGCGAAGGGTGACCGCGTGGTCCAGGCCTATCAGAACTTCACTCCCTTCGACGGTCAGTTCGCCTCCAACGTCTTCATCCAGATCAAGAATGGGCCGCTCGACTTTCAGGTGCGGGAACCGGTCTCCTCGCTCCTCGGGGCCATGCCGCGCACCAATCAGCTGCTGGAACTGCAAATTACCCAGGAGTACACCGGGCAGGACAAACACGTTTGTTTCCTCGCCCCCATGTGGCGCGAAGTCCTGGACTTCGACACCCATGCGCCCGGTCCGGGTGCAACCGTCGCGCGCCGGATGGAAAACGCGGTCCATCCCGGCACCCGCAATGGAATCGTCGGGGTCATGAACACCGGGAGTTCGCGCAATTGGACCGGCCACCTCCTCGCCCAAGCCAACACCTTTGCTCTGGCCCGGCTCGCCTGGAACCCAACCGCCACGACGGCCGAATCGATCGCCCAGGAGTGGGCCGAACTCACGTTTGGGCGGAATCCGCTCGTGGTCCGAACCGTCGCCAGCATCCTGCTTGAATCCCGCGGCGCCTACGAAAACTACACTTCGCCGCTGGGATTGAATCACATGACCCGGCGCGTCGATCACTTCGTGCCCGATCCCATCTATCGCATCGACCACCACGGCGCCACCAAGGACGGCGTGGGCTTCGATCGCACCGCCCGCACCGGCTCGGGCTACGCGGCACAATTTGCCGAACCCTGGCGCTCCCGGTACGAGAACGTGGACACCTGTCCGGAAGACCTCCTCCTCTTCTTTCACCACGTTCCCTGGGAGCGAACCCTGCGCAACGGTCGTCCCCTCATCCAGGAACTCTACGATCGCTACTACGCCGGCGCCGCCGCCGTCCATTCCTTTGTCACCCGCTGGGAGGGTCTGCGCGGGCTGATCGACGAGGAACGCTTCGAGCACGTCCTCGAACGGCTGAAACAGCAGGCACACCTGGCCGACGGCTGGGTGGGCACGCTGGTGCCGCACTGGATGGAGTTCTCCGACACCGACGATGAGAAGGCCCGCCCGGTGCCTCAGCCTCACACCCGTCGCTACGTCGCTCCCTGAATCGGTTCCTGCCGGTCGTCCCCACCGCCCCCTGCCCGCCCTTCCGCCCCACGTCCTCCCCGCCATGCCCTCGTTTTCCTTGCTTCACCGGTTGCTGCTCGCCGCCTTCATCGGCGGCCTGACGCTGACCTGCCCCGCCTTTGCCGCGGAGAAACGCCCGAACATCATCATGATCGTCGCGGATGACATGGGCTACTCCGACATCGGCTGCTTCGGTTCGGAGATTGCCACACCCAACCTGGACAAGCTCGCCGCACGGGGAGTGCGATTCTCCCAGTTTTACACCACGCCGAAGTGTTTTCCCTCCCGCGCCTCCTTCCTCACGGGTCTCTATCCGCACCAGGTGGGCATGGGACGCTCGCCAGGACACCTCCGGGGCGCGCCGACGGTGTCGCAAACGCTTCGCTCCGCCGGCTACGCCACCTGGATGTCGGGCAAGTGGCACGGGCGGGACCTGCCCGTCCAGCTTGGCTTCGAGCATTCCTTCGGGTTGGTCGACGGCCAGGTCAACCACTTCAACCCCGGTCGTCAGCGTCCCGGCGAGCCGGCCCCCTCCCAGGACAAGGGTGAGCGTCGCTGGGCGTTCGACGGACAGGAGTTCCGGCCCTGGACTCCGGATGACCCGAAGTTCTATTCGACGGACGCCTACACCGACCGGGCCCTGCAATTCATCCAGGACCAGAAGGACGACCGTCCCTTTTTCCTGCACCTCGCGTACACCGCCCCTCACTACCCGATCCAGGCCTGGCCCGAGGACATTGCGAAGTACCGCGGCAAGTACCTCGCGGGTTGGGATGTGATCCGCACCGCCCGATACGAGCGACAACGCGCCCAGGGACTGCTCACGCCCGGCATGCAGCAGCTCCCGCCCCGCGGCTCGATCAAGTACGCCGACGTCCGCAAGCTGGGTCCCTGGCTTCCCCGTTTCTGGGACGACAGCCAACTGATCATGCCATGGAACGCGGTGCCGGACCAGGATCGCTGGGACCTCAAGATGGCGGTCTACGCGGCCATGGTCGATCGCCTCGACCAGAACATCGGGCGGTTGGTGGCAAAACTCGAGTCCCTGGGTAAACTGGAGAACACGCTCATCATATTCTTCTCTGACAACGGCGCTTCCGGCGGCACCCACCACTACGGGACCACCACCAAGGACGAACCCACCTCCGGTCCCGGACCGATGGATTCATTTCACACCTACGACACTCCCTGGGCCGCGGTCAGCAACACCCCTTTCCGCGGCTACAAGGACACGTGTTATGAAGGCGGTTACGCGACACCGTTCATCGCCTTCTGGCCCGCCGGCCTGAAAGCGCGGCCCGGTTCGGTGCGTCACGACGTGGGCCATATCATCGATCTGGCACCCACCTTCTTCGAACTCGCCGGAGCCACGCGACCGGAACAATGGGAAGGGAAGCCGACCCCCGCGCTCGAGGGTCGCTCCCTGCTTCCCGTATTCAGCAACACGGGGAACCTGGGCGAACGCGCCCTGTATTGGGAGTACAATGAAGATGCTTCGATTCGCTCCGGTGACTGGAAGTTGACGCGGTACGGCAAGGACCCGTGGGAACTCTACGACCTTTCCAAGGACCGCGGGGAACAGAACGACCTCACGGGCTCGCGTCCGGAAATCGCCCGGGAGCTCGAAGCCCGGTGGACAGCCTGGGCCCAGCGGCTCGGCATTGACCGGCTTCCACCGAAGAAGCCGATCTCCGAATGATCCGCCTCGTTCAATGCGCAGTCGCCGGTGCGGTCGTCCTGGGCGCGACGGCATGGGTCGCCGCCGCCAGCGTCTTCCAACCCACTGGCATCAAGATCGGTGAAGTCACAGGAGCGTCGGCCGTTGTCTGGACGCGTCTGGCATCCGTGACTGCACCGCGACACGGCGGATTGCAGTTCGTCGACGTGAAACGCCGCGAGGCGGAGGCTGCCGATCCTATGGCGCAATTGCCGCCCGGGGCGGCCTTGAAGGACATGGAGGGCTCAGTTCCCGGGTCCGAGGGCGAAGTGCGGGTGGTCTGGCGACGCCTCGACGAGCGTTCGCCCGCCCGCTCGACCGCATGGACACGGACAAGCCCGGCCGCCGACTTCACCGCTCAGATACGCCTCACCGACCTCGCACCCGGGGTGCGCTACGCCGTGACCGTGGAGTCGCGCGATCTCTCCGGCCAACCCGGCGAAACCGTCGAAGGCCGCTTTGTCACTCCCTTCGCCGCAGACCAGTCCGCGCCCGTCCGGTTCATCATCACGACCTGCCATGATGATGAACGCCGCGACGACGAGGCCGGCGGCTTCCGGATGTACGGCTCCGCCCGCCAGTGGGCGCCAGACTTCTTCGTCCACACCGGTGATTTTGTCTACCTCGACAAACCCCGCCCCTACGGACTCACCCCGGCGCTGGCGCGCTTCAAATGGAACCGCACCAGTGCCTGGCCAACGGTGCGTGAATTCTATCGGGGCGTTTCCGCCTACTTCATCAAGGACGACCACGACATTTCCCGAAACGATTCGGCCCCCGGGGACCAGTTCGGCGCGCTGACGTTCAGCGAGGGCGTTCGCATCGGTGCCGAACAACTCCCCATGCCACCCGCACCCGGCTACCGGTCGGTGCGCTGGGGACGCGATCTCGAGATCTGGTTGCTCGAAAGCCGGGAACACCGCAATGCCCGCAAAGGAGAGAAGGTCGCCGATCGAACCCTGCTCGGAGCCGACCAGAAGCAGTGGTTGTTTGATTCACTCCGCCGATCAACCGCCACCTTCCGCGTCGTGATCAGCGGAGTCCCGATCGTCGGTCCCAATGTGGATTACAAGAGTGGCGAGGGCGGTGACTCTCTGGCCGACGATGTGTTTCGATCCGAAGGCGAAGAGGTCCGCCGAAGGCTCGCCGCGATCCCCAATACCCTCGTCGTCGCCGGTGACCGCCACTGGCAGTACCACTCCATCGATCCCGAAACCGGCCTGAATGAGTTCGGCTGCGGTCCGGCCTGTTTCGGTATGGCCGCGGAGTTTGTGACCAAGGTGAAACGCACCCCCCTGCACCAGTTTCTCCGCATCGACGGTGGCTTCCTCAGCGGCGAAGTGCGAGAAACGGGCACGTCACCACCCACGCTCACCTTGCGACACCACGATGTGAACGGAGAGATCGTCTACGAAAGCACCTTCGCGGCCCGCCCGCACTGAGCGCCCCCGACCCATGCGAAGCCTGTGGCTAAAGGCGGGGATCGGCTCCGTGGCGGCGTTCATCGGCATGGCCGCCCTGGTCGTGATCTGCGGCTGGATCGTACGTCCTGATCTCAATGCCCCCGTCCCCCAGCGCTCACCTGCGGAGATCGCGGAAGTCGAGGCGCGCCGGGAGGTGCGACTCGATGCCGGTCATCCACCGCAACTGGTGCTGGCCGCGGACTACGCCGAGGGGGTCAGGGCTCCGTGGTGGCCCCGGGGAGAGGCACCGGTCCTTTCGAACCTGGTCCGGCAAGGCAAACTGGAAACCGTGGCCCAACGAGTCGGGCCGGAACCGGTGGTCCTCCGTGGACCGGACGGCACCGGAAAGTACGGCGGCGACTGGCTTCGCCTCGCGAATTCAATCGAGGACCTTCGCACCATCTACTGGCGGCTTTCTTATCCCAACCTCGTGCGATGGTCGCCCCAGGGACGACCCCTGGTTCCCCACATCGCCAAGGCCTGGCAGTCTTCGCCTGACGCGAGAGAATGGACGTTCACGCTTCGCGAGGGCATGCACTGGTCGGACGGGCACCCGTTCACCGCGGATGACCTTCTTTACTGGTACGAGTGCGAGGTCCTCTACTTCAAGGCCTCGCCCCGGGTGCTTCGCGCCAGCGGAGGCATCGGTCGGGTGGAGAAGGTGGACCGGCTGACGGTCCGGTTCATCTTCAGCCAGCCAAATCCGCTCTTCGCCGAACGGGTCGCCAGTGTCAGCGGCGACCCCCAGCTCTACGCCGACTACTGCACGCCGGCACATTACCTGCGCCGGTTTCACCCGGAATTCGGCGACAAGGCGGCGATCGCCGAGGCCATGCGCACCCTGGGTCAGTCCAGCCCGCTGGCCGTGTATCGGAGGCTCAAACACCACCTCAACCCCGAGCATCCCCGCCTGTGGCCCTGGGTCTACCGCACCTATTCGCCCAACGCGCCGCACGTCTTCGTGCGCAATCCGTACTACTTCGCGGTGGATTCCGAGGGCAACCAACTGCCCTACCTCGACCGCCTCGTGCTCGACATTCGTCCCTCCAACCTGATCGGTCTGGCCGCCGCCACGGGCCAGCCGAACATGCAGGAGCGTCATCTCCGCTACGAAGATCATGTGCTGCTCATGAGCGAAGCGGCTCGAAACCACTACTCAGTGTACCATTGGCAGCCGGCGACTCGCTCCGTCTTCACCGTCTTCCCCAATCTCAACCGTCGCGTGGAGCCGGCAAAGCCCGAGACCGGGCGCAAACATGCCCTGCTCAACGACGATCGGTTCCGACAGGCGCTTTCCCTCGCGATCGACCGTCGCGCCATCATCGACGCGGAACTCAATGGCCAGACCCAGCCGGCCCAGCTTGACCCCGGTCCCGATTCCCCGTTCCACAATCCCGACCTGCTGACGGCGTTCACCGCCCACGATCCAGACCGCGCCAACGCCCTGCTCGATGCGGCGGGACTCACCGGACGCGATGGCGAGGGTTTTCGGACGTTCCCGGACGGCACGCGGATGACGTGGTTCATGCACCTGACGGATATGACCGCCAACGGACCGGCCCAGTTCATTGTCGAGGATTGGGCGCGCGTCGGGGTGCGTTGCGTCGCCCGCATCAAGGCCCGGAAACTCTTCGAGTCGGAGATGAATGCCTACGAGCATGACTTCACCGTCTACACCGGGGAGAGCGAGTTCTACCCGTTGATCGAACCCCGGAGTTTCGTTCCCACCTACCGGTGGTCGTCGTTTGCGCCGGGATTCGGCATCTGGTTCCAGAACGGCGGCCTCCACGGCAACCCCGCGGCGCAGCGGAGCAACGCCATCGAACCACCGGCCGGTCACCCGCTGCGCCGCACCATGGAGCTCTATGACGAGATCCTGCGCACCCCCGACGAGGCGCGGCGGATCGCGCTCTTTCGCGAGATCACCGACATCGGAGCCCGGCATCTCTGGCACATCAGCATCAGCACTCCGCCGCCGCAGTTGACGGTCGTCAGCGATGGGTTGCGCAACGTGCCGCGGCGGGCCCTCGTCGGCGCCAATCTCCAGTCACCGGGAAACACCGGTATGGAACTCTACTTCTGGCAGGATCCCCCGCCAGCCCCCGCAGCCACGGCGGCCCAGCTCGAGCACACGATGCTCCACGTCGATCCGATGCCGGGGGCGCCCCTGGAAGAGGGGGAGACAGCGGTCGGAACCGCACCACACGAATCAGGGCTGCTCCGCGGCTTGATCCTCGCCGTCCTCGGCCTGGCCTTGGTCGGAATCGCCGTGCGCCATCCCTTCATCGGGCGCCGGCTGCTGCTCATGATCCCGACCCTCGGTGTCGTTTCGATCCTGGTGTTTGTCATCGTGCAGCTGCCACCGGGCGACTTCGTTGAAACGAAGCTCATGGAGCTGGAAATGGCCGGGGGCGCAGCCTCCGAGCAGCAAGTCGCCGACCTCCGCCGCGACTTCCACCTCGATCAGCCGATGACGGTCCGCTACCTGCACTGGATCGGCCTGAAGTGGTTCTTCACGCTGGATCCGGAAGATCGGGGCCTGCTGCAGGGCGACCTCGGGTTGTCGATGGAACACAACAAGCCCGTGAACGACGTTGTCGGCGACCGCATCCTCCTTACGGTCGTGGTTTCGCTCGCGACTCTCCTCTTCACCTGGGCCGTGGCCCTCCCGATCGGCATCTATTCCGCGGTGCGCCAGTACTCCCTGGGCGACTATACCCTGACTCTCCTCGGCTTCCTCGGCATGTCCGTGCCACCTTTTCTGCTGGCGGTGGTGCTCATGTGGATTGCCAACCGCTGGTTCGGGCTCTCGGTGTCGGGACTCTTCTCACCCGAGTTCGCCACCATGCCGGGGTGGAACGGGGCCAAGGTCATGGACCTGCTCAGGCACCTGTGGATTCCGGTGCTCGTGCTGGGGGTGGGCGGAACGGCCAGCATGATCCGGGTGATGCGGGCTAACCTGCTGGACGAGCTCAAGCGGCCCTATGTGACGACGGCGCGAGCCAAAGGCGTCCGGCCGTTGAAGTTGCTCTTCAAATACCCAGTTCGTCTGGCCCTCAATCCCTTCGTCTCGGGCCTGGGCGGGCTCTTTCCTCACCTCGTCTCGGGAGGAGCAATCGTAGCCCTGGTGCTCAGCCTGCCCATGGTGGGCCCGGTGATGCTCGACGCGGTGCTGGTGGAGGACGTGTACCTCGCGGGTTCCATGCTCATGGTGCTGAGCCTCCTGGGCGTGTGCGGCACGCTGGTGAGCGACCTGCTGCTGTTGTGGCTCGATCCTCGCATCCGCATGGAAGGAGGATCGCGATGAGCACCGGCGCTTCAGAACCACCAGTGCGTGCAACCGAGGTCGCTGCCGCGACCCGCGAGAGCCAATGGGCGCTGATCCAACGCCGCTTTCTCAAGCATCGGCTCGCCGTTGGGGCTCTGTTTGTCCTGGGGGTGCTCTACTTCGTCTCCGCCTTCGCGGAATTCTTCGCGCCGCACGCGCCGACCTGGCGCAACCTCGCCACCGCGAACTGTCCGCCACAGGTCCCACGCTTTTCCCTGGAGCATGGCCTCCACGTGCTGGCCCTCGATCGCCACATTGATCCGGTCACCTTGCGGAAGACCTACCGCGAAAACCGCACGCACGTTATACCGATCGGTTTCTTTGTGCGCGGGGAGCCCCGACGTATTCTGGGCCTGCTCCCGACCCACCGCCATTTTGTCGGCATTGACCGGGAACGGCTTGCCCGTCTTGAACGAACGACCGCCGAAGCCACCTTCTACCTGTTGGGAGCGGACCGGTACGGACAAGACATCCTCAGCCGGCTGATCCACGGTGGCCGCGTCAGTCTTTCCGTCGGAGTCGTGGCGATCCTCGTCACCTTTGTGCTCGGCATCGGCATCGGGGGCGTTTCGGGGTATGTGGGCGGAACATTGGATACGTTCATCCAACGGGTGATCGAGGTCGTGAACTCCTTCCCTAACCTGCCGCTCTGGCTCGCCCTGGGGGCGATCCTGCCGCCGGACTGGTCGCCCCTCACCACCTACCTCGCGATCACGATGGTGCTGAGCCTGCTGAGCTGGACCAGCCTGGCCCGCGTGGTCCGGGGCAAGATTCTCGCTCTTCGCGAGGAGGACTACGCCGTGGCGGCGCGCCTGCTCGGTGCATCCCACTCGCGGATCCTGTTCCGACACCTCCTTCCCGGCTTCACCAGCCACATCATCGTAGTCCTGACCCTCAGCGTGCCGGCCATGATTCTGGGTGAGACGGCCCTGAGTTTTCTCGGACTCGGTCTTCGGCCTCCCATTGTGAGCTGGGGTGTCCTGCTCCAGGACTGCCTGAGCGTACAGAATGTCGCCAACTATCCCTGGCTGCTCCTCCCCGTCGTCCCGATCGTGGTGACGGTGCTCTCCTTCAACTTCCTGGGCGACGGTCTGCGCGATGCCGCCGATCCCTACAGCTCCCGCTGACATGCACCCGTCCGTCCTCGAGGTTCGCAATCTCCGCACCCACTTCGTCAGCGACGAAGGCCAGGCGCTGCGCGCGGTGGATGGCATCAGTTTCTCCATCCCGCGCGGGCGGACCCTCGCCCTGGTCGGCGAATCAGGCTGCGGAAAAAGCGTCACCAGTTACTCGATACTCCGGCTGGTGCAGAAACCTGGTCGCATCGTGGAGGGACAGGTGCTGCTTCGTCCGCGACAGGGCGGGGAAATCGAGCTGGCCGCGCTGCGTGACGACGACGAACGGCTCTACGACGTGCGGGGCGGCAAGGTGAGCATGATCTTTCAGGAACCGATGACGGCTCTCTCGCCCGTGCACACCATCGGGGACCAGATCATGGAGGCGATCCTGCTGCATCAGCCGGTCGGCAGGGAGGCCGCCCGTCGCACCGGAATCGACATGCTCAGGAAGGTGGGCATGTCGAGTCCCGAGCGTCGTTTCGACCAGTTCCCGCACGAACTCTCCGGCGGCATGCGCCAACGGGTCGTTATTGCCATGGCACTGGTATGCCGGCCGGAGTTGCTGATCGCCGACGAACCGACGACAGCGCTGGACGTGACTATCCAGGCGCAGATCCTGGCCCTCATCAAGAGCCTGCAGGTCGAGATCGGATGTTCCGTGCTGCTCATCACCCACGACCTCGGTGTGGTCGCCCAGGTCGCCGACGAGGTGGCGGTGATGTACCTCGGGCGCATCGTCGAACAAGGCAGTGTGCGCACCATCCTGCGGCAACCGCGTCACCCGTACACGCAAGGCCTGCTGCGATCGCTTCCGTCGCTCAACGAGGGGCGCCGGCGGCTTTCCTCGATCCCAGGCACGGTGCCTTCGCTCACGTCGATTCCTCCCGGCTGCCCGTTCCATCCGCGCTGCGAGTTTGCCCAACCGGGTCGATGTGACGTGGGATCTGCGCCGGTCGCCCGCTTGCTGGAACCGGAGCGGTGGGTGGCCTGTGTCCGGGCCGAAGAGATCGCTGCAGGACAAGAGGGAAAGGAGGTCGGATGAATCCGTCTCACCCACCGGTTTCCAGAAACGCCGCACCGACCGAATTGCCGGAGACGGTGATGCTCTCCGTGGAAGGTCTCACGAAGCACTTTCCAATCTGGAGTCGCGGTTTCGTGCGCAGACAAGTCGGCACGATCCGCGCCGTGGACGACGTTAACTTTCAGCTTCTTCGCGGCGAGACCCTGGGGCTCGTGGGAGAATCCGGGTCGGGCAAGACCACGGCGGCCCGTGCCATCCTGCGAGCCCTGAGTCCGACCTCGGGGCGGGTCCTCTTCCGATCGACCACCGGGGTCGTCGACCTGGCGCAGCTTCCGGAACGGTCGCTCAAGGGTCTGCGGCAGGAAATGCAGATGATTTTCCAGGACCCCTACTCATCCCTGAACCCGCGCTTGACGGTCGCTCAGATTGTGGGGGAACCCCTGGTGATCCACCGACTGGCGCGAGGCGCCGAGTTGGAGGACCGTGTGGTGGAGATCCTGCGAAAAGTGGGGCTCAAGGCCGAACACCGGGAACGTTACCCGCACGCCTTTTCAGGGGGCCAGCGCCAGCGCATCGGCATCGCACGGGCCCTCATCCTGCGACCCGCCCTTATCGTCGCCGACGAGGCGGTTTCGGCGCTGGATGTCTCCGTCCAGGCGCAGGTGCTCAACCTGCTCAAGGACCTGCAGGAGGAGTTTCACCTCACCTACCTGTTCGTTGCCCACAATCTGGATGTCGTGAAGCACTTCTGCGACCGGGTGGCCGTCATGTACGCGGGTCGTCTGGTGGAGATCGCTCCGACGCGGGAACTCTTTCGCCGTCCGCTTCACCCTTACACCCAGGCGCTCCTCGCAGCGGTCCCCTGGCCCGATCCCGATCGCAAGATGAACGTCTCTGTCGCCGGGGAAATTCCCGATCCTTCGCGGCTTCCCACCGGATGCGCGTTTCATCCGCGCTGTCCCGACTGCTTCGAACGCTGCCGCTCCGAGCGCCCCCTCCTCCTCCCCACCACCGTCCCCACCCCACGAAGCGTCGCCTGCCTGAAGGAGCAGGACCCGCCAGGACATCTCTAGACCGCACGGTCGATCCCGCTGGCTCGTCACGGCGCAGCAATGCGATGCAAAGACTACTATTGAAACGTCAGCCGATCCGCAGCTGGTCGGACTCGAGGATGCTCAGTCCGGAGATGGGGGATGCGGTCTGCTGCAACAGGCATCGAGCGACTGAGCTGGCTTCAATGGGCCGGTACTTGGCGAGCCGACCGCGCAGAAAGGGCGACAGGACACTCATCACTCGGATCGCCATGTCCTCGCCGCGGCGAGCCTCCGCCCGATTGCCGATGATGAAAGAAGGACGCACGATCACCGTGCGGTCGAAGTTCAGAGCGATGATGTTGCACTCAAGCTTTCCCTTCGTGTTCAGATAGAAGTTACGGGCATTCGCATCCGCGCCGAGGGAAGAGACAAGGAACATCCGCCTGACACCCTGCCTCTTGAGCAACGAGGCAAGGGTGCTCGGATAGTCGCTCCTGCTCGCCCGCCTGCAAATCCCGAGGTGTCCTCGACCGCACCGGAGCCCTCCCCCGCCGCCTAGGTAAACTGGCGACAGGCGTGTCAGCACTCGTCGCAGATTTGATCCGCCAGGGTCACCCTAGCTCTCGTGATCCGAGGTTTCGGCCAAAGCCGGAGTGGCACCGGTGCTGAAAAGGGCGGGAGCCGCGGTGAGCGAGGGAGTCATCGTGGTATTCACAGAGGGACTTCGTGGTGAGGAGAGGTGAACCGTGCATCTCCCAGCCGTCGGAACTTTCCGGTAGGTGATCGCACGCGTTTGGTGGCAGTCAGTGCCCGGGATCCAGGACACCGCGCCGGAGTGGGAGGGCACTGTCACACCGTGGGAATCGTGCCTCCGTCGATCACGTAGTCGGCTCCGTGAATCGAAGCGGCCCGTGGCGAGGCCAGGAAGGCGACGAGTTCAGCCACCTCCCACGGATGCGCTGGCCGTCCAATCGGAATTCCGCCCAGCCCCTTCAAAATGCTCTGTCGCGCGGTGTGCTCGTCGGTGGCATCATGATCCGCGAGCCTCTTGACCATGGCCTGTGCCGCCGTCGTGTAAATCCAGCCGGGCGACACGGATGTTACTCGGATGCCTTTTGGTCCCAGTTCCTTGGAGAGCGCCTTGCTGTAGGTGGTGAGGGCGGCCTTCGCCGCAGCGTAAGCCGTCGTGGATTCGGGTAGCGGCAGTTGCCTCTGAATCGAAGACACGTGGATCACGACGCCAGAACCACGCTTTACCATGGCTGGAACGAGAAGGCGGTCGATCCTGACGGCGGCCAGCAAATTGAGATTCAGCTCGTCGAGCCAGTGTTCGTCCGTCAGCGCCGCAAACCCTCCCCCCGGGGATGACGAGCCGCCGAGGTTGTGAACCACGATCTCGGGCAGCCCGACCGACTCCAAGAGCGACTGGATGGCCTGGGCGGCGCCCGTCGCCGACGAAAGGTCCGCTCCAATCAGCAAAGCGGGCAGGTCGGAGTCGGCCGGTACCCGTCGCGCCACCGTTGCCACGCGTGCACCAGCGGATGCGAACCGGCGGACCATCGCTTCACCCGCGCCCTTTGTGCCACCGGTGACGAAGACGCACCGGCCAGCAAATTCCTGACCCGGGGAAGGAAATTCGTTATCGTGCGGGTTCATTGGATCGTGAGCCGGGCGATTTTTCCGTCCTGCAGGCAAAAGTCGTAATCAAGGTTCACAGGGCTGCCGGAAAAGTTTCCGGCGATGCTGGCCGCGATCTTCACGTTTGCACCGAGAGCCATGACGTTGGTCACAGTCACCTGGGCCTGGTACGATTGGCTCGTCTGGGCAATCCACCGTTCGATGGCAGCATGACCAACGTATTCATGCTGTTCGTCACGAACGACTGCGTCAGGAGTGAAACTGCCGGACGCGCCGGCGGCATCGAACCGGTTGGCGGAATCAAGATACCGCGCGATTGGCTCGGGGAGTGAGGTGGAGTGGATGTGATTCATGGTTGGGAATGCTCAAATATTACCATCCTTCGGCGGAACTGCCCAATGCCGTGTTTTTTGGCTGGCTCATACTCCTGGTATGAGTGACTGATTCAGGGTGGAACTTCGCCACCTTCGCTACTTCGTCGTCGTGGCTGCGCACGGCTCGTTCAATCGGGCGGCGCAGCTCCTTCACCTCACCCAGCCGGCACTCAGTCGCCAGGTGAAGGACCTGGAAGAGGAACTGATGGTGCCGCTGTTCGTGCGCAGCAAGAACGCGGTCAAGCTTACCGATGCCGGCGAGCGCTTCTATGAGGAGGCAAGGGAGGTCCTCGCGCGTGCGGACCTGGCGGTGCAGCGGGTCCGCGGCGAGCGGAAGGGAGACGTCGTGCGCATCGGTTACGCGCCGTCGGCGACCGCCGGCATTCTCCCGCCTGCACTGGAACGATTCCAGGCGGAGCACTCCTCCGTGCGGGTCGAACTGGTGGACGTTTCGCCGCCCGACATGATCAGAATGGCGCAGGAGGGACGTCTTGACGTGCTCGTCGCCCTGGAGCCGTCGGTGACAACGACTCCCGGTTTCCAATGGAGTGTACTCCGGCGAATCAACCTCGTGCTGGTCGTGCGGGCAGATGATCCGCTCGCGAGACTGAAGCGCGTGCCGCCGAAGCGCCTGCGCGAGGTGCCGTTGGTCGGCCTAGCCCGAGAGCACTTTCCCGACTACGTGCCACACATGAGGAGCCTCTTGAAACCCCATGGTGTTGTGCCGCGATTCGTGGCGCTTGAGAGCGACGGGGTGTCGTCGCTCTTCGCGACGCTAGAGGCGCGTCGCGCGGCCGCCATTCTCGCCGAAAGCGTGGTGGGAATCATGCCGCGCGCATTGGTCTGCCGGCCCTTCTTTCCGAACTTCGATCCCGTCATCGCAAAAATTGGGGTGTCGGCGACCAATGCAAAACCCTACGCGACCGCTTTCGCCGGTTTGCTCCGCGACGAAGCCACGCGGGCGAAACGCTCGGGGCTCGGGCACAGTACTCGGGAGCGGTGACTACGGGGTCGCCGACCGCTTTCTCTTCAAATGGTCGATGGCTGCGCTGGGTGCGAGGACCTTCCAGCCGGTGGGGGTCCGCCGCAGCGACAGTTTCTCCTCACCGTCCCGGTTCGCCAGGCGGAGGCGGACGATCGCCTCGTCGAAGGCAACGATGGTCTCGCCGACAATCTGAGCCGCCGACAGCTCGGTGAACAGGCCGGTGAACCAAAGCTGGCCAAGTTTCTCCGGCGTCCACGTCGCGCGCTCCTCCGGAGAGAGCTGGGCGATGAAGGCCTCGGCCCTGGCCCTCGTGGCCGAATTGAGCGCTGTGATATCGGCCAGCGTCGCCTCATCCCCGCTCAGGGCGGCCCACACCAGCGTTTCCAAGGCGGCGGAGGGCGTCGCGCGACCACGGTTCTGAAAATGCTCGAGTCGTGTCAGTCCAACGCGTGGATCCCGATTGCTTTCGACTGCGGCCTCATCCTGTGAGGTCCTGGATGCGCGGGCGGCGTGGTGCTGAGCCGATTTCTGCTCGAGCCGGGCGATCTCGGTGCGCAACGAATCGATCTCTCGCCGCACCCAGGCTCGGTCCGGATCATCGCGGCGTTGCTGCTCCGCGAGCAAGCGCTCCAACCATGCATTGTCGTCGCGCAGCCGAGTCACGCGACGGACATTCTGGGCCTCCGCGACCACGCGACGCTGCAACCGCCGGTTTTCGAGGTGGAGCCACGTGAGCCCGGCCGCGCCGAGCAGCACCGCAAGCACGATGAGAAATTGCTTAAAGGATTTGGACATGGTCAGGGTTTCGGCTGGCTCGCGGGCAGATAGTCGCCCGTGGCCGGATCGAGCCGCTGACGGATCGCTGCAATCACAGCCGGTGCGAGCATGGCCACGGGCTTCTCCGCCCAACCGTCAGCGCGACGCTGATACGAGACGTTGCCCGGCACCTCGCGACCGCTTCCGGTCTGAAACCAGAGTTCGGCCCGCACCTGGTCGAAACCGCGTTCCTTGATGCTCGCGATCTGCAGGCGTGCCATGGGATCGGGAATCGCAGCCTTGCCGTGGATCGCACCGTAGAGCGCGGCCACGTAAATGCGTTCGACGGTGCGATAACGGGCACGGATGGACTCACTGAAGTGGGCGAGAAACGCGTTGCGGTTCGCCGGTGAATCGTCGCTGAAGGAAATGAAGCTCGCGGCGAGATCCAGATCTCCCTGATCGATGGCCCACGCGAAGGTCTCGATCGCCGCCGACGGCGTGTCACGCCCAAGATTGCGCGGGGCATGGAACGCGGCGTCGGTGACGCCCGGCGGCCGCGCGCGCAGCGTGTCGAGCCGGGCGCGCAACCGGTTGAGTTCCGCGACGTCGGGATTCTGTTCGGCGAGCCGGGCTACGGCGCCGAGGAGCTGCCGATTTTGCTCCTCGATCGGCGCCGGATCCTCGCGCGCGGAGGACTGCGGTTGCGTACGCAGCGAAAGGTAGGTGCGGCCTTCGACGAAGGCGGTGGCGAAACCGCCGACGACGACAGCCCCGGCAAGCGCGAGTTTCAATTTGCTCATGACGAAAAGGGTCGCGAACGCACCGCTGCCCGCCGCCGAGCCGGCCAGTGCCGTCCCGGTGATGCTGGCGGCCAGCGCGGACGGAGCGGCCAGTGCAGGCTGGGCGGCGAGCGCGACGCCGAGGGCGGACGCCGTCGAGCTTATGCCACGCTTTGCAAGGAGGCGGTGCATGCGATCGAGCGCACGTTCAACCCGCATCCGGGCCGCGCCTTCGTTGACGCGCAGGACGGCAGCAAGTTCGGCAAACGCCGCGCCGCGAAAGTAGCGCAGGAGCACCGCCTCGCGGTCGGCTTCGCTCAATTCGTGCAGGACCTCATCGAGGAGTGGACGGAGCTGCTCCCACTCCGGCGGTGTTTCCGATCCATTTAGCTCCTGCATCGTGAGGGCCTCCTGTTCCCGGGCTTGACGCCGCTGTTCGGTGCGGCGCGATTTGAGCGCGGCATAGCGCGCGCTCGTGTAAAGCCAGCTCACCAACGCCGGGTGATCGCACAGCGAGCCGGCCTTGCGCGCCAACGCCACGAACACGGACTGGGCGACATCCTCTGCCCGCGCGGTGTCGCCGACGATCCGCAGCGCGGTGGCGTAAACGAGATCCAGGTTCCGCCGGACCAGCTCCGCAAATGCCTCCTCCGCGCCGGTGGCGGCATACTGGCGAAGGAGAGCGGCATCGTCGATCATGGCACCAGATTACACCCGCCGGCCCAAGAATGTCACCGGCTACTCGCGCCAGCCTCGCCGGGCGCTCCCCTTCACCTGCAAGGTGGATGCCCAAATGGGCATAACCCGTTCGCACCGGCGTTGATTTGCCCCGCGGCCGCGCAGGCGCGGCAGATTAGCAATTGGACACTGGAAATGCCCGCAGTCCCGTTGTAGGCGGCCTCGCTGAGGCCGCGACGGGACCCACCGGTCCCGTCTCCGTTGTCCAATTTCTTCACGCGACGCCAATCCCCGCGGGGTCGGCGACCCCGCCTACAACAGACACCGCCCTTCGTCTCCGTTGGAGGCAGTCCCGCAGTCGCGGGAAGGCCGCGCCGGGACCGACCGGTCCCGCCTTCACGGTCCGCCTGCGGTGAGCCCGACTCGCCGGACGAATCCCCACTTCCAATCGGGTATTGCCTTCGGCACGGCTAGCGGACGGGAGGGACGGAGATGATCCGGGGGAACCGATCAGCCGATCCTCGAACTCGGGGTGGCGGATCGGGCGGAGTCGTGCTTCTGTGTGTCTACATGGCACCTGCTTCTCCCCACGCACCGGCACACGTTCGGAGGGCACGGGTGGTTTTTCTTTTCGGACTGCTGGCCTGGTTGGTCGGGGGCTGTGCCTACCTGCCGCGGGCCACCCAGCGGCCGGTGCCCACGGTGGGTTCGCCGGGTGCGGGCGCGCCGACGGCCTCGACGCTGGTGGTGTTCCTTCCGGGGCGCGGAGATCGCATGGAGGATTTTGAGCGTCACGGGTTGAGCGGGGAGCTTTCGCGCGCCGGGGTGCGAGCGGACTGGATCTCAGTCGATGCGCACCTGGGCTACTACCGCGAACGCTCGGTCGTCGACCGGTTGCGGGAGGACGTGATCGCTCCGGCGCGGGCCCGTGGCTATCGGCGGATCGTGTTCGTCGGCATCTCGCTCGGCGGGCTTGGCGGACTGCTCTACGAACGCGATCAACCCCGACAGATCGACGCCTTGGTGCTGATCGCACCGTACCTCGGCCAAAACCAGAAGCACTTTGCAGAGATCACCGCCGCCGGCGGACCTGTGGCATGGGCGGCCGCCCACACCGACGCGAAGGGCGAAGTCGAGATGGAGCTGTGGACGTTTCTCGGCAGCCGTCACGGGAGCCTGCCGCCGACCTGGTTGGCTTACGGCGAGAGCGATCGTTTTGCAGTGGGGCATCGCTTGCTGAGCCCCCTCCTCGCGCGGGAACGGGTTCTCACTCAACCGGGCGGGCACGACTGGACGACCTGGCAGTCGCTCTGGCAACAGCTGTGTCACCGCTCCGCGTTGTTTGCCGAAGAAAAGAAATCCACGACGACCAAGCAGAGGTGAGGGCATGAAAATCCAGTGGATTCCATTTTGACGGCACGCACCCTTCGGGCGTATCGTCAGACGTGCACTCCCCTACCTCTCCTTCGGTTTTCACAGGTACCCGCCGCCGTTTCCTTGGCCAGCTTTCGGTGGGTGCGGCCAGTCTCACGCTGGGATCGCGGGCTTTTGCCGCCCCGGCACTCCCGAAAGGACGGCTCGGCGTGGCCTTGGTCGGCCTCGGCTACTACAGCAAGGACCTGCTCGCGCCCGCCCTGCAGCTGACGTCGCACTGTCAGCTCACGGGATTGGTGTCCGGCAGCCCGGCCAAACTGGAAGCGTGGCAGAAGCAGTACCATCTCCCGGACGGCAACCTCTACTCCTACGAGAACTTTGATCGCATCGCCAACAATCCGGCGATCGACGTGGTGTATGTCGTGCTCCCACCGTCCCTCCACGCGGAGTACACCATCCGGGCGGCGAAGGCGGGAAAACACGTGTGGTGTGAAAAACCCATGGCCCCGAGCGTGCGGGAGTGCGAGGCCATGATTAAGGCCTGCCGGGACAACGGCGTGACATTGTCGATCGGCTACCGCATGCATCACGAGCCGAACACGCAGGCGATCATCCAATTCCGGCGCGAACAAAAGTACGGGAAAGTGCTGAGCGCCACCGCCGAGGCGGGCTACCGGGAGTCCCGGACCAATCACTGGAAGCAGAAGAAGGCCATGGGCGGCGGGGTGATGGGTGACATGGGCGTGTATCCGCTCAATGCGGTACGCTACGCCACCGGACTTGAACCGGTCGCGGTGACCGCCAAGGCCTCGACCACGCGACCGGAGATTTATACCGAGGTCGAGGAGACGATGGCGTTCGAACTCGATTTCCCCAACGGCGTCACCGCCCGCTGCGAAGCCAGCTTTGGCCGAGGCATGAACAAACTGCGGGTGACCGCCGCGCAGGGCTGGTACGAACTGGCCCCATTCCAGTCCTACAGTGGCATCAAGGGAGTCACCAGTGACGGTCTCGCCCTCAAAGCCACCGTCCCGAATCAACAGGCGAAACAGATGGACGACGACGCCCTGGCGATCCTCAACAAAACGCCCCTGCTGGTGCCGGGCGAGGAAGGCCTCAAAGACACCCGCGTGGTCGAAGCAATCTACCGCGCAGCGGCCAGCGGCAAGAAGGAGCCGGTCTAGGAGAATCGAACCGGGACACCGAGGCCCAACGGAAGGCCATCCCTGCGCCAAAACGCGCAGTCGGTCATCTCCATTGTCGGTCGTTGTCCGCTGCAATTTTCTCCATGGTACGCCGTGTAGCGACCGACGTGTTTTCCAACCGTTCCGAGATTGGTTTGTGCGCGTTTCCCGACTTTACAATCAGCCACATCGGCTTCGGCACCTTATTTCGTATCCGAAAAATGTGCCATTCGCCTGCGAGCTTTCTGCCCTTGAGCTTCAGCTTCAGGTCGCCCTCGCCGAAGCTCCCGCCGAGGATTACATACGTGCCGATGTCCCACACCATGACGGTCCCGCCCCCATACTGGCCTTTCGGAATGGTCCCTTCGAATTCCAGGTAGTCGATCGGGTGATCTTCGACCTCGATTGCGGCGCGCTTGACGCCCAATTCGTACGGCAGACCTTTTGGAACAGCCCACGATTTCAGGGTGCCGCCCATTTCCAGCCGGAAGTCGAAATGCAGGTGGGTCGCCGCGTGCTTCTGGATAACGAAACGACGCGCTTTGCCCTCGCGGCCAGACTTCGGTGACCTGGGTTTCGGTTCCTTGGTCTGGTTGAAATCGCGCTTCTGCGCATACCTTGCCAGGGAACCCCGGGACCCGTTCTGAGGTTCGAATTTCAAGAAGGCTTTCGGCAGTTTTTGCTTCCGGGTAAGCACGGGTGCGAACAGGTCACCGAGCTTCTTGACTCGTTTGAGCACATCCGCCGGCGAGAAATACAGGCGGTCCCTGTCTCTTTTTTTCGCCGCCTTTGCCAATTCCTCCCACGTGACAGGCGCGGATATAAACGGTTCATCGCGTTTCCCGCGCATCGAATAGACGGACACCGTCGTCTTGGTCTGCACGTTCTGGCTCCAGTCGATCATGACTCGGCCCTTTCGGAGCGCCTTGGACATTTCGCTGACAATCAGCTTGGGATACCGACGCGCCATCCATTCTGCCACCGACTTCGCGAAAGGAGTCGTGGCCGCATAGGTGACGGACGTGTTGAGCGGCACATAGATTTGCAGCCCTTTCGAGCCCGATACCTTCGGAAACGCCTCCAGACCCAGTTGCTCGAGTGTCGCTTTGAGAAGAAAGCCCACTTCGATGCACTTCCAGAGGTCTGCACCTTCACCCGGATCCAGATCGAAGACGACGTGAGTCGGTTGGCTCAACTTCGGCGCTCGATGCAGGAAGGGATGAAGCTCAATCGCTCCCAGATTGGCGCACCACGCAAGAGTCTCTATATTGTTGATTATAATATAGTTGATATCTCCATTTCCCTCACTTCGTGGTACGGCGAAGGTCTTGATCCAGTCCGGTGCATGCTTCGGTGCGTGCTTCTCGTAGAAGCTCTCTCCCTTCACCCCTTCGGGGAACCGGACGAGGGTCACCGGCCGATTCTTGAGGTGCGGAAGCATCACCGTGGAGATGCCGAGGTAGTATTGAATCATCTCCAGTTTGGTGTAACCGCTGGGAAAGTACTTTTTCTCCGGATGGGAGAAGGTCACTTGAGGTTTCGCGCACATACTACAATTGAGACCGCGTCCAACGTCGGACGTTCGCTTGTATTCGCGGAACCGCGCACTCTGGGATCGGACCAAAAGAGAATGTCCACCCGCAGGGCCAAAGGTCGTCCCGCCAAATTTATCGTGCCCATGAAGTCCTTGGGCGTGGACAGCATTCCCGCCGGCGGCTCCTGGCACTGTGAAATCAAATTCGATGGCTACCGGGCATTGGCGGTGATCAACGACGGCGAAGTTGAGTTATGGTCCCGGAACCACAAGCCACTGGACTACCCTGAAGTCCTGCCACCCCTTCAAGGGCTCAACTGTCGCAACGCAGTGCTCGATGGAGAAATCGTGGCCCTGGACGAGTTGGGGCGATCCACCTTTCAGGGACTACAAGGGAAAGATCTGGGCAAGCGGCCCCAGATTGTTTTTTACGTGTTCGACCTGCTGCATTTGGACGGAGAGTCATGCCTCGGCCTCCCCTTTGAGGACCGCCGCCAACGTCTCGCCAAGCTGGTCGGTAAACCAACCCAAACGATGCGGCTCTCCCCGGTTTACGACGTCGATCCCGAAGCCCTCTTTGCGGAGGCGAAAAAGAAGGGCTTGGAGGGCATCATTCTGAAGCGAGTCGGTTCGTGCTACGAACCCGACCGTCGCTCAGGCGCCTGGCTCAAGGTGAAGAGCGTGAACGAACAGGAATTCGTGATTGGTGGATTTACTCCGCCGAAGAACAGTCGGCAGGGATTTGGCGCGATCCTTGTTGGCTACTACCAGAAGGGCAAACTGGTGTACGCCGGAAAGGTGGGCACCGGCTTCGATTCGTCCGTGCTGCGTTCTTTGCACGCGAAGTTCATCGCCCAGAGCATCGATACCTGCCCGTTCTCCAACCTTCCGCTGCCGAACCCTGCACGATTTGGCCAGGGGATGACGCGATCCGTCATGAAGACGGTGACGTGGATGAAGCCGACGTTTGTGGCGCAGGTCAAATTCGCCGAATGGACCGACCAAGGCATCCTCCGACAACCGGTATTTCTGGGACTACGGGAGGATAAGGCGGCGAAACGCGTGCGACGCGAAGCGGGCCCGAGCCGCACCTAGCCGAGCGTCAGGCCGCCTTCGACTTCGGTTTGATCTTCTTTCCCTTGGTCTTTGCGCCTTTTTTGGGCGCGCTGCTCGCCAGGCTTTCCTCAAGCACGGCGGCCAGATCGATCACATTGGTGGCTGCCTTGCCCTTGCTCTTGGCGGGCAATTGCTTGCCGCCGGATTTGACCTTCACATCGATGAGCTTCATCAGCGCGGAACGATAATCGTCGCTATAGCGACTCGGGTCCCATTGCTCAGTCATCTGTTCGACCAAGGACGTCGCCATCTTGAGTTCTTTCGCGCCCATGGTCTTCCCCTCAGGTTTTGCCACCTGGGAGCTCGACACCAATTCATCGTCGAAACGCATCAGATCAAGCACGAGCAGATCGCCGTTCGCTTTCACCGCGGCCAGGTGTTGACGCGTACGAATAATCACCTTCGCGATTCCCACCTTGTTGGTGTTAGCCAACACCTCGCGCAGCAGCTTGTAGGCAGACGCGCCACCCTTCTGGGCTTCGAGATAGTAAGGTCGATAGAAATACACGGGGTTGATTTCCCCGAGGTCGACAAAGTCCACGATGTCGATCGTGTCGGTGGCCTCCAAGTCGACCCGTTTGAAGTCCTCGTCCTTCAGAACGACGAACTTCCCTTTCTCGTATTCATATCCCTTCACGATGTCATCCCATGGAACCTCCTTGCCGTCCAATTCAGCGACGCGCTTGTAGTTCACCGGGCTGAGGTCCTTGCCGCGCAAGAGACGGAACTTCAGCTCCTCCTGCCGGCTCGCGTTGACGAGCGCAACCGGTATGGTGACGAGACCGAAACTGATGGAACCTTTCCAGATGGCGCGCATGAAGGGGGTTTGAGTGTCCAAGCATAGTATGTGATTCCACAGATTAGGTTCCAAAGGATCTGCGACGCATCAGCTCCAGAGACCGTTGCGATTCCGGAAGGAGCGACGCTTTTCCAGCGCCGCCTTGAACTTGCGGTGCTACATTTCCTCGACGGCCTGCCATGCAAATGGATCCCATTCCGCCTTGCCGCAGTTACCTTGATGGTCGTGAACCTCTACCAAAGGCTTCAACCGACGACCAGGAATTTCCCCCCCCGAGCAAAAAGGGCCGAAGGAAATCGGCCCTTTCGCACGAACCTGTGCGCGCTAGTGTGACTTCTTGTGCGCTTTGGCGATCTCAAGATGGCTCCTCAAGGTGGGCAGCGTCTTCTGCGCGAACGCTGCGATGTCCGAATCCGCGGACTTCGATGCATCTTCGAACAAGTCGATGGCATCCTCATGGTCGTCGACCATTTCCTTCAAGTACTCGTCATCGACATCCTTGGTGTTCTCGCGCCACTTTTTCGCCACCTTGTCTTCCTTGGGCGGCAGGGTTACGCCCTTTGCCAGCGCAAGGGAGCGAAGCTCTTCGTTGGCCTTGGTGTGATGGGTGACCATCATCTGGGCGAACTCCTTGACCGGGGCGGAGGTGAGATGGAGAAGCGCGGCTTCCGAGACCATGACCTCTTTCATGCCCGACTTCGCCGCCTTCTCGAAAAAGGTGCGATCGGACCGGGAGAGGTCGGCAGCGTGGGCGATTGAGGCAAGACACAGGACAGCCGCAGTGGCGGCAGCGAGGAGGAGTGTGGGTTTTTTCATACGTCTCGCATCGACCCATTGCCCGCGCGGGCGTTCCTGATGAACCGAACGAATTCGGCAACCCGATGGAGGTGAGCATCGCTTCCACACCCACCTTCAGGGATCTCCTCCGCGGCACTTGAGGGGAAATGTGGGCCAAAAATCGGGGTTGAAGTTGTTCGGTTCTCCCGCGACATCGCATCGGGAATTTCGAGCACCGGGTCGAACTGGAATCTCCATGAGGGACGGTGCTTGCGGCATCGCCACGCATCAGCCCCTCGTTCTCGCACAAGTGAATAGGCGGCTGAAATCCGGGAAGTGAAACGATCCTGTTTGCCCAGTGTGTCTTTGTCCGATGCCCAACGTGCCTCATGGGAGAAACAGCGATACGTCGAATGCAGTTTCATCCCATGGCGAGAGGCGGCAACTCGATCAAGGTTTCGCCCTCCGGAACCGAGTGGCACTGGACGTCGAAACTCAATCGGGCGCACAGGCGACCGGCACGTCATTTCCCGGATTTGTATCCGGGCTAGACCGTCCCGCGACACCAGGATCCGTGGTCAAATCACAGCTCTCGGGATGAATCGCTGGGTCAAGCCTGAGCGCTGAAAGGGTGTGCACGC
Organism: Opitutaceae bacterium; assembly: GCA_046346755.1. Lineage (GTDB taxonomy): Bacteria > Verrucomicrobiota > Verrucomicrobiia > Opitutales > Opitutaceae > UBA6669. The sequence goes on along the minus strand of JAXMHM010000004.1, from coordinate 119,959 downwards.
GGAAAGACGGTCTTGATTCCAAAGTCCAAAGTGCCGTTCTCCTGACGTCGGACCCACTCAACCAGGAGGACCTATGAACGACCACCCCACACCCTTCGACCACCTGCCCTTTTACCGAACCGACCAGCAAGCGCCGGAGGGGATTCCCGTCGGAGACGCAGGTCAAACGAGGTCTGAGGATCGTTCACGGTGACAAGCCACTCGAAGAAAAACTGGGTCGCAATGATCCGTGTCCGTGCGGTTCCCTGCGTCGATTCAAGCACTGCTGCCTGAAAGGCGGTGGCTTTCGACGGAGCGCGACGGAACTACTACTTCCGCGAGTCGTTGGCCTCCACCAGACACCGCCCTTGAATCACAGCTCGTTGATGGGTGGGAGCACTCACTGGATTCGTGGTTTAACTACTGGGTTTCGCCTTAGTCATCCACCGCTTCAATCCCCTGTTCCTTAAGGCGAGCAATACCGTCTTTCATTCCCCTTATCGCATCGGGAGAATGGCCTTGCCACTCCGCGACCTCGCCGATGACACGGAGAGGACGACGTGATCGGTAGGACTTGGTCGGGTTGCCCGGAAACTTCTTATCGGTCAGATTCGGATCGTCCGTAAAGGGACCGATCGGTTCCACGACATAGATTCGACCCGGTCCCTCGCCTTGTGCCAACTCCGCGCCCCAGATGGCCGCATCGAGCGAGGCCGAAAAGTAGACGTGGTTTGCGGTCTTGCCCGTTCCGTAATTCGTAAGGTGACCAGGCTCGATCAGATCCCCGAACCTCAGATCAATCCGTGTTCCATGATAGTAGGGTGGCGGGCTCGGGTAGCGGGGGGCAAGTGGAGGGAGGTCGTTGGGCATGGTACTCGATCTGATATTGATTGCAGGCCCGGCGGCCAGGGCGCCACGTGGGGGACTACCACCCGCATCGGTGCCCCCAAGGGAACTACTCGCTTCCCAAGGTGCCGCGACAGGGCGAGCGCCGTAGTGCAATCACCGATCCGACCCGTCAAAGCAAAACCTGTGTCTGGCGAATTCTGGTTGCCGGGAGGGCAGTCCACGGCAAGCTGAAGGGCAATAACCCTGGGGTCTACTTGAGCGCGCCCAACGCTCGTCGAGAGCGTTTCACTACGCTTCGGATCGAAGCGCGGGCGGCAGATCCTGACAGTCCCCGAAATCAGAATTCAGTGCATTAGGCAGCCCCTGAAGCGATCAAGCATCGTTCAGGGTCTGCGCGAGCGACGGAGAGGGAGGCTAGTCCTTCCTGACACCTGCGGGCTTCGCATCCATCAGCACCGGCGGATGGTAGCCGGCAGGCTTGTCGCCAACCGTCGCGCCGCCCGTCAGCATGGCCTGCATGCCGTCTGTGAAGAAGGTGTAGGGAAAACGCGGCGGCAGCGCGCTGACCGCGTCGAGGCGCGCCCGAAGCGGAGCGGGCAGCTCGAAGTCCAGTGCGCCCAGGTTGTCCTCCAATTGGGCAAGCTTGGTCGCACCCACGATCACGGAAGCGATGCCGGGACGGTTGGCGACCCAGTTGACGGCGACCTGCGCCAAGCTGCGGCCGACCTCGTGGGCGACCTTTTCCAGTTCGGCGACGATGGCGAAGTTGCGCTCGGTGAACTTGGCGAATCCGGGATTGCCGGAATTGGCCAGGAGTGCCAGACGGCCGTCACCCGTCGTCCCACCTTGCGATGCCTTGTACTTGCCGGAGAGCAGTCCGCTGGCGAGCGGGCTCCACACCATCGTGCCCATGCCGTGGGCCAGGCCGAGGGGGATGAACTCGTCCTCAATGCCGCGCTCCACCAGCGAATACTCGAGCTGGAGGGCGGCGATTTTCTCGTAGCCGCGCCACTCCGCGAGTGTCTGCGCGCGGGCAGCATACCAGGCGGGCACGTCGCTGAGGCCGACGTGACGGACCTTGCCGGAGCGCACCAGGTCGTCGAAGGTGCGCATGACCTCCTCGGGCGGCGTGAGACGGTCCCAGGTGTGGAGGAGGTAGAGGTCGAGGTAGTCGGTGCCGAGGCGCTTTAGCGACTCCTCGACGGCGCGAAGTACATGCTTGCGCCCGTTGCCGCCGGCGTTGGGGTTCCCACGCGAGCCGTTGAAGGAAAACTTGGTCGCGATGACCACGCGGTCGCGCACGCCCGCCTCGCGCACGAACTGGCCGAGCCAGCGCTCGCTCGCGCCGTTGGTGTAGAGATCGGCCGTGTCGAAGAAGTTTCCACCCGCCACAAGGTAGCGGTCGAAGAGTGCGCGAGCGGTCGACTGGTCGGCGCCCCAACCCCAATCCGTGCCGAACGTCATGGTGCCGAGCGCGAGGCGGGAAACGCGGAGACCGGTGTGGCCGAGGGTGTAGTAGGAGGGTTTCATGGGAGGAAGTGCCGAGGACAGCGGGAGTCGAGTGACGGGAAGAACATACCCGGTGACGCTCCGACCGGGAATGGAGCCTTCTCAGCACGACTTGGACTTTTCTCAGGAAAGCGGCCTCCGCCCCGGCCCGTTTTACAGCCCATCGCACGGCCGACGGTCGCGGTCCACCCACCGGTGGCAGTGCGAGTGAACGCGTTGGCTTCGTCGCCACCGCAGCTTCCACGCGAGGCTCCGCTTTCGCCGGGATGAGCCGGCGGATGGGCCGCCCTCGGCACGTCACCCGGCCGCTGCGGGGCGACCGGGGCGCACTTACCCGCGGCCCAGCTGATACTCGCGCGGCGCCACTCCGACGGCTTTCTTGAAAAGCCGGCTGAAATACGCCTCGTCGTCATACCCGAGCTCGGCGGCGACTTCCTTCACACTGCGCGTGGTGCTGGCGAGCAGGCATTGCGCCTCAAGGATCACCCGGCCGCGGATCCATGCCCCGGGCGGCAGACCGGAGGCGGCGCGCACGGCGGTGGAGAAATGATTGGCATTCACGCCGAGCGCGGCGGCGTAGGCGGCGGGGCTCTTCTCGGTGCGGAAGTCCCGTTCGATTCGAGCGCGAAACGCCTCGTAAAGCCGGGCGCTGCCGTCCAGCCGCAGCGTCGCCGGCTGCGCCCGCAGGGCTGCGGCTTCGAGTTGAGCGACGATGGCATGTAACAGCGGGCGGAGTAGGCCGGGCGAGCGGGCGGCGGAGGTAAACTCGCGTTCCAGGATCATGAAGGTGGCCCGGAGCGCTTCGTAGTCGGTGCGGTCGAGGACCAGAAACGGCGGCCGCTCCCACGCAAAGAGCGGCGAGCGCCGAAGTGCGGATTTGTCGGCGAGCGTTTCCGTGTAGAAGGCATCGCTGAAACTGAGCGCGTAGCCGCGATCCGCGGTCGTCCAGTTTCGGCTGGAATGGATCTGCGCGGGCGGGACAAAAAAGGCGACCCGCGGCCCGACAGGAAATGAGGCAAGCCCCGTGGTGCAGGTGGCGCGACTGCGGGCGACCAGACCGATGAAGTGAAACTGAAAGCGCGTCGGAGGAATGCCCGGGCCAAACGCGCGCACGGCATCTTCCGTGCGCTCCAGATAGAACCCGTCCACCCTCGCCCCCGGTGAACCCGCCACGGGCTTGTGCGCGCCCGGCGCCTCCCGGCGGCGAAGCAACAAGTGAAACTCCGGCAAAGGTAGCGGACGGATGGTCATGACACAGGTAACCTCCCCATCCTAACCCCAGCCCCACCCAAGTGAACAACGGAATCTCATGTCCGAAGCCAGGGCTCTCGCCCAGATGGCGCTCTGGCTCCCGAGATGACTCAAGCCCCAACCTTTCCTCCGCGGACGGTCGGACTGTCTCTCGGAGGCGCCCTGCCGGGTCGGCCCGCATCCTCGCAAATCAATCCGGGCGCCCCATCTCCCGGTGCTTCTTCGCCTGCGACCGGAACTTGCCCGACTTTGCGCATCTCAACCACGGTAGTCCATCACCGCCTGTGGCCCAGCACATCGGGATTGACGCCTCGGCCGTCCCTCCTTGCCACCAAGCCGAAGACCCATGGCAGCGACAGTGATGAAAGGAGACAGCTCTCAGTCCCAGCACAAGCATCGTGTTTCCGAACTATCAATACAGGCTATCGGATCGACACGCCACACATGGAGATTGAGGATCGGATGCTGCAGCTGAAGCTACGCCCCCACTCCAATCCGAGAATTGCAGCCATTGCCAATGCAGGACTCATCCGGCGACAACGAAACCAAGTCCACGCGTCCCCAGGCGCGGCACACCCAGGCCGTCGTGAGCGGAGGGGAACCTAAAAACGGCCTTTCATGCCGATCGACCACAGCGAACCATAGTCTCTTCGAATGCGGAATTGGGCATGTTCCGGAGTCGAAGGGCCGGAGACTTCGAAGTCATCGTACGCGTTTCCGAGGTTTCGGAGGTTCGCAAAGATCGAAAAGTGCCGGGTGACGACGTACTCTCCTTGCAGGTCCACGTACAATCGCTTGGTGGCCCACATGAACGTGCCTGGCTCAATGCCGCTGCCTGTCGACGCATTCCCTCGTTTATGCCGGTCGCGGTAGTTCCAGTTCGCGCGCAGAGAGTACTTGCTCCGGGAGAGATTGACACCCCAGCTGGCGCTTCGCGGAACATAGTTTGATCCGGTGAAAGCTCCCAGCGAGGCGCCCGCGGCGCGCTGCACACTCCCGTTGGCGAAGATCTGCAGTCCACGCGCCCAGCGCGGCAAAAAGGCCAGGGACTGCTTGTAGTCCACGGTGAGTCCCGTCATGCGCACCGGCTCAGGCAGGTTGTACTGGGTCGCAACCAGGTAGTTTCCATACGTGTCGCGATCGAGTCCGTACAAGGCCAGAAAATCCGGCGTCGCGGCGATTTCGGTTCCACCGAAGAGCCCGTGGAAATCCCTCTGGAAGGCTCCGATGGAAATCTGTCCCACCTCGGCAAGGTAGTACTCAAGTCGGGCGTTGACCGTTTCCGCCTGCCAGGGTTTGATGCCGGCGTTGTTGACTTGAATTCGATTCAAGGGAGTCGGACCCAACTCCAGGTCTGGCAGCGTGAGCCCGCCCGAATACTGGTCGAAGTTTGGTCGGCCGATCGTCCGGTAATACGCCACTCGAGCGATCAGTCGATCATGAACCGTGTAGCTGAGGTTGAGGCTCGGGAAGAGCCGCAGGTATTCCTTTCGTACATTCGCCGCGCGTTCGAGCAGTGTGAGCCGGGAAACGGCCAGCGGGTCAGTAGCGATCGGGAGCGGGCGTCCGTTGCTGCCATTGATCACTTGTCCGCTTGAATCACGCTGGTAGTTCAAGGTCGCATCCGAGAGCGGTCCCTCCGCGCGGATGGTGGTCTGCTCGGCTCTCACGCCTCCGACGAGTTTGAGACGGCGATTCATGAGCATGAGATCACCGCGCAGGTAAATTGCTCCGATGGTCTCCTCCGCATACTTGGAGTCGCTGGCGGCGGCCCGATACCGGGCGTTCTCGTCGATCTGAAAGTGCGCCGGCGATTTCTGGTACGCCTCCCACAGCAGCCGGTTGCTGATCGCATCGACTTTCGGGAATCCAAACGGCGCGACTCGCTGGGAGAAGAGCGGGTCGAGAAAGGGCTCGGCACGATCGTCACCGCCCTGCGGTGACGCGCTGCCAATTCCGTCTGGCCCGAGGTACGTATAGGCAATCGACTCCCGTCGAAGGTCCCGGATCGCCTGTCGAAGATCAAAGCCCGCCTTCAGAGTGAGAGGGTTGCGTGTCGCGAAACTGCGTTGCAGATTGCCGTTGAGGCTGCGTTGCATCTCCGCCGTCCAGCGCCCGCCCTGCGTCGCTCCCGTCATCGCGTAGCTGGCCAGGTCGAAGGGGTCGATCCGATCACCGGTGGTCGGCTCGGTGACCGTGATCTGGCCGGGCCGCAGGTAGGAGATGTCGTCGAAGGAAACACTCACCCCGTTGCGCCGGGCGGTGAACCCACTGAAGCCCTTGCTTCTGTCGGTATCCTCCTCGTCCATGGCCCGCGAGAAGCCGGCGCCCAGCTCCCACTTGTACAGAGGGCCGGAATGACGCCACACCATCGTAGGCATGTAGTTTACGTTGCGGCGCTCGCCCGGTCCCCCCGTGAGCGTCAGCGAACCGAAGCCGGCGGTGCCTCGGGTGGCAGTCGGCGTAAAATCTCCCGGCGCCACGCGTCCGACCTCGAACTGGACCTGGTTGCCAAGGAACTCCGCGTGGAAAGATGAATACTGCAGCGAGAGTGAAAGCCGGTCGTTGGGTGTCGCCTTGTATTCAAGCGTTGCCCCGAATGACCGGCGCGTGGTGGTCTTGGGTTCGTCGCGGAAGAAGAAGTTTGTAAGGTAGGGCTTGTCGGGCGTGGTGTGCGGGTAGGTGCCGCCGTTGGTCGACGCGCTGGAGCCGCGCCAGGTGTTCTGTAGCGTGTCCTGTGCCGAGTACTGGGTGGAAGAACCCGCGGACAGCGTGTAGCCCAGCCGCTCATTGACAGGCACGATGAGCGAGAAATCGAAGCCGGGATGGATGTTCCGGGACGTTTCACCCTCCCGGGTGCTGGGAACCCGGCCGGCATTTCGAGCATTGTCACGCAGGAGCAGGTACGCACTTCCGTCGAATGACGCCCGCGAGCGCTCGAAGGCACTGCGCGGGACGAGATTGACCGAGCCGGCGAGCGCCCCGCCGGGGGATTCCGGCGTGGGCGAGAACGAGACTTCGATCCGCGAGGCGTTGTTGATCGAGATCATGTCAAGGTCGACCGCGCGCCGGGTCCCCCCGCCGTTTCCCGTGGTGGCCAGATTGAACCCGTCGATGGTCACGGGAACGTGATCAGGCGGAACGCCGTTGATGGAAACCCACCGTGAGCTGCCCCCACTCGACTCGATGGTGACTCCGGGCATGTACTTGAGGAAGTCCGCCACATTGCCTTCGGGTACCGCGCCGAATTCATCGGTGGAGAGTACGTTTTTGATGTTCGACGCAAACCGCTGCTCGTTGACGGCATGGGCCGCGCCGCTGCGCTCTCGCGCGGCAGCGACCGTAAAGGTGGAGAGGACCACCGCCTCGGTGTCGTCCGATCCATGCGTGCGGCGCGGTTCGAGCGTCAAATTCCAGACTGCGGTCGAGCCTGGTTCCAGGACGAAGTCCATGCTTCTGGCTTCCGTTCCGGTGAAAAAGGCCTCCAGCCGGACCGGACCCGCCGGCACGCGCTGGAGGCGATAGATGCCCTCCGTGTTGGTGAATGCTTCGAGCGGCGTGCCGGAAAGGGTGACGCGCACACCCTCGAGGTAGTCACCGGACCGGGCGTCGCTGACACGACCCTCAACGATTCCGTGACGTGGGGCGGTGAGGGTCCGCCCCGGGGCTTTTTTTTCCCGATTCTCCGACGGGGCGGATCGTCTGACCGTCAGCGATCCGTTCCGGTCATCCTGGACACCAATCAGTGTCGTCCCGGCCAGCATCGCATTGAGCGCTTGCAAGGCCGTCATCTCGCCCTGTACCGGCTTCGTGCGTACCCCTTCGACCACCGCCGCAGGAAACAGGAGCTCCCGACCGGACTGTTCCGACAAGCGCTTCAGGGACCGCTCGGCGCTGTCGGCCGGCAGATCGAAGTGGCGTTTTGGAGGGTCGGCCGCCAGTCCGAGAACGGGAAGGATCAATCCGACAACTACTAAAGTACACGTGAGCAACAGGTGGGGTCGCAAGCGAGGTTCCGAGTTCATGGGTTCTCGAAGGAGGGCGGGCGAACGCACCACATCTGTTACTGAAATCCGTTCCTGCGGCGGCCCGGCGTCGTCGACGACGCCTAGCGCGGCCCGCGACGGAGCCGGATTTCCTCCGGATTGTCCTGCTGGGCACTGATTCCGAATCCGTTTTCCAGCAGGCTGACAAAGATGTCGACCCGATCGACGCGGAACAGGCCGCTGACCTGCACCTCACGCAACGAGTCGTCTTCGATGACGAAGCGCCTTGGACGCGCTCCCGGCCGGGCGTTCTCCTTCGCATAGCGGTTGAGCACCGCAATCGCCTCTGCCAGGGTTGCCTTGGTGAACTCCACCCGCGGCGCCCGCCAGGCCGTCCGCGCGTCAATCTCCTGGTCCGGAATCGCGACGATCGTGAGATCCTCGGCGGAGGTATCCGACTGATCCACCACGCAACTCTTCCCCTTGTCGAGCAAGGCCACCTCCCGGCGGTTCGCGGCGGGAGCGCCCGCCGCGGAGGAATCCGTGTCGCTGGCCGCGCCGGAATTCGATACCGCGACTTTGCCCGAGGTCACGAGAACCTCGACCACTCGGCGCGAGCGAAGATCCACGGTGAAGGAGGTGCCGACTGCTTCGGCCAGGACACCGCGGGCGTGAACCTGGAAGGGCCGGTCGGGATTCCGGGCGACCTGAAAATGCGCCTCGCCGCGAAGGAGGGTCACTCGACGAATGTTCGCCGTAAACTCGGTCGCAATTTCGGCGTCCTCCCTAAGCTCCACGACCGATCCGTCCTCGAGCACCTGCCGCACCGGCACCCGGAACACCGCCACCTCGGGAGCCGTCGTCCTTTCGAGGGTGCGCGGTGGTGCCCGCCAGAGCCAGACCGTTCCAAGCACAAGCGTAAGGGCCACACCGAACACAGCGCCCCTTCGGAGGCGCTTGCGGCGTGCGGACCGTTCCTGGAGTTCCTCCAGAAGCAGGTCGGCTGCGCCGGCCTGGAAGGGACGGTCAAATCGCTGCCAGACAGCGTCGAATCGTTCGAGGGCGATGCGGTGTCGGACGTCGGCCTCGCACCACTCCTGCAGTTGCGCCTCTTCCTCGGCGGACAGCCCGGCATCAATCCGCGCTTTCCACTCAGCAGCGGCGTGCTTGATCCCCGCGTCGGAAACGTCGCCTGCCTTTGGGTTTCTTTTCATCGGGATGAGGCCTCAGAGTCCGCGCCGCAACAGGTACTTTTCGCAGCGCTTCATACCGCGCAGGACCAGCACTTGCACGGTCTGCTCGGAAATGCCGAGCAACCGCGCGATTTCCTTCTGGGGTACGCGCTTGATCTTACGCAGGATGAAGACTTCCCGGCATCGCGCCGGAAGGGCATCGATCGCGTCCGCCAGGACCGTGAGCTCCTCCCGGGTGCAGGCGGCTTCCGCCGCATCCGGCATGGCGTCGAAAACCGCCAATCGGGTCGCATCGGCAACATTGCTGAACGGCGCCGCCTTCTCCCGTCTCAGGAGATCCGTCGCCACGCGTCTGGCGATATGAAACAGAATCCCCTTCGCAGAACGGATGGATTCCGTCGCGCTCACTTTCCAAATCCGACGGTAGGACTCCTGGGCAATGTCCTCGACATCGCCGACTGAAGGGAAGGAACCGCGCAGGTAGGACTTTAGCTGCGAATCGTGCGCGTAGACTTCTTGAGTAAACCAGCGGGACTGATCGAACGTGGGCGAGGCGGACGCCTCGATGGAGGTGGGCGTAGTCGGCGGCGGGGTCATCGCGGAAAAGCAAGGGCGTGGGGTGGGCGGCCGCAGAAGGCGCTGCCCCTCTTCGGTCCGCAAAGACTAGGTAGCGGCGGCTCGGCAAGGCTAGCCGGAAAAATGAGATCCCGGTTGAAATAGACGTAACAGATCCGGCCGCTTCGTTCGACATCCCTAAGTCCACCCCAAGCCCGTCCGGGTGCGACCCGACAAGAACCTCCGAAAGCAGGGCCATTCATCGCGCGCCTTTCCCCTGCAGCCGGAGGCCGCCTTCACGGAGTCAATGGCCCTTGGGGTCTTCCCGCCCATTCCTCCGCGTTCTGCATCCGCCGCGGGGCGAGCGGCATGCCACGCCTGCACGATTTGCGCCCGGATCGCTGCTCCCCGCCACCACTCTCAATGCTCATGTCCTCACTCCGTATCACCCTCCTCCCTGCCCTCACGGTGCTCGTGTGTGCTCACTCCCTGTCCGCTCAGCCGCAGATCGCAGGCGATCCGTGGAAGATGCATGTCATCGACAATGAAGGCCGGGGTTCGGATGGTACCAAGCTCATGGACATCAACGGTGATGGACTGCCGGACATCACCACCGCGTGGGAGGAGGATGGCTCCACCCGCGTGTACCTGAATCCCGGTCCCGGCAAGGCCCACCAGCCCTGGCCGAAGGTCATAGTCGGACGCACACCCTCGGCGGAGGACGCGTTGTTTGTCGACCTTGATGGCGACGGCCACGTAGACGTCGTGACCGCGACCGAAGGCAAGTCACGACGGATGTATGTGCACTGGGCGCCGACCAGGCCGTCGGACTTTTCGGAGGCGCGGGCCTGGGACCAGGCGACCCTGCCAGCGACCATCGACGTCACGCATTGGATGTATGCGCAGGCCATGAATCTCGACGGTCGGCATGGCATCGACCTGGTCGTGGGCGGCAAGGCCGGCGTCAGGCCGAACGAAGAAAAGGCGGGCCGCTCCATGCTCGCCTGGTTGGAGTCACCTTCGAATCCCCGCGATCTTGCGGCGTGGAGGTTGCACCCTCTGGTCGAGGCGGGCTGGATCATGTCGATCGAGAGCGAGGATATGGACGGCGATGGCGACCGTGATATCCTGTATTCCGATCGTTATGGATCCACGCGGGGTGTGTACTGGCTGGAGAACCCAGGGGCCCAGGCGGTCGCCGCCGGCGCGTCCTGGAAAAAACACCCCATCGGCACAGTCGAAGCCCAGCAGGTCATGTTTCTGCGGGTCGGAGATATCGATGGAGACAAACTCAAGGACATCGTGGTCGGCATCAAGAACGGGCTTCAGGCGGACATTCGTGAGGATCCGCACCTTCACTCCGGGATCATGATTCTTCGCCGACTCGATGCCACGGGTGACCGTTGGACAAGTTCCGTGATGTCGGTTCCGGCCAATGCCGGCAACATCAAGGGCGTGGCGATCGGAGACATCGACCAGGATGGAAAGACGGATATTGTTGCCACTTCCGAGGGCGCATCCGGAGCGCGTATCGGTGTGTATTGGATAGAAAATCACATTTTTCCGGCGGGAACGAATTGGGAAGCACGCAACATCGCCGGCGCACCAGGGATCAAGTTCGACCTGGTTCACCTGCTCGATCTTGACGCCGACGGCGATCTCGATGTCCTCACCAACGAAGAACGGGAGGGTCGCAAGGGTCTCGGTGTCGTTTGGTACGAGAACCCCACGCGCTGAAACCCTTGTCTCCCCGAACCGACTCCGGTCCGGCCGGTGGATGACGTGCGCTCGTGCGGACTTGCCGCCGATATTTGGACTCGGTCTTCCCTTGCGGCCCGCCACTGCAAGGGCCGGCACTACCGCTGTTTCGGTTTGGGGAAATGCGGAGAGGGCGTGTGTTCCTCTTGCATGATGCGCCGGATCTGCGCCACGACGTCGGGGAAGGAGGCGGCGACATTCATCGACTCGGCCACGTCCGCGGACAGGTCGAACAATTGCAATGTCCCGTCGGGGTAAGGCTTCAGTACCGCCTTCCACTTTCCCAGGCGCACAGCCCGCGCCACGCCACGCTCGTAGGATTCCCAATACACATGACCGTGTGTGACCTGGCCCGGAGACTGCGTGAGCGCCTTCACCAGGCTGATGCTGTCGAGCCCGTCCGGAGTGCTGCCTCCGGCCAGGTCGGCCGCGGTGGCGAAGAAGTCGCCGAAATATCCGACGTGGTGTGACGTCGTAGCGGCGGGTATCCGACCCGGCCAGCGAGCGATCATGGGCACGCGCACGCCACCCTCATAAAGATCGCGTTTGATCCCGCGCAAGGGGCCGCTGGATTGGAAGTGGGACGGATCATGCCCGCCCTCCCGGTGCGGCCCGTTGTCAGAACTGAAGAAGATGATCGTGCGATCATCGATTCCAAGTTCAACGAGCTTGTCCAGGATGCGCCCCACATCGCGATCAAGGCGTGATACCATGGCCGCATAGCCCTTTTCCGCATCGGGCCACGGCCGGTCACGATAGATTCCAAAGTCGGGCACTTCCATGCCTCGCTCCCCTGCCTCATTGTTGGCGTGCGGATGAGTGCTGGCGAAGTAGAGAAAGAACGGGCCGTCACGGTTCGCCGCCAGGAACTCCACCGCCGCATCAGCGATGAGGTCCGCGCTATAGTCGCGGCGGATCGTGGCCACACCCTGGCCCTGCTTACCCGCCGCAGGAACAACGTTGCGGAGCGCGATGCGCTCCTCCCCGCGGATCAGGTATTCCGGAAAATAGTTGTGCGCATGCGTCTGGTCGGCATAGCCGAAGAAAAAGTCGAACCCCTGGCGGGTCGGGGCACCCGGGCTGTTTTCCGCCCCCAGCCCCCACTTGCCGGCGAGGCCCGTGGTGTAGCCCGCGTCCCGGAGCATCTCCGCCACAGTGACGGTCTCCGCCGGCAGATTGAGCTTCACATTTCCGCGGAGCAGGATCCTCCCGCTGTGACGTCCGGTCATCAGGACATTCCGCGAGGGGGCGCAGACACACGAGCCGGCGTAGAATTGGGTGAAACGAACGCCCTGCGCCGCCAGACGGTCTATGTTCGGCGTCTGGATTTCCTTTTGGCCGTAGACCCCGAGGTCGCCATAGCCGAGATCGTCCGCGAGAATGAAAATGATGTTGGGGGGAGAGGCCAGGCCTGTCGCCGGAAGCGCAGCGAGGGCGAGGGCGACGAGGCCGATGAGCAGCCGGTGGGAGAAAAGGAACTGCCGTCGAGGGATCGATTTCATTCTTGTCCGCGCGAACGCGCGCCCTTGGTTCCAGTGCGTTCCGCTTTTCCCGGGGCAACAGGCACGGGCCAGTTCCGTTTGGCCAGCGCTTTCAGCTCGTCGACAACCGCGTGGTGGCGCGGGCTGGCGGCCAGATTCACCTGCTCTCGCGGGTCTGCGTCGTGATCGTAGAGCTCGACTCCGCGTCTGCCTTCGTCCCACTCGGTGTAGCGCCAACGTTCGGTGCGAACGCTGCGTCCGCCGAAACTTCCCAGGTGCACCTGGGTGAAGGCCGGCCGTTCCCACGGGTGCTCGGAGTTCTCCATCAGGGGTTTCAGGCTGGAGCCGTCCAAGTCGGCCGGCGGGGTCAGCCCCGCCAGCTCGGCCAGGGTGGGATAGAGGTCGATCAATTCCACCGTACGGCGGACGACCTCGCCCGCGCCGCGGCCGTCGGGCAGGGCCACGATCAGCGGGACTCGCGCCGATTCCTCGAAGAGGGATTTTTTGTGCCAGAGCCCGTGTTCACCCAGATGATACCCGTGGTCGCTCCAGAACACGACGATGGTGTTCCGCCGCAGGTCGAGACGATCGAGAGCGTCGAGCACGCGTCCGATTTGGGCATCGACAAAGGAAATGGCCGCGTAGTAGGACCGTTTCGCTTCGCGCAACTGCGCTCGCGTCATGCCGAAGTAGGGCCAGGGTTTCGTCGATTGCAGCGCCGGCGCAGGAAGCAGCTGGGCAGCGTCCGGCTCTTCGGGCAGGGAGATTCGATCGAGGGGATAGGCATCGAAATGGGTCTGCGGTGCGATGTAAGGGCAATGCGGTCGGTAGAATCCAACCGCCAGGAAGAATGATTCTCCGCGATACTTCTCCAGCATCCGAATCGCCTCGCTCGCAACCTTTCCATCGGTGTGTTCTGCATCCTTGCCGCGAGGATCGGCCAGATAGGCGACGGCGGATCCCAGCGCCTTCTTTGCAGGTGTTAGGTTGATGACATCCGACTCCAACACGGTCTTGTCGATGCCCGCCGGATTGACCACTTCCTGCCAGGACGGAGGGTCATCCAAACCGCTGGTGCCAATGTCGTCCGGATTGCCATAGTGGTACACCTTGCCCACGCGCGAAGCCGCATAGCCGTTGCGCAGGAACAATTGCGGCAGTGTGACAACGTTCGGCAGCTCGGTGCGAAAGTGGTAGTAGAGATCAAAGACTCGGGTCCTGTCCGGACGCAAACCCGTGAGCACCGACGACCGGCTCGGACTGCAGAAGGGGTACTGGCAATACGCCCGTTCAAAACGCACCCCGCGGGCGGCAAGTCGGTCGATGTGCGGAGATTTCACCACGGAGCTTCCGTAGGCGCCCAGGTCCGTGTTCATGTCGTCCACGGAAATGAACAGAACGTTGGGCCGCGCGGGGGAGACCGCCGCCCCGACGAGAGAGCTCCAGGGTGCGAGGGCGACGGCGATAGCGAGGGAGGCGATTGGGCAGCGGGAGGGCATGGCGGATCGGTGCGTCTGGAAGCGAGTCAAACGCCAGCTTAACGCGGCGACAGGAAGCCGAGGGAAACGAGAAAGGCGTCCACGGCCGCCACCGTTTGGGCGTAGTGGCCGCGTTCCCGCTTCTTGTACTGAAAGAATCCGTGGTCGGCTCCGCCGTAGATGAACAGGTCGCACCGATTGCCCTGCTCCTCCATCGTGCGCTGAAAGCGGAGCGCGGTCGTGAGCGGAATGAGTCGGTCCTTTGAACCAATCAGGAAGAGCGTGGGCGGCAGCCCAGCCCTGATGTGCTCCTGGGGCGAGATCGCGTTGGAATACTCCTTCATCCGATTGTGTCCGTATCCACCCTTCTCACTCGGACTTGTGTCGATCACCGGATTGAAGAGGATCAACGCATCAGGCCGGCAGCTGGTTTCCAAAGACTCACCGGGCTCATCGAACTCGGGAACGAGGGCGCACGCAGCCGCGAGATGTCCGCCGGAAGATCCGCCGGCGGCGACGAGGCGCGACGGGTCGAGTCCGAGGGATCCCGCGTTCTGCCTCAGGTACCGCAGGGCCGACTTCGCATCCTGAACGGCCTCCCGCGGCGTCGTTTGATGCACCGACGCAATTCGATACTCCGCCGAAACCGCCACCATGCCACGGGCGGCGAGGTACTCGCACTGGGCGAAAAACTGCTCCGGAGTTCCGGTCTTCCATCCACCCGCGAAGAAGAAGACGATGCCAGGTCGCGGGGGCGTCGCCGGGTCGTCACCCACACCAAACACATGAAGTCTGAGGTCGGCGCCGCCCACCCGCTTGTACACCACCTCGCGCGAGCGGAGTGGAGGGACCTCGGCGTGGGACGTGACCGGCAGCATTCCCAGGACCAGTCCCACGATGGCACCCACCCGTGAGAGGTGCTTGAGTCGCATGCGTATTGCGTGCATGGGTCGCCCCGGTTCAGAATTCGATCGTGGTGGTGAGACTGACGTTGAAGGGATCACCATAGGCGTGGAGCTTGCGAATCGAGCCATCCTGAAGCCGCACCGCACCCATGGTGAGATACTCCGTTTCGAGGAGATTCTTCAGATTCAGGCGAAATACCATCGGTCGATTCAGAACCTTTCGACGATAGGAGGCCGTGCTGTGCAGATTAAACTGTCGACCTCCTCGGATTGCCTTCCCGTCGACGTAGTTCAGGACGTAGTCACCCACATAGGACCCGTTCAGTCCGACACTGAAATCGGTGAGCCGGCTCTCGCGGGGAAAGCGGTAGCTGGTGGCGAAATTGAAGGTGAATGGCGCCGCGTAGCGCGCGGCGACTTCCCGGCCATCGGCGCCGTATTGAGCCACGAGACTCTGTGCGGCTGCGATGTAGGCGGGATTCTCACCGCCCCGGGCGATCGCCTCGGCCAGCAGTTCCTTGAAGCGCGGCATTGAATTGTCCTGCGTGACCTTCTTGTAGGCTCCGGCCACGCGCACATTCCAGCCGCGGCCCGGGTAGAAGATCATGGTCGCCTCGACTCCCTTGGAGAACTGCATCCGTTGCTCACGACGCCCATCTACAACGACGTAGGCGGGGTCGCTGGGGCTCCGACCTGCGGGATTGAAGAGCTCCTCCATCTGGTCCTCCGTGAGGCCGGTCTGTTCGTACTGGAAGTCGACATTGCTGCGCTCCAGGTCGTACCAGGCGAGATTGACCACCATCTTCCGGTTGAAGAAGTCCGACTTCAGCCCGAACTCGAGCGTCTCCCCGTGCTGTTGACCGATCGCGCGTCCGGAAAAGTCGACCGCCCCGCCATTGGAAGCGCGAAAGGAGGTCGAGTAGACGCCGTAGAGGCTGATGTTCGAGTTCAGTTTGTAGACGAGCCCACTCGTGTGCGTCGTCTCTTCAATATCGGCCAGGGTGTCCTGCGGCGTGTACCGCTCGGGCGTTTCATCGTAGGTTGTAATCGGCACACGTTCACCGCGTGGAGTACGGTTGGCATTGAGCCAGGGGCCTGACTCCATGGCGTTCCCCGTGTCGAGCCGGCCGCCGACGATGGACTGCAGCCGGCCGTTGAAGTACTTCCCATTGGCCGATGCGGAATAGGCCCGCGCCCAGCTTGCCTCGCCTCGACCGGAGTCGAGAAACAGGATTCGGCGAAAGTTCGCGGTCTCGGGCAGGTTGGCCCTCCGGCCAAGCAGGGCCGGATCATAGGCTCCGGGGTCATCAATGTAGACCCGGTAGTAGATCCGCGATGCATTGCCATTGAGCGCCCCGGTGGTGGCCAGGTCGTTTTTCTCGTGGTAGAGATCGGTGATGAAGTCGGATTCGCGGAGCTCGGCCGACCCGATCAGCAGCTGCGAGAAGGCCGACTTGGGGGCGAGGTGGTAGGTGACCATGCCCCGGAGCGTCATCTGCTCCTGCTCGACGTAGCGGTCCGTGAGCGTAAAGTTGATGTGACGACGCCCGTTGACATCGGTGCGCACCAGGTAGTTGCCGCGCATCTGCACCTCGTCCCACTTGGCCTGCTGGTGATTCAAGCTGAGTTCGATATTCACATCCTGGATGCGCTGCTCGAGGTAGACCGAGTACGTGGAGAACTTACGATTGCTGGACTGATCCGATCCAAACCAGTTGTAGTGACGCGGGAAACCTGCCGGATCGTTCGCCAGCAGGCTGAGGGTCTCCCCGGCTGGTGCATTTTGCCGGTCGATGGCCGAGAGCGTGGAATTGCGCACCACGCTGTTGTTGGGCAGGACAACCCACTGGTTGTTGAAGCCGAGGCCTGGTTCCCGGCGCTCCTGGATGGTCTGGCGATTGGTGCCCCAGGTGCGGTCATACAAGCCCACCTCCACCTCGCCTCGGATCACCGTGTTGGCGAAAGGGCGGTAGGTTACGGCTCCATGGACTCCCTGGAATTCGAATCGGTTGAAGTCAAAATCCCGCTCGGCGTAGTTCTTGGTCGCATTCAGCCGCACAGCCAGTTTCGAACCCCACGACTGATTGTAGTCGAGATTCAGTCGGTAGGCGGAAAAGGAACCCACCTGCAAAAGCGCGCTTCCAAATGACCGTCCGATGGCGGCACGTTTCGTATAGATGTTCCCCTGACCACCCGGTTCCACGTCGCCGAAGAGCAGCGAATTGGAACCGCGGCCGAAATCCATGCGCTCGACATTGTAAGTGTCGGACGGCACGAACCAGGTGAACAGGTTTCTCGTGGGACCCGCCTCATTGGCAATTCCACGAAAGGCATACCGGTTGGAATCGGGAGCGGGATCAGTGGCCGAAGACGGCGAACCCGAGCCCACCCCACTGTTCTCCGACGAGACGGATGCGTTCGCAATCCACTCGGCCGCGGAAAAGGCGTCGAAGGCACCGACGTCGAGCAGAAATTCCTTGGTCAGCGCATCGATCGAAACCGGCACCTCTTTCAAATCCTGGTTGGTGCGGGTCGAAAGCAGCGTGGTGCCGGCAAGCCAGCCGTCGTCGGAATTCGTGTTGACGAGAAAGGGGGACAGCTCGACGGGCTCCGGCGGGGGCGTCTGGCCGACAAGCCAGCAAGGTAGGACGACCAGGGCCGTGCACAGGCGGAGGGCAACTTCGGTACGGGTACACATGGGTAGTTTGGGGAAAGGGGGTTGTGGGAGTACGCGGACCAGCGGCTTGTCGCGAGGTCCCCTGCGCCCGGTCGAGAAACGGGCCGTGGAACTTCAGGGATGCGCGGAGCTGTACTCCTGGAAAAGCCGATCGAAGCCCACGCTCTCGGGCCTGCCCTGGAAAAAGACGAAGCGGTAACGCAGGGTCAGACTCGCTCCCGGTGCCACGGTGCGGTCGCCGATGCCGGCAGGATGGTTCTTCTCCTTTTCGAAATCCTTTTTTCCAAATGGGTTGGCCGCGAACAACCCATAGTCACGCGCCATCCACCAGGTGGGGTGGCTGAGGTTCCCTGGATGATCGAGTAGGGCGACTCCGTAAGTGATTCCTCGATACTCGGCATAGTACACGCACCAAGGAGCGCGCTTTCCCCAGGCTTCGGCATCACGATCGCCCCGTGCGGTTTCGATGTGACCAACGCCCGCGACCAACTGCTTTCGGATGCGGTGCGGCATGGTCATCCACTGCGCGATGCGGATTGCCATCGTTCCGTCCTTGTTGTCGCCCAGCGTGAGCGGCTTGTCGGGACGCGCCTCGAGGGTGACGTCGAAGTCGAGCAGACGGAGGCCGCCCTTTTCCTGAAACTGCAGGGTCCGGTTGTCCGTGGCGACAACCTCGCCGTCCGGAGCCCGCCAGTTGTTTCGCGTGCGCAACACCCCCACCTCGCCGCTCTTCATCTCCAGAATCGCGTCATGGACAATTTGACCCTTCGGATAGGCGGTTCCCGAGGTTCCCTCGTTCCAGAAGTCGATCTTGTTGACGTCGGCGTGCGCAAACATCAACGCTCGGTGATGGGGATGATCCTGATCCTCTCCCACCGTCGTTTTCATGGGGTAGTCGCGCACCAGCGAGGTACCGTCCGCCGCGAGGACGGGATAGCAGTAAGGACGGGTGGCCCCGGCGAAGATGTATTCGGTGAACAAGGTGCCGCCCACTTCCACCCGCACGCGATCCCCGAGCCGCGACAGCACCACCGGCGTGCCTCCATCCGTCCGGAGAGGCGTCAACAGGGCGACCAGCACCGGCAGAATCCAGACCGCGGCGTTCCGAGGGGTCATGCCACGGCAGGAAGGGAATTCGGCATGCTTCGTCATGCTCATGGATGTCGGGTGAGGGACGAATTTCTGTTACGAGAATACGAAGCGACGGACGGATTTCTTTCCTTGCCCGTCGTGTCCCGATCGCGAGACAAACTCCTCGCGCCCTCGTCCAACCGCGTATCTCCAGTCCATCCACGATGTATCGACTCTTCCTTCTTTGCGCCTTGATCCCCGTTTCGCTCTCCGCAGCTGCACTCAAACCCGAGGACTGGGCGGTGGAGCAAATGCCCGGCGGAACGGTTGAGTTTCAGCCGAACCAGATCATGATTCGCGACGCGCGAGGCTGCACGGTCTGGCTTCGCCAAAAACTGACCGCGCCCGTCGCCATCCATTTCACGGCAACCCTGGTCGGGGGCGATCGGGCCACGGATCGTATCTCGGATCTGAACTGCTTCTGGATGGCCAATGATTCGCGCGGACCGGGAGCGCCCTTCCTTCCGCCTTGGCGGCGGTCCGGGAAGTTTTCGGAGTATGACTCGCTGCTCACCTACTACGTCGGCTACGCGGCGAACAACAATTCAACGACCCGATTCCGACGCTACGATGGCACCACGGAACGTCCGCTTCTGCCCGAGCACGATCTGTCCGGGCCGCAATTCAAGCTGAGAAAGGACGTTCCGGTGAAGATCCGTCTGATCGCGCGCGACGGAGTGGCCGAGTACTGGCGAGATGGGGAGCGGATCTTTGTGTTCCGCGATCCTGCCCCGCTCGCCTCCGGCTGGTTCGCCTTTCGGACGGTGCGCAGCCATATCCGGATCGAGCATTTCGTCGTGGAGTCACTGACGGAGTCCAGTAAGTGACTCGCCGGCGGCCCCAGGATGACCGCCGCAGCGGCCAACCTCCACCGTCTCAGGTCAGGGGCAGTGAGCGACCTGGCATCGGGGGAAATTCCGGACGTGACCAGCCGGTGACAAGGTCCGCAATCACCACCGCTTTCCCAGTGACGAAGCTCTGATTGGCGGCAACGCCGACAAGAATGGAGGCGGCACCGCCCCGTTCATCGCTCTTGCGCAGGAGGGGATCGCCCGCCGACTTTGCACCAAACAGGTCGGCCATCATGACGGGATCACCGCCGCCGTGTCCTCCACGCCCCTTCCTCGGTACAACGTCCTTTATCTGGCCTCGGAGCGAAATGATCCGGGTTTTTGTGTCCTCTTCGACGGCCGCTCCTTGGTCATCGGATTCGCGAGCCATGTGTTCCAGTCGCCCTTTGGTTCCATTAAACGCCACGATGCATCCCTCCCACGCATTGAAGGCATTGAGGGAGTAAGTGAGGAGAGCGCCTGTGTCGTACTGAACCAACGCCGACATGGAGTCCTCGATGTCGATCCGCCGCCCAAACACGCACTGGTCCCGGATATAGCCGTCGAAGTGCTCGTTTTGCAGATAGAATTTCCGCAGGTTGGAGCTCTTCTCCAGATCGATGTGGAAACTGCAGGCGGCGGCATCACGGCATCCGCGGCAACGAAGGTTGTCCCCGGACAAGCCCATGCGCCGCGCAGTCTCCGGGGTATAGAATTGCCGCGCCCCCCGACCCGTCACCGTCACGGGCACCGCCGACAGCCACCAGTTCACCAAATCGAAATGGTGGGTGGCCTTGTGCACGATGAGCCCTCCCGAATATCGCTTCTCTCCGTGCCATCGTCGGAAGTAGTTCGCACCGTGACGCGTATCGAGCAGCCATTGGAAATCAACTGAAAGGATGTCGCCGATCTCTCCCGTGCTCAGGAGCTCTTTTACCTGGGTGCGCATCGGCGTGTAGCGGTAGTTGAAGGCCACGGTGACATGCCGACGGTTTCGGGCGCACGCGTCCAGGATGCGCTGGCACTTCTCCGCGGTGGTCGTCATGGGTTTTTCGGTGATGACGTCGCAACCCGCGTCCAAGGCGCGCACGATGAATTCGTCGTGTGTGCTGTCGACCGTGGTCACGACCACGCACTCGGTGCGGGTGGACCGCAGAAACGTTTCGAGTTCCGCCGGACCAAAGCCCGCAGGTTCCCTGGCGCCCCACCCCCGCGCCCTCGCCAGCGCCAACTGCACACGTCCGGGATTGATGTCGCACACGCCCACCAACTCCGCCGTATCGGCATGCGTTCGCTGTATCGACTCCTGGAAGAGCGAACCGCGCACGCCGGCGCCGATTAGCGTGTAGCGTTTGATGGAGCGATCCGCAGCGGCGGACACTCCGGTGAGGGCGAGGCCGGCCGTGGCAGCGGCCGCTCCTTTGACGAAATTGCGACGAGTGAGGACGGGGTGTGACATGGCTGGTGGGTTGGAAGGTCAGTACAGGGTGATGAATTCCTCGCTCTGCAGCAGTGCGTGCACAAGGTTGACCCACGGTTCGGTCGGAGTGGCGGGCCCGCTTTGCGTCCGGCGAAGGAGATAGTCCGCCGCGGTGCCCATCTCGTCGGGCGAGGGCGAGCGCAGGAGCACGTGGTGGAAACACTCCACTATGCCTGACTCGGTGGACGTTCCTGCGAGGTGGAGATGGTCGACGATCCTCCCGGCGATGGTGCGCACAAACGGGCTGTTCATGAAAAAGAGCGCCTGCTGCGGGGACGTGGTGGCCGGACGGTTGCCCGCTGTCACTTCCGGAGCTGGAAAATCGAACTCGAGGAGGAGATCCGGCGGCGCACGCCGATCAATCAAAGCGTACACGGCCCTGCGCCCGGGAATCGCCTTCCCGATCTCCGTGGTGGGCCGTCCGCCCAACGTACGGTCGAGCGCCCTGGCCAGCTGGAGGAGACTATCATGGATCTCTTCCGCACGCATCCGTCGGTGCGGATAGCGCCAGCGCCACTCGTTTCGCGGCTCGATGGCCAGTGACAACGGCGTATGCTCGCTCGATTGCCGAAACGTGGCGCTGAGAACGATCTGCCGGACGAGGTCCTTGATCGACCAGCCGGACTTGATCAAGTGGCGCGAGAGGTAGTCCAGAAGTTCGCCATCAGCCGGCGCTTCCGCGGCCTGACCGAAGTCGTCGGGCGTCGCGACAAAACCCGTACCCCACAGGTGTTGCCAGACCCGGTTCACCACCACGCGCGCCGTCAGGGGATTGGCGGGATCGCTGATGGCCTTCGCGAGTTCGAGCCGCCCGCTGCCCTGGGTGAAGACGGGGCGCTGGTCGGGGCGGGGCGACAAGACACGCAGAAATCGGCGGGGGACCGTGGGGCCGAGATTGTCGGGTTCGCCGCGAATGAGCACCGGATAGTCGCGCGGTTCCGGAACGTCGTTCAGAA
This sequence comes from Opitutaceae bacterium, assembly GCA_046346755.1. Taxonomy (GTDB): domain Bacteria; phylum Verrucomicrobiota; class Verrucomicrobiia; order Opitutales; family Opitutaceae; genus UBA6669. The sequence continues at coordinate 97,941 of JAXMHM010000004.1, read as the reverse complement.
CCTGGGCGCGGATTGGAGCACCCAGGTGCGTTGACTCCAATGTTCCGATACGTTTGAACAGGACCCTTTGCCGCGCGCGTTCCGCAGCAGCAAACTCCCTGGCCTTCTCCGGCGACTTTGCGCGAAGCGCGCGCACCTGCTGATGGATCTCCGGGATTCGATCCAACTCGCGTTTCAGTTCCTCGGCGTGCGTGCGATAGTCCTCGGCCAGCTCGGGTTCCCCCGGAGGCCCCACGACCGGCAGCTCCGGAGGCACCTGTGAGTTGGCGAAGACACCAAAGAGCGCATAGTAGTCCTCCGTTGGGATCGGATCGAACTTGTGATTGTGACAGCGGGCACAGGAGACACCCAGGCCAAGGAATGCCTTGGAGGTCGTATCAATCTGGTCGTCGATAATGTCCCGCTGCCTCCCGTCGAATTGGTTGCCCAATGTGAGGAAACCCAGGGCCGGCAGGATGGCCGACCGGTCATCAACGTCTTCCACCACATCGGCCGCCAACTGCTCGGTGATGAACCGATCGAAGGGTTTGTCGGCGTTGAAGGCCGCAATGACGTAGTCGCGATAGGTCCAGGCAAACGGAAATCGGGCGTCGTCCCGGTTGGCCGGGTCTCCCTTGGTGTCGGCATAACGCGCGACATCCAGCCACCAGCGACCGAATTGCTCGCCAAAATGGGGGGAGGCGAGGAGATCGTCGACGAACGCCTCCCAGTTCACGCCGTTCTTGGAGATGTGGCGGTCGATGGTCTCCGCATCCGGCAAGAGGCCGTGGAGGACCAGGGCAAGCCGCCGTGCCAGCACCCAGTCCGCGGCGGGCGGATTGGGCGAAAGCCCCTTGGCCTCGAGCGAGGCAAGGACGAATCGATCAAGGGTGGTCTTCACCCACCCTGCGTCCCGCACCTCCGGTGGTTTTGCGTCTGAGAGCGGAGCGAAGGCCCAATGCCGCTTCGGGGTCGCTGCGCGCGCACCCTCCGCGACCTTCGCGCCCTGGGCGATCCACTGGCGGAGGGTATCGATCTCGGCCCGTTCCAAGGCCGGACCCTTGGGAGGCATTTTGAGGTCCGGCTCGGTTTGTTCGATCGCACCGACAAGCAGACTTTGGTCCGGATCGCCCGGCACCAGGGCCGGCCCACTGTTTCCTCCACTCAACGCGCCCTCCGCGGACAGCAGATTCAAGCCTCCTTTGACCGGACCGGACCGCCCGCCATGGCATTCCCCGCAACGCCGTTCGAGGATGCTCCGGACCTGCACCCAGTCGGGGGCGGGCGCCACGGTCTCCGCAATCGCGGGTGCGCCCGGTGTGAGGGCGAGCGCAAGCAAGACTGCTGTGCGTCGCGGGGTCATCGGTCGATCAGCATCTCCGGAGGACAACGCGCTAAAACAGGCCCTTCACGACATTGCCGCTCACGTCGGTCAGCCGGTAGTCGCGACCATTGTGGCGGTGAATGAGTTTCGTATGATCGAGGCCCAACAGGTGAAGCAGGGTAGCATGAAGATCATGGACGTGGCACCGATCACGGACCGCTTCCCGACCCAACTCATCGGTCTCTCCGATAACCGTCCCACCCCTGACACCACCTCCGGCCAACACCACCGAAAACGCCTTGGCATTGTGATCGCGACCGGGCGTGGTGGCATCGCTGTGATCCGTGGTGGGAGAGCGTCCGAATTCACCACCCCAGAGCACCACCGTCGAATCGAGAAGGCCGCGTTCCTTGAGATCCGAAATGAGGGCGGCAAGCGGCTGGTCGATTTCTCCCGCGCTCTTTCGAAGGCCGCCCTCGATGTCACGATGGTGGTCCCAGCCGCTGTGCCAGACCTGCACCACGCGCACGCCTCGCTCAACCAGACGACGAGCTGTGAGGAGTTTGCGCCCATCATGGGTGTCTCCATATCGAGCAAGCGTCGTTGGCTTCTCCTTGGAGAGATCGAATGCGTCCAGGCCCTCAACCTGCATGCGGAACGCCGTTTCGTAGTTCCTGATCTTAGCCTCGGCCGCCTGCTGATCGTTCAGCCGGGTGGCAAACTGTCGGTTGAGTCTCGCCACCAGGTCAAGCTGTTCTCGCTGCTCCCCGGCCGATCCAGCGCCGCGCTGGATGTTTCGAATGACCTGGTCCACCTGCCGCTCCTCGGCATTGACGGACATGCCTTGATAGGCACCCGGTAGAAATGCCCCGCTGTAGTTGGTCACGCCGCCCAGTGGAAGCCGCGGACCGCGGAGTACGATGAAACCTGGCAGGTCCTCATTCGCGCTGCCCAACCCATAGAGCAGCCAAGAGCCCAGGCTGGGGCGTCCCGGGCGGGCCGAACCGGTGTTCATGAAAACGGTCGCAACCTCATGGGCGGGAATGTCCGTCCACATGGAGCGCACCACGGCCAGGTCATCCGCGAGGGCGCCGGTGTGTTGGAAGGCCTCGCTCACTTCCAGCCCGGTGGTGCCCCTCCGGGTGAAGCTGAACGCCGAACCGAGTGCCACGCCTCCTCCGGGCAGCGCCTGCCCGTGCCGGGCGCGCAGCAACGGTTTCGGGTCCCAGGTGTCCACCTGCGAGGGTGCTCCCTGGGCAAAGATGTGGATGAGGGCACGAGCCCGCCCGAGTCTGCCGGTGCCCGCCATCTTCGCTGCGGGCTCGTGCCGCGAGTCCTTCGCCTCCAACGCGGCCAGGCCGAGCGCCCCGAGACCGAATCCGGTGCGGCCGAGAAACTCCCTGCGCGTCAGGAAACAATCTTCAAGGCGGCGGGAAACACCGGCACACGGAGCGGGGCGGCTGGATTCAGGCGAAATCACGGGCGAAGGGGAGCGGGCTGGGTAGAGAGGGACGCGTTGGAGTCATCTTCGGCGCGGGCGGGGCGGATCGACTCACGACGCGGGGTCCGAGGAATCCGGCGGCACCTGGATCTCACGAACCCAGATGCGTCGGAACGCCACGGGATTCTTGTGGTTTTGCAGCACGATGGGCAGGCGATCGCCGTGTCGTTCATAGACCGGGAGGCCCTTGTTCACAGTGGTCCCCCGGATCGCGAAATCATGTTGAACGAAGACGCCATTGTGCAGGACGGTGAGGCGGGCGGGCGACAGCAGCTTGCCGTCGGGAGCGAAGCGGGGCGCAAGGAACAGGAGGTCGAGCGTCTGCCAGACACCCGGAGGCCGAGAGGCGTTCACCAGCGGCGGGGCTTGCTTGTAGACAGCGCCAGCCTGACCGTTCACATAGGTGGAGTTCTGATACGAGTCGAGGATCTGCAGTTCGTAGAGCCCCATCAGGAACACGCCGCTGTTTCCTCGCTGCTGACCCGATCCGGAAGCCGGCGAAGGGGTCCGGAACTCCAGGTGAAGCTGAACGTCTCGAAACTCACGACGGGTTCTCAGGTGCGAACCCGCCGGGTTCACCACAAGGGCGCCATCGACCAACCCCCAGGTCGGCGAGTCGGGTCGCACCGGGACCCATTCCGAAAGATCCTTGCCATCGAAGAGGACCACAGCGTCGGCGGGTGTTCCCCCTTCGGGACTATCAACCACCGGCGGCACCGGCGCATGCTGTTCCGTCTCCTCCTTGGTCCACTCCTTCGCAAGGACGGATGAGACCAGGGCGGCGGAGACGAGCACGTATCGAAGTGTGACAGCGGTGAGCATGATTCAATCTTTCGACTTTCCTTTGGCGAGGGATGTGAACGGAGGCCGATCAAAGGCGCTGGGCGTCGCAATCACCCGGGGGTCTCCCGCCTCGCGCAGGTGCGCCAGCAGCCTCTTCTCCAGGCCGGCACGGACATCGGCGTAGGCGTGGTCCTGCGCCAGGTTGCGGGTTTGATCGGGGTCCCGGCGAAGATCGTAGAGTTCCTCCAAGGGTCGTCGGCCGAACGTGGCTTCATAGAAGGGACGGCCGAAGGCATCCTCCCGGTGCTGAATGAGCCAGGCCTTGGTCGGGCCGGCGTCCATATCCATGAATCCAATGCGGTTGTTGCGCGCCACTTCACCGCTGCTCAGCGCCGCCGGACTCAATGCCGAAAAGGGATCCCCCAGGGGCGCCCGATCCGGCTCAAAGTTGCGGATATAGAGAAACTCGTTCGTCCTCAGCGCGCGCATGGGATAGGGAAGCGCTCCCTCCCGCGCGACATCGACATGGCGCTCCCGGCCGACGATCACCCAGGTGCGGGTCTCGTCCACCTGCCCTTGACGGGACGACGTCAGGAGGGGCAGCAGCGAGCGCCCATACAGACCGGCCGGCACGGGAACCTGCGCAAGATCGAGGAAGGTGGGCGCGAGGTCGGGAAGGCTGACGAAGTCATCCACCACCCGCCCCTTCATACCCTCGGGCACCCTGACCGCGAGTGTAACGGCGGTTCCGAAATCGTACAGATTGCATTTGCCCTGGGGAAACCCGGGGATTCCGTGGTCGCCACTGACGACGATCAGCGTGCGCTCCAACTCACCGGTTTGTTCCAGACGTTCCAGCAGGGTGCCTACGTAGGCATCGACCGCCTGCACTTCGCCAAGGTAATCGGCCACGTCTTCGCGGACCTCGGGAACATCCGGCAGAAAGGCCGGCAGTTTTCCCTTCAGTCGCTCGGGATCGAGGTTCCAGAGCCACTGACCGGAGCCCTTCACCCAGGGACGGTGCGTGTTGGTCACCCCCAGAAAGTAGAGCCAAGGCTTCCCGTCCGGGCGCTCGCGAAGAAAATCATCGAAGTTGTTCCGGATCTGCGACAGTATGGCGGCTCGGGCGGCATCGACCGTCTCACCCTTGGCGACGCGCTGGCGGACGCTTTCAGAATAGTGGTTGGGTTCCTTGCCGGCCTGCTCGTAGGCGTACTGCTGGCCTCCGAACGGCGCATCCGCCGGAGTGCCTGGTCCCCACACCTTGTAACTCTTGCCGATGTGATAGCCGGCATCGCGCAGGAGAAGAGGAAAACTCGGTATGGAAGGATCCCAGACCGCTCCACGGAGAATCGCTCCCAGGCCGGTGTTGAAGAAGTAACGCCCGGAAAGCAGCGCGCTCCGCGACGGGGTGCACGAAGGTGAATTGGCAAACGCATTCCGGAAAAGCGTACCCTCGCGTGCAATGCGGTCGATGTGCGGGGTCTGGACCATGGCATTCAGACCCGGACGTCCGTCAATCCTTGCATAGGCTCCGGCGTAGCGCCCCAGGTCGTCGGCAAAGACAAAGAGGATGTTCCAGCGCGCGCCGGTGGTCCCGGCCTCGGCCCCTCGGGCGGCCAGCCCGCCGATTGCCAGCGCCACAATGAATGTCAGGATACGAATCATGAGTCGGTCGTATGGGGGAAGTCGGATCAGGGACGCGATTCTGTTACAGGAATCTCACCATCCACCGGTCCACCCACTCCGACTGACCCAGGGTACGACAGGGCGCAAAGTTGCACAGGCAGGGAAGATCCGCGTAACAGATTGTCCCGGTTCGACCGACATCCAGCACGGGACCGTCGTGGTTTCGGCAACACGTGGATCCACGGCCGGTCTCCCGCCAGACGGCCACCGCCCGCGACCCGCGCAGACGGCGGCAACTCGGCGCGGCTCCCCTTCCCCGTAACCCTCCCATGAAGTTCACCCGTCGGCGATTTCTCAAAGCCTCCCTCATTGGCGCCAGCGCCGCACCCCGCATCCTGGCCGCAACCGGGTCACCCTCGCTCGTCAACGGCGAAATCCAGGTGGCGGTTGTCGGTCTGCATCAACAAGGCAAGGGCCACATGCGAACCTACCTCAAGATGCCCGGAACCCGTCTGGTTGCACTTTGTGATGTCGACAGCACGATCCTCGCCGAGCGGGCCGAGGAGTGCGCAAAGGCCGGGTTCAAGGTGACGACCTACCGCGACTACCGAAAACTTCTCGAGGACAAGTTGATCGACGCTGTCGTCATCGCCACGCCCAATCACCAGCACGCCTTGCAGACCATCTGGGCCCTGCAGGCAGGGAAGGACGTCTACTGCGAGAAACCGCTTTCGCACAATGTGTGGGAGGGTCGTCAGGTGCTGGCCGCGGAACGTGCACATCCTAAGAACATGGTTTTCGCCGGCACCCAAAATCGATCCTCCGAGGACATTCAGGAGGCGATCGCCCACATCCGCTCGGGTGCGCTCGGGAAGGTGCTGTGGGTCCGCGGTCTTTGCTACAAACTCCGCGAATCGATCGGCCATTTCTCCGCCACGCACCCGGTTCCGGCGACCATTGATTACGACCTCTGGACGGGGCCGGCGGACCTCGTGCCTCCGCACCGGAACTCTCCCCGCTACGGTCCCGTCCACTATGACTGGCACTGGTTCTGGAACTATGGCGGAGGTGACATCACCAATCAGGGTATTCACCAAGTGGACGTTGCCCGCTGGTTCCTCGGTGAGTCGGCCCTGCCGCCGTCGGTGATGAGTTTTGGCGGCCGTTTTGGGCTTCAGGATGATGCCGAGACACCCAATACCCTGGTCTCGGTTTTCAACTATGAACGCGCTCCTCTCATTTTCGAGGTGCGCGGCCTGCCCCAGAAATCGGGATTGCGCGCGGTGGACGCCTACCGCGGGACCCGTATTGGCGTGGTGGTTCACTGTGAGCACGGTTACCTGACCGTCAGTGAATCGGGTACGGTTGTCGCCTATGACCACAACCATCGAAAACTGAATCAATGGTCGAAGAACACCCTCGGCCGTCATCGCGCCAATTTCGTGCGTGCGCTCCAGACGCGCACGGTTTCCGGAGCGCGCGCCGAGGAGTGCCACCTCTCCTCTGCCCTTTGCCATGTCGCCAACCTGTCCTACTGCCTGGGACGGGACGTCGCCAACACCAGACTGGCTGAGGCCATCCGGGGCAGTGCGCTCACGCAGGAAACCCATGGTCGCGTCCTCGACCATCTCAAGGCGAACACCGTCGATGTGGACCAGGTACCCTCGGTGATGGGTCCGCTCCTGACGATGGATCCCCAGGGGCTGCGCGTGAGCGGGGAGGACCGGGAGATCGATGCGGCGGCGAGTCGATCTCCGCTCTTCAAACGCCAGGGACGCGAGGGTTTCCGCATTCCCGCGCTCACGGCGTGAACAGCTCCCGTTTTTCCTCCCTAACGCCCCGCAACCGCGTCACCCTTTCCATGTCGCCCGTCCCCTCCCAAACCCGCAGGCAGTTTCTCTCGGCCAGTGCCTCGGCCGCTTCCCTCGCCGTCCTGTCCCCTTTCGTGTCCGCCAACTCCACCCAGGCGAATTCCCGCCTGCGCCTGGCGCAAATCGGAGTGGGAGGACGCGGCAAGGCAGCGCTCACCGCGCTGCAGAACGAGCAGTATGTGGCGTTCTGTGACGTCGACGAACAGCGAGGTCGGACCGAAACCATGCGCGGCGAGCAGACGCGTCCAATTCTGGAAGAATTCAGCGATGCGCGGTGGTTCAAGGACTATCGGCAGATGTTCGACCGCATGGCAGATCAGATCGACGGGGTTGTCGTATCCACCCCTGACCACAGTCACTTCCCGGCAGCCATGGCCGCGATTGCGGCCGGAAAGCACGTCTTCGTGGAAAAACCGCTTTGCCGGTGCATTCAGGAAGTGCGACGCCTGCATGCCGCCGCCCGGGCGGCGGGGGTCGTCACGCAAATGGGAAACCAAGGGCGCGCGGCGGAGGGCATCCGGCTGGCGCGCGAGTGGATCGCGGCCGGATTGATCGGCGAGGTTCACACCGTGCATGCCTGGACCGATCGACCGCGCATGCCCTGGTTTCATCCGGCACGCTTTGATCCGGATGTCCCGGAAACCGCCGAAGCGCCACCCCCCACCCTTGACTGGGATCTCTGGCTCGGGCCTTCACCGCAGCGCCCCTATCGCTCGTCTCTTGCACCGTCGCTCTGGCGCAGCTTTGTCGACTTTGGCTGTGGATCGCTGGGAGACATGGGCTGCCACCAGCTGGATGCCGCCGTCTACGCGCTCGATTTGGCAGCACCCGAGAGCATCGAGGCCGCTTCCAGCGAAGTTTTTCCAAAGACCTTTCCGGATTCCTCCACCATTGGCTGGAAATTCGCCGGCACAGCCCGACGCGCGCCGGTCGAGGTGCGCTGGTTCGACGGAGCCTTGCGGCCCCCGCAGCCGGTGCCGGGCTTCAAGCACAACGAGGGCGGCGGCAGCCTCTTCTATGGGACCAAGGGCATCCTCTCGGTCGGGTCGCACAGCGCAACCGCACGGCTCCTGCCCGAATCGCGGATGCAGGAACTGGCCGGACAGCTTCCAGCCAAGACCATCGCCCGCGTCCAGGGCGGACCCTTCGTTGAATGGGCCCGGGCCATTCGCGGCGGGCCGGCATGCGGCTCCAACTTTGACTACGCGGCCAATCTGACGGAACTGGTGTTGCTCGGCGTCGTTGCCTTGAGGGCGCGGGGATTCCTTCAGTGGGACAGCGCAGGCATGCGGTTTCCGAATCGTCCCGACGCCGACCGTTTTCTGCTGCCGGGTTACGAGTACCGGCCGGGCTGGTCGATTTGACGCCATGGGTTCGGCAACGTGGCCCCCCTGCGACCGCACCGCGCTGCCGAAGGCCGGTGCCGTAGTCGAAGCAACGTGACGCGAGCCCCCTCACCCTATGAAATCGAATTTACGGTTAACGCTCCTGCTGATTCTGCCCTTAGGGTGGATCGAGGCAACCCCGGGCGTCGCGGCGGGCGCGACCCCGCCGTTGCGCGTGGTCCTCGCCGGTCTGCGGCATGGGCATGTGTCTGGATTTCTTCGATCGCTTGATCCCCAGGTGATCGAACTGGTCGGGCTTTGGGAGGAAAGTGAGCCGGTGTGGGAGAAGTTCCGTTCGCGTCCTCAGCTCGCCGCAGTCCATCGGTTTTCGAGTCTGGGCGAAGCGATTGATCAAACAAGGCCGGAGGCCGTATGGGTATTCTCTGATACGCGGACACACCTAGAGATTGTGCGCACCGCCGCGGTGCGCGGTGTTGACACCATTGTGGAAAAGCCCCTCGCGATCTCCTGGCGAGACGCCGTGGAGATGAGCGACCTGGCGGGAAAGCACAGCACCCTCGTACTCACCAATTTTGAAACCAGTTGGTATCCCGCCTTCGTGGAAGCCAAGGCGGCGCTCGCCGCCCCGGGTCAGGTCGGCCGTCCCCGGCAGCTCTACGTGCAGGCCGGGCACAACGGACCGGCCCGGCGTGGCACCTCCCCGGAGTTCCTCGAGTGGCTGCGCGATCCGGAACGGGCCGGGGGCGGCGCCCTGTTCGACTTCGGCTGTTATGGCGCGAACCTGGCCACGTGGTGGCTCGACAACCGTCCTCCCGAATCGGTGTCGGCCTCCCTTTCCCGATTCGACCCCGTTTCGTACCCTGACTGCGATGATCACGCCACGATTCATCTGGTCTACCCAGATCTCCAGGTGACGTGCATCGGTTCGTGGCAGTGGCCCTATGCCCGAAAGGACGCCGCACTGTACGGAGAACGCGGCTCGTTGGTGACCCTGAATGACCGCCGCTATCGCATCCGTTCGGCTCAGGCGACCCAGGACGAGGAACGGGAGGCCGTGACAGAGCGACGCAACGCGCACCGCTGGTACGCCGCCACCGTGCGCGCCGGCCACGATCCGGTCGAGAATCCCAGCTCGCTCGCGAACAATCTAATCGTCATGAAGATCCTCGAGGCCGCCCGCCGCTCCGCCGCGGAACGTCGGACCATCCCGCTCACTGAGATCACCGATCCGCGTACCGACACGACGCCAAGACCCGGCCCGTGAGGTCGGCGCCGCAGAAGGCATCTGCGTGGCCGCTCTGTAACGGAATCGCGGGAGTTGGCGTCGACATCACCGAAAGGAGCTCCGTGGCCGTTGCCGGGCGCCCCCGTGCCTTTGGCATCCGTCAAGCGCCCAGCCGAGGGTGGATGTGGGGGGGGGCCGGACTGACTCGTCTGATGCTTCTTCGACCACAAAATTCTGCGGTGCGTTGTGCGATCTTGAATCGGCGAGCGGTTAAGGTGGGAAGACCCCTCGCGCTCCCATGCTCAAGAAGCCCCAATTTTATCTCTGCCTGATCCTGCTTCTCGCCGGCCGGCTTGTCCGGGCTGAGTATGAGGGACCGCAAACCCTTGAGGAGTTACAGCGCGCGATTGAGGCCGTGCTCAAGGAGGGGCACACGCCTGGGGCGGCGGTGGCGCTCGTGTCCCGTGACAAGGTGGAGTGGATGGCAGGACTGGGTTTGGCAGACGAAGCCGATAACAAGCCGGTCACAACCAAGACCCTGTTCCGCATCGGCTCGGTGTCGAAGGAGTTTGTGGCGCTCGCGGCGCTGAAGTTGCAGGAGGAAGGGAAACTCAAGCTCACCGATACGCTACGGCAATGGGTGCCGGAGTATCCGGTGGAGAATGCCTGGGAATCCACCGATCCCGTGCGCCTCGTGCACTTGATGGAGCATACCTCGGGCATCCCGGATTGTCGTTTCAGTGAATACGCGCACAACGACCCCGCTCCTGTCACTCTGGCGCAGGCCCTGAATTTCGCCCCTCAGTACCGCGTCATCCGCTGGCGTCCTGGCTCGCGCTACGCCTACAGCAGTGTCGGGCCCGCCTTGGTGGCCGCCGTGATCGAGAAGGCATCGGGGCAACGGTTTGAGGACTACGTGCGCGACCACTTTTTCGTCCCGCTCCAGATGCACACCGCAGGGTATTTCCTGACACCGGAGGTGCAAACGAACCTGACCACGATGTATTGGGGTCGGAGCCACACGGTGGCACCCTATTCACACCTTCTCTATCGTCCGTCGGGTGCCGTGAGCGCCTCGGTCGAAGACATGGCCAACTACGTGCGCTTCCACTTGCAGCGCGGCCGTTTTGACGGGCGTCAGCTTCTGCAGGAAGCATCGATTGACCGGCTGGAAGTGCCCACCACGCTACCGGCCGCACAATCCGGGGTGACGGTTGGTTATGGTCTGTACAACCGGGCGATGTTCTCGCGCGGCTACGAGTGGCATGGCCACAACGGCAACCGCGATGCGTGTTTTGTCACCATCGAATACTGCCCGGAGCTCGGCCTCGGCCTCGTGGTCATGCTCAACTCGAATCGAGCGGGTACCTTTGCGCGGGTGAATAATTTGGTGCGGCTCTACGCCATGCGCCGTGTCCCCGAGAAAGCGCTCCCGCCAGCGGGTCCCATGCCGGCCTCCTTGAAGCAGAGTTTCAACGGGCTCTATGTGAACATCGCTCCGCGCAACGAGGGCTACACTGACTTTGTGGAGGGTTTCCGGAACCTCCGCAGAATCCGGGTGGAGGAGAAGGAAATGATCATGATGCCGGGGTCCTGGCGCTGGGTTCCGGTGTCCGGCGATCTCTTCCGTCTGAACGACGGAGCCAAGCCAGAGCTGGCCGTGATCACCGGAGAACAGGGTGAAAGGTTGCTGCAATGTTTTGAAGGCACATTCCGACGCATCTCGGCGGTCGGGTTCTGGTCCGTGTTTTACGGGATGCTCGCTTCGTTCGCTATCCTGATCAGTGCCGTCATGTTTGCCGTGGTCTGGGGGCTTCGTCTCGTTTTCGGACGATTGAAGCAGGCCGGTCCGCTCGGGCCACGCGCATGGCCCTTGCTGGGGGCGGTCAGCATCGTGGGGTTCATCGCGTTCTACCTCCACTTTCAGGAGGGGCATGTCCACATCCTGGGAACCGTGAATCTCTGGTCAGTTGGACTCATGCTGGACACCCTCCTGCTTCCTGTGAGCGTGATCGTGAGCGCGATCGGGCTCTGGCGGCACCGACGAACGCCGATGAACCGCTTCGCCTACTGGCATGCCGTGCTCGTGACGTTGGGTCTCGCTTTCATCACCGGGTATGGCCTCGCCTGGGGACTCATCGGACTACGCACCTGGGCCTGAGTTCAAGGAGCGGGGTTGAGCGACACAGTGAGGAAGAAACGATTTTGTGCGGTTTTTCATCGGGGAGCGGTTATACCGTTGATCCCGGATGCCCACCGATGCCGAACTCCTCCGCCGCTACGTCACAGCGCACGATGACCGGGCGTTTGCCGAATTGGTCCGGAGGCATCTCAATCTCGTCTATGCAGCGGCCCTGCGACGAACCCATGGGCGCACCCACCTGGCGGAGGACGTGGCGCAGCGAGTCTTCACCGATCTCGCGCGCAAAGCGGCCGCGCTGCAACACCACCCGGCGCTGACGGGGTGGCTGCATCGCAGCACCCGCTATGCAGCGATCGATGCCGCCCGCACCGCGATTCGTCACCAAAAGCTCACCCAATCGCTCACTGCCATGGCGGATACTTCCTCCCCGGAACCCCAGGCCGACTGGGAAAACCTGCGCCCGGTGATTGATGAGGCCATGGACGATCTCAAGGAGGCGGACCGCGAAATCGTGCTGCTGCGCTTCTTTGACGGGCTGAGCTTTGCCGCGGTGGGGGCCCGCATGAATCTATCCGAAAACACCGCCCGGATGCGCACGGAGCGGGCTCTGGACAAACTCCGCGCCCAGTTGAGTAAACGCGGGGTCGGTTCCACGGCGTCGGCCCTGGGACTGCTCTTGGCAAACCAAACGCTGGCGACCGCTCCGGCCGGTCTGGCGACCAGCGTGACGACGGCGGCGATCGCGGCAGCCCCAGCCGGCACCCTCGCATCGCTCCTCACCTTGTTGGCCTTGAAAAAAGCGGCGGCGCTTTGGATCGGCGCGGGGTTGGTGGCAGGAATCACCGGCATGGGCTGGTCTCTGGCGGAAGCACGTGTCAGCCGGAGCGAACTGGCTGCCCAGCGGACGGAGAACGCGAGGCTCTCCATCGCCTTGGCAGCTTTGAGACCTGAGCCCGCGATCGCTCCGGCAACAAAGGCGGTGGCCACGCCGGCAACACCCGCCCCGCTGCAGGCCAAAGAGCGGACAACGGAAAAACCGGCGGAACCGCTTGGCAGGCATAGCGACCATGGCCAGGCGACGCCGGAGAATGCCTTGCTGAGCTACGCGTGGGCGTGTGACACGGGCAATGCCGATGCCGTGGCCAGGCTGATCACGTTCGACGAAGCAGGGCGAAAGGAGTTGGCAGGGCTCTACGCCCGAGCGCCCGAATCGATCCGGACGCGCTACCGGTCCCCGGAAGCACTCTTCATCCGGGCGCAGTTGATTTCCGCTGTGTTGAAGCCCCCGACCGGAGTCGAGCAGATCCGGCAGTTCGTCGCGACCGAAGTCGGCCCTGAGCGAACGGTCTTGCGCAAGGCCGGATCGACTGGGAATGGCTGGTCTCTGGTGCGAACCCCAGGAGGATGGAAGATCCAGTTTTCGATCAGGCCGGGAAGCGATGCGGGACTGATGAAGCTGCTGAACAACGAGCTCGTGGTGAAATTGGGCCTCAACTGAACGACCACCATGGGCGTCCTCAGGATAACGCTGCTCACCTCCTTGCTCGCCGCAGCGGGTGCGTATTGCAGCTACACCTACTCCCGATTGGAACGCGACCACGAGATCGCGCGTTTGAGGAAAGAAAACGCCTACCTGCGACTGGCCATCAGTCGGCGAGAGCCCGCTCGACCGCTCACCCGTGGTCCTGAGGTTCAGGGTGCTGCGGATCATGCCGTGCAAGCTCCGACCCAGGTGGCCTCTGATCCCATGAACCATCGACCCGCGTCGGTGGGCGAAACGCCGCGTTGGCCAGCGCGGACCTACCTCAACGCCGGGCAGACGACCCCCGTCGCTACGCTGCAGACGATGGCTTGGGCGTGCGATCAGGGTGACGTGGCCACGATGGCGAAACTCTTCATCATCGACGCCGAGGCCGGACCCCAGGCAGAGGCCATCTACTCCGGAATCCCGGCCGGGCTCCGAGCCGAGTGGAATTCCGTGGAGGCACTTGCCGCGGCCATCATCGTCCACAATGGCATCGAACAACCGTATCCCGGGAGCGAGGTTCTGGCGCTGGCCAAGATGGAACCCATCAAGGAGGGACGCGTGACGCTTATGCTGCCTGGCGCCGTTGTATCGGGACTGGTATTTCAGCACACCGCAGAAGGGTGGAAATACGTCGTCAGCAAAGCGGTGGTGGATGACTACATCGCGCGTCGCATGACACCGACGTCGAAGCCCTAACCTGGACCCCTTCACGGAACTGCGGTTGCGGGCCACATGTCACCGAGCAGACACTTTCCATGCATTCCCGCCGGCCACTCGGACAAACATCAATCAGTTAGGTTTCATCCCGTTGATCGGCTCCACTCAAGCGAAGCGTGAGAGGGAGCACTTGTGAGAGGATTCTTGAAACGCATCAAAACGTGGTCGATGCAGACAACGCGAAAGCGCGAGGCGGGCCATAGACGTTGTTGCCCTGAAGCGCACCGTTGAAAAGATACGTGGTCCGTGTGATATACTCGCTCTCCACCAGATTCTCGATGTTCAACCGGAAGACCGTGGGGCGCTTGAAAACGCGGGTCTGGTATCCGAGGAATCCATTTACCGTAAGGAGCTTTCCGCCCCTGGAACCATCGGGAACGAGATAATTGAAGATGAAGTCGTCGTTGTATTGACCATTTACTCCCAGACTCAGCCCTTTCAAGGCGGTCTTGCGATTGAACGCGTACTTGACCGCGTAGGAGAAACTGAACCGCGCCCCATGGCGCCCCACGATTTCCTGTCCGTCCAGGCCACTCAGTCGAATAATGGTCTGCGCCTCGGAGAGGAGTGTGGGATCCTCACCTCCCCGAGCGGTGGCTGCGGCCACATACTGCCGGAGTCTCGGCATCGATTCATCCTGTGTCACTTTCTTATAGGCCGCCGACACCTTTATGTTCCAGCCGTCCCCGGGATAAAACAGAAACGTGGACTCGACGCCTTCGGAAAACTGCTTCCGCTTCTCGCGCGCAACGTCGACAAATACGTAGCCGGGGGCGCCGGGATTGAGGTTGTTGGGATTCAGCACGTCCTCGAGCTCATCCAGCGTCATGCCCTGCAGGTTGAAGTTGAACTCCACGTTGCTGCGCTCGAGGTCGTAATAGTTCAAATTCAGGGACATTCGCTTGTTGAAGAAATCAGACTTGATCCCGACTTCAAACGTCTTGCCCCGCTGCTGACCGATGGGCTCGCCCGAAAAATCCACCGCGGCGCCGTTGGCCTGACGGAACGATTCCGAAATCGTCGTGTAGAGATTGATTCTTGAATTGAGGGTGTAGACCAGTCCGTAACTGTCGGTGAGCTCGTTCAGCCCAGGTATCGCCGGGTCGAGAATAAAGCGCTCCGGATGCTCGTCGTAACTGCCGGGAGGAACCGCCTCCCCGGTGGTCGTCCGATTCGCGGTGCCCCAAGGCACCGAGGTCAGCCGGTAACCGCGGTCCAGGCGCGCGCCAACCATCGAGAAGAGCCGTCCGTCAAAATAGCGTCCGCTCATTGAGAGGGAAAAATCCCGTTGCGGGAAAAGCTGCTGGAACGAGTTGTTCACCCAGGGCCGGATGTCGACGGTCGCGCTCTTCGGCACGTCGTGCCGTCTCAGGAATTGCTGCTGGTAGTTGCTCGGGTCATCAAGGTACACGCGGTACCAAGGCCGCGCGGCCGCGGCGGCCGGGCCGCCGGTATCGGCAAAATTTCGTTCCTGCAGCGAATGGCTTATCCGCCGCCATTCGGTCCAGTTGGCGTTCGCGACAAAGAGCTGCGACATCCAGCGGGTCGCCTGCCAGTCGTACACGGCGGTGATGCGGACCGTGTCCTCGGTGTCCTTGCTTTGCACCCACGTCCACGAGTGATCCATGAAGGGACGGTTGTTTGAATCGGTCCGGACCTGATTGTTATGTCGTGACTGATCCTGGGTGCGCTGATGAAACTGACGGATGGCAGCGACCTCCAGCCCCACCTTCCCGATCCTCTGCTCGACATAGACCGAGTAATTATAGAAATCCTGATCGAGCGTACGATAACCCTCCCAGCTCATCTCCTTGGAGGGACCGCCGTTGACATCGAGATAGTCGAAAAGCACCCCGCCCCCCACCGTGCGATCGACCGCGGGCAGCAGCCGGTTGTCGATCACGGAGTTGTCCGGAAGAACCGTGTACCTCTGGTTGAAACCCCTTCCATTGGACCGCGTCTGGAATCGCCGCAGCGTATTGGTCACGAGATTGCGATCGTAGTGCCCCTTCTCCCCCTCGACCCGCAAGATGGTGTTTTTAAACGGCTGATACTGCAACGCCACATGCGCGGCCTCTTCGCCCGCCTCGTACCAGTCGTAATAATTCTCCGTGTAGTGTTTCGTGACATTCACCCTCGCCGCCAGCCGTTTGGATAACGAGAAATTGTAATCCAGATCCGCCCTGTACGCGTTCTTGGAGCCAAGCTGGAGGTAGGCGTCGCCAAAGTTGCGGCCTGGGCGCGCCCTCTTGGTATAGATATTGCCCTGACCGCCAGGCTCGGAATCTCCAAAAAGCAGCGAGTTGGATCCGCGACCGAAATCAATACGCTCCACATTGTAGTTGTCGGAGGGAGTCATCCACGAGAACAGGTTCTTTTTCGGACCGCCTTCGCTTGGGATCCCCCGGTAGGAGTAACGATTGCTATCGGGCGTCTCCTGACCGGTGGACTCGAGACGTTCGGCTTCCGGAACATTGAGCGAATTGGCGATAAAGGCTGCGGCGCCATAGGCGTCATGGACGCCGACATCCCGCATGAACTCCTGGGTCAGCGATTCGATCGTCACGGGGACATTCTTCAGCTCCTGGTTCGTTCGACTGGACAGCATCGTGTTGCTGGCCAACCAGCCCTCGTCCTTGGTCGTGTCGACGCGAAACGGCGAAAGCGCGACGGACTCCTCGCCGCTTTCCTCCTTTATGGGTTTCGTCGCCTGGGCCCGAAGCCAGTCGGGGACGGCCATGACGAGGGAAAGAAGAAAGAGTGGCGGGATGCGATTCCAGGGTGTCGGGAACGGGGGTACGGGGTAGCGCATGACAGGTGGGGTTTGTTGAAAGATCGGGTCTGAACGGTGGCCGTCCCAAGGCTTCCTCCGTGCTGCATGGGGCGGAACTGACCAACGGTTGACCCGCAGATTAGACGAACGATTGAACCCTTCCAGTGGGATTCTGCTTTATTGTAAAATGAGAGGACGGCCCAGATGGGCGCCGAGCAGCGCGGCTGCCTGCCCCCTTCCCAGCCGACCCTGGAATTTTCCCAGGAGCTGGACGTCATTCAACCCCTGCATGAATTGCTTCATTTTGGCTGTCTGGACTGAGAACGCCTGCTCGGTGATTCGCATGGGATCGACGTGGGAGTGAAGCAAATCCTCGAGCCGCTTTCGCACCGCGTTGACCGAGCGATCGGCGATTCGGTTGTTCAGCTCATCTGGATCATCCTTCACGTTGAAGAGCAGACCCGGATACCAGGTGAAATGAATGTATTTCCAATCGCCTTCGCGGATCATGAAGGTGCCCGTGGCGTTCCCCTCGCAATGACTTTCGCAGTACGCCCATCCGGGGTGGTCTCCCGGCTCACCGCTCATCAGGGGAAGCAAGGAGTGTCCCCGCAGATCGGGAGATTTTTCCGCGCCGGCGAGCTCAAGGAGCGTGCGGACGAGGTCGACATGGGACACGGGCGTTTCCACGTCGGTTTTCCGTGCCACGCCAGCGCCGGCCATGATCAGGGGAACACGCGCTGAAACGTCGTAGAGATTGTTTTTCGACCACAGGCCGTGTTCCCCCAGACACTCGCCGTGGTCGGAAGTATAGACGAACACGGTGTTCTCCAAGGCGCCCGTTTCCTCCAACGCCTCCCAGATCCGACCCACGTATTCGTCGACTTCCGATATCATGGCGTAATAGGCTATGCGCGCACGTCTGATCCGATCATCTCCGACGGGGGTGGCGATGTTATTGAAGTGGCGCATTTGCTGATAGACGGGATGCAACGCCTCGAGATCAGCGAGGGTCACCCGGGGCATGTCGACACCGCGGGATTCGTAGTCGTCGTAGCGTTGCCCGAACCCCACGAACGGCGGGTGGGGAAGGTACAATCCACAGTAAGCGGCCCAGGGGCTCTTTCCCTTCTGAGACCGGATAAAGTCAATTGTCCGCTGCGCCGCCCCGACATCTGACGATGCCTCAGTCCGTCGTCTGCCATCGATCTGGGACCGGATGTCCACCCTCATGCACAGGGGTCGCCGGAAAAACGCGGTCAGATCGGGATTCCGGGAGTGGCCGTGACTGGTGACGCTTTCTTCAAATCCGGAGTCAAATTCAGGATTCAGGTCAAGCTTCCCCGTGGCAAAGCACCGATAACCGGCCTTTCTGAGGCTCGTCGCCCAGGTCGGCCGGCTCCCATCCCACACGCTCGCATTGCAGAACGAATTGCAGTCGGAAGCGTACATGCCCGTCGCCAGCGCCGTGCGCGAAGGAGTGCACACCGGGCTGTTGCAGTATGCGTTTCGAAATTGCGCTCCACGCGCCGCGATTCGGTCAAGGTTTGGGGTGGATACGATCGGATGACCGGCGAATCCGTTGAACTTGTGGCTGTGCTGGTCCGAGACAATCAGCACGATGTTGGGCCGCGCCGACGGTGCGGATGGAGCCTGCGCGCGTGCCAGGGAGGAAAGCGCGCCGGCCATCGCCGCCACGCCGGCCCCGCCCGCCAGATTCCAGTTGAATTCTCGTCGTGTCATCATGGGTGTGGAGCGAAGACTAGGTTTACGCGAAACGGTTAAAACCGGGTACCGGGGAGCCCGAGCATGGACTCGTTTGGGGAGGCGAATTCGGGATTCTCTCTGCGGATCAGGAAATGGGGATGCCATCCGGGATTTCAGCGCTTCCCGGCTCCCATCCGTGATACACGGGGTCGTGGGGGCCGATCGGGAGCTCGACGACACGGCTCTGCCTGGCCGAGGTGTACAGCGCGGACGCGAGCTCGATCGAGGCGCGTGCCTCCTCCAGCGTGACGACGCAGGGGCAGCCGCAGCGAAGCGCTTCGTGCAATCCGATGAACTGCGCGTCGTACCCCTCCGGCCCGGGCCGGAACTGCTCCAGAGCCGCGGTCACCTCGCGATCGATCTGCGGCGAGTTTCCGGTGAAGGTCCAAGGATCGCCTGAATACTCGTAGGGATGGGTATTGCTTTCAGCCACAAGCCGCTCGAAGCAGAATCGCAGCCTGGAAATCTCCCGCGCGGAGCCGAGAGTCACCGAAAGGGTCGCAAGGGAACCATCGGCCATCTCGAGCGAGGCGGACACGCAGTCTTCCGTCTCGATCGGATTCACGAGCGTCTTGGCAAACGCGCAGACCCGTGCGACCGGTCCGAGGATATGGCTCAAGATGTCATGCGCATGCACCGCATGCCCCAGCAGGCATCCGCCCAGCGAACCGCGCCAGCTCCGGCGCCACGGCACCGCATAATACTCGGGACCGCGAATCCACGCCGTCTCGATCGTGCTGAGGTAACACCGGCCGGCGAGCCCGAGGTCCACCAGCCGCTTCAACTTCTGAACGCCGGCTCCGAACCGCATCTGGAAAATCGGCAGAATGCGCCGCCCGGCCCCCGTCGCGGCGGCACCAATCGCATCGAGGTCGCGTAGGGAGCCGACCAGCGGCTTCTCGCAGACGACATGACAACCGGCATCCAGCCCCTGCAGGATGTGCCGAAAATGGAGTCCAGGCGGCGTGCAGATGCTCACGATGTCGAGCCCGCCCCGCGCCAGCAGTTCGCTGTAATCCGGAGCGATCTCGATCGCTCCACCGATTTCCTCGGCAAGCGCGCGCGCCCGCGGCAAGTGAGTATCGCATACCGCGACGACCTGAAACCGATCGCCCAGCCGTTGAAAGGCTCGGGCATGACGCGTCCCCACCTGGCAGCCCACAACCGCCACACGAAGAGCACCGTCGCTCGCTTTGCTGGTGTTGCGCATCATGTCCGGCCTCCCCGCCCGCGGGACTTCGGCACCTCGTACGAGCCCGGCGCTATCAACCCCAGCACCGTCACCCAGGAGGTCAGGGCGAAAGGGGTGCTATCCGTCACCTCGATCATGGGACCCGCTAAAACTGCGCATGCAGCAACCCTTTTCTCGGTGAACTCGAGCCCGCGCTTGTCGGCCTGAACGGCGGTTGCAGACGCGAGAAACGCCACGAGCATCACGCACGCGAACTGCGGAGCTGCCACACGGGCACTTGAGGGGACTGCCGGAAAGGCGTTCATTCAGGGATCCTCCCGCCGATCCTTGGCCCTGGCGCCGCCATGTCAGGTGCCGCGGGGTTTTACTGTAAAATCTCGCCCAGATCCACCCCGTCGGCCCCCAGCGCGCGGTTGCAACTGCGCGGGTTTCCCTTTCACTGGTCGCGCCAATGGGCGCCCAAGTCCCCTCCCCTGTGCCGCTCCGCGTGATCGCCGAACAGGCGAATGTCAGCCGCATGACCGTATCGCTCGCCCTCCGCGACGACCCGTCGCTCTCCGAGGCCACCCGTGTTCGCATTCGGGAGCTGGCCAAGAAACTGGGTTACCGACCCGATCCGGACGTGGCGCGGCTCATGGAACGAATTCGGGAAAAACGTACGCGCCATCTCCCGAATCTGATCGCGTATCTGACCGCGTACGAAAAACCGTGGGGATGGAAAAACGAGCCCACCCAGCGCTTGTATTTTGAGGGAGCGCAACGCCGCGCGTTGGAATGCGGCTACGAATTGTCCGAGTTCTGGCTGCGCGAACCGGGAATGACCGACAAACGGCTGAGCGACATCATTCGGAACCGCGGTATCGACGGCGCCCTCGTCGCGCCGCTGCCCCACCCAGAACCCCTCTTCCAGCATTTTCGATGGTCGCACGTTGCCGCCGTGGAGCTCGGGTATTCGCTTCGGCAGCCGGCGCTGCATCGCTCCTGCAATCATCAGTTCCAGTCGATGTTGTTGCTGATGGAGAAACTGATGGAGCTCGGCTACCGCCGCCCGGGTCTGGCGGTCGCTGCGGACCAGGACGATCGGGTGAACCACCACTGGCGGGCCGCGTTCTTCACGGGACAGAGCCTGTGGTGGCCCGGACGAGAGGCGGCACCTTTGCTCGCTCGCGATTGGAAGCTTGAAACGTTCCGCGGATGGATTCTCGACCAGCGGCCGGATGTCGTGATCACCGTGGGAGAGGAAGCCGCTGCCTGGCTGCGCGAGTTGGATATTCGTGTTCCGGGGGATATCGGAATGGCCAATGTGGATCTGCGCCCACATATGACCGGCACGACCGGTATCGACCAAAACTCGGAAATGGTCGGCGCAGCTGCCGTCGACCATCTTCTCTCCCTGCTCCATCACAATGAGCGGGGCATTCCATCGGTTCCCCGCATCATCATGGTCGAAGGGAGATGGGTAGCGGGAAAAACGACACGTCGAATAAAGTCCTGAATCGGACGGTTCCGAAACCTTCTGTCACTGTTTCGCGGAATCCGATGGCAACGGCGCCCCGCGCCAGTCGTAGGGCCACGGCGTGGCAGAGGTAAAGAAGTCCTTCTTCACTCGAAGCAGAAGCAGGTCCGTGCCGTCGGCGGTGTCGTCGTTCGAACCGCCTCCGTAAAGGAGGTACGCGTCATCCCCAACGAAGGTCAGCGAATGCTGCAGGAAACCGTCTTTGCCATCGGGAAAATGCCCAAGCAGCCGAAAATTGTCCCAGGTGCGACCGCCATCGCGGCTGATCACCGAGCCAAGCTGGCGGCGATCCTTGGAACGGCGGCCCGTCCCCCACGAGTGCACGACGGCGACCAGCGTGTCGGTGCCCGGAATGCGAGCCAGCTTCGGGG
Source organism: Opitutaceae bacterium (assembly GCA_046346755.1). GTDB lineage: Bacteria > Verrucomicrobiota > Verrucomicrobiia > Opitutales > Opitutaceae > UBA6669. The sequence continues at coordinate 76,276 of JAXMHM010000004.1, read as the reverse complement.
GATTGTCGCCGCCGCCAAGGAAGAGGGTTCCCGCGGGTTGCCAGGTGGCCCCGTTGTCCTCCGATGCCGAGAGAAAATAGAAAGGTGCCTCGTGCCGGCTTAGAAAGAGGAGGCGTCCGCCGCCACGGTGGGTCAGCGCGGCCTCACCGGTAGGCAGGGCCTTGACCGACACTTGGGCGAGGTTGCGCCACGTGGCGCCGAGGTCGTCCGAAGCCACGATCTGCGCGGCAGGCGCGTAGCTGCTCAAAGCCTGCAGCAATCGGCCGTTGTCGCCCACGATCAGCGTGTCGTTGTTGGCGGACATATCATCGCTCACCTGGACGGGCCGCGACCACGTCGCGGCATGGTCGAAGGAGCGCACGAACAACCGCGCGCGGGTGACGATCTTGTACCTGGCATCCAATCCAAACTTCGAATACGTCAGCCCGATGCTTCCATCGGGCAGGTAGGTGAGCGCCGGCTTCCCCCAGGCGGTCTTCAGATCGCCCTCGAACAGCAGCCGCGGCTTCGACCACGTCCGCCCCTGATCGGCCGATTCCACTTGAAAGAGGCTCGTATTCATGTGCAGGCGCGGCCGGGCAAGCTCCTTGATGAAGTAGATCACCAGCAACCGACCGTCGCGCAGACCCAGCGCGCTCGGCGCTCCCGCGTAAAGATGGTCCACGGGCCGGACCAGGGTCGGCTGGAGGTGCGCGCGCATGCGCTGGGTGCAGCCAGCCCCGGATTCCACGCCCGCGCTTTCGCCGACCGCGTTGAAGGCCGCCACGCGGTGCTCGTAACTTGTCTCGTGCTGCATGCCGCCGTCGTCGAAGTGCGTGGTATTCGCCGGAACTTCGCCGGCCAGCCACCAGCGTGGAGCACCCGCCTCCCTCCGCCAGATTCGGAATCCGGTTTCATCCGCTGAGTCATCCTTCCATTCCAGACGCAGATGCGCCGGGGAGGAGTCCGTGTGCCGAACGTGCGTCGGGGACCTGGGCGCCGCGACAGTCGTCGCCCCGCACACTGCGGGAATGCCCAGCGCGGCGACGACGACGGCGAAGCGTCGCAATCGAGATCGAAGGTTCATCAGCGGACAGGGGACGTAGGTCTTGGCGCGACGACCGGCGCCTCCATCGGATTCCAATCGGTCGGCAAACGCGGCTCGTAGCCATGCGCCACCAGCCACGCATTCCTGCTCTCATGCCACTTGTCTTTCGCCGCCTGCCCTTCGAGGAAAGTCACCCCGGGCGGAATCTTCGCGCCGTACTTCCCTGGCTCGCCCAGCCAGAGGAGGAAATTCCTGCCGTGAAACGAGGAGTCCTTGGGGAAGTTCACCGCGTTCCACCCTGCGCGAGGCATGCTGTCCAGCGCGAAGATGGAATCCGTGATGCGGATAAAGTGGTTCTTGGTCTTGTAGCCGTGGCGCTTGAACCACGTCCCCGGACCCTTGTCCCCGCCCGAAGTCACCGAGAGTCGGACCAGCGTACGCGTGATGCGGACTTCAGGGTCCTCGTTGGGCCCCCACGCGGGTATGACTTCGGAACGGACGCCGTTGATGGGCTCGTTCTGCTCCGAAAAAAACGTCCATACACCGTCGAAAAGGCTGTCTTCGATGTCGCCGGGCATGAATTCATCGTCCTCCACCGCGTCGTCCCGGATGCCCGTCATGTAGCAGTGACGCATGTGGAAACTGGAGTTGTTGGGATAGCTGCGAGCCCGGTAGTACGGGGTTTCGCGAGGCCGCCAGCCGTCCTGCATGTTATGGATTCGTGCACCTTCGATCACCTGGCGACCGCTGGCCACGGTGTAGAACCCGGATCCCCCAAACGCATGGGTCAGCACCCAGGACCACTCCAGCGGGATCGTCCCCTTGATCACGCCGCCCACGATGCGCAGGTTCTTTGGCGGCACGGGTTGGTCGCCCGCGGAAAACGCGGTTGCAGTCGGATGATCCGGCTTCGGGTCAAACAACATGCCCGTCAGGTCGAAGGTCGTGTCATCGGCGATATCACCCCAAGCGATGTATTTGGTAACGAGGTTTCCCTCGATCTTCACGATGGGCCCGGAACCTGGCCGCGCGGGAATCGTGGAGACTCGCAGATTCGGCGGGGGATCCGCGAAAACCAGGGTTGCTGCGAAGAACAGATTCAGCATGCAATGGCGCAAAACAAGCCGGAGGGGTGTCATCGGGAGAGGCGAGGTGGGGTGGATGAAAGAGGAAAGGGTAAGTGCCGGAGCCGATCTGAACCACGAGGGCGTCGGCCCGCGCGAAATCATGACTACGTGCCCCAAGACAATCGGGCCGGGCGATCGTGTCAGCTGGGACAGCGCTTTACTGTAAAATTAGAGCCGCGCGGGTCGATATCGGCATCAAGGACTCGTGGCCGGGGACGGCGGTTGGCTTTACAACAAATATCGGGACTGGGTGACTCCTGGAGCTAAGCCCGTCAGTGATTCGCCGTGGATGATGCGGGTTCATCCCGCGCGAGCGCCCCCTAGCCTTCGACTTCGATGCCCACGATTCGTTTAGGAAGCCCACCTCACCGTTCTGGTCACACGGGTTCAGGACCAGCGTTCTTGTCACCGCAATGCTTTTTGCACGCGAGTGGGCCGCGGCCGCGACATTCCATGTCGACGCGGCCAGCGTAAACTCATCCGCGCTGAGAGCATCCGGCGCTTTACGCGGAGCGAGTCACCGCTAGCATTCGCGGCATGCCACCGCCCGGCTCCTCCGACGTTGTGTCCGCACTGCTCGCCCACCGCAGTGCCTTCAAAGCCTTTCTTGTGGCGCGCGTCGGAAATGAAACCGATGCCGACGACCTTCTCCAAAACGGGCTGATCAAGGCGCTCCAGCACGCCGACGAACTGAAGAGCGACGAACGGAGCGTGGACTGGTTCTACCAGATTCTTCGGAATGTCATCATCGATCAGGCGCGCAGCCGCGAGGCCACGCGCCGGCGAGAGGACGCCTGGACAACCGCTGTCGTCACGCTGGCCGACGACTCAGATGCCGAGCGCGTGTTGTGCGGTTGCTTCGCGCATCTCCTGCCGTCGCTCAAGCCGACTCACGCCGAACTGCTCCGGCTCGTCGATCTGGAGGGCCAGCCGGTTTCAGCCACCGCGATCGCGCTCGGCATGACTGCCAATAACGCCAGTGTCACGCTCCACCGCGCACGCGCGGAGTTGCGCAAGAAGCTCCAGGAGTTCTGCGGCTCCTGCGCGGAGGGTGCGTGCCTCGATTGCGATTGCGACGACCGGGGCGCGTCGCAGTAGTCGCGCGCGGGCACGAATCGCGACGCAGCTTGGGCCGCTCTAAACGGACACCCCGGCGGTGGCTGCAGTCCCGTCAGGTGTGCCGGACCCGGCGGAGGGCCACCTTTGTCGCCCATCGAGATCGGTGTGCGGCTCGCCTGTTGTAAGGAAACGCAAACGTCTCCGTCTCCCTGGCATGAACCACTCTCACCAACACCCCGCGCCCGGGACCGCAGCGGGCAACATGACCCACCAGCAAGAATCGGCAGAGAAGTCCCCGGTCTACATGGGACTGCCGAATGAGCGATTTCTTCGGCCGCGATTCTGGGTCGCGCTCGCGCTGAGCCTGCCGGTGCTCGTCCTGGCGATGGGTGAAATGATCTGGCCGCACTTCTTCCACCGCCTCACGCCGCGCCTGTCGGGCATGCTGCAGCTTCTCCTGACCACGCCGGTGTTTTTCTGGAGCGGTTTACCGTTCATCCGCCGCTGGTGGAAGTCGCTGGTCGAGCGTGACACCAACATGTTCACCCTCACCGTGACCGGCACGGGCGCAGCCTACGTCTACAGCACCGTCGCGGTGCTGCTCTCACACCGCTTTCCCGACATCTTTCACGGCCCGCATGGTGTGCCGCTCTATTTCGAAGCCACGGCCGTCACGACCACCATCGTCCTGCTCGGCCAGATCATCGAGCAACGCGCCCATGCTCGCACCGATCTCGCCATCCGTGCATTGATGAATCTGACGCCGAAGTTCGCGCATCGCGTTGCTGCGAATGGTCTGGAGACGGAGGTGCCGGTGTCCGAGGTGAAGCTTGCCGACGTGCTGCGCGTGCGCCCCGGTGAGACCCTTCCGGTCGACGGTGTCCTGCTCACCGGCGCCACCAGCATCGACGAATCGATGCTCACCGGCGAATCGCTCCCCGTCGAAAAATCCGCCGGCAGCAGGGTCAGCGCCGGCACACTCAACACCACCGGAAGTTTCACGTTCCGCGCCGAAAAGGTGGGTCGCGATACCCTGCTCGCGCAGATTGTCCGACTCGTCGAACAGGCGCAGGACAGCGAGGCCCCCATCGCCCGCGTCGCAGATCGCGTGTCGGCGATTTTCATACCCATCGTGCTTGGCCTCTCGGCACTCACGTTCATTGCCTGGGCCGTCTTTGGACCGGATCCTGGGTGGATTTACGGCCTGATCAACGCCGTCGCCGTCCTCATTGTCGCATGCCCGTGCGCGCTTGGACTTGCGACCCCGGTCGCGCTCGTCACCGGCATTGGCCGCGGTGCGCAGGCGGGTGTGCTCGTGAAAGACGCTGCGGCCCTCGAGCACCTTTCCGGTGCGCACACGCTGCTGATCGACAAGACCGGCACGCTGACCACCGGGCGCCCGCGCGTGGTTCATGTCTCACCCGCGTCCGGCCTTTCGGAAGAGCAACTGCTTACGCTCGCCGCCGCCGCCGAGTCGCCCAGCGAGCACCCCCTGGCTCGCGCCATCGTCGCGGCCGCCGCGGAACGCGGCCTCGCGTTGCCTACGGTGACGGAGTTTTCGGCTGAGCCCGGTTTCGGCGTGCGAGCGCGCGTCGACGGAAAGCCCGTCGTCATCGGCCGCGCCGCCAGTGACATCGGCGCCTTCGCCACCCACACCCTCGTCTCGGTCACGGTCGACGGTCGAGCCGCCGGCACCCTGGCCCTCGCCGACACCCTCAAACCCACCACGCCCGCCGCGATCCGCGAACTCCAGCGCCTCGGCCTGCGCGTCGTCATGGTCACCGGCGACCGCGAACAGACCGCCCGCGCGATCGCCACCGAACTCGGCCTCGACGCCTACCACGCCGCTGTTACGCCCGCCCGCAAACAGGAACTCGTCCACGACTATCGCGAGAAGGACGGCGGGGTCGTTTTCGCCGGCGATGGGCTCAACGACGCCCCCGCGCTCGCCGGCGCCGATGTCGGTATTGCGATGGAGACCGGCACCGACGTCGCCATGCACAGCGCCGGCCTTGTCCTCGTGCAAGGCGACCTCGCCGCGCTCGTCCGCGCCGTGCACCTCAGCCGTGCGACCCTCAGCAACATCAAACAAAACCTCTTTTGGGCCTTTGCCTACAATCTCGCCGGCCTGCCCCTCGCCGCCGGCGTGCTCTTCCCCTTCACCGGCTGGCTGCTCAGTCCCATGTTCGCCGGCGCCGCGATGAGCCTCAGCTCCCTCACCGTCGTCGCCAATGCCCTGCGGCTAAGGAGCGTCCGACTCTAGCCGCTGGGCGTCGCAAACCACAGGGAGTTCCCAAACAGTGGGTCGACTCCTTCTCTCGCTGAAGCCGCGCCACCGAGCAGACTCTTTCAATCGATTCCCGCCGCCCAGTCGGACAAACATCAAACGGTTAGCCCGGATGTTTCACGAAGAGGATTTTGCCGGGTCATTTTTGCTTCGCTGGCTCCACTTCGTCGATTTGGCGCAGGTGTAGGGGGCTGGGAGCGGGGATTCTATACGCAATGAGACACTGCCCCCTATCCCCCGTTGTATAGGGCGCCGGGAGCAGCGCCGGTTTTATTATGTTGGGACGAAGGCGGCGACGGCTTGACTAAAGAGAGCTTGCAGCGGGTGGTGAGAGCTCAAGTGAAGGCGTACTACGGTGGCCTTTTTGACAACTACAGCTCCGATTTTGATCAGCGTGGTGCGCAAGGTCGCACAGGTCGCCTGGGCCAGGTCGGTTCCGTGCAAGGCGAGCCTGCGAAGCGCTTCCATGAGGCTGTAGGCAATCGCGGACAGACACAGCCGCCACTGGTTGGCCCACCAACGGTGGGCGCTGACGCGATCAGCAAAGAGCATCATCTGTTCCTTCACCCGGTTCTCCATCTCGCCTCGCTGGCAGTAGCGCCGGTCGTAGAGCTTTTGCGCGTCCCCGACGATATTGGTCACGATGAACCGCGGGTTGCTGCCTTTCTCCGAGTGTTCGGCCTTGGCGATGACCCAGCGGACACGTTGCCACTTGCCAGCGGCGTAATCGAACGCGCAGAAGAGGCGCTGTTTCTGCTTGGTTTGTTCGTAGCGCTGCTGCGCTCCCTTCATCAGCTCGGCCGCCTCGGCCAGCAGCCGTTCGTTGCGGGCAATGCCCACCACATACTTCACCTCGTGACGATCGCACCAGCTCAGCAGCAGATCCCGGCAAAATCCACTGTCAGCACGAAACACGATCTTGGTACGTGGCCAGGCTTGGCGCAGCCGTACGACCAGAAGTTTGAGGATCGCAGCCGCGTGCCTCGCCGCGTCTATATTGCTGCGACGCAGGTAGGCAACCAGCAGCTGGTCACCACAAAAAACATACAACGGCAGGAAACAGTGGCAATCGTAGTAGCCATGGAAAAACCGCCCTTCCTGTTTGCCATGCACCGGCGTGTCAGTCGCATCAAAATCCAAGACCAACACCGGCGGCGCCTTCCGATGCGAGGCAATGAACTGCTCCACCAACGCAACATTGACCGCCCAAGCCGCTTCCCTGGTCTGGCCGTTCTCGAATCGGCATAACGTCGCCGCGCTCGCCAGATCTTCGTCTGCACCGGCCGCCACCTGATGCACCGGGTCATGTCGAAGCAATCGCGCGTCATTCAAGTCCTCCCAGCCTGCGATCAGCGCCATCACCCGCTGGCGCAACATCGTCTCACATCCGTGGCGCACCTTGCCAAGCTGCCGACCGTCCTCCAAACGCCGGGAAACATCGCGGATTAAACCCAGCTTACGATCCACCTCTCGCATCAACAACAAACCTCCATCACTTGATACAGCGCCCCCATCGAATGCCGCTTCCACAGACCGACCTTTTGCACTTGTGAATCCGATTTTCTTCGTCGAGTTTTCAGTCATCGCGTAGCTCCTTTTGTTTTCTCGTATCTCTGCTTGTAGCAGAGACTTAAGGGCTACGCGATACCTGTTTCATGAAATATTCGGGTTAGGTTTGAACCCGTTGATCGACCTTCAAACTCGATTCCCCGTATCTGATGCCCCGTTCACCGGCTTTTGCCCTGCTTCCCGTAACACACCTCGAAGGTGCAACGTTGTCCCGGAGTGACTGTGATGGGGAAAGTCGTTCAATCACCCCGAGGTCGCACGGGAGCCTGCACTCCGATACCACGTCGGGCCAATGGGCGATGATTCCCACCCACGCGCGCCAGGCAGGCCCGACCGACACTACGGATGTTGGCGAAGGTACTTTACGATCGCTTCGGTGCGGCTGCGGACATGCAGCTTGTGATAGACGTGGTTGACGTGTGTCCGCACCGTTTCCAATCCGATCCCAAGCTGGTCGGCCACTTCCTTCAGGATCAACCCTTGCACGAGGAGGTCGAGGATCTCGGTTTCCCGGGGAGAGAGATGTTCCGACTCCGCCGCCGGGACCTCACTCCGGTGGAAAAACTGCACGACCTGACGAGCAATGTGGGCCGACATCGGGGCACCGCCCTGCTGAATCTCCTGCAACGCATTCAGTAGCTTCTCCGCCGCATCGCGTTTCACCAAGTATCCACTAGCACCCGCCTTCAGCGCTCGAAAGACACTATCATCGTCCTCATAGACAGTGAGCATGAGTACGTGCAGGGACGGCAACTTGAGTTTGAGCCGTGCGACGCACTCGATGCCGTTCATGCGTGGCAGATTGATATCCATCACCGCGAGTGCCGGTTGCAGTGCCGGCACGTCTCGCAGGGCGGTTTCCGCAGAACCAAAGGCTCCGAGCAGTCGCAGTCGCTCGTCCATGTTGATGAGGGCGGCGAGATTCTCCCTGACCGCGTGGTCGTCCTCCACGATGACAACACCCGTCCTCATGTTTCCTCCTTGTTTGTCGGCAAGGGTACGGTCAGTCGGACGCGAGTTCCACCCGCCGGCCGGGACTCAATATCACAGGTTCCACCGACCTCCTCCATGCGCCGTTCCAGATGGTCCAGGCCATTGCCGCGCTTCACGGTCCCAGGATCGAAGCCGTTGCCGTTGTCGGACACCGTCACGATCAAGCGCGGGCCATCGAGTTCGAGTCGCACCGACACCTCGGTTGCACCCGCATGTTTGAGGGCGTTGTTCAAGGCTTCCTTTACGGCCATCATCAGTCGATGACGGAGACCGCTGGGCAGGTTCCGCTCTGGGAGTGTGGTGGGAATATCCAGCCGGCAACGCAGGCTGGCATCCCGGAGCACGGCGCCGGTATGTTGTGCGAGGTAGTTGCTGAATCCTTCGAGCGTATCGTGTTTGGGATTCGCCGCCCAGACGATCTCTTCCAAGGCGGATGCCAGTTCTTTTACGGCACCGTTGATATTACGAATCGGGTCGCGAACAGACTCATCCGCAGGTGCAGAAATCAGGGCGCGTCCGGCCAACAACGAGATTTGGGTAAATCGCGACCCCATTTCGTCATGAATGTCCCGGGCCAGGCGGGTCCGCTCCTCCTCGACCGCCCGGCGTTGTTCCATGCGTTGGAGCTCGCGCTGCATTTTTCGCCACGAAAGGTACCGAACTGCTCCAAGCAGGACCGCGATCGCGAGACCCACGCCGAGCAAACGAAACCATGAGGTGGCATAAAATGGGGGCCGAACCTCCACCGGCAGACGCAGCGAAGGTCCGGTCGGGCGCCCCAACTCGTCCGTCGCCCACGCCCGGAATACATAATCTCCCACCGGGAGTGAGAGGAACGAGACCTCAGCGTCGCGACCACGACCGATGCTGTACTTTTCCTCGACTTCCAAGCGCAGACGCTGGCCGGGCGCGACCGGCGCAGCTGTGGTCACCTTTTGCAGCCAGCCTCCCGTGTTGTCCGGATTGGCATCAAGCAGTGCGAGCATCGGCTCGACGGTGCCACCTTCGTCGACCTGAGAGTAGAGGATTGGGACCTCGAGGCCGGTGCCATCGCGCAGCCAGCCATTGGGATTGCCCCGGGGGGATTCGAGGCCCAGTCCGCCCAGGCGGTCGAGTCGATACAGCTGTGTCTCCGGAATCGATTGATTTTCCGTCGGCTCGACCGAGAGGCGAAGACGACGCACAGCCCAAAAGCCGGTCGTGCGTGGCGTGCCGCCCGATACCAGGAGAACCTGGACCCGTTTGGATCGCTCTGGCACGTCGACTTCGTTCACTTGGCTGTGCCAGCGTGAATTCTGCGGCAAGCCGCCCCACCCCGGACTATTTCCCTCACGGACAAACGATTCACTACTTACGGCTCGATTCTCCTCATCTAGGAAGCGCAGCACGAGATACATCGTGCCAACATGGTCGCGCCACTCACTCTCCCAACCTTCGAGGCGAGTGCGCATACGCACGACCGGAGGTTGACCCGGGGAGGCGGTGCCCAGGCCGATATTTAGAGGGAACTCACTCCGGCGCAGCGAAATTCCATTGTAGTTCATCTCGCCGATGCCGTCGACTGGCGCCTGGCCGTGAATCGAGATCGACCGGCCGCCAATCACGACGTCCGAGAGTTCCGGTCTGGCCGAATACCGAACCTTTTCATCAGCAGCGACCAAGTGGAGCATGCCTCCGACCACGTAGATCATGGCCAGCCACACCATTGACCGATAGGACGCGCGCACACCTTTCATCCTCGCGATCCATACCCCCATTCCGAGTCTATTTTCTGCGGTTGGACCCATGACCCCCCCCAATCCTATCGACTGTTTCGGAATTTGCCCATCCCCCTAACATGGGATGCTCAACGTCGCGAAAAAAGAGGAGGATGCCTGGCTATCACTGGCCGGTCATTCAAGTGCGATATTCCAACCCTCCCCGAGGTGAGGACCGTTCGGCCCTCGAGACTCCATGACGTTCCCCCCCCACCTTTCTTCCCTGCTTCTTGCTTCTTTCGGCCTCTTGCACGCCGCCGCGCCCGTTCATGCCGAACGGCCCAACGTGATTCTCATTCTCGCCGACGATCTCGGCTACGGTGATCTAGGCTGCTACGGCCACCCTACATTCAAGACTCCGAACCTGGATCGCCTGGCCGCCACGGGAGCGCGCCTCACCCAATTCAACAGTCCGGCTGCATTTTGTGCACCCACGCGAGCCTCCTTGCTCACCGGACGCTATCCATTCCGCAATGGTATGACGGGAAACCCGGCCCCGGACGGACAGCGTCGCGAGGAATACGGGCTTCATCTGCCCGTCAGCGAGATCACACTGGCCCAGCTCTTCCAAGGTGCCGGTTATGCCACGGGCATGATCGGCAAGTGGCACCTCGGTCACGCGAAACCAGACTGGCTTCCGACGCATCGCGGTTTCGACGAATACCTCGGCATCCCCTATTCTAACGACATGCGTCCGGTGCAGCTGATCGAGGGTGACACGCCCATCGAGTACCCGCTCGTGCAGGCCAACCTGACACGGCGCTACACCACCCGTGCGATCGACTTCATCAAGCGGAACCAATCACGAGGTTTCTTTCTCTACCTCGCGCACGCCATGCCCCACAAGCCCCTGGCCGCGTCCGAGGACTTCTACAAGAAAACCGGGACCGGCCTTTATGGGGATGTCATGGCCGAGCTTGACTGGAGCGTGGGACAGGTTCTCCAGTGCCTCCAGCAGCTTGGCCTCGAAGAAAACACGCTCGTCATCTTCACGAGCGACAACGGGCCGTACTTCGGTGGGAGCACGGGCGGTCTTCGTGGCATGAAAGCCAGTTCCTATGAAGGGGGATACCGCGTGCCCTGCATCGCGCGCTGGCCAGGAAGAATTCCCGCCGGGCACGTCAACCACGCTCCCGGTGTGATGATGGACCTCTTTGTCACCACACTGAAGGCGGCCGGTATCGCGGCGCCCGCGGACCGAGTGATCGACGGTCGCGATCTTTTTCCGCAGTTCACCTCGGACGCCACCAGCCAGCACGCAGGCATCCTCGGACAACTTGGCCCGCGCCTCGCCACCATCCGCGACGCCCGTTGGAAGCTGCACGTTGTCCCTCCTCAAGATCCTCGTATCAAAGTGGCGAAGCCGGGCGAACGCTGGATCGACCCACGCGGTCCCGACGGCGTCACCATCCTGGCTCCCTACGAACAGTATCAGCCCCATCATCATCCAGGCGTCACCACCGGAGATGCGCCGGCACCCCTGCAGCTCTTCGACTTGCTGGCCGATCCCGCCGAACAGCACGACGTGGCCCCTGCCCAACCGGAGACCGTGGCCCGCCTACGCACACTCTACGAACAATTCGTCCAGGCTGCCTCGGCCGGAACAGGCCCGTGAACCCCCTCCGTTTCCTTCGTACCGAACCGTCTACAACGAATGTGAAAATACTCCACGCACTTACTTTCGGCAGCGTATTCACCATGCTGGTCATCGGCTGCGCGGGACCCAAGGGATCGCCGCCGGAATCCACCCGCCCGCGCGTCGATTCCACCACCCTCACCGGAAAAGTCATGGTTGGCTATCAGGGCTGGTTTAACGCCGAGGGCGACGGCGCCGGCCGCGGCTACAATCACTGGACCGCGAACCGCCAAAAACCCGCTCCGGGAAATATTCGGGTCGATATGTGGCCGGACCTGAGTGAGTTCCCCGCCGCAGAACGCTTCCCAACCCAATTCAAGCACGCTGACGGCACGCGCGCGGACGTGTTCAGCTCCTATCTCCGCCCCACCGTACTCCGGCACTTTGCGTGGATGGAGGAACACCGCATCGACGGAGTTTTCCTGCAGCGTTTCATCAGTTCTCTGACCCGCGGCACCTCGCTTGCCACAAACAACGCCATCCTCGAAAACGTCCGGGCGGGCGCGCGCCGGCACGGACGCGTCTACGCTCTCATGTATGACCTCAGCGGCCTGAAGCCTGGGCAGGCCGATGTCCTGATCGCAGATTGGAAAAAGCTCCTGCACGATACCCGGCTCACCAGCGATCCGAACTACCTGCATCACCGCGGCAAACCTCTGCTCGCACTTTGGGGCTGCGGTTTTCTCGACGACGAAAAACCCCGGCCCACGCTCGAAGATTGGCGCAAGATCATCACGTTCCTCAAGGATGACAACACGAGCGGCGGCCTTGCCATCATGCTCGGCGTGCCCAGCTTCTGGCGCACCCAAACTCGGGACACGCTCCAGGACCCGGTGCTCCATGAGCTCATCGCCCTCGCCGATGTGGTTTCTCCATGGACCCCTGGCCGCTACCGTACCCCCGAGGCCGCTACCACCCATGCGGCCACCGTGTGGCAACCCGACCTTGCCTGGCTCCGGGAGCGCGGGATCGACTTCCTACCCGTCGCCTTCCCGGGTTTCAGCTGGCACAATATGAAGGGCGCACCACTCAACGACATCCCTCGACTGCAAGGCCGGTTCTTCTGGTCGCAGGTGACCGCCGCCAAGCGCATCGGCGCCGACATGCTCTATGTCGCGATGTTCGACGAGGTGGATGAAGGCACGGCGATCTTCAAAGTGACGAACAACCCGCCCGTCGGCGAGGGTGTCCGGTTCGCCACCTACGAAGGCCTGCCGAGTGACCACTACCTGCGTCTCACCGGTCTCGCGGGCAAGGTCATCCGAGGAGAGCACCCCGCGACGGAGGAAGTCCCCCTGCCGATCCCCGCCGTCGCCACACCATGAAACGCTCGGCTTTTCTGTTCCTGCTCGCCGTTTCGGCCGCACTGCATGGAGGGGCCCATGCCGCCGCTCCTGCGGGGAAACTCAACGTCCTCCTGATCACGATTGATGATCTGCGCGACGCGCTCGGCTGTTACGGAAACACCTCCGTGCATACGCCCAACATCAACCGGCTCGCCGCTCGCGCCGTCCGCTTCGACCGCGCCTACGTGCAATACCCCGTCTGCAATCCGAGCCGCAGTTCCTTCCTAACCGGCCTGCGGCCCGACCAAACCGGCGTCACCGACAACCGCACGTTCCTCCGGGCCCGCCTCCCCGAAGTCGTCACACTGCCCCAGTTGTTGAAGACCGACGGCCGCCACGCGGCGGCCTTCGGCAAGATTCTCCACTTGGGCGGCGGACGCGACGAGGCACTACGCGCACAGTGGGCGGATCTGCCCCAGTCCTGGCACACTGCCCGGCCGTATGAGGCCACGTCGCGCGGAAGGATCAAGCTGGCCGGCCGCAATCTCTCCGGGGGCAAATTGGCCTGGTGTCACTGGGGCGCCATGGATGGAGATGACAACGACCAGCCCGACGGACAGATCGCCCGCGCGGTCATCGCGGAAATCGAAACGTGCGGCGACCGGCCGTGGGTCATCGGCGCCGGGTTCATGAAACCGCATGATCCATTTCTCGCCCCGAAAAAGTACTTCGATCTCTACCCCGAAGGCTCGCTCCGTCCGCCGCGCCCGCCCGGCGACCAAACCCCCGCACCGCCGCTGGCCGTCGGGTTCGGAGAGCTCGGCGCCGCTTTCGCCTCATTCACCGACCGCGAGCGCGAAGAATTTCTACGCGCCTACTACGCCTGCACCAGCTATGTTGACGCCCAGGTCGGGCGTGTGCTCGACACGCTCGACCGACTTGGCCTCTGGGAGAATACCCTCGTTATCCTGCTCGGCGACCACGGCTATCATCTGGGCGAGCGCGACTGGTGGAACAAGGACACGCTGTTCGAACGCAGCTGCCGCGCGCCACTGCTCATCGCCGCGCCCGGAATCAAACCCGGCGTCGCGCATGGACTCGTGGAGTTCGTTGACCTCTTTCCCACGGTGGCCGAATTCTGCGGGCTCACCCCCCCGGCCAACCTCGCCGGCCAAAGTCTCCGCCCGCTCCTCCTCGACCCGGCAGCACCCGGCAAACCGGCCGCCTTCACCATCGTCGTCCGCGGCAAGATGCGCGGAGACTCGATCCGCACCGACCGTTGGCGCTTCACGCATTGGAGCGACGGCGCTGTCGAACTCTACGATCACGCCTTCGACCCCGAGGAGGACCGCAATGTCGCGCCGGCCCATCCCGAAGTCGTCCGCGATCTGAGCGGCCAGCTCTTGGTCCCACTTCCCTCGACGAAAACGAGGGGCTGACCTCCTGGCTCCCGGCCAGGCTGTTCCAAGTCGCGTCAGGACCGGCCTCCGGACTTCGCCTTGCGCGGGGAAGGCTAGGGACTGCACCAGCCGCCCGCCATCCCCCGAACATGGGATGTTTGCCTCCTTGGGAATATGCGAGGCTACCCCCAACAGCTGCCAGGTCCGTGCCCCACCGCCCACGCCATCTGTTAGTCCCAACCCCAAAACCCCTCGGCCCCACCTGACATTGTCGCCATCGGCCGGTCACTCAGCGTCGCGCCGCAGACGGCAATAGGACCCCAACCATGAAATCCAAGCAACTTGCCCCCGCCAGACTCCCCTTCCCCGTCGGAGCGGGTCTGATCTTTCTGCCACTCGCTGCTCTCGCTCAGGTTGCGCCCATCGCCCCAGCCGCAGCGGAGGAAACCATCGTCCTGAACCCCTTCGTCGTCACCAGCGACTCGTCCAAGGGCTACAATGCCTCGGAGACCCTGTCGGGAACCCAGTTGAAGTCCGAGGTCCGCGACCTCGCCAATCCGATCACCATCCTCACCGCGGAGTTCATGCAGGACATCGGCGCGGTGAACTATCAGGAGGCGCTGGAGTTCCTCCCGAGCACCCGTGAATTCAAAGGGGACGCCTCGGACCCCGAGAGCGTCGGAAATAGAACGGGCACGCCTTTCACGGTTCGTGGATTCACGTCAAACACGCTGACCAACAACTTCTTCACCACCCGCGTCAAGGTGGACAACTACAACACCGAGACGGTCACCCAATCCCGCGGTCCCAACTCGCTCCTGTTCGGCCTTGGTTCGGTGGGAGGAGGTATCGATGCGACCCCAAAGATCGGCCGATTCAACGCCAACAGCTATAGCGTTGAGGTCCGCTTCGATTCGGAGGGCACGAAGCGCTCCTCCATTGACATCAATCAGATTATCATCCCCCAAAAGCTCGCCGTCCGTTTCGCCGGGCTAGCCGCCGATCAGCGCACCCCCCGCGACCTGCAGTACATGCGGCGCAGCGCTGCCTACCTGAACTTCACCATCCAGCCTTTCCGCGGCACCACGATCAACCTCAACGCCGAGACAGGGCAGATCGATGAGTCGGTCCCACGCGCCTATCTCGCCTACGACAGCGTCTCCGCCTGGTTGAATGATCCCCGGAGCCCCTTCGACAAGGCGAACCGGATCGACAACCTCCTCGTCGCCTCCGGCTCCACGGCCAACCGCAACACCGCCCGCAACATCATCAACGGCGTCACCCAGGGATTCTCCACCACCAACTACCTCGTGTATGTGATGAACAACCCCGAGATGGGCGTCCAGAACTGGAAGTGGAAGTCCCGGGGCGCGGAAGCTTTCGTCAACGGTCTCTACCAAAACAGCACCAGCATGTCCCCCGTGACCGTCGTGCCGGGCATCGACTTCCCGCTGGACACCATGGTCCCCGGACCCTCGGAGCACTTCGACACCAACTATGCGAAGTTCTCCGCCTCCTGGCAGCAGCAACTCCTGCCGAAGACCTACCTCGAAGTGGCCGGAGCCTACGAGGACGTATCCAATGAGGACTGGCAGCCGATCCGGCGGGGCGACTATGAGGTCTTCATCGACCCCAACTACTATCTCCCCACCCAGACGGCGGCGAGCAACCCCAACCCCACCCAACCGCTCAATCCCTACTTCGGCGTCCCTTTTCTCGAGGGAAATGCCTCGCTGGAGTCGCGTGACACGAAGCTGAAGCAGTACCGCGCGACCCTGACCCACCAGTTAGGCCTGAATCACATCGAGCCCATCAAGGGCTTCGATCTCGGGAAACTCACAGCGGTCGCCTTCTACTATTACCGGTCCAACGATAGCTACTTCTCCCAGCCGGAAGAGATGACGACCACCACGGTGCTGGCCAACGGCCTCGTCAACGACACCCAGAACCAGATCCGTCGCCGCTACTATCTCCTTCCCGGCCAGCCGCCTTATTTCCCTGCGCACAATCCCCAGGACAGGGTGGTGAATCAGGCTGCGAACAACTCGGTTGCCGGCGGTGTGATCCCCGCCATCACCACCGGCTTCGTGAACCGCCTGAACCCGGTCTACGCGCCCGAGACCACCCACTCCATGGCGGCGATCGGACAGTGGGAACTCTTCTCCCGCCGCCTCGTGCTGACCGCGGGCGCCCGCCAGGACAAGATCAGATCTCAGAACTTCCTCTTCGCCCAGGATCCCGTCACCCGACTGTTCGGCAACCGGGGAGAGGGGTCGTTCAGTCCCGCGACGGAATCCTCGGTCAAGAACAACAACCTCGGCGCCGTGGTCAGAGTCGCCAAGTGGCTCGATCTCTACGCCAACACGGCCACGAACACGGTCGGCGCCGGTGGCACGAACTACGACATCTTTGGTCAGACGCTGCCCAACCAGGAGGGCGAAGGCTACGATGTCGGCGTCCGCGGCTTCTTCTGGAACGATCGCGTGATCCTGAAGCTCAATCGCTTCAGCAACGAACTCCTCAACCGTATCTCCAACCCGCTCCGCGACGGCGCCATCGGCATCGAGATGGCCCGACAGAATGGCTATGTCGAACGCTACCTTGAGGGCCTGGTCCTCAACGGATACGCCGCCCGGGCGGCTGGTTCCCCGCGTTTCGCGGACTACACGGGCAATCAGCTCTGGACGGACGTGGAGTCGGACCTGACCGAGGGCTACGAGTTCGAGGTCACCCTCAATCCGACCCGTCAACTGCGCATGATGCTCAATGTCTCCTACAACGACTCGACGCTCAACAGCACGTACGCCTTCACCCGACTGTGGTATGAAAAGTATGTCCTGCCGTACCGTGACGACGCCGTGATGCGGGCGATCATCGCCAATCCCACGTTCAATGCCACCCGGACCATCGGCGACTACATCACCGGCATCGAGCGCCGCCTCGACTACCACGAGGCTCAGGTCGGGGGCCCCCGCATCCGTGGAAACAAGTGGCTCGTCAACGTCGTCGGCAGCTACGCCTTCGAGCGTGGCGTGTTGAAGGGCTTCCGGGTCGGCGGCAACGCGCGTTGGCGCGAGGCTCCGCCCATCGGTTACCCGGAGGTGGCCGGAAAATTCGATGTGAAGAACCCGTTCATCGGGGCCGAGTCGCTGGTCACGGATGGATTCATCAGCTACTCGGCGAAGAGCAACCTGCTGGAACGGAATACGAATTGGTCGGTCTCGTTCCGCGTGCGCAACCTGCTGGGTCACGACGAGAATTTTCCGCAGACCGCCGTCGACAACGGCTTCGGCCAGCCGCACGTCCTGCAACG
Organism: Opitutaceae bacterium; assembly: GCA_046346755.1. Lineage (GTDB taxonomy): Bacteria > Verrucomicrobiota > Verrucomicrobiia > Opitutales > Opitutaceae > UBA6669. The sequence continues at coordinate 58,822 of JAXMHM010000004.1, read as the reverse complement.
AATCTACGTGCAACCGCGCACCTACGAGCTCACGGCCGGCGTGAGATTCTGACGCCGGCCGGGGGTTCAGCCCCGACGGTAGGCTCCGGGCGGAGCCGGAGCCGCGCTTCGATCCAGCTGGAACCTTCGCCAAGACCCTCCAGCTGGCTCTTCTTTTTGACCCACAAACCTCCTCGGCACCTGGGATCCGCCATCTCAATCGCGAAAATGTACCTCTCCCTGAGATCCCTCCTCGTGGCTTCAAGCCTCCTCGGTCTGTTGCCTGCGTCTTCGGCCCAAAGCCGACATGGGGCCTCCACCCTGCACCCGTCCTACAAGGGACTCGTCATGGCCGGCTACCAGGGATGGTTTCGGGCGGAAGGGGACAGCTCCGGCGAAGGCTGGGTCCATTATGGCCGGAACCGGAAGTTCGATCCGGAAAGCGTCACCATCGACTTTTGGCCGGATGTTTCGGAGTACGAAACCACCTACCCGACAAGCTTCATCAATCCCGACGGCACCGCGGCCAGGGTCTTCAGCTCCATTGACCGGAGCACGACGGAGCTCCACTTCCGATGGATGAAGGACTACGGCGTCGACGGGGTGTTCATGCAGCGGTTCTTTGGCGTCACCCGAGGGTACAAGAAGTCGGACAAGTCTCAGGACAAGATCCTGCGCCACGCCCTCGCCGCCGCCAAGGCCAACGGCCGCGCCGTCGCCGTGATGTACGACCTGTCAGGTCTGAAAGCAGCAGGCGAGGACTGCTCCTCGGTCATCGAAGACTGGAAGATGCTGGTCGACGAACTGAAGGTGACCAACCAAGGCGCGGATCAGCCCTACCTTTTCCACAACGGGAAACCCCTGGTCGCGATCTGGGGAGTGGGGTTTCCCGATCGGAGTTACAATATCCGGAACATCGGCATCAACCGACTGATTGATTTTCTCAAGAACGACCCGGTCTATGGCGGATGCGCCTTGATGCTCGGAGTGCCCACCTACTTTCGGGACTTGGACAAGGACTGCACGAACGATCCTTATTTGCACGAGCTGATCGAGTCCGTGGACATCGTCTTGCCCTGGATGGCCCAGCGTTGGACGCCCCTCGTCCACAATCCGATCGAGCACATCCGGGACCACGTCCTGGCCGACATCCGATGGACCAAGGAGCGGGGGGTGGACTACGCGCCCCTGATTTATCCCGGTTTCAGTTGGAGGAATCTCTCGTTGGGCAAGCCGGACCTGGCCCGCTACACGGCCTACGGTGCCATCCCTCGGTTGGGCGGACGCTTCTATTGGGACCAGATGACCACGATGATCAACGCCGGTGCCGAGATGATCTACGTCGCCATGTTCGATGAGATCGATGAAGGCACCGCCATCTTCAAGGTTGCCGACAACCCACCCGCGAGTGATCGGGTCCGTTTCGTCGGCAACGACGGCGTACCCTCCGATCACTACCTCTGGCTGACGGGCATGGGAGCCAGAATGCTGCGACGGGAGCTTCCGCTCAGCCTTCAGATGCCGGAAAGAAAGTAGCAGAATTGCCTGCAGATTTTCCGATGCGCCACTTCGTACCTACAGCCCTCGCTGCGAGCCTGATTGGGCTTTCCTTTGTCCGGCCTGGTGTCATCGCGGCGGAGTTGCCCGCCCGGCCCAACGTGCTGTTTGTCATCAGCGATGATCTCAGCTCCCGGATCAAGCCGACGGGTTATGAAGGTGTCATGACCCCGGTACTCGACCGTTTGGCCAAGGAGGCCACGACCTTTCAGAGGGCTTACTGCCAATATCCCGTCTGCGGGCCCTCGCGGGCGTCCTTCCTTAGCGGGCTTTATCCCGAATCCACCGGCATCCTGAACAATACGGACAAGATCGAGACAAAGCGCCCCGGGACGCCTTCGTTGCCCAAGGTGTTTCGCGATGCCGGTTACTGGACCGCGGCGGTGGGCAAGGTGTTTCATCGCCCGCTGGACAACCCAGGCAACAATACCTGGGACCAGACGCTGGCGTTCGAGAACGATGAAATGGAAGTGGAACGGGTCGCGCGGGAGGAATTCGAGAAGAAGAACGGCCCGGTCACCGCGGGGAAGAGTCGCCGGGCTTGGCGCGAGCATCTGCTGACCGTCGCCCCGCAGACTCGTAACCAAGGGGTCAAGGGCCTCGGTCCTGGCTTCGGGCCCACGGGGCTGCGCGACGATCAACATGCCGATGGCAAGAACGCCCGGCAGGTCGCCGCTTGGATCCAGGACAAGGCGGGCGGTGACCGTCCGTTCATGATCGCGGTCGGTCTCCACAAGCCGCACATCCCCTTTCTCGCACCCGATGCCTACTTCGCGACGTATCCGATCGACTCCATCAAGCTGAGCCGCTCACCCGCCGACGACTGGAACGACATTCCGGCGCTAGCGAGAACCAATCAGTATCTGGACTACGGATTCCCCGCGCTCGGGCAAGAGGACGACGCTCGCCGTCGCGGGTTCATACAGGCCTACTACGCCTGCATTTCCTTCATCGACGCCCAGCTCGGCCTCATCATCGACGCGCTCCGCCGCAGCGGCCAGTGGGAAAACACCATCATCGTGTTCGTCGGTGATCATGGCTACCACTTGGGGGAACACTTCATGTGGGGAAAGGTGACACTGTTCGAGGAATCAGCCCGGATGCCGATGATCGTCCGGGTTCCCGGCCTGACCAAGGGTGACTCCAGCAATGCCCTGGTGGAAATGGTCGATCTCTTCCCCACGCTGGCCGCGTTGTGCGGCGTCACGCCTCCTTCCCACCTGCAGGGACGTTCGCTCGTGCCCCTGTTGAAAGACCCTGCGGCGACGGGAAAGCAGTACGCCTACACGGTGGTCCAACGGGGCGAACAACTCGGTCGAGCCATTCGCTTCGATCACTGGCGCTATACCGAGTGGGGCTCACCCGACAAGGCGGAGCTCTATGACCTGAACGTCGATCCCAAGGAGTTCACGAACCTCGTGGACGACCAGCATCACGCCGCAGTGCTGGCCCGGGCCATGGCGTTGCTGGCGCAAGCCGCGCAACACGCCAAAGGGCAGGCCAACCCGAACCCGAAGAGCTCGTGATCGAGGAGCCAGACGTTTCGCGCTGCCGACAAGCCGCTCAACGTCACGCTTTATCCGCAAAACAAGAATGTGTTCGCCTCGGCGGAAGACCTGCCGCTTTCACCCCGAGAGTGACAGCGGCAGAGGCAGAATCTACTCCGACGCCACAGCCAACACTTGCCAATCCCCATTTTATGCGACCTCTCCCCCCGACATCACCCAGGAAACCACGACAGAGCCTAACACGCGCCTTCGTGGCTCTGGCCGCAATGGTCGCCGCGCCGCTGCTGGTGCCAGCCGCCACGTCGGCCAGGCCGCCCAACATCCTCGTCATCGCCACCGATGACCTTAACGCCTGGGTCGGGCCGCTGGATTCCGCCGTCAAGGCCAAGACGCCCAATCTCGACCGACTGGCGGCTCGCGGGGTGACGTTTCTTCAGGCCCAGACCTGCGGCACGTATTGCGCTCCGTCTCGTGCGGCGCTGTTCACGGGCCGCCATCCGGCCACCACGGGCGTCTACAACACCCAGGTGTACTGGCGCGAGCATCCGGATTTGCGACCCTTGCAGATCGCTCTGCAACAAGCCGACTACAAGACTTACGGGGCGGGAAAGCTGTTTCACCACCCGGCGGGATTTGTCGATCTCCGGGGCTGGACCGAATTCTATGTGCGGACCGAAGCGCAGCGCAGGTCGGGCTGGCCCGTGGACAGCTGGCGGCAGGGCGCGCCGCTGCCAAGCAACCGCCCGAATAGCAAATTCGTGCGCGACCAGCCCAGTCATACGAACAGCGGTTTCCTTGAATATGCCGCTTTGCCCGATGTGACGGAAAAAGACATGGCCGACACCGTGCAGACCGACTGGCTCATTGGCGTGCTGCAACAGAGGCATGACCGGCCTTTCTTTGCGGCGATGGGTATGTATGCGCCTCACTATCCAAACTACGCGCCCCAAAAATATTACGACCTGTATCCATTGGACAAGATCGTGCTGCCGCCGATCAAAGACGACGACACCGCGGATTTGCCGCCGATTCCTCGCCGCATCGCGGAAAATCGCAAAAAGACGATCGTCAACAGGCTGCATGAACTCGGCATCATGAAGGAAGCGATCCAGGCCTATCTCGCCTGCACGTCCTACGCGGATGCGCAGCTGGGCCGCATCCTGGATGCCTTGGACGCGAGCCCGGAACGGGACAACACCGTTGTCATCTTCTGGAGTGACCACGGCTACCATCTCGGGGAGAAAGGCCAGTGGGGGAAACACACGCTCTGGAAGGAAACCGCCCACGTTCCCTTCATCTGGGCGGGCCCCGGCATCGCCTCAGGAGCGAGGATTCCGACGCCGGTCAGCACCATCGATCTCTTTCCCACGTTGGTTGAGTTGTGCCATCTCGCCCCCGACCAAGGACTGGAAGGCGTGTCGCTCGCCCCCGTGCTGCGAAATCCCAGCTCGGCGACAGATCGGAATGTCCTGCTCTGTGACCACAATCGCGGCGGCTACACCCTTGTAAACCGACAGTGGCGCTACATCCACTACCCGGACGGCACGGAAGAACTCTATCAGCTCAGCCAAGACCGGGAAGAATGGTTCAACCTCGCCAGTCAGGAGAAGTACCATCCCATCATCGAAGAAATGAAAAAGAGCGCGCCGAAGTCCTTCGCTCCGGCCGGGCTGGAATCAAACCAGCTGCGCCTGATCACCGAGGGCGAGAGCTTCCGCTGGGAGCCCAAAAGGCCTCGCTCGTGATTTCACACCTACGCTGCAATCAATTCGGCTCTGTTCGTTGGTGAGGTCGGTGCACACATCACTCGCTTCCCTCCCTCAATCCTCGGCTGCCGGACCGCCCACAATGGGCGGGCTGTAGTTTTATGGGGTCGGTCCTCCCAAGGAGGTGACGTCGAGAAACCTCTGCGTATAGGACAATCTGCTACCTCGTGGCTTATCTTGGCGCCATTCAGGTTTGAACCCGTTGATCGGTCCCAGATTTCCAGGACGACGGTTGTTAGGGATTGGGATCGGGGGGAAGCGGTACGAGCGCAATGGAGACGCGCGGAAGGTTTTTGCTCAGATTTGTCGCAGGGATCGACATCAGGTCCTCGAGCTTCGACTCGAATCGAGTGAACTGCCCGTGCTCGACGATCACGGTGCCGCTGACGTAGCGGTGCGTCAGCCTGGCGCCCATGGACGAAAAGCCGCCGGCCGCGTCGAAGGGGGTATAGATTCGCGCGCAACCGTCGCGATCCGTGAAGACCCGGCTGCCGAGACGTTCGATCGGACCGTTGAACTCGGAAAACTCCGTGCCGTAGACCTTGAAGGCTTGGTACGCCGAGGCGTCGGACGCGGTCAGCAGCCAGACCCGGGCATCGGAGACGGGGCGGTCCGTCGCTTGGTCGACCACGCGAATCGCGACCCAGGCGGAGACCCGACCGCACCACGATCCTTCCGCCACGTCTCGCTTGCATCCCGCGCAAAGCGCCACAACGGCGAGGGTGCCTGCCACAGGAAAAATCAGACGCGTCCAGATCACTCATGTATCACGGCCGGAACGCAAATTTCTTAGTGTGAGAACCTCTCCAATCGGAGGTTCCGCCGAACTCGACCGCCACCGGATGGCAAACCAAAGGGTCAGGTCGCTACACGGTCACACGCTGAGGTTCGGTCGATGGAGTCAGCCCCCAATGTTTGTGGTCGCTATCCATGCTCTCAAGAGATCCTCAACTCATCGCAAAGAGTACAGTATCACAAGCGCTTGGTTTCACATGAAAAGCGCAACTTCGACCACCGAACTTCACCTTCGACCACAAACATTAGGGGCTGACCCCGTGGGTCGACTCCGGAACGCGTGGCTAGTAGCCCCGGTAGTTTAGGCGCGCTTACCAAGACCGGGTGCGCCACCCTGAACAAACTGAACCCATATCCTCTTGGGGCCAGTGGCCCGTTTTCTCGCTTTTGTCACGGGCTTCTTGGGAGAATCCTGATGCTGGGTTGTGGTGTCCTCCGGGCCACTCTTCTTTACCTTAGAAAACGTCCTCTTTGTGGTAGGGATTTGGTGTAGGTAAGCGTCGAATGCCTTGCGTGCCAGAGCGGTGGTGACTCCAGCACCAATGCCAAGGCAAAAGTCCTTCTTTAGGACAATCCTCTCCTGGACGATGCACTGTTCTACATAGGCTTCGATCTTTGGGCTTACTGCAGTCTCCTCGGCCCATTTTTCAATTTCCCGCAGAAAAGTACCGATTTCGTTTTTGAACTTCTTATCGGCGGCCTCAAGGGCCTGATTGCACATGATACGGAAGCTCACCATGACAGCGTCGATATCCAATTTTTGCCACCCATACCCGGATTCTTGAGGGTCCGGTTTGCCTAAGCCCCATTGCACGTCAAACTCGTCGCCAGTTCCTCTCCGGGCATACACCTGCACGATGCCTCGTTTAACTGCCAAGTATACCCTAACTGAACAGGTATGCGACTTCACGGCATTATTCATAGCCAAGTTGGAAGAAGGCTTGACGCTTGCCGACATTGCACGGGCATTTGATTTTGAACATGCGAAAGCACAGCCAATCTGTCCTTAGGCTGATTTTGCCACAAGCTCATCGTGCTGCCGTTGGCGGATTGTCAGGTGCCCGTCGGCGGTTCGGTCGACGGGGTGAGCACCGAATGTTTGTGGTGGATGGATCGGGTAGTTGAATCGAACTCTGATTTTCTAATTCGAAATCAACAGATTGTGATACCGCATTTCTCGTGTAGTTCCTCAGCACTTCTCCGAAACAAAGGCCACTGACCACAAACACTCGAGGCTAACCCGGATGTTTGTGGTCGCTATCCTTGCTCCTAAGAGATCCCCAATGCATCGCCAAGAGTGCGGCATCACAAGCGCTTGATTTCGAACGAAACGTGTGACTTCGACCATCAAACTTAACCGTCGACCACAAACGTTAGGGGCTGACCGCGTGGGTCGACTCTCGCGATGGGAGAGGGACCATGGCTCCCGACGCTATTTAAGATTTCTCGTGGCGTAAACTGATTGCTCGGCCCTAACGAGATCAAAGTCTAGGCGGTATCTCCAAAGTTCAGAGACCCCGGAACTAGTATCTCGGTTATATCCCTCACTAAAAGGAAATGTTACGCTTACAGGTTGTCCGATGCACTCGAGAAGGTAAAATAACGTAAATCCAACAACTTGGGGTTTGGTAGCTAGAGGGGAAAGATACAGATTCTTTATCTCGTTTTTCCAACGCCGCCTGAAGTCACTTAACACGTGCGCCGTGGCAAATGGATCATGCGCTGGCGCAAACAAAGTATCTGCAACTGGGTTAAACGACGTCTCGCACTCCTGAGTTCGTATTCTATTCTCCTGATACATGTGCGGGCGCAATGCTGGAAATGGGAAAAGTTGGACTTTCCGAGCACGCAATCGGCTACCGGCTACCGCTGCCATCAATTTGGAGTCGTAGCTGCAACCAATTACCAGGTATTCGCCATCCGTGTCGGTGGAGTGGGAGCCCTCGAATCCGCGCACCAACCTAATTGCGGAAACGTCGCCAGAGAAAGCGGTGGACGCGCCATTCCTGTAGGCTACTGGTTCTGAATAGATAAGATCTACTCCTCGTTTGCCAACGTGGAACAGGTGCCTGAGCAAATACATGATGTGAGGCCGTATGAACCCGGTGATATCAATGCATACATTTGGTTCTTCCGGTTTTCTAGTGGCAGGGATGCAAAAAGCTTAGTTTAGACGGGTGTGACAGAACACGAAGCAGAACAGGCAGTGGCGGCGCATTATGGGATGCTGTTGGGCATTCTGAGTCCGTGGAGGGTGAAGCGAGCGAAGTTGGACATGGGGCACAGGATGGTGGACATCGAGGTGGAGCATGAGCCGGGAAAGCCGGTGCGGTGTCCGCAATGCAAGCGGGAGTGCCCTCGACACGATCATGCGCCCGAGCGCACCTGGAGGCACCTCGATGTGATGCAGTTTACCACGCAGATTCGAGCGAGCCTGCCAAGATGCGCGTGCGAAGAGCACAAGGTAGTGACCTTGGTGCCGCCGTGGGCCGAGACGGGCTCGCGTTTCACGCTGATGTTTGAAGCCTTTGCCGTGCAGGTACTGCTGGCCAGTGGGACGCTGACTCAAGCCGCTGAGCTGCTGCGATTGGATTGGGACAGTGTGCAGAGGATCCTGGACCGGGCGGTGGCACGCGGACTCCAACGACGTTCGACCGAAGCGGTCACGCACGTCGGACTCGACGAGAAGAGCTTTGGCCGTGGTCACAGTTACGTTTCGGTGATGACGGACCACAAACCTGCTCGCGTGCTGGAGGTAGTGCCGGATCGTACGACGGAGGCGGCGGTGGCCCTATGGGAGAGTTTGCCCGAAACGCAGCGCGCAAAAGTTGTTGCCGTGAGCATGGACATGGGAGCCGGTTTCGCCACCGCCACCCGTCAGGCCGCACCCCAGGCTAAAATCGTCCATGATCGCTTTCACGTCTCCCAGCACCTGAACAAGGCCGTCGACCAAGTTCGTCGAGACGAACATCGTCGTCTCTTGGAGAAAGGCGACGAGAGCCTCAAACACACCAAATTCCTCTGGTTGCAAGGAGCCGCCGTCGAGGGCGAACAGGCTTTATCGTTTGCGGAGCTTTGCGCCCGGGAACTGAAGACGGCCAAGGCGTGGGCATTTAAGGAGGTGTTCGTCGAGTTTTGGTTACAGCCCGATAGCGTCTGCGCTCAACGCTTCTTTGAACAATGGCTCACCACGGTAAACCGCTCCAAGCTCGAGCCGCTCAAAAAGGTGGGCCGTATGCTTCAGTCCCATCTAAGCGGTTTGCTCAACTACTTCGACCACCCCATCACCAACGCCATCACCGAGGGCTTCAACTCCCGTATTCAGTCATTAAAAGCAGCCGCTCGCGGCTTCCGAAGCTTCGCCAACTACCGCACCCGTATTCTCTTCTTTTGCGGCAAACTCCATCTCGCTCCCGATTTGCCTCTATCACCTTGCCACTAAGAAACCGGAAGAACCATACATTTTCGGATCCATCTATCGGATGCACTGCGAGGTAGTCCGATATCACTTCGTCTTCTGTCGTGTCAGCGCAAGCAAATGACTCGTCTCCAGCATTCGGAGGCGTATCCCATGCTCCATACTCAGGGAATAACAGCCAATGCTTTTTCCCCGCAGAAACTTCTCTGAAGACATTCCGCACTCGATCGCTTTCATTATAGGCCGAAATGAAACGATCATATGTTCCGAGGTTCGATCCGATGTTACCAAGATCGATTGAATCCTTTTGAAACAAAAGATAGCTAGAGAAAGCGGAGTTCACTTGAAGAATTGTCGGTTGAGTCCTCCTGGGAGGTCCTGAAAGGCGGGTTAACGCGATTGGCCCGTGCCCTTGTAATCTTAGTAAATTCCGATTCTGGTGCGCCTCCGAAAATTACTGCGGCTTCTGGAGTCGAAAGATGGATGCTACCCCTTGTGTAGAGTGGGAGATCGTATTTCGGAGCGATCATTCCGCTGATGCGGTACTTTAGGACATTCGCCTTACTGTTTCGATCAAGGCGATCGTTCACCCGTATGACTAAAGACCAGTGCTCGCAAAGCTGAAGAATCCGCGTAAACTCCGCGCGTGAATTTTCCACATCAATTTCAAACGTAGACAGAGAGCACTCGGGTGGCTTTTGGGAAAAGCGAAGTGTCCGCAAAAGCGACGATACCCGATTTAGACCGGACTTAACGGTCGCCAGATCTCGTCCCAGCACTCGCGCGTCATTCAAAAACCATTCGCTTGCCGCCTCAACGCCTTTTGTTTGCGACCGCACGCTGATTCCTCCTTCAGCAAGGACGTTTTCTTGATGGAAGTGAGCCCAGTCGAATACGTGCTTCAACGTTGTTACTAGATTCCGCGCGATGCCATTGGACATCCTGATCCAGGTAGAGACCCCTAGGTATTGCTGTGGAAGTTCAAGATCCTCAAGCATCTGCGCGCGCATGTCGTCCCGGAATTTGTCGAGTACCTTCCAGTGCTCTGACTCCTTGCTTTTCTCAGAATAGAACGCGTTCGCTGACGCGACTATAGTGTCGCCGGAAGCAGCCAGGTTTTCTTTTCGGGACCAACAGCGATACAATAGAAACGTGTTGGTTTTTTCGATTAAAGGGATAGGGTGACGAAGCTTTCCAACTAGATTTTGAATCTCCCCCCCCGACATCCCGGTGAATTTTTCAAGCGACTGCCGGACGTCTTCAATCCACGGAGCGATGCCTTTAGTTGCTAGTTTCTTGGCGACACGATCCTCAATCGTTGCTGGCTCCTCAAACAGACGGAGAAACCGTTCGATTGAATTGGTCTCATTCCAACTATCGGGGAATTGATTGCCGGCTGAGAACTTAATGCGAGAAACGCAAAGATTGAGCGCAAAGCGTTCGTACGCATCTTCCTTTTTCCTTAATGCATCATCGAGATTTAGTAACTCATACTCTGAGCCCTCTCTTAGTTCCTCGTCACCACTGAAGGTACTATAGGTTCTAAATCCATATAGCCTGGCGCCAATCTTGAAGGTGACTGGATTCTCTCTTTCTCGTACCAAAGTATTAACGTATCGCTGCGCCCTTTCAGGGAGATGTTCATACTCATCTATAAGAAGCGTGAACAATGTCTTTTTGAGAAATGGGACATTCTTTGTAACTTCTCGCGGAATGCCAAAAATCAGAGCCCCAGGGCTCAGGCAGATTTCTGGGATTCGTACGGGGCCGAAGCTTGCGTTGTTTACGGCAAGATCGAGTTCGCGCTGACAGGACCTTAGATGCGCGGCGAAATCTGCGAGCGTTTCTGGGGCCGGATTAAGCGGTCTATCGAAGAGGGCGTTTATATGATCTACAAGGCGACTCTCTTGAAATGTTCCAAGCAAATCGCTATGGTGGAGGAAATCTCGGACCGTCTGTAGGATTAACTGTCCGATCCAAAGCTCGAGATAATACGCGAAGAGCGTCTGCCATTGTTCTTCTGTGAAATTCTTTCTGGCAAATCTGTCCGCATTGAGGCCGGAGCATCTGCCGTACACTGCTAAATATCCGCATTTAGATACAACTCCGCCCATGTTTGCGCTGCCGTGGAGACGTTCCTGAATCGCGTATGAGTGATATCGCATCAGGTGCGTCTTACCCGATCCTTTTCCTCCCAGGATTATCATCGGCAACTGAGAGGAGGGTCTGAGTCGGTCTGCAAGATCATTGTCGGGATCGACCCACAAGCGAAGGATCTGCTCATCATCAAGATCGGATGCTCGGGTGAGCTTGAATGGATTGTCCATGGCTCAATGCTTTTCGACCCGAGGGAAAACGGCGTGCCAGGGCATCTGGTCGTCGTCTTTCCAGAATACTGGCAATGTATTGTCGGGGGTGTTGTGTTCGAATCCAATGAGTAGCTGTGAGTTGCGGAAGCCCAGCGGAAGCAATGGCTTAAGTTTACCGCCGTAATGCCCGCAAACTTCTTCGCCAACCGCCGCTGAAACCCCTTGAATCGGCTCCTTGTAGAATAGGCTGGATGGGCTGAAGACCTGATAGTCGTCATCGAATATGATCGCCGCAGCGACCTCATTGAACAGCCCCGATTGTCGGCAGTTTTTGACCCCGCGCGCTGTTGCGAAGAGAAGAAAATAGTCCACCTTTAGGTGGGGGCAGGATGTGCGAATTCTGTTAACCGTACTGCCCATCCTTACTTCAACCTGCTCGCCGGTAGCGCACAGGTCATCCATAATGATGATTCGTTTAAGTGAAGAGGGGTTAGTAGTAATGTTGCCATTGTGACCCTTCAAAATACTATTTAGCTCTGGGAAAATCGCTAGGGGAAGATCGTTCGCGATCCTAAACCTGTAGAGCATGCCTGTTCCGCTTTCTGCAGGAAGTCCCATGCCGATGAATCGAGTCTCGTTTACTATTCGAGATTTCAATGCCGCCATCAGTTGAGGGATGTCTGGTTGATGTGTTCGGAGTTCCTGTACGGCAGGATAAATAAAATGATCCCTGAAGAGTACTCTCATGCTTTCTTCCACCTCAGATTTGCCAAAGTAGATGAACTGCTGCAGAAGGTGGCAGGCAATGCGCCGCTCTTCGTCGATTTGCCGTTTGTCTCCGCGAAAGTTTGCCAGCCACCGATCGATTTTTATCTCGTTTGCGTCTGAGTCGATCCACGCAGTTTCCAGAAGCATTTTTATGCGCTTCTGCCATTGAGGAAATTCGTCGGATAGGAATATGTTCATTTGCCAAATAACACCACCGATTCCGTGGGTATAATCCCGGCTGTGCGATTACGCCGTGTCATTAAGCCTCGCGACTTTATTGTATCGTTGAGTTCGAGTAGAGTTTGGAAACCGGCTTTCTTGCATGCCTCTGTTAAATACTTTGTAGTATTGAACGGCTTTCCACACAGGGAGTTGCACCCGCTGACCAAGACCAGCTTACCACCGGGTTTTAACAGCCGATAGCTCACATCGAGGACTTGCCCCATCTCTATCAAATATTTGGCCGCTATATGGGCTCGAAGAGGATTCTTCTGATAGATTTCCGAAATAAGTCGATCTGGCAGCGTAGCGCTGCATTTGATTTGCTCGGCATATTCGGCCTTCTCGAAATGTTCTCGACCGATTGATTTTCTTTCTAAATGGCGAAGCTCCCCCTCCTTCGACAGCCCCAACCAAGTTAATGACAGTGAAGTCGCTCTGATATACTTCTGCGCACCTAGATATGGAGGGGACGTAATAATCAAATCGATTGATTCTTTGCGGTGACTTGCAAGCGATGCGACCTCGTTTGGCAGCGAATTGGCATAAACAGTGTCTAGATGCCCAAAGCGAGATCTGATGGGCCACAGTGTAGAGATCTGCGCTGAGAAATGTTCAAGGATTTCGAAGAACGCCTCGATTACGTCCAATTTTAAGATTCGCTCAAGACGTTCTTTTGACTCGCGATACAGTGGATGAGTTTTCCCATAGCGCTCGGGTTTGAGACGAACGGGAACTGATACCCTCGGATCCGTTAGGCTAGCTCGCCGCGCACAGTTCGAAAATGCAATCTGCGCTAGTGCTCTAAGATCGGGGGCTTCGACTTTGTCTATCGCGCTCCTAATCCGACTGAGCTGTTCAATAGCGGCCGTCGGGTACCAATAAGTTAGGTTAACGACTGGCGGGGGTGTTGTTGTACGAGCGACGCGCACAAGCTGCTTGATGTGCGTAATGTTTCGACTGAGCCGTGTTGGGGAAATTGGAGTCGTCTTTACTCGAGTTAGAAGCCGGGCGAGCGGATTTGAATCCGAGGCAACAGCGTCACACCCCGCTAAGCAGGTTTCGAGGGAAACGGTTCCCGATCCGCAGAAGGGATCGAGCACGCTTGCCTTGGGGGGAGTAATCGAACCGGCTGACAGGAAGAAATGAGGAATTTGAGGTATTACTTTTGCAGGGTAGCTATGTAGCGCGTGGGTGTAGCGTTGCGAGTTGTAAGGTATCCACGGAACAATTTCCCGGAAGTTCACCGAGAGGGCACGCTTCTTTTGGCGATATTCCCGTTCTAGGTTCAAAAGGGTCGCCGACGTATTAATGCTACTGTTCTGAATTGCCATTGCTGCCGGAATCGATGGCTGTCGGTTGCTGGCCAACCTCATCGATGGGTCCAAAATGAGAGTTTAGTTGGTAGAGGTGAGGGTGTGAGAACGCAAGCCGTGAAGGGGTCGATCGAAGAGGTCAGCCCCTAATGTTTGTGGTCGCTATCCTTGCTCCTAAGAGATCCCCAATGCATCGCCAAGAGTGCGGCATCACAAGCACCTGGTTTCGAAGGAACAATGTGCCTTCGACCATCTAGCTCAACCATCGACCACAAACGTTAGGGGCTGACCGCGTGGGTCGATTTCCCTACGGATGGACGAAAATCGCCCAGGTAGTGTTCAGATCTTCGGCTCGAAGCCTTTGCGATACGACTCGCGCTGCCAGAGTTTTTCCCCGGCGGGATTTTCGATCAATCTGCCGGTCGTGGGATCGCAGCGAACAACGGTGCTGGTGCGGTAGGCGATGTTGCCGAGGTGACACATCATCGTGCTCTTCTGCCCTTCCTCGATGGGTGAGTTGAGCCTCGCGTTGCCGCGGACGGCGTCGAGAAAGTTGCCGATGTGTGCGGCATCGCCGCCACCCTTGCCCCTGCCCCGGCTGACTTCTTTGCCCGCGGGATCGAAGAGGGTCCACGAGTCCCGGTCGAAGTTGATCCCCATCGTGCCGCCTTCGCCGTAGAACATGATCTCGGCGCGCGGCACCTCGGCAGGGCGCGGATGGCAACTGCTCTGCACCCACTCGCAGCCACCCTTTTCCCCAAAGTCATACACGGCGGTGCCCGTATCGGGCGTCTCCTGTTCGTCCTCGAACCAATAGCGGTTGCCGAGGTAGGTGATGCGCTCGGCATAGTCTGCCCGCAGGCCCCAGCGCAGGATGTCGAGGCAGTGGACGCCGTTGTTGCCGAGTTCGCCATTGCCCCAGTGCCAGAGCCAGTGCCAGTCGTAGTGCACATAGGACTTCATGTCGTGCTGCCCGTCATCCGGCACGGGGCCCTGCCAGAGGTTCCAGTCGAGATCAGCGGGGGCTCGGCGCGCGTTTTTCCCGACGACTCCGCGCTTGGTGGTGTCGTTGTAGTAGAAGGCGCGGCCAAATCTCGTGCGGCCGATCACGCCCCCGTGCAGCGCCTCAATGGCTTCCTTCATCCAGGTGCGGCGCTGATTTCCCATCTGCACGACGCGCCCGTATTTTTTCTGTGCCGCCACGATCAGCTCGGCCTCGTGTGGGTTCTGGCTGCCGGGCTTTTCGACATACACGTGCTTGCCGGCCTGCATCGCGAGGAGTGCGGCGGGCGTGTGCCAGAAATTCGGCATCGCGATGAAGATCGCATCCACCGTCTTGTCCTCGAGGATGCGGCGGAAATCCGTGACGGTCCCGCAGCCGCCCGACGACGTGGCGGAGATGGTCTTCGCCCCGGCCGCGAGGCGATTGGGATCCACCTCCGCGATGTAGGCAATCTCGACATCGGGCAACGTGAGCAGCGTCCGCACAAGGCTCAGCCCGCGCCCGAGCCCAACGACGGCGACGCGCAGCTTGCGGCCTGCGGCATCGGCAGCGCGAAGACTTGGGAAGCGTGAAAGGGCCGCGCCTGCTGCGAGGACGGCGGAGGACTTGAGGGCGGATCGGCGGGTGATGTTCACGGGTGCGGCGAGCCTCAGGTTGCGAGACGTGGGGAGGAAGCCTCAGGCTGGGTGCGCGTAGGAAATTACATATGTTGATTGCTGGGGAGCAACGCTGCTCCCGTTGTTTCGGTCGCGGCCGGCGAACCTAGAGGGTCAAACCTAAACTTACTACATCCAAACCGGCTAAATTCGTCCGAAACTGTGGCCATTGTACTCAGATTTCTCGCACGCTCGGGCGGGACCGGAGGTCCCGTCGCGGCCTTCCCGCGGCTGCGGGACCGCCTCCAACGGGCTAGGTCGATCAAGGGGGTCAGGCCCAAATGTTTGTGGTCGATGGATTGAGCAGAGGAGTATAGCGATGCTTTTCTTTTTCGATATCAAGCGGTTGCGATCCTTTGCTTCTGGCCGTGTCCCTCGGCACCTCTCCGAAGCATCGGCTACGGACCACAACGAGTTGGGGCTGACTTCTTGGGTCTTGGGCCCAACTGCCGGTACCGGTCTGGTCATAAGCGAGAGCGCCAAACTCTCCTTTTGGCTTCTGCCCACCCGGATTCTGGGCTCCACTTCTGACTCAGATTCAGATTCACGATGAAAATTTCGGCCCTGTTCCGCACTCTGTGTCTGATTTTGGGTTGCTTGGGCGTCGTGGGCCGGATCTCCGCGCAAGCCACCGCCACCTCCGCGCGCGAGGGCGACCGCGCTGCCGTATTGCGTGATGACATCGTCGCGAGCATGAACGTCATGGTCGCAATGCGGGATGGTGTGCGTCTTGCGACCGATATCTACCGCCCCGCAATTGGGGGAGTTGCGGTGGAGGGCCGTTTTCCGGTGGTGCTCGTCCGCGGGCCCTACAACAAGGACGCCGACCTGGCTGTCGCCCGAACCTTTGTGCCCCGCGGCTATGTTTTCATCTCCCAAGACGTGCGCGGCCGCTACCGATCGGAGGGGCGCTGGCGTCCGATTGCCGACGACCCCAACGATGGCTTCGACACCGCCAAATGGATCGGCGATCAGCCATGGTCCGACCAGAACATCGGCACCATCGGCAGTTCCTACAATGGCGCCACGCAGCACGCCCTCGCCATCGCCGGCGCGCCGCACGTCAAGGCCATGATTCCACGCAACGCCATGTCCAACTTTGGGCTCTATGGCGTGCGCCACCACGGTGCGTTCGAGCTCCGCTGGCTCAATTGGGTTGTCACTCTGGGCAACGCGGCGGGAACCGCCAACGCGCTCCCTGCCGCCCTTCGCGCCGCCGCAGATCCGTCGGCAGCACCCGCCTTGGTCGATTTCGGTGGGCGGGTGCAGGAGTACGTCCGCAGCCTGCCGCTGCGTCCCGGCACGACCCCGCTGAAGTTCGCCCCCGACTACGAGGCCTGGCTGATCGAGGCCATGAGCCATGGGGTCTACGATGACTTCTGGAAAAACAGCGGCTCCAGCGTGGTGGATCACCTCGCCGAGTATAAGGACATCCCGGTTTACCATGTCACCGGGTGGTACGACTCCTGGGGCACCTCGGTTGCCAATCTCAATTTCGTGGAGCTCACCAAGGCCAAGAAGAGCCTTCACCGCCTGATTGTCGGTCCCTGGATACATAGCTCCGAACACCTCGACTATGCCGGTGAGGCTCAGTTCACTCCCGATGCGGCGCTGGACCGCGCTGCGTTTCAATTGCGCTGGTTCGATCGCTGGCTCAAAGGGATCGACACGGGCGTTGATCGCGAACCGCCGGTCCGCATTTACGTCATGGGCGGCGGCGATGGCCACCGAACCCCCGAGGGTCGCCTCTTCGTGGGCGGCCGTTGGCGCGAGGAACGCGAGTGGCCGCTCGCCCGCACCGTCTATACTCCCTACTTCTTCCACGCCGGCGGAGCACTCTCCCCGCGTGCTCCCGCCGCGTCGCCGCCCACGACCTATCTTTTCGATCCGAAGAATCCCGTGCCCACCCTCGGCGGCAATGTCTCTTCGCAGGGCAAACTCATGTTTCAAGGGGCCGCCGACCAACGCGGCCGACCCGAGTTCTGGCTCACGCCTGATACCAAACCGCTCTCGGCTCGCAACGATGTGGTCGTTTTTCAGACCGCCCCGCTCACCGAAGACTTGGAAGTCACCGGCCGGATCGTGGTCAAACTGTGGGCCTCGACCGACGGCCCCGACACCGATTTCACGGTCAAGCTCATCGATGTGTACCCGCCCCATGCCGACTTTCCCGCCGGGGTTGATCTCAACGTCGCCGATGGCATCGTGCGCGCCCGTTACCGCAACAACCTCGATCATGAGGAGCTCCTCGAGCCCGGCAAACCCTATGAGTTCACGATCGAGACCTACCCCACGTCCCTCGTCTTCAAGCGCGGTCATCGTATCCGCCTGGATGTTTCCAGCAGCAATTTCCCCCGTTTCGACGTCAACCCCAACACAGGTGAACCAATGAACGCCAACCGGCGCACCCGGGTGGCCGAGAATCGGATTTACACCGATCCCGCGCATCCTTCGCAGATCGTCCTGCCGGTCATTCCCAGCCCGTAGCCGGGGGTCGAACCCAAGGGTCCGCCCCGAGTGTTGAGGGTGGCCGTCCGATTTGAGTTTATCGCACGTTTGGGCGGGACCGGAGGTCCCGTCGCGGCCTTCCCGCGGCTGCGGGACCGCCTACAACGGGCGGGCTGTGATTTTATGAGGGTCAGGCCCGCGGGTCGCGGCGCTTCGTTGGGAGGTGTCGTCTCTGGCTTTGGGGTTTGCAACGGGAGGCACGTGCGCGAGGCACGGCCCTACACTAGCACGTTGTTTGACTGCGGCGGCGGCGGATGGAGAGGGGGTCGATCCATGGGGGCAGCCTCGATTGTTTGTGGTCGACGGGTTGGGCAAAGGGAAAAAGCGCTGCTTTCTGATTCGAAATCAATCGGTTGTGATACTATGCTTCTGGTGTGTTTCTCACAGCTCTCCGAAGCGAAGGCCACTGACCACACTCTTGAGGGACTGATCCGGCGGGTCGTGGCCTCAAAGGCGTCCGGCTTCCCGCTGTCCGATCAGAAACATGGCGGGGGTTCGGATGTCCATGCCATACACCTGCAGGCCGATCACATTCTGGAAATCCGTTTCATCGAGCGTAAGCAGGCAGTCGGCGGCCGCTCCCAGCGCCGACAGGAGCACCGGACGATCCTTTGCTTTGGGGAAGACGAGGGCTTTGTCGAAAGCCAACTCGGTCGGAACGAGCTCGAGTTTCGGCAGCACGAGTTGAGCGAGTACAGCCGGGGCTTTCGGGCCAATCTTGCGGGCATTGCGCACCGCTTCTTCAAGACAGTAGGGAGCACTGAGGAGCGCCCATTTGTGCGCGCGGGCCTCTTCGATGAGATAGCGCGACGCGCCTTTGGCTGAGCCGGCCGCAGCCAGCAGCACACTGGTATCCAGAAAGAGCCTCACTTCTTCTTGCGCTTACCGGTGCCGGAAAACTGCGCCATCTCGGCTTCATCGCGGGCGATCCAACGCGCCACGGTTTCCTTCGGAATATCGCGCACGGGCACGGCTGCGGCTGGTTGCAGGAACAGGCCGCCGTCCCGCTCGTCGACGATCACCATGGGGCTGGAAAGCCGGTCGAGTCCCAGCTTGCGGCGCAGGGCGGGAGGAAGCGTGAGGGTGCCTCGTTTGCTCACCTGCAGTGTTGTCGTCATGTCGTAATGCTGCAATGCCGCAATGCCGTTTGCAAGCGTTACGATCCTTTCGTTTCCGAACGAGGGAACGATCGACGGAGTCGGTCCCACGGGTCGCGGTCCTTAGTTGGGAGGTGTCGTCTCTGGCGTCGGGGTTTGCAACGCGAGGCACGTGCGCGAGGCACGGCCCTACAATTGGACCGCGTTGGACGGGGGTGCAGGCGGGGATCCAACCATGGGGTCGATTCCCTGGGCCGACCCTTGCGGAGGTCGATCAAGGGAGTCAGCCCCGTGGGTCGTTCGGAGTCCCGATCGGTTTACCTTGGCGGAGCGAAACGAGGCCTGGGGGCGGAGGCGCCTTGTTGACTGGATCGTGCCTTGGCTGTGAATCTCCAACACGAAGCCGAATCCCCCAGACCTCGTTTCGCGGCTTCGCGCCTTCGCGTGAACCCCCCTGCGCCGAAGGCGGACTAGGGGACGAAGGGGTAATTGAATACGAACTTGCCGGAGCCTTCGGGCAGGAGGAATTTCACCGGTCGCACCGCGATCTTGCCAGTCGGCCGGATGAGCGACTCGAGCTTGGGCACCACGGCCGCGAGGGCGGCGGCGGGGTCGCCGACGCCTTCCGCGAGGTAACTCAGCTCAAAGTGGCCCGGGGTGGTTTCGTGCAACCGGTAGTGGAGAATTCCTTCAGCTCCGACAAAACACTGGTCGACGTCACGGGTCGTCACGCGCCGACCGCCCGGCGCTTTCAGGGTGTCCTGCACCCGGCCGTGGAGGACGTAGGTGTGGCCGCCGGACGCGGAAGGGCGACGCTCCACCAGATCGCCGATCCGGTAGTTGAGCAGGGGCATGTAGTCGTTGGTGAGCGTCGACACGAGCAGTTCCCCGATGCCGCGGTCGTCGGTGTGGATGACGTCGAGGTGCGCGATCCGCCGGCTGGCCACCATGCCGCCGCTCGCCTGCTCCATGATGAGGTGACCGGTCTCGGTCGAGCCATAGAGGTTGTAGACCGGCACGCCGAACACGCGCTCGAGGATCCGCTGGTGCAGGACGCTCGTATACTCGTAACTCGTGAGGATGAACCGCAGGCGCGGGAACTTCACCTGGCGGCGCTCACAGTGCAGCGCGAACACCACGGCGTAAACGGGATCGGTGTCGAAGAACACGGGATCCCAGTCCAGGGCCTCGGCCACCATCTGGTCGAGGTCGTCGGTGCTGAGGAGAAACGGGAAACGCGACAGGCTGAGCACCCGCGTCTGGCCAAGGGTGCGGCGCTTGGCGGATGGGGTGCCGTTGTTGTAGGTGATGTCTCCGTTGCAGGCCGGGGAGGAAATCGTCACCCGGCGGGCGGCGGGATGCTCGGCGAGCACCTGCGCGACGTGCGCATTGAGCGACAGGGCCCACGCTTCCTGGCGCGCCCACCACCCGTACGGGAGCAGCAGGTCGGCCCGGTTGTCGGTCGTACCGGCGGTGTGTTCGATCTCGATCAGTTTCCGGTCCACCAGGTCGTCGAGGGACTGACCGGCGCGGAGAAACGTGTGCGGGAAGTCCGTCTTGATGTCCTGCTTGGTGGTGAACGGGATGGCCCCCAGCAGCTCGGACCAGGTGGCGTGGGCGCCGGCTTGGACGGCGTTGCGGTAGATCGGCACCTCGCGCACGTACTCACGCAATTTTTCCTCGAGGATGCGCAGGTCCGACGGCGAGGTGTCGGCATCTCCCGCCACCGGGGCGGCAGAGCGCTTCTCCCGTTCGGCCGGCGGATTGGGTTTCGCGGGACGGACCCCGGCGCGGGGCGAGGCCGCCATGCGCAGGGCGGCCACCACCCGCGGCAGGTGGCTGAGCACGTAGGCGACGTCCGCCTCCGACGTTTCGTAATCGAGGCTGAAGCGGATCGTGCTGCGCGCTTCCACCGGCCCCAGCCCCAGGGCGGTCAGGACGTGGGACGGCGCGACCGAACCGGTCGTACAGGCCGAACCGCTCGAAGCCCGGATCTGCAGCTCGTCCAGCTGCATCAGCAGGGCTTCCGCCTCCACCCCCGCAAACGCGATGCTCGTCGTATTGGGGAGGCGGGGCTCCTTCGCGCCATTGCGCGTGGTGTGGGGGATTTGGCTCAGGATGCCATCCTCGAGGGTGTCGCGCAGCGCGGCCAACTTCCGCTGCGACTCCACCGAGATTGCGCCCGCCAGCGCGGCGGCGCGGCCGAAGCCGACGATGTAGGGCACGTTCTCCGTCCCGCCGCGGCGGCCGTCCTCCTGGTGCCCGCCGATGATCAGCCCGCGGAACGGCGTGTCCCGGCGCACATAGAGGAGGCCGATGCCCTTCGGCCCGTGGAGTTTGTGGGCGGAGAGCGACAGCAGGTCGACGCCCAGCGCGTTGACATCGATCTTGAGCTTGCCCGGGACCTGCACGGCGTCGGTGTGAATGAGGATCCCCCGCTGGCGGCAGAGGGCGGCGAGCTGGGCGATGGGGAAGAGGACGCCAGTCTCGTTGTTCGCCCACATGATGGACACCAGCGCCGTGTCCGGCCGGAGGGCCTGTTCAAAGGTCGCGAGATCCAGCGAGCCATCCCGGTTCACCGGCAGGTAGGACACGGAGTAGCCCCGTTTCTCCAGGGCGGCGCAGCCGTTCTTGGTCGCAGAATGCTCGACCGCCGTCGTCACGATATGCCGCTTGGTGGGCTGACTGTAGAGGGCGCTGGTCAGGGCGGTGTTGATGCTCTCGGTCCCGCAGCTGGTGAAGATGATTTCCCGGGCGTCGGCCCCGATCAGGGCGGCGACGGACTCCCGGGCCTGCTCGATCGGCTCCACGAGCTGTTTGCCAAACCGGTAGGGGCTCGACGGGTTGCCCCACTGCTCGGTGAGGTACGGCAGCATGGCTTCCAGCACGTCCGGAGCGACCCCGGTGGTGGCATTGCTGTCAAAATAGTAGGTCTTGGGCTTGATCATGCGGCCGCGGAAGATGATCCCGGATCGGGGGTACTGTCAAATTCGGCGCCATGTCCCACGGACGGGCGAATCTGGAGGGTCAAACCCAACCTCTCCAGGTTCCAACCCTCCAAACAGGTACGAATCTAGGAAATGCGTATTCAAGTCCCTCGGACGTTGTCCGGTGGAGGTGGGGTCGCCGACCCCGCGGGGATTGGCGTCGCGTGAAGAAAATCGGCCAACAGAGGGCGGGACCGTTTTAATTTGGCTTTGGTCCGGGTCTGGCCTGCTGCGCAGCGCCACCTCAATCACGAGCTTTGTTTCAACGCGCGTGCCAGCCAACCCGGCGTAGGCTGCGGGTTCTCGACCACGGCACCCTTTTCGGTGCGCAGGACCAATCGATAGGGGTGCTCCTGCGACGAGTTGTCGAAGACTCGCACCGTGGGAACGAAGGCAAGGGCTGCCACCAGATTCTTGAGCGACTGTTCGTAGCGCCTGGCCAACCGGTCGGTCGGCACATCATGTCCGCCCTGCATCACTCGGACCGCCACGCGTGCCTCGGAGAGGTCGGCACCGGAGATTCCGATGAAGTGAAGCTCCACGTGGTAATCGGCCGCGATCGCCTGCCGGAGGAATTCCAGCTTCGCTCCAACCGGGTCCGAAAACACCGTCTCAGTGATGAAGGACTCAACGGCCGCGAGCATCTCCTCGCGTACCCGATCGGCGTAGGTCGCCGCCTCCTCAACAGCGAGGTGCAGGCGCGCCACCAACTCGTCGGCGTTGATGAACGGAAGCCCCGAGGTGCTGAGGAACGTCCGGTAGTAGGTCGTTTTGCCGGCACCGTTCGGTCCGGCCAGCATGACGAGGCGCGGCACGAGATTAGGAAACGGCCGACGCCATCCCGACCACCTCCGCGCCCTGCACGACAAATTGCCGGTTCACGAACTTGCCGACGCGAGTGGAGCCGTCCGGCTGGCGCTCCACGATGAGGCCGGGGTACTTGGGGTCCGTGCCATAGGTGGGTGTTCCGTGTCGTTGTATTTCGGCCAACGCCAGCCTCCGCCCTTCATGCGTGTCGATGCGGGAAATGAGGGTGTCGAGATCCTCAACCTGCCCCATCTGCTTGATCGTGCGGATGCGGTCGTGCGAGAAAACGGACTCCGCCACGCGTCCGAGCTTCGCCCAGAACTCGACTTGGGCAGTCGGAGAACGCTCCATCAAGGCCGCCGACGAGCGGGCGTCGTGGACCAGCTGGGCATCGAGGCGAAGGGGAATTGTTGCAGGCACACAACCTAAATCGTAGCAAAATGCTACAAGCTCAAGAGGTTCCTTTGTAAGGCAGGCAACTCCCTGTAGGATAGAGGGTACCCTATTTTGGGTCGATTTGGATGGGTCGACAGGAACATCGCCCGGACCGATCCTCGGAGGAAATCGGGAGGGTCGGCCGAGGGAGTCAGCCCACCGAAAGATAGGGTTGAATTGCCTGAACCCAGGCGTGATGCAAAGATCTTCTCTATGCTCCGCTGCCTCACCCTGGGCCTGGCCCTGCTCCTGCACGGCCTGGCACGCGCCGACACCCGTGACCTCATCCTGGTCGCCGGTCAGTCCAATGCGGTCGGCTTCGACGCCTATGCGGAGGAACTGCCCGCCGACGCCCGGGACGCACAGACGCTATTCTGGTGGCGCGTGGGCGATCCGCCCCCGGACGCGTTCGACGGCACGAGCGCACGCCAGTGGACCGTCCTGCAGTTCCAGCCGCGCACCCCAGCGATGTCCGGCGAAGTCGCCAAGCAGACCGGCCGCCAGTACGGCAACTTCAACCCGAAGTCCAAGGGCGGGTTCGGGCCGGAGATCGGGATGGTGCGCGCGCTCGCTGCGAAGGAATCGCGTCCGCTGGCCGTGATCAAAACGGCGTTCAGCGGGACGTCCGTCGCCGGCGACTGGAATGTCGACCGGCCCGGCACGGCCGACGCCTGTTACCGCGCGATGGTCGACGAAGCCAAAGCCGCGCTCGCCGCCGCCCACGCCAAGGGCATCACGCTTCGCCCTCGCGCCTTCGTCTGGGTCCAAGGCGAGAGCGACGCCAACGCCAAAGACGCCCCCGCGTACGCCGCGAACCTCACCCAGATGCTCAAGCGCCTGCGCGCCGACCTCGCCGCGCCCGAACTGATCCTGCTGCTCGGCGTCAACACCCGCTTCGGCAACGGCAAGAATCCGCACCTGCCAAAGATCATCGAAGCCCAGCAAGAAGTCGCCGCCACCCTGCCCCGCGCCCGCTACGTCGACACCGCCGGCGCCGAGACCCTGCCGCCGTCCCACACCCACTTCACCGCCATCGGCACCCTCGAAATTGGCCGACGCTACGCGGAAGCCCTCCTCGAAGTCGAAGCCCGCCCCGCCCCTTCCCCGTCTTCATTGCCCTCGTCCACAAAAAACCCGCCATCCTGAACTACGAGCGGCGGGTCTTTAGCGTGGCGTCGCCACTGCAGGATCTACGGGGTCAAACCTAACCTAAATACACGGCCGATTTACGGGGTTCGGTCGACGGGACCTGCCCCGAATGGACTAAGTTAGTGCGCAAACCGCCATTCTGGGCTGGCCCGGGGATCGTGGTCCTAAAACGGGCCAAATCCGACCTTCTCATAAACCGCTATTAAAAAACTGCTTACGGAGTCAATAGATCCGCGATGCTGAAGTCGCGGCGAGCTAGGCATGGATTTAATCGCCTATTATTTAACAACTTAAGTCACTTCAACTTGTCAATAACCGGACGGCTGTGGATCGGGGCAAAGTCGATGTGACAACATTTCTGCGCCCACTGTGCCGTTGAATGTCGGATGTCGAGGGAACTCGGCTGTCCATGAGCATCCATATTCGTTTTGTGACGCTACTTGCGTCCATCAGTGGCCTTCTGATGGCGGGCATTCTGCTGCAGGAGTACTTTGACCATAACGAGGCTCGTTCACTTCGAGAAGGAATGGCGAGGGAGAGGGCGGTCTTGGTGGACAACATGCTCGATGTCACAGCCGAACCCCTGAACGTGTTCGTCCGAGATTATTCACCTTGGGACGATATGGTCACTTTCGTTGGAAACGCCGACCCGGGTTGGGCACGTGTCAACCTGACCGACTCCCTCGACAGTCACAAACTCGACGCCATTTGGGTGTTCAGACCAGACCTCACCGAAGTCTTCGGCACGGTCAGCAAGGCGCAGGACGAACTCCGTCGCTTTCCCCTTCCACCTGCCAACCTCGCGAGCCTCACGTCGAAATCAGGTGAGGTTCATTTTTTTGCGGCCTCACCCTTGGGTTTGCTGGAGGTACTCGGAGCACCGATACGTGCCTCTGATCGCTCAATTGCCTCCCCGTCGCCCATTGGCTGGCTTTTCGCCGCGCGGCTCTGGAATCAACCTTTTCTCGCAAAGATTTCCCTGCTGACTGACAGCGACGCAAGCCTTAGCCCAGTTGATTCGGCGCCCACGCAACAAAAGAGCGGGGACGACCTTTTGGTTATCACGAGGACGCTTCTGCCCGACTGGTCTGGCCGGCCGCTGCAGACCTTAAACGTGCGTCACAGGCCCGCCGCGCTCCAGCACATGAAGGACGACAACGCGACGGACTTTGCCCTTTCGCTTGGATTTAGCTGCCTCGCCTTGATCGCGGTCTTCGCGGGAACACGGTGGTGGGTCGTGCGCCCGTTACGGATGCTGGAGGAGAGCTTGGCCGAGGGGCGCCCGGTGCACTTGGAAGGTTTGCGCACGAGCGCGAAGGAATTTGTCCGACTGGGACAACTCGTAGAAAAATCATTCCGGCACGAGCAAACCCTTCGGCAGATATTCGTTGCATTCAATGCGATCGAAGATGCGGTCTTTGTTCTGGATACTGAGGGCCGCCGTATCGCCCATGTAAATGACGGCACGGTGAAACTACTCGGCTATAGCCGCGAAGAACTGCAGGGGAAGCTCCTATCGGATCTTGAGACTGAACGACCCATGTCTGCACAGCCCATGCCGGTCGATCCCACGATCTTGCTCAAAACTCACTGGTACCGCTGCCGTGACGGACGGCTCGTGGAGGTGGATATTCGCGAGCAAACAATGCCGACCAACGCGGTTTCCCCTCTCCAAGTGATCGTTGCCCGCGACGTGACCGACCTTAAGAGACAAGAAATGCACCGCCTGCAGGCGCAACGACTCGAGAGCCTTGGCATTCTTGCGGGCGGAGTCGCGCACGACATGAACAACATGCTGACCCCGATCACCTTTTTTCTGGAGGAACTCCAGCAGACCGATACCCGCCCGTCTCCCGAACTTCTCGCCAGCGTGCAGTCGAGCGTCAAGCGGGGCGCTAGTATTCTCCGCCAGCTCCTTACCTTCGGTCGGGGGATTAGTGGCGAGCGTCAGGTCCTGGACGTGAAGGGTCTTTTCGACGAAATCGGCCGCATCGTTGAAAGCACTTTTCCAAAATCAATCCTCCTCGAAACGCGCGTTGCCCTGAACGTCGGGGCCGTCATCGGCGATCCTACGCAGCTTCACCAGGTCCTTCTCAATCTCTGCGTCAACGCCCGTGACGCCATGCCGACTGGGGGACGACTGACGCTCCGTGCAGACAATCTTGTCGTCGATGCTGCCAATCACGCCACCTGGGGGTCGCTTGCATTGGGTCGGTATGTGCAAATCGAAGTGGCCGACACCGGCACAGGGATTCCTCCCGAACTGATCGAGCGAATCTTCGAGCCTTTCTTCACCACCAAACCTATCGACCAAGGAACGGGCTTGGGTCTCTCAACCAGCCTTGGAATCATCCAAAGCCATGGTGGATCGATCCACGTGGACAGCAGGGTTGGGCATGGGACTCGGCTTCGATTTCTGCTCCCCGCCAAGGACAACACGGCCCAGGTGGAATTCGCTAATCTTCTGGAGAGCTTTGAAGGCAAAGGCCGCACGGTGCTCGTCATCGAAGATGAAGAAAACATCCGCCTGATACTCCAAACGACACTGCTTCGACTTTCGATGGAAGTTCTCTCTGCCGCCAATGGAGCCGATGGGTTGGCAATCTATCGCACCCGCAGTGACAAGATCGATTTGGTCATATCCGACCTGCACATGCCCGGCATGGACGGCTTGGAGTTGTTACGAACGATCCGGGCGGACTCGCCGCAGCGTGCCCTGGTTGTGATGAGTGGACGAATTGACGAGCGAACTCGCGATGCGATCATTGCCCTCAACATAAACTACGTCCTGAAGAAGCCGTTTGGCTATTCGGAGATCGTTCAAGCGCTGCGTCACGTATTCAGGTAATAAGCCATTGCTACGCCGCCCCGGACTCCTCGACTATCCGGTGCACGACCAGCTGCCGGCGGTGCTCGGGTCCGCCTCGAATAGGTTTCTGAAACTCAAATACGAATCCATTGCCGCACGGGTGGTGCAGAAACGCGGAGGGGTGGATGAGAATCTCGTTCGCCTCCTCGGCAGCCTCCAGCGTTTCGGCGAACAGTCCATGGACGGCGGGCTTTTTCGGCCGAGCAGCGCGAAGTGAGCCAAAGGCCGCAGCCGCCACGGCGGCTGCGGACGCCACGCCCGCGCGCGGCCCGCGGGAAAAGCTCACATCAACCTGAGACCAAACCCGCTGCGATGCGACCGGCTTTTTTGGCTTCAGATGCTTCGCCGCCGCTGCAACGCTTCCGGTCTTGTCCTCGCCACCACGCTACCGGGCCGCCTCGCGAAAAACCGGGACCTTCCTCCTGCTGTTCTTCGCGGCCATAGCCGTCGAGGTGGCCACCTTGTGGGTCATTTGGCGGCTCGGTTGGCGCGAGTGGCTCGGATTTTGGCAGCTGCCGTTGTCCTGTCTCCCTTCGATCATTCCACTCTGGATCAGCGTGCGGATCTTCCGCCGCACCAACCGCGCGCGGCGCGAAGGCATCCGGAGATTCCTTGGCCCGCGCTGGGCGGTTTCGGGGGAGCAGCCTGACCTCGCCGCGCGGGAAAGCTTTCTCTCGCCCTTCAGGAACGTCGCGGGAGCCATCGGCCGCTTCGGCCTGCGGAACGGCGCCGAGGGGATCCAGTGGTTCGCGTCGGAGTTGGAACCGCCGAAGGCCGGTTCCGCATTGCTGTTCGAACACGAGTTTCAAACCGGCTCCGGCAGAACCCTGGTCATTCACCTGCACACGATCATCGCGTGGCCCGCGGGCCATCCCGAGGTGCGCCGGCCCGTTCTCGCGCTTCAGCCCTGGTGTTCGCTGACGAAGTTTCGCAATCCGCTGCGAGCGGCATTGGAAAAGGGCGAGTCACGCGAAGCGGTCCTCGCCGAATTGCTCGAGCGGCACGCCATCCAGCACGATACGAACACCGCCCGCGCGTTTCTCTCGCCGGCCGCGATCGCCGAACTGCAGCACGCTCCCCGCGCGGAAGCATGGTACGTCGGCGCCGGTTGGAACATCTGCGCCTACGGCGCCACACTCGACGCCGAGAATCTCGAGCGGTTTCTCGCCCACGCCCGGGCGGTCGTCGCTGCGACCTGAGCTGCGACGGGCAGGGAAGCAGGATCTACGGAGTCAAGCCTGACCTTTGTACTTTGAAGCCGTCCAGACACCTCCGAACCTGAGGGCAACGTATTCGATTGTCTCACACCTCCATGCAGCAGGCGCATCCGGCTACAACCGTCTACCTCGTGACTCTGCGATGGAGGATTTGGATGACGGACCAAGCGTCATGTCGTTCCACGGTTACACACTCACGTAACCTACGCAGGTGGGTGCGAAGGTTCGGTCGACGGAGTCAGCCCCTAATGTTTGTGGTCGATGGATCGGGGAGATGAATAGAACTCTGATTTTCTGATTCGAAATCAACAGATTGTGATACCGTACTTCTGGTAATGCTTCTCGGCATTTCTCTGAAGCAAAGGCCACTGATCACAATGATTAGGGGCTGAACCCCGTGGTCGTGGCCTCCGAAGGTTGCAGGGGTCACAGTCCCGATCTGAGTACCCTTGGCGCAGCAAAACGAGCGACGCCGCCGGCTCGTTCATCGGTTGCGAATGGCTCAAGCCGCTCAGCCTCCCGCCGGAAGTCCATCGAGGAGCTTGTCGAGCGTGATCGGATAGTCGCGCACGCGCACCGCTGTGGCGTGGTAAATCGCGTTCGCCACGGCTGCGGCAACCCCGCAGATCCCGAGTTCCCCGACGCCCTTTGCCTTCAGCGGCGATGAAATGGGATCGGTTTCATTCAGGAAAATGACCTCTTGGTGCGGGATGTCGGCGTGCACGGGAACTTCGTAGCCGGCAAGGTCGTGGTTGACGAAGAAACCCTGGCGCTTGTCGACCGCCAACTCCTCCATCAGGGCAGCACCGACACCCATCGTCATCGCGCCGATCACCTGACTACGGGCGGACTTCGGATTGAGTATCCGTCCGGCCGCGCACACGGCGAGCATGCGGCGCACGCGTACTTCACCGGTCAAGGCGTGGACGCCCACTTCCACGAAATGCGCGCCGAAGGTCGACTGCTGGTATTTTTTGTCGAGGCCCTCGAACTCAATCGTGTCCTCCGCCACGAGGCCACGTTCGCCCGCCGCCTTCGCCAGCGATGCGCTGCGTCCGCCCGATCGCACTTGGCCGTCGGCAAACTCCGCGCCCGCGGCGGCGAAGCCGAGCTCTTGGGTCACCTTTTCCCGCAATTTCACGCAGGCAGCATAGACGCCCGAAGCCGAACTGTTGCCTCCCCATTGGCCACCCGAACCGCATGACACCGGAAAGGTGGAATCGCCGAGCCTCACCACGACTTTGTTCAGCGGCACGCCCATCATCTCAGCGGCCGTTTGCGCGATGATGGTATAGCTGCCGGTGCCGATATCAGTCATGTCCGTCTCGACCGTCACGGTGCCGCTCTTGTCGAGTCGCACGCGGGCTGCGGATTTCATGACCAGGTTGTTCCTGAACGCCGCCGCAACCCCTGTTCCGACCAGCCATTTTCCGTCGCGGGTTTTGCCCGGGGTCGCGTTGCGCTTGTTCCAACCGAAGCGCTCCGCACCCATGCGGAAGCACTCGGTCAAACGTCGCTGGGAAAACGGGGGATGTGGATTGTGCTTTTCCTCTTTCGGCTTCGCTTCGGCCGACGTATCCGACGACTCTGCGGGCGGGGCCGGATTGTCCGGGACGACCTGCGAATCATTGCGGATGCGGAACTCAATCGGATCGAGCCCGAGTTTCTCGGCCATCTCATCCATGGCAATTTCGAGCGCCATTAAGCCGGGTGCTTCGCCCGGCGCCCGCATGGCATTGCCTTCAGGCAGGTCGAGCACGGCGAGCCGCATGGCGGTCATGCGGTGGTCGCCGGCATAGAGCGCGCGCGTCTGGTTCACGGCGGTTTCCGGCGCGCCCTCCGGGAGATCGCCCGACCAGCTTTCATGCGCGATGGCGGAAATCTTCCCGTCCTTCGCCGCGCCGAGACGGATACGCTGGATCGTCGCCGGCCGGTGCGTGGTGTTGTTGGCCATCAATGGACGCTGCAGCGCGACTTTCACCGGACGTTTCGCGGCGCGCGCGCCGAGGGCTGCGAGCACTGCGTCTGCGCGGAGGAACAACTTTCCACCGAAGCCGCCGCCGATATAGGGCGAGATGAGACGAACATTCTCCTTCGGAATGCCCAGTGTCTTCGCAAGGTCGCCGACGCTCCACGCAATCATTTGGTTCGAAGTCCAGACCGTGAGCTTATCGCCATCCCACTTCGCGATGGAAGCATGCGGCTCCATCATTGCGTGCGACTGATCGGGCGTCGTGTAGGTCGCATCAAACTGCACCGCCGCCGAGGCAAACGCACCCGCGAAGTCGCCCACCGCCGTGTCCGGGGGCCCGCCGAAGCCCGGCTTCGGCTTGCTGGCGGAGTCTTTCGCGGCCGCGAGATCGAACGCGCCCTGGGTTCGCTCATACTTGACCTGGACAAGCTGGGCCGCCGCGCGCGCCTGTTCGAAGGTTTCGGCCACCACGAGCGCGATCGCCTGATGATAATGCTGAATCTCGGGCCCCCCGAGGAGCTTTGCAGTATTGAAATCTCCCTTATCGAGCTTGCCGGCATTCTCGGCCGTAACGATCGCGATCACACCGGGTGCGGCTTTCGCCGGAGCGAGATGGAGGGAGACGATGCGGCCCTTCGCGATCGCCGCGCCGACGACGTAGCCATACGCCGTGTTGGCCGCGATATCGTGGTGCTCGTAGGCGTAACGCGCCGTGCCCGTGGTTTTGAGCGGCCCGTCGATCCGGTCGACCGGTTGGCCGACGACCTTCAACTGGTCGATGGGATTGGTCGTGGCGGGAGTGTCGAATTTCATAGCAGGGCCTCTTTCGCTTCAGCCAACGCCGCGCCGAGTGCTCGTTCGACCAGCTTGAGTTTGAAGGCATTTTCCTCGGTCGGCTTCGCGCCGGCGAGCAATCGCCCGGCAACGGCTTTCGCGCCCCGCGGCATTTCCGCTTCCGCCGCCTCGACGCGCCACGGTTTGTGGGCAACGCCGCCCAGCGCCACGCGGCCGGTTCCGTCGCGTTGCACAATCGCGGCGACCGAGACCAAGGCGAAGGCATACGACGCGCGGTCGCGCACTTTGTAGTAGATGTGCGCGCCGCCCACGGGCTTCGGCAGCGTCACGGCCGTGATGAGTTCACCGGCCTCCAGCACGGTGTCGATCTGCGGCTGGTCGCCTGGCAAGCGATGAAACTCCGCGATGGGGATCTTCCGCGCGGTGCCATCGGGGCGGATCGTCTCGACGGTTGCGTCGAGGACGCGCAGCGCGACCGCCATGTCGCTGGGATGGGTGGCAATGCAGGCCTCACTCACACCGATGACCGCGTGCTGGCGGCTGAAACCGCTGATGGCGCCGCAGCCACTGCCGGGAGCGCGTTTGTTGCACGGTTGATTCGTATCGTAAAAATAGGGGCAACGGGTGCGCTGCAGCAGATTGCCGGCAGTCGTGGCCATGTTGCGCAGCTGGGCTGAAGCGCCGGCGACCAGGGCGCGGGAGAGCACCCCGTAGTCGCGTCGCACGCGTTCGTCCGTGGCGAGGTCGGTGTTGCGCACGAGCGCGCCGATGCGAAGACCGCCCTCGGAGGTTGGCTCGATCTTGTCGAGGCCGAGGCCATTCACGTCGATCAGATGCGCAGGCGTCTCGATTTCGAGCTTCATCAGATCGAGCAGATTGGTGCCGCCTGCGATGAAACGGGCGCCCGGCTTGCGTCCAAATGCGGCGGCGGCTTCTGCCGGAGTGCGGACTCGTTCGAAGGTAAAGGGTTTCATCCGGTCCTCCCCGCGACTTCGGAAATCGCTTCGGCCATATTCGAGTAGGCACCACAGCGGCAGAGGTTGCCGCTCATCCGCTCGCGCAGTTCCGAGGCGGTCAGCTCAGGCCGCGCCCGAAGATCGGGGGTCACGTGACTCGGGACCCCTGCCTTAATCTCTTCGAGCATGGCCACGGCCGAGCAAATCTGGCCCGGCGTGCAATAGCCGCATTGGTATCCGTCGCACTTAACAAAGGCCGCCTGCATCGGGTGCAGTTTTCCTGGCGTCCCGAGCCCCTCGATGGTCGTGATCCGGGCACCTTGCTGCATCACCGCCAGCGTCAGGCACGAATTGATCCTACGCCCCTCAACCATCACCGTGCAGGCGCCGCACTGGCCGTGATCGCAGCCCTTCTTGCTCCCCGTGAGGTGAAGGTGCTCGCGCAGCGCATCCAGCAGCGTGGTGCGGGTGTCGAGTTCAAGTTCGTGAGCCTTACCGTTCACGGTCAACGCCACCTTCGTCAGGAGCGCAGGTTCCCGGTTCGGAACAGGCGTTTGACCCTTCAAAAAGGGCGGTGAAAGCGTGAATGCCGCGGCCGCGGTTCCGGTGATCAAAAATTCGCGACGTGTGAATTCCGTCTCGTCAGGTCGTTCCATGGGTCGGTCCTCCGATTTTTGGTGGTTGGCCCGCCATGACCCGAAAACGCGGTTTGTGACGCGAAAGCGAATCGAGGAGGAACGTTCGCCCGTACTGGACCGAGACCCGGTTTCGCGGTTCCCCGCGTGGTTCTCAATAGTCGGGGCGGCGGTTTTCTTTCGTCGTAACGCCGCTTCTCGTTCCGAACGTCGGCTCGACATGACCCGTCGAACGAGGAAACACCTCACGCTCCGCGCAGTCCGTAGCGCCCTGCTCGATAGGCGGTGCGGATCGAGTCCCAGCGCGATCTCCCCCTCGCGCATCATGCCGCTTACCCCTCGTTGGTCCCACGCCTTAAGGAATATGTTCTTGTTGGCATTCCTAGTTTAACGGCGAAAAAAACCAACAGCCCCGCAACGCATTGAATTGCGGGGCTTAGGGGCCGGCCGATGGGGTCGGCCCCTAATGTTTGTGGTCGATGGGTAGGGTAAATGAATAAAACTTTGCTTTTCTGGTTCGAGACCAACCGGTTGTGATACCACACTTCTGGTCACGTTTCTCGGCATCGCCCCGAAGCAAAGACCACCGACCACAAACATTAGGGGCTGACCCGAATGGCGCTAAGTTAGCGCGCAAAACTAACACGAACAGGAGTTTCCGCTTTTACTATCTCCAACGAACGGAGCCGTATTTTTGGGGAAGAATGCGCTCCCTCTAGAGGTGATTTCGAGAAGCCTGTGTGTGTAGAACCAGGTGCTCCCTCGTGGCTTAACTTAGCGCCATTCGGGGCTGACCCCGTGGGTCGTGGCCTCGACCTGCGTCCCATGGCCAGGGAATTGATGGCGGCGAGGGGAGCGTTGATGAAAAACCAGCCGGTGGATTTGCCGGCGGTGACGGCGAGCGTCCTGACGTTTGCCGCCAAGTATCCCGAGAGCCCGCTGGCCGCGTCGTCCATGGCGCGGAGCCTCATGTATTCCTTCGAGCAGTCGCATCCCTTCGCCGAGTCGGCGGCGGTGTGGCGGGCCTTCGTGGCCAGCCCGAACCGGGAACTCGCCGAGCTGGCGCGGGAGAAGGTGCGGGTGTTCGATGCGATCAGCGCGCCGATGGAGTTGGCCTTCACCGCGTTTGACGGGAGCGAGGTCGATTTGAAAAAGCTGCGCGGCAAGGTGGTGCTCGTGGATTTCTGGGCGACGTGGTGCGCCCCGTGCATGGCGGAGATGCCGAACGTGAAGAGGATCTATGCCGCCTACCACGACAAGGGCTTCGAGATTATGGGTATTTCCTGCGACTACCTGCCCGACCAGGCCGGCACCCACCGCGCCACGGCGGCGCGGACCGGGGCACAGGTGCTGGAGTTCGTGCGGAAAAACGAGATGCCTTGGCCCGAGCACTACGAAGGGCGGAAACACAACGAAGGCGGCAACTCGGTCGCCGCCCGTTTCGCGGTGACGGGCATCCCTGGCTCGTTCCTGCTCGATCAGGCCGGAAACGTGGACGGGCTGAACGTGAACGGCGGAAAGCTCGAGGCCGAGGTGAAGCGGCTGTTAAAGCTTTGAGCTTGGGCGAGACTACATCGATCCCGACAACGAGACGGCATACAGCTTGGCGGAGCTAGTGTCGGGAACGGCAAGTCTTGAATGAACGGGGCGCCGCAGGTTGCTCAGTTTGCTTTAGCGTGCTTTAGATTTCGTTTCGTGCGGTGACCCCAAGGCTTGCGCCGCGCGAACCCAGCGCCGACCCTGGGGCATAGACTGTCTTCGAAATGACAACCGCACGTATTCTTATTGTTGTAGGATGCTGCGTGATGTGCGGCGGAGTCCTGACGTTTCTTGTCACCTGGTATAGGTTGTCTCAATGGCGGCGCGTGGACGGGATCGTGGTGGGCGAAACGACGTCCCTAGGGACCGACAAGGGACGGACCAAAACGTACTACGCACCCGTGGTCAGGTTCACATGTATTGAAACCGGTAAGTCCCACACGTTTGAGGAGGGTGTCCAGACGAACATACGCCCGACGAACGGCACTCAGGTCCAGGTGCTGTACGACCCGCTGAACCCAGACAAGGCTACGGTCGCAGGCTGGCGACCGTATTTCGTAGCCATGATCGCGTTTCTTGGCGGCGCCGGTCTCGCAGCTTTCGGTCGGTTCGGGCTGTCCTGACTCCCGGTCATCGGGGAACGTCCGACCCTGTTCGGTTGGGACGTGCCCCACCTCCATACAAAAAGTAACGGGCGATCGCATGCAAAGGTCGACGGTTCGCAGTGAGCGGAAAGTGCCGAGGCAAAGGTTGCATTCAGGGTTCCTTGGCAACCGGGCGCGAACAGCTGGCAAGGCGAAACGGCCTGAAGGCCGGACTCCTCGCTGGTGGGCGATGAACCGCCTGAAGGTGGTACTCCGAGCTAGGAATCTGCGCTGCCGCGCCAAGGCGGGACTTTGTACGCGGATTTAGAGTCAAAGCACAACGTGGCATGCGCCCTTTTCCGATCTTCCTTCGCTTCGCACCCGGCGTTTCCTCGTCTCCGTGGTGAGCATGCCGAACCGGCGACGACAAAGAGGCTATCTCGCAACCCGTGGTGCGCGTTGAGATGAAGTCGGCGGAAGGCACGCTCTGTCGTACCTGGGGACGGAGAGCTGAAGAATGGCGCCGGTTCGTCCACATTCGAGTCGAAAGCGGTGCTTTGAAATGGGAGTTCCGCCTTTAGGCGGTGCCGGCTCTGGAACGGATCGTGACAGAAGCGCCCCTCCGCGGGACATGACGTGTGACGCTCAGAGGGTGCAAGACAGCTTCCAAAGCGTGCCCCTTCAATGGCGGAAGGATCCACGAACGACTGGTTGCAGACGCTCACGCCATCCAGGCGCAGGCCACGTTACGCTCACCCACATTCATTTTGCTTCGCTGCTTTTCCTCGTGCGACATTCGCTCATGGCTCTCCTCCCCCGCTCAATGGTCCTGTGCGGTGTTCTCCTTTTCACCGCGGCTTTGAGTCACGGCGAACCCACCTCGGAGGCCCGGGCGTGGTTCGAACGATTCAGTCGCGCGGACCGTCTGCCCTTCGCTTTCACGTATGGCGGCCTCCCCTCAACTGAGCTATTGCCTACGTGGCATGCGAGCTACAGCAGCCGCACGCTGGAGAGTCAGAAGCACGAACGCACCGTCACCTACGAGGATCCCAAGACCGGTTTGGAGGTCCGTTGCGTCGCGATCACCTACGCGAATTACCCGGCGGTGGAGTGGACCGTCTATTTCAAGAACACCGGCCGCGCCGATACCCCGATTCTCACTGGAATCCATGCCCTCGCTGCCGCGTGGTCCTCACCCAACGAGAAGCCGTACACGCTGCATTACAACCTGGGCCTCCTGTATCCGCCCGCGGCCGGTGACTTTTCACCGATGACCACCAAGTTCTATCCGGTGACGAGCAAGATGAACCCCTACAACGCGCGCCGTTTCTTCCCCATCCTCGGGCGTCCCTCTGGCGGCATCCTGCCCTACTTCAACCTCGATGCCGAAAACGGCAACGGTATCGTCGTTGCCGTTGGCTGGCCAGGCGCGTGGTTTGCCGAATACAGCCGCAACGAAACAGGGGAATTTGTGATGAACGCGGGCCAGGAGTTCACCCGCATGAAACTCCTCCCGGGTGAAGAAATCCGCACTCCGCTCATCGCGCTTCTCTTCTGGAAAGGCGACTGGCTTGACGGACAAAACTCGTGGCGTCGCTGGCTCATCGAGCACAATCTCCCCCGCCCGGGCGGCAAGCTGTTCCCTCCGACGATCGCGGCCAATTCCTCCGCACATTTCCACGAAATGGTCCACGCCGACGCGCCCAGCCAGATCAATTTCATCAACCGCTATCGCGAGGAAAGCATCCCGATCGACTACTGGTGGATGGACGCGGGCTGGTATGAGCACCGCGGACGCTGGCAGGAACCCACCACCTCGTGGCGCCTAGATCGCAAGCGCTTTCCCCGTGGCTTGCGCGAAGTCACCGACTACGGCCGCACCCACGGCATCAGGTCGATCGTCTGGTTCGAGCCCGAACGCATCATGCCCAGCAATGAACTCTTCAAGGAGCGCCCGGAATGGCTGCTTAAAAATCCCACGCCCTTCCTTGTTTCGCGACTTCTCTATCTGGGTAACAACGATGCCCGCGGGTGGCTCATCGACACGATCAGCTCGTTCATCACCTCCGAGGGCATCGATGTTTACCGTCAGGACTTCAACATCGTCGAACCCCTGAATATCTGGCGCGGCAACGACACCCCGGATCGTCAAGGGATCACTGAAAACCACCACGTGACCGGCTACCTCGCGGTTTACGACGAGCTCCTTCGCCGCCACCCGGGGCTCCTTATCGACAACTGCGCGGGGGGCGGCTCCCGCAACGATCTCGAATCCATGCGCCGCTCCGTGCCGTTTTGGCGTTCCGACTACGCATTTGACCCCACTGCAAACCAAAACCAGACGGCGGGCCTCGCGCTCTGGCTCCCCATCCAGGGCACCGCCACGCATCCCGATCAGTGGTCGCGTTACGACCTGCGCAGTCACTTCACCACGCCGCTCATCAATCTCACCTGGGATATGCGCAACCCCAACCTTCCCTACGACGAGTTCCGCAAGGCGATCCGTGACTGGCGCACGGCGTCCGAACATTTCTACGGCGACTACTATCCTCTCACGCCGACAACGCTCGTGGACGAAGCCTGGATGGCCTGGCAGTTCAACCGACCCGAAAGCGGCCGCGGCGTCGTCCAAGCGTTCCGCCGCGACAGAGCCAACGCCTCCCGCCTTCGCGTCACACTCCGCGGCCTCGAGCTCACCGCCACCTACCGCATCACCGACGTAGATCACCCTGACACTGTGCTCACGGTCAGCGGGCGGGAACTTATGACCCGCGGTCTTACAATCACGCTGAACGAACAGCCTGGCGCCGCCATCCTCACCTACGAAAAGACCGCCGTTTCATCTGCGGAGAACTGACTCTGTAGCTGCGACCGAGTCGGTTCATACTTCTTGCATCGCCATGCCGTGCTCCCGCTGACAAACTGACCCAGTGCGGTGGAAAGGGTCCGAAGGTCACGGTGCGCGGTCTTCGCCCGTGGTTTCGCGGAACCAATGCAACCCGTCCCACGCGGCCGCCTGCAATTGGGCGCGCTCCTGGGCGGAGAATTTCCGCGTAAGCGGGTCGCCATCGGGGTCCTCACCCGGCTTATTGCCTGCTCGCGTTTCCGTGTGCGTTAGCTCAGTTCACAATAAGACCCGCCGTCGTAGTTTACGAGCGGCGGGTCTAAAATTGGCGTCCCCACGGGGATTCGAACCGTGACAACGTCGATAACACAACTGGTTCGTTAACCGAGTATTTGTGTAGTTATGAGTGAGTTAGAATAGGGAAGAAAACGCTACGAGGCGTAACGAAATCAAACCAGAAATACGGTTTCGTCCCAATCACATCCAAAAAAAATTTGGCTTTCCCCTCCCCGCGGGGACGGACTTCCCCGTTTCTATTCTCCAAGGTTGTGAAATGCTGGGCTTAAAACCTTGGTCAACCTTCGCCGAGGTAATCTGAGGAGTTAGAACAAGTTCATTCTGAGATTCGCCGGTAGAACGACAGACAACGTCGCGGATAAACATGCCTCGCACCCGCGATTTCGAGCCCATAACCTTGCGCGAGAAATGCCGCCAGATGAGGAGCCGTTTCCGTCGAAGCCGCGAATAGACGTTGTTCGCGAACGCCTGAATGCGCTCAGAGCGGAGGAACTCAACCTGGAAGAGGAGTTGCGGACTTTGGAGTCGGGTTCACGACAGGCACGCCTTTCCTTTTCCGCTTCCTCTTCCGCCATGCCGTTACTACCGGCGCAGAAGTTTGCCCTCTTCTTGGACTTGTTTGGCGCGCGGCGATCCGTCTATCCCAAGTTTTGGGAGAACCCAAAGACCGCTAAGAAAGGATATGCTCCCGCGTGCCACAACGAATGGCAGCCCGGCGTGTGTCGAAAGCCACAGATCAAGTGCACCGACTGTCCTCATCAGAAATTTCCGCCGTTGGATGAAATCGCCGTCGAGGCACACCTGCGCGGAACGCACACGATCGGAACCTATGCCATCCGCGAGGACGACTCGTGCATTTTTATCGCGGCAGATTTCGATGGCGACGGATGGCAGAACGATGCACAGGCATATTCGCGAGCCGGCTCTCATGCAGGTATCTCCGTGTTCCTCGAGCGCTCGCGCTCTGGGGCAGGTGCTCACGCGTGGATTTTCTTTTCCGAGCCGGTCCCCGCCATTCTCGCGCGCCGACTTGGCACGATCCTTCTGGCCAAGGCGGCGTCGTCGCAGCCCGCAATGCCACTGCAAGCGTATGATCGCCTCTTTCCCAACCAAGATACGATGCCCGCCGGAGGCTTCGGGAATCTCATCGCACTTCCCCTCGCGAAGGCCCCGCGCGAGCGGGGCAACACGGTTTTCCTAGGCGCGGATTTGAAGCCGGTCGCCGATCAATGGGAGTTCCTCCGCGCCGCACATCGTCTATCCCGCGATGAACTCGCTCGGATTCTCGCGCGCATCGCGCCACTTCCGCCGATTGCCGGCCCCGCGGAATCGGCTGATCCCTCGTTCTCTCTCCACATTGACGAGCGCGTTCTCGATCTTTCGCGCCCCAAATTATCGTCCGGAATGATGACCGGTGAAATAGCCGCGCTGCTCGATTCATCACTCCATCTGCCCCGCGCCGCGTTGCCCGCCGCTGTGATCGCTGCGCTCAAGCGCCTGGCAACATTTGCCAATCCGGTGTTTCACGAGAAGCAGAGGCTCAGATTTCCAACTTACGATACGCCACGGTTTATCTTTGCTGGAGAGTTGCACCCGGATCGCCTCGTTTTGCCACGTGGAATCATCGACGAAGCCGTCGGCCTCGTCGAAAGCGCCGGTGGCTCCGTCGCGATTCAGGACGCTCGCGCAAATGCGCCGCGAGTCCGATGGACTTTTCACGGCGAGTTGCGGACGGAGCAGGAGCGCGCGGTGCGGGAGATGGTGAAGCACGATTATGGCGTGCTCTCCGCTCCGCCCGGAGCGGGCAAGACCGTGATGGGCTGTGCCCTGGTCGCCCGGCACCGCACCGCCACGCTAGTCCTTGTTCACCGTGCGATCCTATTGGAACAGTGGCGAGATGAAGCTGGGCGCTTCCTTGGACTAAAGCGTAAAGAAATCGGTGTTTGGCGAGGCAAGGGATCTCGCATGACGGGCCGTCTGGACATCGCGATGCTACCCAGTCTTTCGCGCCTGGAAGATGTGTCGGGGCTGTTCGCCGGCTACGGGCTGGTGATCGTCGATGAATGTCACCACGTGCCGGCCGTGTCTTTCGAAGCCCTGCTCAAGGCGTGTCCGTGTCGCCGGATTGTCGGGCTCACCGCAACGCCTCAGCGAAAGGACGGGCTGGAGAGACTGCTCCATTTGCAGTGCGGACCCATCCGGCACACGGTCGAGGTTCCTGCGGGCGAGACCGTCCTTCGCACGGTCTTCGTTCGACGAAGCTCCTTTCATTTGGCGGCGGAAGGGGCAACGAAATCGGCCATCCACGAAATCTGGCAAGCGCTGGTCGATGACCCCGGAAGGACGCAGCAGGTGGCCAATGATGTGTGGGCCGCCGTCAAAGAGGGCCGCTGCCCGCTCGTCTTATCGGACCGCAAGGCACATTTGGACAAACTCCAAGAGGCATTTGCGCAGCTACGTGGCGTCGCTGACGTTGCAGTGTTTCGTTTGGAAAGCGGCTCCGGCACTAAACAGAACCGGATCGTTCGCGCCGAGATCGACGCGTGCTCCGCAAAGCGGCAGAGCTACGTTCTCTTTTCCACGGCCTCGTTGATCGGTGAAGGATTCGACCTACCGAGTTTGGATACCCTCTTTCTTGGAATGCCCCTTTCTTTCAAGGGCCGCCTCATTCAATACGCCGGGCGACTGCACCGGACTCATGCCGACAAACGTGATGTCGTGATTTACGACTACCTCGACGAAAACCACCCGGTGACCCAAGCCATGTTCCGCCGTCGCGCTACCGCGTATCGCCAGATGGACTACAGGTTCGAGATCGACGAATCTCTTGGGCGTGCATCCCTGCGACAACAGCTCGGCCTCTTTGACCAGTCCACCGCCGCACCAGCCGGGCGGTAGTCTGTCGTCTCGGCCCCTTTACAGCAAAAAAGAAGGCCTCCGGGCTTTCGTTTGCCGGACCTTGGCGAGGGCGGAAATAAGGCGAGCGCAGCATGCAACTTGAAGAAGTGGAGTCGCTTCAGGCGGAAGTGACGGCCCAGCGTGCGATTAATGTTGAAAAAAGACCCATATTTTTTCAACATTATGCCGTGACAAGAAAGCCGCATAGCTCTATTGGAAAGATACTTTACACGATTTATGGTCATGGCAAGGGTTGGGTCTTCACTCCGAATGCCTTCGCTGACATGAAAGAAGACCCCCGCGTAGTGGGGGTGGCGCTTGGTCGCCTCAACAAACAAGGCGTCATCCGCCGGTTGGCCCGTGGCCTCTACGACTACCCGAAGGATCATCCGAAATTGGGGCGGCTGACCCCCAGCCCCGAGAGTATTGCGCGAGCCCTTGCGGGCAACGGGAAGACCCGGCTGCAACCCACCGGAGCTTACGCGGCGAATATGCTGCGCCTCTCGGAGCAGGTGCCGGCCAAGGTTGCCTTTCTCACGGACGGTCCCTCGCGGCTGGTGAAGGTGGGCAAGATGGAATTGCAGTTCCGCAACACCGCGCCGCGGCATTTGGCAGCCTCCGACCGCGCGAGCGGCACGGTGATCCAAGCGCTGCGTTACCTCGGACAGAAACAAATGACTCCCGAGCATATCGAAACTCTGCGGCAAGTCCTGCCGCCGGAAGCCCGAGCGCGCCTTGCCAAGGATGCCGGCCTCGCGCCTGCCTGGATGCGCCCCTATCTGCGCGCCGTTGCGGAAGAGCACTCCCATGCTTAACCTTGCTCGCGCCGCTGCCAATGAACGTGCGGCCTACATCAATGAAACCGCCGCCCGGCTTAACGTGCCGGTGTGGATGGTCGAAAAGGATTTCTGGGTCTGCTGGCTCTTGGGACAGTTGTTCACGCTGGACGCGTTCAAAGGCCACCTCGTGTTCAAGGGCGGCACCTCACTCTCCAAGGTCTTCGGCGTCATCCACCGCTTCTCGGAAGACATCGACCTGTCCATCAGCCCTGCCCTGCTTGGGATTAACGAGAATTGGTTGGAGGAGCCGGAGAAAAAATCTCAGCGCGACAAGCGCATGGAAAAACTTGAAACGCTCTGCATCAACGCGGTGCATGAGCGTTACGCGCCGTTGCTGGAAGCGTCGGTCCACAAGGAACTCGGGGCACCGGGCAAGCTCTGGAAACTCACCCGTTCGGTTGACGCCGTCACGCATTCACCGGTGGTGCTGTTCGAATATCCCCACCTGGCCACCTACGGCGACTACGTGCCTCCCACCGTGAAAATCGAGTTCGGGTCGC
Organism: Opitutaceae bacterium; assembly: GCA_046346755.1. GTDB lineage: Bacteria > Verrucomicrobiota > Verrucomicrobiia > Opitutales > Opitutaceae > UBA6669. The sequence continues at coordinate 16,599 of JAXMHM010000004.1, read as the reverse complement.
TGACGGATCAACAGCCGGTCGGCGAACATCCTGTCCGGCCAATCATCGCGGAGCAATTTCCCGATGCGCTCACCGTCAGTGAGTTTACCGTGGTGGCCATGGAGGCCGAGCGCACGTTTTGGGAAAAGGCGACCATCCTTCACGATGCGAGCCTCCGTCCGACCGAAAAGGAGTTCAAACCCCGGTCGTGCCGCCACTATTATGATACGGTGCTCTTGGGCGAGCACGCTGCCGGAGAACGCGCCATGGCACGGCTTGACCTGTTGGGCCGGGTCACCCGGTTCAAAAATCTGTTCTTCAAGAGTTCGTGGTCAGACTACGCGAGCGCCAAGCCGGGCAGCTTCCGGCTGGTGCCACCGCAGGCCCGCTGGGCCGAAGTGGAGGCGGACTACCGGAAGATGCAGGATTTCTTCATGGTCCGACCGCCCACGTTCGAAGATTTGTGGGAGCGCTTACGTGCCGTTGAGGTGCGAATCAACGCAACCGCGAGATGACAACCCGATTTCCTTCGGCGCGCAGGTCTGCGCCGGTTGCTGTCGGCTCCCCTTTCGCGGTCCAGCTGCCTGCGTTCGAAGATTGCTGGAATGCCGTCATGGATAACGAGCGGCGGGTCTCCGCAAACCCCTCCGGGGTTCGAACTGCTTCGCAACGCCACAAACAAAAACCGCACACCTCGCGGTAGGCGGTTCTAAAGTGGCGTCCCCACGGGGATTGGTGGGCCTTCGGCCCATCGCTGCGCGATCCGCGACTTGGTCGCGGCCCCTTCTCCGGTCGCTTTGCTCCCTCCGTCGAACCCTGGGGTCCAAATCCCCGTGTGCGTTAGCTCAGTTCACAATAAGACCCGCCGTCGTAGTTTACGAGCGGCGGGTCTAAAATTGGCGTCCCCACGGGGATTGGCTCGGCAGCCTCGTTCCGCTCCGCGGAATCCACCGTAACGGTGGCCCGCTCCGCCCCGCTTGGGCGGGTCTCCGCAAACCCCTCCGGGGTTCGAACTGCTTCGCAGCGCCACAAACAAAAACCGCCTACCTCGCGGTAGGCGGTTTTAAAGTGGCGTCCCCACGGGGATTCGAACCCCGGTTCTTACCGTGAAAGGGTAGTGTCCTAACCGGGCTAGACGATGGGGACGCAAAAGAACAAGGGGGCGAACGGTAGGGGCGATCAGGCGTCGTGCAAGTCCGTTTTTCTGGGGATTTCCCGGGGACCTACCCGCGCGTGGGGCAAGTGGGTTGCACGTAAGGGGCTGGAGTTGGGCAAAAAATCAGATTGGAAAAGCACCGGCAATGGCGTGCGGTGGTGGGGCCTTTGTCCGCTCTCATGACTTCCCAAGAAATCGCCCTCTCCCTGCCGCCGGTGGCGGTCACCGCCTGCCCTGCACTTCCCTTCCGGCATCTGGGCTCGGGCAAGGTGCGTGAGATCTTTGACTTGGGCGACGCCCTGCTGCTGGTGGCCACCGACCGGCTTTCCGCCTTCGATGTGATCCTGCCGGACGGGATTCCCGGCAAGGGCATCCTGCTGACTCAGTTGAGCTTGTGGTGGTTCGAACAGACCCGCGACGTGATCGTCAACCACCTGCTGCCGGACCAGGCCGGGGAGTTCACGCGTCGGGGGCTGCTCGATCGCGACCTACAGCTGAGGAGCATGGTGGTGCGCAAACTGAAACCCCTTCCGATCGAATGCGTGGTCCGGGGCTACCTGGCCGGCAGCGGCTGGAGTTCCTACCAAAAGTCCGGCGAGGTCTGCGGGCATCGGTTGCCCGCGGGTCTGCGCCAAGCGGAACGGCTTCCCTCGCCGCTCTTCACACCGACGACCAAGGCACCCAAGGGTCAGCACGACGCCCCGATGACCGACGCCGAAGGCGTCGCCACGCTCGGCGCCGCCCGCTACGCCGAGGTGAAAGCCATCAGCCTGGCCCTCTACCAGCGGGGTCACGATCTCGCGGCCCGCGCTGGCATGATCCTGGCGGATACAAAATTTGAGTTCGGCACCGACGACGCCGGCCGGCTGCACCTGATCGACGAAGCCCTGACTCCCGACTCGTCGCGCTACTGGCCGGCCGAGAGCTACGCCCCGGACCAATCTCCCCCCAGCTACGACAAACAGTTCGTGCGCGACCACCTGCTGTCCCTGCGCTGGAATCAACAACCGCCCGCCCCGCGCCTGCCGGTCGAAGTCATCACGCGCACGCGTGACAAGTACCTCACCGCGGTGCGCAAGCTGGTCGATCCGCGCTGACGTCTCGCCACCTTCCTGGCTCGCCTCGCAGCCGCCGGCTCCCGAGGCTCGCCCCATGAAAACGCTGCTGCTGGTCGGCGTCACCGGGTTGGTCGGGCAGTCCGTGCTGTCCCAGGCCCTCGTCGATCCGCGGGTGGCGGAGGTGATCGCCCTGACGCGCCGCCCCCTGAACGTCCCCTCGCCTTCGCGCGTGCGGCTGCGCAATCCGGTGGTCGACTTCGACGCCTTGCCGGATGGCGCCGAGGTCTGGGCGGCCAACAGCGTCATCTGCACGCTGGGCACCACGCGAAAACAGGCGGGCAGCGAGGCCGCCTTTCGCAAAGTCGACTTCGACTACCCGCTCGCTATCGCCCGCCGGGCTCGGCAGGCAGGCGCCCAGGCCTACGCGCTCAACTCCTCCCTCGGCGCCGACCCGCGCTCGCGGGTGTTCTACTCCCGCACCAAGGGTGAACTGGAAGAGGCCCTGCGCTCCTGCGGATACCCCTCGCTCACGTTCGTCCGGCCTGGACTGCTCGGCGGTCAGCGCGCCGAATTCCGTCTCGGAGAGCGGATCGCCAGCTTTGTCCTGCGCCTGACCCGCCCGATCATCCCCCGGCGCTACCGGGAGGTTCCCGCCGAACGGGTCGCCCGGGCTCTCCTGGAGGCCGCCCTGAACCCCGCGAACGGCGTACATATCCTCGAATCGGAGCATCTCTAGCCCCTGCTGCGCAACCCACAGAAATTGCTCAGAATTATTCCTACTCCACCGTCCGCACCGCGGAGCTCAGTGGCGGAAAGCCTGACGTCGCCTTGTAAGGTTCCGCATGAACGAAGGGACACAAACGATGCGGGGCCGGTGTTCTGCTCGTTTGTAATGGTGATTCCGTGACCGCGGTACCGGCGGCCGACTTGGGCGGCCCGCGTGTCGTGCCGTAGTGAAACCTGGATCGCTCGTCGTCGAAACGAAGTCGCGCTACGGAAGCGCCACGTCGCTTTGGTCTCGGGCGGGCCGGCATGACCCTCCAATCCAAACTTCTCAGCTCCCTGATCGCAGGCATCATTGTTGTCTACGGGATCTCCCAGTATGTCCGGCAGCAGGCGAGCCAGTCCACGCTGGCACGGCTGTCCGCCACCAATCTTGCGAAGGAGAAGGACCTGCAGTGGCACTGGGTGAAAACCGTCGAGAGCGCCGCCGGCGCTGCCCTGCTCAACGCCATGTCCGAAGGGGAGATGGATACGGTGAAACAACTCCTCGACGAACAGGGCAAGGTGGACGGGGTAAAGGAGCTTTCCTTCTACAACTTCAAGGGTCTCGTCGCCCTGTCCTCCAATCCCGCCCTGAAGAAGCAACCGCTGCCGCCCGAGTTGCGGGACCAGTTGCTCGCCTCGCCGGAACCGGTGCTGCGCGCCACCGAATCGGCCTTCGAAATCTATCGCCCGATGGCGGTCACACCCGCCTGCATCGAGTGCCACGTGAATTTCAAAACGCACAAGATCGGCGGGGTGCTTGCCTACCGCTACACCACCGAGAAGCTCGCCCAGGCGCAGGCACGCTGGGCGTCGTTCAGCGATGAACTGAACCGGCAGAACCTGCGGAGCACCTTCGCCACCTCAATCGCGCTGGTGGTGGTCCTGGGGTTGCTGATCTGGATTCTGGTGCGGACGCAGATCGTGCGGCCGATGGACCGTGTTGCCCAGCGTCTCGATCACAACGCCCGGCAGTTGGGCCATGCGTCGCGGAGCATCGCCGAGGCCAGCGGATCGCTCGCCGATGGGGCGAGCCAGCAGGCGGCGGCGCTGGAACAGACCAGTTCATCCCTTGCGCTGATGACGGAGTCGACCCAGCAGAATTCGAAGGCGGCCGGGGGTGTCGACCAGTGCATCCGCGACGAACTCTCCCCGACGCTGAACCGGATCAGCACGCTCTCCGAAGCGATGAAGAAGACCCTGCAGGAGTCGATCGCCGCCAGCGAACGCACGTCGCAGGTGATCAAGACCATCGACGAAATCGCGTTCCAGACCAACCTGCTCGCGCTCAACGCCGCCGTGGAGGCCGCCCGCGCCGGCGACGCCGGTCTCGGTTTCGCCGTAGTTGCCGGTGAAGTACGGAGCCTCTCCCAGCGCTGCGCCGATTCGGCCCGCGACACGCAGGGGCTGCTCGGCGACTCGCGCAAGCACCTTGAGACGACCGCCAGCCAGTTCGCCGAGGTCAGCCAGGCGATCAGTGAAGGCGCGGTCCTGGGCGAAAAGGTCTCCAAGCTCGCCGCCGGCATCAGCTCCTCGAGTCAGGAGCAGGCCCAGAACTGCGACCAGATCAATCAGGCGGTGCAGCAGATGGACCGCGTGACGCAGGGCAACGCCGCCGGCGCCGAACAGAACGCCAGCGCCGCCCGCGAACTCGACCGCGAAGCCACAGAACTATCGGGAGCCGTCAACGAGTTGGTCACCTTGATCGGCCGGAAACCGGCCTCCGCTGATGGCAACGAGCCCGCACCCCTCATCGCCGCTGCGCACATCAAAGCCGCGGCCGCTCCGGCCCGACCCGTACGCTCCCCGGCGCCCGTGCGGCAGCCGGGTTGATCAGGCCCCTCAGGGTTTCAACCCGAGGAAGCGCGTGACCCAGGCGTTGATTGCGTCGTTCTGCTCCGGCGGATAGCTGTGAGTCTGCTCGAACTCGAGCGCGAGTTCCTTGGGCGCCGTGATCACGTTGTAGGCGGCGTGGGTGGAGGTGGGGGGACAGACATCGTCGTTGTAGCCCCAGATGTAGAACCCGGGCACCTTGAGCCTGCGGGCAAAGTTTACAGTGTCGTAGGTGCTGGCCGTCTCCAGCTTGGCGGGAGTGATGTGCTTTGAAGGCACGCCGTCCCGGGCCATGAAGGGATGCGGCCAGCCGCCGGCCCGGCCATGGAGGGGTCCGGCCACGTCGCAAAACGCCGGATGCGTGGCGCTGAGTCCGGTCACCCGGCGGTCGAGCGCGGCGGTGACGATCGCCAGCTGCCCGCCCTGGCTGGCGCCGAGCACGAGCAGGTTGCGTCCGTCCCACAAATCGCGCGAAACAAGGAAATCATTCGCCCGGATACAACTCAGGTAGATCCGGCGGTAATAGTAAGCATCCCGATCGTCGAAGTTGAACAGCCAATACCGAAACAGCGCCCCGGCGAGGAGCTGGTCGTAGATCTCCTGGGGCTGGTTGACCGGGATGCCGTGTACTCCGATCTCCAGCGTGATGACCCCGCGGGCCGCGAGGTCCTTGTCTCCAAAATAGGGTCGCACCCCGGCACCGGGCACCCGCAGCACGGCGGGGTATTTTCCGGGCGCCTTGGGTTCACAGAGGATGCCATAAATCCGGCCCGGCGCGGACCAGCCTTCGCCAACGGTGCGAATGCCGACGTGGTAGACATTGACGGTCGGGGTGCAGGCGTCGGGCAGCAGCGTCATGCGCACGTCCATCGGGATCTTGGCCAGTTCGTCGCGTCCCTTTTGCCAAAACGCGTCAAAATCCGCCGGCTCGGTCTGGTAGGGCTGGATCTTCTCCGGGGAAAACGCGGCGGTGGCGGCGTTCTTGTAGGTCCGTCCCGCCACCTCGGTGGTCACCGTGCACCGAAGAAAACCCGGCACGGTCATCGTCCCGCCGTCAATCTGCAGCCCGCCCGCCGGCACCTCCACGGTCCGGGTCTCGGCCGGCATCAGCTCGGGTCCGACCGTGTAACGGACCGTGATTCCGACGATGGGCACCTGGTCGGCGGTGACTTCGACGCGGAAGCGAACCGGCTGTCCGGGCAGGTAGGTCCAGTCGGGGTGGTCGGGGACGACCCGCACTTGCACCGAAGCGACGCGCAGGTTGGCCTGCGGCGGCACCGGGGTGATCGCGTTCGGCGCGGCCGAAAGCGAGAACGCGGCGCACAGCCAGGTCAGGGTGCAGGCAAACAACACACGGACGGACGAGGTGGACATGGAGGGAGCGGAGGGCGTAGGGGCGCGGCAGCGCGCAAGGGGAAACGCGCCGCGTCCATCACCCTAGCAGAGCAGGTGTCGCACGGTAAGGAGATTCCTTGTCCGCGAGTGGAGTTCGCACACCCCACAGTTCACGTTCATCGCCAAAGCAGTTTCCTTTTTCCGTGGCGGCGCAGAACGCCCGCTGCCGAATTCCAATTTCTCTCTTCACGCTTCGTCCTTCACTCTTCCTCCCCTCGCCCTTCACTCTTCTCCTCATGCGTTTTCGTCCCTTTGGTAAAACCTCCTGGTCAGTCTCGGAAATCTCCTTTGGCGCCTGGGCCATCGGCGGTGGCTGGGGCGAGCAGGACGAAGCCGAATCGGTGCGTACCCTGCACCGCGCCCTCGATCTCGGGGTCAACTTCATCGACACCGCCGCCGGTTACGGCAACGGACGGAGCGAGCGCATCATCGCCCAGGTCCTGCGCGAGCGGAGCGGCGAAAAAGTCTACGTGGCGACCAAGACGCCGCCCGCACCCGGTGCCTGGCCTCCGTCGCCCTACGACGCCTGGTCCGACCGCTACAGCGAAAGCTACCTGCGCGCCAACATTGAGGATCGCCTGCGTTTGCTCGGCACCGACACGATCGACTTGCTGCAACTGCACACCTGGACGCGGGCGTGGAACCGCGATCCACAACCGTTCGCCATCCTCCGCCGCCTGCAAAAGGAGGGCAAGGTGCGCGCCATCGGCATCTCCACTCCGGAACACGATCAGAACAGCGTCATCGACCTCATGCGCGGTGGTTGGGTCGACTCGGTGCAGGTGATCTACAACTTGTTCGAACAGGAGCCGGCCGCGGAGTTGCTGCCGGTCGCGAAGGAGACCGGCACGGCGATCATTGTGCGCGTCGCCTTCGACGAAGGGGTGCTGACCGGTAAGTTCAACGAGTCCACCACCTTTCCGGACGGTGATTTTCGACAACGCTATTTCGCCGGCGACCGCATTGCCCGCGCGGCGCACCGCGCCCAGGCCATCGTGCCCGACCTCGCCGGCACCGGGCTCACCCTCCCGGAGGCGGCGCTCAAATTCACCCTCGCCCACCCCGCCGTCTCCACCGTCATCCCCGGCATGCGCCGCGTGTCGCAGGCCGAGGCCAACTGCGCGGTCTCCGGCAAACCCGACCTCTCCCCCGCCGCCCTGCTCGCCCTGCGCAAGCACCGGTGGAACCGGGGATTCTGGTACGGCGGCAAGTGACCCGCCGGGCCGCGCCGGGGTCAGAGTTTATCGCCAAATCGGATACGTTTGACCGTTTTCTTTTTCTTGCGCGGCGAGGGCGCGATGCCGAGACGCGGATCGCGCGCGCGGACCCGCTGGACCAGACGCCGGGCGTCGCGCTCAAAGTGTTCGTGCGACTCCGGCAGGTAGAGCCACTTCTTCAGGACCGGATGCGGAGCAAGCGACGGGAACTCGGCAAGCAGGCTCGGCTGATGTTCATGCGCCGTGCACACCAGCACCCCCTGCCACGGCTCGCCCTGCGTGGTGAGAAAGAGGTGGTGCAGGCCGTTGAGCATGATCGTGCGTCCACCGAACCAGGACTTCAGCACAAAGGTCGGATCGTCCAGCAGGGGATCCGCCAGCCACTGCAAGGGATGGTCGGGCCGGGCGGCGCGGGGACGCAGCGACGAGGTGCGCGACGGTTTCATCACCTCGGTTCAAACCACAAAGCCCGCTCAGATCAAACTCCCAAGCCGCCAACTCGCCCGAACCTCGATTCGCTCCGCCCGTTGGACCCGGAGGAGAGAGCACACGACGACGCCATCCCAGACTTGCCATCCGCTCCCGCCCCGGAGCTGGATGGTGACGCCGGCATGGATTCCCTTCCCTTCACCGAATTTGGCCTGACTCCCGAGGACAACGACCTCTGTGCCCGTGACGTCCTCAGTGGCAAGAAAGGCGCCACGACGTCCCTGCACGCCGCTTATGCCCACGACGGCGAGCCGCTGCCGTGGGTGGGCAAACGCAGCCGGGTGCGCGACGGACGCGGACGTCCGGTGGCCATCATCGAGGTCACGGCCGTGGCGATCTGTCCCTTCAATTCCGTGGGGGCCGACTACGCCCGGATCGAAGGCGCGGGCGACGGCTCCTTGTCCTTTTGGCGTGCGGTGCACGTGGAGTACCTGCAGGCGGAGTGCGCCCGCATCGGCCTGGCGTGGAGCGATGAGGTTGCGGTGGTGCTGGAGACATTCCGCCTCGTGGAAGCGCTGCGGTCCGGATGAGTCGTCACCGGACAGCGACGCCGGGTGGCGAGTGAACCCCGGTTTGCACCCGCCCGCCCAAAGCCGGGCAACGCCCCGGCTTGACGCAGAGGGCGGTTTCCCAAGGGTGACGGCCAGCGCAATCCGTCGGCGCGGTCGCATCCACGTCCCTTCCCTCGCGGAAAACACCATGGCCCACTCCCTGCTTCGCACTCCCGGCGGCGGTGAACGTCACTTTCGCTGGCGCGGGTCGGAGATCTCCCGGACCGAGAATCTGAGCGATGCGGTCTTTGGCTTCGCCATCACCCTGCTCGTGGTCTCGACCGAAGTCCCGGCCACGTTTGCCGAACTCAAGCAGTTGCTGCACGGCTTCCTGCCCTTTGGCGTCTGCGTGCTCGTGTTCGGTCTGATCTGGCACGCGCACTACACGTTTTTCCGGCGATTCGGTTTGGAGGACCGCACGACCATGCTCCTGAACGCGCTGCTTCTCTTCGTCGTGGTGTTTTTTCTCTTTCCCCTGAAATTCCTCGCCAGCCTGCTGCTGGCCCTGGCCACCGGCACCCCGCAGACCGCGGCACGACTGAACAATGCCGACGAACTCCTCGCGATCTACTCCGGCGGCTACCTCGCCATCTTCCTGTTGTTCGCCCTGCTTTATCATCATGCCCTGCGGCAGCGCGAAAACCTTGAACTCACCCCGGCCGAAGTCGTCCTCACCCGGATGTCACTCGCGCTCAACTGGGTGCAGGTGCTGGTCGCAGCCCTCGCCTTGCTCGGAGCGTTGCTCTTTTCCACGCATGGTCTCGTGGGCTTCGTCTATTTTCTGATCGGCCCCCTGAGTTATGCCGTCGGCGCCTATCACGGACGCCGGCTCCAGGCCGCCCTCGCGCCGCCACCCCCGCCCCCGTCCCCAGAGAGCGAACCGCCCGCCGAAGCCAAGGCGCCCTAGCCCGCCACCCCCGCCGGCCGAGCGTGGAACGTCAGGGCGAGTCCCCGAAGTCTGCCCAGTTCGGCAGGTTCGGAGCGCTCACGGTCGCTTGGCCGGAAACAGGCAGCCGCAGCCTTTGCCACAGCAGTCGCGCCGGCGAAAGCAGACGTACCGCCGGACACCCCACAGAGAGGCCGCGATCAACAAAACCAAGAACATCAGCAGGATACCCACCATGCGGACAGGGTAGTGAGGCATGACTTTCTGACAAGGACAGCCTCGCGCCCGGGGCGTCGCCGCGACGAGGGACAGGTCGATTTCGATCCCCTTGGGTGCCGGCGGCGCCACAACAAGGGACAGGTCGATTGTGGGTGATGTCAGGGTGCCAGGCGAATCAGGGAGGACACGATTGCTGCCATTGCCGCCAGTCGCCGGCGTGGCTGGGTTGAATCGGGCGTGGAACGCGTAATGGCGCGGGGACGGCAATGTCGGTACGGTGATCCTTTCATGCTCTCACCCACCGAACAACGCGCTGTCTTTGCCCTTCTCCTTCACGCCGCCCTCGCGGACGGGTCCAAGTCCGACTCAGAGCGGGCGGCCCTCAAGCGCATCACCGAGGGGTTCGCGACGGACTCCTTCAATCCGTGGACCCTCTACCAGGATGTCCTCGCCGGACGGATCACCGTCGAAGCCGCCGCTGCCGATCTGACACGGACGGAAACACGGTTGCTGGCCTACGAGATGGCCGTGGGAGTGTGCGATACCGACGGTCCGCCCAACCCGGCCGAACGTGGTTTTCTCAACCACCTGCGCGGGGCTCTGCACCTCGCTCCGGAAACCGGGAACGCGACTGACCGCGCCGCGGAGTCCCTCGTTGCTGCCGTGCCGGACGCCCCGGCGTCGCCCGCCCCCGGCACCCCGGCACCCCTGACCCCCTCCGCCGCATCCGTTCCCTCCGCTCCAGTCGTCGACACACCGGCTCTCGAAAAGAGCATCCTCAATTACGCGATTCTGACCGGCGCGCTCGAGCTGCTGCCCCAATCCCTCGCCACCATGGCCGTGGTCCCGATCCAAATGAAGATGGTCTACGGCATCGGCAAAGCCCACGGCTACACGCTCGATCGCGGCCACATCCGCGACTTCATCGCCACCGCCGGCGCCGGTCTGGCCGCCCAGGCAGTGGAGGGCTATGCGCGGAAACTCCTCGGGGGACTGGTCGGGGGACTGCTGGGCAAGGGTGTCTTCGGCGGGCTGGCGCGTCACGCAGTCGGCACCAGCTCGGGTGCGGCCCTCACGTTCGCCGCCACCTACGCGATCGGTCACCTCGCGGTTCGCTACTACGCCGGCGGCCGGCGCATGGAAACCGCTGTCATCAAGGAGACCTACCGTCGCCTGCTCGATGACGGCAGCCGTCTCTTCTCCCAGCACGGCGCCCGCGTGGAGCAACAGGCCCGGAGCCTGACGCCGAGCGACGTCATGAACCCGGTCCGCCAGCCCTGATTCGACGAACCACAGCGTCCCACTCCCCATGTTCGACACTTCCCTCGCCCGCCTGCGCGTGACCGGTCTGCTCGAAGGAGCCTCGTTCCTCGTTCTGCTCTTCATCGCCATGCCGCTGAAGTACCTCGCCGATCAACCCCTGGCGGTCCGCTACGTCGGGCTTGCGCACGGGGTGCTCTTTCTGCTCTACCTCGCCGCCCTGGTGCCGGCCGCGCTCGATCACCGGTGGGGCTGGAAAACGACCGCTTTGGGCGTGCTCGCCAGCCTGCTGCCCGGCGGGCCGTTCGTTTTCGACGCAAAGGTCCTGCGGCCGCTCGTGACCAAGCAGTCCTGAGGGCCGTCACCGCAGGTGTCGCGGGGACCCGGACGGCGGCGACCCGGCTCAGGGCTGGCGCGGCTCGACGGATCGCACGGGGATGTGCACCTCGGAGCGCTTTGCGAACCAGGGCGTGAAGGGGCCGTGCCAATACACGGCGTAGGGTTCGCCGTCCGCCGCCACCCCGGGCTGCTGGGCCAGCCAGGCGACCAGGGCGTCACGCGTCGCCTCGAAATTGCGCCGGGAATAGCTGCCTTCGGCCCCGCGGCTGGCGACGCGTCGTTCGCCCACCTTGACCACCTCGACGCCCGCCTGGCTGCCCGCCACCTTCGCCTGTTCGCCCGGCGCAACCCAGAAGAACATCGCCGCCCGGTCAATCTGCGCCTCGACGGGCGTGGTCATGGCAATGTCGTGTTTGGAAATGTAGTTGAAGAGTGGACCAAACAGGCGGTTCGACTCTTCGAAATAACTGCCCCGTCCGGTCGACTTCAGGAGCATGCCGGCCGGCAGCGTCTTGAACTCCGACACCTCGGGGGCGGTCGGGGGAAAGGCGTTGGGCGAGGCCATGGAGGTCAGCACGGTCGCCATTGAAACCAGAACCGAGGCGAGAAAGCGCATGTTCCAGGGTAGTCAACTCCCCCGGCCGCGCAAGGGGTCGAACCCGATGCCACGGGTTCCATCCGCGCAAAGCCTTGTCGAAACGTCGCACCGGTGGCGAATTTTCCAAACGCTTCTACACTCCTCGGCTTCACCCCCTTTCTCATCCGATGAAAAACGATTCACCTCCCGTCGTGGCCATTGTCGGCGGCTCGAGCGGGATCGGGCTCGCCGTCGCCCAGCGCCTCGCCTCCGGACAATGCCATCTCTTCCTCGCCGCCCGCGACGCCACGCGGTTGGAGGCGCGCGCGGCGGAATTGGGGGCGGAGTTCCAGTCGCTCGACGCCCGCGACGGCGCTGCGGTCGAGGCGTGGCTCGAGGCGGTGCACGCCCGCCACGGCCGTCTCGACGGGGTCGTCAATTGCGCCGGGTCCATCCTGCTCAAACCGGCACATCTGCTCTCGGATCAGGACTTCGCCGACACGCTCGCCCTCAACCTCACGACCGCGTTCCACGTGCTCCGCAGCGCCGCCCGTCGCATGATGCGTCAACCCGGTGGCGGGAGCATTGTCCTGATGTCCTCGGCCGCAGCCCGGCGGGGCTTGATCAATCATGAGGCGATCGCCGCCGCCAAGGCCGGTGTGGAGGGTCTCGCCCTCGCGGCCGCCGCCAGCTACGCGCGCCAGGGCGTCCGGGTCAACTGCGTCGCTCCGGGGCTGACCCGCACCGAGATGAGCCGCGGCCTGACCCAGAACGAGGCCGTCGCCAAGGCTTCGGCGGCCCTGCATCCGCTGGGACGGCTCGGCGAGGCCAGCGAGGTGGCCTCCGCCATCTGCTGGCTGCTCGATCGCGAACAGAGCTGGGTCACGGGTCAGGTCATCGGCGTCGACGGCGGATTGTCCCAGGTCCAAGCCCGAACCTGAGTCCTCCTCCCCGTTCCGCGCCCCGGCCTCACGACGCCCGGTGGATTTTCATCAGCCGGGCGTGTGCGCTTGGTGCTTTCCGTCGCAGTCCGCCTGGCGTTGGATCTGTCCACCCCCGACGCCCTTTCCGACGGTGCGTTCCCGCGCACCCAGCGACGGCTCCGGTCTCCCCCCATGCCTCCCCGCCGCCGCCTCCTCGCCTTCGCCCATCGTCTCGTGATTGCCGTGCTCGCCGGAGGCTGCGTCCTGCCGATGACGGCTCAAGACCGCCCAGGTCCAGGCGCGTCGGCGTCCCCGGCCAAGCCTGCGCCCGCTCCCGCTCCTGCCGCCAAGCCCAGCCCCGGCACGGCCCTCCTCCAAGCCGCCCCGGGCGCCACCGATCGCAGCTACAACTCGACCGGCGAACCGGCCCGGACAGCCCGGGAGCAGCAGGCGAGCTTCAAGCTGCCCGAGGGATTCGAGATTGAACTGGTCGCAGCCGAGACCGAAGGCATCGGCAAATTCATCACCGTGACGTGGGACGCGCGGATGCGGCTGTGGACGATGACCGCGCTGGAGTATCCGGTCGACGCCAACGAAAACAAGACGGCCTCCGACGCCCTTTTCGCCCGCGGCGGCCGTGACCGCGTGGTCGTCTTCGACTCGCCCTACGGCCCGCCCGACCCCGACCACGGCACGGCCGGCACGCCCCGGGTCTTCGCTGACGGCCTGGTCATGCCGCTCGGCGTGCAGCCCTACCGCGGCGGGGCGTTTGTGCAGTACGGCGCGGACATCCGATTCTACCGTGACGCGACCGGGGACGGCCGCGCCGACAGTCATGAGGTGGTCGTGACCGGTTTCGGCACCGAGGACTCGCACCTCTTTCCCCACCAGTTTCACCGCCAGCCCGGAGGCTGGATGATGGTGGCGCAGGGGGCGTTCAACTACTCCAAGGTGAAACGACCCGACGGCCGGCCCTTCGCAGACGGGTCGCTTGAGGTGCCGTTCAACCAATGCAAGCTCGGCCGTCTCCGCCTCGACGGCACCGCCTGGGAAAATCTCACCGCCGGCCCCAATAACATCTGGGGCCTAGCCACCAGCCGCACCGGGGAGACGTTCATGCAGGAGGCGAACGACATGGGGTATCCGGTGATCCCCTACCAACCGGGGATCTGGGTGCGCACCCTCTCCCGGGAAAAACTTCGGCCCTACCAGCCCCTCATGCCCCCGCCCCTGGAAAAGCCCGTCATGGGTGGCACCGGGTTGAGCGGCCTCGCGCTGGCCGAGGACCGCGACGGGCATTTCCGTCGGGTCGCGGGCGACACCGCCGCCGAGGTGTTCTACCTCGCCAACCCGATCACCGGCACCGTCCAGATCGTGCGCGCGTTCGAAGACGGCGGACGCTACCGGTATGAAAAGATCGACGACTTCCTCACCTCGACCGACCGCTGGTTCCGCCCGATCGCCGTCCACTTCGGTCCGGATGGCGCCCTCTACCTCGTCGATTGGTACAACCGCATCATCTCCCACAACGAGGTTCCCCGCGAGCACCCGGACCGCGACCGCGTCCGGGGTCGGATCTGGAGGGTGCGCCACCGCGACCAGTCCCGCACCCCGCCCCCCGACCTGACCCGGCTGGACGATGCCGCCGTGCTCGCCCAGGTCGGCGGGCCGAATGCCCTCGTTTCTCGCCTCGCCTGGTTGGAGCTGATTGATCGCCGTGCGACCGGGCTCCTCCCTTCGCTCCGCGCCCTCGCCCTCGATTCCTCAGCTGCGGTGGACCGCCGGCTCGGAGCGCTCTGGGCCTGGGAGGGACTGGAAAGGGTGCCCACCTCAACCCTGGGGGCCCTGGCACGTGACCCGCAGGTTCCACTGCGACGCGAAGCGCTGCGCATCGCCGGCAACCAAGCTTTGCCCGACGCGGACTTCTCGCGGGTGGCGGAGGGGCGGGTCGACGATCCCCATCCCTCGGTGCGTGCCGCGCTCGGCGATGCCCTTCGCCGCATTCCGGGCGCCGGGGCCGGCACCGTGCGCCTCGCCTGCCAGTTGGCGCGCCCCTCGCTGGCCACCGGTTCGATCTGGGAGAAGTACGAACGCGAATTCGAACGCTACCTCGCCCGCTGGGCGCTTGAGACCCACCCGGACGCCACCCGCGCCTACCTGGCCTCGCCCGAGGGACGCGCCCTGCCGGTGGATCACCGCCTCGTCGCCCTGCTCGCGCTGGGAGATCGCGCGGCCGCGCTCGAACTCGCCCGCGCCACGGCCGGTCTCCGGCGTCCCTTCTCGGACGAGGAGGTCCGCCTGCTGGTCCTGCACCAGACCGAGCCGGCGGTGCGCGATGCCCTGGCCGCGGCCATCGCGGCTCCGTTGCACCGCACCTCCACGCTGCAGGCCCTGGTGCGTTTCCGTCCCGAGCTCGATCCCGAGGCGCTTCGCCCGATGCTCGTCGATCCTGTGCGCGCATTGCTGTCGTCGCCCGACCCGACCGACCAGGCTCTCGGAGCTGACACGGTGGCGGCGTACAAGGTCACCGATGCGGCCAGCGGCCTGAGCCGCGTTCTCGGTGCCCACCTCGACCCGGCGCGCGGCACCCTGAACGCCACCGGTCTCGCGGCGCTCCGGGCCTTGCGGGCGGTGGGCGTGGCACCGCTTGATTCGCTTGAATTGATTCTCCGGCTTTCGACCGACCGCGACCCGCGCAACGAGGCCATCGCCGCCCTGGCCGAGAACGACACCCCCGCCGCCGCCTCGCGGCTGGTTGCCCTGCTTCCGGGGCTCTCGCCGAGCGAACGCGGACGGGCGCTCGAGAAACTGACCGGAACCGCGACCGGCACCCACGCGGTCATCGCCGGAATCAAGGCGGGCACTGTGACCGACGCCGATCTCGGTTTTGTCACCGTCGATCGGATGCGCACCGTGCTGCCCCAAGACGCCGATGTCGCCAACCTGTGGACACGGTTGGGGGGCGACACCCTCGCATCCGCCTCGGCCGAGGCGGGCATTCCCCTGACACCGGCCGAAGCTGCGGCTCAGGCCGAGACCTATGCCCGGTTCCGTTCGCTTTCCAACCTGCCCGGAAATCCCGAACACGGACGCCAGGTCTTCGAAACCCTCTGTCTGATCTGCCACGTCCAGGGTGGGCGCGGCGGCCAGATCGGCCCGGCCCTCGACGGCGTGGGACTGACCGGCATCGATGCGATCCTGCGCAATGTCCTCACGCCCAGCGCCGCCATGGAGGGCGCGTACCGCACCTACCGCGTCATCTTCAAGGATGGCAGTATCCTCGAAGGTTTCCTCGTGAGTGAAGACGCGGCGTGGGTGACCCTCCGACTTCCCGGCACCCCCGGCGAGCGGCGCATCGCCCGGGCCGAAGTTCGCTCCGCCAGCTTCCTGCGACGTTCGCTCATGCCCGCCGGCCTGCTGGAAGGCCTGCCTCCCGAGCACGCCCGCGATCTGCTGTCGTACCTGAAGGGATTGAAATAGACGCAGCCCCGAGCCAGGGCATTCGGATTGCGGACCACGAAGGGACACGAATTGACACGAAGCCCGAGGACAGTGGGCCCCGTCCGTCGTGGTTGCAGGTGGGGTCGACGACCCGTAGGTGTTAACTCCAAGTGACGGTGCCAGACGACGACGACGCGTGAGGCGAATATCCCGGCGGTGTGACGCGTGGCGCGAGCCCGCGGCGGCGACGGAGCACCGCCCTCCAGGGATCCACCCTGCGGGTGACAAGGGACCTATGCCCCGCGGTCCGCCTCGGACTCAGGGTTTCGCCGCCAAGGCGGCTTCGACCGCCTGCACCACGCCGGGTGACTCCGGTGCCGCACTGGAATCGAAGCGCCGCAGAATCTTGCCGTCACGGCCGACCAGGAACTTGTTGAAATTCCACTTGATGTTCCCGGGAACCGGGGACGTTGGCCCCGCCAGCGCCACGTAGAGCGGGTGACGCTTCGGA
>JAXMHM010000039.1:0-90976 GCA_046346755.1 Opitutaceae bacterium | reverse complement strand
AGGCCGATAATCGGCACGACAAACCGCGCGCTCTCCCGGGTGCGGCTCCAGCGGTCCGCCCAGATGCCTCCAGCGATCAGGCCCAGCAACGCGGCCACGTTGAGGCAGACGGTGGTTGCCATGCCGGCCTCCCCTTGCGCCAGCCGGTAGTGCTCCTTGATATACGTGGGCATCCAGCCAATCACCGACCAGCCGACCACGCCCAGCACACAGCCAAAGACAAGCATCAGCACAAACTCGCGGCTGGAGAAGAGACTGCGAAACGCATCGCCCAAACGAACCGGCTCCGACCCCGCACCGTCCTTCGCCGCTGACTCCGTGGCCGGGGGATCCCGCAAGACCGCGAGGAGAACCACCGCATACCCCAGTCCGACAAATCCGAGGAGCTTGAAGGCAAAGGCCCAGCCACGGCCCTCCGCCAGCCATCCGCCAAAGCCGGCCAGCGCCGCACCCGCCATGGCTCCGCTCAGGAGCAGCCCGGAAGCGAGCGAACGGGTCGTGCCGCGGTGATACTCGACCACGAGCGCCACCGATGCCGGCACACAGGCCACCTGGGTCAGGGCCAGCAATGCCCGCGAGGCCAGCAGCTGTTCGTAGGTGGTGACATACGCCGTCAGGAGTGTGACGACCGACCAGGCGATCAGCGTGATCACAATCACCCGGCTGCGATTAAAGCGGTCCGCAAAGTAGCCCGCGAACGGGCTGCACGCCCCATAGATCACCAGCACCACCGACGTGAGCAGCCCAAACTGCGCCTCGGTCATCGGGATCGCTTCCTTGATCGATCCACGCATCGTCGTGATCATCAGGCGGTCGATGTAGTTGACGCAGCCGGTCAGCCACAACAGGCCCACCGTGATCCAAGCCTGCAGGGTGACGGGCGGTGACGAGGACACGGTAAGGAGGTTCAGGGTTGAGTCGGGGATGAAGTCACGCGCGGATTGACCAGGGTCGCTCGCTCAATCGCCCATCAGCTGATCAGCGGTCCACCGATCCACGCGGTCGGACAACTCCACTCGAATTCCGCCATCCGCCTGGTAGTCGACGCTCCGCACCCGGGGCGCTTCTCGGAAGGGATGGAACACCGCCACAAACACCGTGCGCACCACCTGCCTTCGCCGCAGGACGAATCCATGGACTCGCGACGGAGGATTGGCCGGTGACTTCCCCGTGAACACCTGCTCCTCGCCGTCCGACGGCAGCCAGAGCCGCAACCCGCAGGCATGCTCGCTCCACGTCACCGTCATTGGCTCCGCCCGCGCGTGACGGCGCACGCCGACCAAATGGGCATACGCCTCGCCGCCAGCCAAAGCCCTCACCGCTTCGGCGGGAGCGTCGCACTGCAGCAGCCCAGCGTTGTGATAAACCCAGTCCACCTGGCGCGACGCCGCGCACTCGACGGCGAAAACATCGATGAAGTACTCTGCTTTCGCGGTCAGCGAACGCCTCAACGTCACACCCTCCCAGTCCACCTCCGCGCTCACCGCGTCGCGCTCAAACCGCACCAGCCTTCCCTGCGCCGGAGGCTGCGACACGCCATCGATCACGACCGTGTTGTGGCTGAGCGTCTGCCGGTACCAGGTCTCAAGCGAGGCAACGCCGTAACCCGGCGTGCCGAGATCGGGTGAAAACCGCCATCCATAGGCCCAGCCGGTCAGGCTGAGCTTGTCGGGATGCCCATGATGGCCGCCGTGCGGACCAAACTTGAGCATGAGATCCACCTCGGGATTTGGCCGCAGGATCGCCAGCCCCGACTCCGGCAGGCAGACACTCGCTCGGGCTGGCACCGCCACGTCCGGCAGCTGCTCCACGCCCAGCAGCAGGGCATACACGCTGTCCCGCCGGGCCGTGCGGTAGACCCGCTGCAGCGTGGCGGCAAAGGCCGGTTCTTCCAGGAGACCATAGGCAATTTCGAAAAAGTCGGGCGCCGGCGGCACGCCATGGCAGCAGGGACCGAGGACGCTCGTAAAGTACCAGCAATCGTTGGTGGCGGGCAGGGTCCCATCCGGATACGCGCAGGCAAGCGGGGCGAGCAGACTCCGGCGCACGGCGGGATCGCTCGCCAGCTCGGTCGCTGGATCGTGACGAAACGCGATCGCCGACATGAGAATCGCCCACACCGAATAGAAGTGGTAACTCATCGAACCCTCGAACCACAGCCCGTCTCCCAGCATGCCCTGTTGCAATTGAGCACGTTGTCCCAGGTCGCCGTTCAGGGCGAACGCGAGCAGGTCATCGCGACCGGCCAGGCGCCCAACCGTCGCAATCGCGGCATTGTGCCAGCAGGTAAAATTGTGAATCGCGCCATACCGCCGCCGCACCAGGTGCTCGGCCGCCGGCACCAGCAGGCGGTTCAGGATCCGGTCCGACTCGTCGGCCGCCAGCGACTCCGTCAGCAGCGAAAAGGCCCAGGCCAGCGGTATGATCCAGACGGATTCGTCCAGGGTCGTGTAGGTGGCCACCCCTGGATTGATGCCCGTTCGCGCACAGGTGCCGTAGAACGCGTATCGCTCCGCGTAGCCCAGCAGGATGCCACGCACCGTCTCCCGGTGCGAGGCATCGCCCTCCGCCCGCCAGAGCACCGCCAACCGCAGCGCCCCCTCGGCCAAGTGGTGGTTTGCGAACCATCGCCAGGCGGCGTCGTACTTTTCTCCGGAAAAGCGCTCCAGATCGACCGGGCAGCGGTGTTCGGTCGGACTGTGGGGATCAAACCGCAGCTCCACCCCATGGTGGGGACAAATGTAGTCGTGATAGTATCCACCGGGGAGCTCCGGAACGACCAGTTTGCGGGCCGCAAATGCCGCCGCCTCGCATCGCAGGCGTTCGACCGCGGGGCGAAAAGCCGGGTTCCGCGCCCGACGCGGCAAACCCTCTAGCTCCGACGTCGTCAGCAAACACCTAGGCATGATAGGCCTCCAGGGTCGTCCGCGCGATCCTGTCCCAGGACAGCTCCCGCAGCCGCTGTTCAATGCCAGGACGGAGATCGTGCCGCCGCAGGCTCTGAGCCTGCTCCAACGCCCGGCCTAATCCGCCCTCGGCACCGGGATCATAGAGCGCGCCCACGGACGCATCGACCAGTTCAGGGAGACAGCCGATGCCAGGCACCAGCACGGGGCAGTGAAAGGACAACGCCGTGATCGCCGAACCCGAGGTCAGAATGTCGGTGAAGGGAAACACCGCCACGTCCGCCGCGTTGAAGTACCATTGGAAATCCTCATTCGCATAGAATTTGGACTCCCGCAGCACAATGCGTGGATCCGCTCCGCGGGCTCGTTCGACCAGCCGGGCGCCGTACTCGCTGCAGATTCGCGCCGCAAAGAGGAAGCGCAGGTGTTCTCCTCGCAGAGCAAGAAAACGGTCAAGCAGCTGGTCGACCCCCTTGTTGGCCCGGACATTGCCAAAAAAGAGATAGACGAAGTGGCTCTCATCGAAACCGAACCGCGCGCGTGCCTCCGCCGGGCTCACCTGGTTCGGATACGCATCGCAAAAGTGGCCGTGCGGTGCGAGAAACACCCGGTCTTCGCGGTAAAAGTGACGCTTGAGCAAAGCCCGCGCCTGCTCGCAGTGGACAATCACCGCGCTGGCACAGGCCGTGATCGCGAGCCGCGCCAGGTGGTCCAGTTCCGGCGTGACGCTGTCGTGCGGGTAGAGGTTGTGCATGGTCCACACCACCTTGTAACCCAGTGATCGGGCCAGAAAGAGCGCGTCGACCAACGCTGAACACCGCCGGGTGCTCTCCTCCAGCGTGGCAGCCGTGTAGAGGCCCCAAGGCCAGTGCAGGTGCAGTACGTCACATTGATCGCGGTGGGACCTCAGCCACTCCGGCGTCAAATCGTCCCGAAATCCCGCCACCGACCGAACCCCCACCCCTTCCATCGCCCGAGCCAGGAGCGCCGCATACGGATTGGCCCGGTCGAGTGACAACCCAGCCGGTTCCCAGAAGATCCGAGCGTGCATGGGTTCGTGGCGTTCCGCAGTCGCTTACGAACCCGTCAGGCACCGAACGGGTACAGCCAGGCAATCCAGTGGAGATGGATACAGGCGGGGACACGGCATGCTCTCCACGAAGGACGCATCCCGCGCGATGGCAACACCTGGCAGGGCTGGCAAATCTTTTGCCAGAGAGGCGAGGCACGGGGTTTCCGACGCCTCTCGTGCGGTCACACCGCAGGAGAGAAACTGCCCTCAAGCCGCGGCGCAACGAGCCGCTCTCGTCCTACTGCCAGTAGGGCTGGACAAAGACGTAGGCGCCTCCGCGCTGCTCCCAATGTGCCGCCACGTAGGTGCTGGTCGCGGGCGGCGGAATTTCCCAGCGCCCCTTGAGCCAGCTGTAGCCCCGGCCATCCCATGACCAGTAGCCCGGGACCCAGATGGCGTTCGGCGCCGGAGGGGCCGTCATGACATCGCCTCCCTGCGGTGGCGGCGGAGCGGGCGGCTCCGGCATGGTGCGGTACCGCGGCTGCGGTTGCGACCCGTAGATTGTTCCTTCGCGATGATCGACACTGTTGCCGAGCGCTCCACCGGCCATCGCACCCGCCACCCCGCCGATGATCGCGCCACCCAGGGTGTCTCCACCCCGGCTGTTGTGACCAATCACCGCACCGGCGATCGCGCCGAGGGTCCCTCCAGTCACCGCACCCTGCTCGGTGCGCGGGCCCGAGCCCACACATCCGGAAAGGAGCGTCGCGACCGCGACTCCAGAAACCAAAAAGAGTTTTGTCTTCATGACACGTGATTCAAACCCACCCGACACCCATTCCGCCCTTCCTGGGTCATTGAACGCTCAGCGGTGGTAGTGACCCCGGCCGCGGCCGTGGTAGCCACCGCCAATGCCGAGATGGACCGAGACCGGCGGGTACCAGTAATAGGGATACGGATAGTAGCGGGGATAGTCGTCATAGTAGACCACCCGCGGTGCCCGGCGGTACACCACATCCGGACTTTCCCGGACGACCACCTGGGCAGTGGAGGTGCCGGCGGGCGGGATCACCTGATAGGCCACCGTGTTCGTCGTGCCGTTCGGGTATTTAAAGACCGCGAGCACGCGGGTATCGCTCTGCTCGATCCGCTCCAAGGTGAGCCCCTGCGCCGCTGCCGCATCCGACAGCTCCTTGGCGGTCGGAAGACGCGGGGCATGCACGACCTGATTGGGAGCCCCAGCCTGCACCGGCGCCGCCGGCGACGGGGTCTGCATTTGCGTGATCACGGGAGCCGAAGCCGCCGCCGCTTCCGCCGGAGTCGGCGCTTGCGCGCGCAGGCCGGCGACCGCTGCCGTGGCCAGCACGATCGAGAGGGAAAGAGAGGTGGTATTCATAGGCAAAGTGGGACGAAGAAATAGACCGGACCAACCTATTGACCCGGGGGCGGCGGCGCAAGTTCCACCGCGCCGCAATCTCCCCAAGTCCCTGGCTTCAAATAGCTAACATTATCCTTCATAAGTATCTCCACCCGGCTCCGTTCCAGGAGAAAGGCCCAAAGTGGATTCATTGGATAGGACGGCCTCCGCCCCCAACCGGTTACTCCCGCGCCCAAGGTCAGTGCAACGGCTTCGACGTGGGCAGGTTGCAGCGCTCGATGACTCGAGACGGGGTCAATCGCAAATGAACGGACGCTCAGCCCCGCCTGACGGCCTCACTGCGGCCAATCGCCTCCGACAAAATCGCGCCCCACAAGACCCGCCGGATCCACCACCACATGCCTGATGCGCTGCCGTTTCCACGTGTAGAGGATGTGGACCTTGCCGTCGCCCGCCTGGATAATCGCCGGATAACTGTATTCTCCCGGCTCATGTTCCAGGACGAGGGCCGCCTGCCAGACCCGGCCGTCCCTTGATACGGCCACATTCAATGGCGTGCGTTTGCCTCCCCACTTGCCGGGCTCACCCGGCACATGGTTGTAAACGATCAGGTGGCGTCCGTCCTTGAGTGTGACCGCGTCCGTGCCCGAGTTCGGATTCGGCAGGTTTCCCAGAGTCATCGGCGCCCAGGTCGTACCGGCGTCGTTCGAAACGATTTCGAAAATGCGATTCTGCCGCGTGCGCCCGATCGCCAGCAGGCGTTCGCCGCCCAGGAAGAGGATACTCGGCTGGATGGCCTGGATGGCGACGCCATCGTTGACCGGACCGATCCGCTCCCAGGTCTTGCCGAGGTCGCGGGTGCGCTCAAAATGCACCGACCACTTGCTTGGCCTTTCCGGTGTCTCATTGCTCACCGGGCAGAGGATGTCGCCATTGGCCAGCTGCACTGGCTTGTTCTTGATCGGCCCGAGAATCCCCTCCGGGAGTCGGCGCGGCGTCGACCAGGTCCGACCGCCATCCGCGGATTCGGTCAGCATACCCCACCAGGTTTCCGGCGTGGGACCGACTTTGTAAAAGAGCAACAAGGGTCCACCGGCCGGCTGAAACAAAACCGGATTCCACGTCGGGTGCCGCTGAACCTCGCCCCCGGGCCTCCGGAACTGGATGCCGTTCGCGACCTCCACCGGCGTACTCCATTTTCCACCCTCGTGACGGGAAAACCAGATCCCCACATCAGGATCCTTCTCGCGCGTGCCGCCAAACCAGGCCGCCACCAGCCCCTGCGGTGTTTCCGCGAGGGTCGAAGCATGGACCTGCGGATACGGCGCCGACTCGAAGATGAATTCGCGGGATACAACCGAGTCTTCGGCGCGCACGAGGGGCGTCAGCCCAAGCACCACGGGGACCAGACAGAACCGAAGGACGGCGGCAGGGAGAAGCATGGAGCGATGGAAGGCCCTCGGAGATAACACTCCTCCCCGCGAGGTCAGGCCAAATCCACGGGCCGTCCGTGAATCGGGCCGGCGAGTGGGAAGTACCCGCCCCGGGAGCAACCTCAGCGTTTGCGGGTCTGGCCCTGCATCTTGAAGTCACCGGTGGTCAAGGTTGTCCCCAAAGTCTGGTCCTTCAGGCTTGGCATCGGGAGAACGACATTGAGCTGCCGCGCGACCGGCCCGACCGTTCCAATCTGGAGCTGACCCTGCAGAAACGCCTGCAGCGGCAGTTTGACCAAGGAGAGATTGCAGGCCGCAGCGTTGAACTCGCTGACCAGGGCCTTGCGCGCCGTCGTGAAGGTTCCCGTGGTCTCACCCTTGAAGCCCGCCTTCAGGCTCCCTCCGGAGAAGTTCTCCACGATGTCGAAATTGGCGCTGTCCTGAAGCTGGGTGCTGCCGAGAAAGAGGGAGTAGATGCCCTTTCCAGTGAATCCTTTGTTTCCAAAAAACGAAAAGCGCCACTGGGTGGAGCCGAACTCCGGGGCCGGGGCCGGCTTGAATTGGACATCTGCATCCAATCGGTGGATCGTCTGGACGCCCACGATGTTGTCGGGCTTGAGCTGACCCGGCCCGAGGATGTTCCGGGGCGGCCCCTTGTAGGCCAGCACCTTCTCCGCGGTGGAGGCACCATAGACCCCCGCCGGATCGGAAACCTGAAAACCAAGCTGCGACAAAGCGGACTGAATGCGCATCACAGCATCCTTTTGCGCATCGTTCACGGGCATGCCGCGGAAAAAATGCCCCGCGGGAATCTCCGCGCAGCGTTTGAGCAGATCCGTGCCAGGGCCCTTGCGGGTGAACAGTGCCGATGAGAGTGCCATAGGCGACGTTCCAGACGAAGGGTACTCCGGACCGATAGGGGGGGAAGGTCGAATCGCCAGCGTCGGTCAGCGCGGTCGGGCCGTCAAACTATCCCGCTCACTCATTTCCACGGCCGTTCCGTGCCCCGGCGTCGTCCGGGGCGGAAAAACCTCCGCCGCTGTCCAAAAGCGAGATCGCCATTCGACTGGTGTGTGAACCTTCACTCATGCTCCCCGCCCTTCTTGTCATCCTCCTCCTGACGCTCTTTGTCGCAGCGGACACCCTTCCCGCTCCTTCCTCCTCGCACCGTTCGCCCGACGACAAGCGGTAGCCTCACTTTCTTCCTCCTGCGCTCCCCCCTGCCCACCATGAACGTCCCCCCTTCCACTGCCGGCACGCCGCAACCCAAACCGCGCCTCACCCGCTTTCTCCCTGCGACCGCGCGGCTGCTCCTCGGCCTTCCGCTCGTCATCTTTGGGCTGAACGCGTTCTTCAACTTCATCCCTCCACCGCCGACCCCTCTGCCTGAAAAGGCCACTGCCTTCGTCACGGCGCTCATGAACAGCGGCTACATGCTCCCGCTGATCGGTGTGACCCACCTCTGCGTCGGCCTGCTGCTGGTCAGCAATCGCTTCGTCCCCCTCGCGCTGGTGCTGTTCGCGCCGTTTCTGGTCAACGCGATCGTCTTCCATGCCGCTCTCGAACGCTCGGGACTAGGAATGGTCGGCATCTTCCTCGTGCTCGTGGTTTACCTGGCCTGGGTCCACCGCGCCGCCTATCGCCCGTTGTTTGTCGCGAAAAACAGCCCGACCTGAGAGTGCTAGGACCGTAAGTGCCATATCTTACCAAAGCTCCACCCGACGCCGACTTCGGTCTCAGTTGGAGGTGGCCTCGCTGAGGCCGCGACGGGACCAACCGGTCCCGCCCTCCGTGGTCCAGTTTCTTCACGCGGCGCCCCTCCCGCGGGGTCGACGACCCCACCTCCACCAGGCAGCGACTTCGGTCTCGGCTGGAGGTGGCCTCGCTGAGGCCGCGACGGGACCAACCGGTCCCGCCTCCGTGGTTCGGCTTCTTCACGCGACGCCCCTCCCGCGGGGTCGACGACCCCACCTCCACCAGGCAGCGACTTCGGTCTCGGCTGGAGGTGGCCTCGCTGGAGGCCGCGACGGGACCAACCGGTCCCGCCTCCAGTGGTTCGGCTTCTTCACGCGACGCCCCTCCCGCGGGGTCGGCGACCCCACCTCCACCAGGCAGCGACTTCGGTCTCAGTTGGAGGTCGCCTCGCTGAGGTCGCGACAGGACCAACCGGTCCCGCCCTCCGGGGTCCGGTTTCTTCGCGCGAAGCCCCTCCCGCGCGGGGTCGACGCCCCCCTCCACCCGACGCCTCTTTCCGAGGCTGAGTTCGAATCACTTTACCGCCGAACCCAATTTGGTAAGCCATGTCCCTTTTCCGTGCAGATCCGCCGAAGACCTGCTCCGCACTGACGCCGCCCGCTCAGGTGCCGAGCGCCTGCATGGCGGCGGCAAACGCCGACTCGGTCTTGACAATGGCGGGCTCAAAATCGGCCTCGGTCAGATTCACGGCCGCAAGCTTTTCCGGAGTGATCGTCCACAGGTTGTCCTCGCCCTGGAAACTGCGGCTGACAAAGCGGGCCATGCCATTGGCGACGTTGATGAGGACGCCTAGAGGGTTTTCGGTGTCGCCCGGCTCCGACACATAGTGGGCTCGGATGGCAGCACCCATGTCGGCCGGAAAGTTCCAGGCATCGAGAAGCACGGCAGTGACTTCGCAGCTCGACGTGCCAAAAACCCGCTTCTCCCAGCTGAGGTAGTCCGGCCAGCGAGAGGGCGAGTACAGCGGAGCCGTCGCCGAATCACCGCGCCCAGCCCGATCCAGCACCATCAACCCAACCGAGCGCAGCAGCGCCGCACTGTAGGCGAGCCGCGGGTCAATTCCGGCCGGACGAGCCAGGGCTTCCGCAGCAAACGCTCCGTAGAGCATATTGTCCCGGAGCAACTTTGCGCTGATGTCGTAGCACTGCAGGTGGTTCTCGCTCAACCGCCCGGCCGTCGCCGTACCGACCAGTTTCAGGATCTGGCCGAACCCAACGCACTGCACCGCCTCTTCGATCGTCGCAATCGCGCGCCCTCCGCCAAACATCGCGCTGTTGCTGACGCGGACAATCTTCGCGGCAAGGGTCACATCACCGCGCAGGAGCTCGGCCACTTCATCGAGCTCACTCTCCATGTTCTGGAGTAGTTCGGTGAGTTTGGACAGCACCCGGATGTCGGCCGGCAGCGTCCGGGAAATGGCCAGGATACGTTCGCGAGGCAACGTGGGGGAATCAGTTAAGCAGGTGCTCACGGTGGTGAACCAGTCGTCTCAATCCCGGATCAACCTAAGAAAAATTCCTAGTTTTTTCGCACAAAGCGCCATCCATCATTTGCATCTGCATTTGAGATTCACCTCCCTGCAATCGATAACCTCCTTCTGGGATCCCCGTATGAATCGAAGGTGAACCACCTGGATCCGCGCCGCCCAGGGGGCCGCAGGAAACCTCTGGTCAAAAGCGACCAAATCGCCCGTGCACGCGATAAATGGGCCTTTTCTTACGACAATTGTCGTTCTGGGCCTGACTTTGAGACTATTCCCGTCCCTTCTGGCACTCAACGTGCAAGGTTATACCGGCAACTTTATTGCCTTAACCGCCCCTGTCACCACGGCACCCCGCCGTGTCACTCCCACACCCAACCCAGACCCATGACTACACGTACACTACGAAAACCGGCGGCTCTGTCGTCGATCATCGGGGCCTTGACCGCGCTCCCGCTGGCCCTCGCGCAATCGGTCACACCGCCGGCTGCGGCGCTTAAACCGGAACAGGAAGTCAAACTGGAGAAGTTCGTTGTCACCGGCTCGCTGATCAAACGCATCGCCGGGGAAAGCGCACTGCCGATCCAGACCATCACCATCGAGGAGATCGAACAGCAGGGCATCGCCAGTGCCGAGCAGTTGATCATGTCGATGAACATCAACGGCAACGGCCTGGACAACCTCGCGAGCAACTCCGATGTCGTTTCCGGCGCCGCTCGCGGCAATAACGGCGCCACCTCCGCAAACCTGCGCGGACAGGGCGCCGGCGCCACGCTGATCCTCCTGAACGGCCGCCGGGTGGCCTCCCACGGCCTGAACGGCGGCGTGGTCGACCTGAACTCCATCCCCTTCGCCGCCATCGACCGGGTGGAAACCCTGAAGGACGGCGCCTCGGCCACCTACGGCACCGACGCCGTGGGCGGCGTGATCAATTTCATCCTCAAGACCAACTACCAGGGCGTCGTCGCCAGCGCCGCGACCGACATCACCGAGGATGGTGGCGGAAACATCCACCGGTTCTCCCTGCTCGGCGGCATCGGCGACCTCGACAAGGACAAATTCAACATCATGGCGTCGCTGGCCGTGGCCGACCACAAGATGCTGCGCGGCGACCAGCGCGACTTCGTCAATACGTTCCAGCCGGATCGTGGGCTTTCGGTGGATACGCGGGGCACGCCGATCGCCACGCTCTTCCCGTTGACCACGCTCTACACGGCCCTCAGCCGTGACAACATCGACAACACCGGCCGCAGCACCGGGCCGGCCGATCCGCAGAATCCGTCCGTGCGGATGAGCGGCGGCATCAACATCGTCGACCTGCCCGGCGGCGCCGGATACGCCGGCCTCGACGGCATGGCTCCTTACGATGAACTGCTCTGGGCCACACCCTCGGCCAAGTACGCCGCGGCCTGGGACACCGGTCGCGCCGCCGTGCTGCAACAGCCCGTGCGCAACACCAACCTCGTCACGCGCGGCACGCTGAAACTCGGTGAACACCGCCTGATCGCCGAAGCCGTGCTGGGTCGCTCCGAGTCGACCAAGAGTTTCTCCGCCAACCAGATCACCAGCGCGGTCAACACGTCGAACACCACCCTGCCCAACGGCACCGCGGTCCCCAACCCCTTCCGTCACCTCGCCTACCCGAGCACCGGTTCGGACTACAACCGGGTGTTCAACGCCCTGGTGGCCTATTTCCCCGCTCTCGAGGCCAACCGCGGACAGCCGCTCGCCTTCCGCTGGCGCGCCACGCCCGCCGGCAACCGTGAGATCGACACCCAAAGCGACACCCAGCGGTTCCTTGTCGGGCTGGAGGGACCACTCTCGTTTCTCGACAACTGGGATTACCGCCTTGGCACCACCCGGTCGGAGAGCGAAAGCAGCTCCGAGTTGCTCAACGGTTACTTCTACTACCAAGCCTTCGCCAACCTGATCAACACGGGCGTGCTCAATCCGTTCTCCTACACGCAGACGCCGGAGGCCCTCGCCGCCCTCGAAAAGATCAGCGCCCGCGGCGTCAAGCTGTACGGAGGCACCTTCACCTCTGAAAATGTCGACTTCACCGCCTCCGGTCCGCTGTTCAAGCTCCCGGCCGGTGAGATGATGGCCGCGGCCGGACTCGACTGGCGCCAGGAGAAGTACTTTTTCGCCGGCGACCAGCGTCCCAACGCCAACACGGTGGAGGCCCTCGTCTTCAATGCGCCCTTCGACAATGCCCTCGCCACGGCCGGCACGCTCAAGCGCACGATCAAGTCGGCTTTCGCCGAACTTCAGGTCCCGATCATCAAGGGCCTGGACCTGAATCCCGCGGTGCGTATGGACGAATACACCGGCTTCGGCCGCTCGACCAACCCCAAGGTGTCCCTGCGGTTCGCCCCGTCCGACAAGTTCCTCGTCCGGAGTTCCTACAGCACCGGCTTCCGGGTCCCGACCTTCAAGCAGATGTTCGACCCGACCACACGGACCACCTACACCGGGAACGATTTCCCTGATCCGGCGCTCGGCACCAACGGCCTGATCACTCCCACCGCCCCCGCGGTCAAACCCGACATCATCAGCGGCGGCAAGGCCGACCTTCAGCCCGAAGAGGCCACCATGTACTCGGCGGGCGTGGTCTTTGCGCCGAATCGCCACATCAGCGCCAATGTCGACTGGTGGTCGGTCGAACGCGACGGCCAGGTTCAAATCCTCAGCCTCACCCAGCTGGCGCGGAATTACGACCTGTTCAAGGACCGCTTCCTGCGCGACTCCTCGGGCGCCCTGCTCGGCGTGGACACCCGTTGGGTCAACAGCGGCGAGACGGTGACCAAGGGTTTGGAATTCGGCGTCCGGGGTGACACCGATGCCCTGCGCGGCAAGATTTCCGGCGGGTTCGACCTCTCTTACCTGCTGGAAAAGAAGTCCCGCCTCCTGCCCAACGCGCCCTTCGGTGCCAGCGAAGTGGGCCAGTGGACGCGTTCGGGCGACCTCGGTATCCGCATCAAGCACACGGCCTTCATCAGCTACCGCAAGGGCAACTGGACCGGCATGGTCCACCAGATGTACCGAGGCGGCTACGTTGACCAGGTGCTGCCCGGCGTGGCCAACGGCACGATCAAGCCCGTGAACTGGAATCCGAATGTGGATGCCTACCAGACGTACAACCTCAGCGTCACCTACCGTGGCATCAAAAATATCACGATCATCGCGGGCATTAAAAACATCCTCAACACCGACCCGCCCTTCTCCGTCGCCTACGACAGCAACACCGGCGCCGGCAGCAGCTGGGAGCCCCGCGTCGCCGACCCCCGCGGCCGCTCGTTCACCCTGCGAGTCGACTACAAGTTCCGCTAGTCGTCCGCCCGTCCGTCCTTCCCTCGCCCCTCCGCCGCCCGCCGGCCGAGGGGCTTTTTTCCGCCCATCCCCCACTCCCCGATGGAGCGGAACGGGGGCGCCCGTTTCGCGCCCGAAGTCCGTCCGCACCAAACCGTCTCACGCTCAGCCACCCATGCGCAAAACACGATCCAACCTCCGGCCCCTGGATTGTGGCTTCAGACTTCTGGCCACCAGTTCCTCACCCCCAGCTTCTCGTTTCCGGTTTCCAAATCCTGGCTTCTGGCTTCTGAACCCATCTTCCGCAGTTGAACCGATCCGTTCAAAAACCACGGATCCCGCGGCCGCGGGACGGATAAACGCGGATTCGGAGCAGGTGTCGTTCTTCACCCGCAAAGTGAATGCCATCCTTGGTGGAACTCGTTTGTATCCGTGTGGATCAGTGTCCATCCGTGGTTCAATCGCGGTTTTTTAGGAACCGCAATGGAACCACGGTTCCCGCGACCGAGCATGCGCGTCAACTGTAGCGCGATCCAAGATCGAAGTCTGTTGGAGGTGGGGTCGCCGACCCCGCGGGGATTGGCGCCGCACAACGAAATCGGACCACGGAAGCGCGGCCTGGCGCTCCCGTCATGGGATCCGTCGCTCCCTCACAGTTCTGGAAGTCCGTGTTCAACGTTCCCCGTCCCCAACCCACGTCCCCAACGATTTGCGTATTTCGGCCGCTGAACGCTTGTCTTGCCGAAGCTGGATGATATTTTTTTGCAAGAGCGCCAGAGGTGTCCCGACGGGTCCACAACGTCGCGATCCGCCCCTGGCTGCTCCGTAGCCCGGCATTCGCCGATCCCTTCCACCTTCCCCCCTCCGAGGCGCACCCCGGCACAGGCCCCCCTGCACCCCGATGGCGGCAGCGTGCCTGCCAAAGCAGGCACGCCTTGAGCCTGTCGAACGGCATGGCGGCGCGGCGCGCCGAAGAGTGAAGTTCGAAGAGTGAAGAGTGAAATCGGAACCCAAAGCGCTCAAAATGTGGCTGCGGCTTCAGCCGCAACTGCCCCCAGAGATCGGAGTTCAGCCGCAAGAATAACGCGGAACGCGTCATTCTATCAGAAACACCCCGACCCTGGACGGCGCCTCTCCGACGGCGCCGTTTGCCGTCCTTCCGCACCCCGAAGGCGCACCCAGTGAAGCGATCTGCGCCCAGAGATCCGCGGTCAGCAAAGTGGCTGCGGCTTTAGCCGCACTCCCGCAGAATCCGCCAAGCCAGATTCCGAAACCCAGATCCCCTTCCCACCTCAGCGCCTTCACGTGAGCCCATCCGAACCGCAAGCCCCCGCGTGAACCTTGGCGAGACCGTTCCCCGACCCAACGACAACCGCCACTCACCTCCAAACAAACAGACCCTTCCAACCTCGACGCGACAAGAGCGACACCCATCACCCTGCTGACGCTTTACGCGCAGATTGCAGTGCGACAATAGCGACACCCAGACTCCCAAATGAATTCCCACCCGAGCAACCTCCTCGCTATGAACTCATTCCAAGCACGACCCATTTCATCACTCTTCCCGTCCCATCTCAATGTCGCAGAAAAAGCGACACTGGGTGTCGGCTAATAACACTGTTAGGCAAAGAGAGCATGTCCCCGGTATTTGCAGACTTTACCATCCCCAGCTTCATATTGGGCGCATGTATCGCCCTCGTGATCTATGTTGGACTGCCTGTCTCAATCATTGTCTTGGTTGTTCGAGCAATGAAGAGACGGCGGAGAAAGAGCACGGCTGCAGAAGTCCATGAAAAAGAACCGCCTAACCAATCGCCAGAGCCAATGCCGCTAAAGCGGCATGGCTCATCTTGAACGTTAGCCCCGATCCATGCAGACAGTAACCCTTTACCGCCCAGTTGGCCCGAAGGAATTGGCGCTTATCGAAGCGTCTGGCTGGCGGTCGTTCCCCGGTCGTTTGCCGGAGCAACCCATATTCTATCCCGTCACGAATGAAGAATACGCGATCCAGATTGCGCGAGACTGGAACGTGAAAGCGGACGGCTCAGGCTTCGTGACGCGTTTTGAAGTAGTCGCGAGTTTCGCATCGCGATTCCCAAAGAAAATTGTGGGATCTAAGCTTCATGAAGAGCTTTGGGTGCCTGCTGAAGAGTTGTCGGAGTTCAATTCCAATATAATCGGTCCCATCCATGTTATACACTCATTCGGAAAGACCGGCTAACCAACCAGTGCAGCGAACGGGCGCAAGCGCCCGTCGCTGACTAGGAGCGTTGGCCAAGCAATGAAGGACGTTTCCCAGCTCACCGCTTCAGATTTCCGCGATCATCCGATCTGGCGATTCACTGGCAGCGACACGCCGAGCGAAACGGGAGTCGTACCGCTGAAGCGTCTCCCAGCGAAGTCTGTCGCCGCAGCAATTGTCGGATGTGAAGTGGAGCTAGCTTCTGGAAAGCGGGTGATGGCGTTTTTGGGGAATCTCAAGCCAGCTAATCCACGTCTGTCAGAGCACTTCCTCACGCTTAGCATTTTTCGCGATGATGGAGCGCTCTTTCACATGGCTCGATACCATGACTATGACGCTGATGAGCGAGGGCCCAAAGCGTTGGCAGAGTTTCTAAGAATGAAGGAAGAAGAAGTTTTTCCTATCACTTGGGATGTTCGTCATCTTGTCGTGGGAGATCCGGTCGCACTGCATGGAAAGATAGTAGCAGAGCCGAAGGAGCGCCTCACTAGAGCACAGGTCATTGCGCTCGCAGTGCCATGAAGAAGAGGCCAACCAGGCAGTGCAGCGAACGCGCTTCGCGCGCCGCTGACTTTAACCGTTAGCCGAAAAATGATGAGCACGCAGCCTACCGAAGAAGAATCGGACGGAAAGCAATGGCGAGACGCCCTCGGCAATTCACCTGCCCGCGACTTCACTCTGCAGATCTTTTCCTGCAAGCCCGCGATGGTGAAGAGAGAGCCCGTCAATGGGCACAGGATGTGGACTCAATACGATTCCTCTAAGTTTTCGGAAAAGGAATACGAGATCGTACCAGGAATGTGGGACCATGAACATTGTTCCATCTGTTGGATGAAGATTTCAGAAGGCGATCCATTCTGGCAGAATAGCGCGAGGCACATACTCTGTCCGAGTTGTCATGCTAAGTTTGAAAAGAGGGCTAACAAATCGCCGGACCGAACGCCGCCAGGCGGCGTCGGTCAGCTATGACGTTAGGCAGATATGTCCGACTTAAGATTCGATCCTGCCGAAATGCGTGCCCGGGGCTATGATACAGCGTCAGTGGCTGAGGCAGAACGTGCATTCGAAGCCCGTACAAAAGCATACACCCTGCTATCTAGGATCGACGCGACGTTTCAGGGCATTCCGAAACCCGCAATCACGCTCAGTGTAGCGGCGGCGCTGGATGATGAGTGGCTCGTTTCCAAAGACCGCATGGAAGAGCTCCGTGCATCAGATCTAGAAACGAGTTGGCGCGACGTTTCTGAGGAGGCTGTGCGAGCTCACCAGAGTTACTTCACCTTTGCGGATGCAGAAGGATGTCGGTTTTACCTACCTGCTTATATGGTCGCATATCTTCGGGATTTCCCGTACTCTGGCTACGATGCAGTATATTGGGCGTGTATCGACTCTGCTAAAATTGCGGCGCTTACAATCGAAGAAAAGGAATGTGCCGGGGCTTTTGTGGATTTGTGCCATGAGTACCAAAGCGAAATGTTTCCGCCTGGGAATGCCTAACCAGACATCAGAGCCAACGGCCCCGAGCGGCCGTGGCTCATCTTGAACGTTCGGCAAGGTAAGAATGAAGACACTCCTCATCATTTGTGCCGTTCATATGCTAGTTTGCTTGGCCCTTGCCGCTCTGCTCTCCAATCGCTCGGCAGACGCTAGTTTGAAAACGGAAATCACACACTCTGTTGCCCAGAAGAAGGCGACCGATAGTCGAACATCCGGGGTGATCCTCACAGGTCATACCGACACCGTATATTTTACCAGCTACCATATTCCCACCGCCTTAGTAGTGTATTTTCTCGCCGGCCTAGTTGCACTTTTGAGCTACGGTATCGTAGACTCGACTAGGTAGACGAAGAAAGTAGCAGCCGAACTAGGCGGTGCAGAGAACGTCGGCTACGCCGCCGTCTCTGACCTGGAGCGTTCGGCAAGTAACCCATGAAACTAATACCGCTGTTAATCTTCAGCCTGCTCCTGGCAGCTTGCGCAAGCTCACCAAAAGCACTGCGCAAAGTCTCATTCTCTGGTGACTACATCGATACCAGGAAAGACATCACAGTGAAGGCCGTTCCCACTTACAGGGCACCGTTGCGCGTGCCGGCCTACGTGCGAGCTCGGAACTGGAATGATTCGGTGGTGGTAGCATTCATGGTTGAGGCGGATGGGAGAACTTCAGAAGTCCAAATCGTCAGCACGGATGACGATGAGCTCGCGGAGGCCGTGCGCGAATCAGTATCGGTCTGGCGCTATGCTCCACCCATGAAGAATGGCAAACCAGTTCGCGTAGTGGTCCAGGAGACCGTCGGCTGGAGACCACAGTTTCCCCTGGAACCATGACCGAGCCGAACCATGCGGTACAGAGAACGCCGGCTACGCCGCAGTCTCTGCCCTGAATCGTTAGGCTAGCAGCAAAATTCTATGCAGCCAATTACCTACCGTCTAGAGTTCAAGAATCCGGTGCTTGTAACCGATTTCTGCGACTCCCTCACCGCCCTTTCGGACGAATATTGCCGCCTCAAGGCGCTTCAGGAGCACCCTGATTATGAAGCATACGATCTATATGTGGAGAAGATTACTGAGGGTAGTATCGTTGCGATTCTCCAGGAGTATGCTCCCTATGCGATTGCCATCGCTGAGGCCATAAATAATTCGCATGATTTGCTTGGAAACCTAAAGAAGACTATTGACGGGCTGCGTTCCAAAATCGGTCCAAGGCCGGACTTTGATCCAGAGCAGCTTGAGAATGCCGCCAAGTTTGTGGTACCCTTAACTCGTGATGTTTCGTCATCTATTGTGCTTTCGGGGAATACATTCAATGGCCCTGTCACGATAAACCTGAATTCAACAGCTGGCGCAGAGATAAAAAAGAATGCAGAATTTGAACTGCATGAAATGGGAAGGGCGAAACTTGAAATCAAAGAGGGAGTTGCGCTACGCTGGTACCAGGCAAGAAATGACCCGAAGAGCAAGTCAGGTGATAGGGCTATTATTGAAGCAATATCTCCGAAGTCTATCCGAACTGTATTTATTGGTGAGGGACTGAAGTCTAAAATGATAGGTGCAAAAGATAATCCGTTCAAACAGAGCTATGTTGTGAGCGTGGCTATAGAGACAGTGGGCGGCCGTCCCACAAAATACCAAATTATTGATGTTCATGCCACTGAATAGGAACACAAGCAGCCTAACCAACTCGTTAAGCGAACGGGCGCAGGCGCCCGTCGCTGACCAGGGGCGTTCGGCAAATTGAAGAAATTATCTCAATGAGATTGCTGCTTGTTCTAAGAGACGTGGGTATAATTTTTGGCCTTACCTTGCTCGGCGGAATTGTGATTGGGATCGCGTCAGCTGGATCACCACACGGGCCGATGTACATCCCGGCTATCGCGATTAGTAATCTACTTTTCTCCATCGTCGGATTTTTTATCGTTGGTTGCCTCACCGTTGTTCAGCGCTGGCGGCATCTCGCCGTTGTGGGGATCGGAGTTTGGCTCTCAGGCTTGATCAACGTCGCATTTATGGGTGGTACGTTGATGCAATGGTTCCTTGGATGCTTCTTCGTCGCCATCACCCTAGCCATCGGCGGTGGACTCGCTGCGCTGGTTAAAAGAAGAGATCCGAACCAGCCGCCTGAGCCAACGGCCCCGAGCGGCCGCGGCTCAGCTAAACGTTAGCCCAAAAATCGTGGCCCTACCTGATAAACAAGCCGGCGCGTGCCTTAAGGCGGTTGGAGCGTTTTTAGAAAAGCGAAGACCTCCCGAGCACATTCGCGACCAAGTGGACATTCGTGCCGATATTACCGGTTCAAGTCTCGTAATTGTGGAAGTGCGTG
Organism: Opitutaceae bacterium; assembly: GCA_046346755.1. Classification (GTDB taxonomy): domain Bacteria; phylum Verrucomicrobiota; class Verrucomicrobiia; order Opitutales; family Opitutaceae; genus UBA6669. The sequence continues at coordinate 71,641 of JAXMHM010000039.1, read as the reverse complement.
CGGCCTATAACGACAAGAACCGAAAGGTCGAACATCCGGTCGCAAAAGCGAAATGGGTAGAGACGCAGAAGAGCTGGAAGTTATTCTGGATGCGTGCTGACATGAAGTGGCACTCCTACACACCAAAGCCCGAAGCTAAGTCGATCGACATACTTCTATTGGAGGTTGATCGTGATCCGCATGGGTGCTTCTTCGGATAAGCACGAACTTCCGAGCGACTAACGAGGCGGTGCAGAGAACGTCGGCTACGCCGACGTCCCTGACCTGAATCGTTAGGTAAGAATCATGATTCCGCGATTATCATGGGTGGCCGTGTCCTGTATAGTTTGCTCCTGTTCAGTCGAGGAGTCGCCTGATCCGCAGCCCCGAATTGGGGGCCACATCACAATAATGCCCGAAAGCACGCTGCCAAGGGCGATCGAACTTTTTGGGAGGCAAGGTTGCACGTACTGGCAACCATCCGCGCAAGAAGTAGAGAAGGCCGCTAATCTGATCCACGCGGCACTAGTGCGGGGCAGAAAGAATCCGTTTTCTATATCAGAACGTGCTTATAACCCCCGCGACGATTGGATATCAGAGTATTATACACGCAAGATCGGCGATGTTCTGAATCAATATTCGTTGTACTCGTGCCAAGTGATAGGGCTACAAGACAGAGGGAAGAAATTTATAGCATTCAGCTTCTTCCCGATGAAGGTAGATCGCCCCTGGAGAAATGTGGATTCGATGTTCGTCGAGGTCTTTGATGGAGGGGCGGACTATTGGAGAATCGAATATGATGTTCTGGAGAGGCGTTTTGTCTCCTTTGAACCGAATGGCGACGGCTAAAGACCTAACAAACATCCAGCCAACGGCTGATGCAATACGTTAGGCAAAGCATGAAACAGCTCACACTCTTCTTTTTGGCAGCTCTCACCGCGCAAGCAGCGGAAACTTTCCGCGTATTTTGGTGGCAGGATTCACGCGATGAAAAGACCGGTGAAAAGCTCTCAGCGTTCTATCTTGCCCCGGAAATCGTAATGCAGGTTTTTCAGGCCGACGCTCAAGGTGACACGAAAACCGTCGAGGCACTTGCCCCAAAGATTCCAGAGAACGCCAAATTGTATATCGTGCTTTTGAAAGGCGAATCCAAGTCATACTCGAAGGATAGCATTCGCCTATTCGACGGACCGAAGTGTGGTACCGAACATCAGATCGATTCCGGCGGAATTAAGGTTGATCCCAAAACCGGAACCGTGAGCGTTTCCCTAAAATTAACGGATAATGGGCAAGTGGCAGCTTTCGAAGGAAACGGACGTTTTGAGATAGTCGAAAAACTGCCCAACAAACGCGTCCAGCCAACGGCCCCAAGCGACCGTGGCTGACGCGAAGCGTTGGGCCAAGAAAGATGACGAACGAAGAATACTCTGGAGTGCTCGAATGCTCGGATGGCACGCTATCCTATCGCTCCGGAGTCAGCGATTGGACGATTCCCATCTCCGCCATTCGGTTGATCGCAGAGTATACGAACTCCGATGGCCCTTGGATCGACGATTACTTTTTCGTGTTCCTCACGGCGCCTGAGGACGGATGGCACGAAGCATCGTTCTACGCCAAGGGCCGAGAGGCCGCTTTGAACGCGCTGGAGAAGAAGATTGGCTCACGGTTGGAGTGCGGGCTGTACGGTTCCACCGAGTATCGCACCCGCATTTTGTGGCCTACGGATCTCAAAGACCAAGTCCTGATGGATGTTTCTGCACCGAAGAAGCAGAATCTTTGGCGGCGCCTCACCGACTCCGGTGCTCGAGATATTGTTTTGTCTGACGCCGCTCAAAAGGCCTTCACACAATGAAGAGACAGCCCAACAAATCGCCACAGACAACTCGGGCCTTCGGCCCTCGTGTCTGAGCTCAAACGTCTCAGCAAATCATGAAGACGAAGTCCCAAGTCCTCGAAGAGGTGCTTTCGTCCGAAGGCGAACGCGACTTGTGCGCCTTTCTGAAAGCAAATCCTTTTATCCTTACTGAGTCGCTGCAGTACCTAGCTCATCCCACTCGCGTGATCGCAGAGTTTCCGCTGGGTACAGAATTCTACGCGGACTTCCTCGTTGTTGCGCCATTCTCCGGTGCCATCGAGCTTCGCTTTGTTGAAGTAGAGCCACCATTGAGCCCGTTCTTCACGCGAGATGGGGTACTGTCCCAGCGCGCCAATAAAGCTTTGGAGCAGATCCATAGTTGGAAGATTTATATCGAGAAGAACCGCAGTCAGCTCATCCGTGACCTCGAGCGTTTCAGTCGTGAGCGAGACCTCATCAAGGACCGTTCTGACGACCCTCTTACGTGCACAGCAGGATTGAGCGTCCACCATCCCCGCATGACGTTCTATTACACCTACTGCATCTTGATGAGTCGTAGTGCCACTCTGACCGAAGAAATGCTGGAGCAAAAAGCCTCCTTTGAGAAAAACGCGGACGTCTCGCTGGTTTCATGCGACCGCCTTTTTACAGGTGCCGCCAAAATCGACCAATTTCCAGAGGTATATGAATAAAAGCCAAACCAGTCCAGAGAACGTCGGCTACGCCGCCGTCTCTGACCTGAATCGTTAGGATAAGGATGAACGCGATCATCGCATCGACATACGGATGGGATTTTTACCTGCTCGTTGCTGGTTGGCCCGGCCTGAATTGGCTGACCGCGTTAATGACGATGGTTCCGGTCCTGAAGAAGAGCGAGTCAGTCGCTTGGCTGATGTTGGCCGCGGTCCCGATCGGATCAGCCCTCTGGTTGGCGACTAATTTCCTGCGTTTCGGAGGGCCTTTACCTGATTCTTGGGATATTGCGGGTTTCTTTATTCCAGGACTGATCGGGATCGTTGCTGCCTCTGTGATCACGTGTCGCGCAGTTGCTCGACGCTCGTCATCGCGATAAAAACCCGGCCTAACCAATTCGCTCAGCCAACGTCGCTGCGCGCCGTGGCTGACGAGAGTCATTGGGCAAAATCATGACACCAAATTCGCTGCCTGCTGACTTTGTGCAATTCCTGCAATCTGGCCGCGCGCTGTCGTATGACCCCACCAAGATCGAACCAGGCGAAGTGGGCCTTCATATGCTCGAGGAACTGAAAGAAGGAGAAGTATGGATCGGCACCGATGATCCGGACGATCCGAATTACGAGAAGGATGGATACTACGCTGTTCCTGCAGTTTCTCTCACTGGCCGATGCGAGGCATATGACCCCGAGTTCATTCTGCTATGGCTTCCCGACCAGCAGAAGTTCGGCACTTGGGATTGCGATCACTGGATCCTCCTAGTGTTCGATGATGCCGACTGGCGTGCAATCCAGCAGGATCCAGCACCGTATCTGGACGCACAGTGGAGGAATACGCGCTCGGTGGCGGCGACCCGCTTCCAGCCTTGGCATCGGTATGCGCTCAAGTCTGGTCGTCCATTCTAAGAAGAAAAAGAAGCCGATACAGGCGGTCCAGAGAACGTCGGCTACGCCGCCGTCTCTGACCTGAATCGATCGGCGGAAAGAAGATGTCGCTACTCTCAAAGCTCGTTGGTCGAAGTTGCCTACGGCTTCCCGAGTTGGATCGTTCGCATCCACTCGTTATCGAGCTGTCCGCAGAACTGCGAAAGCTGGATGCGCTGCCCTTATCCACAAAGGAAGAAAGAAAGATTTGGAGAGAAGCTGCTCACGCGTTTGAGCGGAGGCTGCGCACAGACTGGAGCAGCGTTTACGATTCCCTACCTCACGAGTTGGAGCACTATTTGGTCGATGATGATATTCGCGCGAAGGACGAGGTTTATGTCCGATACCAGAGGAAGCTATTGGCCCCTTTGTTGACTCCTGACGAGCCGATCCAGCCGCCACAGCCAACGACCGGGAGCTCCGCTCCCGATCGTGTCTGAGCTCAATCGATCGGCGGAAAAAAATGAAAAATTTAGTGGATCGCTACGGTCATCTACTTGTACCAGCACTGGTTTGCTTCGCTCTCGGCGTTCTGACGGCAGGTTTGTCCATGATGTGCGGAATACCTCTGCCCAGTTCCAGACTGAAGAATCTCACTACAAGCATGACGGCAGCCGAAGTTGAGGCGAACTTGGGGACTCCTTCCCGAATTTCTAGCATTGGACCTCAGAAGTGGTGGGAATACAGTGATCGTTGGCATGTCCAGGTCGTACTTGTTACTTTCAATACTAAGGGGCGCTACGAAGGATATGTCATTGACTAGCCAATGCGAAGAGCCGCTCCAGTCGCCACACACAAACAACCGGGAACTTCGCTCCCAGTCGTATCTGAGCTGATGCGTTGGGCAAGTCATGTCTGAATCAAATTTCACTCTGCGCGTCCTCACGCAAGCTGATGCAGAAGCAATCGCAGCGTGGCGCTACCCTGCTCCATATGATCTCTACAATCACGACGCGATTCCGACAATCGAAGTTGTAGCTTCGTTCCTTGATCCCAGTCTTCACTACTATGGCGTCTTCGATAGTTCATCCCGTTTGGTAGCCTTCCGTTGTTTTGGTCCGGATGCACAAGTCATTGGTGGCGACTACTCGCTTGAGGCTCTCGACATGGGTGGAGGATTGCGGCCCGATTTGACGGGTAGAGGGATGGGTCAAACCGTCCTCGGCGTAGCAATGTCGTTCGCGAAGTTGAAGTTTAGTCCCACGCTCTTTCGGACGACCGTCGCATCGTTCAATCAGCGCGCCCTAACGGTCTGTCAGAAATTGGGATACCGCGCTAAGTTGGAATTTTCGCGTACGACCGATCATCGTCGTTTTACCATCTTGATCCGTGAAGCATAGTGGTCCCGAAACTCAAAACCGGCCCATCCAACTCCTCCAGCCAACGGCGCTTCGCGCCGTCGCTGACGTGAGGCGTTGATCACAAACATGAAACAAATATCTCTCTTCCCGATTTTCACCTACATGGTCCTCGTGTCGTACGCGTGCTACGCGGCGGTAGTAGTTGGTCACTGGCCTCGCTTTGCAAACCCAGATCCGGGCGAGTTGCCCGGTCGGATCTTGAGGGACGTAATGATGTATTTATCTCTGTTGGGAGTTTTGTCCGTCGTCGTTACGCCATTCGGATATGGCATATTCAGAGCGATTGCAGCACGGAAGGGTTCGATCTTGGCGAGCCAGGCAATAGTCATCATTGTATTCTCAGTGGGCGCCGTCGCTTGGGTGATCGATGTTATTTTAATGTATACTGAGGGCCCTTCCCTTCTTTCGTGGATCCTAGACTGAAAGCAGGCTCAACAAACGGTGCAGAGAACGCCACGCCGCCGTCTCTGACCTGAGGCGATAGCCCAAAGCCGGAAGAATCTCTTTACACTTCCTGCGCTGCTGTGTACCTACCCGGTTATGGGATGATATGGCTAGAGCCGATCGTGACCTCCGCGTCTGACCTCGGTAAAAAGAAGGCTTTTCAGTCGAGCCGAGCGCAAGAGTCCGGCATGATCCGTCGGTTCACTTTTCTATCCGTGCTCCATCGACACTCAGGAAGAACGTTGGCATCCGCATGGAGTGCATAGTGACTGACCGTGAAGTCGCTCAAGACGGTCAGAGAGGATTCGCCGGTGAGTCAGTTCGAACGATCGTGAAGGAAGGAAGAAGCGGGTCATTCACGCTCGTCGGCAGGGAGCTGAGTAAGTCCAATCCCTGTCTTTAGGTTCAAATGCCCGGACGCCCGTATTCCGCATGAGCGGCGCATTTGTCCAGCTGTCGAGCTGGCCAAGAATAGGGCTAACCAATCGCTTGTCGACAAGCCGGGCCTTCGGCCCTCGCCGACCGCCGACGTCATGATAAAATCATGTTATGAGCACTTCTCATCGTAATGTGCGCTGCGTGCACACAAGCGCGCCGGCCAAGCTGAGAGGTCGGCTTTACGCCTTACGAAGGTCGAGCAGCGTGGCGACGGCTACATCCTGCTTTCATGTGACTTTGGGATGCATGGACGGCACGTGGAGTACGTCGTCGTCACCGGACCAAATAGGGTCTCCGATGATTCCCGGGCCACTGGCTCCGCAGATTCCGGAGTCGTGCACGTGTTTGTCGGAGGGAATGGCGCAACGTGCCGGATGATCGTCTCTGCGGCACTGGTCTAGGCGTGTCGCACTTCGTTCCAGCGATCCACGACACGGTGTTTGGCGTCGGTAATACGCGGAGTTGCGGAAGTTCATTTCGCAAAGGTAGATCCAGCGTCGGTGCTTTGCTGCGGGCAGCGTTCTCGGTCGACGTTGTCCGTCCAGATACCCGGAAGGTGGAGTCGGCTGTCCGGTCGAGTGTTTGCTTTGTGCGCATCGGAGACGGTGCCATCATAGGCGGTTTCGTCGGCCATCAGGCCAGAGAGCGACGTCGAAGCGCAGGATCTATCTGATCGAGCCCGAAAGGAACTGACCAACGCCCAATCGAACGCCGCCCAGCGTCGGTCAGTTCTGACGATCGCCGTAAGAATGAATAGAATTGGAATATCCGTAAGCTGGGATGCGGTTGGTATTACACTCGCCTGGTTGCCTTTTTGTTCATCGCGATTGTGTGGTTCTTGCGAAGAAAGAAAATAGTGGGCTGGAGATTTCGTTTGATCGTATCGCTATTCGCAGCGGCTTACTCGCGCCGAGCGCCTTTCCCATCCATGCAGAGTTGATAGTGATTCCAGCAGTCACTGCGGTTCTCACGCTCGAGCATATGGATTCCTCAGCGTTTTGGTTCGCTTGCCTGTTTGATTTTTCTTTCTATCCTCATCACCACGGCAACGGTCTTCGTCACGTGGAGCCTGTTAGCCAGCATTGAACAAGCGGAGGGTCTGCGGCGAGCCAACTTCAAGGCTGACGCTGCCCGGAGTGGCTGGCCTCAATCGTTCGGCAACAAAATGAGCAGAAAATCCTCTCTTCTTTAAAGCCTGGGCCTTCCTGAGCGCTGGTCTGTCTGTCGGCATCTTCACGGCGCCGGGTTCGGCGTCATTCTCAAGACGGCCCACATTCATCGGGAGCTCCCGGATGTTTGTGATTTACGTTACAGTTTCTGCGGGTTCTTTGGGAACTGCGATGTCACCCGCGTGCCTTGGAGATCGCATCAGTCGTGATCGGCGGCATTCACGGTAATCGGCATATTCCCCGTAAGCGTCCGGCCGGAGACCCCGTAGCGGAGAAGAAGTGAAGTCGCTAGAGTTGTGGCTATGGAAACAGTCACGACGGAGTGGGTGGATACGGGTGAGAAGCGAGATCGAAAGGGGCGGAGGATTGCGTTGGCGCAGCAGCGGGCTGCGGCGGTGGAGGGATACGAGCGAAGTGGTCTTACGCAGCGCGCCTTTGCGGAACGGGAGGGAATCAAGTACTTTACGTTCGCGCATTGGCTGAGAACGGAGCGGTTGCGCAAGCCAAGATTGCCCGCGTTCGCCGAAGTGAAGGTGAGGCCGGCGCGCGTGCCGAGCGCGGTGGAGATCGCGTTGCCGAATGGATTGGTGGTGCGTGGTGCTGATGTGGAACAGCTAGCAGAGTTGGTAGCCCGACTTCGCAAATGCTGACTTTCAGTGCGACGCAGCGCATTTACCTGGCGGTCGAGCCGGTCGACATGCGCAAGCAGTTTAATGGGCTGTGGACTCTCGCAGCGCAGAAGCTTCAGGAGGATCCGTTCAGTGGAGCGTTGTTTGTGTTCGTCAACAAGGGTCGAGACCGGGTGAAGATCCTGTTCTGGGATGGCAGTGGAGTGTGGGTGGCGGCAAAGCGATTGGAGAAGGGGCGCTTTTCCTGGCCGGAATTTAATGGTGGCGCCAAGGTGAACCTGGAGCCAACAGCGCTGACGATGTTACTCACCGGAATCGATCTTAAGGACGGCTGTAAAAAAGCATGGTACGAGCGTTAAATGTATTGACTAAATGGTAACATATATTATTGCTGTTTAGCAAGATAAGTAACGATGCAGCCACCTGAAGAACTCCAGGCCAAAGTCCTGTCATTGCAGGCAGAGGTGGAAGACCTGCAGGCCCAGTTGGCGTGGTTCCGGCGGCAAATGTTTGGGGCACGAAGTGAAAAACTGCCAGCCGATGTCCTGGCACAGGCGAAACTGGGTTTGCCGGAAGTGCCGCGGGTTGATCGCAAGACCCAGACGGTGACCTATGAGAGACGCACGCCTGCGCCGGAGAAGCGGCCCATACCAGCGGAGGTTTTTGCCCACCTGCCAGTGAGCGAGACAATTGAGATCGTTCCCGAGGAGGTGAAAGCGGATCCGGACGCATTTGAACAGATCAGTCAGGAGCGGACCTTCGAGGTCGACATCATCGGACCGAAACTGGTGAAGCGTCAGATCGTGCGGCCGAAGTTTCGGCGCAAGGCCGACCACAAGCTTGCTCCAGTGATTGCGCCGGCACTGCCGAGAGTGGCGGTGGGCGGATACGCCTCGGCCGGGTTGATCGCCTACATCGTCACCTCGAAGTATCAGCATCATCTTCCGTTGTACCGGCTGGAGTCGATGTCGGCGCAGTGGGGTGCCCAACTGAGTCGAAAGACGATGGCCGACTGGGTGCGCATCGCGGCAGATTGGGCGGAGCCGATTTACAAGTTGATGCACGCTCAATTGCTGGACGGGGGGTACGTCCAGTGCGACGAGACACCGGTCAAGTTTATCGATCCCGACGAAAGAGGCCAGGGAGCGATCCAGGGCTATCTGTGGGTGGTCAGCGCTCCCGGAGGTGACGTGGTGTTTGATTGGCGACTGTCGCGACGACATGGCGAACTGACGTCCTTGCTTACCGACGATTACGTGGGAGTGATGCAGTCGGACGGGTATGAGGCATACGCGTCGTACGCTCGTTCGCATCCGGCAGTGGCGTGGTTGGGCTGCTGGGCCCATGCCCGTCGGAAGTTTTTTGAGGCACAGTCGCAATCTCCACGTATCACCAAGGCAGTGCTGCGGTTGATTGGTCGCATGTACCGGCGTGAACGAGAATGGGACACTGAGAAGCTGGAACCGCGGGAGCGGACGGTTGCGCGCGCCAAACCTGAAGGTCTGACTCGGACCATGCACGCACTCAGGCGGCTGGCTCTGCGCGTCCGCCAGCAGGTGTTGCCGAAGTCGCTGCTCGGTCAGGCGTGCGATTATCTGCTCAACCAGTGGGAGCCTCTCTCGAACCATCTGCGCTACGGCGAAAGCCGGCTGGACAACAACTTGGTCGAAAATGCGATCCGTCCCTCCTGCATCGGGAAGAAAAACTGGCTGTTCATCGGCCATCCCGATGCCGGCCAGCGTTCGGCCATCCTCTACTCGTTGATCGTGTCCTGTGAGCGCCACGGTAAAGATCCGCTCGCTTACCTGAAGGACCTGCTCACACGGCTGCCACGCATGACCAATCAAGACGACCTGAAGCCTCTGTTGCCGGTAAACTGGCAGCCGCTGCAGTGACACACAAAGTGACCATTGGCTCATGCGCATAGTCACCATGCGCCTCGCAAATAGCCGCTTCAACAATCGCAAGATAGGACCCCGGCCGGACGCTTACGTCACTATTCGAGGAGACGTCGAAAGAAGATTCCGTCTATTTGCGTGCCGAGTCCGAAGATGGAGTTTGGACGCTGCGAGTCCGCACTGACTGGGATGCGGACAACCGCGAGCAGGTCGGCGACTTTTGCGTCATCGTCGCTGAAGAGTCGGCGGCGCAGTTCGAGGACGCGCTCAGGACTGAGATGCACGACGGCAGTCTGCTGCGAGATGAAAAAAGGGGCTAACCAGTCGCTAGAGCCAACGAGGTGGACTGTCACGGATCGTGCAGAGCCACGATCCGCGCCAGTCCACCTCGCGGCTCACCTTTAACGTTGGGCGAAGAAAGATGAACTATCTGTTTCTTACCCTCGGCCTAGCACTCGGTATCGGTTTTGCCTTTCTCGTTCCGGTATTCTTTAGCGCGGCTGCAGACATGAGTGAGTCTTTCGGCTATCCGACTTTCAAAAGAGCACTTCCGGCGATTTTCAGAATGGGGAGTTGGTTTTTCGTTTTTGCGAGTTGCGTGGGCTTGGCGAATATCATTTTAGCAGAAAAAGGGCGCCTAGGTATATTAGAAGAAACCGTTTCTGGCGCGTTCCTTGCTTGGCGTCTACATTGTGGATGGCGACGAACCCTCCTACTCCAAACCGCGTCATCCGACCTAAATCAGCCCAACAAATCGGTGCAGAGAACGTCGGCTACGCCGCCGTCTCTGACCTGAAACGTTCGGCAGAAAGCTATGACACCCGAAAGTCGTTGCGAACTGATGCGTGACCCACGCAAGAAGGAAGCGGCCAATGCGAATGCCGCGTCGATTGCCGACGTTTTGCCGCAAGGACTTGCCAAACCGGCATTAAGAGCGCTCTACGCCCACGGGGTGCGGACGCTTAGTGATCTTCGAAAAATGAGCGAAGAGGAGCTCTCCGCGCTGCACGGAATCGGGCCTAAGGCATTGCTCGCGCTGCGCGATGGAATGCGAAAGCAAGGGATCTCATTTCGTGCCTCCTGAGAAGCCGAACCAGCCGCCACAGACAACGACCGCGAGCTCCGCTCCCGGTCGTGTCTGAACTGAAACGATGGGCGAAGAAAGATGAAGATCCCTAATGAAGCCGAACCAGAGCACCACAGCGCAACGCGCTTCGCGCGTGGCTGACTGCTAACGTTCGCCGAAAATCGACACCCATGAGAGTGAGACGAATGGACAACGTCGGAATCGTGGTGGAAGACTTGGACGCCGCTATTCTGTTTTTCGGGGAGCTTGGTCTTGTACTCGAAGGCCGCATGCCGATCGAAGGTGATTGGGCTGGTCGCGTTACCGGTGTACGAGGGCAGAGGGTTGAGATCGCAATGATGCGCACTCCCGACGGGCACAGTCGCATCGAGTTATCTCGCTTTGATGCGCCCCCCATCGTGTCCGACCACCGCATGGCACCCGTAAACGCGTTGGGTTACCTGCGCGTGATGTTCACGGTGGAGGATATCGATGACACGATAGCTCGACTCAAGAAGCTAGGTGCATCGGTCGTCGATGAGGTCGTCGATTACCAGGGTATCTATCGCCTTTGCTACATCCGTGGTCCGGAGGGGATTTTGATAGGCATCGCCCAGGAGCTCAGTCCGCCGTCTACTCCATGATACGATTCTTCTCGAAAAACAGGGCGAACCAGGCGCTCCCCTTTAACGTTGGCCTGAAGACCATCATGCGCGTTCCGACTATCTTCGCCCTTTCTTTCTTCGCGGCCGGAGCGTGGGGCGCCGAATCGGCCGTCGAGATTGAGTTCGAATATTCGCCGTCTTTTCATGATGAGACGCTCGTGTATCTAGCACGCCTTCCGGATGGGAAGATCCACTGCGAGGTTCTCACCCGGCCCGAACTCGGGAGCAAGCCATCGGAGCGAAAATGGAAGAAGTCCAAAGAAGTCAGGGTTACTGCGGACGCGTTTGCCCGCCTTGAGCGTGCGTTTGAGACCTCGGAGTTGAAGCTTGCCAGCGAAAGAGATTGGCCGGCTATTCCGGATGGCTCCCGCTGGCGCCTGAAGAAGAAGAAAGGCTCGTTTACCATCGAGATCGTTGCTCACAATCCGGATAGGATGGCCGAAGGAGCTCCGATAGTTCAATTGGGGCACACAATTTCGGTGACGGCATCCGCAGGCCTATTCCCAAAATGAAGTAGAAGGACCAACCAACAGTCGGCACATACACGACCGGGCTTCGCCCGCTCGTGTCTGACCTATGAATCGTTGGGCAAGGCAGCCAGAATGAAGACCGTATACATCGTGGGTCCTGTTGTCGGATTCACTGCGTTTCTCGGCTACTTCTTTTATTGGAGTGGCCCATTGCCTCGGTACAGGGCCTCGCCGCAAGAAGAAGCCAACGTCGCCTTTGCGGTGCTCCAGCTATGGTGTGATGGGAGAGTTCCAGACGACCTGACCATCGCGCCTGTGCTATCGATTGTGGAGAATGGACCCCAACTCCGTAGCCGGCTGCTCCTCGAGAATCCAGGTCTCGAGACCAATTTGGTGGATGACTTATTGGAGAAGAGCGTTCGAGAGGCACCTACCTGGCCTGAGTTGCAGTCATTGGTTGTGGCCGCTGCGAAACCGGCGGGGCCGATACGGCAGGATGCGAAAGCTGAGATAGCTAGTCGAGCGACCGATCGGTTTGCTGAATTCCTGATGGTACGATATTTTGACGAAAGTCGGTTCCAATTCACCCGCGTAGGATTCTCCAAGTCCGGAGATGCAGCATTGGTCTTAACGTCTTTCCGAGCTAAGGGTGGGGGTATGGGCCGTGTGTGGTATCTAAAGCGTTCGTCTGGAGTCTGGAAGGTTCAACCATTCCGCGGTGCGGTTCTTTGGCACGAGGGATAGCCAGAAGCCCTACCAGCTGGTTCAGCACGGGCGCAAGTGCTCGTCGCTGTCCAGGGGCGTTGATCGGCAAGGAAAAGGCAGCATGTTCGGTTTGATTGATGCAGTTTGCAATCGAGCACCGAGAGCATGACGAGTTCGCTCCACGTCACCGTCAACGTGGCGATTTGGGCGGAATCACTTGCCGACGAAAGAGCAAGGCCCGATGTCTCAGCTTCTCAGTGGCACGAGCGCATTGGTTTTCTCATGCCTGCGCGTCAAGATCGTTGGTGGGTTGCCAGATCAGATGCCGAGGCACGCATCGTTGCCGCTGAGATGCGCGATACCGTCGTGAAATATGGGCTCCCAGCACTCGATGCCATCTCATCGACAGTCGACCTTTCCACTTTGTGGAAGTCGAATCGATCGCCTGGTCTGACAGCGGTTCAGGCGCAGCGCTATCTGGCTCGGCTGCGAGAAAGAGAGGCAGAGGCTAACAAGCCACCACAGACATTGACCGGGAGTGAGGCCCCCGGTCGTGTCTGAGTTCAATCGTTGGGCAAAGAAATGAAGACGGTCATCGACAGGATTGAAGCTCATCCGCCGCACGCGTTTTCGCCGCAGGAGTTCCGCGCATTTTTGCGTTTGTTGCCGGCTGAGCTTTTGCGAGACGTCACGATGGTCCGCCTATCGAGCGCGATCGAGCCCAGCGCCGCCCGGGCTGTCGCTCGATTTTCCCGGCTCGAACGCCGGCTTGTCATCGTTTCCCGGGGTGTATCGCGGGATGTGGCGATGCTCGAAGTGATGCGTTGCTTGATCCGGAATAATTTGGGTCGTCCAGCGAGTTACGGTCGGGGTTCTTTCCCGCTCTCGAGTGCGAGCGTCGATAGCTTAGCGAAGGACTTGTTTGCTCGGGTATCTCCTCGACTGCCTGTTCCCCCGCATTGGAGCCGCCTCCATCTGAAGTATCTTCCGCTACGACGCGAAAGCACGAAGGAGCCCTCCTAGTTGCCTGTGCCAATGTTGGGGCTGCGCCCGGCTATGGCACATCGTAGACGTTTGCAAAACATGGTGCGGTTACTTTTCATTGTGACGTTGCTTGCTGCTATGAACGTGCGTGCCGAGTTCCGGACACTGCGCGTTCGAGCCTTGGCAAGCGCCGGCTTACGAGCGGATGCAAGTAGACTCACGTATCTGACCGTTACCGTCGTCGCTAGCGACTGCACCGATGATTGCTCGGTCTTTCTCTCCGCGGAAGAAATACAGATGGGTAAGCCCACACCCGATGGCGATGTTGTGACGACGGTCAAGAGCACCTACGGCATGATCACGCTTTCCGTCGTTGATCTCGCACCAAGTGGAGAAGTTGTACTTTTGTGCTACGAAGGGGGCACGCGAGTGAGGTTTGCTGTTTACGGTGTTGGTGAGCGCGCGACACCGGTTACGCTCCTTAGCGGCGTGGCCAATAGAGCGCCATCCGCTATGAGGCTTCTGGAAGATGGCACGATGCTGGGTGTCACGAATCACGAGACAGGAGAATTCGCGCGCTATTTTCTAACGCTCTACGGTGTTCGCGACGGCGCACTCAAAGCGATCAAGGCGTTTGAGGCGGATAAGCAAACGGCGTTCGAGTTGAAAAGGTTCGTTCGCGAGATTTCCCCTGAGGTGATCGGCAGCTTCAATACGCCGAACCTCAAGAAGGCGCCAGAGCCATCGCCCACGACCGTTTCGTCTCCTGTTGCGCAGGAGCCGCGTCAGCCGTAGGCGTGACTCAATTGTGACGATCAGCAGATGAGGCCTTTTAACAAACGACTCCTGTTCGGGATACCCGCCGTCGCCACAATTGTCGGTTTAATCTCGTGGTTGGCACTGCCTCGTCTGGAGCGGGTCTACTGGGCACAGCGGTTGAGCCGAGTATCGACCGCTCAACAGGAAACTCGCGTGTTCGAAGCGTTGCGGAAGCGCACGTTGGGCTTCTCCGTTATTGGACCCAATGGCATTCCTCTACCTCGAGCACTGAACGACGAGGCAGAGCTTAGCAGGGCCTGTGCTGTGGATATCTTTCTTGATTCGGGTGGATACTTCCTAGCGCAGCCACTGCGGGAACCCAGGAATGTTCTACTCCTCCGTGAGTATTAGGGCGTAAACACGGTATGGCCATTACTTCGACATTGACTGGCCGGCCGAACCCAGAAGGGCTTTCAGCCAACGGCGCAGCGCGCCGCAGCTGACGCGCGACGTGTCGGATAGGAAGGAAACACACTATGAAACGAAAAGTGAAAAATCGTGCGGACGTCATCATCCCTGGTGGGGTCGAGGAGTACATAGAGCGGATGCCGGAAAGTGCACGGGTCCGCTTGAGGGAAATTCGTAGTGCCATCCAGCAGGCGGCTCCAGGTTCCGTCGAAACCGTCAGTTACTTTGAGATGCCGGGGTATTCCTATGCGGGATACGACTACAACGGGATGTTTGCGTGGTTCAGTTTTAAGTCGCCTTTTGTGCGCTTACACGTCCGCCCTCCCGTGCTCGAAAACCACAAAAAGTCCTTGGGAGATCGTCCCGCGACGAAGGCCGTTCTCAGTTTCCCGGTCGCCCAGACGATACCGAATCCACTGGTGAAGAAGTTGGTGAAAGCAAGCGTCGCCGTGATGAAGCAGCTCGGAAAAGGCCGAGCCTGAATCAGCCAACGGTGTTCCGCGCCGCGGCTGATACGAAGCGTTGTCTCGGCAAGATCACCAAACGCCCAAACTTGCTCGAACGCGGCGGGCAATTTCTGCACGCCTCATATGACTTACCACTCCTGCGCGCCGCAGAATCGAGTTCTTGCGCACAACGTAGGCCATCGCGCAGTTGAGGAGCGTCGCGAATTCAAGACCATCGGCTTGATCCAGCAAAACCTGATGGGGCAATACCTTCGCTGCAGGAGGTCGTTACGTGCCTATCAAAGCGTTGAAGCGAAGTTGTCGGTCATCGGAAAGAATGTCCGCAACGGACAGGATGACGGCCGGATGCCCGACCGGGTCAGAGTCGCTTTCCCGCGCGAAAACGATTTCCCACCGATCAAGGTTCACGATTTCTCTTCTCGGAAAGACTCTCCAAACGAATTGGCCAGCCGGATTTCATCGTCGGTCATTCTTACCGCTCCCGCTCCGAATGGCTCGACCATGGACGGCAAATCCCATGGGATGAGTTGGACCATACCAGTTGGGGTAGAGATCGTCACGGGTACTTTCGTTCTTACCACCCGGCGCGCCATTCCACTGAATTGCGCCTTGGCTTTGGAGGCGGTTATTGCCTTCATCGCGGTTTGGTCTCTGCCATGACCATGTCTTGGTCATATCGTGAGGCAAGTCAGCCCCAGCGAGCCCCGTGGCCGACTGAAGGGGGCGAGGGGAACGTGGGCTGCACCGCCGTCTCTTACCGCAAGGGTTGGGCGGAGAATTTCAACATGACGACTGATCCTACTTCAGAAATCCTCGCTTTAGACTCGAAGGCGACATCGCGCTGCGTTGATTTCCCTGCGGTTATGGCCGTCATCCGCACGGCCGCCACGTAGACTTGCCGCCATGGGACTCTTGACCTTCAGCATTAACGTCACTCTCGACGGTTGCGTCGACCATCAGGAGGGAGTCGTCGACGACGAGACACACGCCTTCTTCACCCGCCTCCTGGAGGAGAACGGGGCGATGCTGTGGGGCCGCGTCACCTACGAGATGATGGAGAGCTACTGGCCTGCAGTCGCCCGCGGAGACCAGGAAGCGCCACGGTCGATGCGCGAGTGGGCGGTCAAACTGGAGGCCAAGCCGAAATATGTGGTTTCGTCGACGCGAACGGACTTCCCGTGGATCAACAGCCACCTCATCGCGGGCGACCTGCGCGCGGGCGTGCAGGCGCTGAAGGACGCGACCACGGCGGGCGTGCTCCTTGGCAGCGGCCGGCTCGCGACCGAGCTGGACCGGCTGGATCTGATCGACGAGTACAAGATCCTCGTCCACCCCAGGATCGCCGGCCACGGCCCGACCCTGTACCAGGGCGGGCTACCGAGCACGCGACGGCTCGAACTCATCTCGGCGAAGCCCCTCCGTTGTGGCGCGGTGGCTGTGCATTACCGGCGCGCGCGGTGACTCCGGGAGACCCATCAAAGAGTCGTTTCCCCTATGCGAGAAAACGCCGAACGAGTCGCCCTCAAGCCAATGCCGGGGCGGCGCCCCGCCGTGGCTGTTCTCAAACGTAAGAAAATCGCTCCATGAGTTCGCCATCACTTCCAGCAGTCACGCGCAGCAAAGATGAAGAGCAGCTCCGGTTGCTCGCCATTTTCCACTATGTCGTTGCGGGCCTGGGCGCGCTTTTCGCGTGTTTCCCACTTATTCACGTCGGAATGGGGCTGATGATGGTGCTGAACCCAGAGCTTATGACCGGAGGGCAGAAGTCGCCCCCGCCGCCGGCGGCATTTGGCTACCTCTTTATCGCGATGGGCGCCTTCTTCGTGTTGCTCGGCTGGGCCGCGGCGATCTGCACCTTGATTTCTGGACGCATGCTCGCCCGACGCCGTAAGCGCCTGTTCAGTTTCGTGATGGCAGCGCTCTTGTGTGCGTTCATGCCGTTTGGGACGATCTTGGGCATTTTCACCATCATCGTCCTAAGCAGAGAGTCCGTACAGCGCCTGTATCAAGAAGCGGCCTGAGCACCACACCCAGCCGACGACCCAGAGATGCCGGCGCTGAAGCAAAGCGGGCCGATAAAGGTGCGATGCACGGCATGGCTGAGTTCAAACATTGGCCACTCCATGAAGCTCATTTCGAAAAGCGCTTTTCATCGGCAGTTCGCCCAACAGGGAATTGTGCTCGATCGTCGTTTTCGGCCTCCGCAGACCTTGATATTTGAAGGACGAGCCGAGTTACGGCAGTCGTGGGATTTGCCCGGCCGAGCGAAGGATATCGCCCGTTGGGTCACATCGCTCGTGGATGCGACGCAGCCGGAAAAGAGGATCTATCTTTATCCGCGCGACGGTGCGTGGAGAGTCGGGAACTCACTCAAGCTATTTCAGACGAACGCGGTTTTCGCGATGTATGGCTTGAAGCCGACTGGCGATGAAGTGGTTGAAGCGGAGGACGTTGAGCGCGATGCTGTCGAGAGCCTAGTCCTCCTCTCGTTGATGCATGGCGCCACAGTGGCTGACGACATTTTCCTGATTTCCGATCACGGCAAAGTCATCCTTTATGCTGACCACCATGAAGCGATGCACGGCGAGTTTGGCGACGGTGAGTTTATGAATCGCTTTCTGCTGGAAGTTCCGGAGACGACATGAAGACGGGCCTACAGGGCAGGGGTGCCAACCACCCCAGCAATTGTGCGTCGTGCTGCGCACGCTCCGTGCCAGCTCAGGTGGCAGGCACTTCAATCGTTCGGCACTTTCGATGAACCTACACGATAGCGGCTATGCCTGTCGTCCCACCTCGATCTCGAAATCGACGCTGAGTGACCTTCGAGATCAGGTTTTTGCGTCAGGAGAGGCTGGCACTCGCTGCTTGCTCGACGTACCGTTGGTGCAGCGGACGGCGGCGGAGATTCGCGAATCGATGGTTGCAGTGGCCCACCTGCCCGCGAGCGCGAAAGCGATTCAAGCCATCGCCTTCGACAAGACACCCGACACGAATTGGAAGGTCACATGGCACCAGGACCTGATGTTTCCCCTTGCTCAGCCTGCCACGCAAATTGGCTTCGATCTCCGATGCATAAAAGCTGGCGTCGACTACGCACGGCCTCCCAGGGACGTTCTGGAAGCATTGCTCGCGGTTCGGCTTCACGTTGACGACTGCGATGAATCGAATGGTCCGCTGCGGGTGTCGCCGGGAAGTCATCGCGTTGGCGTTTTAAAGAGTTCGGAAATACAGGAGCATGTGGCCCGATGCGGAGAAGTGATTTGCACCGCAAAGGCAGGTGAGGCGCTGCTGATGCGTCCATTGCTTCTACACGCCTCGTCGCCTTCGATGAAGCCGAGCCATCGTCGAGTACTCCATCTCGTCTTCTACACCGGTGAACCCATTTCAGAACGATGGCATCGCGCGGTGTAATGAACTGGTCCAAGGCGAATGCTGCTGGGTGTACTTTTCCTGATCGCTACACTCTATTTCTATGGCTCGATTTTGGTATTCATCTTTGGTGCGGGTTAACAACGCGGCAGAGTCTTTGACCAGATGGGTCGCGCCTCCTGCTTTCGCAGGCGTTGCGCACGCCGCGGTTTGGGCTGATCCTTGACCTTGTCTGGGCGAAACATCGATGAACCTACTTCAATCCGTCCGAGCGCACTTCTCGCGACTTGCCGAAAAACAGAAGTGGTCTTTTTTGTGGCGCACCTGGCTTGAGGCTGTGCTGCTCGCGTACATCGTCGGGAACATCGTTCAGCGGGTGTCGCCTGCCGGACCGAGAAGCGACCTTGAGGGGATGACCCTGTTGGGGCTGGTCGGTCTGGTGCTCTTCCTCGGCCCCTTGGTTGAGACGTTGCTGTTTCAATGTATCCCCCTTGAGATCGCAGCATCGGTCCACGTCCGACGTTCGCTTCGCTTCATTTTGTCGGTGGTTCCGTTCGCGTTGGCCCACTCCTTTGCCGGAATACCGACCGTTCTGGCGGCCGGTGTGGTCGGTGGCTTCTACTTTGCCTTCACCTACGAGCGATGGCGGAGGGAGTCTTTGGTTGTGGCGGTGGTGATGACCTTTCTCCTCCATTCGTCGTTCAATCTCGTTGGCGTATTGGGACTACTTTTCTTGCCGAGCTGACCAAGTCTGGGACCTCAACCCGTTGGTTCCGTTTACGGGTGCGAGCGCATGTCCGGGATGAGTGGGGTTCGGAAGATCGGATGAGTCTTGCCCACACTCTCCTTTGTGGACGTGTCATGCTTGCAGCGTGCAAAAAGAAGGGATCGCGGGCCAAACTGCATTCGGCAAGGGAGAATCGAATGCTGGTACAAGGTGGCGGTCGCTGAGCCGGGTCGTTGATTCAAGACAATGGACCTCCTCGATTGGATTGCCGCAAGTGAGCAACTCCGGTTTGTAGCGGATCGTGACGAGGCGGAGGTTCGCGCGCGACTCGCGGGCCTTCGCGCGCGGGGCTTTCTGGCGGACTTCACCGAATCGCCGGTCGTCGCTGAAGAAGGTTCCGGAAAGATTGTGCTTTCGCGGAGATCTTCGTTCTTCGGCCGGTTTGGTGTTCGTTGTGTAATCCGGATCCTGCCGATGCAGAACGGATGTGCCCTTCGCGTGAGGCTTTGGCATGGGCGGTTTCTCACCGCGTGGTTCTGTCTGAGTTACAGTCTCGCCGCGATGGTCGTGGTAGCATCTCTTGCTGCCGTTTTCCGGAGCTCCGGACTCACGGAAGGCATCGTGACACTTTTGACCGGTGTCATTTTCGCTGCAGTCTGGACACTGTTCACCGGGGCGTTCAACGCGTTGATGCGCGTCCAGCAGAAGGCCCGTTTTGATGAGTTCATGGCCATTCTGCATTCGGTATCGAAGGAAGAGACCAACCGGAGTCGGGCCGTTCCTGTTCGCCGCTGAACGCGGAAAAGGCTGATGGCGACGTTAACCGTATTCGCACACGGCAGTTGGGAGACAGTTGCCATTGTCCTCACGTTGGAGGGACTCCCGTGGGTACTTTCGCTTGTTTCGCTGTGGCGCGGGCTGGCGAGGAAGAGGCCTCGTTGGATCGGTGTCGTAGTTGGAGCGCTTGCGAGTTCCCTGGCCGGGGCGTTGCTCTGGCTGACTTCGCCGATCGATTGGAGTTCTCGACTCACCTACTTCATCTCCGCACCGATTGCGCTGGGGGCGATCGGACTTTGGCTGAACCGGCGTTCCTCAGCAGACAAGGCCTGACTTGTCGGGACTGAACGCCCTAGTCTCGGCCCAGACATGCTGCTCGAGGTGCGCTTATGGCTACGATTCTAAAGGTTGAACTCAAGCTTCCACCCGGCGAGTTCCTTTCCGAGTTCCGCAATTTCGGGGAGGCCGTCTATCTGGATCTCCGTCATGAATGCTCCGTCTCCATCCAGGAGATCGATGCGGCGACCCATGTTTTTCACGTGCGTGATCTTCGAGCCAAGTTCGTCCGCACGGCCGCGGCGCGGGTCCGGAAAATAGCGCTGAAGCACAAGATGGCGGGTATGATCGATGTGGTGGAAATTCCCGCATGAGCATGCAGCCTGCGGCCTGTGGCGAAAGGGCAATAACATGTCGAAGCATCGAGGACAGGCGTTCCCCACGGTTTGCCTTTTGTTCTTTTTTACTGGCTCTTTCACCGATGGAAGGCGGTTCTCGCCTATTCGTGTGAGCCCTGTGTGGAGGCGTGCGTGCCCTGGGAGCGCTCCTACGATAACCTGTAGGTTGCGCCGTTCCGTGGGCGCCTGGTGGCGAGTAGAGGTGTTTGGCGAGGACGACTATGCTTAAGCTGAACGCGGACCAGAAGCATCCGATGCCAGATTGGGGTGTGGAATGGACCCTCGCCGAGCAACTCGGCGATGATCCAGCCAAGCACACCGAGTTCTGGGAGGCCCGCGGTCGTGAGTGGGCACGGCTGCTGAAGGAGAGCTTTGGCCCGGACTACACGTGGTACGAGTCGGCGCACTTCTGGCTCATCTGTGGGCAGAAGCGAGAAACAGGGCAGCGGCTTTTGGGTTGGACGGAGCAGGTTTATGCGAGGCTGATCAAGGCACTGGGCGAGATCGCGAGACCCTTGGTCTTGCGGGTGCCCGTTATCGTAACCTCGAATCAGGACGAATATTACTCGTATGTCTGTCCTTTCTATCCTGACGGCGAGCACGCCACGACGGGAGGAATCTACCTCAATGCCGGTTACGGCCATTTCGTCTTCTGTTACCAAGACCTGAATGCCGCAGAGTCAGTCATCGCGCACGAATTGACACACGCGTTGCTGGACGGACTACCGATTCCACTGTGGCTGAATGAAGGCGTTGCCCAGCTTGCAGAGATCAGCGTGACGGGAAGGCACTACACGCGCACGGACGAGATACTGGAGACGATCGATACATTTTGGTCGTCCCAGACAATTCAAGAGTTCTGGGATGGGCGCTCGTTTGGCCGCCCGGACGAGGGACAGTTGCAGAGTTATCATTTGGCTTTGGTGATCACGCGGAAGCTCACGGGTGACATCGAAAGGTTCAGGCGGTTTGTTCTTGCCGCAAACGCTGCAGACGCCGGTGAATCCGCTCTCGTCTCCACGTTCGGTTTTGGCTTGGCGGATTTGGTCGGTGACTATTTGGGCGATGGGAATTGGAAGCCAAACTTTCCGAACCCCGTCCCTGGAGCCAGCAGCTGCGGCCGCCAGCACGGGCCCCGTTGATGACTTTGAGTGCGACGCGCTTGATTTGATCGAATGCCCGTCCCCCGAAGAGAAACCGCCCCAGCGATCAATCGTCTCCGCCGCTTCGCTCGGCGACGGATGGGAAATCTCCGAGTTCGCCGAGATTTTCAGGGCTTCATCGGAGCCGTAGCCGAAGTGAGTGAATCGCGCAGCGTGGGCTGGAAGGGTCGAGTGACGGAACGCGGGCACTCGCGACCCTCGCTGGACAACCGGTGTTTTCGCCGATACGGTGATTGAAATCGCCCCCACTTATGACGACCGCCCGATTGACCTCCTCGGCTCCCGTTCTTCTGGTTCGCGATGTGGTGGCCGCCGCCAATCACTATCGGGACGCGCTGGGTTTCACTTATGAACGGTTTTGGGGATCGCCACCCGATTTTGTGATCCTGCGTCGGGATGGATTGCATCTGATGCTGAGCCTCGCGCCCCCCGGCACGGCGATTGTTCCGAATTGGAAGGTGAACGGGATCTGGAACGTGTACTTCTGGGTGGAGGGAGTGGATACCCTGTTTGAAGAGTTCAAGCGTCGAGGGGTCAAGATCGACTACGGCCTCGAGAACAAGCCCTACCAGGTGCGTGAGTTCGGCATTCAGGATCTCGACGGATACGACATTGCTTTCGGACAACCGATGCCGCCGCCGGCCTAAGCGGGAAGCATACAGTTGAACCACGAATTGACACGAATCTACACGAATGAAAACAGGCAACGAGAGTTGCGAGGGATTGGTTCACTTTGGGTGAGCTAATTCAGGTGCTCGACTCCTCCTGTTTCGCTCGGGATTCGTCCCTCGTCCGCGGGATTCGTGGTCTTTCATCTGAATGGTTGCGGCTAAGTGCCGGCGCCCTGCTCTGACGTGAAGACACGCTCCACGGCGTCGGCGGCTTCCTGCTCATCGTCGCCCGTGGCTTCAATGGCCAGCGGAGTGCCGAGGGTCGCGCAGAGGGCGATGATGCTCAGGATGTTTCGCAGGTCGGCGACTTTGTCTCCCGACCGAAGGAGTACTGCCGAACGAAAGCGACGCGCCGCCTTGACCAAGGCGGCCGCCGGACGCAAGTGCAGGCCGTGGGACCACGGCACGACGACGTGGGAACGCTTCATGCCGCCGTTGGACTCCGGGCGCTGGGGGATTGTTCACCCGTTTTATCCGTTATCTTCAGCATCGTCGTTTGGCCATTGCCGGGCGGTGGTTTCGAGGCTATGCGATTCCCGTTCCAACACCCGAATTCGGTTCCTCTCTCTATGAATGACATCGGTGAAGAAACCCTCCAGCACCTCGGCGCACGCTCCCCCAAGGCCATCATGGGCATCACCATGACCTTGGCCGCACTGGGCGCGGTGCCCGCGATCCTCGCGTCCTTTCGCGGAGCCTCTTGGGGGTCGGGATGAGGTGGACGGTGTTGTGGGTGGTGCTCTGCTTCACGGTCGTTCCCTCGGTCCACCATCTCAGCCGTGAGCTCCTGCGCCAGCGTCGACAGATTGCCGAACTGGAGCAAAGGTTGGCGAGCTTGGCTGAACCCCGTTTCCGGTCGGAGTGAGTGAGCGTGAAACAACAAATTCCAGAATTTGCGGTGGGTTGGGGCACGCTCGCGTTGATCAACGCCGGGTTGGCACAGGGGAAAACCGAAGTGGTCTCGCCTGGTTTCTCCTCAGCCTCCTCCTCGGACCGATTGCCACGTTGGTGCTGGTCCTGCTCGACAAAGGCGTCCCGACCCCGCCCGACGATGCCGGGAGGAAACCTTTCAATCTGCAGGAGTTTCGGAAGCAGTGAATCCTGCCCTACGGCCTGCGTGTCCACTAGGCCGTACCGATGCCGGTGAAGAACCACGGATGGACACCGATAGACACGGATACAGAAGGAAGGGCACTGCGGCAGCGAAGCAGAATCGGCCACACTGGTAAGCAGATCAGCCGCAACCCGGCAATTGAACCACGAATAGACACGAATGGACACGAATGAAAACAGGCAAGGCGCGTAGTGGGTATTGGTTCATGCTTAGGTGATTCGAATCTAACCTGTCGACCTGTTCAATCTGCCTCTGAATTCGTGTCGATTCGTGTCAATTCGTGGTCTCTTTTCCGAGTGGTTATGCTAGACCGATGGGAGCTGGACACATGATGCCACAACGAATGTCACCGCCATGGGCTCGCACGGTTGCACTCTGCAGCCTTGTGGTCGGCGTGCTCGACGGGTTGGACGCCGTGCTCTTCTTTTCCTACCGCGGCGTAAGTCCGTCGCGGCTCTTCCAGTACATCGCGAGCGCGGTACTGGGGCCGTCCACGGCGAGTTGGGGCAACGGTGCAATCCTCCTTGGGATTGCCCTCCATTTCACTGTGGCGGCGGTGCTGGGAGGGGTTTACCTCGGTTTCGCCCGGTTCATTCCCTGGCTGCGAACGCACTGGGTCATGGGGGGTGGCGCGTACGGCCTGGGAGCTTACTGTTTCATCAATGGGGTGGTGCTGCCGTTGACCCGAGCCAAGGGCGCGGGGGGATGGCCCCCCACACCGGTCCTGATCAATGGCGTGCTCGCGCACCTGCTACTGGTCGGGCTGCCGATCGGTTTTGTCGTGGCTCGCGCCTTCCGAGCCCAGGCGAAGGACATTTAGCGGGTAACGCGGCGAGGCGCCCGTTCGCGGGTCACTTTGCGGATTGAACTTTGGTCTGCTGCAAGCCATTTGGTGGCAGGTTCGGTGGGGAGGCTTCCTCCCGCTCCTTTACCGTTTTCCCGCGCCTGCAGCAGCCCATGGTTCCGTGACTCCGCCCGACTTATGAAAACATTCCAGTGCATGATGGTCGCCTGTGTGTTGAGCCTTCCGCTGATGGCGGACGATGATCCGGCGCCCGAAAATGCGGACCCTTCGGTTGCGACCGAATCCGAGGCCGCGCGTCTGAAACGAGTTTCCGACGAAGTCAGGCGCCGCCGGGCGCTGCGCGAAGCCAATGGGGTGCCGATGCATGGAACCAATGACAGGATGGTGTCGGACCTGGTGAAAAAGGGCGGGGTGTTCGGACCGGAAGGTGAGCGCGGGGCTGGAACCGCGGCGGCGGTCTCGCTCAAACTCGCCTCCGTACCCATGGTCACGGTGGCGCCGCTTTACGCGAAACTTCTGAACAAGGAAGTGATGGTGAGCGCCAAGGTTGCCTCGCGTGTGATTTCGGTGGAGCAGACGGATGTACCGCGGGATGAGGCCATCCGTGCCATTCAGGCCACCTTTGTTGCCGCGCGTGTCCGGCAGGTCGAGGTGGACGGCACCACCGTGGCTTGGGTCGATGCGAGATGAGTGGGGGGTGAGCGTGCGGATCCGACCGATCCGACCGATCCGTCGGATCCGTCCGATTGTCCGAAGGTGTAGTCGCCTGAGGAAACCTCCCCGGCAAGATGAGGGATACTTCCCATCGACGCGGACAACGGTTCCTTGGACCATGGTGGCGTACCGGCGAGCGCACTGCTTGCCGGCTCTCTTTTCTCTTCTTCTATGAACCTCCGTACCCTGTGGATTGCCTCACTGAGTCTCACCCTTCCTGCGTCCAGCGTGCTCCTGGCGGAGGATCCCAAGCCCAAGAGCCCCTTTGCCCTGGCGGACAAGAACGCCGATGGGAAACTGGTGGAGACCGAATTTGTCGAGGCCGTGAAACCCAAGCTGAGTCTGGAAGCGGCCAAGAAGCGCTTTGTCGAATTGGACAAGAACAAGGACAAGTCGCTCTCGCTGGAAGAGTTCACGGCGATGGCGACCGAGGCTGCCAACAAGCCCGCCGCGAACGCGGGGAACAAGCCGGCCGCGCAGGCAGCCGGTCAGGCGCCGTCTGGCGAACCCAAGCCCAAGCGCAAGCCGAAGGATGACAGTCGGCGGTGAGGCTGTTTAACGCTGAACGCCCAACGCTGAACTTTTAACGTGTGAAAACCTGACCCTGCGCTGCTGCGTGGCTGTTTGGTGAGGTTTTGGCGGGGTTGGATTCGAGGTGAAGGCGGGAAAGTGATCCGGCTTCAGGGTTGGCGCTGCTCGTGTCCAAAGAGCGCCTTCAGGCCTTCGCGGAAGGCGAGGGGGACGACGTTGTAGTGGTCGCGACCCGGGTATCGGGCGCGCACGACATCCAGGAACTGGTAAGGGCGATGTCTGAGCTGCTCCTCCAGCAGTTCGAGGTCGCCGGTCATGGAGGGTGTATCATCTTCGCCCACGCTCAGAAAGACCCGGGCGGGGAGCGCTTCATGGGCATCGCGGTGGCGGGCTGCGAGTCGAAGGAGGCTGCGGTCGTCGAACCAGATCGAGGGGCTGCTGACGAGGAAACGCTGGAAGAAAGGTGCCGGCTGGAAGAGGGCGTGGAGGGCCAGCAGGGAACCCAGCGAGTGCCCACCCAATCCTCGTAGTGACTCGTCCAAGACATACCGGCGCTTTAGTTCGGTCCAAAGCGTGGCGGTGAGAAACCGGAGAAAGGCATCGGCGCCGCCGGTGTCGGCTTCCCCGGGCATGGCGGTGGGGGTGTAGTCGCGTCCCCGGCGGTTGGCGGGCTCGCGGTAACTGGCGCCGTAGCCCACGCCGACCAGCAGCAGGGGCGCGATCTGGCCGGCCGCGACCAGCTCCCGGTGGGCGCCGCTGGCGAACCGGAATTGGTCGTCGCCGTCCAGGAAGACCATGACCCGCACGGGACCCGGCGCTACCGGTGCCTCGACAAAAATGGAGTAGGTCGTGCCGGTTTCCGGGGACAGGAGCTCGAAGGCGGGGACCGTGGCGGGGGAGGGCGGGCGGGCCTTGCTCACGGGCAGACGTGCTAGTCGGGACTGTCAGTTGACGACATTGACCGGCTTGCCCGCGAGAAAAGCCCGCACGTTTTCAACCGCCGTGTCGAGCAGGCGACGGCGTGCCGACGCGGTGGCCCAGGCGATGTGCGGGGTGATGAGGCAGTTTTGAGCGGAGAAGAGCGGGTGTCCGGCCGGGGGCGGCTCCGTGGACAATACGTCCAGTCCCGCCCCGGCGATGCGGCCCTGATTGAGGGCCTCGGCCAGAGCAGCGTCGTCGATCAACGGCCCGCGGGACGTGTTGATGAGCAGCGCGGAGGGTTTCATCCAGCCCAGCGTGGTGGCGTTGATCAGGTGTTTGGTCTCATCGGTCAGCGGACAGTGCAGGCTGACGACATCGGCGCGACGCAGCACGGACTCCAATTCGGCGCGCCCGCCGGACCGGCGGGCGAAGACCACGGTCATGCCGAAGGCCTCGGCGATGCGTGCGACCGCGCTGCCGATCCGGCCCGAGCCGACGATGCCCAGGGTTTTCCCGGCCAGTTCGATCAGCGGGCTGTCCCAGTAGCAGAAATCCGGACTCTGCGCCCAGCGTCCGGCGCGCACGCTGGCGGCATGGGCGCCGGTGTGCTGGGTGAGTTCCAGCAGCAGCGCAAAGACGTGCTGGGCGACCGATTGGGTGCCGTAGGCGGGCACGTTGGCGACCGGAATGCCGCGGGCGCGGGCCGCGGCCACGTCGACGACATTGAAGCCCGTCGCCAGCACGCCAATGTAGCGCACCGCGGGCAGCGCCGCGAGCGTCGCCGCGGTCAACGGCGTCTTGTTGGTCAGCAGCAGTTCGGCGCCGGCGCTCCGGGTGACGATCTCCGCAGGAGAAGTTCTTGGGTGGATACGGCAGTCGGCCAGTGCCTGAAGCGGTTCCCAGGACAGGTCGCCGGGATTCAGGGTGTGGCCGTCGAGGATGACGAGGTGTGGGCGTTGGGACACGCGAGCACCGTGCAGAGATTCAGGCCGGAGGTAAAGCCTGCGACCGAGGGGGAAATGGGTGAACGAGAAGGAGAGCGTTCCCGCAGTCGCGGGCTTGGGTGATTTGCAGCGACCTCAGGTCGCTGCGGTGCTGGTCACCCGCAGGGGTGTGACCATTGGTCGATGTGCTTCGGCGAATTGCAGCGACCTCAGGTCGCTGCATCTCTGGTCACCCGCAGGGTGGATCCCTGGAGGGCGGTGCTCCGTCGCCGCCGCGGGCTCGCGCCTCGCGCCACGCCGCCGGGACGTTTGTCTCACGCGTCGTCGTCGACTGGCACCGTCACGTCCTCACGTCGAGAGGCACGGGCGCGGGCCTGTCCGGGAGCGAGGCTCAGGGCAGACGGGAGCAGAGCTCGAAGAAGCCGACCTTGTCGAGGGCGGCGCGCAGCGCCTTTTCTGTCGAGTCATCCATGGCGTGAAGAGGCAGGCGGACCGGGCCGCAGTCGACGCCGATCAGCTTCATGATGGCCTTGCCGGCGGCGAAGCCACCGTAGGGCCCGAGCAGAGCGATGAAGTCGCGGGAACGTCCCTGGTCAGCTCGCGCATCGTCGAGCCGTCCGGCGCGAAAGGCTTCCATCATGCGAAGGTAGACCGGGGCGGCGTAGTTGTAGGTGCTGCCGACGGCGCCGTCCGCGCCCAGCACCAGCCCGGCGAGGAGAATTTCGTCGCGACCGAAGAGCATGCTGTACTTGCCGCGCGCCAGGGTGACGGAACGACCATAGTCCATCAGGTCTTCGTGAGTGAACTTGATGCCGGCGAAGGTCGGGATGCGCTTCTCCGCCTCGGGGATGAAGTCGGCGACCCCGAAGTTCACACCGGTCATGGCCGGCATGTGATAGTAGTAAAACGGGGTCGTGGGAGCGGCGCTGGCGACCGAAGCGCACCAGGACACCAAGTCGTGAACCGATGACGGACGGAAAAAGCTCGGCGCGATCGCGGCGATGGCGTCGGCGCCGATCGATTCGGCGTGGCGGGCCAGTTCACGGCTTTCCCCGGCGCTCAGGTGGCCGACGTGCACAATGACCTTGATCCGATTTCCGCTGGCGGCCTTCCAGGCCTCGGCCACGCGACGTCGCTCACTTTGGGTGAGGCTCGCCCCTTCGCCGGTGGTGCCGCAAATGAAGGCGCCGCTGACGCCATTGTGGATCAGCAGGGCCGCTTGGCGCGGAATCACGGCCTCAGCCAAGTCGCCTTGGGGGGTGAACGGAGTATGCGGTGCGGCGATGAGGCCCTGCAGCGGGGATTTCATGGGGTAGTGCGGGAAAGATGTGCCGTGAGGGAAAACGAGCCCCCCGCCGGCACAAGCCCGCACCACTGGTCTTAAGAGAATACCTTTGGTCGGACGGATCGGACTGACGGATCGGATCCGTCCGGTCTTTCCTACCTCCTGGCATCCGCTTCCGCGCCGAGGGTGAGGAGGTGGCGGATCCGGTCGACGTCGAACACGCATCCGCCCCAGCTGCCGCCGCTGGCATTTTGCAGGGCGGACCAGAGCCGGGTGTCGGCGGGGACCCGCGGATCCGGCTTCAGGTCGGGATGGAGTGGACGGGCGGCCAGTGCTTCGGGCGTCACGGACACGACATCGGCGCTCCCCTCCAGGCTGCGGGTGTCGATGCGCAGGCGGATGACGTCGCCGTCGCGCAGTTTGCCGATCGGGCCCCCGGCCCAGGCTTCCGGGCTGACGTGGCCGATGCAGGCCCCGGTCGAAACGCCGGAAAACCGTCCGTCGGTGATGAGGGCGATCTTCGAACCGTCGCGCACGTACTTCAAGGCCGAGGTGACCTGATAGGTTTCGGGCATGCCGCAGCCCGGACCGATGCCCATCAGCACCAGCACGTCGCCGGCACGCATGGCTCCGGCTTTTACGGCGGTGATGGCGGCGGCCTCAGAGGTGAAGACGCGCGCGGGTCCCTCGTGCAGAAACACGCCGTCCGCGCCGATGCGCTCTGCGGCGATGGCGGTGCTCTTCACCAGTGCGCCTTCTGGTGCGAGATTGCCCCGCAGGAAGGTGATGGTGGGTGTCAGTCCACGCGCCTTCGCTTGGGTGGGGGCGAGAATAACGTCGTCCGGATTGATGCGGTCGAGCTCGTGGAGTTTGGCGCGCAGCCGCCGGCGCCGCTCCGAGCTTTCCCACCAGGTGAGATTGTCCCCCAAGGTACGACCCGAGACCGTGCGGGCGCCGAGCCGGAGCAGGCCGAGTTCGCGCAGGTGGAGCATCACTTCGGGAACGGCCCCGGCGAGAAACACCTGTGCGGTCGCGTAGTGGTGGGGTCCGTTGGGCAGGACGTCGACCATGCGCGGAACCAGGCGGTTGAGACGGGCCCAGTCGTCAACCGTCGGCCGCGTCAGCCCGGCGGCGTGGGCGATGGCGGGCACGTGCAGGATGAGGTTGGTCGAGCCGCCGAACGCCGCGTGGGTGACCATGGCGTTGTGCAGCGAATCCTCGGTCAGAATGTCGCGGGTGGTGGTCCCGGACTTTTCCAGTCCCATCAGAGCCAGGGCTGAGCGCCGGGCGAGGTCTCGCCAGATTTCCGCGCCGGAAGGGCTCAGGGCGGCGTGCGGCAGGGTCAGTCCCAGCGCCTCGGCCACGACCTGGCTGGTGGCGGCGGTTCCGAGGAACTGACAGCCGCCGCCGGGTGAACCACAGGCTTTGCAGCCCATCTCGGCGGCGTAGTCGAGTGTGACTTCGCCCTGGGCGAACCGGGTGGCGAGGGTTTGTACCTTGCCGGCGTCCTCGGCTTCTTCGGCCATGAGGGTGACGCCTCCGGGCACGAGGATGGTGGGCAGGGTGGGGGTGCCGGCGAGGGCCATGAGCATGGCCGGCAGCCCCTTGTCACAGGTGGCCACGCCCAGCACACCCCGCCGGGTGGGCAGCGAACGGATCAACCGGCGGAACAACTGGGCGGCGTCGTTGCGGTAAGGCAGGCTGTCGAGCATCCCGGCGGTGCCGTTGGTGCGGCCGTCGCACGGATCGCTGCAATAGGCGGCGAACGGAATCGCGCCCGCGGCGGAAAACGTGCGTGCGGCTTCCTCCATCAGCAGACCCACCTCCCAGTGCCCGGTGTGGTAGCCGAGCGCGATCGGAGTGCCGTCCGGCGCGCGGATGCCGCCCTGGGTGCTGAGGATGAGGAACTCCTTGCCGAGCATTTTCGCCGGGTTCCAACCCATGCCGGCGTTTTGGGTCCAGCCGAACAAATCGCCACTGGCGAGGGCCCCGAGCTGAGAGGGGTCGAGGGGCAGTTTTCCGGAAGGACCGGGCGCCGCGGTGCGGAGCGTGTAGATGGACTCGCGGCTGGAATCGAGGATCGGGTCGCTGGACATGGGGAAACCGGGTGGGTTGGGGATCCTAACGGGGCCTGACGACGAGTTCCTCGACGATGGCGCGTGGCGGCAGGTTGATGGCCAGCCAGACGCAGTCGGCGACATCCTCGGGCTGCAGCATGGCCGTGCGGGCCTCGGCCGAAGGAGGCTGCGGACGCTTGTCGAGCAGGGGCGTATTGATGTCCCCGGGAAAGATCGAGCAGGCGCGAATGCCATTCGCCCGTTCCTCGGCGTTGATGGTCTGGGTCAGGCCGGCGAGCCCGAATTTGGAAACCACATAGGCTGCGCCCGCCTTGGCGCTGGCCCGGACCCCGGCCTCGGAGTTGATGGTGACGATCGTGCCGGACCGACGCTCGCGCATCGAGGGAAGAAAGGCCTGCACCGCGAACAAGGCGCCGTGGAGGTTGGCGCCAAGCGTGGCGTGGTAGTCCTCGAGGGAGAGCACGCTCAGGCTGCGCTTGGGAATGTTGGTGCCGGCGGCGTTGACCAGGGCGTCGACCTGGCCAAAGCGAGACAGAATGGCTTTTCCGGCGGCGCTGACGGCGTGGGCGTCGCCGAGATCGCATGGAAACGCCGCCAATCGTTCGGCGGCAGGTCCCGCAAGGTGGATGGTTTCGGCCAGGGCGTCGGCACGCCGGCCGATCAGGGCCACGCGCCAGCCATGCTGGGCGAGTTTGAGGACGACGGCGCGACCAACGCCGGAACCGGCGCCAGTGACCACGGCAGTGGGTGCAGGGGAACTCATGGAGCGAGGATGAAACGCGGAGCGTGGCCCGCCTCCGCACTCAGGGCAAGGGCGGTTGCGGGGGATTCTCCAGAAGCCAGCGGTGCCTGATTCTCATATCAGTTTGAAGACGGAGTGATTGCTTGGCCATTGCCAGAACGATCCCGGTGAACGCTGAGTGACTGCGTTCCCATGCGTACCCCTTGTTCCGTCGTCGCCCGTTGGTGCTGCGCCCTCCTCTGCCTCCTGGTGTCATCCGTTTTTGCTGGTTCACCCTCCACTGCGGCCAAAGAGACCTGGCGTCCGCTTTGGGATGGGACGACGCTGCAGGGCTGGAAGGTGGTCGGCAAGGGCGTGTGGACGATCGAACAAGGCGCCTTGCGCGGCATCAACACCAAGGCCGAGAAGGACTACGGCCACCTGGTGTCCGAGGGCGTTTACGGCGATTTTTCCATCCGGCTCAAGTTCAAGTCGCTGCAAGGCAACAGCGGACTCTATTTCCGCATTGAGGAGAAGGGGTTTAGCGGAGTGACCGGGTTCCAGGCGGAGATCGATGCGGTCCGTGACGTGGGCGGGCTGTATGAAACGAATGGTCGCTCCTGGGTCTCGAAGCCCACGGCCGAGCAGGTGGCGACGTGGTTCAAACCCGGTGCGTGGAATGAGATGACCGTGACGGCGCGCGGCGGCGACATCACGGTGACCGTCAATGGCAAAGTCACGGCCCAGCTCCGTGACGACCCGGGCCGGCGACAAGGCCGGTTCGCCCTGCAGGTGCATGGCGGGCAAGACGTCGAAGTCTGGTTCAAGGACATCGAACTCCTGACGCCGTGAGGGATGCGGGGTTGTTCACCCATGAGCACTCATGTGAAGGCTGATCGGATGGCGAGCAGGATCCCGCGGCTGCGCATGCACGACAATTTGCCCGCGATCGGGAGTCGGCGTGCGGTGGAGGTGGGGTCGCCGACCCCGCGGGGATGGGCGTCGCGTGAAGAAATCGGCAACGGAGGCGGGACCGAACGGTCCCGTCGCGGCCTCAGCGGCCACCTCCAACAAACCGGACTTGATTCCGGTGGAGGTGGGGTCGCCGACCCCACGGGGATGGACGTCGCGTGAAGAAATCGGCGACGGAGGCGGGACCGAACGGTCCCGTCGCGGCCTCAGCGAGGCCACCTCCAACAAACCGGACTTGATTCCGGTGGAGGTGGGGTCGCCGACCCCGCGGGGATGGGCGTCGCGTGAAGAAATCGGAGAACGGAGGCGGGAAATCATCGCCAGGGAAGCAGCAACTCCGCCGACCGCATGAGCGCTCAAGGTGACTCCAGGCGGACATGCCGGACGGAATGTATTCAATTTTTACTTCATGAAAGACCATCCCCTGCGCACCTCGGTGATCGGCAGCTACCCCTTTCCGGGGTGGCTGGAATTTGCCAGCCAGCACCTCGGCGCGTTTGGCCGCTCCGACCTGGCAGAGATTCAGAATGATGCGGTCATTGCCGCGGTGCATGACCAGGTGACGGCGGGCCTCGATGTCATCACCGATGGCGAACAGACCCGGCTGGACTTCAATCTTTCGTTTTACGGTCATCTCCAGGGCATAGAACTCGAAGGCGCGTCGCCGCGCCGCTTTGGTCCGCCGGCGCATGACCAGCGCGGCAAGCACGCGATCACGGGTGATCTGCGCGCCGCGCACGGTCTCGGCGTGGTGCAGGAGTTTCAGCGCCTGCGGCGCTTTGCCCCGGCCGGCCCGACGCTGAAGGCCAGCGTGCCGGGGCCCTACACCCTGAGCGGCCGGCTTATCCCGAACTCCCAGTATCCGGACCGGTGGGCGGTGGCGGAGGCGCTGTTGCCGATCGTGCGTCAGGAGCTGGTCGATCTGGTGGCGGCGGGCTGTCGCGAGCTGTGCGTCGACGAGCCCTCGATGAGCTGCTACGCGTACAAGGAGGACACGCGCCGCTTTGTCGACCTCTTCAACCGGACGGTCGAACCCGTGGTGGGGCAGACGCGCCTGTGCACGCACCTGTGTTTCGGCAACTACAAGGGCCGGGCGATCGGGCCGCGCCGGCTCGCGCCGCTCTTCCCTGACTTTCTCGATTTCAAGGTGGACGAGATGCACGTCGAGATGGCCAGCCGCGAGTTTGCGGAAATCGAGTGCATCACCCAAGTGGCGAAGCGCATGGATGCGGCCGTGGGCATAGTGGATGTGAAGAGTTACTACGTGGAGACGCCGGAGGACATCGCCGACCGGGTCAGACTCTGTCTGCGTCACGCCCCGGCGGACCGGCTCGTCTTTGCACCGGACTGCGGCTTGAGCCAGACGGCCCGCTGGGCGGCTCAGCCGAAGCTGGCCAATCTGGTGACCGGGGTGGCGACCGTGAAGCGGGAGCTGGGCTTGTGAGGGCGGAGCGAGGGCCCCGAGCATGATTCAGCCGGTGCTGCGAGACGACGCGTTTCTGGCCGACGTCGCGGCGGTGCGGGCCGAGGCGCCGCGCCGCTTGAGCGTGTGGTGGCTGGGCCAGAGCGGCTTCCTGGTCGCCTTTGCGGGCGAGTTTCTGCTCTTCGATCCTTACCTGAGCGATGCGCTGACCCGCAAGTACGCGGGTACGGACAAGCCCCATGTGCGCCTGACGGAGCGGGTCGTCGATCCGGCTCGGCTCTCCGGTATCCAGTTGGTCACTTCCACGCACACCCATACCGACCACCTCGATGCCGAGACCCTGGTGCCGCTACTGCGCGGAGACGTGCGGACGCGGTTGGTGCTGGCGGAGGCGAACCTGGCGTTCACCCGGCAGCGATTGGGGGCGGAATGGGAGTCGCGGTTCGAGGTGCTGTCACCGGGACAAACCCGGATGATCGGACCTTTCCGGGTGCAGACGGTGCCGGCGGCCCATGAGGAGCTGTCCGACGCCTTCGTCGGCTTTGTCGTTCAAGTCGGACCCTATCGAATCTATCACAGCGGTGACACCGTGCGGTACGCCGGCATGGCGGAACGGCTGCGGGACGAGCGCATCGATCTGGCGTTTCTCCCCATCAACGGACGCGCCCCCGAGCGGCGGGTGGCGGGCAATCTCGACGGGCCGGAGGCGGCCCGGCTGGCGTTCGATGCCGGTATCCGCTGGGTGGTTCCTTGCCATTACGAGATGTTCGCATTCAACACCGCGGCGCCGGATGCCTTCGTCGACGGCTGCCGCAAGCTGGGACAGCGGTATGCGGTGGTGCGGGCAGGCGAACGGTGGGAACTGCCGGAGCCTCCGGGGTAGGGGGATTTGCGGTCCTGTCTATCCCGACTTTGCCGGGGCCTTGGCGGAGCGGGCGAGGACGTCGCCTCCCTTGCTGGCGTCGAATTCGCCGTCCCACTTGGCCACGACCAGGGTCGCGACGGCGTTGCCGATGAAATTGGTGATGGCGCGTGCCTCCGACATGAAGCGGTCGACGCCGAGGATGAGGGCCATGCCGGCGACCGGGACTGACTTGGTGCTGGCGAGCGTCGCGGCGAGCGTGATGAAACCGCTGCCCGTGACCCCGGCCGCGCCCTTGGAGGTGATGAGCAGGACCACCAGCAGCGCGAGTTGGTCGCCGAGGTGGAAGGGCGTGTCGGTAGCCTGGGCGATGAACAGCGCGGCCATGGTCAGGTAGATACAGGTGCCGTCGAGATTGAAGGAGTACCCGGAGGGCACCACGACGCCGACCACCGAGCGCGAGCACCCGACCTTTTCCATTTTCTGCATGAGCCCGGGCAGCGCGGACTCGGAGGAGGAGGTGCCGAGCACGATGAACAGCTCCTCCCGGATGGTGCGCAGAACGCCCCAGAGGCTGAAACCGGTGAGCCGGCAGATGAGTCCCAGTCCCCCGAAAATGAACAAGGCGCAGGTCAGGTAGACGCAGGCCATGAGTGAGCCGAGTTGTACGAGCGCGCCAATGCCATACTTGCCGATGGTGAAAGCCATCGCTCCGAAAGCGGCCACCGGTGCGACCTTGGTGACGTAGCCGACCATGCCGAAGAAGACGCGGGCGACGTCGTGCAGCAGGGTCATGATCGGCCGCCCGTGTTCGCCGAGGTGACTGAGGGCGAGGCCGAAGAGCAGGGCGAGCAGCAGAACCTGGAGAATTTCGCCGTGGGCGAAAGCCCCGACAAAGGTGTTCGGGATGATGTTGAGCAGGAAGTCGACCGTGCTCAGGTGCTCGGCCGCCTGAGCGTAGCTGGCGACGGATTTGGCGTCGAGTGACGCCACGTCGGCGTGGATGCCGACCCCAGGCTTGAAGACATTGGCCACCACCAGGCCGATGATGAGCGCGAGGGTGGTCACAATTTCGAAGTAGAGCACCGCCTTGCCGCCGACCCGGCCGATCTTCTTGAGGTCGCCCATGCCTGCAAATCCGACCACCACCGTGGTGAAGATGATCGGGGCGATCAGCATTCGCATCAACTTGATGAATGCATCGCCGAGCGGCTTCATCTTTTCGCCCAGCACCGGATCAAAGTACCCCAGGACCACGCCGATCACGATGGCGATCAGCACCTGCAGGTAGAGGGAGTTCCGTGACGACTTGACGGGCGCGGCTGAGGCGGGGTCACTCATGGAGTCAAGCAGTCCGACCCCGGCATGCTAGTCAAAGCCAACCTTGCCGTGTTTTGTATTCCCGCTCCCTTTCGCGTGACCCAAACGCCAGCCGGTAGAGACAAGCTGAATGCAGATTCACGGTTCCGGCGCTGGTGGGCCTGCCAGATCCCAATCATCCGAGCGGAACGGTGAGGCCGGCAGCCCGGAGGTGCTGATCAACGACGCAGAAGCGGGGTTGTCCTCCCAAGCATAGCGGACGGCAACGGGTGATGGCACCTGGGGGCACTGCACGAAGACGGTGTCGCCCTCAATACGGGCTGTAGCGGGGAAGAACCGACGGTCGCTACCGGCGAGTTGGAACCCCTGCAAGGACCCACCCGGGCGAACCGCGAGGCCCCCTCGTCCCGGGAGAAACGAAACGCGCATGCCACCCTCGCCCTCGGTGCGAGCGCGTTGAAACAGGGGACTCAAACGGGTTTCTCCCGGCTGGCCATAGACCAGTGCCTCGGCGGCGAGGGCGAGCCGCCGGCCGACCTCGGCCTTGGCGCGCGGGTGCAAGTCCATTGGGTCACCCACGTCGATTGTCACGATCATCTCGGTACCCGGGACGGAACGGCTCAGCAACTGGGCTTCGCGCACCTCCGGCCAGCGACTGTTGAGACGGCCGATGTTGGGCAGTTGCACAAAGACAAAGGGCAGCTCGCGTCCCCACGTGGTGCGCCAGGCCTTGATCATGGCCGGAAACAGCGTGCGATATTCGAGCCCGCGTCCGGCGTTACCCTCGCCCTGGTACCAGGCCACGCCGGCGATGGCGAACGGCGCGAGGGGGGCGATCATGGCGTTGTAGAGCGCCACCGGGGCATACTGGGAATTGGGGGCGATGCGCACCCGGGGTTCAGTGGGAGCGGCCCCGCCGCGGGCGGCGGCCTCCGCGGCCTTTTGGCGCCACTCGGCCAGCAACCGCTCCCGGTTGGCTTCGAATTCGGCGGTGAGCCGCGGCAGATCCGCCAGCGCCTGCTGCCACCGGTCGAGGATGGGCTGGAGTGCCGGATCGGAGGCCAGGGCTTCGCGGGGCGTCCAGGCCTCCGCCTTGGTGCCGCCCCAGGAGCTGTGAATCAGACCGACCGGACTCTTCCGTCCCTCCTGCAGCTGCACACCCAGGTAGTAGGCCACGGCGGAGAAGGTCCGGGCGGTCTCGGGTGTACACTCCACCCAGCGTCCCACCACATCGTCCAGCGGTTTTGCCTCCGAGGCTTTCCGCTGGACGGTGAATAACCGCAGCGAAGGACGGTGCGCCGCGGCGAGCGCCTCAGCCGCCTGGGATTCTCCGGAAAGGGCGAAGGTCATGTTCGACTGTCCGGAACAAAGCCAGACCTCTCCGACCAGCACGTTTTTCAGGACGAGCCGGTTCCGTCCTGCAACGACCACGTCGAGCGGCCCCCCGGTTGCGAGTGGTTCGAGCTGAAGCCGCCAGGTCCCGTCTGCCGCGGCCTGGGTGACCGCTTTCCGATCACCCGCCTGAACCTCGATCCGTTCACCCGGAGTCGCCCAGCCCCAGAAGGGCAGGGGTTGTCCCGCTTGAACCACCATGTTGCTGCCCAGGATGGCGGGAAGCCTGACTTCGGCCTGCAGCGGGGAGCCAAGCTGGGCGACGAGGCAGCCCACCAGAAACGCAAAGGACAATCGACCAACCAAGGGCATGCGGTTTTATTTCATAATTATCAATTCCGGTCAAGCCGGCCGGGCGGACCGAGCCAAGCGGCGGTAATTTCCCATGGCTGGAGCGATCCACCGTTGCGCAAACGGCAAACCCCGATTCTGTGCCCATTTCGAGGCCGCCATGTGGATTGTCCGATTTGCTCTGCGCTACAAGTACTCGATCGCAGTCCTGGCGATCGGGATCTTCCTGTTCGGACTGCTCTCCGGGCGACACATGTCGACCGACATCATGCCGCAGGTGGACAGCCCGGAAATCCTGCTCGTCTGGACCTACGGGGGCCTGAACGCCAAGGAGATGGCGGCGAAGCTCACGTCATTTTCGGAGACGGCGACGCTGAACAATGTCGATGACCTGGTTGAGGTGCGCTCCGAGACCTCGAATGGTGTGGCGCTCGTCAAGTTGCGTTTCCAGCCGTATGTGGAGCCGGAGCTCGCGCTGGCGCAGGTGACCGGAGTGTCCCAGACCATCCTCCGCCGCATGCCGCCGGGCACGACTCCACCGCTGATCGTCCGCACGAGTCCCTCCAGCGTACCGATTCTGCAACTGGTGATTTCATCGGATGCGCTCACCGACGCGGCGCTCTATGACTGGGCCCGGCTGGCGTTGCGCGGCCAGGTCCAGAGCATTCCGGGCATCCGGCTCTCGCTCCCCTACGGAGGTGCGGCGCGTCAGATCATGGTGGACCTGCGGCCCCAGGCGTTGAACGCCTACGGCCTGTCCGCCTCGGATGTGGCGCGTGCGATTGGGACGCAGAACCTGACCCTTCCCTCCGGCACGATCCGGGAGGGCGGCCGGGAAATGTCGGTGGCGGTGAACGCCAGTCCCGAGAGTGCGGAAGCCTTCCTCGACCTGCCGCTGCGGGCGGTGGATGGCCGGGTGCTGCAGCTGCGCGACGTCGCACATGTGCGCGACGGCGAGTCGGTGACGACGAACATTGCGCGTCTGAACGGACAGAATGCGGTGATGGTGTCGGTGCTCAAGCTGGGCGGCGCCTCCACGCTCAACATCATCCGCGACATCCTGGACCGCCTGCCCCAGATCCGCGCGGCGGCCCCGCCCGGACTTCGGATCGAGCCGATCTTTGACCAGTCCGTTTTCGTCCAGGCTGCCATCGACGGAGTGCTCAAGGAAATCGTGCTTGTCGGCGCGCTGGTCGCCCTGGTCGTGCTGCTCTTCCTCGGTTCCGTCCGCTCCACGTTCATCGTGCTGCTGTCCATTCCGCTGGCGCTGCTCTGTTCCATCGTGGGCCTGAACCTGACCGGGCAGACCTTCAATCTCATGTCGCTGGGCGGGATGTCGCTCGCCATTGGCATCCTCGTCGACAACGCGCTGGTTGAAATCGAGAATATCAAGCGCCAGATCGGGCTCGGAAAATCGGTGCGCCAGGCGATCCTCGATGGGGCCCAGCAGGTGGCCTTTCCCGAGTTCGTATCCACCACGGGGATCTGCATTGTCTTTCTGCCGATCTTTTTCCTGTCGGGCACGGCCGCCTACGTGTTCAAGCCCCTGGCGCTGGCGGTGATTTTTTCCATGAGTGCGAGCTACCTGCTGTCCCGGACCCTGGTGCCGACGCTGGCGTCGCTGCTCCTTCCGGCCGAGGTGGCGGGGGAACGCGAGCGCGAGCGGACCGGTCGCCGGCGCGGGGGACTGGCCCGGCTGCACCACGCGATCGAAGGGACGCTTGACCGCGTGGCGCTGCGCCAGAATCAGGGCCTGAATTTCCTGGTGTCGCGACGCTGGGTGGTGCCCCTCGTGGTGCTGGTGGTGGCCGCGGGCGGTTATGGTGCGGTTCGCTTCCTCGGCCGCGAATTCTTCCCGGTGACGGATGCCGGTTTGATGCGCGTCTTTGTCCGGGTTCCAAGCGGGGTTCGCGTGGAGGAGACGGCGCGCATCCTCGCCGATGTGCACCGTTCCGTGCGTTCGTTGATCCCACCCGAGGAGTTGTTGTTTGTGGTGGAGAACATCGGGGTGCCGTCCCCGATCAACATCGCGTGGGTCGACAGCGCCGCCGTGGGATCCTTTGACGCGGAGATGCTCATCCAGCTCTCGCCGGAACATCGTCCCGTCAAAGAGTACCAGGCGCTGATTCGAAAGCGACTGGCCGCGGATTTTCCCACCTTGCAGACGTTTTTCCGGCCGGCGGATGCCACCAGCCAGACGCTTTCGGGCGGTTCTCCCACGACCTTTGAAGTCCGTTTCATGGG
This sequence comes from Opitutaceae bacterium, assembly GCA_046346755.1. Lineage (GTDB taxonomy): Bacteria > Verrucomicrobiota > Verrucomicrobiia > Opitutales > Opitutaceae > UBA6669. The sequence continues at coordinate 31,670 of JAXMHM010000039.1, read as the reverse complement.
ACGCGATCAACCGGGAAATCTCGCCTTGGCGAGGTCGCTGCAGGAGCGATTGAAGCGCGTTCCGGGGGCGGTCGACGTCACCCTGCGCGAGGTCCTGGATCTGCCGGAGTTCTACCTTGAGATCGACCGGGTGCGGGCGGCGCAGCTGGGGGTGACGCAGCAGGACGCGGTCAACGCGCTGCTTTCGATCCTTGGCTCGGGCGGCTCGGTGGCCGCGAGTTATTGGGCGGATACCCAGGCGGGTACTTCCTACGAAGTGCAGGTGATGGCGCCACCGTCGCTGCTGAACGGATCGGACCAGTTGCTCAGCCTGCCGGTGCGGCCGGCGGCCGGAGGGGCGCCGATTCTCCTCGGCTCCTTTGCCCGCCTCAGTGAACGCCGGACCCCGGCGAGCGTCTCCCGCACCACGCTGCAACCCACCCTCACCGTGCTGGCGAATGTCGAAGGCACCGATGTGGGCAGCGTGCTCGACCGGCTGGAGGGACTCATCAAGGACCTGAGGGCGCAGCAGAAGCCCGGCAACCGCATTGAACTCGCGGGGCAGGCGCAGCTGATGGACTCCGCCTATACGGAACTCTTCCAGGGACTGGCGCTGGCCGCGTTGCTCATTTTCCTGGTGCTCGTGATCAACTTTCAATCGTGGGCCCTCCCGTTTGTGGCGGTCAGCGGCCTGCCCTTCGCCGTGTCCGGAGCCTTCTTCGCGCTGGTGGTGACGGGCACGCCCATGAGCGTGCCGGCGTTGATGGGACTGATCATGGTGGTGGGCGTATCCACTGCCAACAGCGTCCTCGTGACCAGCTTCGCCCGCGACCTGTGGGCGAGCGGGTTGCCGGGCGCGAAGGCGGCGGTGGATGCCGCCACGACCCGCCTGCGTCCGGTCTGCATGACCGCCCTGGCCATGATCCTGGGCGTCATGCCCATGGCGCTCGGCCATGGCGAGGGAGGAGAACAGAATGCACCCCTGGGCCGGGCGGTGATCGGTGGCCTGCTGCTCGGCACGATCGCTTCGCTCTTTGTCGTTCCCTATGTCTTTTCCGTCGTGAAGGCGCACCCGCCGCGGCGAAAGAGTGAAGACGAAACCATGGCGGCCGCTTCCGACGCCGCGTCGGTGTCGCAATCCTGAACCCTTTCCGATGATCCGCCTGCGTTTCCCGCTTTCCCTGATGCTTGTCGTCGCGCTCGCGCGTGCCGCCCAACCCGCGCCGCCGTCACCGGGCGCCGCCCCTTCCATTCGCACGGCCAAGCCGGAGCGGGCGGCGGGTGCGGGCCTGCTGTCGCTTCCCGCCCGAACCGCCCCGTCTGAGCAGGCGTACCTCTACTCGCGTGCCACCGGCTGGGTGGGCGAGCGCCGGGTGGACATCGGGGATCGCGTGAAGGCAGGCGATATCCTGGCCGTGGTGGAGGCACCGGAAATCCGTCGCAGCGTGGAGCGGGCCAAGGCCGGGCTCGCGCAGACCGAAGCCCGGCTGGAGTTGGCGCAGACGGCGGTGAAACGGGCCCGCAGCCTCGCCGAGAAACGCGTGATCGCTCCGGAGGAGCTGGAGGAGCGCGAGGCGAACAGCAAAGTGCTCGAGGCCGATGTGCTGGCGGCGAGGGCGGAGCTCGATCGCCTTGAGGAAGTGCTTCGGTTTCAGACAATCCGCGCTCCCTTTTCCGGCACAATTGCGGCCCGCCGGGTCGACCGCGGAGATCACGTGCAGGGTGACCAGTCGCAGCAGGGACGCTGGATGTTCCAGTTGGTGCGACTCGATGAACTGGTGGTCGAGGTCAACGCTCCCCCGGCCGCGGCGTTGCGGGTGCAGGCCGGCCAGACGGCGACGGTCGAATTTGCCGAGATGCCAGGTCGCACCTTTGCCGCCACCGTGGCGCGAAGTGCACGAGTCCTTGATCCGGCGTCAGGCACGATGCGCGTGGAATTGAGCCTGCCCAACCCAGACCTGTTGATCCCGGCGGGACTGACCGGCGTGGTGCGGATTGCCGCGGGAGCGGAAGGGACCTTAGTGGTTCCAACCCAAGCGGTGCTGGTGCGGATGGGCCAGTCCCAGGTGATGAAGGTAGTGGAGGGTCGGGCCACCTACGTCGCGGTGCAGACCGGACGAAACCTCGGGGCCAAGATCGAGGTGCTTTCCGGAGTGGGAGTGGACGATGTGCTGGTGGTCAGTCCGAACGCCTTGATCGAGGAAGGCACCCGCCTGCCCTGAGAGGTGCGCGGTCGCCGGGCGTTCCGAAACGATTCGGAAAAGTGGAGGTTAGGAGTGGACGGTTGCCTCCCGGACCCGTTTTCTTGGTGTCGGGTCGCAACTCGTCACGGTGCGAAGCTGAACCGTAGGCTAGCCTGAAGATTGACGGGGCGATTCCTCATTTCATGCGCCACTCCTCTTGTCTCCGTCGCCCGCTGATTGCCGCCCTTGTTTTTCTGCTCGCCGGTGCCGCCGGGAAAGCCGCGCCGGCTGCGCCCGCACTGGTGGTGGTGGTGAGCCTGGATCAGTTCCGGGCCGACTATCTGGAGCGCTTCCGGGCCTACTACGGGAAGGGTGGATTCAATCTCTTTCTCGAACGCGGCGCGGTGTTTGTCGACTGCCACTACCGTCATTCGGTGACCAAGACGGCCTGCGGACACTCGGTGATGCTGACGGGAGTGCACGCGGCGCAACACGGCATCATTGCCAATGACTGGGTGGACCGTACCACGTTGAGCCAGGTGTCGTGCGTGGGTGACGAGACGGCGCCCATCGTGGGACTGCCTCCTCCGTCCGGACCGCAGCGGCCGGGTCTTGACAACCCCTACCTCGGACGCTCCCCGCGTAACCTCCTGGTCACTACCGTGGGCGACGAACTCAAGCTGGCCCGCGGCGGACGGCCGAAGGTGATCGGCGTCTCGATCAAGGACCGCTCGGCCATCCTCATGGCCGGACGCCTGGCGGATGCCGCGTACTTCATGGAGGAGGATCGCATGGTCACCTCAACCTACTACCGGACCGAGCTCCCGTCGTGGGTCAAGAGCTGGAACGAGGCGAAAAAGGTGGCCTCGTACTTTGGCAAGGTCTGGGACCGGGTCCTGCCGGAGGCGGCGTACGCCCAGCAGGGACCGGACGACGTGGCGGCGGAACTGACTTCGCACGGCCTGGGTCGCACGCTGCCCAAGCGGGTGGACGGGGGAGAGACGACACCGGGCGCGAAATTCTCGGCCGCCTTTGAAAACACGCCGTTCCAGAGCGAAGTCCTCGCCGACTTTGCGAAGACCGTGGTGGAGAATGAAAACCTGGGTCGTCGCGGGGTCACCGATGTGTTGTGCGTCAGTTTCTCCACGCCCGACACGATTGGACATTCCTATGGCCCCGACAGCCACGAGGTGATGGACAACGCGGTGCGAACCGACCGGATCCTCGCCGAGTTTTTCCGTTTTCTCGACCGCTGGGTGGGCTTGACGCAGTGCACGCTGGTGCTCACGGCCGATCACGGGGCCTCGCCCATGCCGGAGGTGGTACTGGCGAGCCAGCGGGGCGTGCCGGCGGGCCGGGTGAAGTCGGCCGAGGTGGTGAAGGTGACCGAGGCGGCCCTGAACGAGCGTTTCGGGTCCCTGGCCAACCACGAGCGCTGGCTGGTCAATGACGATGCCTCCCTGATCATCCATCCCGCCGCGCTGGCGGAGAAGAAGGTGCCGGCGGCGGAGGTGGAGCGTGTGGTTCAGGCTGCGTTGCTGACGCTGCCGTATGTACGCGCCGCCTACACCCGGACCGATCTGGTGCGTGGCGAAGCTCCGGGCGAGCCCGGACGCCGCATGCTGGCGAGCTTCAACCGCGAGCGGAGCGGCGACATCCTCTTCCAACTCCAACCCTATTTCATCCTCTCATCGCGGGTCAGCGGCACCACCCATGGCACGCCCTACAACTATGACACCCATGTGCCCCTGCTCTGGTACGGGGTTGGCGTGACGCCGGGAGTCCGAACTGAACGCGTGGGGGTCGACGACCTCGCGCCCACCCTGTCGCGGATCCTGGGCCTGCCCGCTCCGCCGCTGGCCGAAGGTCGCGTGTTGTTCTGACCGCGGGTTCAGCCGCCCCGCACCCGGCGACGGAAGTGCTGCGGTGCGTTGCCAAAGCGACGCTTGAAGCAGCGCGAGAAATAAAACTCGTCGCAGAACGCGAGCTGGGCCGAGATTTCCTTGATGGAGGTACGCCCCTGGTGAAGCAGGGCGGCGGCCCGATCGATGCGTGAATCGAGTTGAAACCGGCCCGGCGAGCATCCGATCGCGGTTCGGAAACGCTTGCGAAAGGTCTCGTAGGAGAAACCCAGACGCCGGGCCACGTCCGCCGGGGACAGACTCGGACCCGACTCGCGGACGGAAAGGAGCTCACAGGCGGCACTGACCCAGTCGTCCGGGGCCGTTTCCGTGGGCAAGGGAGAACGGCTGTCGACAAGCAGTTCGGTCAAGGCCGTGGCGAATCGGCAGACAATGACCTCGGGCTTGACGGCCTTGCGCAGGTGCACTGGCGGCAGGATCTGAAAGAAACGCCGGAAACCCTGCTCGGGATCGCCCCCGCGTTGCAGGGGTCGATTGGGATTGAGCAGACCCGATTTTCGCATCAGGTCGAAAATCGGGCCTTCGAACTCGAACCAAAGTTCGTCCCAGAACTCGCCCGGCTGGGTGCCGGCGCGATGCGGTCGACCCGGGAAAAAGAGAATGGTGTCACCCGGCCCCACGGAGGTTTTCGGCGTGGTCCGATCCTCGTAACTGCCTTGTCCCCGGGTGATGTGCACCATGCCGTAGCAGGCGAGGGTGCGCGGGGGATCCGGCAGCATGCCGACCCCAAATCCGCCCTGGTTGACGCCGCCCAGGCGGAGCGTACCGAGTGGCGAGACCAACGGACGCAGCAGCAGGCGGGTCTTGATCGTCGGGTCGATGAGGTGGGGCATGGCGATTGACCAGAAAACACATGGCTTATCCCAGCGACCCCATTCTGACAACGGTCATTTCAGGGTAGGGTAGGCGCGTCAGGCCACCAAGGAGTTCATGTCCCTTACCCCACCCACGGTCACCCAGCGCGATGTCGCCCTTGCTTGCGGCGTGCATGCGAGCACGATCTGCCTCGCCTTGAAGGATGCGCCGTCGCTGCCGTTGGAAACGCGTCGCCGCATCCAGGAGACGGCCCGGGCGCTGGGTTATCAACCCAATGCGGCGGCGCGGAACCTGGCATTGTTGCGTTCGGAGCGGAACACGGGTGGCAGCCTGCCCATCGCCTGGATTAACCAGGAACCGAAGGCGAACCACTGGCGCACCGACCCGGAGGCCAGTCCGTTTCTGACCGGCGCCAGGCGCAGGGCGACGGAGCTGGGCTACCGATTGGAGGAGTTCTGGGCCCGTGAACCCGGCATGTCGGTGGCGCGGCTCATACAGATCCTCACTGCGCGAGGCCTGGGCGGGGCGCTCCTGCCGGTGCACCACGCGTTCGACTTTTCGCTGCTCCACCCGGGCTGGGAGACGTTTTCCCTGGTTGGACTGAACGATCACCGCCTCGGCGAGTGGGCCGACGTGGTGTGTCCCGACTACTACCACAACCAGGACCTCGTGTTGCGCCAGCTGCGGCGACAGGGCGGGAGACGGGTGGGCCTGGTGCTTCCGTCGCAGCGTGATGCCGCGACGCAGGGCGTGCTGCACGGAGGATTCCTGAGACACCAGGCGGAGCTGCCGGTTTCCGACCGCGTGCCCGTTTGTTTCGTGTCCGGGGACCGGGCCGAGCGAAGTATGGTCGTGGACGACTGGATTCGTGACCACCATCCGGAGGCCGTGGTATGCTGGGATCGCGAGCTGGCCGAAGGGGCGGATCTCCAGCGGTATCCAGTTCGTTGGTATCGTCCCCAGGGTGGCGACACGGGCGAAGTCGCGGGCGTGGACGACCGTCCCGAGTGGGTGGGTGCGGTGGCCGTGGAGTGCCTGGTCGGCAAGATGCGTCACTTTGAAAAGGGCCTGCGTGGACCAAGCCGGATGCACCTGGTGAAGGGCACGGCTCCGGCGCTGGCAGGGGCGGAGGTCGCGTGCGATCCCGTCGTGGCCTGATCACTCCGCCTCGGTTTCGATTTCGAGCAGGGCCACGCCGGGGCGCTCCATGGTGAAGTGGGCGAGGTGACGCGCGCCGTCGACTTCGTGGCGCACCGGGGTGCGGGAGGCCCTCAGGTGGTTTTCCGCCGCGAGCGCGGCGGTTTGGGCGCGGGACAGGTACGCGGGCGCACCGAGGTCGCGCCAGGCCTGGACCACGTTGTTCTCGTGCCGGTCGATCCGGTGCAGACCGATGGGGCGCGCCCGCGGGGGCAGCGCAACGGTGACCTCGAGCGGTTCGCGCCCAGGCTGGGACGCGTGGTCGTAGGCATAGACGAGCACCTGGGCGCGCCCGTTTTCGGGCGCGGTGACGATGGCGTGGTGCAGGGTGTCGAGACCGGTTCCCGAAACGGCGACGCGTTCGTGACCGAGCCGGGAGAGCAATTGAAACGCGTGGTACGTCGGTTTCCGCAGGCCCTGCAAATTGAACAGACCGTAGCCGCCGTGGAAGGCCTCGCGACCATATCCGACCTGATCGTAGACATCGCTCAGGCACCAGTAGGAGAAGACGTCGGCCTCCTGTGAAACGGCGGAAAGCAGGCGGACGATGAACGCGACCTCGCCCGGCTCCTCTCGACGAAAATCGACGCCGTGGTACGAGCGACCCCATTCATTCCAATGCAGTTCACCCTTGAAGCCGGCGCGGTCGATCCGGCTGCGTACGTCTCGCATCACTTCGATGGCGAAGTCCGGCGAGCTGTGGTCGCCCGCAGGGGCGGTGCTGTCGAACGGAGCCTGAGGCCCTTCGGTGGGGCTGTCGTTGTTGTAGATGTGGGCGATCAGGTAATCGGGTCTGCAGTCATGTTGGGCGCCGTGGTGCATCAGCTCCTCGATCCAGGCGGCGCGACCGCAGGAGGGGCCTCCGACCTGGAGCGAGGCGTCGACCGACTTGATGGCCCGGAAGGTGCGGGACCAGAGTTCGAAAAAGTCCGACTGGTCGCTGCCCCAGAACCAGCCCGACAGGTTGGGTTCGTTCCAGACTTCAAACTTCCAGGAGCGCACCGTGCCCAGCCCGTAGCGCGAGACCGCGTGGGCCACGCCGTCGCGCACCAACCGCTCCCAGGCGGCCCAATCGGAGGGAGGGCTCGTGCGCGAAGGAGTCGAAAAGACCGAGGTGGGACCGCGCGCGAGAGCGCTAGGCATGAACGACGTCGTGTACATCGGGTTGAGTCCCCGGTCGAGCAGCGAGTCGATCACGTAGTCGACCACCTGCCAGTTGCTCCGAGGCGTGCCCGGTTCGAGGCCCATGAAGGCACCGGGGCTGCGGCAGAACACCCGCATCTCGTCGTCGTACATGCCGATGGCGCGGACGTGCCGCGCGTGCAGTTCGCGCTGGGCCAGGGCCAGCTGATCCTGGACATCGCGGCGCGCCATCCAGCGGAACTGGTCGATGTTGACGATTCCCTCCCAAGTGTGTCGGAACGGAGTGGTGGGCTCGCCCCACGCGGGTAGCACCTCGAGGCGGCGCACGGCCAGGGTGCGCGAGGGCTCGGAGAGCGCACGCGGAGGGGCGGCGGGGGAAGGCGGGGTCGGCATGGACCCACTAAGACCCGGAGCGAATCGCGAGGAAATCGCGACCTCACTCAATCGCATGAGAGTGAAGCCGCCCCGGTGATCGCGCGGGGGTCGCTCATGCGATTGAGGAAGCTGAGGTTTCCCCTCGCGGCCTCCCTAGTTTCATGTTCCGTCCAGACCCCGCTCCGGCGCGCGCTCCGCGCATGCTCCGGCGACGGTGGCCCGGTTCAACCTCGATCCCACCACCCATGACTGCTCCCCAACCGTACCTTCCCCCCGGTGCGCGGCTTGTCGCCTGCGTCCTGCTTCCCGTCCTGACGGCTGTCGCCCAGACCACCCCGGCGCCCGCAACCCCTCCCGCCTCCGACGAGGCGATCACGCTTTCGCCGTACACGGTCAACTCCGACGATGACCGGGGCTATTACTCTCCGGCCGCGGTGAGCGGCACGCGGACCAAGACGGAGCTGATCAACCTTCCGATGAACCTCAGCGTCCTGAACGAGGAGTTCATCAAGGACATTGGCGCGATCGACCTGGTTGACGTGGTGACCTACTCGGCCGGAGCGGTGTCGGCGCCGGCGACCAGCGGCGACACGGCCTCGGGCGACACCACCGGTTTCACCGTGCGCGGGTTTGGCACGCATGTGCCGTACCGCAACGGCTTTCGGCGTCTCCGCGTGGTCGATACCTCCAACATCTCCCGCGTCGAGGTGATCAAGGGTCCGGCCTCCGTGCTCTACGGCACGGCTTTTGCCGGCGGTTCCATCAACTACATCACCAAGCGGCCGATTCACAAGCGGGTGAACGACGTGACCCTCCGCGTCGGCAGCGAGGACCTTTACCGGGTGGAGACGGATTTCAACGTCCCCATCATCAAAAACAAGCTGGCCCTGAGGCTCGTGGGCACGGTCGAGGATTCCGGCTCGTTCACGGCCCGGATGCACACGGACCTGATGCTGATCAATCCGTCCCTCACGTACTGGTTTCGTCCCGACAGCTCGATCACGGTGGAGTACGAGCTGACCAAGAAGAACATCAACGGCTTCCGCAGCGGCCTGCCCTACCACCCCCTGATGAACTTTGAGGCGATGGGCTTTCCGATTGACCGGAGCTGGAACACCCACGCGGAGGGTGACTACCTCGATGTGACCATGAAGGTGCTGACGGCCGAGTGGGTGCACCGCTTCAATCGGCACTTCACGGCGCGGGCGAACTACACCCGCGAGATCTGGACCGACTATACCCGCCGCAACGGGGACAGCATCGGACTGGTCACGGCGTCGACCTATGCCGCCTCGCCCTGGCTGCAGCCGGTCCGACTGACCAGCCGCCAGCTGAACGGATTCTCGGAGCGTGGCTCCTGGGATGACTACTACCAGGGCGAACTGGTGAACAACTTTTCGGTCAAAGGCGTGGAGGTGCAGACCATTGTCGGCCTGCAGCGCTCGGTGGAGGAGTTCCGCCAGGTCTTCGCGACCACGGGTCCCGGGGTCAATGGCGGCACGGTCAATGGCGCCCCGCGCCGCGCGGTGGTGCAATGGCAGCTCTATGATCCCGCGACCTGGGTGATCACCGAGGAGACGGAGAAGGACGTGCTGGGATTCGCCACGAACACCGGCTCGATGGCGCGCTCGCAGTTCGACACCCTCTACCTGACCAACCAGCTGGCCTTCCTCGACGGCCGGCTCCGCACGCTGCTCGGGTACCGCTTCGATCGTTTTGAGTCGTACAGCCGCTCGGGTCCGCTCGCCCCGACCTTCACCGAGAGCCGTTCCTCGCTGCCGACCTACAAGACCCCGCAGTTCGGGATTCTCTACAAACCCGTCAGCCAGGTGTCATTATTTGCTCAATACTCCGAATCGGTGGTGAACCTCTTCACCTCCCAGCAGCGCCGCGAGGACGGGAGCTTCTTCACCCCCACGCCCGGCCGGGGCGAGGGCTATGACATCGGGGCGAAGGCGGACCTCTTTGATGGTCGCGTGGCGGGCACGTTTTCCGTCTTCAAAATCGACAATGCAAACATCGTCCGGATCCTGGCCTCGCGCACTGATCCGCAGAATCCCTCCGCCACCTTTTCCCCGGCCGACCAGGGCGGGGTGCAGCGCAGCGAGGGGTTTGACATCGATCTCCGGATCCGTCCCCGCAAGGGAACGCAGGCCATTTTCGCCTACGCCTACATTGACGCGACGGTGCTCGAGGCGACGGACTCGATCACCCTCAACGGCCAGCCGGTGCTGACCCGCAAGGGTCACCAGCTGGCGAATTCGGCGGTGCACACCACTTCGCTCTGGGTCCGCCAGGACCTCGGCAACTTTGGACGTTTCCGCAATGCCTATGTCGGCGCCGGCGTGCGGTATGTGGGTGACCGCCCGACGAGCGACACCTACCAGGTGCAGGGCTACACCTCGGTCACGGGCGCCTCGGTCAGCAACGGCAGCTTCACCGGCGGGGCGCTGGTGAAACCGTGGACCCTCGATGCCTACACCGTGGTCGATTTCTCGGCCGGAGGCGAATTCACCCTCGGCAAGACCCGGTACCGCACGTCGCTGTCGGTGAAAAACGTCACGGACGACACCTACCTGCTGCAGCGCTACCATTTCGGAGCCCCTCGGTCCTTCGAGTTGAGGGTCGCCATGTCGTTCTAGGCCGCGCTTGATGCAGGATATTGGCAGGTGGTGGGCGCTTGGAGTGACAGATCGGTGGGATCCCGATGAAGCGCAGTTTGGCTCGGAAAGAATGAACATTCGCGTTCTTCTGGAGGTCCAACTGCCCCGAGCGCCTTCCTCCTATGAACAAGATGCTGATTCTCTCAGTGGTCGCCGTCCTCGCAGGCACGGGATGTACGTTTCCTTCCAGCAGCCGCACGGTCAGTCGGCGAACGACGGGCCACCTCCAGCACGTGGAGTACGGAACCGTAGAGCGGGTCGACGGGGTCGTGGTTTCAGGCCAGCGGACACACTTGGGGACGGTGGGCGGCGGAATTGTCGGGGCGGCTGCGGCCAGCGACGTGGGACGCGGTGCCGGACGGCAGTTGGCCCGCGCGGGCGGTGCGGTGGTGGGAGCGGTGGTGGGCCAGGCGACGGAAGAAGCCCTGACCCGCCAGGAGGGTCAGGAGATGATCATCAAGCTCGATAGCGGGAAAAGCGTGGTCATCACGCAGGTCACTCCTCCGGGTTTCAAGATGGGCGAGCGCGTGGCAGTCGTCAGCGGTGGAGGCGGCCCGGCCCGCGTCACCTATCCCTGAGCTGCAACCCTTCAGACGAGAAACCACGAATCCCGCGGACGCGGGACGAATCCGGAGTGAGATCCGAGGAGTCGAGCACCTGAATTTACCTCACCTAAGAGTGAACCAATCCCTCGCAACGCTCGGTCCCTGTTTTCATTCGTGCTGATTCGTGTCAATTCGTGGTTCAAATGGATGATTCCGGCTGAGCGAACCCGATTGAGGTGCAGCGATTCCGTTGAACCACAAATCGCCACGAATAGAACTAGGATTGGAGTGGTTCCAGGAACCTGACAGGACCGGACTTTCGATCGGGAGAAGACCGCCGCATGACGTTCTGGCCGGCGGCGGCGTTGTCCAAGCGTCTGCCGTGCGTTCAGGCGGCGCCACCCAATTTCCGATCGACGGAAAAGCGACCGCCGCCCGCGAGGAACAGCACGCTGAATCCAGCCAGGTAGAGGTACGACATTTCACCGCTGTTTTGCCCGCTGAGTGCGCTGCCGTGGATGACGAAAAACGCCACGCCCATGGTGAACGCGCTGATCAAGGCCGAGAGACGGGTGAAGAGTCCGAAGACCAGCAGGATGGGACACAGCACTTCACCGACCAAGGCCAGCACCAAGCTGGTGGTGGAGCCCACCCCAAGCGGGTCTGGAAATTGGGTGCGCATGGAGTCAAAGGCCATGAGTTTCATGCGTCCGTGGAACCAGGCCATGGCCAATCCCGTCATGAGCCGGAGCAGCAGGAGGGCGACGTCCGAACTGCGGGGGATAAAGTCGAGTTGCAGGAGTTTTTTCATCGTGAGTGGAGGTGACGCAAAGCAGGTGGGGTGCCGAACCCAGGCTCTTTCGCTCGGCGGTTGACCGCGGGGATCGACGAGTGTTTCACTGGCATCTCCATGGTCGATCACATCACGGTCAAGCTGGGAGAACGCAGTTACCCGCTCCACTTTGGACATGATTTGAGGGCCCTCGTGCGGGCTCAGGTCGAACAAGCCACCGCAGCGGGTCGCAAGTTGGTGGTGGTGACCGATCGCAACCTGGTCGAAACCCAGGGCGATGCCCTCGCGGCCATGGTCGGCGCCACCCCCCGGATCGTGCTTGAGCCTGGCGAAAAGACCAAGTCGCTCACCGACCTGGGTCGAGTTCTCGACATTATGGCCGAGCAGCGCCTTGACCGCACCTCGCTCCTGGTGGTGGCGGGAGGTGGGGTAATTGGCGATCTGGGTGGATTTGCCGCCGCCAGCTACCTGCGGGGCATCGGCTTTTGGCAGATTCCCACCACCTTGCTGGCGATGGTGGACAGCTCCGTGGGTGGGAAAACGGGCATCAACCTCAAGGCGGGCAAGAACCTGGTGGGAGCTTTTCACCAGCCGACGGCGGTGTTCATTGCCACCGAGCTTCTTTCGACCCTGCCGGCTCGCGAATTTGCAGCGGGCATGGCGGAGGTCGTAAAATATGGCCTGCTGGGGGATCCCGGGCTCTTTGGCGACCTCGAGCAAGGCCGCCTGAGCGTGAGCAGTCCCCGGCTGGCCGCGGTCATCCGGCGCTGTTGTGAGGCCAAGGCCCGGGTGGTGGAAGCCGATGAATTTGAGCGGGCCAAGGTGGGGGGGCGGGCCTTGCTCAACCTTGGACACACCTTCGGGCACGCGATCGAACAGGTCACGGGGTATGGCACCTACCTGCACGGCGAGGCCGTGGCGATCGGGCTGGTGGCGGCGGCCCGGCTTTCACAGCGGCTGGGACTGATTCCTTCCACCGACGTGGACCGCGTGGTGCGGGTCCTGGCCGCCCACGATCTGCCGGTGGCCCTGCGGACGCCCTTGGCCTGGCCGGACTTGTTAGCGGCGATGTCACGGGACAAGAAAGTCAGGGCTGGCCGGCTGCGGTTTGTGGTCCTGAAGTCTCTCGGTGAGGCGATCACCCTCGACGAGGTGGACCTCGCCCCGGTCGAGGCCGTGTTTCGGTCGGTGGGCGCCGTCTAGCCGGTCACTCAGCGCCTGGGGTCGGCTGGCCTCGCCCGGGATCGACAACGCCGCCCAGAGGCTTCAGGCTGGGGGTGGCCGCGTCGCGGTCACCACCTATGTCCGCCATCGACGAAGGGATTGTTCGCGAATACTTTGAGCAAAACGGATTTCTGATCCGACAGCTGCGCAAGTACCAGGTCACGGCCCGAAAGAAGACCAACGACGAGGAGATCGATCTCCTCGTTTACAATCCCTTGTGGCAGCGGGGTGAGCGGAAGCCCGACTTTTTTCTCTTCGTCAATGAGCTCCGCTACCTGCACCGCGCGGTGGTGGCGATCAAGCCGTGGCACACCGATGTGTTTACGCCGGCGATGTTGAAGAGTTCACCCGAGATCTTTCGCTTCCTCGAATCGACGGTGGTTGACTATGCGGCGAAGCTGTTTCCGGCCGATCCCCGTGAAGGGGGTGAGGCGGGAGACGGCGAGATCACAAAAGTACTCGTGCTTCCGAGTCTGCCCACCGTGGAACCGTTTCGTTCGCAGAGTGTGCAGCTCCTCAAGGAGCGCGGGGTGGATGCAATCATTTCGTTTCGTGCGATGCTGCAGGACTTGATCGAACGGATTGACGCCAACCGGAGCTACCGGAAGAGCGACACCCTCCAGGTCATTCGCATCCTGAAGCACTACGACCTCCTGAAGGAGGCGCAGCTCGACCTGAATGTGAAGCGGTGAGGCGGCGAAAGGATTTTGGCTCGGCGTGAACCGCCCGGTGCTATTTGCTGAGGCATGGTTCAAGGTGTCCCCGCATCGGCAATCGTGGAGAACGGCGTCACGCTCGGCGCAGGGGTCACCCTTCTGCCAGGTGCGATCTTGCGGACCGGCACGGAGCTGGGCGATGGGGTGACGGTGCATCCCTATGCCGTGATTGGCGGCGAGCCTCAGGACCTGAGGTTCGACCCCAAGACCGTTTCGGGGGTCAAGGTGGGGGCGCGGTCGACCTTGCGTGAATTCGTCACGATCAATCGGGCCACCAAACCCGGTCACTGCACTCACGTCGGCCAGGAGTGCTTCCTCATGGCGGGTGCGCACCTCGCGCATGATGTGCGCCTGGGTGATTTTGTCATCCTGGCGAACAATGTGTTGCTCGCCGGTCACGTCTCGGTGGGTGAACGCACCTTCATCGGTGGCGGGGCGGCGGTGCACCAGTTTTGCCGGATCGGCGAAGGAGCGATGGTGGCGGGCCTGGCGCGCATCACCCTCGATGTGGCTCCGTTCACCATGGTGGCGGAGCGGGACGAAGTGATTGGTTTGAATCTGGTCGGATTGAAGCGACGGTCGCTGCCGCGCTCGACCATCCAGGAGCTGAAGGAGTTGTTCCGGCAGGTGTATTTCACCCCGGGCAACATCCGCACCGTGGCGGCGGAAGCACTGGCCTCGCGTGCCACTTGGGCGCCGGAGAGCCTGCGGTTTTTGGAGTTTTTCGCCGGAGGGAAACGCGGATTCGCGCGTCCCCGGCGTGGGAGCAATGCGGACGCAGAGGCTGAATCCTTGCCGTGAAACGAATCGCACTCACCTGTGGAGATCCTGCCGGCGTGGGCCCGGAGGTGATCGAGCGTTGGCTGCGATCACTGCCCCAGGTGGATCGCGATCTCGTGGTGATTGGTCCCACGCCCTGGCTGGCCGGACTTCCCCTGCACGATGATCAGTTGATCTCGGTGGGGCAGGAGGAGTACGTGGCGGTGCCCGGGCAGCCGGATGGAGAGAGCGCGCTGGTCGCGTGGGCGGCCATGGAACGGGCCGCGGCGGGGTGCGGGGCGGGGGAGTTTGCCGGGGTGGTGACCGGGCCCGTGAGCAAGGCGCGCCTCGCGCAGATTGGATACGCCTATCCCGGCCAGACCGAGTTTTTTGCGGCCCATTGGCGGGGCACGCCCACCATGGCCTTTTGCGGTGGGAAGCTGCGAGTGGTCCTGCTCACCTGGCACATCCCCTTGCGTGAGGTGCCGGCGCATCTGACCTTCGGCAATGTCGAACGCACCGTTCTGGCGGCGGTGGAGCTGGCGCGAGCCGAAGGCATTTCGGCGCCGCGGGTGGGGGTGTGCGGACTCAATCCCCACGCGGGCGAAGACGGACTGTTGGGCACGGAGGAACGCGATCTGATCGACCCCATGCTCGATCGCCTGCGGCTGAGCCACCCCGGGGTCTCGCGCTGTCAGCCGGGGGACACCCTCTTTGTCCGGGCCCTGCGGGGTGAGTTTGATGTGGTCGTGGCCCTCTACCACGATCAGGGACTGGCGCCGCTCAAGGTCGTCGACTTTGACGAGTCGGTCAATGTGACCCTGGGGCTCTCGCACGTACGCACCAGTCCGGACCACGGCACCGCTTTTTCCATCGCCGGCAAAGGCCTGGCCAATGCCCGCAGTTTCGCCAATGCGGTGGGGCTGGCGAAGCGACTGGTGGCCTTGCGGGCCGGTGGAAATCGGGCTTGAGGGTTCCGAGACCCGGGCCAAGCCGCGCTGGATTCGGTCGCGGCTGGCTTGCCACGCGGCGGACAGCTTGCAGGGTGGAATCATGATGTCCTTTCGCCAACGACTCCTGCGCATCGGTTTGGCCCTCGGTCTGGCCACCACCCTGCTCGCGGCTGACAAGCCCAAGATCACCTCCCAAGATCAACTGCCTCGGTTCAGCTACCCGCTGAAAGGCAAAGTCACCGATGTGGTGACGTCGGATGCGGCCTACGAGCCGCTCGCCGCGGCGGTGCGGGCGGATCTCGAGAAACTGCTCGCCACTTACGATATTGCGGACCGCACCACCCTGCAGGAGATCCTCAACACCCTGATGATGCTCGATGTGCAGGCCGGGCGTTACGACTCGGCGATGGAGCGGTTGACCACCATTCGTTCCCTCGAGGAAAAACCCGCGAACAAGCTCACCGCCGGCCTGCTGATCGAATCGTACATGACGGCCCGACGCAGCGGCGATTTTTCGTCCGAAGCCGCCTTCCGGGCCGCGTTCCAGAAAATCTATGCCGCCAAGCTGGCCGGGCTGCCGTGGGACCTTGTAGCGGAGAACATCAAGGGAGCCAAGGCGGGCGCGGAGGTGACGTCTGAGGCCCTGATGCTGGGCGGCCTGGAGAGCTCGGTGCAGCCTGGGGTGGATAAGACCGGAACAGTCAGCGGCGACGTGGCGCAGGGCCTGGTGTCGCAGCGCACGGTGCTGGCCCATCTCCTGCCGCTGAAGGCCGAACGCGTGGCCGCGCTCACTGCCTATGTGGCGGCCCACCAAAAGGTGAAGACTGACATCTGGGCGGCTCGCGATGTGAGTCTGGCGAAGTCGGGCTCACTCACCCCGGTGATCGTGGCGATTTGGGACAGCGGCGTGGACATGGCTCTGTTTCCCAGCCAACGCTGGACCAATCCCGGAGAGAAGGCGGTGGACGGCAAGGATGACGACGGCAACGGCTGGGTCGACGACGTCTATGGCATTGCTTATGACCTGAAGGCGCTGCCGACGCGGGATTTGCTCGTGCCGTTGGACGATGCCCAGAAGGCGGCGTATCCGACCATGCGCAACCGGACCAAGGGCTACCTGGATCTCCAGTCGAGCATTGATTCCCCGGAAGCATCCGAACTCAAGCGCACGCTCTCCGGACTGAAGCCCGAGGATGTGAAGCCGTTTGTCGAGAGCCTGAACTTTTTCGGCAACTACACCCACGGCACCCATGTGGCGGGCATTGCGTCGGCCGGCAATCCGGCGGCGCGTCTGATGGCCGTACGCATCACCTTTGATTTCCGCATGATTCCTGACGTTCCGACGCGCGAGCAGGCGGAGCGGGATGCCGCGGGAGCGCGTTCGACGGTCGCCTACCTCAAGAAATACGGGGTCCGGGTGGTCAACATGAGCTGGGGTGGTTCGCCCAAGGACATCGAAGGCGCGTTTGAAGCCAACGGGGCGGGTGGCACCCCGGAGGAGCGGCGCAAGACGGCGCGGGAGTACTTCCAACTTTTCCGCGACGCCATGACGGAAGCCATGGCCTCGGCACCGGAGATCCTCTTTGTGGCGGCGGCGGGGAACAGCGATAATGACGCGGCCTTTGCGGAGTTCGTGCCGTCGGGCATCGATCTGCCCAATATCCTGACCGTCGGCGCGGTCGACCAGGCGGGCGAAGAAACCTCGTTCAGCAGCTTCGGCAAGAATGTCGATGTGCACGCCAATGGGTTCGAAGTCGACAGCACGCTGCCGGGCGGCGAACGCATGAAGTACTCGGGGACGTCGATGGCGTCGCCGAATGTGGTCAACCTCGCGGCCAAGTTGCTGGCCGTCCAGCCCAGCCTTACCGTCGATCAGGTGATAGGCCTGATCAAGCTCGGCACGGATATTTCGCCCGACGGCCGGATTCGGGCCATCAATCCCAAACGCAGCTTCGCGTTGCTCGAGGTGCTGATGAAGGACAAGAAGCCCTAAGACGGTTTGAGGGGCGAGACCTCGTGCGCGGCAGTTTGCGCAGGCGCGTCAGCGTAAGGACCTAGCTTGGTGGATTGCCGCGTTTCCATTGGAGGTGGCCCTGCAGTCGCGCACGTGCGTGAACTTAAGGACCGGTCGCGGAAAATCGCAGCGGCTCTGGTGGAGGTGGTCCCGCAGTCGCGGGAAGGCCGCGACGGGACCGTCCGGTCCCGCCTTCGGGGTCCGACTTCTTCACGCGAGGCCAATCCCCGCGGGGTCGGCGACCCACCTCGTGCGTCCATGAAACCATGAACTCAGAATGTGAAAGTCATTACCCTCGGGCAGGCAGAAAACCCGGGGCAGCGGAAGGCAACTGCGCCGCGGCAACGCGGGGTGGGGAGCAGCCGGAAGCGGAAGGTTGGTCCGAAACGAAAGTGAACTCGATACGGCAAGCGCAACGGGCGAGCCAGCGAGGTAAGAGCGAAGCCTGCCGCGCAAGCGGTGAGTCTGTGACGGTCCGGGAACTGCCAAAACTGGACACAGGCCGGTGCGAGTGTGGGTGGAGTCGGAACGACCGGAAGGGAGCATGGAGTAAGTGGAGATCCCGGAGCGGCAGGCTGAGCCGCGACGGAGTCAGAGGGTCCATAGGAGCAGAGAAGCCGGGTAATGCCGGGGGAGCGAAGGGACCTAGGAAGGTAAACGCGTGATGGAAACACCCAAGGAAACCAAACCCGCGACAGTTCCCCAAAGGGATAAGCAAGCGGGAGAGACAAGCGCCACCCCCATACGGGTGGCGGGAGCCGAACCGGAGGTGTGGACGGAGCGCATGCAGACGGCCCTCGTAAGAGGGGTGAAAGGAAACCTGTGGTTTAGTCTGATCGACAAAGTCTATGCAGACCGAACCCTGGAGCTGGCATGGGAAAAGGTGGAGTCCAACGCAGGAGGCAGCGGCGTGGACAACATCACGGTGGCGCGTTTCGCCAAAGACTGCCCCCGCGGTCTGCTCGACCTTAAAGAGCAACTGCGAAAAGCGAGCTATCAACCCCTGCCGGTGAAACGGGTGTGGATACCAAAGCCCGGCACGATGGAGAAGCGCCCCCTGGGAATCCCGGTGGTGCTGGACCGCATCGTGCAGACGGCGCTGCGCATGGTGATCGAGCCAATCTTTGAGCACCGCTTCGCAGAGCACAGCTATGGGTTCCGACCCGGACGTGGTTGCAAGGACGCGCTGCGCCGCGTGCAAGAGCTCCTCGATGAGGGGTCTACGTGGATAGTGGACGCGGACTTGAAGGCCTACTTCGACACGATTCCGAAAGACCGGCTGATGAGCCGGGTGCAGGAACGCATCGCGGATAGTCGGGTGCTGGCGTTGATCCGAGGGTACCTCGATCAAGGGGTGATGGAGGAATTGACGCTACACGAGCCCACGGAACGAGGCACGCCACAAGGGGCAGTTATCAGTCCCTTGCTGGCGAACATCTACCTCGATCCATTGGACCATCTGCTCGCCGAAGCCGGCGTGCAGATGGTGCGCTATGCCGACGACTTCGTGTTGCTGTGCCGAAGCGAGGAGGAGGCGAAAGCCGCGCTGTCCCGCGTGCAAACGTGGGTGGCGGACAACGGTTTGACGCTGCATCCCGACAAGACCCGCTTGGTGGATGCGACCCGACCCGGAGGTTTTGACTTCCTCGGGTATCACTTCGAACGGGATCAAAAGTGGCCGCGCCGCAAGGCGCTGGACCGGTTCAAGGACAAGGTGAGGGAGCGGACCCCGCGTACCAGCGGGGAATCGATGGAGGCGACGATTGCATCGCTCAACGACATGCTCCGAGGCTGGTTTGGTTACTTCAAACACAGCAGCCGCAACCGACTCGACGGACTGGACAGTTACATCCGAGGACGTCTCCGCTCCATCCTGCGCAAACGCGCAGGGCGACGCGGGCGCGGCCGAGGACACGACCACCAAAGATGGCGCAACCGCTACTTCGACGAACTGGGCTTGTTCAGCCTGAAACGAGCCCACGTTTCGGCACGTCTGTCTCCGCAAGGAGTTTAATGCCAACTGGAGAGCCGGATGCGGGAAATCCGCCCGTCCGGTTCGGAGGGAGGGGCGGGTTTATCCCCGTCCCTACCCCTATCACCAGACGGCGACTTCGAATCGCCCTTAGGTTGACGCGCGTGCGCAGTCGCGGCGAGCCCGCGACGGGACCGACCGGTCCCGCCTCTGAGGTCCGACTTGTTCACGCGACGCAATTTCCCGCGAATTTGGTGTGGGCGAATTTGCGCTGGCGGTGCCGTTCCTGATGTAACGGCCTTGTGAAAGCGCGTTTTCCGGCGTTTCCGAGGTGGTTTGGGCAGCTCGTACCCTGCGTGCGCGCTTGCGCCGGGCGAGGGGGTGGATTGAGTAAGGGGTGATGACCGTGGACACCTTGACCTCTCCCGCTGTGACTCCGCCACCTGCGACCGCACCGGCGGCCCCGGGTCGTGTGCTCCCGGACGGTGTCAGAGCGGGCAGCGAGGCCCTGGTGCGCTTGACTGAATCGGCCGGCAAGAAGGTCAAGAGCCTGATTGCCCGGGAAGCCAAAGGTGACTGGCTTCGTATCGCCATCTCTGGAGGTGGTTGCAATGGATTGAGTTACAAGCTCCGGTTTGTGGCTGAGCCGAAGCGCGGCGATATTTTGGTGACGACCGGGGGAGCGGATGTCCTGGTCGATCCCAAGACTGCGCTCTACCTCAAGGGCA
The DNA here is from genome assembly GCA_046346755.1 of Opitutaceae bacterium. Lineage (GTDB taxonomy): Bacteria > Verrucomicrobiota > Verrucomicrobiia > Opitutales > Opitutaceae > UBA6669. Next base: position 11,688 of record JAXMHM010000039.1, on the reverse strand, counting down.
CCGTGTTGGATTATTCCCATCAAATGGTGGGCGGCGGCTTCAAGTTTGCCAATCCCAACGCCAAGGCCAGCTGCTCGTGCGGGGAGAGTTTCAGCGTCTGATACGGATACTGGCGTCTCCGGCCTCGTAGTGAGTTCCTTCCGTGACGGCTGGGCCAGCCAAGGCGGGGCGGGCTCCGCCACCTCCTCCGCTTCGATATCTCCCGGCTGTTGCCGCGCCCTGTCGAAATAGGAGTTGTCTTCAGGGCTGGGTTAAGGAGAAACTCCAGCCGACCTAACACAGAGCTCCTTATATTGATGGCAAATTCGTTTCCTTCGAGCGGCAACCGCTCAGGCTATTATCAGCGTCGCAATAACGACCCGTTTGCGAACATCCGCAGAAATGCGCGGATCAAAGTCCCGCAGATTCGCGTCATTTCACCCGAGGGCACCCAACTCGGGATCATGGTGACGGAAAAGGCGATCGCCCTTGCCCAGCAGTTCAACCTCGACCTCGTCGAAGTGGCGCCCAATGCGGTGCCCCCGGTGTGCCGAATCATGGATTTCGGCAAGTACGTGTACGAGGAGCAGAAGAAGGCAAGCCACGTCAAGTCGACCGCCAGCAAGCTGAAGGAAATCGAGTTCTCGGCGCGCATCGCGCAAAACGACTTCCACACCAAGATCCGCCACGCCGAGGAGTTTCTCGACAAGGGCAACAAGGTGAAGCTGCGCCTGAAATTCCGCGGCCGCGAAATGGCGCACACGGAAATTGGTTTCAAGGTGATCACCGATGCCCTGGCCGAACTCAACGGCATGGGCCATCCCGACAGCGAGCCCAAGCTGCTCGGCAAGCAGATCAATGTGATGCTCACGCCGCATCCGCCGAACAAGCGTAAGCGCAAGTACACGATCGAGCCTGATGAGGAGCCGATCGATGACACGGGTTCCGACTCGGGTCACGACGACGAGGATTGAGTTCGTGCGGGCGGGACTCGGGTTGAGTCGCATCCGCGACTGCTTTGACCAAGCCGGGTCCGCGCTTCGCCGTGGAATCGGTCTGCTCGTGGTGTGCGTCCTCGCAGCCACGAGCGCGGCGGATGCTGCCCCCCGGGGGCGTTCATCGACCTCCGCGTCTGCGGAGAGCACGGGGGGTGTAAGAACCTTCATGGGTGCCTCCTACCTGGATCTCAAGGGGTGGGCGGCGAAGTACGGACTCACGGTCACCTGGGTGGAAGCAGGACGCCGGATGAAGCTGTCGAGCGACTCTACCACCCTCGTGCTGGAGGCGGATCAGCGCGACTTGATGATCAACGGCCTCCGGATCTATCTGGGTGAGCCGATTGTCGCGAGCGCAGGGACCCTGTGGCTGGGCACCGTGGATGCCCGCGATCTGCTCGGGCCGCTGCTCCGTCCTGCCGGTGTCGCCGGGTCAATTCCCCGGTTGAAAGTCATCTGCCTGGATCCCGGTCACGGTGGAAATGACACCGGAACGCAGAACAAGGCGCTCAAGCTCGATGAAAAGCGCCTGACCCTGGACGTGGCCCAGCGCGTGAAGACCCAGCTGGAGGCCAAGGGGTACAAAGTCCTGATGACCCGGACCACGGACAAGTACGTCGAACTCGAGGACCGGGCCTACTATGCCAACCGGGCCCGGGCCGACCTGTTTATCTCCATCCATTTCAACGCCTTTGCGCAGGTGAGTGTGAACGGGACCGAAACCTACATCCTCACCCGGCGTGGCCAGCGTTCGTCGAGCAGTTCGAAACGCGAATCCACGGACAACATTGGCCTGCCGGGTCATGCTTCGGATCCCTGGAATGCAGTGCTTGGCTATGCCATGCACCGCCAACTGGTGGGCAGACTTCAGAGCTTTGATCGCGGGATGAAGTTCGCACGATTCAAGGTGTTGACCCTGCTCAATTGCCCGGGGGTGTTGCTGGAGTCGGGTTATTTGACGAACGATGCCGAAGGCCGAAAGATCGCCACCCCGGCCTACCGGGCGGAGATTGCGGCGTCGATCGTCGCCGGGGTCGACTCCTATGCAGCCCAGCTTAAACGGGCGAGCGACTAGCGGGTTCGGAGAGACGGGTGGAGCCCGGAAATCCAGTTCGCCCGCCCTCGGGTTGCGGGAAATCCCGCCAATCGTTGCTTTCCCCTCCTTGACAGCGGCTTGACCGCCCGATACCGGAAGGTCCCAGTATGGACGCCGTGCTCGACCAACCCGTGCTGGTGCTCAATCGCCTGTGGCAGGCCGTGAACATCATTGGTGCCCGCCGGGCCTTCGCCTTGCTTGCGCGGAGCCATGCCAGCGTCGTACACCACCACGCCGATGACTTCCGGGTGTTTTCGTTGATGGATTGGATGGATTTTTCCCAGAGCAATCCACCCCTGGCGGAAATGGACATTGTGCGGACGCCGCGAACGACGATCCGGCTGCCCCGGGTGATTCTGCTGACCTACTTTGACCGACTGCCTTGCAAGGAGCTCAAGCTGACGCGCAACAACGTGTTCGAGCGCGACAAGAATCACTGCCAATACTGCGGGCGCACCTTCTCCCGCGAGGAGTTGAATCTCGATCATGTCATTCCGCGCGACCAGGGCGGGAAGACGACGTGGGAGAACATTGTCTGCTCCTGTATTCCCTGCAATTCGCGCAAGGCGAACCGGCTGCCGCACGAAGCTCACATGCGCCTGATCCGCAAGCCGGTCCGTCCCAAGTGGCGCCCCGTCATCTCGCTCGTCCTTGGCAACCAAGAGCGCGAGCGCTGGAAGGATTTCCTCGATCTGGCCTACTGGAACGTCGAGTTGGACGAATAGGGCCGGTCCCCCCGCAGGCTAGAACCGGACCGCGCCGGACACCCCCCAGAAGCGCGGGCTGCCGGCGATGAAGGTGGGGATTCCGAAATTGCCGCCAATGTTGCCGGCGTCGACCAGGTAATTCTTGTCCAGGAGGTTGTCGACATAGGCGCTGAGTTCGTAGCGGTCGCTGGACGAGCGCCAGCCGAAGCGGAGGTTGACGAGGCCAAAGGCCCCTTGGCTCAGGCTGCCGCCGAAGTTGGCATTGTTGTCCTCGAAGTAGTGCTTGGATTTATACTGAAAGACCGGACTGAGGTGGAAACGACCCAGGTTTCCCAGGTCGAAGTCGTAGCGAGCGCCCAGGGCGAGGGTGTGTTTGGCGGTGAGGCGAAAGGAATTGCCCGCGAATTGCTGGCGCTGGCCGTTGTCGCCGGTGTCGTCAAAGGTGGCATCCGTGAAGCCGTAGGACGTGAACACCGTGAGGTCGCGGGTGACCGCGCCCTGGAGCGCCACCTCGAAGCCGCGGCCGGTGGCATTGCCGCCGTCGCTGGGAATGAAGCGCCCGGGATTGGTGGGGTCGATGATCGTGGTTTGGAAGTTGCTGTAGTCGTAGGTGAAGGCGGCGGCGTTCCACGAGACCCGCTTGTCCAGCCACAGCCCCTTGAGTCCGACCTCGTAGTTCCACATGGTCTCCTCATCGAGGAACGTGGTCTGCGTGGCGTCGACCACGATGCTGTTGGGCCGGCGTCCGCGGGCGATGCTGGCATAGGCATTGAGGCTTGGGGAAAAGGTGTAGCGACCCACCAGACGTCCCACGACCGAGGTATAAGTGTCGCTCGACTCGCGCTGCCCGTTGGTGGGAGCAAAGGCGACATTGGGCGAGGCACTGAGAATGAACCCGATCGTGGAAGGGGTGGCGCTGTTGATCACCCGGTAGCCCGAGGTAAGCTCCTCGTGCGTGAAGCGCAGCCCGGCACTCAGTTCAAAGGCGTCGGTAACCCGGTAGGTGCCATCCAGGAAGACCTCGATTGCGGAGGTCTTGCCATCGGCCCGGTACTCCTCCTCCTGCACCGCCTTCAGGGGGGCGTTGGCGAGTAAGGCGAGCCCTTGAATCGATGGCGGCAGGGCAGGATTGGCGAACGCCGCCAGGGTGGCGGGCAGGTTGGTCTGGGGGACAAACGGATTGACGGTCGGGAGCGCGAAGTTCGCCAGCGCCGATGGAACACCGGCGGCGATCAGGCCGCTGCGAAACTGTCCCGAAAGAAAAGGCCAGAGCGCGCGTTCGTCCCCGTGAAATGGAACCCGCTGCACGCCGTCCTCGTAGAAGTAACTGACACCGGCAAAGCCCGTCAGCCGGCGGCCAAGATCGTAGTTGAATCGCAGTTCCTGGCTGAATTGCCGGCCCTGTGCGTCCTCGGCGAATTCCAGCAGGTGGATGCGCGCGCCGTCGGCGTCGAATTCCTCCATCGAGTCGTACTCCCGCCAGCCGGTGGTGCTGGTCAACGACCAGGCGGGACTGAGGTCGTGCTCCACCAGCAGGGTGGCTCCCCACACCGTGCGATCCACGTACAGACCGCGTCCGCGGTTCAGTTCGGCAAAGGTGAAGGGATCGGTCGTGCCGCCCGTCGGGGCGATCGTGCCGCTCTTGAAGGCGACGCCGGGCGGCTCGTCGCGCTGCCAGTTGACAATCAGGTCGACGGTGGTGGCCGGTCCCGCCTGCCAGCGCAGGGAGCCCCGCAGGGCGCGGGTGTGCTTGCCATTGAGGTCCGAACCATCGGCGACATTGTCGATCGTGCCCTCGCGCTCCCGTGCAACGAAGGCCACGCGTCCGTACAGCGAATTCGGTGACAAAATCTGGTTGGCGACGCCCTCGACGACGCGTTCCCCATGGTTCCCGAACCCCAGCGCGAGCTCGTGGTGGCGCTCGTTCTTCGCCTTGTTCTGAATGATGGATACGGCGCCCACCTCTGCGCCGCGGCCGAACAGGGTGCCCTGGGGGCCTTTCAACACCTCGACGCGCTCAAGGTCGAACAGCTCGACGACCGAGGCCCGGGAGCGGGAGATGGAGATCCCGTCCTGAAAGAGGGAGACCCGGGTTTCGCTGCGCGGATCGCCACTGTCGGTGGTGATTCCCCGGATGTTGATGCCGGGATTGTTCGGCGATTGCTCCTGAATGAAGGCGCCCGGGACAAACGGGGCGAGGCTCTTCAGGTCCGTCACCCCCAGCTTGCGGAGGGATCCGCCGCTGTAGGCGGTCACAGCGATGGGTACGTCTTCGATGGTCTGGGTCCGCTTCTGGGACGTGACCTCCAGGCGTTCCAACTCGACCACCTGCTGGGCGTGGGCCGGACTGAAACCGGCAGACAGGCAGACAGCCGTCACAATCAGGCGGGCAGAAAAACAGGGCTTCATGGGCTTGGGGGAGAAGCACAGGATCACGGCAAAGCCCCCGGATCAGGTCAAGGGAGGGCCGGCCGTGCCAGGGTGACATCGGTGTGCCAACTCCGGCGGGCCTTCCTGCGGCGTTGAGGAACGACGGGCATCGGGATCGGAATCAACCCGGGTGCGGGTCCCCGTGAGGGTGTGGAAGGACCGATCAGGCCGGACACGAGGGCAATTCTCCCGAGGGATAGCACCTTTGGTTTGCGCCGGTGCACGGGGTTCGGTTGGGTGGCGCACCCTCGCTTTGCCCATGTCGTTTTCGTCCCCGGAATCTCGTCTTGAACCCACCTCACCGGCCGCAGCGGTTTCGGGCCGCACCCCTCTTGTGGTGGAGATGCTGGTCATTCCGGTCGCAGGGCATGATGCGATGCTGCTCAACCTGAGTGGTGCGCACGGTCCGTTCTTTACGCGCAACCTGGTCATCTTGCGGGACAGTTCCGGAAACACCGGCTTGGGCGAGGTCCCCGGCGGTGAGAGCATCCGCAGCACCCTGGAGGCGTGCCGGTCGCTGGTGCTCGGACGTTCACTGGGCGCTTATCAGGACATTCTGGGGACCGTGCGTCGACGTTACGCCGACCGCGACGTGGGGGGGAGGGGACAGCAGACTTTCGACCTGCGGACAACCGTCCACGTAGTCACCGCCCTGGAGTCCGCGCTGCTTGACCTGCTGGGCCGTCACCTCGGGGTGCCGGTCGCGGCGCTGCTGGGGGAGGGGCAGCAGCGCGCCACGGTGCCCGTGCTGGGTTATCTTTTCTATGTGGGCGATCGCAAGCGAACGCCTTTCCCGTATCGGGCTCAGCCCGACGCGGGGGATGACTGGATTCGGATTCGGGATGAAGAGGCGGTCACGGCTGACGCGATTGTCCGTCAGGCCGAGGCGGCGCATGCCAGGTACGGATTCAGTGACTTCAAGCTGAAGGGCGGCGTTCTGGCCGGGGAGGTGGAGATGGAGGCGGTGACAGCGCTGGCACGGCGATTTTCGTCGGCCCGCATCACGCTGGATCCCAACGGCGCCTGGAGTCTCGCCGAGGCCATCCGATTGTGTCGCGGACGTGGCGACGTCCTCGCCTACGCCGAAGATCCCTGCGGTGCGGAAAAAGGGTATTCGGGACGGGAAGTGCTGGCGGAATTCCGGCGTGCGACCGGATTGCCGGTGGCCACCAATATGATCGCGACCGACTGGCGGGAGCTGGGTCATGCGATCCGGGCCGGGGCGATTGATATTCCCCTGGCGGATCCGCATTTTTGGACGATGCAGGGCTCGGTCCGGGTCGCGCAGCTATGTGACGCCTGGGGGCTGACCTGGGGTTCGCACTCCAACAACCATTTCGACATCTCCCTTGCCATGTTCACCCACGTGGCGGCGGCCGCGCCGGGTGCGATCACCGCACTCGACACCCACTGGATCTGGCAGGAAGGCACCGAACGCCTGACCCGATCGCCCTTGATCATTTCGAAGGGTGCCATCGCGGTTCCCGAAGGCCCTGGCTTGGGTGTCGAGGTCGATCTGGAGCAGGTGCGTCGTGCCCATCAACGGTACACCGATCACGGATTGGGCGGGCGCGATGATGCGGTGGCCATGCAGTGCCTTTGTCCGGGTTGGAAGTTTGACCCCAAGCAGCCCTGTCTGGTCCGACCGGGGCTCGAGGGCGCCGGTCGTTGATGCTGGGGGAGGGATCTCGCACCCTCCGTGCGGGTCGCACTTCGCTTCGATGTTCACTTCTCACATGGTTTCCTTCCTGGGCGGGCGGGTTTGCCGGGTCCAAGCCGTAGCTATTTCCCTGTTTCTTCTCGGTTCGGCAGCGGTCGTGTCGGCGGCGCCCCCGACCCTTCCCGCGTTTACCTTTCATGAGGTTCAACCGGGCACGCGCGCGGCGGCGGAGGCGGGGGCGGTGAGCCTTGCTCCGTTGGCAATTGCCGAGACGCCCCGTGGCCTGGCGGTGGGAGATGGGCTCACGGCCTTGGTGACGTGGGTGGAGGGCAAGGCCGTCAAGCAGTGGTTGGTGCAGGTCTCGGCGACCGAACTGAACGAAAAAGAGTCGAAGTTGCCGCCCGCCCGCGGCATGCGCCTGTTCAGTTCCACCGGGCACGAGTTTCGTTTTGCCGGGAGCCGGGCGGCGCTCGCGATGCGAGTGCTCGGGCCGTTTGAGCAGGGAAGGGCGCCGTCGCGTGAAGCCAGGGACGGAAAACGGGTGCGGGTTTTGACCCAGTCCGAATACTTGGGGTTGGGACTCGATCGTTCCTGTCAGGTCATACTTCGGCTGCAGGCCGCGCGGTCGCAGGCGACCAAGGAGGGGGGCGCTCCGGCGGAACAACAGTCCCTGGGTTTTGGGGGCCAGCCCTTTCCGCCGGATGTCGTGGCGGCGGCACAGAAACGGGCGGCGATCCACGGGCTGACCGTTGAAGACGAGCGCGCGCTGATTGGCTCGCTGCCGGCGCTGTTGGAGTTTTTCGGAATCGTCAGCCGGACCCCTGGATTGCAGGACATCCTCATGTCGGTCATCGACGTACCGTGGTGGTCGATCCTCAAGAGCGGAGGCAAGGTTCCCGACATTGGAATTGAGTTTGTCAGTGCCGCCGTCCGCAAGATGGAGCCGGGCCCCTGGCTGCTCCCGGATCTCACCCCCTACGCCCTGCCCTTTGTCATCAACCTGAACAAGAAACCGGCGTTGGTGTGCCACTTGGCCGTAGTCACCCCACGCGCCCCGCTCGTGGCGGCGGCGGGGATTGTCGGCGTGGCAGCGGGACGGCCGGACGGCAAGGGCCCGCGGTTGATGATTCAGGTGGTGGCCTCGCAACCGGCCCGGGCCCCCGCGTCCCCGGTCGTGCCGGAGACGGCGGCCGCCGCTCCGACCCACGTGGGATCGCCGTGACGGAGGGTTGCAGCGCGGGGGTGGGGTTGTTTGCATGAGGGAATGGCCTCCAACCCCTCTTCCCCCGTGACGCGACGCGATTTCCTCGTTCAAACCGCCAAAGCCGGCGCGGCGGTGGCCGCGACATTTGGGCTCGCCGAAACGGCGCAGGCGGCGGCGCCGGCGTCCAAGGCCGAGGCGTTTCCCATCGCCGGCTTCGAAAAGCACTTCTTTGAGAAATACACCCCGGCGGAGACGGCTCAGACCTATGATGAGATCGGCCTGGATCTGGAGCTGACCCTCCGTCCGGAGGGCCATGTCCGCCCCGAGCGCGCGGCGGACGACCTGCCCCCGCTGGCCGAGGCCCTCGCCCGCCGCAAGCGCCGCATCCTCGTTCTGGCCACGTCGTTTCTGCGTCCCGACGAACCCGACGTGGAACGCGCCCTGCGCACCGCCCGCGATCTCGGGATCACGCAGTATCGTCACCGCGGTTACAGGTACGACAAGACCGTCCCCCTGAAGAAACAGCTGTCCGAATTCCGCAGCCAGCTGAAGGACTTTGCCGCGATGAACCGGTCCCTCGGCCTGCAGGGCCTTTTTCAGAATCATGCGGGCGCGGAGTTTGTGGGCTCCGCCATCTGGGACCTGGACCTGATGTTGGACGACATCGACCCGGCCCAGTTTGCGGTCGCCTTCGACACCCGCCACCTCCTCGTCGAACAGGGGCGGTCCTGGCCGACCGCCGTACGTCTGATCGCGCCGCGGGTGGGCGCGCTGTACCTGAAGAGTTTCCGGTGGGACCGGGACCGTACGATCGAGACGCCGCTATCGGAGGGCATTGTCACCCAGGCGATGGTGAAACAAATCGTGGGCAGCCGGGCGAGCCTGCCCGTCTGCATCCACGTCGAGTATCCCAAGCTGGAACCCACGCCCTACGCCCAGCGCGCGACCACGGTCGAGCTCTTCCGTCGCGACGCCGCCGTGGCGCGAGGGTGGCTCGGGCTCACCTGAGCCGGACTTCACTCGTCGAGAGCCACGCCGTTGTTCCAGCTGCGGGCCATTTCCTCGGCGGAAGGGAGTTCCACGGGGCGGACGACCCGAAAGCCGATCCAAGGGGCGCTGGTGTGGTACCAGATGCTCTTTGGCAGCTGGGGGTCGAGCATCTTCCAGTCGGGACTGGAGCCGCGCCGGGCGGCGCTGCGCAGCAGCTCGGCAGGGTCGCTCCAGTTGCCGCCACGCACGACGTGCGGGTAGGGGCGTGTCGAACGGACCCACGTGCCCGGGGAGGGATTGCCCTGCAGGCGGCTGTAGGCGTCGGGTTCGTACTGGTCGAGCGTCCACTCAGAGACATTGCCGTGCAGGTCGAAGAGTCCCCAGGCGTTGGGTTGCTTGCTGCCCACCCGCGCATACTTGTCCGCCTGAAAGACGGCGTACTGGGCAAGCTGCGCTGGGTCTTCACCAAACGAGTAGGCGCTCCGGGTGCCGGCGCGGGCGGCGTACTCCCACTCCGCCTCGGTGGGCAGTCGGTAATAGCGTTTGGTCTTGGCGCTCAGCCACTGGCAGTACTTGGAGGCGGCGTGATGGGTCATGCTGATCGCCGGGAAGCCCTCGCGTCCCATGCCAAAACTCATCTCCACGTAGGGCTTCGTTGGATGCGAGACGGCGTCGGCCTCGGCCTTGCCGGCGCTGCCGGCCGCATCCGTGGCAAACATAAATACCTCATACTCGTTCCACGTGACTTCGTGCTGCCCCATCCAGAATCCGGCCAGTGCCACCTTCGCGGCCGGCCCTTCATCGGCCTGACGCCCTTTTTCGGTTTCCGGACTGCCGAGGACAAAGGTGCCGGCCGGGATGGGCTTCAGGGCAAATGTCACCTCAGTGCCCGGTATCGACTCGGTGTAGGATTTGAATTCGTGGGCGTCCGCTTTGGCGGCGGCAACGATCTTGTCCCGCAGTTGTCGCGCGAAGGCGAGTTCGCGCGGATCGAGCTCGGGTGGCGTCTGGGCCCTCGCGACGTAGGCAGTGAGGCTGACGAGGAGCGCGGGAAGGATGAGGGCGAGGAGAGGATGACGGTGGGAAGTCATGGGGATGAGGACGTGAAAGGTGCAGGCGGGCGGCCGTAGGTGATGCACTGGACGGAACCGTCCGGGTGCCGCTCGTGGACCATGACGTGGGCCGGTTCGGGCAGTGCCTCGACCAACGCGCGGGTCCGGTCGGCGTCGAGCACGCTGCAGGCGGTGGCGAGTCCGTCCGTAAGGGTGGCCTGCCGGGCCACGACGGTCACGGCCACGCGGCGGGTCAGGCCGAGTCCGGTGGCGGGATCGACAATGTGCGAGTACCGCACGCCGCCCAGGGTGACCGACTGTTCGGTGTCACCCGAGGTGGATACACCCGCATTGGCGAGCACGAGTGTTGGCGGCGGGTCGGAAGGGGATCCGAACGGCTCGAGTGCGACCGTCCAGCCCTCTTTGCCGGGAGGAGGCTCGCCAAGCGCCAGGTCGCCGCTGGCCGCGACCAGGGCGCGGGCGACGCCGTGCTGCGCCAGCACGGCGAGGGCGGCATCGGCGGCGAAGCCCTTGGCGATGCCACCAAAGTCGAGCCGCATACCGGTGCGCTGCAGTCGGACCGAACGGCGAGCCTCGTCGAGGTGAAGGTGGGCGAACCCGCTTGCGTCCCTGGCGGCGGCGAGCGAAACGGGATCCGGCAGGACGCCGCTGCGACGGCTGGTGCGCCAGAGCAGGGTCAGAGGGCCGAGGGTGACGTCGAAGGCTCCACCCGAGGCGACGGCGAGATTCCGGGCCTGTGTGAGCACGGAGAACAGATCGGTGCTCACCGGCACGGTTGCGCCCGCGGGCTCCCGACACAGCCGCATGGCCTCGCTTTCCGGATCGTAGTCGGAGAGCACGCGGTTGAGGGCTTCGACCCGGGCAAAGGCGGCTTTGGCGGCGGCGGATCCGTCGACTCCGGGTGGAGCGTAGAGCACAATCCGAAAGAGCGTGCCCATGTGCGGCTCCACAAACTCGCGACGCCCGTCCTCGAGGTCGCCGGCGGCGGCCGGGACGCCGGATGCGACGCAGCCAAGCAGCATCAGCAGCCGAACGGCTGCGCGCAGGAGCACCATGACGTTCTGGCTCAGGGCTTAGACGAGTCTAGGTAGATAGACGGAAACCACGAATGGACACGAATGAACACGAATTCGAAGGGAGTTGGATCGGAGCGCTGCTCGATTCCGGACCGCGATGCCGTGACCTCGCGCTCTTTCGTTCTCCGTCCTTGCCTTCATTCGTGTCGATTCGTGTCCATTCGCGGTTCCATTGAATCGTTCCGCCTTAGACGAGCTTGGTCTGGCCGGGTGTGGCCCGGGCGGCGACGGAGAGCGGGGCGCTCCAGTCGAGCGTTGCGGGCATGAGCGTTTCCTTGGAGTTGAGCGCCTGGTCCCACGTCACCACTTGGCCGGTGTAGGCCGCCATGCGCCCCATGATCGCCATCATCGTGCTGTGGGCCATGGACACGCCGTCGTTGACCGGCTTGCCGGAACGGATCGCGGCGAAGAGCTCGTCGTGTTCCACCTGATACATGTCCTTGTTCGGACCGGTGTACTTCCAGTTGGTCTCCCCGGA
>JAXMHM010000038.1:0-91530 GCA_046346755.1 Opitutaceae bacterium | reverse complement strand
AACGACAGGGGCCGGCTGGTGTCGTCACTTTCCCGAAATGGCGTAGCCAGCAATCCACCGTAAACACTACTCGATGAAGCATAAACCAGGTGTTTTGGCGGATGCGCACGCGCCGCCTCCAGGATGTTAAAGAAGCCGATCAGGTTACTTTGGACATACGCCGCAGGGTGATCGACGCTGTGGCGGACGTTAGCCTGAGCCCCCAAATGCACCACGTAGTCGGGTCGAAGCTGGGCCCAAAGTCCGCCCAGTTTCGAAGCATCCGAAAAGTCGAGTTGTACGAACCTGAAATCCTCGAAACCAGCCAGTTCTGCCAATCGAGCCCGTTTCAGGTCGACCGAGTAGTAGTCACTCAGGTTGTCGATGCCAGTGACTTCGCAGCGTCGCGACTCCGCCAAACGACGGCAAACATGGTAGCCGATGAATCCGGCGGCGCCCGTGACGAGGACTTTCATGGGTCGCGTCTAGGTGAAACCCGATCTCCCCGCTAGCGGAAAAACGAATCTCCCTCGGACGAACCTCCAATTCGGACCCTCCGACTACAATCGCTACAGGAAGTTGTAAACTTCCGCTTGCCGCCGGAATACCTCCTCTCCACAGTTGCACGCTGCTTGTCTCCCCACACGCTTACCACATGAAGATCAAAGCCTATCTCAAACCGCACTGTGGCTGGTCCAATGGTGTTCGCGCCATTTTCCGCAAGTATAGCCTGCCGTTTGCAGATATCGACATCATCAACGACCGCGCCAACTACGCAGAAATGGTGCAGAAGTCGGGTCAACCGCTTTCTCCCTGCGTGGAGATCGATGGAGTGATGCTCTCCGATATCTCGGGTGAAGAGGTTGAGAACTACCTCCTCTCCAATCAGTTGGTTACACCGACCGATCGCTCGACTGAGTCGCCCACCAACGCCGGCTGCTCCGACGAAGAACACGCCAAGATGGCCACGAAAACGATCCGCTTCTTCTGACCTCGCGCTCCGCTATCCCGTTTCCCGCTGCCGGGCCGGCTTCGCGCATTGCGTGACCGGCCCTTTTTTTGCCTTTTTCCCGGCTCGCCAGCTCCCGTTCGACCGGACGACCTACCCAACTCCACCCCTTTTCCCAGTCTTTTCGCCCGTGCCCGATCACGGAAAATGCCCATGAACAGCCGCCCCGAAAGCTCCTCCTCCTCCTCACCCGCACTGGGCCTGCCCAAGAAGCAGGGTCTCTACGACCCTTGGTTCGAACACGACGCCTGCGGCGTCGGTTTCGTGGTGGATATGCACGGGCGCAAATCCCACCGCATCCTCGAACAGGGCCTGCAAGTGCTGCGCAATCTGGATCACCGTGGAGCCAGTGGAAGCGAGATCAACACGGGAGATGGCGCCGGGATCTTGCTGCAGATGCCGCATAGCTTTTTTCAGGAGGTCTGCAAGAACTCGCGCATCACCTTGCCCGCCGCCCGCGACTACGGTTGCGGTCTTGTTTACCTGCCGCGCAATCCGACCGTGCGTCGCAAGATCGAGGAGAAATTTGAGCAGGTCATCCAGTCCGAAGGACAGGTCTTCCTGGGTTGGCGCACCGTGCCAACCAATAGCGCCCCCCTCGGCGACACCGCCCTTTCCTGTGAACCGTTCATGCGTCAGGTGTTCATTGGACGCGGGCCGGAGGTGACGGACGACGCCACCTTCGAGCGCAAGCTCTACATCATCCGCAAGCGCGCCTACACCGAAATCCGCACCTCGACCCTCGCCGGCGCCGAGTACTGGTACATCGCCAGTCTCTCGATGAAGACGCTCGTCTACAAGGGCATGCTCACGACCGAGCAGGTGGACCAGTACTTCCCCGACCTGAAGAATCCGCTGATGGAGACGGCGCTTGCACTCGTCCATTCGCGCTTCAGCACCAACACCTTCCCCAGCTGGGAACGCGCCCACCCCTACCGCTATCTCGCCCACAACGGCGAAATCAACACGCTGCGTGGCAACATCAACTGGATGCACGCCCGCCAGGCGCTCTTCGAGAGCGAACTCTTTGGCGAAGACATCCAGAAGATCCTGCCGATCATCAATCCGAACGGCAGTGACTCATCGATGTTCGACAACACCCTCGAACTGCTCGTGCTGGCCGGCCGGCCGCTGGCGCACGCCATGATGATGATGATCCCGGAACCGTGGTCCAACCACGAGTCGATGGACGACGATCGTCGCGCCTTCTACCAGTATCACTCCTGCCTGATGGAGCCGTGGGACGGCCCCGCCTCGATCGCCTTCACCGACGGCCGCCAGATCGGGGCCATTCTGGATCGCAACGGACTCCGTCCGTCCCGCTACTACGTCACCAAGGACGGCCTGGTCGTCATGGCCTCCGAGGCCGGCGTGCTCGACATCGCCCCGGAGGACATCGTCACCAAGGGTCGTCTCCAGCCGGGTCGTATGTTCCTGATCGATACGGAACAGGGCCGCATCATCGAGGACGAGGAAATCAAGCGCGAGATCTGCAGCGCCCGCCCCTACCGGAAGTGGCTCGACGAGCACCTCGTCCACCTCAGCGACCTTCCCGAGGCGCCCGCCGTGGAGACCCCCGATCACGAGACGCTCCTGCAGCGACAGACCGCCTTTGGCTACACGCACGAGGACGAACGGATCATCCTGACTCCCATGGCCCGCGACGGCGTGGAGGCCATCGGCTCGATGGGCAACGACTCCGCCCTCGCGGTGCTGTCCAACAAGCCCCGCCTGCTCTACGACTATTTCAAGCAGCTCTTCGCCCAGGTCACCAACCCGCCGATCGACTCGATCCGCGAGGAAATCGTCACCTCGGCCGAAACTCGTCTCGGCTCCGAAGGCAATCTGCTCAACCCGCAGCCCTCCGCCTGCCGGCGCGTCGAACTGAAGTGGCCGATCCTGACCAACGAGGACTTCGCCAAGATTCGCCGGACCCAGCTCCCCGGGCTGCGCGTCGGCGTCCTGCCGATTCTCTTCCGCGTCACCCGCGGCGAGCGCGGCCTGGCCAAGTCCATGGAGGAACTTTCCATCATGGCCCGCCGCATGATCGAGGAAGAGGAGATCAACGTAATCGTGTTGAGCGACCGCGGCGTGACCCGCGACACCGCCCCGATCCCCGCGTTGCTCGCCATCGCCGGGCTGCACCACTACCTCATCCGGGAAGGACTGCGCACCCGGGTCAGCCTCGTCCTGGAAACAGGTGAGGCCCGCGAGGTCCATCATTTCTCCCTGCTCATTGGATACGGCTGCTCCGCCATCAATCCCTACCTCGCATTCGAGACGATCGACGACATGATCCGCGAGGGTCACCTCACGGGCATCGACCACAAGACCGCCTGCAAGAACATGGTCAAGGCCGCCTCCAAGGGCGTCATCAAGGTGATGTCCAAGATGGGCATCTCCGCCATCCAGAGCTACCGCGGCGCACAGGTCTTCGAGGCGCTCGGCCTTCGGCAGGACGTGATCGACCATTACTTCACGTGGACTCCCTCGCGCGTCGGCGGCATCGGTCTCGATGTCATCGCGCAGGAAGTCCTCCTCCGCCATCGGGCCGCCTACTCGGATCGCGCCGCCAACAGCCACACCCTTCCGGGCGGGGGGCTCTACCAGTGGCGTGCCAACGGCGAGGCCCACCTCTTCACCCCGGAGTCGATCCACAAGCTGCAGAAGGCGGTCCGCACCGCCAGCGTCGCGGCCTACAAGGAATACGCCGCCCTCATCAACGACCAGTCGAAGAACCTCTGCACTCTGAGAAGTCTCCTCGATTTCAAGGTGGGCACGCCCATCCCGCTCTCCGAAGTGGAACCGGCCGAGGCCATCATGAAGCGGTTCAAGACGGGCGCCATGTCCTACGGCTCCATCTCGAAGGAAGCGCACGAAACCCTCGCCATCGCGATGAATCGCATCGGCGGCAAATCCAACACCGGCGAGGGCGGGGAAGACCCCGAACGCTTCCTGCCGCTGCCCAACGGCGACTCCAAGAACTCCGCCATCAAACAGGTGGCATCCGGCCGCTTCGGCGTGACCAGCGAGTACCTGGTCAGTGCCAAGGAGCTTCAAATCAAGATGGCCCAGGGCGCGAAACCCGGCGAGGGCGGCCAGCTGCCCGGCTCCAAGGTCTATCCCTGGGTCGCCAAGACACGGCACACCACCGCCGGCGTTGGACTGATCTCGCCGCCTCCCCACCACGACATCTACTCGATCGAGGATCTGGCCGAACTCATCCACGACCTCAAGAACGGCAACCGGCACGCCCGCGTCAGCGTCAAGCTCGTGGCCGAAGTCGGTGTCGGCACCATCGCGGCCGGCGTGGCCAAGGCCCACGCCGACGTGGTTCTGATTTCTGGATACGACGGTGGCACGGGCGCCTCGCCGCAGACCTCGCTGCAGCATGCGGGCCTGCCCTGGGAGCTCGGCCTCGCCGAAACCCATCAGACGCTCGTCCTCAACAACCTGCGCTCCCGCATCGCGGTCGAGACCGACGGCCAGCTCAAGACCGGCCGCGACGTCGCCATCGCCGCACTGCTCGGCGCCGAGGAGTTCGGTTTCGCCACCGCGCCGCTCGTCGCCACGGGCTGCATCATGATGCGTGTCTGCCACCTCAACACCTGCCCGGCCGGCGTCGCCACCCAGGATCCGCAGTTGCGCGCCAAATACACCGGCAAGCCGGAGCACGTGGTGAACTTCATGCGGTTCATCGCCGATGACCTGCGCGAGATCATGGCCCAGCTTGGCTTCCGCACCATCGAGGAAATGGTCGGCCGGACCGACAAGCTCGAATCGCGCAAGGCCATCACCCACTGGAAGGCCAAGGGGCTCGACTTCTCCAGCATCCTCTACCAGCCGGACGTCGGACCGGAGGTCGGCCGCTTCTGCCAGACCAAGCAGGACCACGGCATCGACCGCTCACTCGACGTCACCACGCTGCTCGCACTCTGCGAACCCGCCATCGAGCGCGGCGAAAAGGTCATCGCCGAACTGCCCATCCGCAATGTCAACCGGGTCACCGGCACCATCACCAGCGGCGAAATCACCCGCAAGCACGGCGCCAAGGGCCTTCCCGAGGACACCATCCGGCTGCACTTCAAGGGCTCGGCCGGACAGAGCTTCGGAGCCTTCATGACCCGGGGCATGACGTTCACGCTCGAGGGCGACGCCAACGACTACATCGGCAAGGGTCTCTCCGGCGGCAAAATCATCGTGTTCCCGTCGTCCGCGGCCCGCTTCCAGGCCGAGGACAACATGATCGTCGGCAATGTCGCGCTCTACGGCGCCACCTCCGGCGAAATCTACATCCGGGGCATGGCCGGTGAACGCTTCGCCGTGCGCAACTCCGGCGTCAACGCGGTCGTCGAGGCCATTGGTGACAATGGCTGCGAATACATGACCGGCGGTCGCGTCGTCATCATCGGCCCGGCCGGCCGCAACTTCGGCGCCGGCATGTCCGGCGGCGTGGCCTTCGTGCTCGACGAATCGGGCGACTTCGCAAGGCGGGTGAACCTCCAGATGGTCGGCATCGGCAAGGTCGACTCCCCCAAGGATGTCGCCGAGCTGCGCGGGGCCATTGAGAAGCACCTCGCCTACACCAAGAGCGTCAAGGCGGGCCGCATCCTGGCGGAATGGGATGCCTACCTGCCCAAATTCGTCCGGGTCATGCCCAAGGATTACCAGCGCATGCTCGCTTGCATCGACCGCGCCCAGGCACAGGGATTGACCGGAGACGAGGCCATCATGGCCGCGTTCGAGGAAAACGCCCGCGACACGTCCCGCGTGGGTGGCAACTGATCGCCGGCGCCACCGGCGAACCTCAAACTTCAAATCTCAAATTTCAAATCCCCATGGGAAAGCCAACCGGTTTCATCGAGTACCTCCGCGAACTGCCTGTCGATCGCACTCCCTCCGAGCGGGTGCGGGACTGGAAGGAGTTCCACCACCACATGGAGGAGAAGAAGCTCCGTCAGCAGGGAGCCCGCTGCATGGATTGCGGTATCCCCTTCTGTCATACAGGCAAGTTGATCAGCGGCATGGCCTCGGGCTGCCCGATCAACAACCTGATCCCGGAGTGGAACGACCTGGTCTACCGCGGTCTTTGGAAAGAGGCCCTCGACCGGCTGCACAAAACCAACAACTTCCCGGAATTCACCGGCCGCGTCTGCCCGGCCCCGTGCGAAGGCTCCTGCGTGCTCGGCATCAACGCTCCGCCGGTGACGATCAAGAACATCGAGGCCTCGATCATCGACCACGGATGGGACGAGGGCTGGGTTCTGCCGGAGACTCCCAAGACCCGCACGGGCAAGCGGGTCGCGGTCATCGGCTCCGGTCCCGCCGGACTCGCCGCCGCCGCCCAGCTCAATCGGGCCGGTCACACCGTCACGGTGTACGAACGCGCGGACCGCCCCGGCGGTCTGCTCATGTATGGCATTCCCAACATGAAGCTCGACAAGCAGGAGGTGGTGCTTCGCCGCATCAAGCTGCTGGAGGCCGAGGGCATCAAGTTCATCTGCAACGCCAACGTCGGCGAGAATGTCGAACCACAGATTTTCCTCAAGGAATTCGACGCCACCGTCATCTGCACCGGAGCCACCCAGCCACGCGACCTTCCCATCGAAGGCCGCTCGCTCAAGGGCGTGCACTTCGCGATGGAATTCCTCACTGCCAACACCAAGGCAGTCCTTGGTGGCGCCACGGCCTCGCCGATTCACGCCAAGGGCAAGGATGTGATTGTCATCGGTGGCGGCGACACCGGCACCGACTGCGTCGGCACCTCCATGCGCCACGGCTGCAAGAGCCTCGTGCAAATTGAAATCCTTCCCAAGCCTCCCACGGAACGCGCCGCCGACAACCCGTGGCCGGAATGGCCCAAGGTGTACAAGCTCGACTACGGACAGGAAGAGGCCTCGGCCCGCTTCGGCTCGGATCCCCGGGTCTATCTCACCACGGTCAAGAAGTTCGTCGGGGACGATCAGGGACAGTTGAAGGAGGTCGTGACGGTCGAGATCAAATGGGAGAAGAACGAAAAAGGTCAGTTCATCCCCAAGGAAGTCCCGGGCACGGAGAAAACCCGGCCCGCCCAGCTGGCCCTGCTCGCGTTGGGTTTCCTCGGACCGGAACAGGCGCTGCTCAAGGAGATGTCCCTCGAGACCGACCCTCGCTCCAATATCAAAGCCGAACACGAGAAGTACGTCACCAACATCAAGGGGATCTTCGCCGCTGGAGACTGCCGCCGCGGACAGAGTCTCGTCGTCTGGGCCATCAATGAAGGCCGCGGCGCGGCCCGCGAATGCGATCGCTACCTGATGGGCGCCACCGATCTGGTCTAGACCTCGCCTCGAGCTCACCGTTCGAGGTCCGTGCACCCTTGCCGGACAGCCTTCGCGCAGCTGTCCGGGGGCGAAACATTCCACGTCAGACAATGCCGGGCAACGCCAGCTGTTCGGCGTGCACGTCGTCCACCATGCGCACGCGCACCCGGGTGTGGCAATGAAGCAACTCCTGCAGGCGGTGAGCTTGGATCACATGGAGTTCACGATCCGCCGCATGCCGGGAGGCGAATGACCCACGGTACAGGCTGATCGATGTAGTGCCCTGGGTCTCACGCACGGTCCAGCCACCTTGCGGGTGACGACAGACCTCCAGTCGGGCGGTGACCTTGGCCGATTCGGTGATCGCCCAGCCCTGCACAAAGGCGTATCCATGTGGATGGTTCATAACCGTGCGCTGCCTCTGTCGGTGTCATCGTCACAGACAGCGGGGGACTGAGTCGGGATCCCCCTTTCTCCGCACTTTTCTTACCCGCTTTCACGCCGCACTTCACGGCTTCCAAGAGGGCGTTAAATGCGCGGTTCCGCGCAAGAATTGACGAGCCGCAACGTCGCTTCCGTGGCATACTTGGCCTATGACGTCACATGATGGCGGCTTGGATTCCCAAGGTGGTTTGCCTCTCCCGCGCGGAAGCGCGCTGTTGAATGATCCGTTGCTGAACAAGGGCACCGCCTTCACGGATGTGGAGCGCGACGCCCTCGGACTTCGCGGCCTGCTGCCACCGCGGGTCTTCTCCCTCGACGAGCAGGTCGCGCGCGCCATGGGGAACTTCCGGCGCAAAACGGAACCGTTGGAGAAGTACATCTTTCTCACCACGTTGCAGAATCGCAATGAGACCCTTTTCTACCGGTTGATCAGTGAACATCTGGAGGAGATGATCCCGATCATCTATACGCCCACCGTCGGTCAGGCCTGTCTGGAATTTGGTGCCATCTTCCGGCGTCCCCGCGGTCTCTATCTCAGTATCCGCGACAAGGGCCACATCGCAGAAATGCTCTCGCACTGGCCAACGACCGACGTGCGCATGATTGTCGTGACCGATGGCGAGCGGATACTCGGGCTCGGTGACCTGGGTGCGCTCGGCATGGGAATTCCGATTGGAAAACTTTCCCTTTATACCGCCTGCGCCGGGGTGCACCCCCGGTACACGCTTCCCATCACGTTGGATGTGGGCACGAACAATGAGTCGTTGCGCAACGATCCCTTCTACATCGGTGCCAACCAGCCAAGGGTCCGGGGCGCCGAGTACGATGAGTTCGTCGCGGAGTTTGTCACGGCCGTGGTCCGGCTCTTCCCGCGCGCCCTTGTGCAGTGGGAGGATTTTGGCAATACCAACGCCTTCCGACTGCTGCATGAATACCGCAGCAAGGTGTGCAGCTTCAACGATGACATCCAGGGCACGGCGGCGGTCGCCCTCGCCGGCTTGCTGGGAAGCCTGCGCATCAGTGGAAATCGCCTGCGGGATCAGAAGGTGCTCTTTCTTGGCGCGGGGGAAGCCGGCACCGGCATCGCCGACCTCTTTGTCGCCGCCGTTCGCGACGAAGGCCTATCGGTCGAGGAAGCACGTTCAAGGTGCTGGTTTGTCGATTCCCAAGGGTTGGTGGTGAAGTCCCGGCTCTCCACCTTGGCGGAGCACAAGATTCCGTATGCCCACGATCACGCGCCCGTCGCCACGCTGGCCGAGGCCATCGACGCACTTCGCCCCACCGCGTTAATCGGGGTCTCCGGTTCCGCCAAGGCTTTCACCCAGCCGATCGTGGAGCGCATGGCCCAGCTCAATCCGCATCCGGTGGTCTTCGCACTTTCCAATCCGACCTCCAAGGCGGAATGCACGGCCGAGCAGGCCTACACCTGGAGTCAAGGAACAGCCATTTTCGCCAGTGGCAGCCCGTTTCCCCCCGTGACCTACCAGGGACGCACCTACGTTCCCGGCCAGGGTAACAACGTCTACATTTTCCCGGGGTTGGGCCTGGGTGCCCTGGTGGCGGAGGCCACGGAAGTGACCGACGCGATGTTCCTCAAGGCGGCTCGAACCCTGGCGTCACTGGTCACGAACGAAGACCTGGAGAAGAGCCGGGTATATCCTGCTCTCAGCCGCATTCGCGAAGTCTCGCTCGCCATCGCCGTCGCTGTCGCGGACGAAGCCTACACCACCGGCGTCGCTCGCCGCCCTCGGCCGGCCCATCTGGCCGAAGACATCCGTCAGCGGATGTTCGTACCTGAATACCGGTCCTACGTCTAGGAGGCCCCTGTCCAGCAATCCAGCGCTCGGCCCCCGATCCCAAGAGGTCCGGGCCGGCCCACCGCAGCGCACAGGCGGCACCCAAACGCATAACAAGGGACAGGCAGATTTATCTCGTTACTGTACATTGGTTTATGCAACCAGACTCGGGGTGACGGCCCTTGGTCGGACCGAAAATCTCATCGGCGGGCGCGATGGCGAGAGGTCTCGTTTCTGCTCGCAGCTGACCCGTCTCGACGCGCGATCGGACCCTCGGCCCCATTTCATTCGCGCTCCTGACGCCCGACATCGGGCTCCGCCCAGGCTGTGACTCATTCCTTCGTGGGTTGCTGTCACCGCCGCCCCCAACCACGGCTTCCGCCCGGCAATCGCGAGCGTCAGGATCGCCACTCGCGCGCCGGGATCCACCACCACGAATTCGCTCGCCGCTGCCAGCCCGTCCACCTCTAGTTCCACGCAATTCCGTCCAGACCACAGCCTCCCGTCGCAGGCGGCTCAGTTCCTGCATCAGAAAGCCCTGGCCCATCCACTTCGACACCACTTTTCTCCTCTGTTTACCATGGCCAAGATCGTTCCGTCACCGCTCTATTCATTTGACCAGGAACATGATGCCTGCGGCGTTGGCTTTGTCGCCAAACTCTCGGGCGAACGCACCACCGAGGTGGTCGGCAAAGCGATCACCGCCCTCAAAGCCCTGGCGCACCGCGGCGCAATTGACGCCGACGCCGTCACAGGAGACGGAGCCGGCCTGCTCACCCAAATCCCGGTCGAATTGATGCGGGAATTCCTCGAGAAAAAGAAGAAGAAGCTCTTCCGCGACCAAGACCTCGGCGTCGGCATGCTGTTCCTGCCGCGGGAGGACGAATACGCACAAGCTCATTGCAAAAAGATCGTCGAACAGGCCATCAAAGCCGAAGGGCTCGCCTGGCTGACGTGGCGCGACGTGCCCACCGAGGGCGCCGGACTGGGACGCAAGGCGCTGGAAACCCAGCCTCTTATCATGCAAGCCCTGGTTGCTCGCAAAGATGAGTCAACCGATGACGAGTTTGAGCGGAAACTGTTCCTCGCCCAAAAAACCATCGAACGGAAGGTGATCGAAGCGAAAATCGACGGGTTCTACATTTGTTCGTTCTCGTCACGCACCATCGTCTACAAGGGCCTGCTCACCCCCTCGCAGCTGCGGAAGTTCTACCTCGACCTCAAATCACCGAAGTTCCTCTCCGCCTTCGCCATCTTCCATCAGCGGTACTCGACCAACACCTTTCCCACCTGGCACCTGGCACATCCGTTTCGGATGATGGCCCACAATGGTGAAATCAACACCATCCGGGGCAACCGGAACCTCATGCGGGCGCGTGAACGCAGTGCCGCCCACGGGGTGTGGGGCGATCGCTTTTCGGACCTCAAGCCCCTGGTGCAGAGCAGCATGAGCGACTCAGCCTCGTTTGACAACACGTTGCAGCTCCTCACGTTGGGCGGCCGGGAACCCCTGCACGCCTGCATGATGATGATGCCGATGGCGTGGGAGAAGGACAAGGCGCTCTCCCCCGAAACCCGGGCGTTCTTCCGCTACCATGCCGCCATGATCGAACCGTGGGACGGTCCAGCTGCGATTGTCTTCACTGATGGCAAACTCGTAGGGGCAGCCCTTGACCGTAACGGGCTTCGTCCCGCCCGGTACAAGATCTTCGACGATGGGTATGTCATGCTCGCGAGCGAAGCAGGCTTGGTCCACGACTTCCCGGGCAAGGTGATCGAGTCCGGCCGGCTGGGCCCCGGACGCATGATTGCGGTGGATTTTTCCCAAACCCACACCTTCCTGCACGACGAGGAGATCAAGGCCCGCTTCACCAGCGACCCCCACTATCGGGAATGGTGCGATGAACACCTGGTCAACCTGCACAGCTTCGCCGCGCAACGCGCCGCCACAGCCGCAGCGCAAACGCCCTCGCTGACCTCCCAGATCGCGTTCGGCTACGACCTCGACGAACTGGAACTCGTGCTCGCTCCGCTGGCGGAGGGGCTGGAGCCAACCGGATCGATGGGTGACGACACGCCACTCGCCATACTGTCGCGCCGCCCGCGCCTGCTCTACCAGTACTTCAAGCAACTTTTCGCTCAAGTCACCAACCCGCCCATCGATTCGATCCGCGAAAAGGCCGTCATGTCCCTCGGGATGTTTCTCGGGGGACGCCTTGGTCTCTTTGAGGAATTCCCCAAGGCCTCCGGTTTTGCCGAATTGGATACACCCGTCCTCGACGAGCCGGAGGTGTCCGCACTTTTCGACATTCCGGCGCTCAAGGGACGTGTGGTTCGCCTCGATGCGACGTTTCCC
Organism: Opitutaceae bacterium; assembly: GCA_046346755.1. GTDB lineage: Bacteria > Verrucomicrobiota > Verrucomicrobiia > Opitutales > Opitutaceae > UBA6669. The sequence goes on along the minus strand of JAXMHM010000038.1, from coordinate 79,644 downwards.
GCCAGCAGCGGCGCGGCCGGTCTGGAGCCGGCCCTGAAGGCGCTCGCCCGCAAGGCTCAGAGCGCGGTCGAAGACCAGCAGGCCAAAGTCATCCTCCTGTCGGATCGCGCCCTGACCAAGGACCAGGCGGCGATCCCGATGCTGCTTGCTGCCGGCGCCGTGCACCAGCACCTCGTTCGCGCGGGGCTGCGCCTGAACTGCGACCTGGTGGCTGAGACGGGGGAGGCTCGCGATGTGCATCACGTGGCGACGCTCCTCGGTTTCGGCATGAACGCGGTGAACCCCTACCTCGCGCTCGACCTCGTCTCCGACCTGGCTGCCGGTGGCAAGACCGCCAAACCCGTCACCGCCGAACAGGCCCGCAAGAACTACCGCGACGCACTCGACGCGGGCCTGCTCAAGATCATGGCCAAGATGGGCATCTCCACGCTGCATAGCTACCGCGGCGCCCAAATCTTCGAGGCCATCGGCATCGCCCACGCCGTGATCGAGGAGTGCTTCTTCGGCACACCCTCGCCCATCGGCGGCATCGCGTACGCCCAGATCGCCGAGGAGGCGCTCCAGAGGCACGAACGCGCGTTCCCCGCTCTCGACTCCGCCGACCCCGACTCCGTCGGCCAGGCGATCGCGCCAAGCCTGCACAACGAGGGTTACTACCGCGTCAACAAAAAGGGCGAAGGCGAGTTCCACGGCTGGAACCCCAAAGTCGTGTCGTCGATGAACAAGTTCGTCCGCGCCGGCACCATCGAAGGCTACCAGGAATGGAAGGCCAACGCCGACGACCATCCTCCCGTCGCCATCAAGGACCTGCTTCGTATCCGCTTTTCCGGACGTACTCCGGTGCCGCTGGATGAGGTCGAGCCGATCGAGGACATCCGCAAGCGGTTCACCACCGCCGGCATGTCGCTTGGCGCACTCTCACCGGAAATGCACGAGGCGCTCGCCGTCGCCATGAACCGCATCGGCGGAAAATCGAACTCGGGCGAGGGCGGCGAGGACCCGGTGCGCTTCTCCCACCGCGAAAATGGCGACTCCGCCAACAGCGCGATCAAACAGGTCGCCTCCGGCCGCTTTGGCGTGACCGCCGAGTACCTTGCCAACGCCAAGGAAATCGAGATCAAGATGGCCCAGGGAGCCAAACCAGGCGAAGGCGGACAGCTGCCTGGAGGCAAAGTGACCGCCCTCATCGCGCGCCTGCGCCACTCCGTACCCGGGGTGACGCTGATCTCGCCGCCACCCCACCATGACATCTATTCGATCGAGGACCTCGCGCAGCTGATCTTCGACCTCAAGGAAGTCAACCCCCGCGCCAAGGTGTGCGTCAAACTGGTCTCCTCCTCCGGCGTCGGCACCGTCGCCGCCGGCGTGGCCAAGGCCTACGCCGACGTCGTGCTCGTTTCGGGACACGAAGGCGGCACCGGCGCCTCCCCGCTCGCCTCGATCAAGAACGCCGGCTCCGCCTGGGAGATCGGCGTCGCCGAGGCCCACCAGGTCCTGATGATGAACGGCCTGCGCGGACGCGTGGTGCTGCGGACCGACGGCGGCATGAAGACGGGACGCGACATCGTCATCGCCGCCCTGCTCGGCGCCGAGGAGTTCAACTTCGGCACCGCCGCCCTCATCGCCGGCGGTTGCGCCATGTTCCGTGTCTGCCATTTGAATACCTGCCCGGTCGGCGTCGCCACCCAGCGTGAGGACCTCCGGGCGAAGTTCCGCGGCAAGCCCGAGAACATCATCAACTACTTCAATGCCGTCGCCGAGGACGTCCGCCAGTACCTCGCCAAGCTTGGTCTCCGTTCGCTCAACGATCTCATCGGGCGCACCGATCTGCTCGAGCAGATCGACGATCCCTCGAATCCGAAAACCCGATTCGTCAACCTGGGTGGCCTGCTGCACAATCCGGATCCCTCGGGCGAGCTGGACCGTTACCACACCCGCGAACGCAACGAACGCTTTGGCAACGAGGGCTCGATCGACGAAGCCATCCTGCAGGAAGCGCGCGATGTCATCATGGGCAAGGCCTCGCGCCTGGTCGCCCGGTACAAGATCACCAATGTCAATCGCGACGTCGGCACGCACCTTTCCGGCCAGATTGCCTACCAGCTGGGCAACAAGGGCCTGCCGAAGGCGACGATCGACCTGACGTTCACAGGCTCCGCCGGACAATCGTTTGGCACCTTTCTGGTCCACGGCATCCGGCTGACGTTGGTGGGCGAGGCCAACGACTACGTCGGCAAGGGCATGAACGGCGGTGAGATCATCATCCGCCCGCGCCCGGCCGAGACCTTCGCCTGGCACCGCCAGTCCATCGCCGGCAACACCTGCCTCTACGGCGCCACCGGTGGCAGCCTCTTCGCTGCGGGCAGGGCGGGAGAGCGGTTCGCCGTGCGCAACTCGGGCGCCACCGCGGTGGTCGAGGGCGTGGGTGACCATGGTTGCGAATACATGACGGGCGGCATCGTCGCCGTGCTCGGCACCACCGGGAAAAACTTCGGCGCCGGCATGAGCGGCGGCCTCGCCTTTGTCTACGACGCCGACGACACCTTTGCGAAACGCATCAACCCCGCCATGATCGGCTTGGAGCGCCTGACACTGCCGGAAGAGATCGAAAGCCTTCGCCAGCTCGTCACGGTTCACCACGGGCTGACCTCCAGTCCCCACGCGAAGTCGCTCCTCGACTCCTGGGACGCCACCGTCGGCCGCTTCTGGAAGGTCGTGCCTCATCCGCCGACCCCGGACACGCCCAAGTCGGTTTATGCCTTTGACGCCGCCAAAGTCCCGGTGATGGTCTGAAGCCCCGGTATTCAAGGCTTCATGCCGTCCAAACCCATCCCCGGCTCCACCGGCGAGGTGCTCACGTGCCTGCCCTCGCCGTACCAGGCAGACCCCGCCACGGGTCTGCTCTACTTTCCGCGCTTCCTCGCCAAGTGCCGCTACGTGAAGGAACATGGTGCGCTCCCGGCCAGCTACGCGAAGAACTACAAGCGCGGACTGGACCGCTTCCTCTCCCTGCACCTCGGCATCGACCCCGCAGAGGTGGAAAAGGCGGTCTTCGCCTCCTCCACCGACGAGGAGCTGGCCGGCCGACTCCGGGCGCTGCTGCCGGCGGATGTCCGGGCCGCGAAATGGAATCGTGAATTGGTGCAGAAAGGCCTGACCGAAGCCGGACAGGAGTTTCTTGCCACCGCACTCAAGGCCATGGGTTGCGAAGACCGCATCGGCCAGATCCGTACCGTGCCCGACCTGATCGACTTCGACGAAGGTCGCATCGAGTGACCCCACGCAGGCCAGCCCACCCCCAGTGCCCGTGATCCCAACGACATGGACCACGTGACGCCTATCCCGAGTCATGCAATTGGCTCGTTGGGTTGAACTTCCCCAAGGGCAAACTCTCGTAGTGACGCCTGCGCCGTCATCCGCTTAACTCCTCCGCCTCCCCATCATGGTCAAAGGTCAGAAAGTTGTCTGCACGAACGATTCGTTCCCCGCCTTCATCCGCGCGCTCTACAAGGAGCTTCCGGTCAAGGGCGTCACCTACACCATCCGCGAGGTGTTTCTCGGTCGCGAGAAGGTCGTAAAGGGCGGCGACACCGCCACCGTGGGTCTGCTCCTGCACGAGCTGAGGAACCCTCCGGACCCGTTCCATCAGGGCAAACAGGAGCTGGGCTTCACTTCTGAACGTTTTGCACCGCTCGACGAACTTCCCGACGAAGAGGAGGAGGCGTTCGAGATGGTGGGAGCCGGAGCGAAGAAGGAAAAGTACCTCCCGCTCGAAATCGGCAACAACTGACGCGTCCACCCGCGCCCGGCGCGTCGTCAGTCAAACGCCACCGCGTCGACCCGGGGCTGGCCGTTCATGCGTACGCGCAGGGTGGCCAGGCTCTCCCGCACCAGGGAACCCATCGAGCGGCAGGCGAGAAACTCACGCCGATCGTAGTGCTGGGCCAGTGACTCACGCAGGATCTGGACGTTCTCGTCGGGAGCAAGGGCGTCGCCCGACATCGCGTCGAGCAGCATGGCGAGCCGGTCCTCGATGATCGCCGCGCGCTGCAGCATCAGCACCTGTTCCTCGCGCTGGTACTGGCGAGCGCTGTCGACGTTGAGGTGCTGCACGCAGAACAGCGCCAGCGGCTGGTTGTCGAGGAAGAACTGCGGCCGGTAGAAGTTCATCCGGCCCTCGTAGCTTTGCTGGTCGAAATCCATCGCTCGGATACGCACCTGGGCGCTTTCGAAGTCGGGCGTCACCACCACCACGAAATTGTAGCTGCGCATGTCGCCCAGCAGCCGCACGAAGCAGCGTTCGTTGAACTTGACCAGCTCCTTGGCGATGCGGATCGGCCGAAGTTCGGGGTTGTCCAGCCACCGGTTGATGAAGACGTCGCCCGGCAGGCCGGCGATGTGCTCCTCGACCAGCGTCGATCCGCAGGTCAGGTAGTTGAGGCGGTTGGGTGACAGCAGGTGTTCGAGCTCGAGGCCGTAGACGCGGGACGCGTCGGCGCGCTTCACATAGTAGTAGTCGGCGTTGTCATTGAAGGCATTGACAATTCGGATACGGAAGGGCGCCGAGTTTCCGAACGCGCAGAAGTCGACCCGGTCGACATAAAGGTGGCGCATGACCGACAGGTCGCCGTCGACGCGGATCGAGGCGTAGACCTGCTTGAGGTCCTCGTTGAGCGACTCCATGTCGAGGCGGTCGTACACCACCGACTCCCACAAGGTTGTCTTGCCGGCGGCGTCCACCAGGGGTGCCGCCTCGCTGAACCGCCGGAGTCTCTCGTAGGTGATGGGCAGCGCCCGTTCCCGGCGGTAACGGCGCAGGTAGGCACGCAATCCCTCGCTGATGGGGAAACTCGGTTTCTTCAGCTGCGGGCGCAGGGCGTCCATGCCGGCAAGCCTGCCCGGGTGATGCATCATGGCAATGTCACAAACCAGCGGGCAGGGGCGGCCTCGCAGCCCCGACACTCCCGATTTCCGGCTTCAATAGCGCGCCGGCACGCCGAAATAGTTCAGCAGCCAGAGCTCTTTCCAAACGCGGAACCGGCCCTCGTAGGTGATCTTGCCATGGTCTTCGCGTTCGGCGTAGGGAAAGAGGAATCCAAGCTCCGTGTTCAGCTGTTCCAGCTCGCGCTGCTGGGCATTGAGATCGCTCAACGGATCCACCGTCCAGGGAACGAGGAGTTCGCGGGCCCGGGCAATGCGATTCTGATGGCGGGTGAGAAGGCGGGCGAGCGACCGGCGCCATGGACTGCGTTCGACGAGCCAGTTCTCCGGAAAAAACCCTCCAAATGGCAGGTAGAGATTGTCGGTCACGTAACGGTACCCCGTCACCGTTTGGGATGACACGGCGTAGCAGACGGAGATACCGCCATTCCGCTGCGGCAAAAAAGTGATCTGGATCCGAATTTGGGCCGCGCCGTCCTGGTAGACCGAGGTGCGGAGGTAAATGCCGCCCCCCACTTCCGCCTTCAACGCCTGGACCTGCTTAAACCCTTGTCCCCGAAGCCAGTCTCGGATCTTCAGGAGCCGGGGATGGGTCGGCCATTCTTCGCCGCTGAGATTGATCTGGTAGCGGGGAAAGATGGGAATGGGGCTGACGCTGATGGCGTGGATCTCCAGCCAGCGGTAGGTGGTCTCAATGAGAAAGTAGATCAGGAAGAAGCTGACATTCAGCACCCAGACAGGCCGGTCGATCAGTTCGAAGTCGCTGCACACCTTTGCCAGACCGACGGCACAGATCGTCCAGCGCAGCCACCGGTTAAAAATCGCGATCACTGGCGAGGAGTACCTCTGGTTGACCTGGGTCAGGACCAACAGGAGCACAATCGAGCCAAAGAGGACGTACGCCGCTAGCATGGGGATGGGGGTATCTGGGACGGGTGCCGGGGCGCCTGGACCACGCGCGGCCCCTCCGCGGGCCCACCTTCAACCCAGTGACAGTGGGATCCCGACGGATTGAACCGACGGATCAACTCAAGCGAACGGGCATGATGACGCAGATAAAATTCTCCAAGGTCTTGAAGACGCCAGGACTGACCTCGTCCTTGATCTCGAAAAACACCTCGTCCTTCGACAACGCCTTCAACGGATCCATCAAGAAGGTTGGATTAAACGCGGCCTGGAGATCGGGGCCGCTGTAGGCGATCGCCATCGATTCGTGAGCTTCGCCAAAGTCGGGGCTCTGGGCGGTGATTTCGAGCAGGTTGCTGCTCAACTTCAGTTTCACCGAATTGGCCTTCTCGTTGGTGACGAGGGCGGCGCGATGAATGCACTGCAGCAGCAATTCGCGCTCGAGTTTGATCCGCTGGTGCGTCTCCTTCGGAATAACCTGCTGGTAATTCGGATAGTTGCCTTCGACGACCTTGGAATAAAGGTAAATCGAATCGAGGAGTCCGCTGCCATCCTTGTCCGTCCCGATCTGAAACGAACACCGGCGCTCGCTGAAATCGATCTTCACCTTCTCGCCCTTGTCGAGCATGCGCAGCAGCTCGCTCACGGTCTTGGCCGGCAGGATGATGGCCCCGGCGCTTTCCGTGGGGATTTCCATTTCCTTGGCGATCAACGCCAGGCGTCGGCCGTCGGTGGCCACGAGCGAAAGCCGTCCATCACGGAAACTGAAATAGACGCCATTGAGTATGTAACGTGTTTCGTCGGAACTCTGTGCATACGAAACACTCTTGAGCATCGAAACCAGTTCGGGCTGGTCGAGCGTGAAGGATTTCTCGTCTCCAAACTCAGGCAGCGGCGGAAACTCCTCCTTGCCGATGCCCATGATGCGAAAGTTGGACCCGCCCGAGGCCAGCTTCACCTGATGATTCGGCGAGGCATCAAACGTCACGTCCAGGTTGGGCAGCTCGCGCACGATCGTCGCCAGGCGCTTCACCGGCAGGGTGACCGCTCCGCCTTCCTTCACGTCTGCCTTGATTTTGCAGCGGATGCCGAGATCGAGATTCGTGGTCGTGAGCGAGATGAAGTCCTTGTCCGCTTCGATCAGCACGTTGCTCAGGATGGGCATCGTGGTCTTCGAACCCACCACATTGAGGACCTGGGCAAGTCCGTTGCTGAAGTGGTCGCGGTTAATTTTGAATTTCATGGGGCGCGCGGCGCTGTTTCGAAGAAGTTAACAAAGTCTAAGTGATACCTAATTCAATAAGTAATTAAGAGCAGTCTTATTATGGGGTGCGAGGATCATGAATAACTTGGTCTGATGATCGCAATTCCCCTCTGACGCGGTCCGGGTTTGGGGTCCTGAAAAGGGGTGAAGAACTTGACGAACAGGACTGGAAAAGTCCCGGGTTGTTCGCAGCCTCAAAGTTGCTCGCGACGGACCGGCAGGTTGTTCACAGACGGCTCTCACGGCGTTTCGTGGTCGTGCGGTGCGGTACGGGCGCCCGTCATCCGCCGCACATGGCGGACCAAACCATAGCCAATATAGGCCAGCGCGATGGTCAGGAGCCCAACCTCCTTGAAGAGCACAATGCCCGCGACGCAGATGAACACCGGAACAAAGGTCGTGAGCCGGGTCTTTGTCTGCAAATCCACTTGTTTGCCGCTGGGATAGCGGACGGTGCTGATCATGAGGATCGCAACGAGTGCCATGAGCACGGGCAACACCATCGCCCAGCGGTGCAGCGAACGATCGCCCTCCGCGAGGCTGAGGAGGAACAGCACCAGGCTGGCCACCGTGATGGCGGCGGCAGGCACCGGCAGACCGACGAAATCTTTGCTGGTATCTTTCTTGGTGCGGAAAAGCAGGGGATTGGTGATGACGTTGAATCGCGCCAGGCGGATTGCGGCGCACAGCAGGTAAATGAAGGCAAAGAACCAGCCGATTTCGCGGAAAACGGGATAGCCCTGGGTCGGCGAGAGGATCAGGAAGAACACCAGGAGCGCCGGAGCCATGCCAAACGAAATAACATCCGCCAACGAGTCGAACTCAGCGCCAAACAGCGACTCCCGTCCCCCCATCCGCGCCAGGCGTCCGTCCAGCATGTCGAACGCCGCCGCTCCAAAGATGAGCCAGATGGCCTGTTTGTAGAGATCGATCGACGCGGCGGTGATCAGCGCCGCCTGCTTCATCTCATAGTTGGCCTGAATGCAGCGGATGACGGCAACAAAACCGCAGAACAGGTTGCCCGCCGTCATGAGATTCGGCAGGAAGTAAATGCGACTGGCGGCGGTGACCGAATAGGGGTTTTCGCGATCATCCGCCCCAGGCGGCGTGGCCGCATCAGGCGACAGGGTGGGTTTCTTGGATTCGTCCATGGCCACAATTACTTCTTCGTCAACGATTCGAGGTACCGCCAGAACTTCGAATGTTGCTCGGCCAGCTGGGTTTCCGATACGGGCAACTTATTCCGCAAAAGAAAGTCTTCCAATGAGTTCTGATGCAGAATGTACAGGACGAACAGGGTGTCGCCGCGCAGCTCAAAATAGAATCGATGCTCCCCGGCGCGGAGGCGGTAGAGGGTCTGGCCAGAGCGCTGAAACCGCCCAAGGGGTTCACGGGGCTTTTCCAAGTCGCTCAGTTTGAGACTGCTTATGGGATCAACGGCCGACAGCTGGGCCAGCTTGTCGAGCTTGTTGAGCTCGCGCATCGCTTGTTCGGAAAAGGTGACTTGGAACATGGAGCGGAACGGTCGCGGCCCGGCGCGGGCAGCGGCCCGGAGGGACTTGAGCGGGCAGACTCTGGTTTTGGCGCGCCTCCAGCAATGCTTTTCCTCGGGTATGATCGGGAGGGGGCCGGTGGGGGGCCGCCATTCCAGGTTCGTCATTTGACCGGCAAGGCTCATGCATGTTCGCATGTCGACTTTGATCCGTCCTGCGACCCCAGCAGTCACATTGAAGCACATCCGGGACGCCGCCCGTCGTATCGCCTCGGGTGTGGTGGTGTCACCCTGTCCCGAGTCCATCCCACTCAGCGAAATCACCGGTGCCCGGATCTTTTGCAAACTGGACAACCTGCAGCGCACCGGTTCGTTCAAGGAACGCGGAGCGCGCAATGCCCTGCTGCGTCTGGACCCGGAGCGAAAGCGCATGGGTGTGATCGCCGCCAGCGCGGGAAACCACGCGCTGGGACTGGCTTATCATGGACGGCTCCTGGGGATTCCAGTCACCGTCGTCATGCCGGATTACGCGCCTTTGATCAAACGGACCACCTGCGCCCGTCTTGGGGCCCGGGTGGTGCTGAAGGGGCGGGATTTCGCCGAAGCTCGCGCGGCGGCTGATGCCCTGGTGGCGAGCGAGGGACTGACCTACGTGCACGGCTTCGATGATCCCGCAATCATTGCCGGTCAGGGCACCCTGGGACTGGAAATCCTCGCCCAGGTCCCCCACCTCGATGCCATCGTCTGCCCGATCGGGGGTGCCGGGTTGATCGCCGGCATTGCAGTGGCCGTCAAAGCCCTGAAACCAAAGGTTCAGATCATTGGTGTCGAAAGTGTGGTCACCGCCAGCTTCACCGCTGCCTTGAAGGCGGGCCGCCCCGTAGCCATCCCGCGGCAGTCCACGCTCGCCGATGGATTGGCGGTGCTCAAGGTTGGCGACAACTCCTTCGCCCTGGCTCGAGATCGGCTGGACCGGGTGGTGACCGTGAAGGAAGACGCGATCGCACTCGCGATCCTGCGCATGGCTGAATTGGAAAAGACGGTCGTTGAAGGGGCCGCCGCGGCTCCGCTGGCCGCTTTTCTGGCGGGAAAGCTGCCGGAGTTGGCCGGTCAACGGGTCGCGCTCGTGGTGTGTGGGGGAAATATTGACCCCGCCGTGCTCAGTCGCGTGATCGAAATTGGCCTCGTGGCCGACGGCCGCATCGCCCGTTTCACCGCCGTCATCAGCGACCGGCCGGGCGGGCTCGCCGCCTTGTCGCGAGCCATCGCCGAGGCCGGCGCCAGCATCAAGGACATCTTCCACGACCGCGCCTTCAGCGGAGCCGACGTCGCCGCGGTCCGGTGTGTGTGCACCGTCGAAACCCGCGACCACGCCCACGTCCGCGACCTGCAGCGAGCCCTGCGCCGGGCGGGCTTCAAACTCTCGGCCTCGTGAAATTAGGCTGTAGCAGGCGGGGCCTTCGGTTCAACCGCAGCGCTTCCGTTGGAGGTGGCCTCGTCCCGCGACTGCGGGACCGCGACGGGACCGACCGGTCCCGCCTCCGATGTCTGATCGTTTCACGCGACGCCCATCCCCGCGGGGTCGGCGACCCCACCTCCAACCGACGCCGACCTCGGATTGCGCTTAGTTAGACTCCCATGCGCGACTGTGAGTTCGCCCCCCATCCAACCACCGCGCGCGGATTGACCGACTAGCGTTTGCTCCGCTGCCGGACCGCTTCGAACAGGGTGATGATCGTGGCCATGGCGACGTTGAGTGAGTCCGCTTGGCCAGCCATGGGAATGCGGACGGGCAGGTCTGCCTTGGCCAGCCAGAAGTCACTCAAACCGTACTGCTCGCTCCCCATCACGACCGCGAGGGGTCCACGTAGATCCGCATCGGAATAAATCACGTGTGCGGCAGGGGTGGTGGCGATGGTCCGGATTCCGCGTCCGGCCAGCCAGGCTTGCACCGCTTCGCTTCCGGCCACGACGCAGGGCACGGAAAAGAGGACTCCGGTCGAGGCCCGGACAACGTTGGGATTGAAGAGATCGGTGATGGGGTCGCAGACCACCACCGCGTCGCAGCCGGCCGCGTCGGCGCTGCGCAGAATGGTGCCGAGGTTGCCGGGTTTCTCGATGGCTTCGACCACGAGCAGAAACGGGGTGGGGGGCAGGACCAATTGCTCCAGGGTTCGACGCCACTGGGGCGCCACCGCCAGCAATCCATCCGGGCGTTCGCGGTAGGCTACTTTTGCAAAGGCATCGCGCGATAACTCGAACAGCTTGGCTCCCGCGGCCTTGGCCTGGGCGAGGAGGGCGGGTTCATTCTCTCCGAGGAACCAGTCCGGGGCGAAATAGAGCTCCTGCAGCGCGACCCCCTTCTCCAAGGCGCGGCGAATCTCGCGGTAACCCTCCACCAGAAAAACACCCGCCTCGTCGCGCGGCCGGCGGTCGCGCAGCTTCACAAGGTGCTTGATCCGCGGGTTTTGCAGGCTGGTTATTTTTTCCGGGGGAAGGTCCACGATGAAGAAGGGAGGCGGCGATCAGACCCGGCCTCCAGCGCTTACGCAAGGAGCCGCGCGGCCGGAACGCCATCCGAGAATTTGATTTGTGAATTCCGTCGTCCAATCGAACGTGGGTGGGTGGGCAAGCACAAGAAAGCGTTCAACGACCATCCGTTTGGGTATCACGAGGTGATCGAACTCGAGATCGCCACCCTGACCAACCATGGGGTGGGGCTCGGGCGCTTCACGCGCGCGACCGGCACCGAACCGGTCGAAAACTGGGTGGTGATGGTGCCGTTCACCCTGCCCGGGGAGCGGGTCCGGGCCCGGGTGTTTCGCAACCACAAGAATTTTTCCGAGGCCGACGTGGTCGAGGTCATCACTGCGTCGCCGCACCGCACCGAGCCCCTCTGCCCGCTGTTCGGACGCTGCGGCGGGTGCCAGTATCAGCATCTTACCTACCCGCAGCAGCTGGAGTGGAAGCGACGGCAGGTGGCCGAGCTCCTCGAGCACATGGCCGGTCTCGTGTTTCCCGTCGCCCCCGTGCAGGGCTCCCCCCGGGAGTGGGGCTACCGCTCGAAGATCACGCCGCACTTCGCCGCCCCGCGCACCCCCATGCCGATTGGTTTCCTGCGGCAGGGCACCCGGTTCGACATTGTCGACGTGCCGCGCTGCCTGATCGCCACCGACGCGATCAACGGCCGCCTGACCTCCCTGCGCGAGGAGGTCCGCGCAAAGGCGGAGGCGGGCGGGTACGTGCGGGGGGCGACCCTGCTCCTGCGCGAGGCGTCGGGCCAGGTCACGACCGACTACGACGCCGTCATCGTCGAGACCGTCGGCACGCTCCGCCTCCGCTTCCTGGCGAGGGACTTCTTCCAGAACAACCCGTTCATCCTCCCGGCCTTCACCGACGCCGTGCGCGCCCAGGCGGCGGCGAGCGGGGCCCGGTATCTGGTGGACGCCTACTGCGGCAGCGGCCTGTTCGCGCTCTCCGCGGCCGGCGCGTTCGAGCAGGTGGTCGGGGTCGAGATCAGCGCCACCAGCGTGGCATTCGCCCGGGAGAACGCCGCCGCGAACGGCATCACCAACGCGAGGTTCGAGGCCGGCGACGCCTCCCGGATCTTCGCTGGACTGTCCTGCCCCGCGGCCGAGACGGTGGTCGTCATCGATCCGCCCCGCAAGGGCTGCGACGAGGCGTTTCTGTCACAACTTTTCAGTTACGGCCCGCGGTCCGTGGTCTACGTCTCCTGCGACCCCGCCACGCAGATGCGCGACCTGCGCGCCTTCACCGCCGCCGGCTACGAGCTGCAGGCCGTCCAGCCCTTCGACCTTTTTCCCCAGACGCGCCACCTCGAGTGCATCGTCACCCTGCGGAAGCTCCCGGTTGCGCCCTGATCGGACGGAACAGGAGCACCGAATTTCGGAACCTCCACGCATCTCACCCTTTGCGAGAGCCCGGATGGCTCCGGCCCGGGGGTGACGACGCTGTTCCAAAAAATACCCCTTGCGCTGGCGCAAATCCGGCCGATGTTGGCGGTGTCTGGATAGCTAGTCGTTGAGTTGCTCGGTTTCGAAGATCTCAAGTCGTCAGCATCGCCAGCCGTCAGAATCAGCTTCGTGAGTGTGCTTCGGTTTTCCGTCGCCCACCGCCAGGATCAGGTTTCGCCCGGAATCAGGACCTGCGTCCCGGTTTCGACGTCCGCCGCCTCATGCCAACGTCCTTCACCCTCAACCCAAAGGTGCACGGGCACCGAAGTTAGGAGCCTCATGCCATGCGTATGAAACTTACGAACCTTCTCGCCTCCCGTCAGACGCTGCAGCGCCAGGTCCATCTCGCCAATCTCGCCTACTGTTTTCGGACGTTTTCCGAACTGGCGCGACGGATCGAGCAGGCCCGCCTGCGGGGTCCCGTCCTGCTGAGCCAGGTCAATGCCGCTGAAGACCGGTACTGGCCCACGCTGGTCTCGCTCGATGGCCGCCAAGCCATGATTGAGGAGCACTTTGACGACGATGACATCCTTTTGCTGTGCGACGGCATCGCCTTTGCCATCGCCGGTGAATTCTCCGACCTACAGTTCGACTTGTCGGAAATGACAGGACGCTTCGTCGCCCCCCTCCGCCGCGCCCTGCTGAAGGAGGGGGTGGAGCTCGACCTCGAGTCTTCTGCCTATTCCGTCGATTCCCGCACCCAGGATTCGAACCAGGACGCCATCAAGGAGTAGCTCCGAGAGAGGGTGGCCCTCCCCACGTTGCAGGGCAAAGACCGCAAACAGAGTCTGATGGAGTGGAATTCCGCCGGAGGTCAGGTCGCCGACCTCCGCCGGGAGGGGCGTCGCGTGAACAAATCGGACCGCGAAGGCGCTCCCGGTGCTCCCGGCGTCCCGCCGTCTCAGGAAGACCACCTCAACCGTTCGGGCCGCACCGCGCTATCGGCCTGATCCGGCGGGCTTGCCGCGGACCGGAAAATCGGCACCGTCCGCGCCACGGTTGTGAATCTTCCTTCGTCTGAGAATGCCCGCTGGTTTGCCGAAGAGGTGCAAGTGCACGAAGCGCCGCTGCGTGCCTGGCTGCGCAGCACGTTTCCATCCCTGGTCGATCCGGACGACCTGGTTCAGGAGGCGTTGACCCGGGTTTGGAAGGCGCGTGCCTCCGGTGAGATTCGGACGCCGCGCGCCTTGCTTTACACGACGGCACGGCATCTTGCGCTGGACCAATTGCGCCGCAATCAGGTGGTTGCCTTCGAACCGATCACGGAAAGCGACAGCCCATCCGTCTATATGGATGAGAGTATGGGTGTGCCTGAAACGGTCGAAAAATCCCAGGAGCTCGAACTCATGACCCAGGCCATCCAGTCCCTTCCCGAACGCTGCCGACAGGTGCTGACGCTGCGCAAGATTTACGGGCTGTCCCAGCGTCAGATTGCGCTGCAGCTGGATATCTCCGAAAATACCGTGGAAACTCAGGTCGCCAATGGGATGCGGCGTTGTGCCCAGTTTCTGGCCCGTCACGGACTGCCCTGAACGCCCCGCCATGTTCGACCCCGACCCCATTTCTGCCGACCCCATCGAAGTTGCCGCCGCCGCCTGGCTCTCCCGGGTGGACCGTGGCCTGACGCCTGCGGAACAGGATGAATACCTGCAGTGGCGGCGGCAGGATGTGCGACATGCCGCCGCGGTGGCGCAATTGGAAAAGACTTGGAAGGCACTGGGTCGCCTCTCCGCCTGGCGTCCGGAACACAGTCCGCTCCCCAATCCCGATCTTCTCGCCGTGCCGACGAAGACGCATCGTCGGAGAGGGCTTCGCTCCTGGATCGCGGTCGCCGCGGCGGCCATGATCGTGGGAACGGTGGGAGTGGTGGGATGGCTTCGAACCGACCTGCGCCCCGAGTCCTCGCCTGAGGACGCCACGGTGGAGTCCGGTGCCACGCGTCGCGTCCTTGAGGACGGTTCGATGGTGGACTTGAACCGCGGTGCGGAGGTCACCACCGCCTACTCCGATACGGAGCGGCGAGTCTTGCTCACGCGGGGAGAGGCCTATTTCACCGTGGCCAAGAACCCGGCCCGCCCGTTCATTGTGCAGGCGGGAACGGTGGCGATCCGCGCGGTCGGCACCGCCTTCAACGTGCGCATGGCACCGAATGCCGTCGAGGTGCTGGTGACCGAAGGTCGGGTCGAGGTGGCGCCGCCCGCCGCAGTCTCCGCGCCTTCCAGCTCGCCCACGCCGCAGGTGGCCGCGGGTGAACGACTGCTGGTCGAAACCGGTCCGACGGCGGCGCCCCCGGTGGTGAAGGCCGTTTCCAGCGCCCAGGTGGCCACCGCGCTGGCCTGGCAGGCCAAACGACTTGAATTAGTTGATACACCGTTGTCCGAAGCCCTCGTGGAATTCAACCGCCAGAGCGCGATCCCGATTGTCCTCGGCGAGCGCGACCTGGGCGACCTGCGTCTGGGCGGAACGTTCCGGGTCGACAACCTCGAGGGGTTTCTTCGTCTGCTCGAAGGTGGATTTGGCATTCGGGTCGAACGCCAGCCGGACCGCGTGATATTACGGCGAGCCCAAGACCGGCACTAGAATCGCCGCGGATCGCGGAATTTTTCTCACGGAAACGGACCGCAGGTTCGTCTGCTTGGTTTGAAACCGCCCGCGTTGACCTTCGCAGGCGGGGATCTCCCACGCATGACCACACACCACCCGATGAACCCAGTCCGACTCCTGCCCGCGCTTTTGCATCGCACCCTTGCGGTGATGCTTGCGCTCTGCTTCTGCCACGCCGTCACTGCCTCGGACACGACGCGCAAGGCCTACGATCTTCCCGCGGACGATGCGGTCGCCGCCCTCAAACGGTTCTCCGAACAGTCGGGCCGCGAGCTCGTTTACCCCGTGGAGCAGGTCCGGGGAATCACCACCAAGCCGGTCAAGGGCGAGCTGACCGCGATGGAGGCCATCAATCGCATGCTGGCCGGCACCGATCTCTACGTCCTTCAGGATGAAAAGACCGGTGCGCTGGCGGTCAACCGGGCCACCGACCCAAACGCCGCAAGGGCGGCCCAAGCGAGCGGCCGCCCGCAGAAAAGCATGACCAACAACAAAGGCACCCTCGAACTTGAGCGGGTGGAGGTGTCGTCCTCCAAAATCAACGGTCCGGTCAACCAAACGATTTTCAACACCACGGAGACCGGCGTTTTCAACTATGACGTGATCGGTCGCGTCGACATCGATCGTATGGGCGTGACCAGCTTCGAGGAACTGATGCGCTTCGTGCCGCAAACCAGTGACTATGGCAGCCTCAGCCTCCAGGGGCAGGTCGGCAACCCGCAGGTCGCGGGTGGCGCAACGTTCCAGAACTCCGAAGTCAAACTTCGTGGCTTTGCCTCAACGCAGACAGCCATTTTGATCAACGGCCGCCGGCTTCAGCGCGGCAACATCACCGCCGGCGCCGACTTGAGCCGCATTCCCATCGGCGCCATCGAGCGCATCGAAATTCTCCCGTCCTCCGCCTCTGCGGTCTACGGCGGTGGCGCGATCGGTGGTGTCATCAACGTGATCCTGCGCAAGGACTACGCCGGCCGCGATCTCACCGCGACATTCAGCACCAGCACCGATGGCGGCGGAACCAAGTATGGCATGAGTTACTTCGAAGGGCGCGCGTTCAACGAAGGGCGCACCCGACTCTCGATGACGCTCGCCTACGAAAAGACCGAGCCGCTTTACCTCGACGACCGCGATTTCCTGCAGCGCGCGCTGGATCGCTACCCGCAATCCTCCGCGCTCACCGTCAGCGGGCGTCCCATCTTTGAGCAGTACATCATCCCGGCGTTCGCCGCGGCCCCCGGCACCATTGTCCTCAACGCCACCACGGGCGGACTCGGAATCCCCGGCAACCCCAATGCCCGTATTGCCGCTCTCCCGACCGGCCTGACTGCCGCCCAGGCCAGTGCGCTCACGCCGGAGAGCTTCAACGGTTCCGCGGATCGCGCCAACCTGAGTCCCCGCTACGGCCGTTCCATCGTTTATCGACCCGAGGAGCGCTCCAGCATCAATGGCACGTTCGAACACGACTTCATTCCCGAGCGCCTCTCGTTCTACAGCGAATTCGGCGGCAGCTACTTCCGCTCGCAGTACAGTTTTCCGCAGATCACCACGACCGTGAACCTCACCGCGACCGATCCGCTGAATCCTTTCCGCACGGGTGTGACGCCTGGGTTTGTCGGCCGGGCCATCACCGTTTATCTCGATGCCAAGGATCTGCCGGACTCGACGCTCTTCCAGGAGCGTCAGGGCGCCCGGACGGTGCTGGGTTTCAAGGGCAAGCTGGGCGACAACTGGGAGTGGTCGCTCGACGGCACGGGTGAGTATGGACGCAGCCACTCCGACGGCATGAACCCGACGCAGAACCTGGTGAATTTCATCAACAGCACCGCCACGGTCGGACTCACCCAGGCGCAGCGCCGAGCGATCTACAATCCGCTGGCCGACCACTCGGCGAATCCCGCCTCGGCCGCGATGGCTCCGTACTATGGATACAATCGGCAGTTCTCCTATTACAACTACCTCGCGCAGGCGAATTTCCGCGTGGTCGGCGACCTCTTCAACCTGCCCGCCGGCCCGATCCGCATCTCGCCGGGCGCGGAGTTCATCTGGTTCCAGGCCAAATCGGGCCAGGTGGTGACCACCGCGCCCGAGTACCTCACGGCGCTGGGCGGAACGCAGGGCGTTCCCAGCATCACCCGCAATTCGCGACGCACCGAATCCGCCTTTCTGGAGTCGTCCATCCCGCTGATCAGCCAGAAGTGGCGGCCTCTGCCGCTGCACGCCGTGGAACTCAATCTCGCCGCACGCTGGGAGGGCACCGATGACTCGACCGACAAGACCAGCCCGACCGCCGGTATCCGCATTGCCCTGAACCGGGATGTGGCTTTCCGGGTGGCCTACTCGGAGGGCTTTTTCCCGCCCGACCAGTCGAATTATGAGGCGCCTCGCTACAACGAGGCCGCGACCACGCCCTTCAACGATCCGGCGCGGGGAAATTTGTCGTACAACTATCCGCGTGGTGACATCAGCGGCGGTAATCCCAACCTCAAGCCCGAGACCTCTGAGGCCTGGAACTACGGCATCATCCTGACGCCCCGTTTCCTGAAAGACCTGACCTTCTCGGCCGACTACTGGTCAATCGAGAAGAAGGACGCCATCCGCGTCATCCAGGGACCGTTCGAAGTCGTCGCCAATCCGAGTTCCTATCCGGGACGATTGGTGCGCGCCGCTCCCTCGGCGAGTGATCTGGCGGCGGGCTGGCTGGGACCGGTCACACTCATTGACTGGACGCCGATCAACGTAGGCTTCACCAAAACCGAAGGCGCCGACTTCCGGCTCCGCTACGTTCGGACAGTGGGTGACGTCGGGCTCTTCACCCTGCTCACGACCGCGAGCTGGACCAACTCCTTCCGCGATCAGGTCCTGATCGTCAATCCGATCGTCGAGCGCGTCAACAGCTCGGGCAATCCCTTGAAGTGGCGCGGTTACACCTCGCTCTTCTGGGAGCGGCAGGCGTGGACGGCAGGGCTCACCGCGCGGTACATCGACGCCTACTCGGCGGACAGCACGGTGCCGTCGCCCGCGTTTCCGACTGCGACTGGTTTTGACGGCGAGAAGATCGGCTCCGCCACGCTGTTCGACGTGCAGTTCAGCTACAAGATTCCCTACAGTCAGGCTTCCGGTCGCGGCCTGCGCGACTGGGTCAGCGGCACACAGTGGACGCTCGGCATCGAAAACGTGCTGAACAAGGAGCCCGAGTACCGCACCGACCGGTTTGGCTTCTACAGCCGCTACGAGAATCCACGCCAGCGTTACGTATCCTTCAGCATCAAGAAGAGCCTCTGAGCGACAACGCACCGACCGGCCTGCTCTCCCTATGAACCACACCCTGAAAATCGCGACCGTTGCGCTGCTGACCGCCCTCCGGCTCGGTGCAGAATCCACGCCGGTCGCCACCCCGGCCGCCAGCGCTCCCGCCGCCGCCACGCCAGCGGTTCCGGGGATCGATCCGGTCGCCACCCAGGTGTGGCAGGAACACATTCAGGGCATGGGTGACCGGGGCGAGGGTGGGCGCAACGTCAACTATGCGCAGATTAGCGGCAAGGCGCTCGAGTTCTTCGAGCGTTTCCCGAACGAGCGCAGGGTGGGAGGGATCCTCTTCAACTTGTCCAGTTTCGGTGACTGGGTGAAGGGCGAGCAGGCCGCCGCGATTCGTGCCGGCTGGCAGCAGCACCTCCGTACGACCTTGGCTGATACACTCGCCACCAAATCGTGGCCGGACAATGTCTGGGCGGGGTTGCATTGGGTCGCTGCCAAAAACGAGCTGGCCATCCAGATGGACACTGCAGGCCGGCCGGATCTGGCGGTGCTCAAGGCCCGGATTGCCACCGTCGCAGCCCGAACACCCGCCGCGCCCTACCGCACATTCCTGGAGCAGGAATACCTGAAGGGGCTGGAGAAGTATGCGCCCGCCGAACTGGTGCCGTACCTCACCGTCTTGTCGTCGAGTGACGTTGCCGACCTGGCCGCGCTAGGGCGCGGACAGCTCGCCATCCAGGCGTTGCGGACGACACCGATGGAACTGAAATTCACCGCCCTCGATGGAAGAACGGTCGACCTCGCTTCGCTGCGCGGCCAGGTGGTGTTGATCGACTGCTGGGCAACCTGGTGCGTGCCCTGCGTGAAGGAGCTGCCGAATATCAAGGCCGCCCTCGCCAAGTGGGGGGCCAAAGGTTTCACCGTGGTCGGGATCTCGTTCGACCGGGTGGGTGACAAGGACAAACTTGTGAAGTTCGTTGCGGACGAGCAGCTCGTCTGGCCGCATTGGTTCAACGAGGCGGGAGGCAGCAATCCCTTCGGCAAGACCTACAACATCCGGAGCATCCCGGCGACCTTCCTGCTCGATCGCACCGGACGGCTGGTCACCACCGAAACGCACGGGGAAAAACTGGACGCCGCCCTCACCCGGTTGTTGTCCACCGAGACCAGTCAGCACCCCGCTGCGCCGCCCACAGCCGGTCAGTGAACGGGCCCAGGCAACGGACCGCCGATCCCGGGTGGAACGTCGGCTTCAGCGCGCTAAGCACCGACACCGCGTCGGACGGTTTTACACCAGCCGCGCAGCCCGACGATCCGGGCCATTTGACCAGGATGGAGGCATGTCGATGGCATGCAAGCACTTGTGCATTATCGGGTGGGAATTGCGACCGATTGGCTCAGGCTGTGCTTGCGGCATTTGGATACACAACCTAGCCCAGTTCTCCCCACCTCACGTTCCCATGACACTCGCGCTTCTCTCCTTCTTTGCCACGACGGTTCCCACCGCTTCAGTTCCTGACTCTGGAGTCACCGGCCTGCTGCTCGGTCTCGGAGTCATCGGCCTTGGTTTGTTCGCCCGGTACATCAAGGGTCGAAAGAAGTAGTCAGCCGTCCTGCCGACCGGGGCGGGCGCCCGCCCCGCGCCGCGGTTCATCGCCGCGGAAACCAGGCGACCTCGGTCGCGGAGAGGCTGGCCACCCAGCGCACGGCCTGTCCGTCGACCCCGGTCACCTTGACGCGGAGCGCATCGTGCTCGTCATCGGCCTCGATGGCGACCGACCAGCGTGCCGCTCCCTCGTCCGCAATGTCCGGCGCGAGGGTTTGCACGGCGCCGACCAGGCGGGTCGCCCCGGTGGAACTGCACGTGATCAAGGCGCGGCGCACGTAGCAGGCGGCATCGCCGTTGTCGCGTTGCGCCACGACGTGGATCTCGAATGCGGAGGTCTGGCCCCACTTGAGGCGGATACGGTTGTCACTGGCTTCCTCCAGGCCGTTGGCCGTGAGGTGGGAGGGTGTGACACCGAGGGTCACTCCGCGCAGCACGTAGCGGCTGGCCTGGGCATCACCGGCCCGGTCGTTGTTGTCGAAGGTTCCGGCACCCCGGGTTTCCTGGTGCATGCCGCGGCTGAGGTTGCTGATAAAGGCGCGTGGCCAGGTGGGTCCTGGCGCTCGGGTGAAGGTGAGTGCGAGCGGGGAGACCTCCTTCACGGTGAAGAGCTCCGCCAGGCGCGCCCGTCCGGCGACATCCGGGGTTGGCACATAGTCGTAGCCATTGGCCGCGGGAGCGAGCTGCACCTGATCGCCCGGGGCATAGTAGGCGCGCAGGTCCACCTCGGGTTTTCCGTCATTGATGGTGCGATACGGCGTGGCGGTCTCGCCGGAGATTTCCGCAAAGTGTCCAGGCGTACCCGCCACGCCCGCGTACCCCGCGGCGCGGGAATAGTGGCCGGAAGCGGCGGTGTAGTCGCCCTCGGCGGTCGAGTACCAGCCGGTGGCGGCGGAGAAGTAGCCCGGCGCGAACGCGAATCCGCTTGAAGCCACGGAGGCGTAGCCCGCCGCGACGGCATAGTCGGCGGAAGCCGACGATGCGAAGCCGGAGGCGATCGCGTAGCCTCCGGAAGCGGTCGACCACCATCCCGTCGCCTTGGCATAGTAGCTGGTGGCGGTGGCATTGTTGCCGGCGGCCACGGCGTGCTCCCCCGTGGCCAAGGCGGCCTCGCCGCGCGCCACCGCGTGGACTCCCGTGGCGGAGGCGGGGGCAGGCGTGTTCGTCTGCGCTGAGGCGGTGGTGAATGTGAGCCCGAGGAGAAAAAGAGACCGGGTAACCATGGGAATGAGTGAATCCAAGGTGGCCGACGAACCGGGGTTTGAACACCGCAAACCGCGGCCGATTCCCCCCCGGTATCCAGCCCTTCCCGAACGGCTGGAGCTTTTTTTCACAAAACGGACGTGACTTGCCCCCCGCTTCCGCGCAGTCGTCTCTCTCGGAACGGCAAGAAAGCTGCTCCACGGCGTCATGGTCACACCCAAATCCGAATCAACCCAATGGTTCGCTGAACAGGTGCAGCCGCACGAACCCGCATTGCGGGCGTATTTGCGCAGCCGATTTCCGGACGCCCGGGATGTGGACGATGTGGTGCAGGAGAGTTACGAGCGCCTGCTTCGCGCACGCCAGGCCGGCCAGATCGCGTATGCCAAGGCCTACCTCTTCACCACCGCCCGCAATGTCGCCCTGGCCCTCTTCCGGAGGCCGCGCATTTTTGACGAAAAAGGAGTAACAGATCCCGCAGCGCTGCGCATCCTGGAAGAAAGGACGGATGTCGCCGAACAGGTCAGCACGCGGCAGGAGATTGATCTGCTGCTTCAGGCGATCGAAGCACTGCCTCCCCGATGCCGTGAGATTTTCATCCTGCGCAAACTTCAGGGAATACCCCAGCGCGACATTGCCGCCCGACTCGGTCTCTCCGAGCAGACCGTCCAGGTTCAGGTCGCACGAGGCGCCAAGAAGTGCGTCCAGTTCCTGCGCAGCCGCGGTGTGACCGGACGCGGTTCAATCCCCACTTCCCATGGCAACGCCTGAGTCCCAGTCCACCCACTCCCGGGATGCCATCGACACGGCCGCCGCCGAGTGGCTGGCGCTCCGCGACGCCGGCTGGACCGCCAAGGAGGAGGCCGCCTGGGCGCGGTGGTGCGCGGCCGACCCGCGGCACTCCGCCGCTTGGAAGGAGTTCACCGACTCCTGGCACGCCCTGGATGCAACCCGGGATACCGCGCAGGCCGATGACCTCATCCTTCGCCTGTCGTCGAGCCGGCGTCGCAGGCACCGACGCTTGACCGTGATGTCCGTGGTGCTGGCGGCAGCGGCGGCCCTCGCCTTCGTCGCCTATGCGCCCCGAGGCCAGTCCGGCCCCGACGCACCGGAGGTCACCCTCGCCCGGGCGCTGCCACTCACGCTCCCGGGTGCCAAGCTCCTGCGTCCGGCCCAGGAGGTGCTGCCAGACGGAACCACGGTTCAACTCAAGGGCGACGCCGCCATCGAGGTGGACTTTCAACCCGCCTACCGCGTGGTGCGATTGTTGCGTGGGGAGGCCCATTTCTCGGTGACCAAGGATCCAAGCCGTCCCTTTGTCGTGAAGGCGCAGGGCTTCGAGGTGCGTGCGGTGGGCACCGCCTTTGCGGTAAAGCTCGGCTCGAATGACGTGGACGTGGTGGTCACCGAGGGCCGGGTGTCGGTCGAACCGCCCGCTTCACTTGTCGCTCCGTCCCTGCCGGTGCTGGTGGCGGGACAACGCGTGGTGCTCCCCGTGCTGGAGGACCTGGAGCCCGTCTCGGTTCGGCCCCAGGTGGAAACCTTGCAGGTTTCCGATCTTGAGGAGCGCCTGGCCTGGCGTGGCACCCTGTTGGAACTTTCCGGGACGCGGCTGGGCGATGTCGTGGTGCTGTTCAATCGGGAGAACCGGCTTCAACTTTCGATTGCGGATCCTGAACTAGCCGGCCGCCAGATGAGCGGCATCGTCCGGCCCGACAACGCCGAAGCGCTCGTTCGCGTGCTTGAAGCGAACTATGGAGTGACTGCCGAGCGCCGGGACGAAAACCACATTGTGCTGCGCAAGCAGCCGTAGTCGCGCTGCGCGCCTGACGTTGGGGGCAGGCTCGAGCGCGATGCCGTGAGTGACGGCGCTTCCGGACTTTTTTCACAAACCACTGGGTTTGTGTAACAGATTCTTCCCGCTGGGGCATCTAGGAAGGGTCACACCACACCGATGCCGTTTGAACCGCTGACTCCCACCACCTCCGTCGCCCCCGCCCTCGGATACAGATCGCCGCGTGACCTCACGCTTCTGCTCGTTCTCGTCCTGAGCTTGGTCCCGTCGTTGCTCCGCGCGGCGGACGAGCCCGCGCGTCACGCCTTTGAACTCTCGGCCGGAGCAGCAGAACCGTCGCTCAAGCGGTTTTCGGAGCAGTCGGGTCACCAGGTGTTGTTCCCCACCGATCTGGTCAAAAACGTGCGCACCAACGCCGTGCGCGGTACCCTCACGGCCCGGGAGGCGCTGGAGCGCCTGCTGGCCGACACCGGCTTGAGCGCGTCGCAGGACGCGGCGACCGGGGCCTTCGCCATTCGATCGGAGTCGAAGGAAAAAAACGTCGCAAGCCGCCCGGCGCTCAGCGGGGCGGCATTGACTGAGCACCGCGACGGAACCGTCAAGCTCCAGAGCTACGAAGTCACCGGTTCCCGCATCCGTGGGGTGCTCGGTGAGGCGACGGTCCAGCCGGTGATCACCT
This sequence comes from Opitutaceae bacterium, assembly GCA_046346755.1. Lineage (GTDB taxonomy): Bacteria > Verrucomicrobiota > Verrucomicrobiia > Opitutales > Opitutaceae > UBA6669. Next base: position 55,925 of record JAXMHM010000038.1, on the reverse strand, counting down.
ACACCGCCGCGGAGCTGGAGGATCTGGGTGTTCAGGTCATGACCGACTTGAACACCTACATTCCCCAGCTGCCCACCATCGCCTGGGAGAGCACTCCGGAAACCGGCATCACCAATCTCGCCAACAACGGCGGACGGGTGAATTTCAACGGCGGGTTGCGCAATCTCGGCAACACCGCCACGCTGCTGCTCATCAATGGCCGGCGCGCACCGAAACTCGGCACCGCCATGGGACTCGACTCCTACGATCTTAGCGGAGTACCGGTCTCCGCGATCGAGCGCATTGAGGTCCTGACCGACGGCGCCAGCGCCGTCTATGGATCGGACGCGCTCGCGGGTGTCATCAATGTCATCCTCAAGAAGAACTACCGCGGTTCGCAATTGAGCGTCACCTACGGAAACACCTTCGACAGCGACACCGGTTTCACCAACGTGCAACTCGCGTCTGGATACAGCACGGGCCGGCTCGCGTTGAATGTCTCCGCCAATTGGTCGAAGACCAATTCACTTTCGCCCCGGGACCGCTGGTTCAGCGCGTCCAACGACCGGCGGCCCCTCGGCGGAACCGACGGCCGCGGCATCATCCGTGAAGGTCCGGGCAGCATCCGCACCGTAAGCGGCGCAAATCTGCCTGGCCTCGCCTCCCCCGAGGCTCCGATCCCGCCCGGATCGACGGGCGTCAATTTGACCGTGGCTGACTTTGCCAACGCCGGTGCCATGCCCGATCTCTTCGACGCGCCCAAGTACCAGGTCTTCGGCGACCGTGGCAACAAGGGTGTGACGCTGCGCTCGGAGTATGAATTCAAGCCGACCCTCACGGCCTTCGTCGAAGGCTCGTGGAACGAGCTGACTTCGTATCGGCCGGGAAATCCGACCACCGTTTCGGTGCAGGTCCCCGCGGGATACCCGGGCAATCCCTTTGGTGTGCCGATTTTCGTGCGACGGGCTTATTGGGAGATGATGCCGTTGCTCGAGACGAACATCGAAACGGTCACGCACACCGTCCTCACCGGTGTGCGTGGCCTCCTGCCTCATGACTGGCGCTATGAAGTCGGAATCCAGCGTCAACAGTCCCAGTACAGTGTCACGGGCGCGGGCGGCGGCGGCTCGTTCGGGGGGACCACGGCATTGCAGGCCGCGATCAACGACGTGAACCGGCGCCCGATCGTGCTCAATGATGGGACCGTCAACTCGCCCAACTCCTTTGAGTTGTTGAAGTCGATGTTGCTCGACGGAGGTTACTCGGAGCGACCGTTGCTCTGGACCTATGACGCCAAGGCCGATGGCCCGATCTGGACGCTCCCAGCGGGTGAGATCAAAGCCGCCATTGGAATCGAGCGACAGGAGGAGTACGCTAATTTCCGCATTCCAGCCAACGACGTCTTCGGCAGATTGGCCCGCTCCGTCAGCCGCAGCGCCAACGGCATTTTTGCCGAGGTGCAGGTGCCCCTGGTCTCCGACAAGAAGCCGCTGCCGTTGGTCCACCGGGCCAGCCTCAGCCTCTCCGCACGGCGCGACGACTACTCCGATTTCGGCGCGCAGATCGTGCCTCGCTTCGGGCTTTTCTACTATCCCCACAAGTCCGTTGCGCTTCGCGCCAGCGTCGGCAAGGGCTACAAGGCTCCCACGCTCTCCCAAACCTATGCTCCCGAGCGCAACTCGCCGGTCTCGGTGGGGCTGGCCGCCAACATCTTCGACCCGGAGCGCAATGGGGAGCAGGTCGTCGGTCCTCTCAACACGTTTCAAGGCGGCAACCTGAATCTGAACCCGGAGGAATCCGAGAACCTGAACCTAGGTCTGGTCGTCGAAATCCCCTTTGTCAAAGGGCTGTCCTTTTCGGTCGACTACTATGAGATCAAGCAGACCGACCGGGTGGGGAGCGGGCTGGGCGACATCATCAGCAACTTCCCGGAGCGTCTGACCCGCGCGGAGCGTACGCCCGATGACATCGCCCTCAATATCCCGGGCAAGATCACCAGCGTTGACCAGCGCTCAATCAATCTGGCGAGTTACGAGGCTGCCGGATTCGACTACCAACTCAAGTACCTCCGCACCATCCAGCCCCTTGGCAACTTCAGTCTCCGCCTGACCGCCAATGACCCGAAACGAGCGCTGCTTCAGGGCGCGCCGCGTTCGCCGGTGGTCAACAATCTGCCGGGTGGATACTGGCGCGGAACCGGGACGTTGAATTGGACCCGGGGGCCGCTGGGCGCAGGCGTCACCGCCACCTACACCTCGCCCTATGTCGGGCGCTATTTTCCCGGCGGGCAGTACTTCAACAACAACACCCAGTTCAACAAGGAAGTCCTGCTCTGGGATGCCATGGTCTCCTACGACCTAAGTCGCGGCAAGTGGCAGGCCAGGGACTGGAAGCGACATTTGCTCTCTGACCTGCGTTTCACCGCCAATGTCTACAATGTGCTGGAAAAGGAGCCCGACCTCACTGCGACGAAGACACCCATCCTGGGAACCATCGATCCCCGCGGCCGGCGGTACCAGGTGTCGCTCCAGAAGAAGTTCTGACGCCGTGGCCTGCCTGTTCCCCTTTCTCTCCCTGACCGGCTCGCGGACCGCGACACTGGGGCTTTCGGCAGTGCTCCTGCTGACGCTCGTCGCATCCACCTTCGCAACCGACATAGCGTCGGCCGATGCGCTGTGGGCCCGGTTCAAGGTCGAGCAGAGCAAACCGCGCCCGGTGCCGGAGCGACGGGAGGATCAGACGGTGATCACCCGTGGCTATGTCGAGGCCATGCGGGACCGTGGCGACGCGGTGGCGCGGCTTTTGCAGGAATTCATCGATCGGTATCCTGAGGACCCCCGGTGCGGCGAAGCCGTCGCGGAGCTGGCCTCCACGGTGCGATTCTTCATCGTCGAGATCGGCGACGTGGAGCGGCGGGGATGGGATGGGGTACGACGCGATCCGGAGGCGGGCCGGGCGTGGAAGGCCAAGGTGGATTATTGGCTCACCAGCGCCCTGGGCAACCCGCGGTGGTCACCCGCGGTGCGGCAGCGCCTGCTCGAACGTTGGGTCGAGAACGGACGCGGCTCACTCGTCCAACGCGAGACATCGGACGACTACCGGCTTCGGCTGGACCAACTGCGCCACGACTTTCCCCACGCGCGCTCCATCATCATGTACGAGCGCATCTACCTCGCCATGTTGCGGTCGCTCGACCCCCCCGCGGTGAATCCCTGGCTGGCTTCGATTGCCGCCGGCCCGATTTCCGAACTTGCGGCCTGGGCGGAGGGCGAGCTGCGGGTCGAGCGTGCGCGGGTTGAGCCGATGGTCGGCAAGGCGACCGCCCTGGACGGACGGGTGGTTGATCTGGCGGCGCTGCGGGGAAAGGTCGTGCTGATTGAATACTGGGCCACCTGGTGCGGTCCGTGCATCGCCGAGCTGCCGACCATCCGGCGCGTGTACGACGCCTACCATGAACGGGGTTTCGAGATCATTGGAATCTCCCTCGACAATCAGGAAGCCAAGGCTCGACTGACCGAATTTGTCACCACCCACTCGCTCCCCTGGCCCCAGGTGTTCGAAGGAAAAGGATGGCGCAGCGAGTGGGCCACGAACTACGCCATCCAGGCGATCCCCGCCATGTTCCTGCTCGACCGCGAAGGTCGCATCGCCTCGCTCAATGCCCGTGGTCCGAAGCTCGAGCAGGAAGTCCGGCGCCTGCTCGGACCGGGGAAGGCTGACGGGACGGCCTCTGTTCACCCGTAGCAAAAATAACGTGACACCGGCCGCCCGGCGGTGCAGAGGTGGCGGGACCTCAAAAAACCTGCCGCCTCCGATCGATGGCCACGTTTCCCCAGGACTCCGCCCGCTGGTTTGCGGGTGAACTTCAGCCGCACGAGCCCATGCTCCGGGCCTGGCTGCAGAGCCGGTTTCCCACCGGGTGCGACGTCGATGACATCATCCAGGAGTCCTACTTCCGCGTGCTCAAAGCCCATGAGCTCAGCCCGTTGCAGTCACCCAAGGCGTTTCTTTTCGCCACCGCGCGCAACCTGGCCCTTGACCAGCTGCGCCGGCGCAAGGTGGCGCGTACGGATACGTTAGCGGAAACGGACGCCTTGCACGTCATGGAGGGTGAGCCAGGGATCCCCGAAACCCTGGCTCATACCCAGGAACTTGAAGTGTTGACCCTCGCCATCCAATCCCTCCCGACCCGCTGTCGGCAGATCCTGACCCTGCGAAAGATCTATGGTCTTTCGCAAAAGGAGGTTGCGGCGGAGCTGGGCATTTCCGAACACACGGTGGAGGCGCAAGGCACCATTGGACTGCGCAAGCTCGCGGAGTACTTCGAACGGTTTGAACGCCGGGGAAGGGCGGGACCATGAATCATCCCGTCCCCGACAACGATCCGGCAACGGATCCGATTGAACATCAGGCCGCTTCGTGGGTCTTGCGCCGCGATCGTGGATTGAGTGCGGAAGAGCAGGACGCCCTTTCACAGTGGTTGGCGGCAGATGCCCGGCACGGGGCGGCCTGGGCGCGGCACCGGCGCAACTGGGATCGACTGGATCACCTGGCAGAGTGGCGACCGCGTCATGGGCCTCGTCCCAATCCCGACCTTCTGGCTCCGCGCGCGCCGGTCGTGCAACCGGTGCGGGGGTGGAAAGTGGCCGTGCTCGCCGCCGCGGCGGCAGTGACGCTGATCGCTGGAGCGCTGTGGTTGCGTCCTTCGGTCCGTTCCGTGCCGCCTGCGAGTGTCCCCTTGTCCCCGATTGTGCAGCGGGTCCTGGAGGATGGCTCCACCATTGAATTGAATCGAGGGGCCGACGTGGCCGTGACGTTCACCGAAGGCGAGCGTCGGGTCACCCTCGAACAGGGAGAGGCTCATTTCACCGTGGCCAAAAACCCGGAACGGCCGTTTGTCGTGACCGCGGCCGGGGTTGAAGTCATCGCGGTGGGAACGGCCTTCAACGTCCGGATCGTCGACGCGCGTGCCGTGGAGGTGGTGGTGACCGAGGGTCGGGTCCGGGTGAACGAGAACCCGGGTGGATCGTTGGCCGACCCCGCAGGTGTTCGTCCCACCGATACCGTCATACTGGTCGATGCGGGCCAGCGGGCCCGGGTGCGGCGTGAGGGCGAAACCGCCTCCGAGCCGGTCGCACTCCCCCAGGTGTCCCCGGTGACGGCGGCGGAGATGGAGGAGCTGCTGTCGTGGCAGCCCCGGATGCTCGACTTCACCGCGGCGCCCCTCTCGTCGATCGTGGCCGAATTCAACCGGCGCAACCCGGTGCAGCTGGTGGTGGGCGATCCCGAACTGCTCGCCATCAAGATCAGCGCCACCTTCCGGTCGGACAATCTGGAGGGCTTCGTCCGCCTGCTCGAGGCCAGCTTTGGAATCCGCATTGAACGATCGGGTACAGTGATCACCCTGCGGAAAGCCGGAGTCCGGTGAGCCGGGCCTGACGGTCCGGGACCGCCGGGCCGCCTCCTTGTTCTTCAGAAAAAACGCAGAAGCGTTTAGCGGAAAATGGAGCCGATGGCGTCTTGGGCGGTTGACCCACCTACACCATGAGAACTGAACCCTTCGCCCTGCGGCGCTGTGCGCCCCCGGGCCGACTCGGGCTTGCCTTCGCGACGGCCTGCGGCGTCCTCCTGCTGTTAGTCGCAGCCGCCGGCACACCGACCCGCGCTGCCGGATCCGACGGCCCGGTTCGGGGATTTGATGTTCCTGCCGGAGAAGCCGGGCAGACTCTCAAGCAATTTGCACAGCAGGCCAAACGTGAAATCATGTTTCCGGCGGAGCCGGTGGGGGCGATCCGGACGAATGCCATCAAGGGTGACTTCACCGCCCTTGAGGCGATCCATCGCATGCTGGCCGGAACCGAGCTGGGCGTGGTGGTGGACGAGAAATCGGGTGCATTTGCCATCAACCGGGTCTCCGACCCAAACGTCGCAAGGGCGGCGCCGATCGAGACGAGCGACCGCCCGAAAAAAGGCCTTAGGACCGAGGGTGGGGTGGCGGTGCTGGACGGGGTGGAAGTGACCGGCTCGCGCCTCAAGCAAACCGACATCGAGGGCTTTTCGCCCGTGCTGTCGTTCGACCAGGAGTTCATCTCCCGCACCGGCTTCGCCACGACCGAGGAGTTCCTCCGCACGCTGCCGCAGAATTTTGCCGGGGCCCTCACCGGGCGGCCGGGCGTGCCCAACGACGAGAACCCACTCGGCTTCACCCGCAACAGCGGCCAGTCCGGCGTCGGCCTGCGAGGCCTCGGTTCAAACAACACCCTGGTGCTCATCAACGGACGTCGCGCCCCGCTCTCCGGTCGCGGCAGCAACACGACGACGCCACCGCAGGGGTTTTTTGACATCAACACCATCCCGATGGGCCTGATTGAACGTATCGAGGTGCTGACCGATGGCGCCTCTGCCATCTATGGTACCGATGCAATCGGTGGCGTGGTGAACATCATCCTAAAAAAGGACTACAACGAAACCGAGGCGCGCTTCCGTATGGGCGGCACCTGGCACGGCGGCGCGTTCGAGCGGGGCGCCACCCTCACCCACGGCTTCTCCCTCGGCAAACTTCGGGGCACGGTGGTGCTGGACTACTTCAGCCGCAACGAGCTCTACGCGACTCAACGAGTCTTCTCCAAGACGAGCGACCAGCGGGCGCGCGGAGGCGATGACTTCCGCAGCACCATCGGGCAGCCCATCACCGTCACATCGATCGCAGGACAAACCTTGACCGGCCTGACCAACCCCAACGGAACTGCGGCCACCCAGGCGGTCGCGCCGCTCGGGCAGGATGGACGCTCGCTCACCGTCGCCGCGTTCGCCCCGGGCGCCGGGCAGCGGGTGTTCTACGACGGGAGCGATCTCTTCTCGTTGATCACGCCGACCGAGCGGAGCGGGCTGACGATGAATTTCGAATACGAACTCAACCCACGCATCACCTTCTTCAGCGACCTGTCCTACACGTATATCGACACCACGTCCCTGGCCAATCCGCTCTCCACCGGCACCGCGACCGGCATCCGGATTCCGGCGACCAATCCCTATAATCCGTTCAAACAGCCCTTGCTCTTCAACCTCTCCCACGAGGAGCTGGGCCCCCGCGAACTCGTCGCTCAGACCCACAGCGTGCGCGCCCTCTTTGGAGCTCGCGTCAATCTCGGCAACTCCTGGTCCGCCGAGGGCTCGGTCCTCTTCTATGGCCAGCGCCTGCAGACTCTGAATCCCATTGTCGACTCCGCGCGTCTGACCGCCCTGCTCAACGAAACGGACCCGGCCCGGACGCTGAATCTCTTCGGCGACTTTTACGGCAAGGGTCCGGTCAATGATCCGGCCCTCTACCGCCAGATCATCAGCAACAATGTCGAGCGCTCGAAGTCCGACCTCTACTCCGCGGACCTCCTCGCCCGGGGCGATGTCTGGAACCTGCCGGCCGGACCGATCCGGGTGGCCGTGGGCGGCGAATGGACGCAGCAGGATCGTATTCGAACCACCAATGCGCCCAGCATTGTGTCGCCGCCGCGCAGCCGGGAGACCCGAGACAGCTATGCCGCCTATGTCGAGGCGGGGGTGCCTCTGTTGGGAAAGAAGCAGGACGTGCTCCTGGCCCGCTCCCTCGAACTCCAACTGGCCGGCCGGTATGAGAACATCGACCGGGCCGGGGACACCACCAATCCCAAGTACGGGCTGCGTTGGAAGCCGTTCGACAGCCTGCTGCTGCGCGGCTCGTATGGCACCGGCTACCGTGCCCCGGCCCTGACCGAGCTGGAGCGCCCCGAGTCCGACTCGAACCCCCAGGTCACCGACCCGAAACGGAAGAACGAACGGTACGCCGTGCTTGTCACCACCGGCTCCAACCCGAACCTCGAGCCTGAAACCTCCAAAACCTACAACGCCGGTGCGGTCCTGAACGTTCCCTTCACCAAGGGACTGAGTTTTGGCGTGGATTACTACCGCAAGGAGCAGCGCAACCTCAGCACCAGCCTGACCAACCAGCAGCTGATCGACGCCGAGGACTTCATCACGGGACGGGTGACCCGTGCGGAGCCTACGGCAGCCGACGTCGCCGCCGGCCTGGCGGGACGTATCACAAAACTGGACGCGCGGTATGTGAACTTCGGGCTCGTCGTGACCGAGGGATATGACGTGAGCGCCAACTACAATCTGACCACCAAGAACTGGGGGCGTTTCACGTTCATGGCGTCGACCACGACGCTGATGAGCTACAAGATCGCCCTGACCCCGACCGACCCTCTGACGGATCGCAAGGGGTCCTACGGATTCCCGCTCGACTTCAAGGGCAACGGTTACGTTTTCTGGAACCGGGGCCCCTACGGTGTGACGGTATCCGCCTACTTCATCGACTCCTTCAACCGCCAGGGCCGGGACGTCGGCTCGTTCACGACGTTTGATCTGAACTTCTCGTACGAGTGGAAGCGTCACCACCTCCGGTTCAACGGCGGATTTGGCAACCTCTTCGATCGCGAGCCGCCGTTCGCCAACACCCAGTTCGGCTACGACAGTGGCTTCCACAATGCGAAGCAGCGCACGTACAATCTCTCCGCGACACGGACTTTCTAGGGCGCGGGCATCCAACTCTATCGCAGATGAACTCCTTCATTGCCCCGGGGCGGCAATTTGATGTTCGGGCATCGGTGGCGTCCTGCGCCCGCGTTGGAGGTGGCCTCGGTGAGGCCGCGACGGGGCCGGCAGGTCCCGCCTCCGTTGGCCAATTTCTTCACGCTACGCCAGTCCCTGCGGGGTCGACGACCCCACCTCCACCGGAACTGCGGCCGATTGGCGACGGCATGAGCCTCCATTTTTACCGAACATGACCCCACCTGTCCGTCTCTTTCTTGTGCTCGTCGTTCTGGGTTTCTCCACCGTCATGGGTGCGCCGGAAGGCGCCCCGGCGACCGGCGTGAGGCCTTCGCCGCCTGCAGCTCCTCGCTGGGAGGGGCCGACTGCCCTGGAGGTGCTCGAGAAGCGGGGCGGGTTCACCCAGTTCCTTGAATTGTGCCGGAAGACTGGATTCATGCCGCGGTTGACCGGAGGGGGGCCGTACACCGTGCTGGCGGTGCCCGATCGCGTCTTCGACGGTTTGTCCGAGGCGCAGCGCAATGCGTGGTTCAATGCCCCGCATAGCGCACAGCAGCGCGCCAACGGACTGGTCTTCTTCCTGCGCGACGCCTGGCCGGTGGCGGAGCTCTTCGACACCGAACTCCTCTCGCTCAGCGGGCACCGGGTCAAGGTGACCCTCACAGAGGGGGTGCTAAAATTCCAGGATGCGGTGGTCACGGAGCGCGACCTTCAGGTCGGCAACGGCGTGATCCACGTGCTGGATCGCCCCCTGGTTCCTCCGACCGTTCCGCCGGCCGCCGAGCGGAAGAAGAGCGGGTCCTGAACCCTTCGCCATGCGCCCCTGGACCTTAACTTCCCCGCTGACGTTCGTTTTCCTGGTGTCCGCGCTCGCTGTCCGCGCCGCGCCGCCGCTCTCGACCTACCTGGACGATCGGCTCGTGCGTCTGAGTGGCGACGTGATCGAGCCCCTTCCGCCTGGGGCGCTCGCGGGCAAGGCCTATGTGGCGCTCTACTTTTCCGCCGAGTGGTGCGCGCCCTGCAAGAAGTTCACCCCGCTGCTGGTCGAGTACTACAACCAGGTATCCAAAGAGCGGAGCGACTTCGAAGTGGTGTATGTCAGCCAGGATCGCTCCCTCGAGCAGATGACACGTTACATGGCGCAGGCCGGCTTTCGTTTCCCCGCGATTGCGTGGGACAAGGTGAAGGCGAGCAAACGCATCACGAACTACAGCGGCCAGGGCATTCCCTGCCTCATCCTCCTCGATGCCCAAGGCCGGGTCCTTCACGACACGTTCGATGGACCGACCTACCGGGGGCCCTACGTGGTCCTCGACGAAATCAAGGCGCGGCTTGGTGCCGTGCCTGTGCCTGTTCATTAACCACGACCGGATGAACTTCCTGCTCCGGCTCCGCCGTTTGTTCCCACGCCCCTTTTGACCATGAAATCACATCACCGTTTTCTTTCCCTGACGGGTATCGCCAGTGCCGCGCTGGCGGTGCTTGCTCTCAGTGGTTGCACCACGACCAGCAGTCCCGACAAGGCGGCGGCGCCGGCCGTCGTCACCCTCAACACGCCCTTGCAAGCCGACCTCGGCTTGCTGTCGGAGGGAGGCGCCCTGTGGGGCCAGCTTCCGTTCTACAACACGGAGGTTCCGCTTTCGCCCGAGCAGCCAGCGACGGTGAAAAAGGTGCCGAAAGCGAATGGGCGTCTGGTCTTCGGGAAGATCAGCCTCGGCACCGGTCCCCGCGCCGACTATGTTGTGGCCGTTGACCAGGAGCCGGAGGGTCAGTTTGACCTGAGGCGGATCTACATTGATGCCAATCAAAACGGCGATCTTACCGATGAGGGTGACGGCAAGTGGGGCAAGCTCGTGGGGCGTGGTGGCAAGTACATGGCCGGATCGCACACGGTGACGCTGCGTGCCTCGTACGGATCCGGCGGCGCCCAGGCGGCGGCGCAGGATTACAGCGTGATCTTCATCTACACGATGGCCCGTGCGGAGGCCGGCTACACGCTGAGCTACCGCCGCGGCGGAGCCCGGACGGGAGCAGTCACGGTTGCGGGCAAACCGGTGAAGGTCGCCTTGATCGAGAACGACAACCGGGCGACGTATGTCAGCGCCGACGCCGCGAGCAAACCGCTCTGGTTGATGGCGGATGTGAACGGCGACGGCCTCTTCTCGAACGAGGAGCGCTATGACGCGAGAAAGCCCCTCATCCTTGGCAGCACCGTGTACGCGGCTTCGACCGATCTTGCCGGCACCCAGTTGACCTTCACGCCGACAACCGAGGCGCCGCAGGTTCCGAATGCTCCCCGCGCCGCCCAGAGCCGTCCCGCCGCAGCCCGGCCACCCTTGGTGGCGAACGGAACCCTGGCCCCCGACTTCACGACCGATCGGCCCGGTGGTGGCACCCTGAAACTCTCGGACCTGCGGGGGCAGGTGGTCATCCTTGATTTCTGGGCGCCGTGGTGCGGCCCGTGCAAGGCGGCCATGCCGGGGCTCGAGGCGCTCTACCAGAAGTCGCGCCCGCAGGGGGTGACCGCCCTGGGGGTTTGTGTCTGGGACACCAGGGAGAACTTCGACAAGTGGATCGTGTCGCCCCAGGTTCCGACCACGTATCCGCTCGTCTTCGATCCGGCCGGAGTGAACCGTGAGAATGGCAACGCCGACAGTATTGCAAAGAAGCACTACAAAGTGAGCGGCATTCCCACGTTCTATGTCATCGATCGCGAGGGTAAGATCGCGGCCAGCTTTGTCGGCAGCGGCCCCGCCAGCAAAGCCGGCCTGGAGGAAACCCTGACGAAACTCGGCATCAAACTCTGAGAGGGGCGGATCCAGTAGTCGGAGTAAGCAAGCACCCCGGCGGAGTGCGTCGCGGAGGCGTCGCACGGAGGGACTATTCAGGAGGAGTGTAGGGCCGCCCCTTGCGGGCGCGCCGGGGCGTGAACTCAAGGAGCCGCAGGTGAACCTCGTCCATTTGGGAAAGCCTCCGCGTGGAGGGCGTCGCTCGGGCGACGCTGGGGGACGGTCCACGAACAACCTCGTTCAGCCGTTCTTTTGTGACGCGACGCGCAACCGGCGCCGATCCCGCGGCTGCGGGAGCGCCCTCCATCGGAAGAGAACCGTGGTCTCCGCAGCAGCAGGGGTTATCTCAGCGGCCCATCTCATTGGCGCATGCGCGAGTGCAGAGACGCCATCCCGGATCGAAACGATAAACTACGGCTTCGGCGCCGCGGCCGCGCGTTTCTGAATCCGCTCCACCCGGCGCTCGACGTCGGCGGACAAGCCGGTGTCTTCGCCTTCAATTTTCCCTTCCGCCACCACCTTGCGGCCGCCGATGTAGACCGCGGCGACATTGCGGCTGCTGCAGGCAAAGACGAGCGTGGCGGCGGCGTCCCAGACCGGTCCGGTGGCCGGTTGCTGCGGGTCGATGACGAGGAAGTCCGCGAATTTGCCGGGAGCCAGGCTGCCGACCCACCGCTCCACCCCCAGCACTTCCGCGGTGCGCAAGGTGTGCAGGCGAAGCATGTCCAGGGGCTGGAGCCCGCCGGCGTTTTGCTGGCGTAGGCGCAGGGCATAGAGGCCGAGTCGCACATTCTCAAACGGGTCCGAAATGTCCGCGCTCGCCTGCCCATCGACTCCCATGCCCACCCTCATCCCCGCCGCCAGATAGCCGCGGATGTCAGGGAGTCCAGAACCGAGGCGGCCGTTCGACAAAGGATTCCAGATCATGGCGTTGCCGGCCTTGGCGACCTCCGCCAGCATGGGCGCGTCGGGGTGAATGAAGTGAGCAAAGGAAACGTCGCGGCCGAGCACGCCGGCGTCCTTCAGCCGCGGCCACTGCGCCCGGTCCTGGGCTGACTCGGCGAGGGGTTCAAGGTAGTGAAGCTGCACCGTCAGGCCGAGTTTGCGCGCCAGTGAGATCTCCCGCGTGAGCATGTCGCCACCCATGTGCGCGCCCCGTGGATTCATGGAAAGCCCGAGGAACGGGGATTTGGGCCCGGGCTTCAGCTCGGCCAGCACGGTCCGCAGACGCTCTTCCCAGACGGCATCGGTCACACCTGCTTCATTGACCCAGGCAAAGACGAAACGTTGGGGCAGGGTCAGTTCGGCCTGCCACTGTTCGAGGTAGCGGGTGTAGCTTTTGCCCAGCCAATGGCTGTGATTGTAGGTGGTCGTAACGCCGTGACGCAGCTGGTCATAGGCTCCGTGACGCGTGAACGCTCCAAAGTCGCCGTCCTCCAAAAAACCACCGTACCGCCAGTGCAAAGCTCGCAACCATGGGTGCAGTTCGCCGTCCGGCGCGATCCCGCGAAACACACTTTGCCAGAGGTGACTGTGTCCCGAGACGAACCCCGGCATGACGATCTTGCCCTTCAGATCGACGATCACGGTCCCAGCGGCCAGCCGTCCCTTCACCACCGGGTTCGCCGATGGATCCCCTGCGCCCACCGCCTCGATCGTCCCCTCCTCGGAAACGAGCAAAAAACCTTCGTTCTGCGCGACCGTTTCGCCGTCCACCAACGTGAACAGCGTGGCCCCCCGAAACAGAGTCCCCTCGGCCCGCGCCGATGCGAGAAGTCCCCAAACACCGACCGCCGCCGCCACCGCCACCACCCGCCAGGAAAAGCCAACGCGCATCCCCCCGCCCGAGCAGATCACGTGCCGCTCACCCCAACCCAGTGTCATCCCGCCGATGACACTTCCCTTCACCCAACCGGGCCCGGTGTCATCGGCCGAATGACACCTGATCAGGGTTTCCATGGCCCTGAATTGGGGCAGAAGCTGAAGTGACAGGAGGGTGGCGGAACCAGTGGCTTGAGGCATGGACCGACCCTTCCCCCCGCGAATGCGGCAGTTTGACGCATTGATCGACTTGATCGCGGATGCGGCTGACGCTGCAGCCGCCGAATCAAGGAAGCGGTACCGCCGCCGGCCGCGGCGCAGGCCGGGCATGCGACCGGTCGTGGGAGAAGATACTCCCTTATGGAACATCCTCGCGGAGACCTGTGCGAGTCAACTGACGCGTTATGGAGACAAAGCGCGATTGGCGAGAATGCTGGGGGTACCGCGACAACGCGTGCACCTCCTTTTCGTGGCAAAATCCGCCTGTCCCGACGCGGAACGGACGCTCCAGCTACTGGTCTGGCTCCGCACGGGACGAGTCGGAGCGCGACAGCCGCATTAGGTATGCCGGCACGGCCGGGCCGAAAGCCCGGCGAGCGTGCCGGCCAAGTGTCATCCGAGGGATGACACTTTCTCGGCGAGACCGGCGACTGCCGAAGGAGGAGTGTCATTTGCGGGATGACAGTGGGCTGGGGGAGGGGATGGTGGTTGGGTCGGGGTGTGTCGAAACCGGCGGCAAGTTGAAGGTGGAGGCGGGAAGAGAGGCCGGTGCGGTGCGGCCGGGCTTGCTCGGGTGGGGTAAGTGGACACGGTTTTGGGCATGCGAACTGGTTCTCTGGTCCTGGTGACCCTCCTTGCGGCTGCCGTTCATTTGCCGGTGACGGCGGCTCCCGTGCTCCCGCCGCCCGTCAAGGCGCCGACCGACACCGCGGTCTTCCGCCGATTCACCCTCGACAATGGTCTGCGGGTGCTCCTCGTCTCCGACCCCAAGTTCAACAAATCCGGCGCGTCGCTGGTGATGAACACCGGCCAGATCGACGACCCGGCGGACCGGGAGGGCATGGCGCACTTCCTGGAACACATGCTTTTCCTCGGCACGGAGAAGTATCCGGATGTCTCCGACTATGGCAATTTCATCAAGGCCAATGGCGGCTACAACAACGCCTACACCACGACCGATCACACCAACTACCAGTTCGAGGTGCGGCACGAGGCCTTTGCGGATGCGCTCGACCGTTTTGCCCAGTTCTTCATCGCCCCCCGCTTCAATCCCGAGTTCACCGCGCGGGAGATTTTTGCGGTGCACAACGAGGCGATGCGCCACCTGCAGAATGATTTTCGCCGTCTGATCGGCGTGTCGCGCGAGCTCTACGCGCCCGGCAGCGGGGAGAGCAAGTTCTCCACCGGCAACAAGGACACCCTGGCGGGCACGACGCCGGCGATGGTACGGGCATTTTACGAGAGCCACTACTCGGCCGACCGCATGGCGCTGGCCCTGGCTGGAAAGGCGTCGCTCGATGAACTGGAAAAACTCGCCCGCACGCTCTTCGCCGCGGTGCCGCGTCGCGACCTGCCTCCGGTGGCGCGCACCGCGGTGTTCCTGCCAAAGAAAGCGGCGCTGCGTCTGGCACGGATCGAGCCTGTGAAGGAGCTCCGCCAGATCACGCTGGAATTTGTTGTGCCGCCCACGCGTCCGGATTTCGCCTCCAAGCCTGATCAGCTCTTGCCGCAGCTGATCAGTTATCCGGGTGAAGGCGGATTGCTGGCCTGGCTCAAACGCCAGGACCTTGCCAACAGTGTCAATGCCTACGTCTGGGAGCGCACGGAAGCCTATGGCTCGCTGCAGATCCAGGTGTCGCTCACGCCCGCCGGGCAGGAGCAGCACGCCCGCGTGCTTGGACTGGTGTTCTCTTACCTCGACCACCTCAAGCGCTCGCCTTTCCCCGAGGCGTTTTATCGCGACCGCGCCCGGGTGGCGGCGTTGAATGAAACGTATCAGGACCGCGGTGAGGGAGCGGAACTCGCGACCAAGCTCTCCAACCAGGCGCTGTTTTATCCCCTCGACGTGGCGGAGCGGGCGTCCGACGTCTGGGGCGCGCCCGATGAGCCGGCCTACCGCCGGCTGCTGGTGGCGCTGACGCCGGACAACCTGCTGGTCTCACTCATGGCGAAAGGAGTCCCGACTGATCGGAAGGAGCGAATCTACGGCACGGCGTATTCGTACATGGAAGACGCCGGTGATGCCTACCGCGCGCTGCTGGCTCCGGAGCGCATCGCAGCATTTGCCCTGCCCGGTGCGAATCCCTTCATGCCTGGCACGACCGCCCTGCTGGCCGAGCGGCCGCTTCCCTTGATCGATGAACCAGGGGTCGCGCTCTTTTTTGCGCCCGACACCGAGTTCCAGCGTCCCCAGAGCACGCTGATCTACCGCTTTGTCCCGGCGCGCGACCAGGGCACGGCCGACCAGGCCGCGCTGCTGCGACTCTACGATGCCTGCCTGCGGGACAGCCTGGATGCGGCACTCGGCGATGCCTCGCTGGCGGGACTCGATTTTTCGGCGGATGCTTCGCTGGAGGGATACAAATTCACGATCACGGGATTCGGCGACTCCGCGGTCCGTTTTGCCACCTTCGTCAGCTCCCGCCTGAGGACCTTTGAGCTCAGCCCCGGGCGTTTCGAGGCCCTCAAGGAGGCGACGCTGCGTTCGCTGCGCAGCTATCCCCAGACCGAGGCGTATCTGCTGGCCCGTGACCGCCGCGACGCTCTGGCGCGAGAGATTCATTTCCTTCCCGACGAACAGACGGCGCAGGTGACGGCGGCGACCTGGAAGGACGTGCAGGCGTTTGCCCGCACCTTCTTCGCCCGCGGCAAACTCGAGGCGGTGGTGCATGGCCACCTCACACCCGAGGACGCGGTGAAGGCGACCCGCACGGTTGCAGCCCAAATCGGGGCCGCGCCGGTGGCGCCCGACGCGCTCCTCCGCCGACGTCACCTCGCGCTGGCGCCGGCCAAACCCCTCGTTGATGCCGGCGAGATTGCCGGTGCCAATTCGGCGTACACGAGCGACTACCTGCTCCCCGACGATTCGCCGCAGACCCGGGCGGCGGCGGTGGTGATTGGGAATTTCATGAGCGAGCCCTACTACACCGAGCTCCGGACTCGCCAGCAGCTTGGCTACATCGTCGGGTCTGGCGCGGGCGGCTCGCTGCGCCAGCGGTACCTGTCGTTCACCGTACAATCGAGCGGTTATGCTCCCGACGAGCTTCGACGCCGGTCCGAAGCGTTCCTTGCCACCCTGCCGGCGCAGTTTGAGGCCGTCACCCCCGAGCAATGGGCCACGCTGGTGGCCGGAGCGCGATCGGCGTTTGAAGAGAAGCCGAAATCCATGGCGGAAAAGGCCGAGCAGTTCTTTGTCAGTGCCTTCAGTTTTGGCGGCGAATGGGAGCGACGTCAGACTGGACTGGCGGCGCTGCTGGTGCTGAAGAAAGAGGATGTGGCCAAACTGCTGGCGACGACCCTGGCCCCGGAAACGGCTCGCCGCCGGACGGTGCTGCTGTGGACAAAGACCCATGCCCCGGCCGAACCGATTGTGCCTGCCTTTACGGATCGCGGCGCCTGGAAGCGCACGCAGAAGACGGCGGATTAGGCGGGGGTTGCCCGGCGAAGGGTGGCTCTCCGAACAGGGCGGAGCCACTACGGAGCGCTTCCTGTAACCCGGCATGAGTATCGACTTAACGAATAGACGCTGGAAATGCCCAGGGTTCGGGTAGAGGTGGTCCCGCAGTCGCGCATGCGCGTCAACTTAAGGAGAGCGGCCGCAAAGGCAGCCGGTAAAGCCGAAGATATCGGGTCTCCTCTGGCGGAGGGCGCTCCCGCAGCCAGAGGAATGGCGCTGGTGGCGTGCTGCGGATACCATGACGGTCGGACGCTACGGTGAGTGGACCGTTTCCCGGCGTCGTCGGAGCGACGCCCTCCACTCGAACCCATTCCCAATCAACAAGGTACATCTGCGGATCCTTAAGTTGACGCACATGCGCAGTGGCGGGAAGGGCCGCGACGGGACTGAACGGCCCCGCCTCCGTGGTCCGGTTTCTTCACGCGACGCCAATCCCCGCGGGGTCGGCGACCCCACCTCCACCAGGTGGCGACTTCGGATTGCGCTTAGGTTGAAGCGCATGCGCATCCCAGCGGCGCGGACACGGAGTTGCTGACCTTCCCGCGATGTTCTTGATGGATCAGTCGGGACGGGTAGTGTCGCTGGACGCCCGTGGTCACACGCTGGAGGATCAGGTGAAACGTCTTCTCAAACTCTAGCCAGACCTCAGGTACCAACCATGACTCCTCTCTCTCGTTCGCTGCTGGTCGCCAGCCTCCTTGTGGGCCTACCGGCCATTGTGGATGCCCAGACCCCCGCGGCCGCGCCAGCGGCCGGCGCGACCCTGTCGCCCGCCGACAAAGACTTTGCTGCCTTCCAGGCCATGTTGAAACCGAACCCACCGGCCAACGCGAAGGAGATGGGCGTGGAGGCGTTGCAGCGCTGGATGGACGAATCGCAGCGGTCGATCCTGAAGGCGGGTGCCGCTTTTTTTGAGACGTACCCCACGGATCCGAGGCGGTGGGACGTGGTCACGAGTCTGGCCTCCGTCAATCCGCGCTTTATCCAGTCGATCGGCCCCGAACGTGACGCCAAAGGCGGACCGGTGGTCGTGATCGACACTGCCGCGAAGGATGCGTGGAAAGCCAAGTTCGACGGAATGCGTCAACAGATGGCAGTTGCCAGTGATGTTCCCGCGGGCCCGCGCGAAACCATGGACTGGGGCGCGTTCGCGAAGGATTTTCGTGCCGCCTCGCAGGATTTGAAAGATGGAAAACCCGTGGATTGGGCTTCATTCCGGCCCCGGTTCGACGCCCACGTGGCAAAGTATCTGCAACTGGATACGGCCACCCGACGGGCGGACGACTATCTCGGCGCTTTGGAGCGAAATGTCCCCGGTGCCTCCGAGGCGGAGTGGGCACATCTCAAGGCAACGACACCGAGTGAGGCGCTGCGCGCCCATGCCAGTGCTCAGATCGAGCGGATCGAGCTCCTGCGCAAACCGGTCGATCTCGCCTTTACAGCGGTGGATGGCCGGGCCGTCGATATGCAGAAACTGCGGGGCAAGGTCGTCCTGGTGGATTTCTGGGCGACGTGGTGCGGTCCCTGCATCGCGGAGTTGCCCAACGTCAAGTCCGTGTACGCCAAGTATCATGACCAGGGATTTGAGATCGTGGGAATCTCGCTCGACCGCGCCACGGACCGCCAGAAGTTGCTCGACTTTGTCGCCAAGGAAGAAATGCCCTGGCCGCAGCACTATGATGGCAAGTATTGGCAGAACGAGTATGCGGTGAAGTATGGCATCCGGGGCATCCCGGCCATGTTCCTGATCGACCAAAACGGTCGGATCGTCAGCACCAGCGCGCGAGGACCTCAGCTCGAACTGGAGGTCAAGCGTCTGCTCGCCGCGGCGCCGGCCAAGCCCTGATCGCGTCGGGAATGAATCCACCGAATGATGACGGCGGGGTCGAAGACGCTGCGTCCCGGCCCGCCGCCCCGGCGTCACCTTCGGTTGCGGGCGGCGCGTCGCTGCGGGTGCTCCACGCTGACGACCACCCGACCGTGCGGGAGTCGGTAAAACTTCGGCTGGAGCGGTTGGGACACCAGGTGCTGAGCGTGGTGGATGGCGACGCGGCGCTGGCGAGTGCGGCTGCGGAGCGGTTCGACGTCGTTATCACCGACCACCAGATGCCGGGAAAGAACGGACTCGCCGTGGTGCAGTCGCTGCGCGCGCATCGCTTTCCCGGGCGCATCTATGTCTTTTGCGCCGACCTGTCTGATGCCCACCGGGCGGCGTACCGGCGGCACAAGGTCGACGGGATCGCGGAAAAGCCCTTTGGCGTGGCCGAGCTCGAAGCATGGATTGGCTGAAAAGCGTGAGTGAAGCATGGATGGACGCGGCCGGGCATGCGCGTCAACCTAAGCGCACGCGAAGGGTGGTGTCCGTTGGAGGTGGGGTCGCCGACCCCGCGGAGATTGGCGTCGCGTGAACAAATCGGTCAACGGAGGGGGGCGCTTGGTCCCGTCGCGGCCTTCCCGCGACTGCGAGGCCACCTCCAACGGAGAGAAGTGGGAATCCGCGGGGGCCGCGATCCGCGTCAGTTCACGTAGACCGCTTCGTTGGTCTGGAAGAGGGCGTGGGCGAGCTTGGTCCAGGCGTCCATCGGGCCGCCGTTTTCAACCAGCGCGCCGATCGGACGGTTTTCGACGTTCTTGGCTCCCGTCATGGCGGCCTTGCGTTCGGCGCGACGGTCCTCACGGGCCTTCTTCATGCCGGGCGGCTCCTTGACCTCAAGGCCGGTCCCGGTGGGGTTGGCGCGGATGTAGGCGATGCCGAGCGCCCGTTCCTGGTCCGAGGGTTCCCTTTGGAAAACGGCGAGGTAGAGCGACGTCACCCGGTCCTCATCGCGTTTGAGTGCGGTGAACTCCGGTCGGTGGGTCAGTTTGCGCGCGGTTTCGATGACCAGCGGACTATTCATGAGGAAGAGGGCCTGCTGGGGCACCGTGGTGTCGTATCGCTTGCCGGAGGGAACGTCGGGATTGGGGAAATCGAACTGGGTCAGCAGTTCGGGCGGGTTGCGCCGGTCGATGAAGAAGTAGAGCGCGCGACGCTTGCCGAAGCCCTCGCTGTTCAGGGTGATGGACTTGCCCCCCAACTTGGGATCGAGCGTGCCGGAGATCGAAAGCAGTGAGTCGTAGACCGACTCGAAGTCGAGCCGGCGCAGGCTGGCGTGCCAGAGCAATTTGTTGTCCGGGTCGGCCGCGGTGCCGGCGACGTTCGGGTCGCTGCTTTGCTGATACGTACTGCTGAGCAGCAGAGTCCGGTGCAGCTGCTTGATCGAGCCGCCGCTGGCAGTGAACCCGGAGGCGAGCCAGTCGAGCAGTTCCGGATGGGTGGGAATGCCACCCATGTTACCGAGATCATCGGGCGTGCTGATGAAACCCCGGCCAAAGTGCTGCTGCCAGACCCGGTTGACGAGGACACGGGCGGTCATCGGGTTGGACGGTTGGGTGATGGCTTGGGCGAGTTCGAGCCGGCCCGAGCCCTTTTTCCACACCGGACGCTTCGCGGGATCGGGGCTGAGGATCTCGAGAAACCGGCGCGGCACTGTCTCTCCCACATTCTGGGCCTCGCCGCGCAGCAGCACGGGATAGTCCTTGACGGTGGGTGTGTCCGTCAGCGCGTGGGCACGTGCGGGGGCGCCGGGGTGGGTCATTTCGAGCGTGGCGATCTCTCGCTGCAGCTGTCCCTCGGCGCGGACCAACTCGCGGCGCTTTTGCGGATCGCGGGTCCGGGTGCGGCGCATCTCCTGGGCCTGAGCCTGGAGTTCTCCGGCGCGTTTGGTGAGGGCCTCGGCCTTGGCGACGTAGTCGTCGAGCTGGGGCGTCTTGAGCAGCTTGGTCTGGAGCGTCGGCTCACGAAAGACCGAGGTGGGCTCGATCGTGTTGGCGAGCACGCCGTAGAGGGAATAGTAGTCCTTGGTCGGGATCGGATCGAACTTGTGGTCGTGGCAGCGAGCGCAGGAGACGGTCAGGCCGAGGAAGCCCTTGCTGATGACGTCGATTTGGTCGTCGATGATGTCATTGCGACGACCGTCGTGGCGGTTGCCGAGGGTGAGGAACCCGAGCGCGGCGAGCCGGCTTTGGTCCACCGGAGGTTCCTTCTTCTGAAGGCGGGCGGATTCGATGTCCTGTTTCACGAGCAAGTCGGCCGCGATCTGTTCGGTGATGAACTGGGCGTAGGGCTTGTCGGAGTTAAAGGAGTCGATCAGGTAGTCGCGGTAGGTCCAGGCGTGCGGAAAACGCGGATCATCCCGACGGGGGGCGTCGCCCTTGGTGTCGGAAAAGCGGGCGACATCCATCCAGATGCGGGCCCAGCGCTCGCCGTAGTGCGGCGATGCCAGCAGACGATCGACCACGCGGGCGAAGGCCTGGGGACTGGTGTCGGCGAGAAAATCCTGGATTTCCTTCTCGGTGGGAGGCAGCCCGATCAGATCGAAGGTCGCCCGCCGGATGAGCGTGCGTTTGTCGGCAAGGGGACTGGGCGTCAGGCCGGCCTCCTGGAGTCGGACGAGGACAAAGGCATCGACGGGAGACTGGATCCATGGACTGGAGACGGCCGGCACGGCGGGTTTCTTCACCGGCTGGAAGGCCCAGTGCTGCTTGCCCACCCCACCGTAGGTCTTACCGCCCGCGCTGGCGGACGGGACCCGCGGGTCCGGAGCGCCGCGACGCACCCACTCCGTCAAGTCGGCGATTTCGCGTTCGCTGAGTTTTCCGCCGTGTTCCTCCGGTGGCATCTGCAGGTCGGGATCGGTGTAGCGCACCGCTTGGATGAGCGTGCTCTTGTCGGGATTGCCCGGCACGACGGCGGGTCCGGAATTGCCGCCCTGGAGCAGGCCGGCCCGGCTGTCGACCATCAGGCCGCCCTTGATCTTGTCGGCGGAGTGGCTGTGGCACTTGTAGCAGTGCTCGCCCAGCACCGGACGCACGCGAGTTTCGAAGAACTGCAGATCGGCGGCGGAAATCGCCGGATCCGCGGCACGGGCGGTAGAGAAAAGGAGGGCGCCGACCGCGCAGAGAACGAGTGACGGCGGGGGGAGGTGCCACCGGACACGGGCGGGACGTAGTGTAGAATAACCTACCGAGTGGATCGTCTCGTCGTTGGGCTCGGATCCGTTTCCGGTTGGATTGCAGCCGGCGGAGTCGGGGGCGAGGGCGGACCGCGGCGCGTTCATGCGAGGATGGGCTGGATGACATTGCCGGCGACATCGGTCAGGCGGAAGTCGCGGCCGTTGTAGCGGTAGGTCAGTTTCTTGTGATCGAAACCGAGGCATTGGAGGATGGTGGCGTGCAGGTCGTGCACGTGGACCTTGTCCTTCACGGCGGCGGCGCCGAATTCGTCGGTGGAGCCGTGCACCGTGCCGCCCTTCACTCCTCCGCCGGCCATCCAGACGCTGAAGGCCTTGGCGTTGTGATCACGGCCGGGGTTTTCGCCCCCGTTGCGATCGCGGGTGGGTTTGCGTCCGAATTCGCCGCCCCAGACCACGAGGGTGGAGTCGAGCAGGCCGCGCAGCTTCAGGTCGGCCATCAGGGCCGCGAGCGGCTGGTCAATTTCGCCGGCCTTCTCGCTGATGCGGTCTTCGAGGTCCTGGTGGTGATCCCAGCCGTCGTGCCAGACTTGGACAAACCGTACGCCACGCTCCACCAGCCGGCGGGCGATGAGCAACTGTTTGCCCTGCTGTGTCGAGCCGTAGGCGGCGCGGACGTCGGCGGGCTCCTTGTTGATGTCAAAGACGTCGGTGGCCTCCGTCTGCATGCGGAAGGCAATTTCGTAGGTCTCGAGCCGTGATTCCAGGGCGGCGTCGCGGGCGAGGTTTTGGGCGTGCAGTTCGTTGAGCTGGTGGACGAAGTCGAGCTGGCGCCGCTGTTCGGCCTTGGTGACGTAGGCGTTGCGGATGTTTTGGATCATCTGCTGCACATTCGTCGCGGTCGTATTGACGCTGGTGCCCTGGTAGACACCGGGCAGGAAAGCGGAGCCGTAGGTGGTGGCGCCCCCGGTCGGAATACGATTGCCGCGCAGCGAGATGAAGCCGGGGAGATTCTGGTTTTCGGTGCCGAGCCCATAGACGACCCAGGATCCGAGGCTTGGCTTCGTGATGCGTACGGACCCGGTGTTCATGAACACCGTTGCCACGTCGTGGGCGGGGATGTCGGTGTACATCGACCGGATGACGGCCATGTCATCGACATGTGCGGCGGTCTTCGTGAAAAGGTCGCTCACCTCGATGCCCGACTTGCCGTAGCGCTTGAAGGCGAAGGGTGAGGCCATGGCGACGCCGCCGTCGGAGCCGATCGACTTGCCGTCCATCCGGGTCAGGGCGGGTTTCGGGTCCCAGGTGTCGACGTGGGAGGGCGCGCCTTGGGCGAAAATATGGATAACCGATTTTGCCTTGCCGGCGAAGTGGGGGGATTTCGGCAGCAGCGGGCCCACGGGAGGCAAATCAGCGGCATTTCCAGCCGTTGCGCCCAGCAGGTGTCCCGGATCGAGCAGCGAGGCAAGACTGAGGGCTCCGAAGCCCATGCCGACGCGGCTGAGAAACTGCCTGCGGCTCAGGAGGTAGTCCTCGATGTTGGTCGAGACACCGCAGCAGGGATGGGAAGGATCGGAGTGGCCGGAAAGCGGGTCGGAGGAGGACACGGGAGTGAATGGGTGTTGCCCTAGAGACGACACGCGCGCGTAAAAGTTTCGTGGAGACGTCGGCCTCAGTCCGCGTCTCCCCACCAACCCCCTATTTCACCACGGGGCGCAGCACCATATTGCGGTAGCTGACCGGACCGTGGTCGCCCTGCAGGTAGATCGGGCCGGGGCGGAACTGATCGGACCAGAGGGCGCCGCCGGTGCAGCCATCCACTGGCTGGTTGTCGATGATGGTCTTGCCGTTGAGCACAACGGTGACGTGACGGTCGACCAGCGTCATGAGAAGTGACTGCCATTCGCCAGCGGGTTTCTCGGCGGAAACCGTGGGAGTGATGCGGCTGTAAACGGCGCCCATGTTGTGCGGGTCGAGCGGTTTTCCGGCCGAGTCGAAGACCTGGACTTCGTAGATACCACGCAAGTACACGCCGCTGTTGCTGCCCTTGGGAACATTGACTTCGAGTGACAGGGAGAAGTCCTCAAATTCCTGATCGGTGCGCAGATTGCCGAAGCGGCGTTTGGGTTGTCCCGGCGCGGCCTCGATCGGACGATTGCTCAGCACGCCATTGGCAAGGGACCAGCCGTTTTCCGCAGCAGGTTCGATCAGCCGCCAGCCGGTGAGCGCGTTGGCCTGGAGCAGGGTGATGGGGGCGCCAAACTTAACCTTGGCGAGGTCGGGACGGGCCGGAAGCGGGGGAATGCGTTTGCCCGTGACTTCGGCGCGATCGAAGCCGGTGCCGTCCGGGCGCGGTGCGACGCGAGACAGGCGGAGCATGTCGCCTTCTGCTTTGGCGGTGAGCGTTTCGGTCAGGACCTGCTTCCGGGTCACCTTGCCGTCGGCGTCCTTGCGTTCGACTTCGCGAACCCGAGTGATGATGGCGGTGTCGCCCTCAAGGGTGACGCTGGCCAGGGGCAGCACGCTGCCGCCGCCCCAGAGGATCGAACCGTCGAGCCAGCCCTTTTCCTGTTTGATCTCCAGCCATCCGGCGGCCCCGTTGGGCAGGTTCAGTGCCCACCGATCGAGAAGGGGGTTCTTGGCGGGAGCGGCGAACAGCGCGGTGCTGATTGAGCCGGCAAGGACAAACGTTCGCAGGAGTCGGGACAGGATGGGACGGGTGGACATAAGAAAAGTGGAATGGCAGGGGGGCGGGGAGGGGGTTGTGGCAGGAGGAGAACGAGGGACGTCAGCCAGACCGGCAGGGGTGGAACCATGGATGGACACCGATAGACGCGGATACTGATGAGAGCCTTTGGCCGCAGTGATCTTGAGTCGATCGCTCACGAGCCAAGTCCTGGCCCACGATCCGACCCTTGGTTGATCCGTGTCTATCGGTGTCCATCCGTGGTTGCATGAAGGCCGATAGGAGTTTTCCGGGCTTTCGGTGGTGGCGCAACCCGAGAAATTGCCCCTCCAGACCTCAGGCGGGCTCCCACGGGGTGCGATTTGCGCATTGGGTGAGGGTGTGTAAGGTATTCCATGCCAGACTTCGTTCCTACGCGCGAGGCGGGCCTGAGCCGCCTGCATGCGTTCGTGCCGCGGGCGTTACGCTACGCGGAGGAGCGGGATTTTGACCGTCCCGGGCAGCCATCGGTCTCGAGACTTTCCCCCTGGTTGCAACGCCGGCTCGTCACCGAAGCGGAGACGTGCGAGGCCGTGCGAACCGCCCATCCTTGGTCGCGGGCGGAGAAGTACATCCAGGAGGTCTGCTGGCGGACCTATTGGAAGGGCTGGCTGGAACACCGACCCGAGGTGTGGCGGAGGTATGGAGATGCGGTGCGACGTCTGCGAGAGTCACCGCCGCCCGGGTATGTCGAGGCGATTGAAGGCAGGACGGGCTTGCCCGGATTCGATGATTGGGCCCACGAATTGGTGCGCACCGGGTGGCTGCACAACCACGCGAGAATGTGGTTTGCGAGCATCTGGATCTTCACCCTGCGCCTGCCTTGGGAGCTGGGGGCCGAGTTCTTCTGGCGACACCTCCTCGATGGCGATGCGGCGGCGAACACCTTGTCGTGGCGCTGGGTGGCGGGATTGCACACGCCGGGCAAGACCTACCTGGCGCGGGCTGACACCATTGCTCGATTTACGGACGGACGGTTCAATCCCGTGGGAAAGCTGGCCTTGGAAGCGGTCCCCCTGGTCGAGCCCCCGCTGGGTGCGCCGGTCGAGCCTTGGTATCCACCCGCGACCCGGAATCCCCCCGTGGGCCCGGTCGGCCTCTGGTTGCACCCGGAGGACCTGTGTGTCGAATCGGCGAACCTCGGGGAGGTGACGCCGGTGGGTGTGCTGGCGCTCTGGTCGGAAAGCCTGGCCGTGAAGCAGGCGTGGGCGGATCCGGTGGTGAGCTTTACCCAGGCGGCCCTGGCGGACGGGGCGTCGCGGGCCGCGGTGGCGTGGAGTGCGGACCTCCGGGTGGTGCGGGCGGACGACCCCGGGCCGGCGGTGGTGGACTGGGCCCGCTCGCTGGGACTGAGGACCGTGATTGCGCTACGCCCGGCGGTCGGTCCGTGGCTGGACGCCGGGCTGGCGGTGGAGGCCGAGCTTGATCGCGCCGGCATCGCACTCCGCTGGTATCGGCGCGACTGGGATACCCTGCTTTACCCCGCGGCCAAACGCGGTTTCTTTCCGTTCTGGGATGTGGCCGCACGCCTGCACCTTCCGGTCGACCACGGCGCCACGGGTGCGGCGGCCCGACCGGCCGCCGGGCGCTTGAGTGGCCAGGAGGCTGGCGTAGTGGAAAAGAAGTGACGCCGCGTCTTCGGATGCGGACCGAAGGTCCGTCGCGACCGCAGCGAGGCCACCTCCAGTGGAGACGAAGGCAAGGGCTTCGTGGCTTTCCTGCCTGCCGGCCTGCTCTGGCCAGCTATTCCACGCCCGTCACGGCGAGATCTCCCGGGTGCTCAACACTGAGTTTCAGAGGAATCTCCCGTTTCTCGCCGGGCTTGAGTTCGATTCTCCAGGCCAGACGGCCCTCGGGCTCGCGGGTGACCTCCTTCTGTCCCTCGGTGGCCCCGATGTCGCGCTCGGCCGGTGTCAGGAGTTTGACGACAATCTTCTCGTCCCGCGACACCGGCACCCCTTCCCGAAGCAGGATGCGCTCCGGGCTCTTCTTGTTATTGGTGAGCGTGATGAGAAATTCGTAGGTGATGCGCCGCCCCCGATTGGTCAGTCCGGTGTCTTCGGTGAATCGGTTCACGACCTTCCGCTTGACGGCGATGGCCTCGTCGGCGCCGAGGGCGAGATCGAAGCGTTCGCCGGGCATGACGGCCTTGAGATGGCTGGAGGCGACAAACGTGTCGTCGAGAAACGCGTTCACCGTGCCGGCGAGCAGGGGGTACTCGCTGCCGTTGAGGGCGGAGGCGCTGAGGAAGGCGGCCTCCATCAACTTGGGGGTGGTTTCGTACCGGAGCGTCGCGGGCAGCCGGGTGGAGAGAATGGCGACCTTTTGGGTGCTGCCGTCGCTCGGGAGCGACACCGGTGATTCCACGCGGAACGTGGCGCTGGTGGCGCCGGCCTCGACGCTGGCCTGCGCCAGTTCGAGCGGGGGAGGGGCGGCGGCCTCGGAGGCACCGGCGAGGGCGCTCTTCGTGGCGGCGCGGCTGCGAGGTTTCGTCTCCACGCGAAACTCGCTCAATTGCACCGCGTCCAGGGGGGCGGCCATCGGCATCGGACGGGCGACGTCGACGATCCACGGGGTGAGTTCAGGTGCGCCGCCGCCCAGACCCGGGCGGGCGGTTGAGAGGGTGAGCGCGAGATTCGTCCAGTCCTCGCCGGTGGCGTTGCGGATCACGCCGTAGTAGGTGAGGTCGATTGACCGTGACTCGCTGCGCAGCCGCGCGTCGTAAGCCGGGGCCCAGGAGGCGCCGGGCACGGCGTAAGTGGCAGTGAGGTCGAGCGTGCCGGCGCGTTCGGCGGCGACCCGGATCGTCACGGTTTTTTGGCTACGCCGGGCCGTGCCGCGACCGCGCACCTCGTTGAGCTGGGCCTCGGCGGCGGTGATCCGCGCGGCGAGCTCCGTGCGCTGGCGCTGCAGCGCCTGCTGTTCCGCGGCCAGGCGGCCGAGATTGTCGGACTGGAAGGCGAGCAGCTTCTGCCATTCCTCGAACGAGGGACGTGGAGCGGCGGATACGGCATCGCGCGGGGGCGGCGCGGTCATCGCCGCCTCGATCTTCTGCAGGAGGGCCCGCTGCTGGTCCACCTGGGCGAGGCGCGCGGCCAGGGCGGTGTCCTCGCGGCGCAGCGCCGCCAGGTCGTCTTCCAGCGTGCGCAGTCGCGGATCGGGCGTGGTTTCAACAAACGTCACCCGCGCGTTGACATCGAGCAGCGTGACGCCGACCAGGCCACGACCGGAAACCTGCAGCGACTCGTCCATCAGGGCCGCGGGCAGCGCCGCGAGGACCAGCTCCGAGGTGCCGGCCGGAATGTCGGCCCGGGCGGCGCGGGTGAGCACGGCGCGGTCGCTGTAGACGGCGACTGCCTTCAGCTGCGACGGAACGGTGAGAGGCGCGCCGTGCGCGGTTCCGAGACCGAGGACGACCGTGGTGGTGACGACCGCGAGGAACGAGGCGGCGCGGAGCGAAGCAGGGAGCAAGGTCATGGCGGGGCGATTGAAAGCTGCGACCGGCGGCCCTGGGAGGCCGTCGAGACAGGGGCGGAGCGGGTGAGTGACTGAACGGGGTTCTGGATTCGACCCGTCGACGGATAAACCCGACGAACCGACGGTCAGGCCGCCTTGGTTTTCTCGGTGTAGAGAGCCACCAGGGCGGCGCCGATGGCTTGGGAGAGTTCTCCCAGCGTGGCGGGCACAATCTTGATGTTCTTGCGCTGGGCCGGGAACAGGTAGGGCTGGGCTGAATCGCGAATCAAATTGAGGTAACGCGTGCGGAACGCCTCGGTGGTGGCCTCGGGGTCGATCAGGCCGCCACCGATGACAAAAAACTCGGGGTCCAGCGCCATGGCGAGCGAGGCGACGTGAAGTCCGAGCGCTTTGGCCTGCAGGTCGAAGATCTCCAGGGCGAGGGCGTCGCCCTTCTGGGCCCGCGTGCGCAGCGACAGCACCTTTTCCTTGGTGGTGGCGGTGGAGGTGGCGAGTTCGTGATTCGGGTGTTTCTTGATCACGTCCTCAAGCAACTGGGGCAGCCCGGAGATGGTGGTGTAGGCCTCGATACAGCCCCAGTCCCGTCCGCAACCGCATTTGTAGGGTCGCAATCCCAGCAGGTGCAGGGGCACGGGCATATGGCCCGCCTCCATGCCGGCGAAGTTGTCACCGTCGAGCGGCAGCCCGTTCGGATCGACGTAGGCACAACCGAGCCCCGAGCCGGGAGCGAGCATGACGACGCCCGCCTTGCGATTTCCACGCACTCGGGCGGCTTCGGCGACTCCGCCGTAGTTGCCATCGTTTCCCGCGATCAGGGGAATGGGGCGACCGGCCTTGGCGGCGAGGGCCTGGCTGTATTCGGCATGAAAGTCCCAACCGGCGAAGGCCGGTGGCAGATTGGCGGAACGGTCGAGCACGCCATAACGTTGGTAGGGCCCCGGGATGGCCAGACCTACCCCGCGGACCTGTGACCATGACAGCTGGTTGTCGGCGAGAAACCCCTCGACCCCTTCGACCCAGCCCTTGATCACCGCCGCGGTGCCGGCCTGCGAGTTGGTGGAACTCTGCCGCAGCTTCATGGAGAGGATGGATCCGTCGGCGCGGACGCCGCCCGTCTTGGACGTGGTGGCGCCGCTGTCGGTGCCGATGTAGATGTCGGAGGAGGTGCTCATTAGGGAAAGGTCAGGGGAAGGGGGACCGAACGAGGGGGCGGAGCCTGACGAAGCGCTGAACCGAGGTCAACGCACCGTGCGAATCACGGGGTGCGACCGGGTGGGGCGTTCAGCCAGAGTGACAGGACTGGTTCGATGCTGGTGGTCAGGGCTGACTGGAGTTCGGGATCGAGAAACGCGTAGTCGTCGGGGATGTCGAGGATCTCGATCGGTGGGAGCGACTGATCGGGAAACTGGCGGGAGATCGCCCTTTGGTGTTCCCGTTCCATGACCACCACGAGGTCCGCCCAGGCGAGGTCGGTGCCGCTGATCCGGCGTCGTGCACCCCGCTGTGTGCCCGCCGAGCGGACCTGGAGGCGGGCGTCGTTTTGGTAGAGGCGTTCGGCGGTGGGGCTCCGCCATTGGTTCATCGAACAGACAAAGAGGACCCGCAGCGGACGATTCAGGGGCATGAGGGAGGGGGGGCGTCACCGGCACCAAGCCGGAGCCGTGAACGACGGCGAGCGCGAAAGGTGCGGTCTGGGTTACTTGCGCATGCGCACGACCGGGAGGTGGGCGCCATTGGCCAGGGCGATGGAGAAGGATTCGACGACGACGTACTGGAATGTGGCGTAGAGAGGCTCGCCGGCGAGGGTGGCGACGATCTCGGTGGTGACGAACCCGGCGTTGCGCGCTTCGGTTTCGCACCAGGTCATGATCCTCCGGCCGATGCCGCGACGGGCGAAGTCGGGGTGGACGAAAAATGCCCGGATCATGGCGGGCTCGGTGGCGGGGTCGCGCAGCGGGTCGTCCCCGGATTTTGAGCGATCGCTGCCGTAGGCCGTCTTGCGTTTGCTCCAGCCCCCGCAGCCGACCAGTTGTCCCTCCTCGGTCTCGGCCACGAGGTAGGTCCGGTCGCGGATCAATTGGCTGTCGACCCCGAAAACCGTCCCCAAGGCGCCTTCAATCTGCTCCTGCGTGTAGAATGCCGCCTGAAGTCCCCGCACCGACACGGGGATCAGCGCCTGTAGGGCGGGAACATCGGCCTCCCGAGCGAGCCGGTAAAGAAAAGGGTCGTGGTTCATGAGACGCTGTCCGGGGCAAGCGGTGTCGGAACCACGTTGCGAAGTAGCATGGGAGGAGAACACGAAGCCGTTGAAACCAGATCCAGCCTTATCCTAGGTCCGGCCGATCCACCACCGAGTACGCATTGCGTACCGAGTGAGATCTCAGAAAACCGATTGATCCCGTGAACCGCTCTGGGCGCCTTGGTTTCCAGGCGGTTTGTTCAGCTGCTGAAGCTAGGTCTAGGTGTTGGTTGCAGCGAACGGACCTCCGCGGAGCGGTCTTCGTGTGCCTGAGGTCGGGTGAGTGCAGGGCAGGCTGCACGGTCGAGCCCGCTAAACCCTGCAGAATGCGACCCCTTTGCCCCGGTGCCGTAAGTGCCCATTTGAGGTAGGTGGTTGACAGCAAACAGCATGAAACGGTGGCGAGCGCGTTGGCACGCCCTCGGCTAAGCGGTGTGTCACATGGAACCTCGGAACCTTTGTGAGCTTTTCCTCCGCGGGCTCGGTGAACTGGAAGGTGCTTCGCAGGCCATTGAACGGGCGGAGCGTAGGATTGAGGGCTTATTTGCCGGGCACCTGACGTTGTCGCATTTTGCGACCAACCTGATCGCGGTCAATCGGTCCCGGAATCCCCGGCTCACGCGTACCCTGTCGTCGGTGGGTCACCGGATTTCCGCTTCGAATGATCCCCTCTGCAGTGCGGCCCTGGAGGCCTTGTGCGCGATCCCGCCCGAGCCGGCTCGGTCCGCCGTGGCGGCGACGTGTGCGGTGGAGGCGATCCGCGCGCTGGCGGCCTGTTACGAGCAGCGGATTGGCAACCTGGCGGAGACGGCGATTCTCGTGGGCAGCGAGGGAGTGCATGCCGCACTGGCCGAGTGGGGCTTTTCGTGGCGCATCCTCTCCGCGAACCTGCGGACCGAGAGTCTTCGATTCCGGGCCATGGCCTACGTGGCGGATGTTGCCGTAACCGAAGTGCCTTCGCTCGCGGTTTTTCACCACGAACCCCAGCTCACGCTATCTTGAGCCAGGACTCGTGCGGAAGGATGACCACGAATGGACACGAATGGACACGAATTTCAAATGGGGGTGGGCAGCCGAACCAGGCACTCAGGACTCACTTCCGTTCTCCGGTTGGTCATTCGTGTCGATTTGTGTCCATTCGTGGTCATCCGCTTGGATCATGGGTTGCGGTTGGCTGCCCGTGGGATTTGAGGCGCAACTTACCAGTGCGCCTGGAGGCCCACCCGCAGGCGGCGGGGGGCGTCGAGGGTGACGAGGCCTTCGGTGGTGCGACCTGTTTCCAGGCTGACGTCACCCAGGTTCTCGGCGGCGATGAAACCATCGAGCCGGGCGGTGAGGCGTCGTGACACCCGCAGGTCGACCACCGTGGCGGCGGCGAGGCGCAGGGTGTTTTCGTCGTCCTCAAATTGTTCGCCGACCCAGCGGGCGCGGGCCTCGATCGTGAAGTCGGAGGGCGCTTTCCAACTCAGCCCGGCCGTGACGGTCTGGCGCGGCACCTGGGCCAGGCGCGTGCCGGCGAGCGAAGGTTGTTCCCGCGCCACGCGGACCCGGGCATCGTTCCAGAGCAGGTCGACGAAAGCCGTCACCCCGGCCACCGGTGTCCAGCGGGCGGAGACCTCCAGGCCGCGGACCCGCACGGCGTCGAGGTTCCGTCGCTGACGGGACACCAGGGTCGGGGTCCGGGAGAGGGTGACGTTGGCGATGGCGTCGTCCAGGTCGTGGGTGAAGACAGTGCCCGACAGGTGCAGCCCGCCCCGGTCGAAGTCGAAGCCGGTTTCGAAGGAGGTGACCGTTTCGTCGCGCAGGGCCGGATTGGCCTCGGTATTGACATTTCCGACACGGAACGGCCGGTGGAACTCGTTCAGCGTCGGCACGCGGAAGGCGCGGTAGGCGGCGGCGCGGGCGCGCAGGCCGGGCGCGAGCGGAAGCGTGAGGCCCAGGCGCGGGCTGAAGGCGGATCCGTCGCGGTCCTCGAACGGGTCGTCGCGCGTCGGCAACTGCGTGCCCAGATCGATTTCCCGGCGATGACCATCGCGGAGCGTCCACCCGTCGAACCGCAGCGCGACCGAGCCCCGCAGGGCGCCGGCGAGCGGACGGTCGTGGCTGGCGAACAGTCCGGCAAAGGCCTGCTCTCCTCCGGCGAACCGTCGGCGGGTGAACCGGCCGGCGGCGAGGAGAAAGTCCTCGCGGGTTTCTCCCTCGACCCAGCGGACGTCGACCCCGATCCCGGTGCGGGGAGCCCCGGGCGAGGGGTGGGTCCAGGTGTGGGTGAAGCTGGCGCCGGCGGCGCGGCTCGGTACGGAGAACTGGTCGTTGGCGGGAGTTTCCGTGGTGCGACGGGTGTCGACCGAAGAAAAGAAACTCTCGAACTCCTGATCCTGAGCATAGGCCGTTGCCGACCAGTGACGGGTGGCGTCCGGATGGCCGTCGAGTGCGAGCGAGAGGAACCGCTCCTCGCTGGCGTTGCGCTGGAGCGGGGTGCCGTTGCCTCGGGTTTCGGAAAAGGCGCGACCGGTTAACGTGGCGCTCACGGTGGACGACACCGGCAGATTCCAAGCCAGTTGTCCGAGTCGCTGTCGGGTGTCCAGCGGCTGGTCGACGGGACCCCGTTGTTCGGGCGCGATCACGTAAAATCCGTCGGATTCAACGACGGCGGCGTCGAACCGGAGGGCGCCCCGCCCGAGAGGAACTGACGTGGAGAGTTCACCCTGCCAGGTGCCGAAGGACCCGTAGGAGGCGGCGACGTTTCCACCGCCGCTCGCGTTAGGGCTCTGGCTGAACAGGGCGACGGTGCCGCCGAGCGCGGCGTTACCCCAGGTGCCCGAGCCGCCGCCATGGACCACTTCGGCGCCGGCGAGGGAAAGGCGCGCCAGTTTGCCCCAGGCGATCCAGCCCCCGAACGGATCGTTGAGTGGAACCCCGTCGAGCAGGACCAGAGACCGACTGGCCCCGCTCGGCCCCAGGCCCCGCAGGGACACCCCCTGGGCCGTGGGATTGGCGGTCAGGCTCCCACTGCGACGAAACAGGCTGAAGGCGGCGGATTCGCGCAGCGTGGCGTCGAGGGTGGAACCCGGTGCGCCCTGCAACCGGTCCACGGAGAACACGTCCACCCGCACCGGCAGTTGGTCGGCTGACGTGGGTGATCGGTCGACGGATACCACCATCGGTGCGAGCGAAGGGGTCCCTCCCGCCGGGTGTGCCGCCTGTGCGGACTGGGCGGAAAGCGAATCCCCCACCACGATCGCCAGCAAAAACGCGACGCCGCGAACTCCGAAGCGGCGGACGATAGGTGAGGCGGGTGGCGACATGCGTGCGAAGTCAGGTGCAGGAAGGAGTCCGTCGTCAACGCTCGGGGGGGGGATTCAACGCCTCCTAATCGAACCCGTCAGACGACATACCACGAATAGACACGAATCCAGAGAGTGTGGAGGAGTTGAGAACCTGAATTTGCTTCAGGCCCGCGACTGCGGGATGCGTGGTTCAACGGAATGCGTCCGGCTGAGGCACGAAACGGGTTTCCTGTTCCGCTGCGTCCGAGGGAGGGAACGCTGAATTCTCAATTCTGCCAGCCGCAGCGAAGGGTGCAGAGGCAGCATTCGGGACCTTCAGGTCCTGCCCCTTTTTGCGCGTGTTGCATGGCGGCTGGCATGCCAGAATATCTTCAAAAGTCTCAGTGAGGCATAGGCTTCGTGCACGGCCTAAGCTGCGATATGCCTGTGATTGCTTTCCCATCCGTTTCCCAAGCTCAACTTCGGCGAGTGCTGGCTGGCGTTTTCAGAGGCTTTCAGTGGGTCGCGCTGTTGGCGGTGCTCATGGCCGAAGCCCAGGCCGGGACGCTCCTCGTCAAGGATGCCATGTTGATCACCATGAAGCCGGGACAGGAAAAGCCCTTTGTCGGCTATTTCCGGGTGGGGGACAACGGTCGGATTTCTCACCTCGCCGCGGGTTCACCCCCTGCCGGGCTCTCGGCGGATCGGACGATCGAGGCCCGGGGCAAGCTGATTGGGCCCGGCTTCATCTCCGGCCACAGTCACATCTACATGAGCCCGCTCCGGGGGTTGGCCACGGACCAGACCCTTTATGGATGGGTCAAGGGATTTGGTGCCTTCACCGACCGTGCCACGGCGGAGGACCTGTACTGGTTCACCCTGCATGGATCGATTGATTTTCTGCGAAATGGCATCACCACCGCGTATGATTTCACCCATTCCGGCGCCGTTGCCGTGCCCGCGGTGGGGCTCAACGAGGCGGTGCCGCCGCCGGTCCTCAAACCCGGTCCGTACGAGGAGAATCAGATTCGAGGCAAGGCGGACGCCGGGCTGCGGTTCATCAACAGCGTCAGCCTGCCGGAGATCGGCACGCATGACGAGGTGCTGGCGCGTCTGAAGACGCTGATCGACTGGTCCCGGGTCCACTACGGCGACAATCCGCTGTTTCTGAAGATGGCGATTTCCGGCGGACTGCAGCGCGCACCGACGAAGGCCACCGCCGAGCTCGAGGTGAGGGCCATGCGCAGTCACGGGCTGATCAATCAGGCCCATTTCCTCGAAAGTCCCGAGCGGGTGACCGAGCAGCAGGCCAAGTTCGACTGGTACGAGGAGTCGGGTGCCCTCGGACCTGACTTCATTTTCGGCCACTTTATCCAAACCACGCCCGATATCGTCCGTCGCGCGGCACGGGCCGGGGCCCACATGTGCTGGCAGCCGACGTCAAACTCCCGCCTCGCCTCGGGTGTGGCCGACATTCCTCTCTACGAAGCCTTGGGCATGAAGGTTGCGGTCGGACTGGACGACCAGTCGTGCACGGACATTTCCGACCCGTTCCAGAATTTACGCATGGGCATGGCGTTGATTCGCACCAGGTACAAATCGGCCACCGCGATGTCCGTCTACCACATGCTTTACCTGCACACCCTGAGCAGCGCCGAGGTCCTGGGGATTGCCAAGGACGTCGGCAGCTTGGACGTGGGCAAGTTCGCTGACTTTCTTGTCGTCGACCCCCGCGAACCGGATACCGGGCCGGTGCATGACGCCGTGGCCACGTACGTGCTCGCCTGCGGCTTGCGCAACCTGCAGGAGGTCTACGTGGGCGGGCAGCGGGTGATTCAAGGATTGCGGGCGGTCAATCAGGACGAAGCGGTGCTTCGCCGAGAAATCGACACCCGGATTGCCCGGCTCGCCGTCGAAGCCGGCCGCACCCTCGATCTGCCCTGAGGCGCCACCCTACAGGCGAGAGACCACGAATTGACACGAACGAACACGAATCCATCGGGAGATGGAAACAGTCGAGAACCGGTATGCCGGCTTTGGCGTAACTTGTTTGTATCCGTGTGGATCAGTCCCGAGGCCGCGGGATCCGTGGTTCAATCTCAGGTGTTAGGTTCATTTTAGAGTGAACCAATCCGTTGCGGGGCTCGGTGCCCGATTTCATTCGTGTCGATTCGTGTCACTTCGTGGTTCAACTCTGTGCTTCCGGCTGAGCCGTCGCCCCAAAAAGTGCAGCCACGTACCCAGAGAACATCGGGTTAGCCGGGAGCTTTCCTGCGACCTGGCGCCGGCTGGCGTTCAGCGGGCGGTGACGGGGTCAAAGGTGTCGAGGGGCAGGAGTTTCCATGTGCCCACGGGCAGGGAACCGAGGACCAAGGAACCGAATTGTTCGCGGTGGAGGGTCAACACGGTGGCCTGGGCGGCGGCGGCGAACATGCGCCGGACCTGGTGGTAGCGTCCCTCGGTGACCGTGAGCACGGCTTCGCGCGGTCCGCACGCTTCGTAGACAGCCGGCTGGCACGGCGAGTCCTCGCCCTCGAGGCGGAGGGTGCCGGAAGCGAACAGGGCGCCGATCCCCTCGGGCAAGTCACGGTCTACAGTGGCGCGGTAGCGTTTGGGCACGTGGTGACGCGGGGAGGTCAGGCGGTGGACGAGCGCAGATTGGTCGGTCAGCAACAGGAGCCCCGACGTGTCCTTGTCGAGCCGCCCGATGGTGGTGACGACCGGATTGCGGTCGCGCCAGCGGGCCGGCAGCAAGTCGTAGACGCTCGGGCCTTCGCGGGCCTCGTGTGAACAGACCAGACCCAGCGGTTTGTGCAGCAGGATGAGCAGGCCATCCGGGTGGTCCAAGGCCTCACCGTCGACCTTCACCGTGGCGGGATCGACTTTGCGGGCAGGATCCACTTCCCGCGTGCCGCTGGCGTGGGTGACGACATGGGCCTTGAGGTAGGCGCGCGCCTCCCGTCGGGAGCAGTAGCCGAGATTGGCCAGAATCTGGTCGAGTCGCCGCATGGAAGGATCACCGAACTCAGGGCACGCACGCGGCGGTGTCCAGCGAACTCGGGCCGGACGGGTTGAACCACGGATGGACGCGGATGGACACGGATTCATGCCGTGGGTGCGACGGGCAGCGTTGGGTGGAGGTGGGGTCGCCGACCCCGCGGACATTGGCGGCGCGTGAAGAAATCGGACAACGGAGGCGGGACCGCCTAAAACCGACGCAGAATCGGCGTGATTGGGCCCCGGGGGCAAACCAGAGGCGATGGCGGGGTTTTGGGCTGGGCGGAGGCCTGCGAGCTAGACTTGAGGGCGCGGGCTGGTGACGCTGCGGTGATGCTACGTTGGATTTTTCTTGGGGTGGCGATGGGGTTGCTGGCCGCCGCTTCGCTCGTGTGGGTGAAGGCGCCCACGGTGGTGACCTGGAAGCTGGCGGTGCTGGTGGGCGAGTTTGGTCACTTGCTTCTCGTGGTGCCCGTGGTCGTGGGCGTGGTGGCGGCGGTGCAGGCGCGATCGGGGGAGTCGCGGGTGCCTTGGGTGACCTTGGTTCTGGTCGGGCTGACCGTGATTTCGCTGCTGCGACCTGTGGTGTCGGCCTGGCGCGTGGCGTCGACCCTGCCGGCAAGAATGGAAGCGGCGTTTGGGGTGCGACTCCCGGACCGCGAACCGCTGCGACTCGCTGCGCTGTGGGCGCCGCCGCCGCAGACCCGGGTCACGGTGGAAACCAAAGACGTGCTGACCCCGGGCACGTCGGTGCCGCTCAAACTCGACTTCTACCGGGCGGTGCGCCCGGCCGGCACCCCGGCGCCGTGCGTGGTGGTGATTCATGGTGGTGGCTGGGACAGCGGCGATCGCGAGCAACTGTCGGCGCTCAACCACCGTTTGGCTGGGCGCGGATTCGCCGTGGCGGCGATCAGTTACCGACTGGCGCCGGCGCACCGCTGGCCGGCACAGTATGACGATGTGGTGGCGAACCTGCAGTACCTGCGGCGGGAGGCGACCGCCCTGGGAATCGACCCTGCGCGCCTCGTGCTTCTGGGACGCAGTGCCGGCGGCCAGCTGGCGACGGCCGTGGGCTACCGATCTGATCAGCCCGGTATTCGCGGCGTGGTGGCGTACTATGCGCCCCACGATTTGCACTTCGCCTGGGCCTGGACGAAAGAGCGGGATGTGCTGGATTCGTTCAGTTTGATGCGCAACTACTTGGGTGGTTCACCCGACGAGAAAAAACAGGCCTTCACCGATGCGAGTGCCTACCTCGCGGTCACCCCCCGGACGCCGCCGACCCTCTTGGTGCACGGGCAAAACGATTCTCTGGTCTGGCATCGACAGAGCGAGCGCCTCGCCGAGCGTTTGGCCGAAGAGAAAGTACCGCAGGTGTTTGTGTCGCTGCCGTGGGCGGTTCACGCGTTTGATTTCAACCCGAACGGCCCGGCCGGACAGCTTGCGACGTATGCCTTGGACTCGTTTCTCGCCGCGGTTTGCACCGCAGAGCGGTGAAGTGCGAAGAGTGAAGGGCGAAAGCGGAACTGGGTCCCGATGTGGTCCCGCCTCCGTTGTTCCTTGTCTTCACGCAACGCCAATCCCCGCGGGGACGACGACCCCACCTCCAACGGAATGTCTCGGCTCTCACTTCACGCCGGACTGCTCGAGCACCCAGGCTTGGATTCGTTCGTTTTGTTCGGGGGTGGTGGCGTGGCCCATTTCGAGGGCGAGGAGCAGGCGTTTGGGGGCGGTGATGACGTGGTAGGCGGCATACAAGGACGTGGGCGGGCAGGTCTCGTCATTGTAGCCCCAGGAATAGAAGCCGGGCACTTTCAGCCGGCGGGCGAAATTCACGGCGTCGTAATACTGCGTGGTGATGCGTTTCGCGTCGGTGGCGTGGAGTGATGGCGCGCCATTGCGTTCGTTGCGCATCATGTGCGGCCAGCCGCCGGCCCGGCCGTGGAGGTAGCCGGTGACGTCACTGTAGGCCGGATAGTTGCAGGCCAGGGCGGTCACGCGGGGATCGAGCGCGGCGGTGGTGATGGAGAGCTGCCCCCCTTGGCTGCCTCCCATGACCACGAGCGACTGCTTGTTCCACTTGGGAAACGAGGTCAGAAAGTCGTTGGCGCGCACGCAACCGAGGTAGACGCGCCGGTAATAGTAGCGTTCCCGGTGGTCGAGGTTGAAGACATTGTAGCCATTGAGCGCGGCGGCTCCGAGCTGGTCGTAGAGCTCCTGGGGCAAATTGACCGGAATGCCGTGAATGCCGACCTGCAGGGTGATGACGCCCTTTTCGGCCAGCTCCACCTGACCTCGGTAGGGGCGAACTCCGGCGCCCGGCACGCTTAGGACGGCCGGAAAAGGACCCTCGCCGCGCGGAACGCACAGGATGCCGTACATGCGCGAGGTGCTGCCGGGCAGGATTCCGACATTTTGGAGGCTGACGTGGAAGACCTCGACCTTGGCGGTGCAGAGGTCCGGCTGGAGCGTCAGACGGGCGTCGACCGGTAATTTTGCGAGCTGAGCCTTTTGTTCGGACCAAAACGCGTCGAAATCGGCCGGATCGACCTGGGTTGGAACGATTTTCTCCGGGGCAAAGCCGGCGGTGGCCAGTCCGCGGTAGGTCTTGCCGCCGATTTCGGCTGTGACTACACAGCGCAGGAACCCTGGATTGGTCATCGTACCCCCGTCGATGACGAGCCCCTCGGCGGGAACGACGGCCTTCTTTTCCGGCAGGTCCATCATTTCCGGGCCCACCCGGTAAGAAATGGTCACCTGGTCGAGGGGGTGTTGGTCCCACACCAAACTGACTCGGAACGAGACCTTTTCACCCGGTTGGTAGGTCCAGTTCGGACGATCCGGGACGACGCGAATCTGAGTGGTGGCGAGTCGCTCCTGGGCTGGCGCCGGGATCGAAATGGCTGGTCCGGACGGGGCGGAAAAGGCGATTCCACCGCAAAAAGCGAGTGTAACAAAGGCGAGATGCAAGGGCTTCATACCGGGGTGAACGAGAGATTAGGCTCGGCAATGCTGCCGGCATTTGGGATGGCTTGCCGGCCAGCGGCAATAAAAGATAGAAACACCATTATGGCCCTTTGGGAATATAAGATCATCGGCAGCGGCAAAGGCGGTTTCGGAAGCCCCTCGCTGCTCGAGTCGCATCTCAACCAGCTCGGTAAGGACGAGTGGGAGATCATCGCTTTCAACAGTCACCCCGAAAACCCTCTCGCTTTTCACGGTCTGGCTCGTCGCACGACCCAGCGTGATTGGACCCTGCAGGACGCCGCGGCTGCGGCGGCCAAGGCCGAGGCGGAGAAGTTGCGGGCGGAGTTTGCAGCCAAGTTTCAGGCCGCCCAGGCGCTCGCCGCCGGGGCACCCGAAGACAAGCCGAGCACCCTCGTGGGTGAAACGGCGTCACCCGAGGATGGGTTGCGCAGCCTGCGCGACACCGATCACGACCAGGATCCGGAGGCGTTGGCGGACAACGACGACGACGACTGGAAGCAGCTCGAATCCGAGGACGAGCTGCCGACGTTCTTCGAGTTCATCCGTCCCCACATGCGCCGCAATCAACGCGGTCCGGGCATGTCCCTGGCGGTGGATTACCTCGCAAACAAAATCGATCAGTCGCCCACCGATGTGGTCACGGCCCTGCGCGAGTGCGGATTCGAGATTCCGGAGCGCGAGGACGATGATCCCATCTACCTCGAGTACGATGGCGACCTGTATTGGATCAATACGAACCGCCATCACCAGCTCTTCATCAACACCAAGGAAAAGCCCCGCCCGGTCTTTCGGTCGGTCAAGGCCCAGGTGGTGACGCCCCCGGAAAAGAGCGACGACCGCCCGGCGCGGTCCGAGGGTCGCTCGCGTCGTCCCGAAGCCGCCGCCCCCGCGGACGAGGCGGCGCCGGTGTCGACGCTGACCGCGCCGGAGAGCGCGACCGAAGCTCAGGCGGCTCCCGCCAGCGTCGCAGCCGAAGCGCCCATTTTCCGTCCGACTCCGGTGGCGGCCCCCGCGGCGACCAGCGGCGGCGCGGGTGAACCCCCGACTGCGGCCGAGGCGCTGATGGCGCGCCTGCGCCCGATGATGCGACGCAACCGTCGCGGACCCGGCGTTTCCGGCAGCGTCAGTTTCCTTTCCCGCGCCCTCAAGCAGAGCGACCAGGACCTCACTGCGACCCTCGCCGCCGCGGGGTTTGTGGTGCCCGCCCAGCCCAACGACAAACCGGCGTTCACCGAGGTCGGGGCCTGGACGTATTGGTTGAACAAGGACAGTCGTGGCGGCCTGTGGATCAATGGACGGGAGCGTCGCGAGCGCGACGGCCGCGATCGCGCGGACCGGGGCGGAGCCCGGGACGAGACATCCGCGGCTTCCGCCGAGTCCGGTGAATCCAGCCCGGCCTCACCGACGTCCGGTGCCGAGGCCGCCGTCGATCCGGCCGCACCCACCACGCCTGCGGCGGGAGCTGATTCCGCCGGCAGCGAAGCGACTCCGATCGCGCAGCCCGAGGCCGCGGCTGCGCCCGCCGCCGACAGTCCGGTTTCCGAGGCGTCGCCCGTGCCCGCGACGACCCCGACTGCCGAGGCTGCCCCGCCAGCGACCCCCGTTGCCGCAGAGGTGGCGCCTGCGGCCGAACCGGTGCCGACCGCCGTGGTGCCGCCTTCAACCGAGACGGGCTTCTCGCTGAGTGCGGTTCGATTGCTGCTGAAACCGAAGCCCCGCGGAACGGGTGCCTCGGGTGAACTGGGACACCTCTCGCGGGCGTTGAATGTATCGGAAGACCAGTTGTTGCAGCACCTGCTTGCGGCAGGATTGGTTTTGCCCGTCGAAGGCGTGGAGAAGACACCCGCGCTCGAGGTGGAGAACGAGCTCCTCTGGCTGCAAAAGAGTGAGAAGGGTGGCGCCCTCTGGCTCAATGCGAAGGCGAAACCGGCTCGACGTCCCCGTCCTGCCGGCGGATCCCGTCGCGGGCCGCGCAAATCCGCCGAAGCCGCCGAGCCGACCGACACCGCCGAATCCGGGGCGGAGGAATCCCCGGCGCCCGAGGGCGGCGAAGCCTGACCGGGCGAAAGCCTGAAATGCCCCTGGTTGCCACGCATTGTGCTGACGGTCTCCCAACTGGTAAAACGATTCGCTTCCCCGGAGGCCGGGGGGGCGGCGGTGGAGATTGTGCGCGTGGCGGAACTGACCCTGGCGGCGGGTG
The DNA here is from genome assembly GCA_046346755.1 of Opitutaceae bacterium. Taxonomy (GTDB): domain Bacteria; phylum Verrucomicrobiota; class Verrucomicrobiia; order Opitutales; family Opitutaceae; genus UBA6669. Next base: position 14,167 of record JAXMHM010000038.1, on the reverse strand, counting down.
AGCAGGTGGCTCTGCGGGGCGAAAGCGGTTCAGGCAAGACCACCTTTCTGCACCTGATCGCGGGCATCCTCGCGGCCGACGAAGGGAAGATCGTCATCGACGGCGAGGACGTGGCGAGCCTCGGCGAGTCGCAGCGCGATCGCGCCCGCGCGGCGCGGATTGGCTACATTTTCCAGACCTTCAATCTGCTCCAGGGCTACACCGTGCTGGAGAATGTCGTGCTCGGCATGAGTTTTGGACCGGGTGGCGTGGATCGGGCGCGGGCCCGCCAACTGCTCGAGCGGGTCGGACTGGGACACCGATTGCACCATTTTCCGCGGCAGCTTTCCACCGGACAGCAGCAACGGGTGGCGGTGGCGCGCGCGCTGGCGAACCGTCCCAAACTGGTTCTCGCCGACGAACCCACCGGCAATCTCGACCGCACGCATGGCCGCGAAGCGCTCGCGCTCATCCGCGAGGCGTGCCGCGAGGTGGGGGCTGCGCTCCTGCTGGTCAGCCATGACCCCGACGTCTTGGCGCAGTTCGAACGCGTGCGTGATTTTGCGGAAATCAATCAACCCCGGGTGCCGCTCCCGCGGGCAGGGTAGTCGGACCGCGAGCTGTTTTCACCGTGACCCTGCCGCTCATTGTCTATCGCAGCCTTCGCCAGCATGCGCTGTCGACCTTGGTCACGGCCGGCAGCATCGCCCTGGCGGCCGGCCTGTTGATGGTCGTCTGGATGGTCAAGGAGCAGTCGCAGAAGGCCTTTTTGGAAACGAGCACCGGGTTCGATGCGGTGCTGGGCGCGCGTGGCTCAAAGCTCCAGTTGGTGTTGAACAGCATTTTCCACCTGGAGGCGTCGCCGGGAAACATCTCCGCGGCCGACTACGACCAGATCAAGAAACACCCGGCGGTGAAGGCAGCCATTCCGCTGGCCCTGGGTGACAACTATCTCGGGTACCGGATCGTGGGCACGGCCGAGGAGCTGTTCACCACGGTCGAGTATTCGCCCGGAAAACGCTACCAGCTGCAGGGCGGCGGCCGGTGGTTCGCGGCCGGCCAGCGCGAGGCGGTGGTGGGGAGTTTTGTTGCCGCGCGCCTGGGATTGAAGGCGGGGGACACGTTTCAGCCGTACCATGGCCTCGCGTTTGACGCCAAGGCGCAGCACGAGGAGGTTTATACCGTCACGGGTGTGCTGGCTCCGACCAATACACCGACGGACAAGGTGCTCTGGATCCCCTTGTCCGGGATTCAGACGATGAAGGGTCACGACCCGCGCACGGCGACCGATGTCAGTGCGGTGCTGATCCAGCTCCGATCGCCCACGGCGGGGTTCATGCTCGATTTGATGTACAACAAACAGGGCAACCGCCTGACGCTCGCCTATCCCGTGGCGGCAATCATCGCGGACCTGTTCGGCAAAATCGGTTGGTTTGACCGGGTGCTGGCCCTGGTGGCGTACTTGGTGGCCCTGGTGGCGGCGGGCAGCGTGCTGGCGAGCATCTACGCCTCGATGAGTGCGCGACGGCGCGACCTCGCGATTTTGCGGGCATTGGGCGCGCGACGGCGCACGATATTTGGCGCGGTGGTGGCGGAGGCGGCCGTGATTGGCGCTTTGGGGGCGGTGCTGGGATTTGCGGTGTACTTCGGCCTGCTGGCGGCGGTCGCGAACGTGATTCGCACCCAGACCGGTGTGACCATCGACATCCTGGCCGGGCATCCCGTCCTCTGGATAGCGCCCCTCGGCATGGTGGCCTTGTGCGCCGCGGGAGGCGTGGTCCCGGCCTTGAAGGCGTACCGCGTGCCGGTGGCCGAAACCCTCTCGCCGACATCGTAGGTCGAGACCGGATTCCGCTGGATGCGGGGTCGCCGACCCTGCGGCGATGCGCCACGCGTGAAGAAATCGGACAACGGAGGCGGGGACCGATGGTCCCGTCGCGGCCTCAACGAGGCCACCTCCAACGGAAACGAAGGGAGGTGTCGGGTGGAGGTGGGGTCGCCGACTCCGCGGGGGTCGGCATCGCGTCGACGCCTAGTGCTTGATCTCCAAGCGGAAGGCGTCGAGCGAGAGGTTCATGTCCCGGATGAACGCCGCCATGGAACCAATCAGGGCGATCTGGCTGACGCAGAAGAGGCCGACGATCAGCCAGCCCGCTTCCCAGGCCATCAGGGCGGAGAGAAAGAGCACCAGGATGAGCACCGCCACGAGCAGGACCGTGGTGGCGCCGCAGAGGATGGAAAACCGCAGGATGGCGGCGCGCCGGTGCAGGATGTCGATTTGCGACTGCAGGGCGTTCGCATGCGGGCCGTCACCGGTTTGAAGTGTCAGATCCCGAGCGAGCAGGCGCGAGCGGTCGACCATGCGCCCAAAGCGGTTGGTGAGGGTGAGCAGGAGCAGGCCGACGCCGGAGATGAGGATGACCGGCCCGATGGCGAGTTGGAGAATCGGAACAAGGGTGGTGAACGACGGCATGGTCATACGTCACCAGACTATCGGAATCCCTGGGGCTGGCCTACGCATTTTTTGTCGGGGTCTGGCTCGCGGGGGGTGACAGGGGTGGAAGATGCGGTTGTCGGGTGAGCACCAGCTCTTTCCGCAACATTTCAAAGGCTTTGCCGCGGAAGACGATGATGTCGGAGCTTTCGGCGGCAGTGCTCTCGCAAGGCCAAGTCTCCCGGGTGCCGAGCAACGCCTGGTCGATCACGCTTCCGGCACCCAGCAGGGTTTCCTGGCCGGCCTCGTCCTTCAGGCGGACGCTGCCGCGGCGAAGGTAATAAAACGCCCGTGGCTTTTCCCCGCACTCGAAGAGCAATTCTCCCTTTTCCAGGTGGATGGCCCGGATCAGGTCTTCGGGCGGAGGCTGCACCAGACTGATGTCGCGCGTGAAAATCAGCTCGAACGTCCAATCGATCATGACACGGAGCCGGCGCATGATGCCGGGCAATTTGGCGAGGTAAATGGTGCGCCAGAGCCACCAGGCGATGAATCCACGGAAGTGAAAACCGAGCACCTCGGCGACGGCTTCGCGGGACCCGATCGTCGCCAGTTGTCCCATGTACCGGTAGGTGAACGGGCGGAGCGTTTCGCCCATGAGGGCGCGGGCGATATTCCTTCCCAGTTGGGTTCCTTGACGGATGGCAAATTGGGCGGTGGGGGGAGCAACCTTTTCGGTGCCCCGGTCATTCCAAGGCACTCGAGCGCAATCGCCTGCCGCCCAGAGCGTTGGGTGCTTTGGAACCTGCAGGTTGAAGTCGACCGGTACTCGGCCGCGGTCTGATTCGATTCCCAGTTGCTGGCAGAGATCGAGCACGATGGGGTTGGGTGCGTTGCCGATGGTGGACACCAGCGTGGCGGCATCGATGGAGGTACCGTCATTGAGCAAGGCGCGCGTCGCCGTCACTTCAGTCACCCGCGTGTTCAACTTCACTTCGACGTGATTCCGCTCCAGCACTTGACGCGCATAGGCGCCGAGATCCGGGCCGATTTCAGCCAGAAGTTGAGCCTGGCTGTGCACCAGCACCACCCGGGGCTTGGAGTCCTGGAGGCGGGTGTAGAGGCGCATCGATTCGTGCACCAGCGCGTGCAGCTGTCCGGCGGTTTCCACACCTGTGTAGCCGCCCCCCACCACCACGAACGTGAGCAACCGCGCCCGTACTGCCGGATCGTCGACCAGGTTGGCCTCCTCCAGCCGGTTGATCAGGGCGGATCGTAGCCGCAGGGCGTCGGACACCGTTTTCATCGGCCACCCGTACTCGGTCATGCCAGGGACTTTCGACAAGTCGGTGACATTGCCGAGGGTGACCACAAGGTGTTCATAACTAACGATTTGATTGCGAGTAAAGCGGCCGCCGTCGATCGTCAGTTCCTTGCGGGCAGCGTCGATGGCGTGGATGCGTCCCTGGAGCACGGTGACGCCCTGGCAGAAGTGGCGCAGCGGATTGACGACGTCCTGGGGGGAGAGGGCGGCACCGACGACCTCCGCAAGCATCGGTTGGAAGATCAGCACATTGCGTTCGGCGATGAGGGCGACGCGGGCGGTGCCGTGTTTGCGTCCCAGGGCCTTTCCCAGCGCCCGCGCGCAATAGGCCCCTGCGAATCCGCCGCCGGCGATGACCACGTCGAATTTCATGCCGGTACTCCGACCGATTTGCGCCCGAGAGCCAAATGTCTTCTGCAGAAAGAGGGTTTGACCACGAATCCAGCGACTGCGGACGCGAGTCAACGTAAGGGTAATCCGAGGTCGGCGTCGGGTGGAGGTGGAGTCGCCGACCCCGCGGGGATTGGCGTCGTGTGAAGAAATCAGAAAACAGAGGCGGGACCGGCCGGTCCCGTCGCGGTCCCGCAGTCGCGGGACGGGACCACCTCCAACGAGAATGCTACGATGTCCGAGGCCCGATCCTTACGCTGACGCGCATGCGCAGCCTCACGACCTCCGTGGCCTTGGTCCCTCCTTGGCTTGTGTTTCGTGGGGGGTTGGGGACACCATGAGGAATGAACTCAAGGTCGATTCCCGGTGTGGTGCGTTCCAGGGTGGCGGGGTGGTCGGCGGCGGTGGGCATCTTTGCGGCGGCCGTGCTGCTCGGCGGGTGCCAGGCGGCGTACCTGGGGGCCCTTGAGAAGATTGGCATTCCCAAGCGCGAGGTCCTGGTCGATCGCGTATCGAAGGCCCGCAGTTCGCAGGAAGATGCGAAGGAGCAATTTGCCAGCGCCCTGGAGAAATTTCTCGCGATCACCAAAGTCGAGCCGGGCGAGCTGAAGACGCGGTATGAACTGCTCAACGGCGAACTGAAGCGGAACGAGGCGCGGGCCACCGAAGTCCGCGACCGGCTCGCCAGCGTCAAGGACGTGGCCGAGGCGCTGTTCTCGGAGTGGAAGAAGGAACTCTCCCAGTACAGCAGCGCCGACCTGCGGGCTCGCAGCGAGGTGCAGCTGACGGCCACCCAGAAGAGTTATGCCGAACTCCTGGTGGTGATGGAGCGGGCCGCCTCGCGCATGGAGCCGGTCCTTTCGGCATTCCGCGACCAGGTACTTTTCCTCAAACACAATCTGAACGCCCAGGCGATCCGATCGCTGGATACCACATCGCGCACGCTTCAGGCCGACATCGGCCGTCTGATCGAGGACATGGAGAAATCGATCCGCGAGGCGGACGCCTTCATCAAGACCCTGCAGCCCGCAGGCTGAGCCGGCGGACTCATGGCGGATTCGCTCGACTATCCCGTCACCTTCGAAACGGCCCGCCTTCGGGCCCGGCGTCCCCGCGTCGAGGATGCGCCCGCGGTGCTGGCGGCGTACGCCGGCGACCCGGAGGTGACGCGGTACCTCAGCTGGTGTCACTACACCGAGGCGGCCCCGCTGACGGTGTTCCTCAGCCGCTGCGTCGAAGCCTGGACGGCGAAACAGGGGCACCTGACCTACCTGCTGTACGCCAAGGACGCGGGTGACGCGCTGGTCGGCTCGATCGGCATGGAACGCGACGGCGGCAAGGTGGTGTTCGGGTATGTGCTGGGCCGTCCGTATTGGGGTCGAGGTTACACCACGGAGGCGTTACGGCACCTGTCGGCGTGGGCCCTGGCCCAGCCGGGCATCTTCCGGATCTGGGCGTTTTGCGACGTGGCCAACCCCGCCTCGGCCCGCGTGATGGAAAAGGCCGGTCTGGAGCGGGAGGGCCTGCTCCGCCGCTGGCACGTGTGCCCCGAACTCGGCAGCGAACCGCGGGACTGCCTGATTTATTCGAAGGTGCGGTGAGGCGGCGGCGGGGGGCCGTCGCGGCCTCAGCCCCCTGCGCGTCGTTTCATCCCGGCAGCGACCACGAGGTCGCGTTTGGACGGACACCCCCCGGCGGCAAGCCGCCGGAATCGCATGGATGGCCCGCAGGCCGCACCCCTGGAGGGCGTCGCTCCGCCGACGCCGGTTGGGCGTGGCGAACCACACGGGCGCGGGCAGGCAACAATGACGTAGTTGAAAAGTCATGTCAACAACGGCCAACGGGCCGGCGGTGCAGCGCGACAGTCGAACCCGCGGCGTCGGCGGAGCGACGCCCTCCAGGAGAGAACCTGCAAGGTGCCCGATGGGGGTGGCCTCGCTGAGGCCGCGGGACATTCAGGGCCGCCAAAGCGCCGTGGTGATGGTGATCGGGCTCCAACGAGCGACGCCCTGCCGGGATGAGAGGTTTGGGGCAAGAACGAAGGTCGCGACCCCAGGTGTGCTCCTACCGCAGGCGGAGCAAGAGCAACGTGCGGTCGTCGGTGCGGGTCGAAAGGGTGCTGAACTGGCAGAGGTAGCGCTTCAGCATGCCGATGATCTCGGGCAGGGGACGGCTGACGTCGCGGGTCAGGGAAGCGGCGAGACGGTCGCGTCCGAACTCCGCGCCGCTGGCGTTGCAGGCCTCATTGATGCCGTCGGTGTAGAGCGCCAGCAATTCACCCGGAGCGAGCGTGGTTTCCGCGGTGTCGAGGGTCTCGTCGAACAGCGCGGGCGGGCAAAGGCCCAAGGCGAGGCCGCCGGCTTCGAGCAAATCGGTGCGCACCCCACCGGCCCGCACCACGAGGGGCGGCTCGTGTCCGGCGCGACTGTAGCGGAGCGTGCGGGTGTCGAGGTCGAGGACCCCGTAGAACAGGCTGATGTACATGCCCGAGGGCATGTCGGGTTGCACGGCGGCGTTGACCCATCGCAGCACGGTGGCCGGGTCGGATTCACCGGCGGCCATGACGCGCAGGGTCGCGCGGCAGGAGGCCATCATCAATGCGGCGGCGGTGCCCTTGCCGGAAACGTCAGCGATGGCGAAACCCCACTGGCGCGGCCCCACCGCGATCACATCGTAGTAGTCGCCGCCGATCGTGAGGGAGGCCTCGTAGTAGGCGGCCACGTCCACCCCCTCGATGGCGGGAAACTCCTGGGGCAGCAGGTGCTGCTGCACGTCCTGTGCGATCCGCAGGTCGCGCTCGCGGGCCGCCTTTTCGTTGTCCTCCGCTATTTTGCGGGCGGTGATGTCGGTGATCAGGCCCTCGTGGTGGGTCACCCGGCCGGTGGCGTCGTAGCGCACGACCGTGTGGTCGTCGACCCAGCGGACGGAGCCGTCGCCGCAGAGAATGCGGTACTCCTGATTGTATTCCCGGTGTTTCGCCTCGCCGTGCACGGAAACCTCCGCGACCACCCGTTCCCGGTCGGCGGGGTGGGTGATGTCAAGAAAACGGATACGCTGGGAAAGCAGGTCCTCCGGTGTGTAGCCGAACTGGCGCACGCTTTGGGAGACAAACTCGACCGGCCAGTTGCCTTCCTCGGCGCGCCAGAGCACGACCACCGAGGGCGAGCGGTCGACGATCCGCTCCATTTCCTCGCGGCGGGCGAGGGCGGCGCGCAGTTCGTCCTGGGCCTGGCGCCGCAGGCTGATGTCGCGGCCGACGCCGAAAAACGCCCGCCGGTTGTCGCGGTCCTTGTAGGCCGAGCCCGTCGTGGCGTGCCAGATCCAGCGGCCGTCCTGGTGCTGCATGCGGTACTCGACCATGCTGGTGTTGGGCGTGCCGGCGAGCACGCCCTCGATGAAGCCGCGGCAGGCGGCGGAGTCGTCGGGATGGACGAATTCGAAGATGGAGCGGCCGATGATGTCCTCGGAGGGATGCCCCAGCTTCGTGGTCCAGGCCGGTGAAACGAACTTGTAGCGAAATTCCGGAGTCAGCGCGTAGAGGATCTCGCTCGCAGTGGTCAGGTAGGTGCGCCAGCGCGCCTCGCTCCGGCGGAGTTCGTCCTCGGCGGCGCGGCGCGCCGTGACGTCCTCGAGCATGGCAAAGTGGTTGGTGACGTGGCCGGCCGGGGCACGCAGCACGACGACGGTGAGGTTGCCCCAGACGACGCGGCCGTCGCGGTGCACGTACCGCTTTTCCATGCTGAACCGATCCCGCTTGCCGGCGTAGATCTCCGCGGTGAGGGCCTCCTGCTGGGCCCAGTCCTCCGGGTGGGTGGCGCGCCGGACATTTTCGATGTCGAGGGCCTCGGTCGTCGAAATGCCGATGAGTTCGCAGAAGCGGCGGTTGACGTGGTTGGCGCCCGGGCGACCCTCGGGATCGACCTCACGCCAGCTGATGCCGATGGGGGCGTGATTGAAGAAGACGGCGAGTTGGTCCTGGGAAGCCTGGAGCTGGGAGGCCTGGAGCGCGAGACGCTCGGACAGGGCGTTCGCGGCTGCCTCGCTGGCTTTGAGCGCACTGATGTCGGTGCGCAGGGAGAGAAAGAAAGCCGGATCACCGTCGGGCCCCGGGACGGGAAAGAGCGTGCTGTCGACCCAGTACAGGTGTCCGTCCTTGGCGCGATTGCAGAAGGTCCCATGCCAGATCTGGCCGCTGCGGATTGTCTTCCAGAGGTGGGCGTAGAACTCCTGGCTGTGCAGCCCCGACTTGAGCAGCGAGTGGGTTTTGCCGATCAATTCGTCGCGCGAATAACCTGACACCGATGTGAAGGCGTCATTCGCGTAGACGATGGTCCCCTGGGCGTCGGTGACGGCGACAATCGCATGCGCGTCCACCGCGCGGGGGAGCCAGGTGGACAGCAAGTCGACTGGCAGCGACGAGGCGGAAGAGTTCATGGCACGTTGCGAAACAGGAAGGGTGGATCATGAAAGAAAGGCCGGTCGGGCGTAAACTTCCAAAACGCGTTTTGGCGGCGGAGCGTAGTTCTACGCCATGTGCCCACGACCTACAATGGGGCCGGATCGATGCAGATATGAAACACTTAGGAGGTTTGACGCAGCCTTGGCGTCAGGTTTCGGCGGGTAGGCCAGCGGGCTGAAATTTAGCCAGATGACGCGGATGTTTCATGACGTGCGTCGGTTTTGCATGGGGGCTTGCCTCGCCCCCCCGAGCCGGAAAACGTCGCGACGATGAAACTGGTTTCCTGGAACGTGAATGGCATTCGGGCCGGCCTGAAGAAGGGGCTCCTGGAGTACATGACGGCGTGTGATGCCGATGTTTTTTGTTTCCAGGAGACGAAGTCGCATCCCGGTGATGTGCAGCACGTGAAGTGGCCGGCGGGTTACCACGTGTATTGGAACAGTGCGGTGAAGAAGGGCTACAGCGGCACGGCGCTCTTTTCGCGGATCAAACCCAAGTCGGTCTCAGAGGGCATCGGTGCGGCCTCGCACGATGCGGAGGGGAGGGTGATCACGGCGGAGTTCAAGGAGTTCTACCTGATCACGGTCTACACGCCCAACTCCCAGCGCGGGCTGACCCGCCTTGACTACCGGACCAAGGAGTGGGATCCGGCGTTCCTGGCCTACCTGTTGGCGCTGGAGCGCAAGAAACCTGTGGTGTTTTGCGGGGACATCAATGTGGCCCATCAGGAGATTGATTTGACCAATCCGAAGACAAACCGCCGCAACGCGGGGTTCACCGACGAGGAGCGCAAGAACTTCAGCGACCTCCTGGATCGGGGCTATTTGGATACATTTCGCACCTTCACGTCCGAACCCGGCCATCACACCTGGTGGAGCCAGATGATGAACTGCCGGGCGCGGAACATCGGGTGGCGCGTCGACTATTTTGTCGCCTCACAAAAGCTGAAGCCCGCCTTGAAACGGGCCTGGATCAGCCCCGAGGTGATGGGCAGCGACCACTGCCCGGTGGGGCTGCAGCTGGCCCTCTAGGCCGGAAGCATGCCCTTGAACCACGAATTGACACGAATCTACACGAATGAAATCAGGCGCCGAGAGTAGCGAGGGACCAGTTCATGCTTGGGTGAACTAAGTCGAAGGTCTCGACGCCTCCTCTCTCTCTGAATTCGTGTCCGTTCGTGTCAATTCGTGGTGATTGTTCCGAAAGGTCACGGCTATGAGCCGAGTCTGGCCGGCTATTTCTTCGCGAACACGCTGTCCATCTCCTTGCCCGGATCGATTTGCTGGATGGAGGTGATGACGCCGGCGGCGTCGAGCCGGAGCACGGTGAGCTTGTTGTCGACGGCGGGATAGCGGCTCAGGAACCCGTCTTCGTCGGCGAGGAGAATGCGGTGCGGGTATTTCTTCATTTTCGGCAACGCGAACATGCGGCCGACCCCGGGCATTCCGTAGATATTGTTGATCAAGAGGGCTTTATTGTCCGACAGGAAGGAGGGAGGTTGTTTGGCCAGCCAGGTGTTGGCTTTCTTGCCGGAGCCCATTTCGAAGCTGACCAGGATGACGGTGGCGTCACCGGGTTTGAAGGTGTACGATTGTTCGTGCTGGTCCTTGGTGGTGAAGGGTTCGAAGAGGGAGCCCACCTTGTACAACTCCGCGGCGAACGCAGATGCAGTGAGAGCCAGGGCCGCAAGGGCCCAGCGAAAGGAAGCGATAAACCGATGGGGACGGTGCATGGCGGGAGTGAGGGGGAATTCCAGGACTGGAGCAACGCTTTGACGCGCGGGGGGCGTTGGAGGTGGCCTCGGCGAGCAGCGGTGGGACCGACTGGTCCCGCCTCCGTGGTCCGATTTCTTCACGCGACGCCAATCCCCGCGGGGTCGGCGACCCCACCTCCAGCGGAATCTGTGCACCGACGGCGGATTGCGACGCGTGGACCTGGGGCAGGGCCGACCGGTGACCCAGCCGCGGGGTGCCGTTAGAACCTTGCAGGCCGGGATGGGATCCGTGTTGATCCGCGTCCATCCGTGGTTTCCCACTCTTGGTCGTGACTACCCTCTTAAAACCCTTGTTCCTGGGTCCGCCGGTCTGGCGGGTGGCGGCGGCGGAGAGTCTGACCGTGGGGCGCGTGCAGGCGCGGATGGGCGCGGAGTCCGGATCGTCGGGTTATTTTGTGGGTGGGATTACCGCTTACACCTTGGAGGCCAAGGTGAAACACCTGGGCGTCGATCGGGCTGAGGCGGTGCGCACAGCGTGTGTTTCAGCCCGTGTGGCGGAGGAGATGGCAGTGGGGGTGTGTCGGCTCTTCGGCGTCGACTTTGGCGTCTCCACCACCGGTTGGGCGGAACCGGACCCCGCGGCCGGCGTGGCCCATCCCTTTGCGTGGTGGGCGATTGCGCACTGCGATCCCGCCACCGGCGCGGCCCTTGAGCTACTGTCAGGTCGCATCGAGCTGCCGGGCGCCTCTCGGAGCGAGGCCCAGGCTCAGGTCGCGGACCACGTGATCGACCAGCTGGCGAAGCGAGTCCGCCAGCTGCGCGGCTGACTTCGACTGCCGTTTGCTAATCAATCCAATCGGAGACGGGACCACGAATGGACACGTGCCCCTCTCCGAACCGGTTCTCTTTCGTGTAAATTCGTGTCGATTCGTGGTTCAACCGGTTCGCTTCAGGGAGCGATCGACTGAACGTAGTTCATCAGCGGCTGCACTTCACTTGGTGGCGTAATCCAGTCGCTATCAACAATTTCAGGAATCGTGTACTCGGTGGAATAGAGCACGCGATTGGCCTTGTCGTCACGCATGAGGAACCCAGTTTTGACCGTGGCGCCAGCGTAGAGGCCCTTGGCTTTGGTGTAGAGGAGGACCGGGGCTTTGAGTACATCTCCGGTGGTGCGTTCGGTTTCGGCCACCTTTGGGCCAGCGACGGCGGCGGCGTCGACTCCGACGTTCAGGCGCTGGGTGAAGAGCATCCGAGGCGTGCGGTCGTCGGTGAAGACGTAGATGGTCTCAATGGCGCGGCCGCCGATCTGCAGGCCGAGGCTGGCTTCGCCGGCGCGGATGATGGCGGGCACGCTCCAGCGTCCGTCAGCCTTCTTGACCATGAGGATGCCGTAGCCGTCCTTCACTCCGAGGATGAAGCCGGCCTTGAATTGGTTGGTGACGACGATCGCCCGGGCGCGCGCCAGCACCGCCTTGGGGATGGCGGTCGCGGGGTCGGCTTGAAACTCCCGGAGGATCGCCTCACATGAATCCAGCTGGGTGACGTAGTCCTTGCGCTGCAATTCCCGCTGCGCGAAGGCGGGGGAGGAGAGGGTGAACAGCGACAGACCCAAGGCGCAGGCGAGGAGGACGGGAGTTTTCATGAGTGCGGAACGAAGGAGAAACTATGCATGCCGGGAAAGGCTTGGAAAGCGCGGAGTAACAAAGATCCACGGCGCGCCGTTTGGTTCCGCATCGATCGTTCCCGTCGACCAAACCCGTGGGCTGCAGCGATCAAACACGACCCCGAATCCCGCCGTTCCAGGCCAAATCACCACGAATGGACACGAATGGACACGAAGTCGGAATGGAATCGAACCTGGGAAACGAGGTCTCAGAACTCATTCCCTGTCTGCGGTTCGTTGGTCTCCTATTCGTGTTTATTCGTGTCCATTCGTGGTCAAAAATCCGATGCGATGGCCTGAATTCCTGTTTCCCAAATCAACCCACCTCCTTGCAACGATTTGGCGTATGGGGCGGGTCTTTCCTTGAGTCGGATCCTTCGAACGATAGCGTTTTGGAAGAAACCGGAGGCGCTAAGAGGCGATCGGTGATTTGGATTTGGTATGGGCTCCGGTGGCTGTGTTGCACCTAGTCCCCGACCCGCAAACCGAGGGCGCCCGGCGCTCGCTGCCTGGTATGCGCGGTGGGCGGCAGCTTGCCAGAGTCGTGACCTGTCCATCGAAATCCCGCGTGTTATGAAGCTCTTCCCTCTTTTTATTGCCTGCATTTTGGCTGGAACAGCCACAGCCGCCCCCGAACTCACAGGCGTGCTTTCCGTTGCCCAGGAACCGCCGAAGTTCAATCTGCGCGAGACCTCCACCAAAGAAACCTCGGGCTGGCTCGGACTTGGCCGGCGCTTCTCCGGATATACGCTGGATTCCTACGACGCGGCCACGTCGACCCTCACGGTATCGCGTCCGCACGAGACATTGAAGCTGCGTCTGATTGCGACCACCGTGGTTGCGGCAGCGCCCACTCCGACGCCGGCCCCGGCCTCCCAAGAGTCGCCGGTCATGTCGGACACGGAACTGGAGGCGAAGGGGCTGCAGCGTCTCAAACCAGGTGATACTGGCGCGAAGATCGCCCACGCCCGCGGTCTAACCCTTCCGGAGTTGTCGGCGCTGAATCCCGACGTCGTCTGGAGTCGCCTGCGGGTCGGCCAGCTGATTCGTTTCCGCAAGAGCGAATAGTGGATTCACATTTTCTCGCTGGAGTCGAAAAGGGCGAAGGCCCGTGGAACTGCGTTGGGATGCTTTCGGTCCGACTCGATACTTCCCGCTTCATGAAACGTCCTCTCGTCCCGGTGTTCCTTGCCGGTCTGGTGCTTTCTCTGGCCGGCTGCGCCACCTACCTCCCTCCTCCTCCCGGCGCCAAGGCCGACCTGCAGCTGTTTGCCCCTGTGGGGATCCAGGAGGGTTTTGCGGCCAAGCCCACGAATCCGTTTCCCGCGAGCATCGCCGCGGTGAGGGTTCAGTCGCCTTCGTACAGCAGTCACTACCTTCGCAACCACGGCGGTCAGTATGGGGACGGTCGTTATTCCATCATTACAACCCGCGAAGTGGAGGAGCAGGCTCAGTTCGATCGCCTGGCGGCCCTGCCGCAGGTGTCGGGGTTGGTCGCGCTCAATCGCATGCTCCTGCCTCCCCGGTTGGAAGGCGACCGCGAGATCCGCGAAGCCGCGGCCCGGCTGCAGGCCGACCTGGTGTTTCTCTACACGTTCGACACGGCATTCTTCAACACCGATGCCGCCAAACCGCTGACCGTCATCACCCTCGGTCTGTCCCCGACCCGGAAGATCTCCGCGGTCACCACGGTGTCCGCGCTGCTCCTGGACACGAGAACGGGCTATGTCTACGCCGCTTTCGAAGTCACGGAACGCGACACGATGCTGTCCACGAGCTGGGGCAGCAGTGACTCCGCCGATGAAGCCCGCCGGAAGACGGAGCGCCGGGCGTTCGGCAAGCTGCTCGACGAGGTGACCACCTCCTGGCCGAAGCTGCTCGAGCGCCAGGCGCGGAAAGGATGATTGTTCCTCGTCACCGAACAGCGGCCCGTGGCGCCGGCGTGCCGAGCCGCGTCATGATCGGTTGCGGATCTCGCTGCCCACGCTCCCGCCCCCACTTACTTATGACCGCACTCCACACCCTTGCCTTCATGGCGCTTGGCCTGGCGTCTGCGCTGGGTCAGGGCACGGCGAATCAGACGATTGGGAACCTCTCGATCCGGGGACAAGCGGGTCCCACCACGCCGTTCATCAGCGGCTTTGTGCTCCAGGGCAACGCCAGCACCACCCTGCTGATTCGGGGGGCGGGACCGGCGCTGA
>JAXMHM010000037.1:0-93382 GCA_046346755.1 Opitutaceae bacterium | reverse complement strand
TTCGAGCAGGTTTTCCTCCTCGATGACCCGGGTCGAGATCAGCGCCGCGGCGCAGGCCATGGGATTGCCCCCGTAGCTGCTTGAGGCGGAGATGCTTTCGAAGCACTCCTTGAACGGTTCGCGCACGGCCACGCAGGTGACCGGAAAGCCGTTGCCGAAGCCCTTGCCCAGGGTGACGACATCGGGAACGACGCCCCAGTGTTCCATGGCGAGGAATTTGCCGGTGCGACCCCAGCTGGTCAGGACCTCGTCGGCCATGAGCAGGAGTTTCCGGTCGTCGCAGAATTTTCTCAGCTTGGGGAAAAAGTCGTCCGGTGGCATGATCGAGCCGCCCCATCCCTGAATGGGCTCGAGCACGAAGCCGGCGACAGCGCCGACGGTGGCCTTGTCGAGGTACTGACCGTAGAACTCGAGGTACTTGTCGGTGTCGATGGAACCGTCCGGCTTGGTCCACATCGGACGGTACGCGTCGGGCCGCGGCACCATGTGAGCGCCCGGTGCACGCACGGCGCCGTAGACGTGAGATCGTATGTGTCCCAACGATACCGCTCCGTAGGTTTTCCCGTGAAAATCATTGAAGCAGCTGACGGTTTCGTGGCGGCCGGAGGCCGCGCGCAGGACGCGGATGCCCGCCTCGACCGCGGCGGTGCCGGAGTCGTAGAGCTGGAAGGCGGTCAGATCGCCGGGGAGCACCGCGTCGAGTTTCTCCATCAACTCCGTCTTGATCGGCGTGGTGAAGTCGTGGGCGTTCATCAGCTGGAACGCCGCCTTGGCGATGCCCTCGCTGATCTTGGGGTGGCAGTGGCCGAGCGTGGTCACATAGATCCCCGAGGAAAAATCGATGTACTCGTTTCCGTCGACGTCCCGCAGCACGCACCCGCTGCCGGATTCAAACGAAACCGGGAAGAGCTTCACCTGGCCGCTCAGTCCCTTGAAGTGCCGCGTGCAGCGCTCATGCCAGTGCTGCGAGAGAGGCCCGGGCGGGGGCACGGGCAGGTGGGGAACGCGATTCAGATCGACGCGGCCCCAGTCCAGGGTGGAAAAGGTTTCTTGGGCGGTGGTGCTCATGGAGAGATTAGCGAACGGCGGTGATGACCTTCGGGCCGAGACGGGCGAAGTGGCGCAGGGCTGAGGCGGGGGCACCCGCGTCCGTGATGAACGTGTCGACGTCGGCGAGGGTGCCGGAACGCGCCAGGGCGGTGACCCCGATCTTGCTGTGGTCGGCGAGCACGCAGGAGTGGCGGGCCACGCGGCGCATCATCCGATCGACCTGGGCCAGGCGCAGGTCGGAGTTGTAGATTGCGCCATCGTGACCGATGCCATCGGCCCCCTGGAAAGCGAGGTCGGCGGCGAAGAGACTGAGACTGTGCTCAGTGACGGGACCCGTGAGGTCCGGCGAGCCCCGCCGAAGGATGCCGCCCAGCAGCACGACCTCGACGCCTGCCGCGTGCTGCAGTTCAGAGGCGACGGCCAGACTTGGGGTGATGACGGTGAGGTCCTGGCCGTCGGCGAGCAAGCAGGCGAGTTCCAGGGTGGTGGTGCCGGTGTCGAGAATCAGACGATGACCGGGCTTGACCAGCTTGCGGGCCTCGGCGGCGATGGCCTGCTTGGCCGGGCGGTTCTTTTCGCGCTGGGCGCGATAGTTGAACTCGAGGATCATCCGCTCCGTCAGTTTGGCGCCGCCATGGGTGCGCTGGACGTGGGCCTGTTCCTCGAGCACGGCGAGGTCTCGCCGCACCGTCATCTCACTGACGCCAAATTCCCGGGCCAGCTCGGCAATGGACACGCCGCTCTGGGACGAGAGGCGTTCCCGGATGTGCGTTTGCCGCGCGGCGGAGGTGAATTTCTTCACGGGGATGAGGGTTTCAAACAATGTCGCAAAATGTCAAGAAATGAGAAAAGCGCACAAAAAATAACATTTACACGACCGACTGATTGGGGAGGATTTCCCCATGCACGGATCGAATCCGACTGGAACGCCCACCCCTTCTCCCGCGCTGTGGTCGGGCGCGGCGGTGGTCGATATCACGCCACCGGCGCCGGTGTTTCTCTTCGGATATCCCCATGTGCCGCGTCAGAGCACGGGTGTCCATGACCCGTTGGAGTGTGCGGCGTGGTATGTACGAACCGGTGACGCGGCCGCGCTCGTGCTGGCGTGTGATGTGATCTACTTCTCCCGCACCTTCGCGGACGACGTCCGGGCGCGAATTGCCGCCGCCACGGGCGTCGCGGTCGAGGGGATCATGCTGACGGCGACCCACACCCATTCCGGGCCGGTCATGACGAACAATCTGAGCAACGCGGCGGATGCGGTCGTGCCGCGGGCGGACCCTGCCTACCTCGGCTGGCTGGCGGAGCGTTTGGTGGCGGTGGCGCGGGAGGCCGCGGCTGCGGCGGTGCCGGCGGAGTTGGGTCTGTGTGTGGCGCACGCGGACGGGGTGGGTTCCAACCGTCATGATCCTTCCGGACCCACGGACCCGGAGGTGCCGGTGCTGGTGGCCCGGGCGCTCTCCACCGGACAGCCTTTGGCCTGCTTGATGATCTATGGCATGCACCCCACGGTCCTGCATGAGGACTCGACGCTGATCACCGCGGATTTCCCGGGCTTCACGCGCCGGTGGCTGCGAGGCCGGTCGCTGCCGCGGCAGTGTCCGGTGCTCTACCTGCAGGGCGCGGCCGGCAATCAGAGTCCCCGGCATGTGACCCGGGCCAATACCTTTGCGGAGGCGCAGCGGATCGGGGAGAGCCTCGGACGGGCGATTGCGCGTGCGCTTGAAGCTCTGTCGCCAACGCTTGTGGCGAGCCTCTCCGCTCGACGGGAGCGGGTGGCCGTGGTGGCGCGCGAGTTTCCGGATGTTCCCGCGGCGGAGGCGGCTCTCGCGGCGTCGCGGGCGCGCTATGAGGCGCTGTGCGCCGAGCGGGCGGCGCGCCAGGAGGTGCGCACGGCGGAGTGCGACGTCTTTGGGGCGGAAAAGACGGCGGTGCTGGCGCGGGCCAAGGCAGACGGCCGGCTGGCGGCGGCGGTGGCTCAGGCGTCACCCGCCGAAATCCAGCTCCTCCAGATCGGCCCCTGGCGGTTGGTCGCCTGGCCCGGCGAGTTCTTCGTCGAGCATGGACTGGCGCTGAAGGCGCGTGCACCCCGTCACACGTTTCTCATTACGCTGGCGAATGGCGAGCTGCAGGGCTACATCGCGACGCCGGAGGCCGTGAGAAGCGGCAGGTACGAGGCGACCAATGCGGTGTTTGCGGTCGAGAACGGACCGCGTTTTGTCGAAGCCACGCTCGCGTTGATCGCGGCTGAACCGCAACCCTGAGCCGCCCCATGTCCCTGCTCCTCGGAATTGACCTCGGCACGTCCTATTTCAAGGTCGGACTTTTTTCCACGGACGGCACGTTGCGCGGGTTGGGACGGGTGGCGGTGTCACCGGACTCACCGGCCCCGGGACGGTTTGAGTTGTCGGCCTCGCACTTCTGGGAACGTCTGCGTCAGGGCCTGCACGAGGCCTTGCGCGAAGCGCAGGCCCGGGTGGAGGACATCGTAGGCCTCTCCTACTCGTCCCAGGCCAATACGTTTCTCCTTTTGGATGGGGCGGGACAGCCTCTGACGCCCTTGGTGTTTTGGCATGATCAGCGGGCGCGTCCGGTGGACGAGTCGCTGGCTGAGTTTGGCCGGGCCAGCGGCCACGGCGCCACCACCGGAATGCTGGGGATCGCGCCCGAACGCCTGTCGGCCAAGTGCCGCTGGTTCGCCCGGAACGACCCCGAAGTGTGGGCGAAGACGCGGTGGGTCATGACGATTTCCGACTACCTGATGTTCAGGCTCACGGGCTCGCGGGTGGGAGATGCGAGCACCGCCGTGCTCACGGGACTGTACAGCCTGCCCGGGCGCACCTGGTGGCCTGAGGCATTGGCCGTCCTTGGACTCGCGGCCGAGTCCTTGTCCGTTCCGCTTACACCGGGCACCCCGTGCGGAATGACCGGACTCCAAGCGCAGGAAGCGCTCGGGCTGCCCTCCGGCATTCCCTGCGCCGTGGGCGCGCTGGATCACCATGCCGCGGCGCTCGGCTCTGGCCTGGGTGAGGGGGCGGACGCCTGCCTTTCCACGGGAACGGTGCTGGCGGCGCTGGTGCTGGTCGATCAGGTCGTGCCCGCGCCCGGGTGTATCCACGGCCCGCACTTTGACGGCCGACGCCTCTACCGACTGACGTTTGATGCCAACGGGGCGCGCCAGTTGGAGGACTACCAACGCCAGCAGGCGCCGGACCTGGATATCCCGGCGTTGCTGGATCAGGCCGAACAGGCCTACGGCGGCGGTCGGGGCGTTGCGTCGCCGCACGGTGCGGCGGTGCTCGCCGTCCTGCTGCGCATCGCCCAGGCACAGAAGCGATTGGTGGACCAGGTGAGTGCCCAGGGTGCGGTGCGGAGAATCACGGCGACTGGGGGAGGGGCCCGCAGTCCATTCTGGCTGCAGGTCACGGCGGATACGCTCGGAGTGCCCGTGGTCGCGGTGGCCTCGCCGGAGCGGGCCTGCCTGGGCGCCGCGATCCTCGGGTCGGTGGCCGGTGGTATATGGCCTGATCTGACCACGGCGGCCCGGCACATGGTCAAGCCCCCGCGCGAATTCAGGCCGCGGGGCGGAGCTTGAACGGGGCGCCGGCGGCCGGACGTCGCGGGGTTGACCCCGGTCTCGGGCGATCAGGCGGTCGGGGTGCGTCCCAGCCACCGGTCAAACCAGGCAAAGCTGAGTTGCCGGGCTTCGCGGGGATAACTGTGTCCCCCGGGAAACGAGAACCACGACAAGCAATCGCCAGCGCCCAACTGCCGGAGCATGCCGGGTATCTTCTCCGGTGGGATCTTGTTGTTGAATTGGTAATACTCCAGGGTCTTGTCGTAGCCGCGGCGCGCTTGTCGGGCGGCCACGACGCTGGGTAGCCCCTCGGAGTCTTTCCAGTCCAGGTAGACTTTGAGCGCCTCGAGGCACTTGGGAAGGACCTTGTGACTGTAGAACTCCCACTCACTGGAAATCACCAGCAGCGGCCGGGGCGCCACCATCATCATAAGGCTGTCAAAGTCGACCGGAATGGGCTTCGAAGGGTCGGCGATGTAGGGACGGAATCGTTTGAGGTAGATGTAGGGACCGCTGTTCGGTTTGAATCCGAAGCGGCGTTCCAATTCCGGGCTGTTCTTCAGGTCGTCGGGTCGACCCCAGGAGTGGGTGGCGCGGTGCCAGTCGAGCACGCCCCCATTGGTGACGGTGGCATTGATCCGCGGGTCGAAGGCCGCAGCGAACAGGACGGTGTGCCCGCCCAGTGACCAGCCGACGGAGCCAATGTTGGCGCCGTCCACGAAGTCGAGGGTCTGGAGGAAATCCACGCTCCGCATGATGTCCCAGGTGTTCTTGCCCACGATCGACCATTCCGGGTGCTTCCGGTAGAACGGGCGCGTATCCATGACTCTCTCACCCGGTTGGATCCGTTCGCCGTCCGTGAGCAGGTCAATGCTGAGGGTGACGAAGCCGTGGCGGGCCAGATTCAAACCATAGGCGCGCCCGGTTTCGGGGTCGCCCGGCGGATCGACCGGGCGCCGGCCGGCGAGGCCCACCGTGCTGTCTTTCCCGGAACCGAAGGTGGTGCTGTGAATGCAGATGATGGCCGGAGTCCGGGTTTTGAGCGCGGATTCGGGTACGAGCAACCAGCCGGTGACGCGATCATCGGCCTCCGCCTGGAAGCTGACATGGTAACGGATGATGCCCTGCTCGATCGCAACCTGCTTCATCATTGGACGAAGCGGAGGAACCTCGGTGGGGAACTCTCCCATCAGGTCCAGCCAGGCGCGTTCGATCTGTCGCCGGCGGTCGGGCCAGGCGACTTCCGAGGAGGGCGGAGGGGAGGCTGCGCGGAGACCCGGGGCGGCCAGGGCGGCTCCCGCGAGTGCGGGGACGCCCCGCAGGAGCAGGTCGCGCCGTGAACACCGCAGGTCGGACTCGGTTGTGGGTTTTGATGGGTGGGTAGCGGTGTCCATCGGTGACGGAGGCATGCCTGAGATCGAAGGTGTGCGGGTCAGGCGGTTTCGGCGCGGTGCGAGGATTCCAGCGCCTCGGCCCGGGCCATGTCCTTGGCCATGGAAAACCAATAGGCCAAGAGCATCATGACGCCGGCGAGCACGTAGAGGAAGGAAGACGCTCCGAAGATCATATTCAGTCCGAGGTCCTTCTTGAAGATGCCGGCGAGGAGCACCCCGATGCCTCCGGCGGCGGAGCCGCAGGTGTTGAGGATTCCGATCGCAGTCGAGCGGTAGCGCGTGGGTACGACTTCGCAGATGATCGGGTGTTCGCTGGGAAGACCGATGGCGCGCAGGATGGAGGAGAGCACCATCATGGTGGCGATCACGGCGAAGGAGGGGGCGCCCATGAAGAAGAAAAGAAAGGGAGCGCTGACAATGAACGAAAGGCCCTTGATCAGGGCCCGGCCCCGGGCGTCGCGTTCCGTCCATTTGTCGGACAGCCATCCTCCGATGGCGATGCCGACAAAGACCGGGCCCTTGTAGAGCGCCACGCCGGCGAGTCCGGCGGCGGCGAGTTTCATGCCGTAGTTTTCCGAGAAGAACAGCGGCAACCAGGAGAGAAAGATCCAGGCGGCCACACCCGCCACCATCGCGCTGAGGATCAGACAATGAAAAGACGGGACCTTCAGGAGGTAGAGCCAGGCTTCCTTTGCCACGGAGGGCGTCGCCCGCGGCCGCGCGGTGGGCGACGCCTGGGGACCGTCGGACAGGAAGGCTCGGGACGAGGCGGCGAGCAGCAGGCCGAGGCCTCCGAGGATCCAGAATCCCCACCGCCAGCCGTGGTGCTCGGCGAGGTATCCCGCGGAGGCGCCACCCAGCACCAATCCCAGGTTCAGGCCGAGCATGTGCAACCCCATCGCCCGGCCCCGCGTGGCCGAGCTGTGGTGGTCGCCGAGCAGTGCGCCCGCGGCGGGCAGGTAGAAACTCTCGGCGATGCCGAGCGCGATGCGCATGACGAAGAGGGCGGTGACGCTCTCAATCAGACCCGTTCCGAGCGTGACCAGACTCCAGGCGACCAGGCTCCAGACAACGATGCGCGAGCGGGAAAAACGGTCCGCGAGATTTCCGGCAAAGGGTGAGGCGATCGCGTAGCACCAGAGGAACAGCATCCCGGCCATCCCAATTTGCGCGTCGGTGATGCCCAGGTCCGCGCGCAGCGGCGGAATCACGGAGGACAGGGCCGTGCGATCGGCGTAGTTCAGCCCCGCGGCGACGAAGAGGAACAGCGCGACGCGCCAGCGTGGGGTGAGCATGGGTGCAGGCGTTGATTTACAAACCCGGGTTGCGAAGTTACTCGTGGCCGGTCTGATCGGATATTCCGGTGGTGGACGAGGGTGATTCCAGAGAAGACATGATTACCGGGAATGACGACAGCGTGTATACAAATGCTGGTTGTCTGGGATCGGTCAAGGTGAATGTGCGAGCGAGCACGTTTCGTCCGTTTTTGGTCGAGTGGGGGCGCACGAGTGAAAAATGGCCTCCATGGCGGTGTTGAGCCTTGACACGAAAAATCAATACGCGTGTATACTCGAATTCACCTGATCTATTGGAACCACGATCCAGGCCGAGGTTCAACCCGGGCCCGTGCGTCGGTTCGTTCCCTTCGGCCGGTCAGATTTGGCTCCTTTCCTCTCTCATGAAGATCATTGACGTTCGCACCACCCTCCTGACCGGACCCAGCAGCAACGACCCTTTCATTCAAGAGGCCCGCAAGCGCCGGAGCGCGGCTTTCATTGAGGTGATCGCCGAGGGAGGGGTGGTGGGAGTGGGCGAGACCTATGCCGGGTATTTTTGTCCCGAAGCGGTTCCATCGATCGTGGAGTTCTTCAAGCCGATCCTGATTGGCCAGACGGTCGAAGACATCCCCCAGCTTTGGCAGCGTATGTATCATTGCGGCAACTTCTGGTGCCGCGTGGGCCTGGGAGTGATCGTCCTCAATGGCATCGAAGCCGCACTCTGGGACTTGAAAGGCAAGCAGCTGGGTCTGCCCGTGCACGCCCTGCTCGGCGGCTGCCGGCACGACCGATTGCCGTGTTATGCCACAGGCGGTCCGAGCAACTATCCCAAGGAACGCCTGGCGCGGAAGATGGACTACTACACGTCGCTGGGCTTTCGCGGCTTGAAGGTCGGGGCCGGCAGTCGCTCGGCGGAGGGGAAGTTTGTTGGGCGCACGCCGGCCGAGGCGGCTGACTTCGAGGCCGACAAGCTCGCCTTCATGCGCCAGCACCTGGGCCGGGATGCGTGGCTCATGATGGATGGACATATGGGAAACAACGCCACCTTCACCTGGACGGTGGAAATCGCAATCGCCGTCGCCAAGGCGCTGGAGCCCTTCGATCTCTTTTTCCTGGAGGAGCCGCTGCATTACACGGATCCGTGGGGTTATGCCGAACTGTGCCGCGCCACGACCACGCCCATCGCCGGCGGCGAATGTCTGACTGCGGCCTACGAGTGGCGGGTGTTCATTGATCAGGACTCCTTCGACATCGGACAGCCGGACGCGTCCTTTACCGGCGGACTGGGGGAGTTCATGCGCGTGGCAAAGATGATGGCTGACCGCGGCCGGACCATCGCGACTCACGCGTGGGGCGCGGGGGGGTCGCTGATGCAGAACATCCATGCCGGATTCGCCGCCGCCAATACCTGCATGCTGGAAATGCCCCCCGCCTACGCAGGGCTGCACTCCGACCTGATTGACGGCGGCCTGGTGCTGCGGGACGGGTACGTGTATCCGCCGGAGCGTCCCGGCCTGGGCGTGGTCCTGACGGACGAAATCAAGGCGCGCTATCCCTTTGTCCCGGGCAGCGGTGAGTTCAACAGCGTGCCGGGCAAGATTTTGACCCCCTAGTTTCCCACCGCGAATCAACCCCGAACCGCGATAGAACCACGGATGGACACGGATACACACGGATTCGAACGAGCTGGGCTCGAGCTGGCCCCCACGTCTTGGGCGCGAGAGTACGTCTGTCCCGGGTCTGCGTGTACCCTTCCCGCGGCCGCGGGATCCGTGGTTTTTGCACGGATCGATTCACACCTCCTGCTGAATGTACGTTGGTCGGTCGTCTCCCCATATCCCATGTGCTTTGAACTCCCCCGATACCTCCGATTCTTCCTCGCTGTCTTAGGAGTGCTGGTCGCGACCCCGTGGCGCGCCGTCGCGGCGTCCGCGGCTGCGTATTTCGATGAGTCCACCGCGATCAGCGTGTTCGCCTTTGACGATGTCAGCATCCCATTCACCCGCAGTCTGCAATTGCAGATGCATCAGCCGGAGAAATATCCTGGCAATCCGGTTTTGGGCCGCGGCAAGTCCGGTGAACCGGACTCCTGGGCCATTCACTTCTACGGCTCGGTGATCCGCGAGCCGAACGGCAAGTTCCGCATGTGGTACGTCGGGACGGGCGACGAACGCGGTCAGAACACCCATCACGACTCCTCACTCTGGCGGGTGCTCTATGCGGAGAGCGATGACGGCATCACCTGGGTCAGGCCCAAGCTCGGGCTCGTCGATTACCGCGGGAGCAAGCAGAACAACATCCTGCGACTCGATCCCTTCATGGGGACGATCAACATCAAGGTGCTGCATGAGCCGGACGATCCGGATCCCGCGCGCCGCTACAAGATGATCATCCACGCCCACTGGATGAAGGGCAAAGTGCGCCATGGCACACTCGCTCCGTATGGTAGCGCGGACGGACTGACCTGGAAGCTGCTGGTCGATATCACTCCGACCCCGGAGACGGAGATGCCGACCGACAAGCTGCTCCTACCCACGGTGCATTTCGAGCCGGCGGGTGGCTTGTACAAGTGGGATGGATTCTACTATGCCTCGGGCCAGAATCCGATTCCGGCGGCACGCCCCTATTACTCGCGGATTGCTCGCGCCTACCGGTCGAGTGACTTTGTCAATTGGTCGCAGACGTCCAACATCAATTTCGTGCGCCCTACGCAGCACGTGGAAACCTATTCCAGGGGCCAGGACGGAAAGCAGACCCATGAAGGGATCAGCGTGTGGAACCGCGGCAATGTGCTCCTCGGCATGTATGGGCAGTGGGAGGGCGCCAAATCATTCTCAGGGGTGACGATCAATCAGGGCTTTGTGATCAGCAATGACGGGCTCAATTTCCGCGAGCCGATGCAGGAGTGGCTCTTCATGAAGATCGGTGCCGATGGCACTTGGGACGAGGGCGGCCTGATGCAGGGCCAGGGCTTCGAGAATGTGGGAGACAAGACTTACATCTTCTATGGCAGTGGCGACCTTCGGACCTGGACCGCCTACAAGGCGCCCATCCCGCCCCGAGGCAGTGTCGGGCTCGCGACGCTCCCCCGCGACCGCTTCGGAGACCTCCGCGTTTACGACACCGATGAAGGCGCGAGCGAATTCGTCACGAATGACATTTCGGTCAAACCCGGTGCCAACCTGAAATTGTTTCTCAACGCCGATGGCCTCGGGGCCGATGCGGCCCTGAAGATCGAGTTGCTGTCGCATGATGAGCGCCCGCTGCCGGGCCATGCCGGTCCCCAGGCGTCGGTCATTCGGAGTGGCGGCTTTCAGGTGCCCGTGGCATGGCCGCACGGCGCAAACCTGATGGGTTTGCCTGATCGCTTCCGCATCAAAGTATCGTTCGAGGGAGCGAAGAAGGAAGAGATTCGTTTCTACGCCCTTTATGTGCAGGACGCGGCGAAGTGAAGCCGCGTGGATCCTGCCGAGTTGCTTTCCCCTCCAATCCCACACCGTCGATCATGAACCTAGATTCAGCAGTTGAATCACCGAGAACGCAGAGCGCTCAGAGTAAAATCCCAGAAAAATCGAAACAACGATGCCTCACGCTGACTGCCGTTGTCTCTGCGTCGCTTCGCCTGCTTGGGAAAGGGCTTGCCCTGCTCGTGTTCGGAAGTGCCTCGATTTGTGCGGCGCAAGTCGACGGCGGCACGTTCAAACCCGTGATCGACGAGACGAAGGCGATCACTCTCTTCGCTTTTGACAACCACGCGATTCCCTTCACCCGAAGCCTGGCCCTGGAACTGCGTCGTCCCGAAAAGTTCGCCGGCAATCCGGTCGTGGCCCGCGGTCCTCGCACCGCACCGGACCACTGGGGGGTGCAATTTTATGGCTCGGTCATCCGCGTCGAGGGCAAGTTCAGGCTGTGGTACGCGGCGCTGG
Organism: Opitutaceae bacterium; assembly: GCA_046346755.1. Lineage (GTDB taxonomy): Bacteria > Verrucomicrobiota > Verrucomicrobiia > Opitutales > Opitutaceae > UBA6669. The sequence goes on along the minus strand of JAXMHM010000037.1, from coordinate 82,158 downwards.
ACGGCGCGCGCGGCGAGCAGGGTCCGGCGAATCCCTCGTTCTGGCGGGTGGCCTATGCCGAGAGCGACGACGGGGTGACCTGGGTGAAGCCCAACCTGGGATTGGTCGAGTACCAGGGGAATCGAAACAACAACCTGGTGCTGGTGGAACCCATCCTGGGGCCGATCAATGTCAAGGTGCTGTACGAACCCGAGGATCCGGATCCGTCGCGGCGATACAAGATGATCGGACACGTCTACTGGATGAAAGGCGCGACCCGCCACGGCACCCTGGTGCCGTTTGCGAGTCCGGATGGCTTGCGCTGGAAGTCGCTCATCGCGGTCACTCCCGACAACGCCCAGATTCCCGCCTCCCAGCTCATCCTTCCGCCCATGCACGTCGAGCCGGCGGGGGGCCTGTTCAAATGGGACGGCATGTACTACTCATCCGGACAAAGTCCCTACGATGGACCGCGCAACACGCATGCCCGAGTGGTGCGACAGCACCGTTCGCGCGACTTTGTGGAGTGGTCGCACACCGCCAATGTCGCCTACACGCGCGAGGGTCAGCATGTCATCCTCCCCAATGGGAACGACGGCCGCCAAGCCCACGAGGGCATCAGTGTCTGGAACCGTGGCAATATCCTGGTCGGTCTGACCGGACTTTGGCAGGGCGCAAAAACCTGGCCGGGGGTCACGATCGACCTGGGTCTCCTGATCAGCCATGACGCCCTCTTTTTTCGCGAGCCGATGCCCGAGCAGGTTTTCATCCCGATTGGAGCGGATGGAACCTGGGATCAGGGCGGCCTCATGCAGGGCCAGGGATTCGAGAATGTGGGCGACAAGACCTATTTCTACTATGGTGCGGCCGATCCCCGGACCTGGACCGCAGGGGACAAACCGATACCGGCGCGAGGAGGCCTCGGGCTGGCGACGCTCCCGCGTGATCGCTTGGGCGACCTTCGGGTCCGCGACTATGGGGAAGGGGCGAGCGAGTTCATTACCACCCCACTTACAGCCAAGGACGGCCAGCGCATTTTCCTCAATGCCGACGGTCTCGGCGCGGACGCCACCCTGAAACTGGAGCTGATGACGCGCGACGAACGGCTGCTGCCCGGCTATTCGGGCCCGGATGCTGCCGTCGTTCGAACCAGCGGATTTCAAGTCCCGGTGACGTGGCGGGGACAGGAGCGACTCTACGGCCTGCCCTCCGGGTTTCGCATCAAGGCCACCTTCGAAGGTGCAAAAAAGGAAGCCATCCGGTTCAGCGCGCTCTACCTCCCGTAGGGTTACTGACCCGTCCTGATGCCACCGCCCCTGCCTGATTCAACTTCCATGCGATCCCACCTTTTCCCCCTTCTGCCGCCGCTGCTTCGTCACGTGAACGTGCGTCAAGCACTCGGTCTCCTCCTGCTGGCCGGAGTGGCCGGATTGACCGCCCGCGCCCAGGCACCCGTCGCGATCGGTTCGCGACTTGAGCTGTTTGTCGACCGGCACCTGATCGAAACGATGGAGCGCGTCGATTTTCGATTGCACGCGCCGACCAAGGCCCCGCGGGCCAAATCGCCGCTGCCGGAGCGGCACATGGTCACCGTGATCAAGGATGGCGACCGGTATCGCGCCTGGTACCGCGGCAAGGATCCAAGCTACACCGGCGAAACCCACACGGGCAACGCGGGTGAAACCGTGCATTACGCCGAGAGCCGCGACGGCATCGAGTGGGAGTTTCCCAACCTGGGATTGCATGAAGTGGGCGGAACGCGGGACAACAATGCCATCCTGGCGAAGTGGCCGCCGTACCTGACGAACTTCATGCCCTTTCTCGACTCCCGCGAGGGTGTGCCGCCCGGAGAGCGTTACAAGGCGCTGGCGGGATATCCAGGCACCGGTGACAAGCGCGGGCTCGACAAACCGGGACATGGGTTGTTCGCCTTCGTCTCGCCCGACGGCATCCACTGGACCCAACGCGACGAGGCGATCCGCTACCGGCCCCAGTGGAGGCATGCCTTCGATTCCCCGAACGTGGCGTTCTGGTCGGAGGCGGAGCAGTGCTACGTGTGCTATTTCCGCACCTGGACCGAGCCCGGCCGGCTGAGAAGCGTGAGCCGTTCCACCTCGGCGGATTTTGTCACCTGGAGCGATCCGGTCGACATGAACCCGAATCTTCCGGGCGAGCACCTCTACACCACGCAGACCCATCCCTACCTGCGGGCGCCCCATGTATACCTGGCCTTTCCCACCCGCTTTGTGCCGGGGCGCGGCAACGCCCCGGAGGCGGACCGCAAGGATGTGAATGCGACGGACATTCTCTTCATGTCGACGCGGGCGGGCTCGACGACGTACGATCGCCTGTTCACGGAAGCCTGCATTCGACCCGGACTCGACCCGGCCCGCTGGGGCAACCGGGCCAACTATGCGGCGCTCAATCTGATCCCGACCGGTCCCGATGAACTTTCGCTCTATCACCGCAGCGGCGACCGCTACACCTTTCGTCTCGATGGATTCATCTCCGTGCACGCGGGCTCGGTGGAAGGCGAACTGGTGACTAAGCCGATCGTCTTTTCCGGCGGAGAACTGGTTCTGAATTTCAGCACGGGTGCGGCGGGAGCGATCCGCGTGGAGCTGCAGACCCCGGGCGGGGAGCCGCTGCGCGGATTCAGTCTCGCCGACAGCGAGGTTGCCTATGGGGACAGCACCGAACGCGTGTTGCGCTGGAAAGGTGGCAGTCCCTCCACGGTTGCCGGCCAACCCGTGCGGTTGCGGTTTGTCCTGAAGGAGTGCGACCTCTACTCCTATCGATTCCGTTGAGGCGGGGAGCTAGGTGATCCAGCGGTATCCGAGCCCCAGGAACGCGCAGGCGAGAATGACCGGAATTGTGGAGCCTCGCCAGCGGTTCAGGACGAGAAACGCGAGCACGGCAATCGTTGCCGAGAAAATGTCGACGGTGTGCGGACGGGGAGCGATCACATGGATGGCAAACCAGAGTGCGAGGTTGAAGATCACGCCCACAACCGCCGCCGTGATGGCCGAAAGCGCGGCGGAGAGCTGCGGTTGGCCGCGCAGGGTTTCGATGAAGGGAGCCCCCAAGAGGACGAAAAGGAAACTCGGGACGAAGGTGCACCAGGTGGTGACCATCGCGCCGAGCAGTGCGGCGATGGCGGGGGAGAACGGCGCCGGGTGGCTCCAGGCCGCAAGGAATCCCACGTGCTGGAGCACGAGGATGAGGGGGCCGGGAGTGGTTTCCGCGAGGGCGAGACCGTCGAGCATCTGCGTGGCGGTGAGCCAGCCCTGGGTCTCGACCGCCTGCTGTGCCACATACGGAAGCACCGCGTAGGCGCCGCCGAAGGTCACGACGGCGGCCTTGGAGAAGAAGAGCGCGAGTTGGAAGAGCACATGGTCGCGTCCGAGCAATCCTCCGACCACCATGAACGGCAGTGACCACAGCCCCAGCCAGAGGGCGGCTGTCCGCAAGGCACCACGCACGGAAGGAGCCTGCTCGGGCCGGGTGACCCCATCGTTGTCGATTACGGATGCGCGGTCCGGGGTGGTGCCACCGTGGGCCGGACTGACTCGAAACCACTTCGGGAAAAACCGTCCTCCCCACCAGCCCAACCCCGCCACTGCCGCGATCAAGGCAGGGAAGGGAACCCGAAAGAGAAAGAGGGCGAGAAAGGCGGAGACCGCGATTCCCCAGTGTGCCGGATGCCGCAGTGCTTTGCGTCCGATGCGCAGACCGGCGGCGGCCACCAGGGCCAGTACGGCGGGCTTCAGGCCGTAGAAGACCGCTTCCACCCCGGACACCTTGCCGGCGACGACGTAGATCGAACTGATCAGTCCAAGCAGCAGGGCTCCGGGCAGGACAAAGAGCGTTCCCGCGACCACCGCCCCGCGGCCTTTGTGCAGCAGCCAGCCAATGTACACGGAAAGCTGTTGTGCCTCCGGACCCGGAAGCAGCATGCAAAAGTTGAGAGCGTGAAGAAAGCGGGCCTCGCTGATCCAGCGCCGCTGCTCCACCAGCTCCTGGTGCATGAGCGCGATCTGTCCGGTCGGTCCGCCGAATCCCAGCAGCCCGATCCGCAGCCAGACGCGGGTCGCTTCCCAGAATGAGGGCGGGCGCACGGAGTCCGACGAGGATGACGAGGAGGGAGGCATGCCGGAGCGGCGCCGAGGCAAGGGCCGATCCCGTGGCGAGGCAATCTCCACGTCAAAGGAGGCTGGTGACCGCGGCCCGGCGTTCGACCCGCGGTCGCATCCGCGATGTCCCTTCCGCTGCGGCAAATTCCTAAGACTTGGGACGTTGCTCCGGTTCCTTGGTCCGCTCGACCAGGGTGATGACGTTCGCCACCGAACGGAAGGGCCGGAGCGTCCAGCCGCCTTGCAGGAGCGTTCCGCCGCCTCCGACCTTTTCGGGCAGGCGGGTCAGGAAGAGGGACAACACCAGGCAGACGATGACGAGGGTGACAAAGAAGAGCTCGAACACCGGGACATTGACGGGATTGGTGGAACCCTCGGTTTTCATGAAGAGCCCCCAAATCACGGGCGAGCAACCTCCGATGAAAGTGATCACGGCGCCGTGAATGGACACCGGCAGGGCCCGTCCTTCCTCCGGCAGCAGCTTGGCGAGGTAGTTGAGATTGGCCGACGTCCAGCATCCCGAGGCGACGCCCTGCAGGAAGTAGATGACTGGCATCATCAGCATCCAGCGTCCCTCCACGTAGAGAAAGAGGATCCAACCCAGGGCGATGAGCGCGTGGGCGACGTAGGAGACGAGGAAGAAAGGTTTTGCGCCCATCTTATCCATGTGGGCTCGCATGTAGGTGTTGGCCGCGATCAGTCCGAAGTAGGTCAACATCGTCAGCATCATGATGTGCGCCGTCGTCAAACCACCCGTGGACTTCAAGTAGAAGGCGGCGAACGGTGCGATGGGCGTGATGGCGGCGAACAAAGGCACCGACATCCAAAGGTAGGTGCGGAACTCGCTGGGCTGGGTGACGAGGCGCGGGGTTTCGGTCAGGATCTTCTCCAGGCTCATCACCTTGGGTCGGTCGACGTCCGGGAGGCGATTGAGTTGCACGTAGGCGAGCCAGGCGCCCACGATCGCGATCGTGTACTGGACGAGGAAGGCCCAGAAGATCGGGAGCAGAGTAAAAAGCAGTGAATAGAAGATGAGTGAACCGACAATGGCCACGCCGGAGAGAATCTGGTCCGTGGCCCAGTAGCGGCCGCGAATGGAGGATGGAATCAGTTGATACATCCAGGTGGTGAGCGAAGCGGTGCCGAGCGCCCGGGTGAAACTGTAGATGAACATCGCCGTGATCATGGCGTAGATCATCCACGGAACGGGTTCGGTGGGCGCGACGAAGGCCAGGCCTGCCGGGACGAGCAGGCACCAGCCGCGTGCACTCCAGCCCAGCAGCGTCAGGCGCTTGAATCCAAGACGCGGCAAGAGCGCGGTCGAAAGGACCTGGATCGGGGTGAGGAGGAAGGTCCAGGCAAAGACAATGCCAACCTGGAACGAATCCGCTCCGAGTTGTTGCATGAACAGCACCGTGGGGGTGCCGATCGCGACCTGCCAGTTGAAGGCGTTGAAGAAGGAAAAATACAGCCCGTGGCGGTGCGGGTAGAGATCGGGGTCGGTGGACTGGGTGGGGAACAACATGGGTTGCGGGTCCAGCGGGCGTGGGTGGGATGGGGTTAAGGGCCGCTTGGCGAGGAGAGGGAGGACTGGAGCTGCTTCCAGCGATCCTTGAGTCCCTCGACACGGCCGAGGCGTGGAATCAATCCGGAACCGTTGGGGTCCGATTGAGCAAGATCGAAGAATTCGTAGACATCGAATCCAGAGAAACGAGGGTCGCGGGCGATCAACGTGAGGTCATTGAGGTATTCTTCCAGGCCCGCCGCCCGGCCGATGTAGCGGTTGAGCGTGATGGGCAGGCCCCGCGCGCGCGAAACCCGTATCATCTCCTCTGCGACAGGATCGGCGAGGGCGCGGGTCAGGCGGCTCCGTTCGGTCGATTTCGCACCGAGTGGATCCTCCGCGGCCTCGAACCAACTGGTGCGAAGGTAAACTTCGTCGACCCACCCGGATTCGATCCAGCGACGCCACTGGAAATCGATGTTCGCGGGCACACCGTTCTGCTGTCCAAACACCGGCGCGGGACGAAAGGCCTCGGCGTGGAGGTGCACCTGGAGCTTCTTCCCGCGGCTCCGCACGAGTCGGGAGGCCTCGGCGACGAACTGACTGTAAAACTCACCGCGCACCGCGGCCAGCTTCACCCGGTCGACGGGACCGTCGCCGTGACGCTGGCGATACGCGGCCAGGATGGGAGGGTTCCAGCCGTAGGCCTCGGGTTCGTCGCTCAGGCAACCGTGGGCCGAGATGCGCAGATTGACCCCGTCGACGCCTGCATCCAGCATGGCGCGGATCCAGCCGAGCCAGAGTGCCTGCACTTCCGGATACGCCTCGCAGGGAACAGCGGCGAGGTGGGTGTTCTTTCCAAGGGAGAAACCGATGAATCCCCCCGCCGGACCCTTGCCAAAAAGCGCCTCCTCGGCGAACTCGTCCTCGCCGGAGAAGGGTTTCCACGGGTCGCCCTTGGCTCCACTCCACGGCGCGTCCAGCGCGATGGGAAGGTGCCCATAGCCCATGTCAAACTCGAGACCGTGCTTCCGGAAATCGCGCGGTCTGATCCAAAGGGCCGCATGCGTGGCCACGACGCAGGGCAACTCGCGGCCACCGTCGCCGCGCAGCGTGAGCATTCCCGACGGCGTGTTGCGAAAGTCTCCCAGGCCGGATGAAAACGTCGTGGTCAGGACGACGTAGGGATCGCTCAGCGACAGGTTTTTCAGTCTCAGCACACGAACCGGATCGCCTGCGCGAGTGAGGACGTTGCCGTGGTAGTCACGCACCTCCCGGGGCGCGGGTTCGATGGAAACGCTGCCGGTGGGAATCACGGACAGAGGTCGGTAGCGGTAATTGTCGGCACTCACCCAGATTCGAACCTGGTCAGGGGTCAGCCGGGTCTCACTGGCGTCTGACTTCGAGAGCACGATCTCGCGCACCGGCCCGGCCGTGCTGGACGCCAGCGGCTCCCGCTGCAAACGCATTTCGGGATGAGCCTCGAGGAAGGGAATGACCTGCTGCACGGTTCCACCAATCCGGGTCAACTTGGACGTGGAGCCTGCTTCCGGGGAACCCAGGGGGTACGTGCCGGAGAGACCTCCATTGTAAGGTTTGACCATGCCGTAGATCTGCAGCCCGCGGGCATGCGCCGCTTTCACTGCGGCCGTGAGTGGCTCGCCGATCGCCGCCAGCGTCTGGGGGGCGTAGGTCGCCCAATGGCTCTGCCAGACATTGCCACGGTAGGGATCGTTGGGATCGATGGAGCCATAGTACATCCAGTTCACCCGCTTCGCCCCGGTGTCCTGGATGGTGGCCATGACCTGGTCGAGGCGGGCAGGGTCAAAGGGGCCCTTGGTGATGTCATCGGGAAAGTCGACGGTCACCGAGAGAGAAAACCCGTTCCTGCTTCCGGCGGGAGCGACGTTTGAGGCCTGGGCGGAGCACAGCAGACTGGTCATGATAAATCCGAGACAGGCAGGGGCACAGCGAAGGATCATGGGACGCAGACGGCAGGGAACGGGGTATAAGGTTCCGGGGACTTCAGTCGACGATGCGGAAGCGCTGCAGGGCGCTTCCTTCCGGACCTTCGCGCGGCGCGCAAGTTCGTTGCTCGGGGAGTCGCCCGGTCACCACCCAATTGTCACCCGTTTCCGCAGTGAAGATGTCTCCGTTGGCGTTCACCGCCACGGCATGCGGATAGTGCAGGATCCCAGGAAGCGCCCAGACATCGAGCACGCGACCCTTGCGATCAAGGCGCAGGATGGCGTTGTCGATTCCAGCCGATCCGTAGAGGTACCCATCCGGAGCAACGGTGAGCCCGTCGACCGAGTGCAGATCCGGCCAGACGTCCACCACGCGTCCCGTCTGGTCGAAGACCTGGATGCGATCATTCTCCCGGTCCGTCATGTAGAGCAGACCCGAGGCGTCGGCCGTGATCACGTGGGGAGTATGGAACTCGCCGGGGGCGGTGCCACGGGCGCCCCATTCGCGCAGGTAGGTGCCGTCGGCCCGGCAATGCACGATGCGCGAGTTGCCGTAGCCGTCGGTGATGAAAAGATCACCGGACGGCACGACGCAGACGTGGGTGGGCTGCCCGAAGCGGCGCTGGTCGCAGCCGGACTCGCCGTCGACTCCCAGGGTGAGGGCGAGGGCGCCTTCGCGCGTGAACTTCATGATCAGGTGACGGCCCACGTCGGTGATCCACACATTGTCCCAAGGATCGATGTGCAGCCCGTGCATCCAGCAGCGGGTCGCAATGGGGATGGGGACCGGACCCCGCAGATCATAGGCGGTGGTGGCGCGGTGGTGCCCGCTGCCGATTTCGTGGCTGAAGGTGCCGTCCGGTCGAAAACACAGCACAGGATGCTCCCCGCGATGGGCGAGGTAGACGAAACCGCGGGAGTCGATGGCAACGCCGACGACCCGGTCCAGCACCCAGCCTGGCGGGAGACGCAACCAGCCGGGATCCAGCTGAAGGCGACGGCGGGATTCCGTGGTGAAGGCGGGGGCTCGAAGTGCATTCATAGGCGGAAGAGGGAGGGGGGAAGAGGTGCGGACCGAAACCGGGGGGCAAGCGCGGAAGGACAGCGGAGGAGTCCCGGCTGAGGGAGGATCAGGCGAGCCGGGCAAAGCCCCGCTGACCGCGGGCAACCCCGGCCGCTTCCGCCAGCGTGCCGGCTTCAATGATGCGGGAGACTTCCCCCAGGGTTCGATCGGCGGCCTCGAGCATGTCCGCGAGGTCCTCGTCCCGGTGTGCGAGCATGAGATAGGTGTAGCCGGCCACAAGAAAGCCGCGCTGGCGCATGGTCCGCACGTACAGCGTCTGAGCAAGGGGGGCGTCCGCGCCGAGGTCGAAGGTGAAGGTGGGGGTGCTGGGCATGCCGCCGACGACCACCCGGCAGAGCGGATGGCGGGCGGCCATGGCGCGGAGGTCCGCCTGGAAGCGAAGCCCGCGCTGCCACAAATGATTGAATACATCCAGGCGCTGAACCTTCTGCAGGACGGCCAGGGCGGCGGCGGGACCGACCCCATCGGTCCAGTAGCTCGATGAGATGAAGCTTCCGTCCGCCGCCTGCATCACGGAGTCGCGCCCAACCACCACGCCAAAAGGAAAGCCATTGCTCATCGCCTTGGCGTAGACGGCGAGGTCGGGCTCGATGCCCAGCCGCGCGAAGGCGCCGGGGAAACCGTAGCGCAGACCGCTTGTCACCTCGTCGACCACGAGCACGGCCCCGGCCGCGGCGACCCGGGCCTTGACCTGCTGGAGGAAGTCGTCCTTCGGCTGCTGGGCCCGCATTGGTTCCATCACGACGGCGGCGAGGTTTCCGTCGAGCTTGGCCAGGGCCGCGTCGAGGGACGCGAGATCGTTGTAACGGAAGGGCTGTGACGTGCCGCGCAGCTCGCGCGGAACGCCCTTCGGTTCCAGTCCGGGCAGCAGGTGGCCGTTGAGCGCATCGGTTTCACCCAGATTGGCCGCCAGATACCAGTCGTGCCAGCCATGGTAGCCGCAAAAGGCGATCCCCGAGCGTCCGGTGGCGGCGCGGGCGATACGCACACTCATGGCCATCGCGTCCCCGCCCCCGCGCGCGAACCGGACCTTTCCGGCCCACGGATGGAGACCGAGCAGGGTTTCGGCGAGTTCGACCTCTTGCGGGTTGACGAGGGTGCAGTAGGTGCCGAGGGACAGCCTGCGCCTCACGGCGCTGGTGACATCCTTGTCGGCGTAACCCAGCAGGATCGCACCGACGCCGCCGGCGAAGTCGCGGTAGCGACGGTCCTCCAGGTCCCAGACTGTGCACCCGGAACAGCGCGAGAAGTAGGAGGGCCACGTCTTGGCGTCGAACATCTCGGCGCGTTTGGAGAGCAGACCAGTGCCTCCGGAAATGCTCGCCTTGGCGCGCTGCCAGAGCGCCGAACCGTCGGAGGCCGGCGGCACGGCGGCGGCGGGAAGATGCGGGGCGAGGGTTCGGAGCGCATTGCGGCGGAAGATGTCCTCGATGTCGCCCGAGGTCAGCCCGGAGTCCTCGCAGGCTTCGCGCAACGTGACCAGCGACTCGATGCCGACCAGCGTCATGTCGGTGTTGGTCGCAGCCTGATAGTCGGGTTTGAGCAGTTCCGGGTGCAGCCAGAAGAACAGGTCACCCGTGGTCACGCAGCGGCCGCGCAGTCCGTCAACGGCGAAGTCCGAACCCCAGAGGATGCGTCGCGGGCCGAGGATTTCGATGGCGGCGCGGAAGGCCTCGGCCTCGCAAATGGCAGAGGTGTCGACCACGGCGTGGTCGAGATCGGCGATGGCGTGCAGGCCGGCCCGGCCGTTGCGGTAGCTGAAGCTGCGGGCGACGTGGGCGAGGATGAGACGCACCTCGGGATAGCGGCGGCAAAGACGGCGGAGCGATTTCTGGTTCTCCGGATCCTCCATCGCCCCGTCGCGCACAATGTGAAGCATCAGCACGCCCCGCGTCTCATTGAGGAGTTCCCACATCCACTCCGACACGTACTCCTCGATGCGGGCATTCATCGTATCGGGACGCGGCGCGTAGCAGTGGTACACCTTGATGCCCACGAAGCGTCCGTCACGGAGGCTGGCGGCGACCTCGGCTTGATCGTGGGTCGGGGCCACCACCCGCAGGGCGCGGCTCAAGGGGGTGCCGTGGTCGCGCACCTGGTCCGTCACCCACTGGTTCATCGCGTCGTGCGCCGCGGTGCGCCGGGGCATGCCAAAGTAGAGCCCGTGCACGGTCTGCACCGGCATGTAGCGCATCAGCCCGGCGCGGTGCTCGGCGCAACCCAGCGGGCCGAGTCCGTTGAGGAAGGCCCATTCACCCGGCGGAAAGTGGTCGGGGTGGAAGGGATGGGTGTGAATGTCGTAGATCTCGGCCGGCAGGAACCCGGCGAGCCGGGCGCGGGCGATCTCTTCGTCGCGACGCGAGAGGGTCTGGACGTACTTCATGGAGTGGCAGGTTTGATCGCGGGTTCGCGCACAAACCAAAGCAGGACCGCGCACACCACCAGGCCGATGGCGCCGCAATTGAACACGACGGTGATGTCGACCTTGGCGTCGCGCAGTGCGCCGCCGGCGTAAATCGTCGCGCCCCCGACAAACACGGCAAAGGTGTTGAGTACACCCACACCCGTGGCGAGGAAGCGTCGGTCGACGATCTGACAGAGGATCGGCACCATGTTGGCGTCGGGAAAGGGCCGGGCGAAGCCGTAGATCACCAGGCTGGCGAGCACAATGGGAAGGAACGAGAAATTGGCGGCGAGCAGGATCGCCGGAGTCGCCGCCAGCACGCCGATGACCCCCACCCAGATGCGGGCTCGCGGATTGCGACGGCTCCACCGGTCCGCCCAGTATCCCCCCACGACCATACCCACCAGGCTGCCGCCGTAGATGTAGCCCATCGACGTGAGTCCGGCTTCGCCCTGCGAAAGCGCGAATTCCTCACTGAGGTAGGAGGGCAGCCATCCGATGAACGACCAGCTGGCCAGTCCCAGCAGTCCCCAGAACAGGAGCGCAAGAATGTAGGCGGGACGCGAGAAGAGGCTGACGAACGCCTCCACCAACCCGGGCCGGTCCTCCGTGGTCGCTGCCGCGAGCTGCTCCGGGGTGGGAGCGGTGGCGGGACGGTCCTTCAGCAGGAAGAACAGCACCACTGAGTAGACCACGCCGATCAGTCCGAAGAGTTCGAATACGTAGGTCCAGTCGTGACGGTCCGCGATCCATCCTCCCAGCCCTCCGAGTCCGGAGCCGACCATCACGCCACTCAGATGGATGCCATTGGCGAGCGAACGGGTCGAACTGCGGTGGTAGTCCATCAGCAGCGCTCCGGCGGCAGGAAAGTAGCAGGCTTCGCTGATGCCCATCAGCGCGCGATAAAAGAGCAGCTCGTTGAAGGTCGTGGCATGGGCGGTCAACCAAGTCGTGGCCGACCAGGCAAAGAGCGAGAAGATGATGATCCGGCTGCGGTTGAAGCGGTCGGCAACAAACCCGCCCAACGGGCTGAGCAGGCCGTAACTGACGAGGAAGATCGTCGTCAGGAGCCCAAACTGGGCGTCGGTCATGGTGATCGACTCCTTGATCGACGTTCGCATGGTGATCAAAATCATGCGGTCGAGGTAATTCAGACAGGCGACAAACCAAAGCAATGCGACCGCCAACCAGGCCCGTGAAGAAGGTGAATCGGTGTCGCTCATGATGGGGGACTAGACGGAGGGTTTGGCTTTGGCTCGGATGCTGAACAGGAGGGTGACACAGACCAGGATGCTGAAGGAGGCGAACTGGAAGACGCGGCTGACGTCGATGTGGGCGTCCCGGAGCGCGCCTCCCGCGTAGATGGTGATGCCACCGACGACGCAGGAGAAAAGATTGAGCACGCCGTATCCGGTGGCGCGATAACGGGCGTCGGTGACCATGCAGAGGATGGGCATCATGTTCGAGTCCGAGAACGCCCGCGCCAGTCCGAAGATCACCAGTCCCGCCAGTGCGAGCGGCAGCCAGTTGATGGTCGAGGCCAGGAGGATGGCGGGAGAGGCGACCAGCAGCCCGATCATGGGAACGTAGATACGTCCGCGTTCATTCGTCCGGCTCCAGCGATCGGCCCAGGCGCCGCCGATCAGCACGCCGAGCAGGGCGGAACCGTTGAGGTAGATGGTGGCGGAAAGCCCGGCGGTGCCCTGGGAAAGGCGGAAGTGTTCGTTGAGGTAGGTGGGCATCCAGCCGACCACGGCCCAGCCGGCAAGGCCAAGCAGACCCCAGTAAGCCAGGGCGAGGATGAAGCCTCGTTGGGAGAACAGGCTGGTCATGGCCGCTCCCAGGCCGACCACATCCCGGGCCGGCGCGGTGGCACTGACGGGCGACGGAGTCCCGGGATCGCGGGGCGCGTCGCGCAGGAGGAACGCCACGACAAAGGCGTAGACGACGCCGGCGAGGCCGAAAATCTCGAACGCATGCGCCCAGCCCTGGCGTTCGGCGATCCATCCGCCGAGGCCGCCGAGGCTGGAGCCAAGCATGATCCCGCTCATGTGCAGCCCGGTGGCGAACGAGCGGGTGGAGCCGCGGTGGTAGTCCGCGATCAGCGCGAGGGCGGCGGGGATGTAGCAGGCCTCGGAGACCCCCATGAGCATCCGGGTGATGAGGAGTTCATTGAAGGTGGTGGCATGGGCGGTCAGCCAGGTGATGCCCGACCAGGCGAACAGGGAACCGATGATGACCCGCGATCGATTGAAGCGGTCCGCGAGGAACCCGGCGAAAGGGCTGAGCAGGCCGTACACCCACAAAAAAACCGACGTCAGCAGTCCAAACTGCGCGTCGGTCATCGGGATCGCCTCGGTCAGCGAGCCACGCATGGTCGTGATCATGACCCGGTCGAGGTAGTTGAGCAGCCCTACGAGCCAGAGCAGACCGACCACGAGCCAGGCCCGGGACGGAAGAGGTGAGGAATTAGCCATGAAGGTGGGTACGGGAGCTACTGCGTTTTGCCACGACCCTCGACCTTCCAGGTGGCCAGGGGGCGACCGCCCTCCATGGCAACCACGGTGTCGGTGAGGTTGATGACCGGGCAGACATGCGCAGGGGCGAAAAGGATACGTTCCCCGATCTCGAGGGAATCGGTGGCAGGGCCTCGCACGTAGCCGTGCTCTTCGTTGAGCCGCACGACGGCGAAGTCGCGTCCATCGGCCGGCAGTCCATGAACGCCCTCGGGGGTGCGGTCCGGTGAAAATGTCTTGGAGCCGGCGTCGATCAGGGCGAGCCCGGGCTCCGGCTTGTCCACGACGGTGGCGAGGATGTGGATGGCCTGGGCTTCGGCCGGCATGCAGGCGGTGACGCGGGTCAGGTAGAGATCGCCGAAAGGATAGGCCCCCGGACGGACGGCCTGGACCCGTCCCGCGCTGGCGGAGGCCACCTGATGAGCCGTGACGCTGCATCCGGGCCAGAGGGCGAGCGCGGGATCGATGCGGTCGCGCAGGGCGGCGAGGCGGTCCAGCATGGAGGAGACCTTGGCTTCGCGCTCCGCCGGAGCCACCCCGTAGAAAAACCCCTCGTGCGAATAAAAACCCCGCAATTCGAGACGCGAGCTCTTCGCCAGCCGGGCGGCCAGCCGCTGCGCGGCGGCGTCGTCACGCACGCCTTCCCGACCCAGCCCCGTGTCGACGGCGAGCATGACAGACAGCCGGCGTCCCACGGACCCGGCCAGCCGCTCGAGGGCTTCGCAGTGAAGTTCGCTCGTCACCCCGACGCGCAGGTCATCCAGCTGTTCCGCCAGGGCGGCGAGCCGGGGGGCCTGGCGCAGGTCGACCAGGGAGTGGGCAATGAAAAGACTTTTGACTCCCGACGGCAGCATGGCCTCGGCCTCGCCGATCTTGGCGCAAGTCAGGCCGCGGGCGCCGGCGGCGAGTTGTTCGCGCGCGACCGCCACCATCTTGTGGGTCTTGATGTGCGGCCTGAGCTCCACCCCGTGCTGGTCGCAGTGACTCTGCAGACGGCGCAGGTTGGCGAGGAGGCGGGGACGATCGACCAGGATCGACGGCGAGGGGAGCGTGTGCATAGGGAAACTAGAGGCGCCCGATCTGACCGAGGGTGAGTCCGCCATCGACAATCAGGATCTGACCCGTCATGTAGTGGGAAGCCGGTGACAAAAGAAAGACTGCGGGCCCGGCGCAGTCCTCGGCCTGGCCGACGCGTCCCTGCAGGATCTTCTTTTCGTAGTGCCGCTGCACCTCCGGAGTCAGCATCGCGGCGTTGAGCGGAGTGAGGATCATGCCTGGGGCGATGCCATTGACGCGAATGCCATGGGGGGCGAGCGACTGCGCCAGCGTCCGGGTCAGCATGACCACGGCGCCCTTGGAGACGTCGTAGGCGGACGAGTGATCCTCGGGCTGGAAACCGTTCGTCGAGGAGGTGGTGACAATGGCGCCCGGGCGGCGGCGCGCGACCAGTTCCCGGGCGAAGGCCTGGGCGACGAAGTAGCTGGCGCGGGCGTTGAGTGAGAGGGTGCGTTCCCACAACTCCAAGGTCATGTCCAGGAACGGCACGTCGAAGAAACCGCCGGCGTTGCAGACCAGGAGATCGAGACCCGGGTCGGCGGCGAAGGCGGCGGCCACCAGGCGCGCGGGTGCTTCGGGAGAGAGCAGGTCCATCTCCAGAAACGGCGCGCCCGGCGGCTGATCGGGCGCCGGTCCCACTTTGCCGTGGAGAACGACGCGGCCTCCGGCGGCGTGGATGCCCCGGGCGATGGCGAGGCCGATTCCCTGGGAGGAACCGGTGACGAGAGCGGCGCTACCCGCGAGTGAGAACGCGTTCATCTTTCAGTTGCAGAAGGGCGAGCAGATTGTCCTGACCGACGGCGCGACGCAGGGGTTCGGGCAGTGCCTGAACACACGCGGTCTCGGCCTTGTAGGTGCTGCGGAGGGAAACGAAGGTGCCGTCGATGTGGGCGACGTAGCTTTGGAAGGGCGTGTCGGAACCCCAGATCAGTTTCTTGGGGTAGGACTCGGCCATGTCGCGGAGGACCACGGCGGGGTCGCGGTAGTCGCTCGGAAAGCGTCGTGCGGCGGGCGCCACGTAGCCGAGGCCCTTCACGACGCCCTCGCAATGGATGCGATGGGCGGAACAGTCGAACCACGTGTTCGGCAGGTCGGCCACCCGGTCGAGACACTCGCGGTCGAAGCGACAGGAGTGCGCCAGGCAGAACCGGACCTTGGGGGTGGCTTCGGCGACCCTCAGGATGGTGCTGGCCTGCGACCAGGTGTCCTCCGGGGCGACGCTGGAATGGATGAGAAACGGCAGGTTGAGCTCCTCGGCCAGTTCGAGGAAGGCCCGACCCTCCTTGAGCAGGGCACCGACGTCGGACTGGATCATCGTCGCCTGGATCTTCAATCCATAGAACGGATAGGAGGCCGCGAGGGCGCGCAGGCCCCGGACCTGAGCGTCCACCTCGCGCAGCGGATCGAGGATGACGAACGGCAGGGTCCTGGCTCCGAGATCCGGGTAGAGCTCGTAGATTTCGCGCAGCATGCGCGTGTTCTCAAAGGCGTAGGGAACGGACTCCACTCCGCCGCCGATCAGTTTCGTTTTTCGCATCGCGGCGACGTCGAACGTCAGGTTGGCCACCATCGGAAACACGACCCAGTGATCCACGCCGCAGTGACGCCCTTCGGTCACCATCGCAGGCAGGTCTTGCGCGTACGGATGGTAGCCGTTGAGATAGAAAAACAAATCCACGCCCAGATGATTATGACAGTCGATGAGCATCGCGTAATTTTGTTTGACGGAACAGGAGTTTCACAGTGTGGAATGAAAGCAACGTAAAAACGTGAGCATTGCCGTTCTCGATAAAGCTTTTTCCGTACTGGAGGTGCTGGCCCGCACCGGGCGCGAGCTCACCCTGGCGGAAATCGCGGAAGAAGGGCGGTTGCCGAAGCCGACGGTGCATCGAATTTTGCGCAGTCTTCGCGACCTGGGGTATGTCGAACAAACGGATCGGAGAGGGACCTACCAACTTTCGGAACGGCTGAAGTCACTGCGTGAATATGGGCGCGACGAGGCGGTGCGAAACAAGGCGCTGCCGGTGATGGAGCAACTCCAGCGCGAGTTTGATGAGACCGTCAACCTCGGGCTGCTCGAAGGCGTCTTCGTGCGGTATGTGCATGTGCTGGAAACGAGCCAGCCGTTGCGTTGGATCGTCAAACCCGGAGCGCGCGATCACTTTCATACGACGGCGTTGGGGCGCGTGATTGTGGCCCACCTGGCGGATGAAGCGCGAAAGCGGCTGGTCAACAAGGCCACGACCAGCGGAACCGCGGCGGCGCGAAAACAACACCGCTCGCAGCTGGATCAGGAACTGAGTACCACCCGGACGCGGGGTTGGGGCATCGAGGAGGAAGAGACGGTGGCGGGGGTGGCCTGTGTGGCGATTTCCCTGGGCTGGCTGGGGGAACCGCTTGCAGCGATCAGCGTATCCGTGCCTGTACATCGCTTTCCCGCGGCCAGAAAGAAGGCGCTGATCGAGGCCATGATGCAGGTGGGGCGGCAGTCGGCGGTGGTGTGAGCCGGGCGGCTGCGAACGGTTTTTCGTGAGTCAGGCTTTTGCCTTTCCGATTGCCTTCCATTCGCCAGATTGTTGCTTTTTGCGGCGAAGCACCCTGTTGACCCCGCCTGACCACGAATGAAAGTCGCCATCGTAGAAGACCACGCTCTCTTTGCTGATTTTGTCCGGGTGCTCTGTGAACGCGAGTTGGGTTATGAGGTGGTGTTCAATGTCACCCTGGGGGCCGGTGTTGTGGAGCGATTGTTGGTCGAGCGTCCCCAGCTGCTGATTCTGGATCTTTCACTTCCGGACATGGACGGCCTCGATATTGCCCGGGCCATGCGGAAGGACCTGCCGGAGCTGCGGATCCTCGTCCTGTCGTCCCTGCGCGATCCGGTGTCACTCTACCGCGTTCAGGAAGCAGGGGTGCACGGTTTCGTGGACAAGCGACATCAAAATCTGGCGGTCCTTCGGGAGGCGCTGCCGCTGGTGGCGGGCGGGGAGCCTTATTTTGCTCCGGTGTTTGGGCAGATGACCCATTCGATTCAGCAGGACCCCAAGGCCTACTACCGGATTCTCTCGGTGTACGATCAGGTGGCGCTTTCGATGATGGGCGAAGCGCGATCGGATGCGGAGATCGCGGCGGCGCTCCGTGTGAGTGAATCGACCATGCAGTCGCGTCGACGCGACATCATGCGCAAGCTCAACATTCACTCGACCCCCAAGCTGATGCGTTTTGCCATCGAGCACGGCTTTACCCGACCCGAGCATTTTCCGGCCAAGAAGGAGGCCGGCCCGGTGCGCGCTGCGGCTATCCGAGGCGACGGTGCGACCGGATCCTGACTACACGCCCGCAGTCGTGCCGGCGGCAGGCGTGGCCGCGGGGGAGGCGGCAGGAACGGGAGGAATCTGCTCGAGAATCACCTGTTCAATGCCGGAGCAAAACGACTCGATGGGCAGGTCGTTGCTGTCCATTCCGAAGGGGTTCTCGATCTCCACTCCGATCTCATCGATGCCGAGCAGGACATAGGAAATCAGCAACATGCAGACGGTGGTGAGCCAGCCGAAAGGGTCGACCAGGACGAACGGCAGCGTCGTCAGGTAAAGCACCAATGCCCGCCGCAGGTGCACGACATAGGCAAACGGCAGTGGGGTGTTTTGAATTCGTTCGCATTCACCGATTTCATCGACGAGCCGCCGCACCATGTCATCGAGGTAGATGATGCAGCGTTCGGCGAACGTGCCGTCGGATCGGTGCCGGGCGAATTGCAGGCTGATCTGCTGGGCCACCGCGAGCGGCACATGCCTGGCGGCGAGCACTTCGGCCACGGCGGCGGGAGGCAACCGAGGTTCGAGCGGACCGAGGCCTTTGACTTTCCGCAAGCTGTTCATCGCCGAGTAGGGGTAGGCGGCGGTCCAGAGGAGAATCAGCTCCAGGGTGGGTCGCTGAGTCTTCAGCAAGGTGGTGGCGGTACGCGCCAGGTTGCGCGTGGTGTTGATGATGCGGCCCCACGCCTTTCGTCCTTCCCAGAACCGTTCGTAGGAGGAATTGGTTCGAAAAACCAGCAACAAGCCCAAGGCCAGTCCGACGAGGGTGTGAACAGTCGGGGGAATCTCCAAATGGTGGATATGCTTGTGGATCAGCACGACACCGGCCGACCACAGGACCACGAGGGCGACCCGAACGAGGATCTTGGGTGCGATCGACCCCTTGACGGCGAGCAGTTGCGGGGACCAGCGTTTGGGATTGTACTCAACCATGGGTGGGGACGATTGAGCGGTGGATCATGGGTGAAATTTGTCCCGGGGAAAGACGAAAGGAAGACTAACTCCTCATGCCGAAGGAGTAAGCGTGAACCGGCACGGAGGGTGCGGCCTGTACGCCGGAGAATGTGGCTATCTTCCGCGGGCGAAGCTTACGCAGGTCACTCGGGGCCGCTCGCGACACCGGCCTTGCTTTGGCCGAGCAGCATCAGCTCTTCATGGTCGAGGAGGTCCTGAAGAGGCCGGTGGGTTTCGTCACTGATGGCGTCGTGACGCCAAAGTGTATTCAGCGCGTCCCGCTCGGCCCGCAGGGCGGTCAAACGGTGCCGGGTCCCGGTGGTGCGGCGGAGGTGTGCGCTGGTGCGCGTCTCGCCTTCCGCCCCGAGCTCGGCCAGGCGATGTTCGTACTCGGCCACGACCTGCCCCAATGCGGCAATCTCCTCGGGCGATGCTCCGGTGGTATCGATGGCGCGCAAGGATTTCAGTCCCGCCTCCACGGCGGCGATCCTCGCCTGGCGTTCCTCGCGGACCTGGGTGTCGTCCGCCTTGAGCCCGAGTTTGCAGATCAAGGCTTCGAGGGTCGTACCCTGGAGCAGGAGCGTCACAACAATGACCCCCGCCGACAGAAAGATGACCAGGTCACGTGCCGGGAAGGGGGCGCCCGACTCCATGACCAGGGGGATGGACAGCGCGGCGGCGAGGGTGATGGTGCCACGCATGCCAGCCCAGCCTCCCACCAGCACTCCCTGCCAGGTGGGGGGCGTTTCCGTGGTTCGAATCCGTTTGGACACCACGAAAGGGACATAGGCTCCGGGGAAAATCCAAAGCAGGCGGGTCAGGATGGCGACGCCGGAAACCGCCGCCGTGAAGAGGAGCAACTGGCCGAACGTGTAGGTGCTGCTAATGGCCAGGATGATGCTGGGGAGTTGCAGCCCCAGCAGGATGAAGGCGAGGCCGTTCAGCCAGAACAGCACCACGGACCAAACCTCAAAGGTCGTCTGCCGGGTGGCGACGTCCATGCGCAAGGGATCCCGCCAGCCCGAATAAAGTCCGGCGGCGACCACGGACAGGATCGAAGAGAGCCCGAGGGCATCGGCCGCGAGGTAGGCTGCGTAGGGCGTCATCAATGAAATCGTGACTTCGATGTACTCATCGCTGCTCCGCACCGTGCGCAAGAGGTCCCTCAGTTTTCCCACGAGCCAGGCGACGCCGAGTCCCAGCGCCGTGCCACCCAGGGCCAGCACGACGAACTCCATGGTCGCGGCTTTCAGCGAAAAACTTCCGGCCACCATCGCACCCAGGGCGAACTTGAAGGCCACCAGACCCGTGGCGTCATTCATGAGGCTTTCGCCGTTCAGGACCGCACTGAGCCGTGCTGGCACTTTGAGCCGTTGCGTAATGGCCCCGACGGCCACGGCGTCGGTAGGCGAAATCACCGCCCCCAGGGCAAACGCCATGGCCAGCGGCAATTCCGGGATCAAGCTGTTGGCCACCCAACCCACCGCGAGCGTGGTGAAGATGACCAATCCGGTGGCAAGCATCAGGATAGGACGCTTCGCCGCCATAAAATCGCGAAGCGGCATGAGCCAGCCGTCCGAAAAGAGCAGCGGTGGAACGAAGCAGAGGAAGAAGAAACCAGGATCCAGGACAATGCGCGGGAAGCCCGGGAGCAGTGCGACCACCCCCGCCCCCATGACCTGGGTGATCGGCATCGGCCAGGGCAGCCAGCGTCCAATGACGGCGAGCGTGGTCAGGAGCAGGATCAGAACGAGGGCGTGGTAGAAGCCTTCCATGGTAAGGTTCAGCGTTGGGGGTCGCGAGCCGTGATTCCGAAACCGACCTTCCGGATCCGGGAGGGCTCCCAGGTGCGCTTACCGTCTGAGGTAAGCCGCTCAACGGCTGCGCGCGGGGTGCAGGGAATTCCGGGAGAACGCATGGTGGGAGATCAGCCGCAGCATGCTCTGGGCCTTTCCGAGAACAAATGGAAAAGGCCGCCCGGAGGCGGCCTTGAACTCGTCCTGGCCCGACTGAAGCGGGCGTGGGTTCAATTCGTGATATCGAACGTCGTGCTGCTCTCGCGGATCGGCAGGTAGACCTGGTACCAGGCCTTCTGCGCGTCGCTGCCCGAGTACTGCTTCAGGGCATCTTCGCTCGCGAACTCCATCACGAAGGCGTTGGCGACGCCACCCTGGACCTTGATCGACTTGGTCCAAACGCGGGTGATGCCCTTGAAGCTGGCGGGGAGCGCCTGCACGCCGGCGAGGGCGGCTTGGATCTGTTCCGGGGTGGCGGTGGACTTCCACTTTACGGTGACCACGTGAATGACCGTTTTCGGGGCAGTCTGGGCCGAGGCTGAGGCTGAGCCCAGGATGAGCAGGCTGGCGGTGAAGAGGCAGAGGAGGAATGATTTCATGGGTGGTGGGTGGGTTCGTTGTCGAATGCCGCCCTTTCGACCAAACAAGTCGTGGGCAGAGGTGGGAGGTTTTCCGGTGCCGGTGGGTGACTGTCAAGGGCGGAGCTGGCGGCGCCTATTTGGCGAGGTAGCCACCGTCCACGACGAGGTCACTTCCGGTCATGAACGAGCTATCGTCACTCGCCAGAAACGCAACCGCGGCCGCCACTTCCTCGGGCCGACCCTGGCGTCCGAGCAGGTGCATGGCGGAGGCCCGCCGGTCTTCCTCCACGAGATCAAGGCCCAGCTTCTGGCAGGAATTGACGAAGGCCGACGTATAGATGTACCCCGGGCACAGGCTGTTGACGCGGATCCCATGCGGTGCGAGGTCCTGGGCCCAGCACTTGGTGAGGCCGCGCAGGGCGAACTTGGTGGCGTTGTAGGTCGAGAAGTTGGCTTGGCCGACAAAGCCGCTCACCGAGGAAAAATTGATGATGCTGCCTCCGCCGGCTTCCTTCATTTGGGCCACCGCGCGTTGGGTGACCAGCGTGGTTCCAATGACATTGACCGAGAGGATGTCGTTCCACTCGCCCGGTGTCGCGTCGACGCCCCGGAAGACAAACCGCGCGGCCGAATTGACCAGGATCTGAATGGGCCCGACCTCGTCCCGCACGCGTCGGCACGCGGCCTCGACCGACGATTCCTGACTGATATCGACGGACTGGTGAAACACGCCCAGACGGGAGAGTGTGCCGTCGGCGTCAAGCTTGAGATCGAAGGAGGCGACGCGCACGCCCTCCTCCACCAGCCGCCGGATGGAGGCGAGACCGAGGTCGCCCAGGCCGCCGGTGACCAGCGCGACTTTGTTCTTCAGGCCCCTCATGGCACAATCGCGACCGCCCGGATGGGCGAACCGTCGCGTCCCTTGAAATTGAGGGGGAATCCGCAGAACGTGAACCGGTCGGGAGCCTGGTCGAGATTCGTGAGCCCCTCGACGATGACCACCTCGGCCTCGCGGGCCAGGAGGATGTGATGCACCTCGTACCAATCGCGGCCCGGGGTGGGCGTATCCATGCCCAGCAGGCGGATTTTCCGGGAGACCAGGTAGCGCGCGGCCTCCTGGGTCAGGCTGGGAAAGTCGGAGAAGTAGTCCGGTTGACCGAAGTGACGGTGCCAGCCGGTCTCGTAGATGACTTTGGCCCCGGGCTGCAGCAGCGATTCGTGGACGGCGAAATCCGCCGCGGTGAGCTCCTCGCGGGGCTGCTTCGGGATGCGCAGGAGAACGGCGTCGCCATAGAACCAGTCGAGCGGCATTTGGTCGATGGTGCGACCGTCGTCAAGGAAGTGATACATGGCATCCAGGTGGGTGCCCTGATGGGTCGCCATGCTGACCTGCGTCATGTTGTACCGGAGGGTGGAGACCCGTCCGTGCGGCACGATGCTGAGCTTGGGGTCGAACGGAAAATTGTCCTGACCATGGACGAGGGGGTGGGAGAGGTCGATGAAGCGCATGCGGACGGGGGTTAGCGGGCAGGGGAGAGGAAGGCCTCGTTGACGACATTTCGCAAGGGCTGTCCGGTGAGCGCGCGCACGGCCGCCTCCGCGGCCTTGCGCTGCAATTCCGGAATGCTGGCGGCACTGTACCAGGCGGTGTGGGAGGTGAGCAGCACATTGGGCGCACTCCGCAGGGGATGGTCCATGGGCAGCGGCTCGGTCTCGAAAACGTCGAGACCGGCCCCCCCGAGGGCGCGCGCCTCGAGGGCCGCCGCGAGCGCCACGGTGTCGATCAATCCGCCACGCGCGGTGTTGACGATCAGGGCGTCGCGACGCATCCGCGCCAGCGTGCCGGCGTGGAGGAAATGCCGGGTCTCGGCATTCAACGGCAAGTGCAGGCTGATGACTCCGGCGGTGGCGAGCAGGGCGTCGAGCGAAAGCGGCCGGACTCCGGTTTCAGCAAAGGCATCGGGCGAGAGAAACGGGTCGTAGGCCGCGGTCACGAATCCGAACGCGGCGGCCCGGCTGAGCACGGCGCGGGCGATCCGGCCGAATCCCACGGTGGCGAAGATCGATCCGCGAAATCCGGGGATGGGACCCGGTGGGGTGATCTTCCACGTGCCGCTGCGCACCGCGGCGTCCGTCTGCGGCACCTGGCGGGCCAGGGCGAGCGCGAGCGCCAGCGTGTGGTCGGCGACTTCGTCGATGCAGTAGTCGGGCACGTTGCAGACCGGGATGCCCCGCTCTCCGGCGGCACGGAGGTCCACATTGTCGACGCCGATGCCGTAACGCACGATCAACCGGCAGCGATCGAGCGCCGCGATGACCGATCGGTCAATGGGAGCCCACTGGACCAGCAGGATGTCGGCGTCGCGCCCGGCCGCGATGACCTCGGCGGGGGTGCGGCATTGGGCGGTTGCAACCTCGGCACCGGCGGCGGTGAGGAGGGACCGTTCCTGGTCGACGTTTGGGAATCCGAAATCGGTGATGAGGACGCGCATGAAAGAATTCAGGGGGTGAATACGGCTTTGATGTCCGCGTCGCCGGGAGAGAGCATGCGATGGAACACGCCGACGGCCGATTCGAGCGGGGCGGTTTCCACCCACGAGGCCACTTCAACCCGGCCCGTGCGCATCAGCTCGAGCGCCTCGGCCAGTTCTTCCTTCTTGGCCGCGTAGGTTCCGAGGATCTGACGTTCCGGCAGGGTGACCTGGTAGGAGTCGATTTCCATCTTGTCGCCGTGCAGGCCGATCCAGACCGCGGCGCCGCCCGGTCGCAGGGCGGCGATGGAGAGTCGCTTGGTGGTGGCCGAGCCGGCGGCATCGACCACGAGATCGACGCCTTCGCCGTCGGTCCAGGCTCGGGCCTCGGTCGGAAGGTCGGCGTCCTTTGTCACCAGCGTTCGCTCCGCGCCGAGGCGCGTGGCGACCGTGAGCCGGCCCGCCGAGAGGTCTGCCACCATCACGCGCGTGCCGCGCAGGGTCTGCAGGGCCTGCTGGCACATCAGGCCGATCGGACCGGCCCCGATGACAATCGCGGTGGCGGCGGGCAGGTGTCGGGTCAGGTTGACCACGTGGATTCCATTGCCCAGCGGCTCGGCCAGGCAGGCGGCGGAGGCGGTCAGTTCGTCCGGCCAGGCGAGTAATACATCCGCCGGTACGGCGACGCGCTCCGCAAAGGCACCGGCCCGATGCATGCCGAAAATCTGCCGGTGGGCGCACAGGTGCGTGTCACCCCGCTTGCACCGGACACACCGGTTGCAGGGGACCAGGGAGTTGCTCACCACGCGACGTCCCACCAGGGACCGGTCCACTCCGGCGCCCACGTCGTCCACCACCCCGCAAAACTCGTGGCCCATGACCAGCGGCGGTTGCCGGCGCGGGCTGCGGTTTTTGAACGATTCCAGCTCGCTCCCACAGAGGCCGCAGGCCGCGACGCGCACCGTGACTTCTCCCGCGGCGGGAGTCGGAGCGGCGAGCTCCTCGATGCGCAACTCATCAAAACGGGGGTAGTAGAGGGCTTTCAAGCGAGCGGACGAATCTCGCAAGCAGCGCGCCGCGTCAATCCTCGGAGCGGAATTCGTGTTTGGCTCTGAAATTTCATGCGGGTGAATCCGTTGGAGGTGGTCACGCCTGCGCGCATGCCCAGTCGCGGGATCGATGCTGGGGGACGGTCCACGAAATCACTGCGTCCGACCGTTTTGGTATCCGCGAGGCGCAACCGGCGCCGTCGGAGCGGCGCCCACCACCGGAGCAATTCCTGTCAACCTGGATTGAACCGAGAGCGAGGGCACCGTTCGTCTCGAAAGGGAACGCCGATGCGCCGCCGGCCCCACCTCCATCGAAGTCTCCGCCTCAGGCCGAGGCGCTGATTTCCTGGAGGTCTGCGCGCACGGCCTGATAGCTGGTTGAGTAGGCCTCGATCCTCGGATCGGGCGTTTCCCCGCGCTGGCGACACCAGGAACGGTAGAGCTCGGGCCACCAGTTTTCGTGCTGGGTCTTTCCTTCGCGACGGTAGCTTTCCCAATCGATCAGCACCTTGGACCAGCAACGATCGCCGAAGGCCGTCGCCTCCCGGGTGTCGCCAATCTGTTTGACGTACCAGTCCCGCCCGATTCGGGCATGCAGCACTTCGTCGGCCCAATCGTAGTCCTGGATCAACGCGGAAAAGCCGTCGCCGGACGCGATTCCCACCTCCCATTCGAAGCGCTTTCCGGTCTTGGGCATCAGACCCTGTTCAATGAAGTAAAGCACCGCGTGCCGTTCGAGCGGCTTGAGCTGGGTATTGAGGGCGAGCGACCAGGTGAAGTTGACGCGGACCAGCTTGCGCCAATCGAGCCCGGCCTGGACAAAGCCGACCTCGCCCATGAGCGCATGGCGCGCCTCGTCCCACAGCTGCCGGGTCATGTCGACGGTGTAGCCCCAGGGTTTGCCCGGCGTTTCTGCGATGATGCTCGCCATCATTTCCGGCACGTCGATTTCCCGAAGGCGCTTGTAGTACATCATCAGCGTCTTGGGCGCCGCTGGGAAGGACTCGTCGTAGAGAAACGCTTCGGCGTGCACCGCCATGTTGTAAGGGTCGGGGAACCGTTCGTCGCGTTGAGGCACGGAGTCGTACACGGGCGGCGTGCTGGTGGCGAAGCGGCGCGCCGGGCCGGGTTGCGGGGTTGACTCCCCTCCGAGGCCTCCCGCTTGGGCGAGGAGCAGGTCGAGGTGTTGTTCCCAGGCTTTGAGCGCCTGTCGCTGCTCGTTCGAAACCAGGCTGGAGAGGGCGCCGCGGCCGTAGGCGATCATCTCCTCAATTTCAATCAACGCAAAGCGGCAGATGCGGAACGAGGGATGGTCGACCAGGCGATTGGTGGTCGACTGGTGGGTGCGCAAGGCGGTGGCAAGCACCGGCAGCGCATGAGCGTAGACGCCCACCAGCAGGGCCTCCGTGGTTGGCGAGCCAAGGATTTCATCGAAGAACAAGTCGAGGGCGGGATCGGGTACGGCATCGAGACCGAGCGGCGGCTCGCGCATTTCACCGACGCGTTGGCGCCAGGCGGCGGCATGCTCCGCGCAGTAGTGGGCATGCAGGCTGAAGGCCATTTTCAGCTCGTAGATGGGTTCGGCCGTCAGTCTCCGGATGAACACGTCGTGCAGTCGCTTGAAGGCCCAGTGATGCCGCTTCAGGCGCGCAACGCAGGCTTCGACCGAGAGGCCCGGCTGCATGGCCTCGTCAAACGTGGCGATTCCCGCGAGAGGTGGCAGGTCCCGATAGGACCGGTAGGTGCTTGGGTTCATGGGGGGGGCGTCGAGGCGTTGCGGGCGAGGGACCGTTTCCGTGTCTCCGCTGCTGGCAGACCGGACGGTTCCCGCCTTGCTTGATCACTAGTCGGTCATCCGTCGTCGTCAATGGCGGGTATGGTGGGCCCGGCGAACGGGCTTCCTGGCCAAAGCCCAGGCTCTCGAAAACCCACGGAACCCGCAGCCGCGCCGGGAGGATCCGTGAGTCAACCCAATCGGCGCGATGGCTACGGGAGCGTGACCTGGCGCAGTTCCCACGGGCCCTCGACGAAGACGGGGGTGGAGTGGGCTTCGAGGAAGGAGCGATCGAGATTGGGGTACTCGATCCGCTCCATCGGCCCGATCACGATCCATCCGGGCTGGAGTCGCTTCAGGAGTTCCGCGGCGTCCGCCTTGCCCTCGTAGATTCTGGCGACTTCCCCGGTGCGATCGAGCATGTGGGGCACGCCGTGGAGCGTCAGTCCGGAGTGATTGGCCGCCACGACGCGGCGTCCGGCGAGCACGAGTACCGGGTGGTGGAGTTGCGGACCGGTGAGGATGAGCGCGTCGCGCGGGGTGTTTTGGGCCACGCGTTCGGCAAAGCGGCGGGACTCGGCGTCGGCGATTGCGGCGGGCCGTCGCGCTTCCGACAGAATGGACTGCACACCCGAAGCCGACAGCGCGAGGGCGAGCCCCACCGCAAATGCCGGCCCTAATTTTCCTGAGTTCCACGCGCGATTCAGCCACCAGCTACAGCCCGCCGCCGCGGCCAGGGCTCCGGCCGCAAACAGCTTCAGGTTGTCGAAAACATAGGGCTGAAAAACCACCAGATAACCCAGCGGGAAAATGAGCCACCAGCCGGCCGTCTCGCGCCGGAACCTCGCGCCCGCGACGATGAGAGCCGAGGCGCCGAGTGTAATCCAGAGCCCCGTGTTCCACGCCCAGTGGGAAACCAGGTCGAGCCAGGGAGTCGCACCCCACAGTCCCGTCATCCACCCGGGCGCCCAGCGGACAAAGGGCGGTTCGGACCGAACCAGCTGCGTCTGCATCCAGGCCATTTGCGGGAGGGCCAGCGCACCGCCGATCACGGTGGCGAGGATCCAGGAGGTCCACCGTCGCCGTAGTGCGTGCTGGAGGGCGAGCGGCGGAATGGCGCAGGCGAGGATGACCAGGCCGTGCGCGCTGACGAGGGGAAGTGCCCCGGCCATGCCGCCGGCGAGGGCGAACGCGCCGGGTCGGCGTCGCCGTCCCGTCAGCGCCCCGCGCAGCACCAGCGCGATCGCCCCGGAAGCGGCGAGACCGTAGAGGACGACGCGCATGGGCCAGACAATGCCGGTGACCAGGTTGTGAAAGTGCAGATCCAGCTCCCAGGCATTCGCGTAGTCGTGCGCCCACCACGCCGCGCGGAACGAGCCCAGGTCCGTGGTTTCCTGAAAGAGATAAAAGAGCCCGAAGCCTCCCCCGACATGCCAGATAACGAGGGCGAGGGCCGCTTTTGCCCTCGATCCCAGCCAGCGCCGCAGGAGGCAGGACGACGTGAGCAGAAAGACAGCGGAGGCGAGAAGATTGCCGATCCAAAACGCGTGGGGAAGGGAAACCCCGCAGGCGTGGAACCAACCGGCCTGGAAATCGGGCAGGAATGGATAGCCGAGCGGCCAGGCGGGCAGGTGCGGGTAACTGAGTCGCGTCAGGTTGTCTCCCAGCGAGAACGACGTCGCCAGGGCCGTATGAAACGACTGATCCTCCCAACCCGATCCGGCGCTCCAATAGCCGCCCTCCCTCTCCCACAGGCAATGCAGGGCGTGTCCCCAGGCGTGAAAGGCCAGCAGCGCCCCCAAGATCAGGCCAGGCAGGGTCAGGAGTCGCCGACGGCCGGCCCGCAACAAACGGAGAAGGGAGTACGATTCAGGTCTGGCTTTGCGGATACGGAGTGCGCCTTCCACCGACACCAGGAGCAGGGCGACCGCGGGAGCCAGCCAGAGGGAGGCCGAAAGCCCGGCCAGGCGGGCGACGGCGAACGGAATCCAGCAGGTGGCGATCAGGGCCAGGCCACCGGAGACGGCGATCGACTCGACGAAGCCGAGAAAACGCGCCACCCGGCGCACCACGAGCCAGGCCCAGACCAGGCATCCGCCAAGAAGCGCGAGGGCAAACGTCATCGGGCCAGGGATCAGGGGGCGAGGGTCCGGCCGGCGAGGGATGCGAGGTGCTTCGCCAGGAGGGTCCAGGCCCGGGCCCGGTGCGACAGCCGGTTCTTTTCCTGGTCGGACATCTCCGCGAAGGTGGCCGCGTGGCCAGCGGGTACGAACAGCGGGTCGTATCCGAATCCAGCTCCACCGACGGGTTCAGGCAGCAGGGAGCCCTCGCAGCTGGCCTCGGCGACAAATTCACTGCCATCGGTTCCGAGCAGGACCAGGACGCAGACAAAACGCGCGGTCCGCCGGCCCGGGGGGGTGTCACGCAAGACGGTGACCAGTTTTTTCAGGTTCGCCGCCGAGTCACCTTCAGGACCGGCGTAGTACGCGGACTCGACCCCCGGGGCGCCTCCGAGCGCGTCGACGCAGAGTCCGCTGTCGTCCGACAGCACCCAGGCCGGAGCCTGGTTCAACGCGCCAAGAAGGGCGCGGGCTTTCTTGGTGGCGTTGCCGACGAAGGTGCCGGTGTCTTCGATCACGGGCGGCATTCCGCCGACGGACTTGGCCGAGATGATGTCGATGTCCAGTCCCGAGGCCCGGGCCAGACTCTGAAACTCCGCCACCTTGTGGGCGTTACCCGAGGCTAAATGCAGCTTCATCGACGTACATTTTCTCCGGATACTCCACGTGTCCCCGCACCAGGGTGTCGTCTCCAAAGGTCTCGTGCAGCACCTCCCGCAGTCGCACCGCGTTCACCAGCTTTTCGGTGCGAAGTCCGCTGAACACACTCTTGGCGCGGTCGTCGGCGAAGAGCAGCGGCGAACGGTAGACGAACAGGTAGTCGAGTTCGCGCAGCTGGACCAGTTCGCTGATCAGCTGGGCGCCGCCTTCAAAGAAGACGCCGGTGATGTTCTCCTGGCTGCAGCGCAGGCGGAAGTCGGTCAGGCTGACGCGTTGGGTGGGCGATTCGATTGTCCAGACCTTCACGCCGAGGTCGCGCAGTTTGCGCATGTACCCGAGCCCGCCGTGCTGGGTCGTGACCACGATGGTGCGTTCCCGATAGAAGTCCGTGAACACTGAAGGCTGGTTGCGCTCATTCCAGAGTCGCAGGCGTCCGTCGAAGATGAACCGCCAGGGACACCACTCCTCGCCCCCCGTCCGCGCGGTCAGGCGGGGATTGTCGGCGGCGACCGTGCCGGCGCCGACCGCGATGCTGGGGAACAACCGGCGCCAGCGATGCACATCAGCCCGCGCCAGTTCTCCGGTGATCCACTTGGAATCGGCGGCGCGCGTGGCAATCTTGCCGTCGAGGGTCACCGCCGCCTTGCCGGCCAGGAGGGGGGTGCGTTTGACGGTCCAGTGATTGAAAAGGATGTTCAGCTGGGTGCACTCCGCCTCCAGGACCCCGGTGATTACCTCGATACCCGCTTGACGGAGCAGGGCGTAGCCGCGTCCGGCATGGTCGGGAAACGGGTCGGTGGCCCCGACGACCACCCGCTTCAGCCCGGACTCCCGGATCAGGTCGCAGCAGGCCCCGGTGCGACCGTGGGTGGAGCAGGGTTCCAGAGTGACGTAGAGCGTGGCCCCGGGTTGCGGGGGACGGCCGAGCGCGGCGAGGGCGACGCGTTCGGCGTGAGGACCACCGTCCTCGGCGTGAAACCCCTCGGCCACCACGGCGCCGTTTTCCACGATCACAGCACCGACCATGGGATTGGGTGTGGTGCGGCCCCATCCGAGCCGGGCGAGAGCGAGGGCTCGTCGCATAAAGCCTTCGTGCTGGGCGAGGTCAGAAGTCATGCCGCGATGAAGAAAACCAGTGCGGACCCGGGATGCAAGGAAGGCAAATGTGAAGATCTCGCGGGCGGGCCGCAACGGACCGGGGGATCAGCCTCGGACGTAGGGATTGCCGGCCTTTTCCGCCCCCACCGTGGTGGCAGGGCCGTGACCGGGGTAGACCGTGGTCGCGTCCGGAAGCGTGTAGATCTGTGAGCGAATCGCCGCCAGAAGGGTCTCGGAGCTTCCGCCGGGAAGATCCGTGCGGCCGACACTGCCGGCGAAAAGGGCATCACCGACAAACGCAGCGTGGGCTGCGGGAAAGTAGAATAGGACGTTCCCCGGACAGTGTCCGGGGACGTGTCGGACCTCCACATCCATTCCCAGGGCGGACCAGCGCGAGCCCTGCTCCACCCAGACATCGACCTTGATCGGCGACAGGGAAATGCCGCGGCCGAGGAACACCTCCATCACCTCGGGGGTTTCGATCAGGACCTGATCCGCCCGGTGGGCGTAGACCTTGGCGCCGGTGGCGGCCACCACCTCGGCCCCGCCTTGGGTGTGATCCCAGTGACCGTGGGTGATCCAGAGACCGACCAGCCGGGCGTCATGGCGGTCGAGCAGGGGTTTGACCTCCTCCCAGACCTCCCCCGGAGCGTCGATCAGAACGGCCTCCTTACGCTCGGGTGCGACGAGAAGGTAGGCGTTGGTCTGGATCAGCCCGGCGGGCAGGACGTACAGTTGCATGGCCGGCCTAGGACAGGCGACCGGTGCTGTCGCGCAACCCCAAAGCGCGAGGCGTTCCGTTGCCCCCTGTTCCCATTGGCTTGCAACTGTACCGCAATGGGATGCCCGCGGGTACCACGTACGGGCTGAATCCCCACTTGCCACTGGGCTGGGGCGTTTGCCACGATGACCGACTTTATGTCGACGCTTACGTTTGCCGTTCTTCCTGGAGACTACATCGGGCCCGAGGTCATGACAGAGGCCCTGAGGGTGCTGGCGCATGTTGCCCGCAAGGAAAACCTGACGCTGGTTTACAAGATCGCCGACGTGGGTGGCGCCGGCATTGACAACCACGGCAAAGCGCTCCCGGACTCGACCCTCGAGCTCTGCCGCGCCAGCGACGCCATCCTCTTCGGGTCGGTCGGTGGCCCCAAGTGGGAAAAGCTTCCTCCCAAGGAACAGCCGGAGCGGGCCGCTTTGCTGCCCCTGCGCAAGGCCTTCAGCCTGTTTGCCAATATCCGGCCCGGGCTGCTCTACAAGGATCTGGTGGATGCTTCTCCCCTGAAGGCGGAGCGCATTCCCAATGGGATTGATGTGGTGTGCATCCGGGAGCTCACCGGCGGGATCTATTTCGGCCAGCCCAAGACGACCACCACGCTGCCCAATGGCGAAC
Organism: Opitutaceae bacterium; assembly: GCA_046346755.1. Lineage (GTDB taxonomy): Bacteria > Verrucomicrobiota > Verrucomicrobiia > Opitutales > Opitutaceae > UBA6669. The sequence continues at coordinate 50,308 of JAXMHM010000037.1, read as the reverse complement.
AGCAGGCGGTGGACACCATGGTCTACAAGACCTCCGAGATCGAGCGCATTGCCGAAGTGGCGGCGGTGACGTCGCGCGCCCGTGGCAAACGCGTGTGTTCGGTCGACAAGGCCAATGTCCTGGAAACGTCCGTGCTCTGGCGCAAGACGGTGACGGAGTACTTTGCGAAGAAGCATCCGGATCTGGCGCTGACCCACATGTACGTCGACAACGCCGCCATGCAGCTGGCGCGCGACCCGAATCAGTTTGATGTGCTCTTCACCGAAAACATGTTCGGCGACATTCTCTCGGACGAGATGGCGGTCATCTGCGGTTCGCTGGGCATGATGAGCAGTGCGTCACTCGGCGTGGGGATGAACGGGCACGGCAAGCCGTTCGGCCTTTACGAGCCTGCCGGTGGGACCGCGCCCGACATCGCCGGGAAGGGCATCGCCAACCCCTGCGCCCAAATCCTCTCGGCCGCGCTGATGCTGCGCTACAGTTTCGGACTCGATGCCCTCGCCAGCCGGATCGAAGCCGCGGTGCGCAAGACCGTCACCATCGACGGTGTGCGGACCGGTGACATCGCCTTCGGCCGACCCAAAGTCGGCACCGTCGAAATGGCCAACGCGATCATCCGCAATCTTTGATTGCGGAAGTTAGGATACCACGAATGGACACGAATGGACACGAATTCAGCGGGTTGAGCACGGGTGAACGGCGTGTGCTCTGTTCACTCTGCGGCGATATGGCTCCACCAATGGTAATTTAGGCTTGGTTTCATTCGTGTCCATTCGTGTGCGTTCGTGGTTCGCCTGGATGGTTGCCTAGCGGTCCGCCGATCGACACTTCACTTTCACTCTTCGCCCTTCGAACTTCTCTCATGACCTCCGCTCAGATCCGTCAGTCGTTCCTCGATTTCTTTGCCAGCCAGGGACACACCATTGTGCCGTCCTCGTCGCTGCTGCCGGATTCGCCGGGACTCCTCTTCACCAATGCCGGCATGAACCAGTTCGTGCCGATCTTTCTGGGCGACCGCGCCGCGGACGTGTCGAAGTGGGCCGGCGTTCGTCCGTCCAAGGATACCCGCGCGGCGGATACGCAGAAGTGCATCCGGGCCGGGGGCAAACACAACGATCTGGAGGATGTGGGGTTCGACACGTACCACCACACGCTCTTCGAGATGCTGGGCAACTGGTCGTTCGGCGACTACTTCAAGAAGGAGTCGCTCACCTGGGGCTGGCACCTGCTGACCAAGGTCTGGGGCATGCCCGCCAAGCGTCTGTTCGCGACGGTGTACGCGCCCCAGCCGGGCGATCCGTCGGAGTTTGACCATGAAGCGGCGGCCATCTGGACCGAACTCTTCAAGGCCGAGGGGCTCGATCCCGCGGTGCACATCGTGCACGGGAACAAGAAGGACAATTTCTGGATGATGGGCGAAACGGGTCCCTGCGGACCGTGCTCGGAGATCCACTTCAACCTGCTGCCGAGCGACGACGAGACGGCGGGGCGCAAGCTGGTCAATTCCTCCAGCTCACGCTGCATCGAAATCTGGAATCACGTTTTCATCCAGTTCAACGCCAACGCGGACGGCACGTTCTCGCCGCTGGCCGCGAAACACGTCGACACCGGCATGGGCTTCGAGCGTGTGGCCGGAATCGCCGCGGTCACCCAGGGGTTCAAGACCTTCGGAGCGGAGCCGTCCAACTACGAGGCGGACGTCTTTGCGCCGTTGTTCGCCAAAGTGACCGCGTTGTCCGGGAAGACCTACGCGCGCACGGTGCCGACCAAGCGCGAGGGCCTGACCGAGCAGGAGAACATCGACATCGCCTTCCGCGTGCTGGCCGACCATGCGCGCACGATCAGCTGTGCGATCGCCGACGGCATCCTGCCCGGCAACGAAGGTCGCAATTATGTCATTCGCCGCATTCTGCGTCGCGGCATCCTCTACGGCACCAAGCTCGGACTGAAGGCCGGGTTTTTTGAGCAACTCGTCGCTCCGGTGGTGGAGAGCCTCGGGGCTGTGTTCCCCGAGCTCGTCGCCCAGCAGGAGATTGTGCGCCGCGTGATCCGCGGGGAGGAGGAGAGTTTTGGTCGCACGCTCGACCGTGGGCTCACGCTCTTCCAATCGGCGATCGCGTCGATGGCCAAGTCCGGCGGTGGTTCAGTGGTGGCTGGTTCGGTGGCGTTCGAGCTTTATGACACGTATGGATTTCCGCTCGATATGACCCAGTTGCTAGCCGCGGAGCGGGGTCTGACGGTGGATGACAAGGCGTTCAAGGAGCTGATGGAGAAGCAGCGCGAGCGCGGACGGGCCTCCCAGAAGAAGGAGATCGTCGTCGGCGCGATCGAGGGCGAGGCCACGAATGTCAAACCCACGGTCTTCCTCGGCTACACCCAGACCGCTTCACCCGGGACCCTGCAGGAGGTCGTGCACGCGGACAAGGACACGTTCCTCGTGTTCGACCAGACTCCGTTCTATGCGGAAATGGGTGGACAGGCGGGCGACACCGGATCGGTGAAGGTGGGTGATCAGGTGTATTCAATTGTTGATACGGTGAAGGACAAGTCGGGACGTCACCTCCACAAGCTCGAAGCCGGATCCGCGGTGCCGGCGGCCGGCGCGTTGGCCGAACTGTCGGTCGATCTGGCGCGCCGTCGCGCCATCTCGCGTCACCACTCTGCCGCCCACGTGATTCACTGGGCGCTGCGCAAGGTTCTGGGCAGCCATGTCCGGCAGGCCGGCACGTCCAAGACTCCCGACCGCATGCGGTTTGACTTCTCGCACTTCGAGGCGATGACCCCCGAGCAACTGCGCGAGGTGGAGCGTCTGGTGAACGAGAAGGTCATCGACAACGCGCGGGTCGATTCCTACGAGACCGACTTCGACAAGAAGCCGGAAGGGACACTTGCGTTCTTCGGCGAGAAATACGGCAAGGTCGTCCGGGTGGTGGACATCGGTGGCTACAGCCGCGAGCTCTGCGGCGGCACGCACGTGGCGTCTGCGGGCGAGATTGGCTTCATCAAGATTGTCGCGGAGATGGCGATTGCCGCGGGCACGCGCCGCATCGAGGCGGTGGCGGGACAGGCTGCGTTCGATCTGCTGAGCCATCACGACCAGCAGCTCAAGGCGGTGGGAGCGAAGCTCAATGCCGGTCCGCTGGACGTCGTGGCCAAACTGGACGCGCTGCTCGCGCACAAGGCGGAGGTCGATCGCAAGCTCAAGTCCTTTGAGCAGAAGGCGGCGGCCGGTCTGGCCGATGAGCTGGTGGCAAAGGCGGTCGTGCGCGATGGACTCAAATTTGTCGCGGCGGTGGTCTCGGTCGACAGCCCGGAAGCACTGCGTGCACTCGGTTCGCAGGTCGTGGGCAAGTTGGGCGAAGGGGTGGTCCAGCTCGGTGCCGTGAGCGGGGAGAAAGCCACCGTGGTGGCCTTCTGTTCGCCCGGAGCGATCAAGGCGGGCCATCAGGCCGGTAAACTCGTCGCGGCCTTGTGCGCGCAACTCGGAGGCAAGGGGGGCGGCAAGCCCGACTTCGCCATGGGCGGCGGCAAGGAAACCGCCAAGCTGGCCGAGGTCCTGGCGACAGCCGCCCTGTAGTCACCAGAACACGCCCGGACGCCGGGGCCTGAAATCAGGCCCCGGTGCGGGCCTTGCTTCGCCGCCCTTTCCGCTCCTGCTCTCCGGCATGCCTTTCGAGCCCGCACCCGCTGAAACGGCGTTCAAGCATTGGTTTGATGCCGACCGTTATCGGAATCTGGCCGAACACCTGGCGGCGATCGCGCCTGCCTTCGACCACCGTCGGTTTTTGGAGATCACCCTGACGGGCTTGCCCGAGCGGGAGCTGATGGACCGTTTGCGGCAGACGGCCATCGGCTGTGAAGCAGCACTCCCGGGCAGCTACCGCGACAAGGTGGAGGTGCTGCGGCAGCTGGCGCCTCTCGTGCAACACACCTTTGTCGGGGTGGCCCTCTGCGATTTTGTGGCCCGTTACGGGTTGGACGATCCGGACTTTTCGCTCGAGGCCCTGCGGTATCTGACGCAGTTCGGGTCGGCCGAGTTTGCCGTGCGACCTTTTCTGGTGCGCGATCTGGAGCGGACGCTGGCCACGATGACGGCCTGGTCGCTGGACGAGAACGAGCATGTGCGCCGCCTCGCCAGTGAAGGCAGCCGTCCGCGGCTGCCCTGGGGGCTCCGTCTGACTGCGCTGGTGCAGGACCCGCGCCCGACCGGGACGCTCCTCGAACGGCTGAAGGACGACCCCTCCCTCTATGTGCGCAAGTCGGTCGCGAATCACCTCAACGACATCGCCAAGGACCACCCTGACCAGGTGATCGCCCGCGTCAGTGCCTGGGACCGCACGCGGCCGGGCACGGCGTGGATTGTCCGGCATGCCTTGCGAACCCTGGTCAAGCGCGGGGATGCGCGGGCCCTCGCCCTGATGGGTGCCACCGCGCGCACGGCGGTGTCGGTCGATGTATTCAAGGTTTCGCCACGACGACTCCGGCTGGGCGGGGTGTTGACCCTGGAGGCCACCCTGACGTCGACCGGCCGGCGCCGGCAGACCCTGGTGGTGGACTACGTTGTGCACTATGTGAAGGCGAACGGCGGAACATCGGCCAAGGTCTTCAAGTGGACGAGGGTCGAACTTCCCCCGGGCGAATCGGTGAAGCTGGTCAAGCGTCAGGTCGTGAAGGATTTTTCCATCCGAAGGCTGAATGAGGGTGAACATCGCGTGGAGCTGCAGATCAACGGCCGGCGGCCGAAGCAGTCCGGTTTCAATCTGAAGCGAACCTGAGGGTTTCAGCCAGGGCGGGACAGGTGCAAATGCCGGTTGAGCCGGCGCCCGAATGTGGCATAGTGGGGAGGTATCCTTCATGATCTCCTACCGCACGCCTGATCTCACGCAGCACCCGCCTCGCAGTCCCCGGGTCCGCCTTGGCGGATTCGTGCACCTCCCGCGACTCCTCGACAAGTGCCGTGCGCACGCTCTCGGCCGGCTGGGCGACTACGTCTTTCCCTGTCCGCTGGACAAGCGTCTCTTTGCCTTCACCGGGATCGATCCGGAGGCGTTCCTCGCCGAGGTCAAGCTCGGGCGCTCCGACACGGAAATGCTCGCTTTTGTCGAGCGGTCCATGACGCCGGTCCGGCTCCCGCACGAGATCGAGGCGTGGTCGCACTGGCTGGAGCACCTGGCGCCCGGCGATGCCGGCCGGCATGCGATGTTTGCGGATTCCCTGCGGGAGATCGCGCCGGCACGCTCCGACATCCGGACCTCCTTTGACCGCCTGGAGCTGGATGACTACGTCACTTTCGGCGGCGCGGCCTGATTCCCGCGCCCGCGGTCCGCTGTACCTTCATTTGTTGCGCCGGGCTTAAACCCCGGGACACACACCCTTCCTCCCATGCCCGAGCTTCCGCAACTCCACGCCTACCTGGCGTTTGATTCCAACAACCGCCTGGCTGTCCGGAAACTCGGCAGCAAACACGGCCTGGCCTTCACCGGCAGCGATGCGGCCATGGCCCTGCAACGGCTGGAGTCGTGCTACCGGTCGCACACGATTCCAGTCGAGGTGTTTTCGGCGGAGGCGGGCGGGCGCGGCTACCGGGTTTCCTTTGTGCAGATCGAGGGTGATCCGCTCGACGGCGAGATCGCCCTGCGTTCAATCGATGCCTTGCTGGCGAGTCCCGACTCGCTGGCGCCCTCCCTCCTGGCGCTGCTGCGAGGCATCGATCCGTACCTGGTGCAGATCCCGTATCTCCACCTGAGCGAGTCCGACTTCATCTACAAGTTCCGGCCGGAGAAGGAACGCAACCCCGGCATCTACACCCAGGACGAACGGTCGGAGGGGTTGTATCACTCGCGACTGTGCTCGGCTATCAAGGAGCTGGCCCGCCAGCACGAACGCACGGCGGTGGCGCCGGTCACCCTGGACTTCGGGGCCGTGGAATACCTCATTCCCAGCCATTTTGGATTCTGCCTCGGGGTGCGAAACGCGATCGAGCGCGCCTATGAAACTCTGGCGGCCAACCCGGGACGCCGGGTGTACATGCTCTCCGAGCTGATCCACAACCCTTTTGTCAATGAGGACCTGCTCCAGCGGGGACTCCGCTACCTGCAGACCGACAAGGGGATTCCGCTGACCGTGGAGGGGCGACGCGCGACCGAGGCGCCGGAAGCGCCCCTGCGCTGGGACGCCCTCACCTCCGACGACATCGTCATCATCCCGGCCTTTGGGGCGACGGACCACGACAAGGCGCGGCTGGTGCGCAAGGGGATCGCGGTGTTTGCCTATGACGCCACCTGCATGCTGGTGGAGAAGGTCTGGAAAGCCGCGCGTGCGTATGGGAGGGATGGTTACACCGTGGTCATTCACGGCAAATCCGAGCACGAGGAGACCAAGGCGACGTTCGCCAACACCCAGCGGTATGCACATGCGGTCATCGTGCGCAACCTGGCGGAGACGCGCCGGCTGCTCGCGCTGGCCTCCAGCCGTGATCCGGCGGAGCGGGCGAGGTTTTATGAGGTCTTCGCCGGCAAACACACCGCGGGATTCGATGTCGATCGCGATCTCCAGCGCGTGGCGGTGGTGAACCAGACCACGCTCCTCATGAATGAGACCCGGGAGATCATCCAGACCCTGCGGGAGGGGTTTGCGGCGATCCACGGGCCCGACCAGCCAGGGGAACTGCCGCGCGTCGGTGGCTCGGGCCGGCACGACACGCTTTGCTATGCCACCCAGGTCAATCAGGACGCCCTGGCCCGGGCGCTCCAGGAACCGCTGGACGCGGCGTTTGTGATCGGCGGTAAGAACTCCTCGAATACCTACCAGCTCTACCGGCTCTGCGAGCAGCGCCTGCCGGGCCGGGCGTTCTTCATCCAGAGCGAGGTGAACATCCGCTCACGCGAATCCGTGGAGCACTACGTGTTCCCCGGCCATGAAGCCGCCGGAAGCAGCCACGCCGGTCACGTCGAAACCCACCCGCTTTGGCCGGACGACCTCAGCCGGAAACGCGTGCTCATCACCGGCGGAGCCTCCTGCCCGGACGGCATCATTCAGCAGGTCATCCACCGCATCAACTCGCTCTGGCCGCCCGAACGGCTTCGTCCGATCGAAGCCGTGCTGGAGGACCTGGACGCAGCGCGCACCCGCGCAGCCGGGCCGGCTGGCGGGGACTGACTGGCCGGCGTGCGGGGAGGGGAACGCCTCCGGCAGTCGGAGGATAAAAACACGCCGGCTCCACTTGACGTGCCGGCGGGAGGCCCTTTTTTCCGTGCCGTGCCCACTACACTTTCCCAGTTCGCCCGCCGGGTCACGGAGGCGCCGTTCTTTCAGCGCTTCATCCTGGCGGTGATCCTCTTTGCCGGCGTGCTGGTCGGCGTCGAAACGGATCCCGCGGTCATGCAGCGGGCAGGAACCCTGTTGCATGCGCTGGACCGTGTGGTCCTGGCCATCTTCGTGGCTGAACTGGTCCTGCGCCTGCTAGCGGAGGGATCGCGTCCCTGGCGGTTTTTCCGGGATCCCTGGAATGTCTTCGATTTCGTGATCGTCGCCATCTGCCTGCTGCCGTTCCACACCGAGTTTGCCGCGGTGCTCCGCCTTGCTCGCGTGCTCCGGGTCCTCCGGCTGGTCACGGCAGTGCCGCGCCTGCAGATCCTGGTGGGTGCGCTGCTGAAGAGCGTGCCCTCCATGGGGTACGTCGCGCTGCTGCTGAGCCTGCACTTTTACGTCTATGCGGTCGTGGGGGTGACGTTCTTTGGCCAGACGGATCCGGACCACTTTGGCAGTCTCGGCCGCGCGGGACTGACGTTGTTTCAGATTGTGACCCTGGAAGGCTGGGTCGACATCATGGAGGTACAGACCGCTGCTTTCGCGCAACCGTGGATACCGGTGGCTTACTTTGTCAGCTTCATCCTGTTTGGCACGATGATCATGCTCAACCTGCTGATCGGCGTGATCGTCAATGGCATGGATGAGGCCCGGGAAGAGACGGAGGACTCGGCCCGCGCGAGTCACCTCGCGAAAGGAGGCGAAGCGTCGCTTGACGACGAACTCATCGCCCTGCAGCGGCAAATTGAAACTCTGGGGAAATCGCTCGGATCGCTCCAGCGACGTGTACGAGAACGCGGCCGCTAGGGCACGCGTCCCATCAGAAACGCGTCGTGATGCCGAAGCGGAAGCCCACGTTGCCGCCGATGTCGATCGCGGCGGTGCGATTGCCGAGGTTCTGTTCGTAGCTTCCCAGCGTTTCGACGGTGGCGCCGGCGAAGAAACCGGTGCGGTCGGTCAGGAGCCATTCCACGTTGGCCTCGCCGTAGACCCCGGACATAAATTTGCTGTAGGTGTCCTCATCCTGGATCTGATTCGGGCTGGCGCCGTCGACCTTGAGCGTTTCGTCGATGCGGTACTTGGTGCCGATGTAGGCGCCAGCGTACCCGCCGCTCAACGTGACCGCGAACCGCTTACCCACGGGAAAACGGAGCATCGGCCCGGCGCGGAACAGGTAGTAGGCGCCCTTGATCTGCCAGGTACCGCTGATGTTGGCTCCATTCGGCGTCATGGTATTGGTCCGACTCGCTGCAAATGCAGCGAGGGGAACCGTGGATTCCAGGGCTGACGGATAGACGGTGCCATCGGCTCCGGTGAAATCCCCTGTGGACGGTCCCGTGAACGGGGCGGCGGGAGCGGCTTTTCCGCCCAGAGAGTAGAGGTCCGTGAGCGTCTTCAGGTTGGCTTTGATGTCGCCGGTGGTCTTGCCGTTGATGTCGGTGATGCCGAATCCGAAGAGCGCGCCGACCTCGAGCTTGCCGAACGAGCCGAACTTGCGTGAAGCCGTGAACTCGAAGCCCGCACCTGAGCCGGAGTTGGCAGTCGCGGTCGCTCCGGACGTCTCAGCGCTGTAGTCGTGCATGGCGATGAAGCCAGGATTGGACGTGGCCTGGCTCGCGTTGACGTAGGCCCAGGTCCGCGTCAGGCCCGGCGTGAAGGAAAGAAAATCGCCACTGGTTTGGGTCGTCGGATTTCCGGCCTCGTCGAGGATGGGGTTTCCACTGGCGTCGACGCGGATGGCCGTGGTCGTGTAACGCCCGCCCGGGGTGGAGGTTTGGTTCCCGTCGGCGTCCTTTTCGTTGTCGCGCAAACCATCGAGGCTGATGGCCCCGTCGGCGTAGCTGATGGCCTGGGCGCTCCCCGTCAGCGCTGGAATGTTCAGGGCGGATGGCACGGAACCCAGATTGCCAAACTTGATGTCCGCACCGCCAATGTAGCGGACGCCGACCGAAAACGCGTTGTTTCGCACCTGGCGGAACTCAATCGGGATTTCCGAGTTGGGCTGGGCGTGAACTGAGGCAACCAGCCCGAGTGAGGCCGACCAAACGAGGAGACGATGCGATTTCATGCGATGGAACAAGGGCGGGAGGAAGGTGGGAGCAAAAGCCGCGAATCAGGGATCAAGCCAGACAAGAATGCGCGGCAGCGTGCAAAAGATGGGATGAAAGGGAGTGACACCGAACCGGAGCGCGGGTTGCCACGGAATGTGGAAGAACCCTCAGGTGCGTCGGGACCGTGGAAGGGCAGTGAGGCGGGCGCGGTGAGTGACTTCCATGGCGAAAATGGCTGCGATAGAGCAATAATCTGGGGCGGGCGTCAAGCGGTCCCTCTGCCGCCCTCCCTCTCCCACCGAATCGCTGTAACCGGCCGATGGGTCAAGTGGGTGCACGCGCCAGACTAGCCGCGCCGGACCCGGCCTTAACCCCGCTGAGCCAACGTCGGATCGCCAACAATCCCAGCCCAAAGTGCCGCTTCCCCGGGAATCCCGTGCAATTCGATGGCGTTTTTTATCGCCTCGTAGGTGGGCTCTACCACCGGGTGCTTCGGATCGTTGGGCCAATCGGGCCGGACCGCCCGAACGACGGCCCAGCAGGCCCAGGCCCGCCATTGGCGCTGCGCCTTGCGCGGCTCATTCATGCGGTCGGCATAGTGCTGGAAATGGACACGCGGATTGCCCAGAAAGAGATCGGGTGGCGTGTGCGTGATGATCCACGCCAGGGCCGCATAGGGCATGGGCCACGGGGTGAGCACCGGCTCGTTCCCCATTAGTTCAGCGCCCATGGCGCGGTCGAGACAGAGCAGCGCCCGGGCGGCGAACCGACGTTGCCAGAGCGATTGGCCGTACTCCAGGCAGTCGAAATAGAAGGCCGCGCCGCGGTTGTCGTGACGGTGCTGGTGCAGGGCCCGCCAATCGAGCCCGGGGCGACAGGGAGGCAAAAACGGGCAGGCTGGAAGCGGGGCCATGACGCCTGCGTCGGTGCCCGATGCGATCTAGGGCGTCAATTCTTCGCTTGGCGCCCACCGCGGTTTCACGGAGAACCGCACGGTGGATTCCCGCGTTCCCACGTCCGCATCTTCATCTGCCGCACCGGTCCATCGGGTTCAGGGGTGGCAGCGCGCGGTGTTGTGGACCCTGGGCCGGGTCTTGCGCATGTGGGGTGCGACGCTGCGATTCGAGACCACACCGGAGTCCCTCCGACAGCTGATGAAAACGGATGAACCGGTCGCCATGGTGCTCTGGCACAATCGGCTGTTTCTCGGGGCGGAGATCTTCCGCCGTTTTCGTCAGGGGCGTCCCGTTTACGCGCTGGTCAGTGCGAGCAAGGACGGCGCCTGGCTGGCGGCATTTTTTGCGATGGCGGGATTGAGGACCGTGCGCGGATCGAGCAGCCAGCATGGACGCGAGGCGGCGTTGCTCTTGGTCAATGTCCTCAAGGCGGGCAACGACATTGGCATCACTCCGGATGGACCCCGGGGCCCTCGCTATGAAGTAAAACCGGGAGGTCTGGTGGTAGCCCGGCGAGCCCAGGTGCCGATTCTCCTGCTGGGCGGCACGTTTGATTCGGCCTGGGTGCTGCGAAGTTGGGACCGTTTCTGCATTCCCAAGCCCTTTTCGCGGGTCCGCGTCACCGGGGAACTGATCTCCGTCGATCAACTGGCGGATCGCGCGGCCGGCACCGATTTGATCGCCCGTCGCCTTGCGGCCATCAATGATGACCGACCTGCGGCCGAGGCCAGCGTCGTGCTCTGACGACTCGGCGGCCACGTCGGATTGTGGTGGAGCCCGGCTCCGCCGACGGTGAAGCTGGTCTACTCCCTCCATGACCTCGCGTCCGCCCCCGTCTTCGGTACCTGACCCCCTTTTCGGCCGCTCGCTGGTGGTGTTGGGGGCGGGCTATGTCGGCGAAGCCGTGTGTGGGGAAGGGCTCCGGCGCGGGATGCGCGTGCATGCCCTGACGCGCAATGCGGACCGGGCGGCGCGGCTGCAAGCCATGGGAGTGAAAGCGGTCGTGGCCCAGCTCGATCAGTCCGATTGGCATGCCACCCTGCCTCCCGATGCCGACTGCAGCCTCAACTGCGTGAGCTCCGGGGGTGGTGGAACGGATGCGTATCGACGCAGTTATGTGGAGGGAACGAAGTCGATCCTTGCGTGGGGAAAACGAACGGTGACGCCGGGCCTGCTCATCTACACCAGCAGTACCTCCGTCTACGCCCAGGGCGAGGGTGCCCGGATCGATGAAGAGGCGACCGCCGAGGGTTCCGGGGAAACCGGACCGATTTTACTCGAAGCCGAGGCATTGACCCGATCCTGGGCCGGGTCGACGGCGGTGGTTCGCCTGGCTGGAATCTACGGTCCGGGACGCCACCAGATGCTCGATCACCTCCGAAGCGGAGCCCGGGTGCTGTCGGGCCGGGGTGATCACCGCTTGAACCTGATTCATCGCGATGACATCGTGGAAGCGGTCTTTCGGATTTGGGAGTGCCAGTGGGGGAAACCAGGCTCGTGGCTTTACAATCTGGCGGACAACGACCCTCGCCCCAAGGCTGAAGTGGCCGCCTGGCTGGCACGGCGCCTCGGCGTGGAAACACCGACTTTCAGCGAGACTCCAACGCCGGGGCGACGCCGCCTGGTGCCGGACCGGATCATTCTCAACTCGCGAATTCGGACCGAATTGGGGTGGAGTCCTCTCTATCCTACGTTTCGCGAAGGGTACGAGGCGCTACTTGGAGCTTGAAGCCGGGGCCGTCTTCCCTGTCTCTCCACCCTCAACACCCAATTACATATCCATGGCCGGCGTCGGAAAACTCCTCAAGCAAGCCCAGAAGATGCAGCGTTCGATCGAGTCGCTCCAGCAGCAACTCGAGGCGAAGGAATTTGAAATCACCGCCGGTGGCGGCGCGGTGAAGGTCAAGATCAACGGTGGGGGCAAGTTCCTCGCCCTCACGCTGGATCCCGAGTTCCTCAAGGAAGACGCCAAACTCGTGTCCGACACCGTGCTCACGGCCATCCAGGATGCGGCGAAGCAAGCCAAGGAGCACAACGACTCCGAAATGCAGAAGGTCACGAGCGCGTTCCAGATGCCGGGGATGATGTGAGGACGGCGCGGCGCCCTCCCGCCTTCCATGCCTTCCGCCTTCGAAACGCTCCAGCAGCAACTCAAGCAGTTGCCGGGATTGGGCTTTCGTTCGGCGGAGCGGATTGCGCTGCACCTCTTGGTGGAAAAGCCTGAGCGACTGCCTTCGTTGGTCGCGGCCTTGGAAACCGCAGCGGCGGCGGTGCGGCGCTGCGTCCAGTGTGGTCACCTGGCCGAGTCGGACCACTGCGCGATTTGCGCGGACGAGCGACGCGACAGCGGGTTGGTCTGCGTGGTGGAGCACGTCCCGGACCTGGTGGCGATGGAGCGCAGCGGGGCGCACCGCGGGGTGTACCATGTGTTGCACGGAAAACTGTCCCCGATCGCCGGGGTGGGACCGGAGGCGCTCAACCTGGAGTCTCTCCTTGCGCGGGTTCAGTCGGGCGCGGTGCGCGAGCTGATCCTGGCGCTGTCGAATGACGTCGAGGGTGAGGCCACCTGCCATTACCTCACGTCCCACCTGCCCGCCGACCAGTCGGTCAAGGTGTCCCGCATTGGTTTCGGCCTGCCCAGCGGCGGCGGCGTGCTCTATGCCGACTCCGTCACCTTGAAGAGCGCCCTGGAAAGCCGGCGTTCGTATTCGTGATTGCGCTGAATCGCCGGATTCGTTTTCTCAGACCTCTGGTCATTGCGGGCGTAGTATAGTGGTTATCACATGTGCTTCCCAAGCATGGAACCCGGGTTCGATTCCCGGCGCCCGCACCAACTCGACCCCCGGGCCGATTTCCCCTGAGCAAACGAAGCGCGTCGAACGGGCCCCCTCGAACCAAGAACATTGATTGCATCCGCGAGTGGACCCAGATCCCGCCGGCGCGAGCGTACGTCATTTCGAGCGCGATCCAAAGGCGGCATCCGTTGGAGGTGGGGTCGTCGACCCCGCGGGAATTGGCACCGCGGGAGAAATCGAACAACCAAGGTGAGCCCCGTCGGTCCCCGTCCCGGCCTTCCCGCGAGGGTTGATCCCGCCCCCCTCTCCTTACAACTGTCCACGCGAAGGGAACCGTTCCTGCTTCACCTTCCTGATTCCCCATGACTCCTCCTGCCTCTCTCGCCTCGGCGGAACCGACCGCGAGTGCGTTCCGGTTGTCGTCACCCCCCGTCCGTCTCGCCGGAGGCGGACTGATCCTGCTGGGAGTGGGTCTGAACATCCCGTTCGCCCTCCTCGGCGCCATGTTCGAGTATCCCGATATTCTGCGCCAGCCCACCGCTGACGTGTTGCGGCGATTTCAAGGAGGCGGAGCGCCTCTCATCTGGACTTGGTACGCCTTCACGCTCGCGGCGCTCCTGCTGATTCCCGTATCCATTCTGGTCCATGACGCCCTGGCGCCGGCGGACGGACGCCGCGTCTCGTCGGCCCTGCGACTGGCCACCGTGGCGGGTGTAGGTGCGGGTCTGGTTCAGACGCTCGGGCTTATCCGCTGGGTGTTCGCGGTGCCTGGCCTGGCCGCCACCTTTGGCGACCCCGCATCAACGGACGCGGCGCGCGCGGCGGCGGTGGTCGCCTTTGAAAGCCTGCACCACTACGCCGGTGTCGCCCTCGGCGAGCACCTCGGACAACTCGGCACCGCCATCTGGGCCGCCGGGGTGACGTGGGAATTGTCGGTCCAGCGCAGCTCGCTCGGCTGGCTGGGCTGGCTCGGCCTGCTCTCGAGCGCCCTGATTGCGGTCGGGCTCGCCGAAGGATTTGCCACGGTCATCCCCTTCAATCCCGGAGTGCTCGGTGTGGCGACTCCCGTCGGCTACGTTGGCCTCTCCGTCTGGATGGTGGCTCTGGGGATTTCGCTGCTGCGTCGGTCGGCGGCGGCGCGGGGCTGAGGCTCCGAACCTCGACCGTGCACGCTGGCTGCACTGGATTTGGTCGCTCCGGAGATCAGCGATGCGGTGATAGTAAGGGCAGAATCACGGCGGGTGCTGTGTGGGAGAGATACAGCGATCCCCAGCCGATGCGTGTTAAAGTCCAGCTGCGAGGGCGATGAAGCTGCGCTTGGCCTTGTGCTCCGTTCGCAGGCGGTCGAGAAGCGAGTTCCATGTATCGGACTTTTCAAGATGGAGGTAGAGAGTCCTGAGGTGATTCAATCGGCGGACAGCGTCCTGATACGACGATTTATCCCTCTGCGCGATGAGCGCGACGACCTCGCGCAGATAGATCGGGATGGCGTCGGCGGGGTGGGTCTTCTCCCGAGCGGAAGCAAGTTCGAGTTCGAGACTGAGTTCGAGTGGGTGCCCGTGACCGGTCGCCCATGCGGACTCGGCATCATTCTCCCAGAGCAAAATCCGCACGAGCGTGGTCCGGGTGTCGGGCGCCCACCCTATGGATGCGCGTCGAGTGGAACCGGCTGCCTCTCGATCCAAGCGCTGACGCAGGGTCGCGAGGGCGCACTCCCGCCAATGCGGCCAGGCTCCGATGCGTTCGGCGTAGGTTTGCAGACGCTGATAGTCCGGCGGCGATGGCCGTTTGTCGAAGAGGCTCCAGATAAGGGCGAGGGCCTCGTCGTGACGACTGCGCCTGAGGTATTCATCCGCCAAGAATTCCGACAACCGCACATCTTCCGTGCCGGGAAACGCTTTCATCCCGCGTTCGGCCCATGCGAGCGCCTCGTCCGCACGCTTTGCCTGGTGGTAAAGTTCGGCGATCTGCAAGTAGTGAGTGGTGTGTGACAGGTTCTTTGCCTTGATGGCGGCGAGCGCGTCCACATCGCCGCTCATGCGCGCCAGCGCCTCCATGACGCGGGTGAGGCGGAAACGAACCCTGTCGTAGCCCGCGCGAGCGCCCTGTGGGTGGACGGGGAGTTTTTGCCAGGCGGATTCGGCCAAACGTCGGTACGCTGCCAGGCCAGTTTCTCCGAGGACAGGCGCATAGGTTTCCACCGCATTGAAGAACACGTCCCACGGATCGTTGAATTCCCAGGCAAAGAGCCGCCGTGCAAGTTCCTCTGGATCGGGCCGCGCGACGAGGCAGGCGGCGAGATGGAGGTCCTGCAGTTCCTGCACGAGACTGCCTAGTTCCCCAATGGAGTCATCGGCCTGTTCCATCGCCAGCTCGACCCGCTTCAGGGTGAACTCGGCCAGTTCGATGACGCCGGTGGCCTGGGCGGGAGTGTCGTCCAACAATTCCCGGATCGGTTCGACCGCGTCGAGTACTCCCTCGACGAACCCGCGACACTCCGATAGTCGATGAACCGGGTGGTACGGGTGGCGCGTTCCACGGAGTGACGGTAGGCGGCTAGGTCGATGCCCTTGGCGCTCGCGCGGGCGGCGCCGCGCAGGAGCTTTTCGCGCAATCGCTCATCCCGCTCCGATGCTTCGAGCAGGTAGCCGGTCAAGGTGGCCGGAGTCTGACTGAGCAACCAAGGACGAAGGTCGTCCAGACTCACGAGAGGCGAGGATTCGGTCGCTGTCTCCCGCCTCTTCTTGGATGTGCCGCCACCCTTTGCGTTTGCTCCAAGCCAGGCGAGTGCGACGGCGACGCCATGCTTGCAAAAGCTACCCTCGGCGCCCACCGGACAGGAACACTGATGCTCCAACCCCTCGTCCCCGGCCACCAGCCGCATCACGTAGTCCTCGGTGCCGCAGACCGTGGCGTTCAGCGTGTCGCCATGGACAACGAGAGACCGCACCTGGCCGCCCACGCAGTACACCTGACCCCGCTGGAACGAACGATCGTCCGCCACATCTTTCAGGTGCTTCAGTGTGATCACGCGGGCCAAGGCGGATGACATGGAAGGAGTGGGTCCCGGCCGGACCGAAGATTGCAAGGTTGGCGAGAAAGAAGCCTGGCTCTGGGTACGCGCCACACGGCTTCGTTGGAGCTGCCCCCGTTTGTAGTATGCATAGGGTCCGAACGAGGATTGTTGGACGACAAGTAAGTGCGGATTCTGTGGTTGGGTCAGCTTCAGGTGGCGCGACCTTCCTATTAAATCGTTGGTATATAAAATTTAGCGAGTGGTAGTTTCAGTGTAGGGTCGGACTGTCCGCGCGGAATGTTCGAGATGGCCAATTTCCGCTACGGAGTCGCGCAATTTCAGCCGAGGCGCTCGCCCGCGGACAATTTCCTCGGCAGTGATGAGGAAATCTTGCACCAGAATGGCCATTGCCTGCTCCTCTTCCTGGAAGCGAGGGCTGCCATCGTGGGGCGGGTGAGCAGGACGATAGATAGACGCAGGGCGGTAGCACATTGGACTGCCGCTCCAAGGCGGACGATTGGCAAGCTGTGGGTGCCGAGACACGACAGGGGAGGTTTCAAACGCCTTCCCCTCAGATGAACGGGCGACTGGCGGCGGTCGCTCCGGTTTCGAGTCCCCCGAAGTTTCAATCCGCGCCCCGCTCAGATGAACGGGGCGACCGATTTCACAGCGCCAGGGCACCTCGGCAATGATGTTTCAATCCGCGCCCCGCTCAGATGAACGGGGCGACTGAAGAGGTTACTTCGGTCAACGTTACCACCATGGGGTTTCAATCCGCGCCCCGCTCAGATGAACGGGGCGACAAGACGGGAAAAGAATGTATTATTACTTTTATTTTGTTTCAATCCGCGCCCCGCTCAGATGAACGGGGCGACCGCGCGGACGCGCTCACCAAGGCGATCGAGGACATTTGTTTCAATCCGCGCCCCGCTCAGATGAACGGGGCGACCGGATTGGCAAAAAGAAAAACGTAAAAAGACTCTTGTTTCAATCCGCGCCCCGCTCAGATGAACGGGGCGACGCCACCGAAGACGCGTTCAAGTTCTCCGATGACTGTTTCAATCCGCGCCCCGCTCAGATGAACGGGGCGACGACATCATCCGCCCGGACGCCGGCATCCTGATGGTTTCAATCCGCGCCCCGCTCAGATGAACGGGGCGACTCTGAGGCTTTGAACGTGACCCGCATGTCAGGCGAGTTTCAATCCGCGCCCCGCTCAGATGAACGGGGCGACCAGAGGTCGGCACGTAAGGTGTCGCGGTCCCTGGGTTTCAATCCGCGCCCCGCTCAGATGAACGGGGCGACGGCTGACGATCGCCACGTGGTGTTGATACGGCAATGTTTCAATCCGCGCCCCGCTCAGATGAACGGGGCGACGATCCGGAGTGGGGGCGGCCGGCAGTCCTGGAACAGTTTCAATCCGCGCCCGCTCAGATGAACGGGGCGACCCCTATGCCGCCGGACAGACCGTTGGGAACGTAATGTTTCAATCCGCGCCCCGCTCAGATGAACGGGGCGACGCCGGCAGTCCTGGAACAGACGTGGAACCCACGTGGTTTCAATCCGCGCCCCGCTCAGATGAACGGGGCGACGATGAGGAAACAGGGGCTCACCAGGAAACAGGTTGTTTCAATCCGCGCCCCGCTCAGATGAACGGGGCGACACCACCGCCCAGCAGGTTGCCGTTACTGATCCGAAGTTTCAATCCGCGCCCCGCTCAGATGAACAGGGCGACTCTTTTCTGCACCGAGATCCCGGTGTCGGGATTGGTGTTTCAATCCGCGCCCCGCTCAGATGAACGGGGCGACCGTTCAGGTCGTCGCGAGTCACCCAAGTGAGCTTGTTTCAATCCGCGCCCCGCTCAGATGAACAGGGCGACTCCGCACACTGGACCGCCGCAGCCGCCTCATGTTTCAATCGCGCCCCGCTCAGATGAACGGGGCGACGATGACCTGAGCAAAGCCAAGCCTGCTGAGGCAGTTTCAATCCGCGCCCGCTCAGATGAACGGGGCGACCGACAGGGGCGCGACTGGTAAACGCGCGCAATTCAAGTTTCAATCCGCGCCCCGCTCAGATGAACGGGGCGACCTGCCTTTCTGTGGAAAAACGCCCCCGCTTCGTCAGGTTTCAATCCGCGCCCCGCTCAGATGAACGGGGCGACCCAACCGCGACCCGTTTTTCAACGAATGCGAGTGGGTTTCAATCCGCGCCCCGCTCAGATGAACGGGGCGACCGCACCTACTTCGACGCACAGATCTACCCGGACGAGTTTCAATCCGCGCCCGCTCAGATGAACGGGGCGACCGGATTGGCAAAAGAAAAAACGTAAAAAGACTCTTGTTTCAATCCGCGCCCCGCTCAGATGAACGGGGCGACGCCACCGAAAGACGCGTTCAAGTTCTCCGATGACTTTTCAATCCGCGCCCCGCTCAGATGAACGGGGCGACGACATCATCCGCCCGGACGCCGGCATCCCGATGGTTTCAATCCGCGCCCCCGCTCAGATGAACGGGGCGACTCTGAAGGCTTTGAACGTGACCCGCATGTCAGGCGAGTTTCAATCCGCCCCGCTCAGATGAACGGGGCGACCAGAGGTCGGCACGTAAGGTGTCGCGGTCCCTGGGTTTCAATCCGCGCCCCGCTCAGATGAACGGGGCGACGGCTGACGATCGCCACGTGGTGTTGATACGGCAATGTTTCAATCCGCGCCCCGCTCAGATGAACGGGGCGACGATCCAGGGTGGGGGCGGCCGGCAGTCCTGGAACAGTTTCAATCCGCGCCCCGCTCAGATGAACGGGGCGACCCCATGCCGCCGGACAGACCGTTGGGAACGTAATGTTTCAATCCGCGCCCCGCTCAGATGAACGGGGCGACGCCGGCAGTCCTGGAACAGACGTGGAACCCACGTGGTTTCAATCCGCGCCCCGCTCAGATGAACGGGGCGACACCACCACCCGGCGGTTGCCGGTACGATTCAGAGAATCCGCGCCCCGCTCAGATGAACAGGGCGACTCGGCCATTGGGCACCATGAAGACCACGGCGGCGTTTCAATCCGCGCCCCGCTCAGATGAACGGGGCGACTCAAGGAGTGGCTCGCCGCCAACGACGCCAAGCGGTTTCAATCCGCGCCCCGCTCAGATGAACGGGGCGACTGGGCGATGGCGTGCAGGGCTCTGTCACCCTCGCGGTTTCAATCCGCGCCCCGCTCAGATGAACGGGGCGACTTGCGTTTTCGCAGCCGCGCAGTCGCCCCTCATTGTTTCAATCCGCGCCCCGCTCAGATGAACGGGGCGACGCTGTCCGACAACTGGGCATGCGTCGCCCTCAAGGTTCAATCCGCGCCCCGCTCAGATGAACGGGGCGACGGTTTTGCGACCGTTACTTTTGAGGTCTTTGAAGTTTCAATCCGCGCCCCGCTCAGATGAACGGGGCGACTCTTTTGCACCGAGATCCCGGTGTCGGGATTGGTGTTTCAATCCGCGCCCCGCTCAGATGAACGGGGCGACACAAGCTCGAAACGCTTCTCGCCTATGACGAGCTGTTTCAATCCGCGCCCCGCTCAGATGAACGGGGCGACCGTTCGGGTCGTCGCGAGTCACCCAAGTGAGCTTGTTTCAATCCGCGCCCCGCTCAGATGAACGGGGCGACTCCGCACACTGGACCGCCGCAGCCGCCCGCATCATGTTTCAATCCGCGCCCCGCTCAGATGAACGGGGCGACGATGACCTGAGCAAAGCCAAGCCTGCTGAGGCAGTTTCAATCCGCGCCCCGCTCAGATGAACGGGGCGACCGACCGTCGCGGGCTCGATTGGTGTGCAGGTCGCGGTTTCAATCCGCGCCCCGCTCAGATGAACGGGGCGACCCGCTTTTGGCAAATTTCGTTGACGTCTCCCTTGTTTCAATCCGCGCCCCTGCTCGAGATGAACGGGGCGACGTCCAACTCCCTTGCCTTTGCCGCAAGCTTAGCTAGTTTCAATCCGCGCCCCGCTCAGATGAACGGGGCGACGAAAGGACCCTTGGTTTCACCCGGCTTGAAGGGGTTTCAATCCGCGCCCCGCTCAGATGAACGGGGCGACGACCGACCCAGCGCAATGGATGGAAGGCGTGGTGTTTCAATCCGCGCCCCGCTCAGATGAACGGGGCGACTTTCGCCACTACCACGGAGGCCGCCGATGAGCACTGTTTCAATCCGCGCCCCGCTCAGATGAACGGGGCGACCTGATGGTTCACGACGGAACGACGCTCACTGCAGTGTTTCAATCCGCGCCCCGCTCAGATGAACGGGGCGACGTATCGCGGCGACCACGACGACCGACGTACCGGTGTTTCAATCCGCGCCCCGCTCAGATGAACGGGGCGACGGGTTGGCGTTGCGACTCGGCGCAGTGCTGCGGTGTTTTCAATCCGCGCCCCGCTCAGATGAACGGGGCGACGCCTCGGGCGCCGTCGCTGCGGGCTTTGGGGGCTGGTTTCAATCCGCGCCCCGCTCAGATGAACGGGGCGACGATTCGGCGTCTGCTCTGTACATCGTCCGCTAACGTTTCAATCCGCGCCCCGCTCAGATGAACGGGGCGACTCAAAGCGGTAATGACCGCGTTGCCTCATATAGTGTTTCAATCCGCGCCCCGCTCAGATGAACGGGGCGACAGAAGTTTGCCGACGAGTACGCGGTCAGCCCGAGTGTTTCAATCCGCGCCCCGCTCAGATGAACGGGGCGACAGAAGTTTGCCGACGAGTACGCGGTCAAGCCCGAGGTTTCAATCCGCGCCCCGCTCAGATGAACGGGGCGACCGCGCCCAAGTCTATCCCCTGAGCGCGAGAGGGTTCTGTTGTGATTTAGCGAAACTGTCAAAGAACGAAGCGTAACCTAATCTTTTCCTCGGAATGGAACTTCGAATCTACCTGCGAAATTGCAACTTAGGTAGCCTGCGAAAGGGTGCCAAGTGCGCCGAGGCGTGGTCTTCGCCCGCGCCTCTCTCACCAGCACTCAAAGCACTAACGTGTCACCCAGCACATTCACCGGCACCACGGCGCCATAGTGTTCGATCCGGTCTTTGGCCGATTGGTCAATAAAGTAGACCCGAAGTGAGTCTTGGCTGGGATCGATCTCGGATAGCAGGCGTGCTTTCAGCTCCACCCATTCTTTTTGACCGAGTTGCATCTCGAAAACGGACTTCTGCACCCTAATGCCATAGGAGGTGCAGGCTTTCGCCACGCGACGCAGGCGGCGGGCTCCGACGCGCTCCTCGCGCGTGCAAACGTCGTAAGTGATAACGAGGAACATGGCCGTTCAAGAGAACAGATGCGGGGTGTAGTCGGTCTCGTGGCGCAAGGCTCGGGCTAGCAACCTTGCCTGGATGAAGACCAATTGTCTGTTTTGGACCTTCTCCTGGAAGAGCGGATGGGAGATCTCTTCAGCTTTTCGTTGTTGATAGGCGGCAACAAGCGCTTTCCGGGCGGCATCGGCGAGTTCGACGGCACCGCCATCGCGGACCACGAATTGGCCGACTTTCAGCTCGCCGCGGTTCACGAGGGTCAGTGCCAGGCGTTCCACCCAGGGCCGAAATTCTTCCATTAGATCGAGCGCCAACGATTCGCGGCCGGAGCGATCGGCGTGGAGGAATCCGGCGAAAGGATCGAGCCCGACGGCCGTCAGGGCCGAGACGCAGTCGTGGCGGAGCAGTGCATAGAGGAAGGAGAGCAGGGCGTTTAATGCGTCGCGCGGCGGACGGCGGTTTCGACCATCGAAAGGGAAAGCGGCGCGCAGGGCAGGTCGTACATGTTGGGCGAAGACCTCGAAATGGAGCGCGGCCGCGCGGCCTTCGATGCCGCGGATGACGTCGAGGTCGTCCGGCGTGCGGCCGAGCTCGCGCAGGAGAGAGGCTTGGCCCTCAGCGGCAGCGCGCAGGGGGGCGCGGTCCTCTTCGATTGCTGAATCGCGGGCGCTGCGAGCAAGCAGCCACCGGGTATTGTGGATCTTGCCGGCCACAAAGGCGCGGGCGAGCGTTGCCACGCGTGAAGACGAGGCGGCAGCGGCGTGCTGGGCCCGTCGGAGAAGTATCGATCCCTGAGGCACGCCTTCGACGCGTGCTTCCATACGGCCCCAGTCGGTGAAGAAGCAGACTGAGGCACCATGCTCCCAGCAGAGGCGCATCGCCGACGGTGAAACATAAATGTCGGCGCCGAAGACGAATACCGATTCCACGTTGTGAACCGGCAGGGAGAGCTTCAGCTGTTTCTCGTGCTCGACGCGCAACGCCAGGCCGTCGCGGCGGAGCGAGAGGCCGGGTGTGAGCAGATAAAGGGTGTTCTGAAGATTTTGGGCCAAGGGAACACGATCAAGTGTAGTCGCGGGGCTCGAAGAGCGCCGTACGTCTGGAGACGGCTGCCTCTGGGAGGCAGACCCCGCGCAGGGAGCAGCCATCGCACTGGGGTTTCATCACGGCGGGCGGTGCGGTGGGCTGTTCAAGAGAAGCGCGCAGGGCATCGAGGGTGGAGAGTGTAAGGGTGCGGAGCTGGGCGTCGAAGGTGACCTCGTCGCGTTTGGCGGAAGCAGCGTGGTAGATGAGCCCCGACTCGATGCGCAGATCGAACATTTCCTCGAGGCAGAGAGCTTGGGCGCAGAGCTGTGCTTGATCATTGGCCCAGCGACGGGCGGGGCCTTTCTTGTACTCCACTGGCCGGGCCTCGACGATTCGGCCGGCGGCATCGCGCCGGACCTCGACGAGGTCGGCCTTGCCGGTGAGGCCGATGGTGTCGGAGTACAGTGGCAAGGCGCGCAGCAGCTCCCAGCCGGCGCGGTGCTCGTAGCCGGCATGATCGACGGCTTCGTGAGCCAATTGACCCAAGGTGGTGTGCTCGTTATCGACGAAAACGCGCTCGGCGTGGATGAGATAGGCGCGCCGAGCGCAGTAGAGATGGTGGTTGAGCGCCGAGAGCGGGATGCTCTCGGGGACTGTGGACGACGCGCGCTCAACTGGGGGGAGTCCGCACACGGACGCTAGGCTTAGAGCAGATCGAGCGCTTCGACAGTCGCGGGGATACCGGTGCGGTCTAAAGTGACCTCGTAGTCGGTGAAACCACGGGGGATTTCGACGCCTGCCTTGCGAGACACCTTTAGTGCCTCAAACAGCTTGTGTGCAGGAGCGTTCCCGAGGGCTCCTTGGTGTTTGAAGACGACAAGTCGGCGCGGAGCCATTAGGCCGCGCGAGGCGGAGCGGTCGTGATCGAGCATCCCCTTGAGTGCATCCCACAGCAAAGCGAGATCGGCTTCGCCGAAGCCGGTGCCAGTGGCTTCGTGCGCGGAAACAAAGCCATGGGTGAGGTACAGCCCATAGGGAACGATGGATTTGCGGCCTATGGTGCCGGTAAGGTTGCCGTCCTTTTTGATTTGCGCTTCCGCATCCTCCTGCGTGGTTACGGATTTGCGGGTGATGGTGATTTCTTGCTGGAAGATGCGGTCAATGGAGCGGGCGAATGTGAGTTGGACGGGGCCGCGCACTTGCCCGCAATTATTTTCCTTCATCGACATAACGGCTCCGAAAGTGCGGACATCCCAAAAGTGGGCGCACATCCATTGGCGGGCCTTAACTTGATCGGCGTACTTCTTGTCGGCGGACTTGGCTCCGATGGCAGTGTAGGCTTGTTCGTGGAGGGAGTTGAGCACGCGTTTCTCGGGGCCCCCTTTGGTTTGGAAATAGATTTCATAACCGGGCTGGGCGGACTCGGGTGAGGCGGATTTGGCTAGGAGAACGTAGTCGCGTATCTTGCGCTTGAGGGCGCCGTCGGTCACGAGACCGCGATAGGTTTCGGGATCGACGCGGGGCAAGTTGCCGGCATCGGGGTCGCCGTTCGGATTGCCGTCTTGAACGTCGAAAAGATAGATGAAGTCGTAACGGTTGGTGATGGGCTGGCTCATGGTGATTGGGAATGGGACGATGGAAGAGTTGGGATTTCTGATGCGTATGAAGGAAGCGGGTGACTACTCAGCGGACGCATCGTCAGTGGCGTTGTCGGCCTCGGGCTTTTGTTTGCGGGCGAGCAGGCGCTGGTAGTAAAAGCCAAGGGCGAACTCTCCCTGCTGCGCGGGGTCGTGCGTGACTTTGAAGCCGCCTTGGTCGACGATGCCGCCGACGATTTCCGTGAGTTGGTCGTCGAACCAGTGGGCGAGGCCGGGCGAGTCCTTTCGAATCTTGGACAGGTGAGGCTGCGCTTTGGCTACTAGCCCACCGAGGACGGCGGCGGGCGTGGCCGAGGCGGAGCTGTAGAACTTGTCGATTACGGAGGCGTTGCGATCGCCGAGGGCCTTGGACTGGATACCTTGCAGAACGCGCAGGAGGCGGCCGGATCGGAAGGCACGTGAGTTTTGGATGGTGGTGTCGATGTCGGACATGGTTGTTATCTTGAATTCGGTTTGTTGGAGGTAACGACGGCGGAGAAGGAGTTGAATTAACGCGGCACGGTGCGGTGGGCAGTCGCCCGTGGTAGCGATGCGACGGAGTGCGACGGAAAGAAGTTCAAGCGGCACGGGCTGGAAGCGGCCGAGAAGGGCGCAGGTGAAAAGATGCGTGCGGTAGCGAGCGAGTTCGGGGCCAGAGTCGCTTTTCCCTTCGAGGGCTGAGACAAGGCGCCAAAGCGGCCAGTGCGAGCAGAGGTCACCGGTGTCGGCCAACCGGCGGCGCGTCTTCGGTTCCTTGGATTTGTCGTTCGGATCGAAGCTCGGCCGGTCGAGCGGAATGGTAAGGTCCGCAAACCATTCCTTGACGTGCTCGACCGCCGCGGGGAGCGGTTGGTCAATCCAGCCGCGGATGACGCCGCGGGCGGAGCTGCCGCTAAGTGCGAGGCAATAGAACCGCGTGGCAGCCGCATCCGCGCCGAGGGAGAGCGCTCCGGCGTCGAGATTACCGAATGTTTTCTTGGCCGCAATGGGCGAGTCGGAGCGCGGGGTGACCGGCACGGCGGCGGCAATGGCTGCGGCGAGCCAGTCGCCGGCGCTCCCTTCTTCGATTGCTTTAGCGGGGTTTGCGGCGGCGTTCGGGCGGTCGCACCAGAAGAGATAGATCGTGTCGGCGGTGCGATAGTGATGATCGGGGTGGGCTCTATCGCCGAGATAGTTGATGGCGCGGATGTAGCCTTCGACCGCGATCTCGGACATCGGACTCACCAGTGATTTCTCGAAGCCGTAGGAGCCGAAGGCCGGTTTGTCACTGGACACGAGCGCGACGCCGCCCGGGAGACCGCCGGGAGCGACTTTGATCCGAGTTCCGTGGGTGCGCACGGGATCGCATAGTTCGCCGGTGACCATGCAAGGGATGAGCGGTTCGGTGGAGGCTGTGACTTTCGCGGCGCGCTCCGAGGCGCAACGGTCCCGCCACCAGGCTTTGACCGCAGGCCATTCCACGAGGTAGCCGGAGTGACCTGCCACTGCAAAAGTCACCCAATCGGAGACTTTCAGCTTAGCGGTTTCGAAGGCGGATTTGATTGAGGCGCGTAAGGATTCGTCGGCGGCGAGGGTGGCGAGAAAGTCGATGACGGCGCTGATGCCGGAGTGGTGGGTCGCGGCGTGAACGGCGCGGAGTTGATCGGCGAAGAGAGTCTGGGTTTCGACGGCTAGGCGGTTGGCGTCGGGGTCGAGCCCGGGGATGATGCGGTTGGCTGTGTCGGCGCCGACGCAGGCGATGGCGGCGGAGTTGCGCGCGGCGATGCGGGATACGGGGAGTTTTTTCGGTTCCTTTTTGTCGCCGACCAGAAACACGCCAATGAGGGCGCCATCGGCGCGGAGGTCGATGCGGGCATGGATGGTCTGCTCGGTGAAATCGAGATCATCAAGCAGGCCGTGCGAGAGCGCGAAGCGGTGGAGGGCAGGGAAAATCATGGCTAGGCGCGGCGGTAGAGGTTTTGACGCATGGCGGTGACATCGAGTACGCCGCCGATGAGTTTCGCCGGGGCGAAGAGCGCGCTCTCGGGCGGGCGGGCCCCGACAGGGCCGTCGGTGGGAAAGTCGAGATCATAAAGCATGACTCCGAGGTCGCGGTCCTCAGCTACGGGTGTCTCCGTGCCGTCGGGCGGGGCGAAATAGGCGACGAATTCGCGGATGCCAAGGCAGGGTTGACGCACGCATTGACCCTGCGCGACGCGGCGGGTGAACATCTCGCGGTATTTGATTGGTGGATCGGCGGGTGTGGGGTTCTTGACGATGAGGCGGGCTTCGAGCAGGTAGGCGACGTCGCGGAGGAGCACGCTGTTGCGCTGGGTGCGGTTCTCTCCCTGTACGTCGTCGCGACCGGCGGAGTCCACGAGGTAGGGCTCGAAACTCGACGGGTCTTTCATCCAAGCGTTGACGCCACCCGCGCCCTTTACGGTGACGGTGCCTTGAATCTCGTTGCGGCGGATAGAGGTGAAGCAGATCGGCTTCAGCACAAGGATACGGTCAAGTTCGTAGCGAATTTGGGGTTTCCAAAAAATCGCCTCCAGGATACCGCGGGCGGCGGAGGGGGTGATGAGGGGATAAGTGAGACGTTCGACGCGGGCCTCGGGGGTGGTGAAGCAGGCGAGGTCGCCCCAGACTTTGAGGGAGATTGGGATGGCGGCAGGCATGGGTGGAGTTATGATTGGTAGAATGGGGCCAGACTTGTTTGCGGATCGCGAACTGTGCTTCAGCGGCCGCTTCAATCGGGCGACGGCCTCTTGCTTAAATGATCGTATGTTCGCCGGTGATGACTCCCGCAGGGTTGTAGCCAAAGCGGGCGTCGTATCCGTGTTGGGTGACGTAGAGGCCGCAGCGGAGTTGGCGGAGGATGCCGCTTCGAATGCCGCGCTGGACTTCGGAGGCGCGGAGGTTAATGGAGAGGCGGGCGATAGCGCGCCGCTGTAGGCGGCTGAGAGGCTGAAAGCCTTGTTCTTCGAGCGTGGCGACCCAAGCGCTGGCGTCGGCATTGAGCTCGGTGAGCACGGACTCTGTCGGCTCCTCTTCGTCGATCCAGCGGTATTTGAGACCGATCTGGCGGTGCAGGCGCTGGCGGCGGAGGTGGGCGATATGGTGCTTGTCGCGCTCGGTGTCGTGGTAGAGTTCTTGGAAATACGCGCGGATCTTCTCGGGCGGAATGTCGCCGCCATTGCCGGACAGTAGGTACTTCGCGGCCAAGGAGGTAGCGCGTGCGTAAATGCCAGGCGGCAGTTGGGCGTCGGCGAGAGTGACGACCTCGACCTCGCCGGGTGTGGGGTTGCCGGATGGATCGGTGAGTCGACCCTCGCGATTGCAGCGTCCGGCGGCCTGCAAGATGGCGTCGAGTGGGCCGAGAACGCGAAAGACCTTGGGGAAGTCGAGATCGACGCCAGCCTCGATGAGCTGGGTCGAAATCACGAGGCAGGCGGCTCCGGGCGTGGCGAGGCGTGAGCGGATGGCATCGAACACCTCCTGGCGATGTGCCGGACACATGAAGGTTGAGAGGTGAAAGGTGTGTTCGCCGTGCAATCGGGTTTGCACGGCGTCAAAGAGTTCGCGCGCGGCGCGACGGGTGTTGACGATCGCGAGAGCGCGCATGCTGGCAGCGATGCGATCGGCGAAGGCGGCCGATGAGATCGGTGCGGGGTCGTGGCGGATGATTGTGCGGCGGAACTCGGGCCGTTCGTGCAGGCGCCATTCCGGAGTGTCGGGGATGATTTCCCTGATGGTTGAAAAACCTTCGGGGAAAAACTCGCGTTGCTCGAAAGCTGGCTGCGTGGCGGTGCAAAAAACGAGTGAAGTCTTGCCGAAGGACTGGAGCGCTTGAAGCGTTGCCAGTGAAGGGGCGAGCAGATCGGGCGGGAAGGTCTGGCACTCGTCGAAGAGCACCACCGAGCCAATCAGGCGGTGCAGTTTGCGCACAGCTGAGGGGCGATGGCTGTGCAAGCTCTCGAAGAACTGAACGTTGGTGGTGACAATGAAGGGGGCGTCCCAGTTTTCGGCGGCAAGCTTGGCGCGGGTGGCGATGGACTCCGGGTCGTCCTCGGACTCGGCAGCGGCCTGCCAGTCGGCGAGGCTGTGGTGTTCGAGGACGTTTTCTGTACCGAAAACGGAAGCGAAGACGCGGGCGTTTTGCTCGATGATCGACGTGTAAGGGATAACGTAGATGACGCGCGCGAAACTATGGGCGGTCCCATGGTGTAGGGCAAATGCGGCGGAAGCCAAGGTCTTGCCGCCACCAGTTGGAACAGTGAGCGAGAAAGTGCCGGGCGCGGAGTTGCGCCCAACTTCAGAGCAACGGGTGGCAATGCGGGTACGGAGTTGATCCAGCGACGAGGGCCGCGGGCGCTGGGCAAAGCTGGCGAGGTGAGCGTCGAGCTTGACGCACAAATCAACTGGCGCGCCGTGCGCGGGCTCCGGACGTGATGCTCCGGATGCTTGAAGGAAATGCGCCTCGGTATCCAAGTAGTCGGCATCGCAGAGGACAGAGAGCAGAAGTCGAATTCTGAGATCCTCGACGACGTCGCCCTCCTGGGAAGTTGCGGAAGTTTGAGGCTTGGCCGGGGACGGCAGTCCATCTGCGCGATAGGCTGCGTAGAGTCGTGCGAGTGTCTCTCGACCTTCGGTTGTCAAGAAGCGGTTGAGCGAGGCGGCGAAGGCGTCATCTTCGTCATGCAGGCCCGAGTGGTGGCTGGCGATCAGGTTGGCTAGGTGCGGCGTGGTGGCGAGGGCGGCCGCACCATGGATCGCATGGGGTGTGCGTGGCCGTCCGCGCGAGAGGTACTTTTGGAAGGGAATCTGGTATTTTCCCAAATCGTGCAGCAGTCCGGCGAGGCAGGCTTCGCTTGCGACCTCTGGACCCATTGGTTCGGCGAATCTCGCGGCGAGGTCGGCGACGTTGCGCAGGTGGTCTGCAAGAGGCTGCCACTTGCCCGATGACTCCGGGAGGCGGTTGCCTTGCGCGTCCTCCGCGGTGTGAGCGTAGTAATGAGTCGCCTCTTCGTCGGGGGGATTGCGCATATCCTCGGTGAGGTTGTTTGAGGGGACCAAATGCTCTGTCGACTCCGCGTTTACCCGGTGGTGGACGAGAGGCATGGCAGGGTTAGGAAATCGGCTTCCGGTTGCGGAGGGGGCGGGTTTGGCTTTCCGGGAGGGTCTTGAAATTCTCTCGGGTTGCGATGCGGGTGCCGCTTTGGGCTTCAAGCTCGCGCCGTGCGTTGCCGGCGATGGTGCCACCGGTTTTGGCGGCGTGGTGGGTTTGGGGAAATCCCTGGGCGTCTTTTTTCCGCGTGATCTCCGTGGTCGAGGCTTCGCCGAGCATGGTAAAGATGAGTTCCAGGTCGGTCATGTGGTCGCGGAGGTTGTCCTTGGGGGAAGTCAGCGACTTGAAGTCCCTATACTCCGCCGGCGTCAGGCCGAAGGTCGCTTTGCTGGTCTCGGCGGTGAGGATGGCGACGTCGCGTTGTTCTTTGACGCCGCGTTTTTTCCAGGCGTCCCTGAGGCGGTGTTTGCCGTCGGCAGCGACCATTTTCAAAGCGTTACACTTTGTAACGTTTTGGTTGCCCCGCGTCTTCGCCCGCCTCTTCAGCCTCGGAGCGACGCCAACGCGATACGCGTTGCCTCGTGGCTGTGTGGGCCGGGTGTGCTGGTCAGGCGGGGTCGGGTCAAATCGGCGGAGCATGGGACGTGAATGCGCGCTAACTCTACCATGGGGGGTGGGACAGGGACTGTCCCGGTGAGGAACTTGTGAACAACTTTCTGGAGATTGGATACGGCAGGCGGGCAAGGCGTCAGGGGTTGATTGGCCTGGATCGGTGGCGTTGGGCCAGGGCGGTGGCTTCATCATAGAGGGTTTGGCGGAGCTGGTCTGGAGCCAGCGCTTCAACCTTGCTCCCGCAGGCGAGGAGGCGGCGGGTCAGGTCCGTGAGGTGGTTGAGTCGGTAGGTGGCTTCAATTCGGCCGTCGGTTCGCTCCTGCAGGGTTTGCGAGGGATGCCAGGGTCGCTCCCGCAGGTAGGGTCCCAGCTCGGCATCGAACAGGACCCGAACCGGGATGTCATCATGGCCGGTGAAGCGTCCTAAACTTCCGCGGAGGTAGGCCTGCACGTCAAACGATGCGGGCGCTTCAAATGACGCCGCCGTCGCGGTGGCCGCCTGGATCCGGCCGAGCAGAAAGTTCCGCAGTGCCGACCGGCCGGGGTCGTGGGCGATCAACACCCAGCGATGGTCAAGGCAGGCAAGGTGGAGGGGATGGACGTGCCGGGTCTCGGGCGTGGCGGTCCGCTTGGGTTTCTGATACACGATGCGCAAGACACGCCGTCGCTGGATGGCCTCGAGTGCGGTCGGGAAGTGTCGCACCTCCGCGTCGAGTGAACCGTCCCCGGGCGCGGGCGAAATCAGGCTTGAGATTTCGGATACAGGCAACGACACGGCTCCACCCACCACACCAGCGATCTTGTGGAGCGCGGCGGTGAGCGACTGCCCCAACGGGGTGCCGTGCCAAGCAGCAAATGTCTTTCCCGCCAATGTGAGCGCAAGGGCTTCCGCCGCGTCGAGACGAAGGAGCGGGAGCAGGTCGCAGGGACGCGAATAGACGTAGGTGTGTTCCGCCGGATCCCAATCGATGGGGGCGCCGAGTTGCTCGCGCATGAACTCGACGTCGCGTTTGACGGTGCGCTCGGAGACTTCGAGTTCGCGGGCGAGGCTGACCGCCGTGGCGGCGTGCTGGTTGCCGAGGCGCTCATGGATGTACAGCACGCGTCTCAGCGTGGCCCGCCCGCAGTCGGAGGCATCCTGCCGGTGCTCACGGGCTGCGACTCGGGCGATTGGGGCGAAGGGCTTGCGTGTCAGCTGTGTAGTCATCGCTCGGGTGCCTCTTGGAGTTGGGGTACCACCGCGAGGAACCGGGCGCGATTACACGCTGGCGGCCGGTGCGGGCCGAAAGAGCCCTCGACGTCAGGTGCGAAACGGGATTGGGGGACGACCGGCTGGAGCGGTGGTGTGGTAATCGCCCTGCAATAGCCAGTGGTCTGCTATCTGGCAAGTAGTTGCATTACGTTTGTTTTCGCTAGCAGGCAGCGATCAAGCGGAAGAATGGTCGTTGAGGGAACGAAAGCCGTTCCGGCTTCCGCTACAACGCAGACGTCTCGTCGATCCGCGGACTCAGCGGAGGGGGCGGGCGGTGACGATTTTGATGTCGTAGACGGCGAAGCCGAGGGGGCGGGCGTCGGGGGCCGGGGACTCGGGGAGGGGCGGGGTGGTCGATTGAAAATCGATGCGGCCGCGGCCGTGGTGCACGGTGAGGGTGACGGTGTGCGGGGTGAGGGTGGGTGTCACCGTCAGGACCTGGCGCGGGTGCGCGTCGGGAGTGGATTCGAGGGAGGTGGGCGCGAGGGCCCGCAGTCGGATTTCGAGTGTGACCTCGGCGTCGACGCGGGGCCACGTCTCGACCTCGAGGGTGGCGCGTTGCGCGCTCCAGGCCCAGGTGTGGTTGCGGTGGTGTTCGCGTCCATACCAGCCGTCTCCCAGGCGAACGACCACCGCGAGGTCTTCGGTCGTGCGCGCGGCCATTTCCCGGGGATCGGGGTGCACATCGCGCAGCGAGAGCAAACCGGACAGCACCGCCAAGTTGCCACCCACGAGCCAGAGCCAGGAAGCGCGGTGGCGATGGGCGACCAAGTTAAAGGCCAGGGTCAGGGGCAGGAGCACGCGGGTGGCAGCGCCGGGAAAGCCTTCCCAGACCGCGGTACCGAGGGTGAAAAAGAGTCCGGCGTACGCGGCCCCGAGTCGCCACGCCATCTCGGTGAGCCGCCAGCGGGTCGCAAGGTAGGCGACCTGCAGGCTGAGGGCGATGGTGGCAAGGAAGGTGGTCCAGGCCAGGGGGCGGTCCGCGACGGTGGACAGGGCCTGGGTCGAGGCGATGAGCTTCTCGATCCATCCGACGACGGGCAGGGTCAGATTGGACCAGCCCGCGTCGGCCGGCCCCACTTGCCAGCGCACATAGGCCAGCCAGAGGGCCAGCGGTGCGGTGGCGACGACCGTGACGAGGACGTTGCGCCACGAAAGCCAGGGCCGGGTCCACAGGGCGGCCAATCCCAGCACGCTGGTTTCGCGAGACAACACGGCCAGGCTGAGGAGCGCACTGCTGCGACGCGCCCGTGACTGTTCGAGGGCAAGCAGGCTGCCGGCAAGGAAGGTGAGGGCGATCAGGTCCGAGAGAGCGAGGCGTACGCTGGCGAGGGCTCCGGCCGAGAAAAGCACGCCGCTCCACGCGGTCAGGCCGTGCAGCGTGGTGACAGGGAGCAAACGCCAGAGGATCGCGGCGAGTCCGAGCCAGGCGGCGACGTTGAGCCACGGATAGATGCGGATGATCCAGGCGTCGTGTCCCAGCCCCAGACCCCAGGCCAGCGCCGGCGGCAGGATGCGTCGCGCGCGGTAGGAAAGGTTGTCAATGGCCCGCGGCAGCGCAGGATCGCGGAGGGTTGGGTCGAGGGCGATTTGGGCGTAGTACAGTCCGTCGTAGCCCCCGTGCTCGCGGTGGACAAAGACCGGATGCTCGCGAAAGGCGGCAAGTTTGAGGTCGTCGTTGGGCGCATCGAGCTGGATCAACGCTGTTAGTCCGTACACCGGGTGCCAGAAGCGCCCCACCAGGACGAGGAAGAGTCCGACCAGGCTCAGTCCGCCGATGCGGACCAGAAGCAGGTTGCGGGGGGTGACGATGGACACGGAAGCAGTCCAACCGGGTTTCCGCGGCGCGCAATCTGGTTTCGTTGCGCCCCGAGATTCCGGTGGAATCGAACCCGGAGGTGCCGGCAGAATGGGATTCCCATGGGCGGCGTTTCGGATAGCCTGAATGGCTGCAAAAGCCATGAATACATCCTCCCCGAATCCCCGTCGCTCCTTCCTCAAAACCTCCCTCGCGCTGGGTGCGGTCACCGCGGCCGCACCGCTGGTCCGGGCTGTAGCCTCGGAGAAGAAGGATCTATTCAAAATCTCGCTCGCGCAGTGGTCGCTGAACAAGCGCTTCCTCAAGCGTCCGGGGGCCGAGCCGCTCGATAATCTGGAATTCGCCCGCGTTGCCCGCTCGGTTGGAATTGAGGCGATCGAATACGTGAATCAGATGTTCAAGGACAAGGCGACGGACCAAGCGTACCTGGGCGAGATGAAGGCACGCGCGGCCTCCGAGGGCGTGAAGAGCTTGCTCATCATGGTGGATGGCGAAGGCGCGCTCGGTGCGGTCGACGACGCGACGCGGGCGAAAACGGTGGAGAATCATCTCAAGTGGCTCGATGCAGCCGCCTTCCTCGGCTGCCACAGCATCCGGGTCAACGCCGCCAGCGACGGAAAACTCCCGGCCGCGGAGCAGGCCCGCCTGGCGGCCGACGGGCTCCATCGGCTCTGTGTCGAGGGCGACAAACGCGGCCTCTGGGTGGTGGTGGAGAATCACGGGGGGCTCTCCTCCAACGGCAAGTGGTTGACCGACGTGATGAAGCGGGCCGATCACAAACGCGTCGGCATCCTGCCGGACTTTGGAAATTTCTACACCGACCGTCAAACGTCCGAGATGTACAATCCTTACCAGGGGCTGCGCGAGTTCATGCCCTGGGTCAAAGAGGCGGTCAGTGCCAAGGCGTATGATTGGGACACGGGGGCAGGCCGTTTCTACACCGAGGACCGGCGGGAGAAGATCGAGATGACCCTCGATTTTGAGCGTCTCCTTCGCATCGTCGTGGCCGCCGGCTACCGGGGGTACGTGGGGATCGAGTACGAAGGGTCCAAACACACCGAGATCGATGGGATCAAGCGCACTCGGCAGGCCCTCGAAGAGATTCGGGCGCTGATCTGAGCCGGAGTCATTCGGACGCCGGACAACGAATCTGGCAGTCTCGCGTGCGCGACAACTTAAGCCTCGATCCGTGCTCGGCGTCCGATGGAGGTGGGGTCGCCGACCCCGCGGGGATTGGCGTCGCGTGAAGAAATCGGACGACGGAGGCGGGACCGATCGGTCCCGTCGTACCGTAGTCGCGGGAAGGCCACCTCCAACTGAAAGGCAGGAGGTACCCAAGCTCGATCCTTAGCTTTACGCGCTTGCTCCTGCGCGGGACGGTCGGACACGGAGCGAGAGCCGCGGAGTGAGGCTGAGCCCTGATCGCGTTGCAGTGAGACCGAACGCGGTGGATTCCGCCGGGACCGGCGCGCCGGTGTGTTTTTGCCTTCTCCTTGGAGGCATCCTCGCTTCGGATGCTGGCTCCGGCTGTGCCTTTTCCCCACTCACCTCGTTTTCTGCGCTGGCCGCTGCCTGCTGTTCTCGGTGCCTGGCTGCTGCTGGGCGTCTGGGCGCAGGGGGCGGATGCTGATGCCGATGCCGATCCGTTCCCAACGAGGATCCGGCCCTTGCTCGACAAGTACTGCTTCGACTGCCATGGCGGTGGCATCAACAAGGGCGGAGTGACTCTGGATGAGTTTGACGGCCCGGCGCACCGTCAGGATCCCCGGCTCTGGCAGCGGGTTCTGCGCAATGTCAGGTCCGGCATCATGCCCCCCGCGGATGAGCTGCGGCCTGATCCGGGCGAAGTGGATACGCTGTCGGAGTGGATCAAGCGCCGGGTGTTCGAACTCGATCCGGCGCGGCCTGACCCCGGTCGCGTGACGGTCCGCCGCCTGAATCGGATCGAGTATCGCAATACCATTCGCGACCTTCTCGGCATCGACTTTGACACGGCCCTGGAGTTTCCGGCGGACGATTCCGGTCACGGGTTTGACAACATCGGCGACGTCCTGACGGTCTCGCCCCTACTGCTGGAGAAATACCTCGATGCGGCTCAGGCCATCATCACCCAGGCGGTGCCCACGGTGGACGCTGAGGTGGCGGAGGTGATCCTCCCGGGGAGTGCCTTTCAAACCGTGACGGCGGCTGGGGTCCCCTTGGAGTCGCCACCGGGAGTCGTCGGAGATTCGGCCCAGACGACGGAAGCGTCCCGACCCCCTCCCGCCATCGTGGGCACCGGTGTGGAGCTCTCGTACTACACGCGAGCAGCGGCCGTGGCCCGGCACCGGACTGGAGTGTCGGGACGATATCGTGTGGTCTTCGACCTCAAAGCCGTGGAACGCTACGTCGACGACCAGTTTGACACCAATCAAACCCGACTGAGGCTCAAGCTGGAGGGTGAAACGGTGTTGGAGCGCGTGTTCTCCCGCGAAGGGGGGAAGTCCTTCGAGTTCAGCTTTGAGCGCGACTGGTCGGCGGGCGAGCATGAGATTGCGGTCGAACTTGAGCCGGAGGGACCGGATCGTCCGCAGGTGCGGCAGTTGCGCCTGCGACTGAACGGCGTGGCCGTGCAGGGACCCTTGGCGCGGGAGCATTGGGTGGCGCCCAAGGCGTACACACGGTTCTTTCCGCAGGCGGTTCCCGCCGATCGACCGGCCCGCCGCCGCTATGCCAGCGAACTCCTTGGACGGTTTGCCGAACGGGCTTTTCGGCGACCGGTGGATGCATCGACGGTCGACCGACTTGTGACCCTTGCCGAGTCAACCTACCAACAATCGGGTGTCACCTTCGAGGCTGGCATTGCCCAGGCGATGGTCGCGGTACTGGCGTCGCCGCGGTTCATCTTCCGTGAGGAACAGGTGGAGCCCTTGAGACCCGGCCAGAGCCACCCCTGGGTGGACGAATATGCGCTGGCCTCGCGCCTCTCCTATTTCTTCTGGTCGACTTTGCCGGATGAGACGCTGGTTCGACTCGCCCGGGAGGGACAGCTACGCGCCCGTCTGGACGAGCAGGTCGAACGGCTGATGGCGGATCCCCGTTCGGCTGAGCTGATCCGGCACTTCACCGGGCAATGGCTGCAGGCGAGGGA
The DNA here is from genome assembly GCA_046346755.1 of Opitutaceae bacterium. Taxonomy (GTDB): domain Bacteria; phylum Verrucomicrobiota; class Verrucomicrobiia; order Opitutales; family Opitutaceae; genus UBA6669. Next base: position 14,381 of record JAXMHM010000037.1, on the reverse strand, counting down.
CATTCCCACCGTCGTGATTGATGAATTTGCGGTGTACCTCCGGGAGCATCCCCCGTCCGAGGAGTCGCGCGCGCTCCGGGCGAAAATCCGCCGTCTCGCCGCGATCCCCGAAGCCGTGCGCACCGCCGCCGAAACCGCGGAGCTGGATCAGGCGATCAAGCAGCGAAACTCGGGACCCCGCCCGGTCATTCCGCGCCTCTCCACCAGCCTGCGGCAGGCGATGCAGGAGGAGACGGAAATGCTCTTCGCGCACGTACTGCGCGAGGATCGTCCCCTCACGGAGCTGATCGATGCAAACTACACGTTTCTGAACGAGGAGTTAGCCAGGCACTACGGCGTTCCGGGCGTGGCGGGTCGCGCCATGCGCAAGGTCGTGCTGCCTCCCGACAGTCCGCGCGGAGGCGTGCTCACCCAAGGAACCGTCCTGGCCGTGACGTCAAACCCGACCCGCACGTCGCCCGTGAAACGGGGCGTGTTTGTGCTCGAGGCGATCCTCGGCACCCCGCCGGCTCCGCCACCCCCCAACATTCCGCCTCTGGAGGACGCGGTCAGTCCCGAACGGTTGCGTCAGATGACGCTGCGCGAGAACCTCGCCGCCCATGCCAGCAACCCGGTCTGCGCCTCCTGTCACCTGCGCATGGACCCGCTCGGACTCGCCCTGGAGAACTTCAATGCGATTGGACAGTGGCGGGGATCCGACATGGGCCAGGTCATTGATCCAGCCGGGAAGCTGATCACCGGGGAGGCGTTTGCGGACGTACGTGAGTTGAAACGTATCCTTGCGACCCATCACCGACATGATTTCTATCACAGCGTGAGCGAGAAACTTCTCACCTATGCGCTCGGCCGGGGAACCGACTATCGGGACACCGATACGCTTGATCACCTCGCCGCTGCGCTTGAGGAGGCCGGAGGCAGGCCCTCGGCGTTGATTCGAGGCATTGTCCATTCGGCTCCCTTCCAGCAGCGCCGCCGCGACGACCGTCCCGCCGCTGTCGCCACGCCTTCCGTCCCGTCGACTTTCGCCACCCACTTCCCCGCACCATGAACCTGCCGACCTCTGCCATGAAGACCTCCGCCGCCATGAACCGTCGTCACTTCCTGCGCGGGGTCGGAGCCTGCATCGCATTGCCCTCCCTGGCGTCGCTGGTGCCAAGCCGGCTGCTCGCCGCCGACGCCTTGACCGGGGTGGCGACGACGTCCACCGGGGCGCCTCTCCGCACGGCCTTTGTCTACTTCCCGAATGGGGCGATCCCCGCGTCCTGGTGGCCCGATGTCGCCGGGACCGCATTTCAGTTTGGGCCGACCCTGGCCCCGCTCGCCACCCTGCGCGATCGCGTGCAGGTGCTGGGCGGACTGGATCACGCCAACGCCAACCCCGGGGACGATGGCGGCGGCGACCATGCGCGGGGCAACGGCGTGTTTCTGACCGGGGTGCGTTTGAACAAGAGCGCGACGGATGTGCGGGCGGGCGTTTCCATCGACCAGGTCATCGCCCGGCAGGTCGGACACTTGACCCGGTTTCCCTCGCTGGAGTTGAGCTGCGAGAATGGACGCCGGTCCGGAGCGTGCGATTCCGGATATGCCTGCGCTTACCAATTCAATCTCTCCTGGCGCAATGCCACCACCCCGATGCCGCCGGAGTCGAATCCCCGCCTGCTCTTCGAGCGGCTCTTCGGCGCCGGTCCGCATGGCCTGCGCACCGAGAGTGTGCGCCGGCGCATGGAGGCGCGGCGGTCGGTCCTGGACTTTGTGATGGAGGACACCCGGCGACTCCAGGGCCGTCTGGACCGCCACGACCGGGACAAGATCGATCAGTACCTGACCGGTATCCGAGAGGTCGAGACCCGCATTCAGCAGTCCGAGCGCTTCGGGCCGCAGGTGGATCCGCGGTTGGAAACCCCGTCCGGCGTTCCCGAAAGCCACGGCGAACATGTGCGCATGATGTACGATCTGCTTGTCCTGGCGTTTCAAACCGACTCGACCCGGGTGGCAACGTTCGCTCTGGCGCACGACGGTGACAACCGGTCCTTTGGCGAAATTGGAATTCCCGAGGGACATCATGACCTCTCACATCACCAGGGAAATCAGGAGCGCATTGCCAAGATCGCGCGGATCGACCGCTGGTATGCCGATCAATTTGCCCGGTTCCTGCAGCGGCTGGAGGATTCGCGCGACGTCGACGGCAATTCCATTCTCCAGAACACCCGCATTGTCTACGGCAGTGGCAATGCGGATGCGAACCGACACACCCACGACAATCTGCCGGTCGTGCTCGCCGGCGGTGGCGGCGGGATGCTGACTCCCGGGCGCTACGTTCGCTTTGGCTCGAAGCCGATGAGCAACCTCTACCTCAGCCTGGCAGAACAGGCCGGCGTCACCGGCCTGGAGCGTTTTGGCGACTCCACCGGTCGCTTGACCAACCTCTAGTTTTTCGCGGTGGCCCGACTCTTGGCATACGCGGCGACGTCGATGGCCGCCTTGGTCTCGATCCCGGGTTTGGCCAGAAATCCGAGGTCCCGGAACCAATCGATGTAGCGATGCTGCCAGGTTCCGAGCGGAATGCCGTCGCGGTCCTTGATGCTCCCGCCATGGGTTCCATTTCCGTAGATATGCATTTCCAGATTGGGTACGCTGGCTTTCAGCATCGCGGTGAAGTACTCGGTCGCCCAGAGCGCATGCACCCGGTCCCCCGTGCCGGGACACATGAGGAAGGTGGGCGGGATGGTGGCGGGAATCGCCGGTGAGCCCTCCTTGGCGAAAGGCGTTGGGCCGGGATAGATCAACCCGACGAAATCGGGACGCGCCGACACGGCGGCGAGGGGATCGCCGGGTCCGCGGTTGGCCGCCTGGAAGGCCTCAAACTCGATTGCGGCCGCGGCGGCGAGCTCGGCGCCCGCGGAGAAGCCCATGATGCCGATCTTGGCGGGATCGAGTTTCCAGGCGGCCGCTTGGGAACGCACCAGTCGGATGGCTTGCAGAGCGTCGCGGACCGCGTCGGTTGTGGGCTCATATCCATCGACCCGCAGGCGATTGCGCAGGATGATCGTGGAGACGCCGTAGTTTGCAAAAAACGGCACGAGGTCTCCACCCTCGGGTCCGACCCAGAGGATGCGATGCCCGCCCCCGGGAGCCACGATCACGGCGGCCCCCGTGCGCCCGCCGACAAGGTGCACTTCGATCGTGGGATTGTGGATACCAATCACGGACTGCACGCGGGAGGAAGGCGTGGTCAGCGTGGTATTGTACTGTTCCGGCTCGTGCAGGCGTTCGTGCTTCAGGTGCGGCGAGTTCGCCGGAAAGAGGGGGAGAACGAGTCCGCCTGGCAGGATGGGCTGCGGAAGAAACGGTGCCCGGTCCGCCAAGGGCGTCGCGGGTTGGGCCGAGGCGGCGAGAGCTCCGAGGGCGAGAGCGAGTGCAGTCAAGGGGTAAAACTTCATGGGATCCCGCGAGGCAAGCAGCCGGAGTTGCCCAGTGCAAACCCGCTCTGCGCCGGATCGCGTCGCTCGACAAACAGCGCACTCCGCGCGAGGGTGGGGCGTGCCCTCTTCCCCCCTACAGGCCAGCGCAGCAACTCCGACCGCGACCGGTTGGCGAATGGAGCATACCTTTGCCCGGTTGCCCGCGCTGTTGCATGGCTCGGCCATCCCCACTCCGGTGCGCGCCCCGAGGCTGGTGGTGCTCAATCGGCCCCTCGCGGAGGCGTTGGGGCTGGCGCCGGGCGCCTTGGAAGGAAGGGAAGGGGCCGAGCTGTTTTCGGGCAACCGCCTGCCGCCGGGAGCGGAGCCGCTGGCGCAGGCTTACGCCGGTCATCAGTTCGGCCATTTCACGGCCCTGGGGGACGGCCGGGCGATCCTGCTCGGCGAGCAGATTACGCCGCGTGGCGAACGCTTCGATATCCAGCTAAAGGGAGCTGGACCCACGCCGTTCTCGCGCCGCGGAGACGGCCGTGCGGCCCTGGGTCCGATGTTGCGCGAATATGTGATCAGCGAGGCGATGGCATCCCTCGGCATTCCCACCACCCGCAGCCTGGCCGTGGTGGCCACGGGTGAATCGGTGTGGCGTTCGCGGGAGTTGCCCGGTGCGGTGCTGACCCGCGTGGCGGCCAGCCATCTCCGCGTCGGTACGTTTCAATGGGTGGCCGCTCGAAGGGATGTCGAGGCGCTGCGTGAACTCGTGAATTACGCCCTGCATCGGCATGACCCGAACTTGGCGGCGGCCCACCCCGAGTATCCGGCCCAGGCGCTGCTCGCGGCGGTGACTGAACGCCAGGCCACGCTGGTGGCGCAGTGGATGGCAGTCGGGTTTGTACACGGCGTGATGAATACCGACAATGTGGCGATCTCGGGTGAAACGATCGATTACGGTCCTTGCGCATTCATCGACTCCTACGATCCAGCGACCGTGTTCAGTTCGATCGACCGGCACGGACGCTACGCGTATGGGCGGCAGCCCGAGATCATGCACTGGAACCTCACGCGCCTGGCCGAGGCACTCCTACCTTTGCTGGATCCAGATGAGCCGAAGGCCATAACCCGGGCCGAGGAGACGCTGGATCGCTTTGAGCCGGCATATCAGGCAGCAGCGCTGGCCGGGATGCGTCGGAAGCTGGGCTTGTTCGGAGCTGAGACGGAAGATGCGAGTCTCGCCCGCGAACTGCTCGACTGGATGCAGCGCAGGCGGGCGGATTACACCCAAACCTGGTCAGATCTGACCGTTGGCCTTGCGGGCAACGATGTCCGACGCGCCGATCCCGATTTTATGAATTGGCATGGCCGCTGGCAGGCACGCCTGTCACGGCAATCGCAGACAACGGCCGAGGTGAGCCGGCTGCAACGGGCGGCCAATCCGGCGTTCATTCCACGCAACCACCTCGTTGAGGCCGCGCTGGAAGCGGCGGAGCAGGGGAATCTGGCCCCGATGGAGCGCCTGGTGCAGGTGCTGCAATCGCCTTTTGATCACGATCGGAATGACCCGGAGTACCGCACGGGGGCACCCGACGGAGGCGAGGGGTACCAGACGTTCTGTGGCACGTGAAGGGTGCGTGGTCCAAGGTGAGTTGGGCCGTGCTTTGACAGACACCGACGATCGAGCACAGTCGGGGCATGGCAGGTCCCACGTTTATCATTACCCGCCGCGTGGCATTTCATGAAACCGACGCCGCCGGCATCATGCACTTCTCCAACTTCTACCGCTGGATGGAAGTGTGTGAACACGAGTGGTTTCGTGCTCTGACGCTTCCCATGATGAGCACCACCGCCGAAGGCATCCGGCTGGGCTGGCCGCGGCGCGAGGCGTCGTGTAGCTTCATGCGACCCTTGCGGTGTGATGACGAAGTGCGGGTCACGGCGTCGGTGGTGGCCGTGGGCACGACCAGCGTCACCTTCGAATTTGTTTTCGAGAAAGACCGTGCGGGCCGCTGGACCGAGGTGGCTCGCGGCCGCATGACCACGGTGCACGTCCGTCAAGACTCGACGGGGCGCATGGAAGCCGAACCCCTGCCGATGCCCGTGCGCTTGGCCTTGGGAAGCGGCGCTCCCGGCACATCGTAGTCGGGGTTCGGTGATAGAAGCGCGAACTCACGCCTGTCTCCGCGATGGGAGCATGGCACCGGGCGCCCACGTCGATACTCCGCCCCCCAGGAACTCTCCCTCGATACCAAGGACTTTACCGAGTTGTAGACCGACCGGCCTCGGCGGATTTGGAGGCCGCCGACTTCCTGATCCCACCTTTGCCGTGGCCAGGCGCCTCACTCCGGGATTTCGTTATCGACGCCTCACCGATGCCATCACAGGTGCGGAGTTGAGGTTCGATTCCCCCCATCGACCTTGCCGAGTAATGCGCCCGTTGGCTGAGGGCGGAGAAGTAGCCGCGGAGGCGGCGTCGCACGGATTGAGCCTTGCGGCGCGGAACCCGCTTTCCTAGCAATTTAGTGCCCTCCGAAAGCACCTCCGCCCGCACGAGTTCAAGGACATCCCAGGAATCCGTTGCCAGTTCTGGCGGTGACACCTTGGCGTGAGGAGCGAGCTGATACTCAACAAGAACGCACTTCCCAACCGTCTGTTCTACGGGCCTACACCCCATCCCTCTGCGATTCCTATGAATAATATGCCCCACCTGCTGGCGCGACGTGCGTTTCTTGGGCATATGACTTCAGGCCTGACTGGGGTCGCACTCGCGCGGCTGCTCGGCTCGGAACTGCTCGCGGCCACGGCCCGCGCGCCGCACTTCCAGCCAAAGGCCACGAAGGTCCTGCAGATCTTCTGCCCTGGCGGGGTGTCTCACATGGATCTCTGGGACCATAAGCCGATGCTGGACCGGTTTCATGGCACCCCGCTCCCCGGTGGCGACAAGGAAGTGACTTTCCAGGGAAAAAACGGCAATCTGATGCGTTCGCCCTGGGCCTTTGCGCCCGCGGGTCAAAGCGGGAAAATGATTTCGACCCAGCTCCCTCAGATGGCGAGGCACGTGGATGACATGGCTTTCATTCACAGCATGGTTTCCCGCACCAACACGCACGGTCCCGGGTGCGTTGCGATGAACTCCTGTTTCACGCGCGACGGTTTCCCGAGCGCGGGTTCGTGGATCGACTATGCGCTGGGCAGCCTCAACGAAAACCTGCCCACCTATGTGGCCATTCAGGACATCCGGGGTGAGCCACCGAACGGAAAAGCCAACTGGAGCAATGGGTTTCTGCCCGCGCAGCATCAGGCGGTCACGCTGTCGGCGCAACAAGGGCTCCGCAATCTGGAGCGACCTGCGTCAATCGGGCCCGAGGTGGATGCGTCCACCCGGGAGTTCATTGGATTGATGAACCGTGAGCATGCGCTCGCCCGTCCTGGGAGCGATGAACTGCAGGCCCGCATCGCCGCCTATGAGCTCGCGGCACGGATGCAGCTCAAGGCTCCGGAGGTCAGCGAACTTGGCCGGGAGCCGCGCCACGTGCACGAGCTGTATGGAACTTCCGATACCAATCCGCTCAAGGCGGCCTATGCCCGCAACTGCCTGCTGGCCCGGCGGCTGCTCGAACAGGGCGTCCGCTTTGTCAGCCTGTATTGCGCTTCCCGAGCGAGCGCCGTGGATGGCTTGTTGAACTGGGATGCCCACAAGACGCTGAAGGCCGACTACGAGCGTCACTGTCCGATCTTCGACCAGCCCACTGCGGCCCTGCTCACCGATCTCAAGCAGCGCGGACTCCTGGAGAACACGCTGGTGATCTGGTGTACCGAGTTCGGCCGGATGCCGACACATCAAGATGGCACCACCGGACGCGATCACAATCCGGACGCCTTCACGACGTGGATGATGGGCGCCGGAGTGAAAGGGGGTGTCAGCCATGGAGCCACCGACGAGTTTGGACGGAGAAGTGTCCAGGATGTCACCACAGTCTACGATTTTTATGCCACGGTGCTCCATCTACTCGGACTGGACCACGAACGGCTGACCTACTATCATAATGGTGCCGCCCGACGGCTGACGGACGTTCATGGCCATGTGGTTCGCTCGATCCTCGCCTGAGTTCGAACGATGAAACGTGCGTTTCTCCTGTTCGCGGGTGCCTGCATTTCGGCCCTGGGCGCCGTGGATTCCGAGGGCATTGCCTTCTTCGAGCAGCGGATACGGCCTGTTCTCGTGGACCAGTGTTATGAGTGCCACAGCGCCACCTCCAAGAAGATTCGCGGAAATTTGACCCTCGATAGTGCGGCCGGGTGGCGTCGGGGCGGGGATAGCGGCGAAGCCGTGATTGTTCCCGGAGATCCGGAGAAGTCGCTCCTCATCCGCGCACTCCAGCATGCCGAGCCGGATCTGGAAATGCCGCCGAAGGCGCCCAAACTGCCCAACTCCGTGATTGCCGATTTTGTCACCTGGGTCCGCGGGGGTGCGCCGGATCCGCGCACGGGTTCCTCCGTCGAGGCTCGACGGGCCGACAAATCCTGGTGGTCACTGCAGCCGCTGGCAGTGGTCTCTTCCGATCCGGATCTGCCGGTTTCGGCGCGGATCGACCGGTTTGTTTCCGACGAACTGGCAGCACGCGGTCTGTCGCGGAATCCACCCGCCGAAGCCCGTGCGCTCATTCGACGCATGAGTTACGACGTGATTGGACTGCCTCCAACCTTCGACGAAGTCACCGCGTTTGTCAGTGCGCACAAGGCGAATCCGGAGGCCGCAACGGAAGCCCTCGTTGATCGGCTGCTCGCATCGCCGCACTATGGCGAGCGCTGGGGGCGACACTGGCTCGATGTCATCCGTTTTGGCGAAAGCATCGGCTTTGAGCGGAATGTCATCATCAACGATCTCTGGCCGTTTCGCGATTACGTGATCCGGTCGATCAACGAGGACAAGCCATTCAACACGTTCATTGCCGAGCACCTGGCCGGAGATCGCATCGGCAAGGATGATCCGGCCGTCGAAGTGGGTACGGCCTTCCTTGTGGCGGGTCCCTATGACGATGTCGGCAACCAGGATCCGGTCGCCAAGGCCAACATTCGGGCGGCCACGCTGGACGACATCATCACGGCCACGGGTGGTGCATTCCTCGGCCTGACGGTGCATTGCGCACGCTGCCACGACCACAAGTTTGATCCGATTCCGACGTCGGACTATTATCGCCTGCGCGCGGCCTTTGAAGGCGTCACGCACGGCTCCCGGGTGATAGCCTCTCCCGAGGAGACGAGGCAGTACGAGGAAGCGACACGGCCGCTCAACGAGGAACTGAAGCGATTGATGGCCGAACGGAAGGTCATCGACGATGCCGTCACCGAACGCGCGACGGTGGAGTTCGCAGGCCAGACTCCCTCCCGTCCGAAAATCGACCCTGGGCTGACCGAGGAGCGATTCGATCCCGTGGCCGCCCGCTTTGTGAAGTTTCGCATCCACGCAGCCACCACGGATCCCAAGGTGGCGGTGGACGCGACCAAGGGCCACGCGCGGCTGACGGAGTTCTCCGTGTGGACCGCGGGGCCCGACCCGAGTAACGTCGCTCTCGCCAGCCATGGGGGACGGGCGGAGGGTGCCCGCTCAGCCTATGCCGACGACTTCCCCGAAGCTTACGGCCCCCAGTTCACCATCGACGGGAGCTACGGCGAGCAGTGGTTCATCGGCAACCCGCCCGAACTCACCATCACTCTTGCCCGCACGGAAACGATCGAACGGATTTCATTCAGCAACCTCAAGTCCGACCTGCCCGGAGAGACGCCGCTGGGAGCGACACCGTGCGAGTACGACATCCAAGTCTCGCTTGATGGCAAGTCCTGGCGACAGGTCGCCAGCAGCGACGGCCGGATTCCGTGGTCACCTGCGCACGGCGTGCAGCGCACACGACGGCAGGTCATCAAGCCCGAGGAAAGCGAGCGCCTCGTGTCGCTGGGCCAGCAGATCGCCTCAACCCAGAAGCAACTCGACGCTGTGCCGAAACTGCGTTCGGTGTGGGCCGGTCGGTTTTCGCAGCCCGAGGGTCCCACGTTCGTGCACCGGGGTGGGGATCCGGCCAAACCGGGCGACGCCGTTCTCCCGTCAAGCCTCGCGGTGCTGGACAACCTGATGGCGGGTTTTCAACTTCCCGCGGGAGCCGCCGAAGCTGAGCGCCGGCTGGCGTTGGCCCGCTGGATTACACGCGATGACAATGCCCTGGCACTTCGAGTTCTGGCCAATCGCGTCTGGCACTACCACTTCGGCACAGGAATTTCGGATACGCCGAGCGATTTTGGTTTCCTCGGCGGAAAGCCTTCCCACCCGGCGCTGCTCGATTTTCTGGCTTCCCGACTCCTTAGCCATGGCTGGAGGCTGAAACCGCTGCATCGCGAGATCCTCCTGTCGCAAACCTACCGCCAATCATCCGCATTCCAGTCCGAGGCGGCGCGTGAGGACAAGGATGCCCGCCTGCTCTGGCGCTTTCCGCCGCGGCGACTTGAGGCCGAGGAACTCCGGGACACCCTGCTCCAGGTTGCCGGCAAACTGAACCTGACGGCAGGAGGACCGGGGTTCCGCCTGTACAAGTTCACGCAGAACAATGTTTGCACCTATACGCCGCTTGATCGACATGGTCCGGAGACCTACCGGCGTGCGGTCTATCACCAAAATGCGCGGGCCAGCGTGGTCGATCTTCTCAGTGAATTCGACTTGCCTGATGTTGCCTTTGCCGCCCCCCGTCGGGCCAGGACAACGTCCCCGATGCAGGCACTCTCCTTGCTCAATCACACCTTCACCCTGGACATGGCGGTGGCTTTCGCGGCCCGAGTGCACGGGGCCGATCCTGTATCGGCAGCGTACTGCCATGCTTTCCAACGGCTTCCAACCGAAAGAGAACGCAGCGCGGCCGAGCAGCTGATTGCGGCGTCTGGGCTGGCCGCGTTTTGCCGGGCGCTGTTGAACGCCAGTGAGCTGGTCTACATTGATTGATGAACTGCGCTCCGCCTTCCCTTTGGGACGATGCTAGTTGCGCGTCGGTCTACACGGGGCCCGCACGCCGGACTGAGTGTCAGACATGAGTAGACCTCGCGGCGTCATCCATGGGTCAAGGGATCTGCAAGCGCGTGGCGATGGCGGCGATGAACGCCGGACTGGTCCCACAGCAGCCGCCGATGAAGGTGGCACCGGCCGCGATGACTTCCATTGCTTTATCGGCAAAAAACTCGGGACCCGTCCGATAGACCGCCCGCCCGTCGACCAGTTCGGGCAGGCCGGCGTTGGCCTTGATCCAGACCGGCAGCTGCGATGCGGCGCGCAGTCGCGTGCAGAGATGGACAAAGCCTTCAATGCCGCGACCGCAGTTGGCGCCCACCACGTCGGCCCCGGCGTTTACGGCGGTTTCCACTGCCTGCTCCGGCGTGGCACCCATCATGGTGCGGTCGCGTTGCGGGCCTGAGTCGAAAACAAAACTCGCCACCACGGGTAACCCGGTCTTTTTCGCTGCCGTGATGCCGATGCGCACCTCGTCCAGATCGGCGAAGGTCTCCAGCAGCAATGCGTCGGCGCCGGCAGCCGCGAGTAGCGAGGTCTGTTCCTCAAACACACTGCGCAACTCGTCCTCGGTTGTTTCTTCGGACACCAGCATGCGCCCCGTCGGACCGAGCGATGCGAACACCAGGGCCCGACCGGCCGCGGCCCGGCGCGAGATCTCCACCCCGGCCCGGTTGATCGGCGCCACATACGCCGCCTGATCATGGTGTGCCAGCTGCAAGCGTGATGCTCCAAAGGTGTTGGTCAGGATGATCCGGCTGCCCGCGTCGACATAGGCCCGAGCCACGGCTTCGACCCGGTCCGGGTGCTTGAGATTCCAGGTGTCGGGACACTCCCCCGGGTTCAGACCCCGGGATTGGAGCTGGGTACCCCAGGCTCCGTCGGTGATGACTGGACCGCAGCCGAGGCCGGTGATTAGCGGATGCATTTTATTTGAGGAATCACGCGGGGTGCTGGAGAGCCTAGCCCGCCGGCAGGGGAGGCCAAGCCTGTTTTGTCGCCGGTATCGCCCAGGATGTATCGAAAAAGCGGATATTATGCGGATTCTCCACGGTTCCACGGTCGGTGATCCGAGGGAAAACGGTCCGTGTAACAGGGCCGTTACGTCGCAAGGCTCGCCTCGCCGCCTTCGCCGCATTGCCTGTCGGCCCATCGCTGAGAGTCATGCCCCGAACTGACTGCAATCCGACCCTCCCGCCAGCCGCCGTCCGATGGATTTGTCCCATGACGCCGTCGCGGCGCGGCTCGGGGGCGGAACGGTCGGCGTGTCACTCCGGGCGCCGTGCCCTGCCTTCCTGACCGCAATCGACGACATGAAGTCCCAATCGTTCCTGAGCCTGGTCCCGACCTTTCGCTTCGGCATGGTCGCCGCAAGTGTGGCCGCGTGCATGCTGGTGACATCCATCGTCGCCAAGCCGAAAACGCCGGCTGCGTCCCAACCGGCCCCCGCGTTGAACGGTGGCGCGGAGTATGTCGGCGAAGCCGTCTGCATCGCCTGTCACGCTCCGCAAAACAAGCAGTTCACGCACACCGTGCATGCCAATGCCTTTCGCCTCAATCCGAGGAATGAAAAGGAAAAGGTGAGCTGCGAGGCCTGCCATGGTCCGGGATCGAATCACTTGAAGGATCCCGCCAATCCGGCCAATCGGGTTTCCCTCGTCGGCTTTACGAAGACCTGGGGCACTCCAGTGGCCCAACAGACGGCGATGTGCCTCTCTTGCCACCAGGGAGGACAGCACACGTTCTGGGAGGGGTCCATCCATGCGACGAACAATCTGAGTTGCAGCGACTGTCACAATCCGATGGCGAAGGTTTCCGCCACCGGTCTGCTGAAAAAGCAAAGTATCAACGAGACCTGCTACTCCTGTCATCAGCAGCAGCGTTCGGAATTCGCCAAGCGCTCCCACATGCCGCTGCCCGAGGGCAAGCTGTCGTGCGTCGACTGCCACAACCCGCACGGCTCGACCTCGAGGACGCTGCTGAAAATGGATTCGGTGAACGAGACCTGCTACTCCTGTCACACGGAGAAACGGGGACCCTTCCTTTGGGAGCATGCTCCGGTGAAGGAGAACTGCATGAGCTGCCACAACGCGCACGGGTCCAATCATGAGAAGCTCCTCCAGGTCGCGCGTCCCTTCCTCTGCCAGCAGTGTCACGCGAATGCCGCCGGGCATCAATCCGTGCTTTTCAATGCGAGCCAGATCCTCGGCGGCGGCGGAACGCCGAACGCCCGCATGCTCGGCCGCTCCTGCCAGAATTGTCACTCCCAGATCCACGGCAGCAATCATCCCAGCGGCGCCCGCTTCCAACGCTGAGCCGGCCCGTCACGCCTGTATCTTATCCACGCATGAAAACGAAGTTCCGGAGGGTCCTCCCCGTCGCCGTCACACTGGCCGGCCTCGCCTGGTGCCGATTCGCGACGGCCTCTCCCCTCGCTGATAGTGCGGTCGGAACCGGCACGGTGCTGGGCAATGGCATGAGTGCCTCCGCGCGGGCCGCGCGCCCGCTTGACCCCGACTGGACCGCGGTGAAGCGCACGCCCACCGGGCGGTTCTTCGACTGGCCGTTCGCGGTGCCGAAGGCAGGAGAGATCGCCAAACTCGCCTCGGGCTGGGAATACTCCGGACAGCTGGAGGTGGGGGTGATCGGGGGTGACGCCGACGAACGGAACGCCCAGTATCGAACCTATCAGGACACCGACAACGGCGGCCAGGTCAACACCTTCAACCTCGAACTGCGGAAACCGGACAGCGGCCACTACGTCGAGCTCACCGGCGGCGGGGCGGGACGACACGACCAATACTATGGTCTCCAGTTTGGTCGGTACAACGATTGGAAGGTGAAGGTATTTTTCAGTGAAACACCGCATGTGTTCACTGATCGTTACAAGTCGCTCTGGACCGGAATTGGAACGGGTAATCTCATCCTCCTGCCGGGATTGACCGCTGGAGGCACCGCCTCGATTCCCGCGGACAACGCCAGCGTTTCCAGCGTGGCCACCTCGGTGGCTCCGACCACACTCAGTCTCGTGCGCAAGAAGGCGGGAGTGCGTGTCGACGCCAACCTGTCCGCGTCCTGGAAGGTCTACGCCGGCTATTCGATGGAGAAACGCAAAGGCGCGCGCCCCTTTGGAGCCGTGTGGGGCAACGCCCCGGGCACGGCTCCGATCGAGATTGCTGAGCCGATCGACTATGTCACTCACGACCTCCTCGCCGGGCTGACTCACACCGACCCGCTCAATGTCTTCAATCTCCGGCTGTCTGCCTCGATTTTCGAGAACAAGATCAGCACCCTGACCTTCCAGGAGCCTTATCGCATCGCACCCGCGCCCGGGGTTACCACCACCCCGGCGGCGGGCGCCTATACGCAGGGGCGCTTCGACCTGGCTCCCGCCAATCAAGCTTACAACGCCCGGGCGGAGTACACGCGGAAACTGCCTGCATTCTATAACGGCTATGTGACCGCGGTCGTCTCGGCCGGCACCTGGCGGCAGGATGACAATCTGATTCCCTACACGACTCTCGCGGGACTCTCGCTGGCCAATGTGACGGTGTTGCCGGGCGGAAATTGGGATTCGACCGGCGCCCTAAGCCGTCAATCCACGGACGCCACGGTGGACACCCGCCTGGTCGATCTCACCCTCTCGATCAATCCGACGTCGGACCTGAATCTGAAGGCCAAGGCTCGCTACCACGAAACCCGGAATACGAGCGATCCGTACCTGGCTGTGAATCCCAATGCCGTGTACGTGGATGCGGACGGAGCCACCGCCGGCGCGCAGACGCGAGGACTGACCTACGAGGGGGTCACCGGAGTCTGGGGACGGTTGCTCAACGACGGCAGTGGTCAGAACCTGCTGCTGGGCGCAAATGCCAATGCGGCGGGAAACATCCCGATCACCAACAAGCTTTACGGAAGCGAGC
>JAXMHM010000036.1:0-95114 GCA_046346755.1 Opitutaceae bacterium | reverse complement strand
AGCGCACGACCAAGGGCTGGGAAGTCTGAGTCCATCCCGTAGGCGGTGGTCCTTTGGGACCGCCGCCACGGGAAGGGTCACTCTCTTCCTGCGCGGGAGGAGACTTCCACATTCTCCCTCCCTTGCCTGGACTCGTCTCTTCGCAACCTGCCTGGGGTAGGCAGAACACCTGACAATTCCCTGACAAACGACTGACCGGGTCGTGACAACCCCGGGACGTTTTTGTGGTGAAATCATCGGAGATACCAAGATCTCCCATGAAACTCATCCCAACCTTCCTCCTCGGCTCGGCCGCCAGCCTTTTCGCCGGTACGCCTTCGCCCGTAAACACCGCGTCAGCGGCTCACGAATCGGTTCGCCTGCACCTCAACCTGGATCGGACCGTGCTCCCCGCCGGACAGCGCGAGCGAGCCATCGTCAAGGTTTCGCTTGAGGGAATGATGCCCTCAAGGCCGGAAAAACGCGCTCCAGTCAATCTCGCACTCGTACTGGATCGATCCGGCTCCATGAACGGCGAAAAAATCGAACGAGCGCGCGCGGCCGCACTTGAGGCGGTGAGGCGGCTCTCCCCCGACGATGTGTTCTCACTGGTCGTCTACAACAACACCGCGGAGACGTTGATTCCAGCGCGACGCGTCGGCGACGGTTCGGAGCTGGAGGAGACAATCCGCTCCATCCGTTCCTTTGGAGGCACCGCCCTCTACGATGGCGTCCTACGTGGAGCGTCCGAACTTCGCCACTACACGGACGACACCCGCTACCTACATCGACTGATTCTGCTTTCCGATGGACTGGCCAACGTCGGTCCCAGCTCTCCGGAGGAACTCGCGCGACTTGGCGGCACCCTGGTCCGGGAGGGCATTTCCGTCACGACGATCGGCGTCGGCCTCGACTACAACGAGGATCTGATGACACGCCTCGCGCAGCGAAGCGACGGCAACACCTACTTTGTGGCGTCGAGCCGGGACCTGCCCGGTATCTTCAAGCGGGAGATCGGGGAGGTACTCAGCATTGTGGCCCGGCGGGTGGTTGTAACCGTCACCCTGCCCGAGGGCATTCGCCCGGTCGGCCTGGTGGGGCGTGAGGGGCTGCTCCGCGGACAAACCGTGGAAGTCACCCTCAACCAACTGTACGGCGGTCAGGAAAAGTTCGCCCTGATCGAGGTCGAGGTAGAAGGAGCTGCCGACGGACGGGAACGCGAAATTGCCCGGGCCGAAGTGACGTTCGAAGACCCCATCGCCGGTCGCTCGGAAAAGCTCGAAGCCCGTCGCTCCGTGCGTTTCGCCACCGATGAACGCAAAGTCATCGCGTCGGCCAACCTTGCCGTTCAGACCGACTACGCCCGGAATCTCACCGCAGTGGCCAAGGACGCAGCCGTGGGTTTGGTGGATGCCCAGCGTCGCGACGAGGCCGCTCGCCAGCTGCGTGAGCGCAACCAGTCCCTGGAACGCATGGCAAAGACCTACCAGAACAGCGCGGTCCTGAGTATCGTCGCCTCCAATGCGGCTGAAGCGGATCGGCTCGAGCGCGAAGGACTGGACAACGTTGCCCGGAAAACCTACCGCGCCGAAAATGCCCAGACCACGGGGCAGCAGGCGGTGCGAAACTAATTCGCGACAAAGCGCCGACCGGTCAGCCACCACCGCCCCCGGATGCAAAGGCCGCCCGCCCAAACCAAGATCCCGCGCGCCAAGCGCAAACACTCGTTGCCCACCGCGCAGGTTTGCGCCCGGCTCAGTTCTTCTCTCGACTCCGACATGAGCTCCCATGACCGCCCCGCGAAGCGTCCTCCTCTACTGGCTCCTGCTTCTCCTCCCCACGTTGGGAGCCGGGGGAGGAGCGTTCTGGCTGCTGCAGCGGGAGCAAGCGCGGATCGATGCCCAGGCCGCCGCCGCCGCCGAGTCGAGCCGCGCGGCGATTGCGGCAAGAGCCAGGCTCATCGTGGAGAACATCGAACTCCTCGTGGGCGATGTCCAAAGCGGCTTGATGGAGTCGCTCCGTGCCATCCCTTCCGGGCAGGAGGACCCGGCCTTCGACGAGTGGGAGAAAACGAATCCGCTCGTGCACACCACCTTTCGCACCGACTCCCAGAGGCGGTTGGTGCGCCCCTCCCCTTCGAGTTCCGGTGCTTCCGAACGAAAGAGCCTGCAAGACTGGCTGGTGTCGAATCGCGGACAAACCGTCGCCTCAGCCTCCCCGGCCATGGAACTCGACGCGGAACCCGCCGTACGGCGCGAAGTCAGCAGCAATGTCGCGACGGTTCAAAGCGCACGCAGTGCGGTCAAGGACGTGGCCGGATTGCGCACGCGCCAGGACATGAAGACAGAATCGGCCGCTGCCGAACAAACAGGATGGACACCCTGGCGGGATGCATCCGGCCTGCACCTCATCGGCTGGCGAGTACCGGCGTCGGGCAATGGAGCCCTGATCGGAGTCGTCGTGCACCTGGCGGAGATTCGATCCCGGCTTGAGTCCCTGCTTCCTCGGGAGGGCGAGCTGGCAGACGCATTCTTGCTGCGCGATCGCGGCGGGGCCGTGCTTCAGGAAAAGCGCTATCGCCCTGCCCTCCAGCGCGGGGAACCTGAGGCTGGCGGTTCAGAGGTGGTCATCCCCATCGCGGCCCCCCTCCTCCCCGGATGGGAAGTGGTAGGCATTTCGGGAACCTCCCGGGAAGCAACTCATGCCGGTCGCGGCTTTCTTCTCGTCGGTGGCATCCTTGTTGCCACCTTCATGGCCGCGATCCTCGCCGGAGGCGGCCTGCTCCTCGACCAGGCCAGCCGGAGCGCCGCCGAAGCAGCCCGTAAAACATCGTTCGTCGCCAATGTCTCCCATGAGTTCAAGACACCGCTCACCACCATTCGACTCTATGCGGAGCTGCTGGCGCAGAAGCGGGTGAAGGATGCAGGACAGGCTTCGGACTACCTGCACGTGATCGGTCAGGAAACGGAGCGGTTGACGCGGCTCGTGAACAATGCCCTCGATTTCAGTCGTCTGGAACAGGGGCAAAAGCAATACCATCCCGTCCCGATCGATCTCACCGCGGAAATCACCCGAATCCTCGATGTCCAGGCGCCGCGCATTGCCGAGGCGCGGATGCAGTTGGTCCGACGCCTGCCGGAATCACCGACTTCGGCCTCGCTTGATCGTGACGCCTTCAAGCAAATCATGCTCAACCTCATCGACAATGCCTGCAAATACGCCGCGGAGGGAGCCGAGCTCCTCGTGACCCTCGAATCCTTGCCCAAAGGTTTTCGGATACAGGTCAGCGACCGTGGCCCCGGGGTTCCGGCCGGGCACCGCGAGCGCATCTTCGAAAAGTTTCACCGCGTGAACAACGATCTCACCTCCGCACAAAACGGGGCGGGGTTGGGCTTGAGCATTGCCCGCCAGCTGGCCCGCGGACTCGGGGGCGACCTCCACCATGAGCCCCGTTCCGGTGGCGGCTCGGTTTTTGTACTCACTCTCCCATGATCGCAAAACTCCTGATCGCCGAGGACGAGGCGCCTATCCGGCTCGGTCTCATCGCCACCCTTGAGAGCGAGGGATATGGAGTGACGGCTGCCGCGGACGGCGCCCAGGCGCAACGCCTGCTCGCGCAGGAGAAGTTCGACCTGGTGCTGCTTGACGTCATGATGCCAAAAGTCAGCGGCTACGATGTCTGCCGAGATCTGCGCGCCAGCGGATCGCGGGTGCCCGTGCTTTTCCTCACCGCAAAAACGGAGGAGATCGACAAGGTGGTCGGACTGAAACTCGGCGCCGATGACTACCTGACGAAGCCATTTGGAGTGCATGAATTGCTGGCGCGCGTCGAAGCCCTGCTCCGCCGTTCGAGAATGTCCACGCAAGTCAGTGATGCGGCGCCGGTGCCCGAGACCTTTTCCTTCGGAGCGGCGACGATCAACCGAAGCCGCTTCTCGGCCACGGTCGACGGAAAAGTCCAGGCGCTGACCGCCCGGGAGCTCCGCCTGGCCGAGACCTTTGCCGCGCATGCGGGACAGGTGTTGACGCGGGATGCCCTGCTCAATGCGGTGTGGGGCATCAACTACTTTGGCACCACCCGCACCCTCGATCAGCACGTGGCCCAGCTTCGGCGCAAAGTGGACGCCCCCCCTCCGGCACGTTCAGCCATCACGACCCTGCACGGAGTGGGATACCGGCATGATCCCGGGCCAGCGTAGCTCCAGGTGCTGGAGCTTGTGGATCGTCCCTTCCTTCGAGCGACGGGAGCTCAGGTGGACTTGACCACAATGAGATCATCGATGTGCAAACCGCACCAGACCTGATCTCCGGCATGAATCGCCTCGAGGATGGCGCTTTCATTGGCCACCACCGCAGTCAAGCTCGTGCCTGCTTCAGTCTTGAGGAAAAGACGGTCAAGCACCCCTTGAAACAGCTCCTCCGCCACCCGGGCCTGGAACACATTCTCCGCGTCGATCCGGGCTTTTGAGACCAACACCTTTTCGGGCCGGATGGACACGAGGGCGCGGTCGCAATCCGCGGGCCATTGCGACAACGCCACGGTCAGCTCCAGGCCACCTTCAACCCGAACGCGCGCGGTGGAGCCATTGCGCGCCACCAATTCCGCATCCAACAGGTTCGCTTCGCCGATGAAATCCGCCACGAACGCGGTGCACGGTTTGTGATAGATCTCGGTTGCAGAGCCGATCTGTTCAATCCTTCCCCGGTTGAAGACCGCGATGCGATCGCTCATCGTCAGGGCTTCCTCCTGGTCGTGAGTGACAAAAACGAACGTCATGCCCAGGTGCTTCTGAAGCCGCTTGAGCTCCAGCTGCATCTGTTGTCGCAATTTCGCGTCCAGAGCGGACAGCGGCTCATCGAGCAGAAGTACCTTCGGACGCGGCACGATGGCTCGGGCAAGCGCGACCCGTTGCCGCTGTCCACCGGAGAGCTGGTGGGGCTTGCGTTCCTCGAAACCTTTGAGCGCCACCAGCTCGATCACCTCCGAGACCCGGCGTGCGGTCTCGGCTGGAGCCACCTTTTGCATGCGCAGCCCGAAGCCGATGTTTTCAGCAACCGACATGTGCGGAAACAACGCATAGCTTTGAAACACCTGGTTAACGTTGCGACGGTAGGGCGCGAGGTGGGTGACATCCTCACCGCCGATGATCAACGTGCCCTCTGTCGGAGTCTCAAAGCCCGAAAGCATGCGCAGCAGCGTCGTCTTCCCGCACCCGGAGGGTCCGAGCAGGGTGAGGAACTCGCCTTCGGCGACGTTCAAATTGACCTGATCCACCGCAGTGAAATCACCGAACCGCTTGGTGACTCCACGCACTTCAATCATTGCACTCATCGATAGGATCAGCGAGTCCGGCTCGCCCGCCGATGCACCAAGGCATAGGCGAGGACGAACATCAGGGTGAACACCACACCCAGGGCCGCGCCGAAGGGGGCGTTGCGTGCGCGGAAGAATTGATTCTGGATCACATTGCCGATCATCGGCACCTGGGCACCGCCCATGAGATCGGTGATGGCAAACATGCCGATGGCCGGCACAAATACGAGCAGCACGCCGGCCGTGATTCCGGGCCAGGTGAGAGGGATGATGACTTCGGAAAACGCGCGAACCGGCCCCGCTCCCAGATCGTGTGCCGCCTCCACCAACGCATTGTCGAGCTTCTCCGCGCTGCCGTAGATTGGGAGAATCATGAAGGGCAGGTAGGCGTACACCAAACCGATGAGCACGGCGGCGGGCGTGTACAGGAGCGGCAGGGGTGCGGCGATCACTCCGGCGTACTGCAGCAGCCCGTTCAGCAATCCTTCATTCTTGAGTATCGCAATCCACGCGTAGGTTCGGATGAGAAAACTCGTCCAGAACGGGATCATCACCAGCAGCAGCAGCTTGTCGCGGATCGCCTCGCGTTGCCGCGCAATGTACCACGCCACCGGGTATCCAATGGCCACACACAGGAGTGTCGTGACCGCCGCAAAACCCACAGATCGGCCCAGGATCCGTAGGTAGATGGGGTCAAAAACCCGGGCGTAGTTCTCCAGCGTGAACGAAAACACCACACGCCCGAGGTCATCCCGGGTGCAAAAGCTGTACACGAACAGGATCGCCATCGGTACCACCACAAACACGACCAGCCACCCCACCAGAGGCGCCAGCAACACCCAGCCCCAAATGCGGGGACGTCGGGCGTGCAGGTTTTCGACCTCCGGGGTGGCGAGGGCTTGCATCCGGGTCCGGTGGAGTCAGTGGTCGGGTTGGACTGCGTCGGGAGCAGAGCGCCACGGCGGCGCAGCGCCCCGTGACGTCCCCTCACCGCGCGCTTACTTGGAATTCTTGAGGTCGGTGATCAGCTCATCGATCAGCGCGCCGCTCTCGCCCAGGTGGCGGAACGTATCGAGTTTTCGGGCATCCTTTGGATAGCTCGCCGGATTCGCCAGCTGCTCCGGGCTCAGTAGTTTGCGCGCCTCGCCATTCGGATTAGTGTAGGGGAATTCTTGGGAGATGATTTTGCTGATTTCGGGACGCAAAATGTAGTCAATGAACGCATGGGCGGCATCGGCGTTCTTGGCTCCCTTCGGCACGGCAAGCACATCGACAAACTGATGCGCTCCCTCCTTGGCCAGGACATAGACAAACTTCTTGTTCTCATTCCACAGCAGGGCCGCTTCGCCGCCCCAGACATAGCCGATGTCCACATCGCCATTCAGGAGCGCCGTCTTCGGGCTGTCCGAGTCAAACAGCTTGATCATCTTGATCCACTGGGCGAGCAGGGGACGAGCTTCCTTGAGGTTCTTTGGCGTGATGTCGTTGAGAGGATACCCCAGGACATAGAGCGCCGCCGTCACCAACTCACGACCATCGTCAATCGCGACGATTCGACCTTTGTACTTCGGCGAGAACATGTCCTTGATGCCGGTGATCGGCTCCTTGACGCGCTCGGTGTTCACCACGATGCCCACGGTGCTGGCCATGTAGGGAATCGTGAACTTCTGTTCGGGGTCATGCGGCATCTTCAGAAATGCCGGAAGCAGGTTTTTGAAGCGGGGCAGTTTCTTGTAGTCGAGGGGGACGAGCAGCTTGTTCTTGATCAGGGCTTCCGCGATGTAGTCGGGCGGCTGGATCAGGTCGTAGGCCGTTCCTCCAGCCAGTAACTTCGCCAGCATTTCCTCACCGGATGCAAAGGTTTCATAGTTCACCTTGATGCCCGTTTCCTTGGTGAACCCGTCGAGCACCGCCTGAGGCACGTACTCGGACCAGGCGAAGAGATTGAGCTCCTTGGAAGCGGCGGAAGCCGCGAGACAGACAGTCAGCGCGACAAAGGCGCCGATCAGGGATCGAAGGAAACGTGTGGTCATGATGAGAAAAGAGCAGAGTCAGCGGCGGCTCAGGCGCCGCAGGTGTTCGGTGAACAGGACAAACGCCACGGTCGCGAGAATGAAGAGCGCGGACAAGGCGTTGAGCATGGGGTTGAGTCCCACCTTGGCCATCCCGAACACCAGAAGCGGCAGGGTGGCGGATTGGGCGCTCGAAGTAAAAAAGGTCACGATGATCTCGTCCATCGACAAGGTGAACGCCATCAACCCACCCGACAGAATCGCCGGCCGCAGGCACGGCACGATCACCAGCCAGAAGGCCCGCACGGGCGTCGCGCCCAGGTCCATGGCCGCTTCCTCCAGCGAGGGATCCAGTCCGTGGAGCCGGGCCTGCACTGCCACCAGAACGAAGGGGAAACAAAAGGTGGTGTGTGACACGATCACGGTGAGGAATCCCAACTCCATCGAGAGCGTCGTGAAGAAGATGAGCAAACTGATGCCCATCACAATTTCCGGCATGATCATGGGCACCGCGATCAGGGTCTGAATCGTGCGCGAAAACCGATAGCGATAGCGATGGAGCAGCCAGGCTCCCACCGTCCCAATTATCACCGAAGCGGTGGTCGTCACCGTCGCGACGATTAAACTATTCTGCAAGGCCCGCATGAGCCGGGTGTCTTGCCAGACCCGGCCATACCAGTTCCAGGTGAAGCCCTCCCAAACGATGTTCAAACGCGACGTGTTGAACGAATAGATCACCAGAACCGCGATCGGCAGGTAAAGGAAGAGGAAGACGAGCAGCGTCCAGCCGCCAAGCGCGGCATTCATCAGCTTGAGACCCGACGGCAACTGAAAGCGGGAGGACGAGGACACCGGCGTGGGCATGGACGCGAGCTATTCATGCTCCCAAAGGCGCGAGCGACGCAAGCGCGGAAGCCCGGCGACGCGGGAGTCGTCCCTCGTTTCGTCACGCATCGGTGTCCGGATCGTCACCGGAATGCCACACGACCCCGCTAGCCTCCCGCCGATGATCCTTCGTCCCCGCTTCTCCCGCGCTCTCGTTGTCCTGTTCGCCTCGTGCACTGGCACCGTCTGCCTTCCACCGCTTGTCGCCCAGCCCGTTTCGACGGCCACCCTGGAAGGCTCCACCTTTGTGAACCACGGCCTGGTGGGCGTGGGACGCATTCCCGCCGCTGCGAGGGACAAATTCGGCGAGACGTTTGGCTCGTTTTCGGCCTTCACCTTCCAGCCCGGAACCTGGCGTCGCAATCCCGACGGGTCCTTCGCAGGCACGCTTCTGGCCCAGCCGGATCGCGGCTACAATGTCACGGCGACGAGCAACTATACTCCCCGCTATAACAAGATCGACCTCGTCTTTCGGCCGGCACCCGCCGGAAGTACCGCCCAGAACCAAGTGGTGCTCACCGTGGTCGACACCATCAAGTTTACGGAGGCGAACGGAACCCCGCTGACGTCCTTGGATCCGGGCTCGAACACGGCAGCGACTCCCGCCGGCTTTCCTGCACTGCCCGCAGCCTTCAATGGGCGCGTCTCCCTCGATGCCGAAGGGATCATTGCCAATCCGGACGGCACGCTCTGGATCAGCGACGAGTATGGTCCCTACGTCTGGAAGTTCTCCGCGGACGGTAAACTCCTTTCCGTCATCCGCCCTCCGGAAGCACTGATCGGAAAACGCAATGGCGCCGACTCCTTCGCGTCGAACAACCCGGGCGTCGGTCAGCCGGTGCCCTCTCCCGCCAATCCAGTCACCGGCCGCCAAAACAACCAGGGGCTCGAGGGGCTCAGCCTGTCTCCGGACGGCAAAACCCTCTTCACCTTGCTGCAATCGGCAACTCGGCAGGACGGCGGGACCGGCGGCACGGCGGCAACCCGGTTTAACACGCGGTTGCTCGCCTATGATGTCACGGGCGCAACTCCGGTCTTGAAAGGGCACTACGTCCTCCAGCTCCCCACCTTCGTTCAAGGCGGCGCCACGCTCGTGGCCGCGCAAAGCGAGCTTTTGGCGTTGAATGACACCCAGTTCCTCGTGCTCGCACGCGACAGCGGCAACGGTCGCGGACTGAACCCGACTTCGGTTTATCGCAGCGTGCTCGTTTACGATTTGAAACGGGCTTCCAACCTCGTCGGGACCGCATTTGAAACCGCAGACAAGCCCATCGCCCCTGCGGGAGTCCTCGACAGTTCGATCACCCCGGCGGCGCGCTCTGAATTCATCTCGCTCAATGTAGCCAGCGACCTGGCCAAGTTCAGCCTGAAGAATGGCCCGACCGACGACGCCAACAACCTCTCGGAGAAGTGGGAAGCGCTCGCCCTCGTGCCGGCGCTCGATCCCTACGCCCCCCAGGACTTTTTCCTGTTTGTGGGCAATGACAACGACTTCCAAACCACCCAGGGATTCCATGATGGAGCGGCGTATGCGGCCGCCGTTGAAAACGACACGATGGTCCTCGTCTATCGCATCACCCTGCCAGGCCGTCTGCTCAACCTGTCGAGCAGGGCCCGCGCTGGCACCGGTGCGGATGCGCATATCGTCGGTTTCGTGGTCGAAGGGGCACGGCCTCGTCCCATGCTCGTCCGCGCCGTCGGCCCCACCTTGGCCACCTTCGGTGTCGCCTCCCCGGCGGCCGACCCTTCGCTCGAGGTCTTCAGCAGCTCCGGAGTACGTGTGGCTGCCAACGACAATTGGTCCGACCCAGCCACCGCCACCGCCGCTTCCCGCGTCGGAGCCTTCGCACTCCCGGCCGGCAGCAAAGATGCCGCTGTGGTCCTCACGCTCAACCCGGGTGCCTACACCGCACATGGTGCAGCGGCTGCAGGCGGAGGAGTCACGTTGGTCGAAGTCTACGAACTGCCGGCGCCCTAGTCCCGAACCTCCTTCAGGGAGTGAGCCGCGCCTTGACCGTCCGGCGGTCAAGGTCGAGACGCCGGGCTGTCTCCTCGACGGTACCCGCCTGGCCATGCACCAGCCGGGTATAGCGGCGGAGCAGCGCTTCGGCCGTCATCCGTCCTGCGCCAATCTGCGAAATCCACGCATCGTCGGGTGCCACACTCAGTCCGCTGGCCGGGCGGTAGTGACCACGCAACACCAGGCTCCGCACACACTGCTCCAGTTCGCGGACATTGCCCGGCCACGGGTAGTCCCGTCCAAGATTGGCTTCAATCCACGTGACGGTGCTGAGCGAAAACCGCTCAACCTCCTCCGGCTCCAGCAACCGGGCGGTCATATGGGACACGTAGGTCAGCAGGTCCGCCGGCGAATCATCGAGTTGCGCCCGCAAAGAGGGAGTCGTCAACTGGTCAGAACACAGTCGGAAGTAGAAGTCCTCGCGAAAGCGTCCGGCACGAATTTCTTCGGGCAGGACCCGGTGCGTCGCGGCCACAATCTTTCCTTCGAACCTCCGCGACTCCGTGCTGCCCAGGGGTTGAAACGTGCGCGATTGCAAAACGCGTAGCAGTTTCACCTGAATCGCAGCCTCCACATCACCAATTTCGTCGAGAAACACCGCACCGGTCGACGGACAAACTTCCATCCACCCCGCCCGGTCGCTCAAAGCTCCGGTGAAGGCTCCGCGCCGATGTCCAAACAGCTCGGACTCGATGAGGGTGGGTGACAGCGCGGAAGGATTGAGCGGAAAGAAACCCTCGGCAAAATCGCGTCCGAAACTGCCGCGTTTCGGATCAAACTCGAGGTAGCGGGAGAATGCCAGGGCACGCGCCACGAGTTCCTTGCCCGTACCCGAAGGTCCGCAAATGAGCGTGGAGAAATCCCCCATACGGGCGTAAAGGCCCCGTCGATACCGGTTCAGATCGTGGCCAAAGATCGACTGCCAGATTTCAGCCCGCAGGCGCGCCATGGGAGCGGATCCACCCACAAGCGAACGGAAGATCGCATGAAAGGCGCGACGGATCTGAAAGGCGCAGGCAAACAAGTGCCCCGGCGACTGGACCACGGCGGGCTCCCATCCGCGCACCTGGAGAGTGCGCTCAACATCCGCCTTGAAGGCCGGATAGAAAGCGACACGCCCCTCGTCGCCCCGCCCCGCCAGTGAAGCCAGAATAACGGAGTCGAACCGCGCCGCGTAGGTCTGGTAGAGCCAATAGCCAGCCACCTCCTCGTAAAGGCCGCGGTCGACGGCGGAAGGCGCACCCCCGCTGTCGCGCACCCGTTCCAGAAGCATCGCGCAACGCGTGGAGATCGCCGCGACGTTTCGATTCGGCTCCGAAGACGGCGGCCGCGTGTTCCAATCGGCGTCACGAGCCTGAAAGGCCTCACCCAGCGCTGCCTTTTCCGCGGCGATTCGCTCCGGCAGAAACGGATTCGCCGCATTCACGCGCGCCACCGCCTTGGCAAACTCCCTCTCCTCAAGGCTGAGCGCGGCTCGTGTCATCTTGGACATAAAATGTCTATTGATTGACATTTTATGTCGATTCAATTGAACAGGTAGAAACCGGTCAGTATCACAAACCCCTCCACTTCAGTTTGATAACTACCCGGTCTCCGATCTGGCACCTTCCAAGCAAAGGGGCAGGTACCATGAATCCACGATTCCTGTTCCTTTGCGCCTCCCTTTGCCTGGCCATCGCCGGTCCCCTCGTGGGCGGCGGTACCTTAACCCCGGTTGGTTCGCCTCATCAACCGATCGCGATTCGAGACCATCAGGTGAATGTCACTCTGAACAATGGCTTCGCCCAAACGGAGGTGCTGCAGACGTTCTTCAATCCAAACCCGCAGGATTTGGAGGCAGTCTATGCCTTCCCGGTTCCCAAGGGCGCCAGCCTCGCGGAGGTGACCGTGACCACCGGCGAGAAGACCATGCAGGGAGAGGTCCTGGCCAAGACCGACGCAGAGACCGTCTATAACGAGGAGAAAAAGTCCGGCAACGACGCTGGGCTCGCCACCAAGAATGGCATTCAGACGTTTGAGTTTCGCATCGCCCCGGTCCGCGCCCAAAGCGAGGTCAAACTCCGCTTCGTCTACTATCAGGCGCTGGAGATCGACCTCGGAGTCGGCCGCTATGTCTATCCTCTGGAGGACGGCGGCACCGACGACGTGGCCCGGAGTTTCTGGACGGCGCACTCGGGCGTCGACGGGACGTTCTCGGTTGCGATCGAACTGAAATCAGCGGCACCCGTGGTCGACGTCCGGATTCCTGGCTTCGAATCGGCCGCTACGGTGCAAAAACTGGACTCCGGACACTTCCGGGTGACCCTGGACCGTCCGGGTGCGCGCCTTGATCGGGACGTCGTCTTCTACTACCGGCTCGCCGACACGCTTCCAGGTCGCGTCGAAGTGATACCCTACCGGGCTGACCCGAAAAAGCCGGGCACCTTCATGATGGTGGTGACACCGGGCGTCGACCTCAAGCCGCTCACGCAGGGCGCCAATTATGTCTACGTTCTGGATACCTCCGGATCGATGCAGGGGAAACTTCACACCCTGGCGGGCGGTGTCAGCCAGGCACTGGGCTCCATGAAACCGGCCGACCGATTCCGCATCGTCACGTTCAGCCAGCAGGCCCAGGAGGTGGTGCCATGGACGTCGGCCACACCCGAGCAGATCCAGCTCGCCATTGCGCGGGTCAAAGCCCTCACCGTTTCGGGAGGCACGAATCTCTATGCGGGGATTGTCGAAGGATTGAAGGGCCTGGATGCGGATCGGGCCACCAGCCTGATCCTCGTGACCGACGGGGTTGCCAACCAGGGGGTGGTCGATCCCGCGGCATTCCACCGCCTGCTGAAACAGTACGACTTGCGGCTCTTTGGATTCCTGATGGGAAACAGCGCCAACTGGCCCCTGATGCGCACGCTCGCGGACGCCACCGGCGGCGCGTATGCGGGTATCAGCAACGACGACGACATCGTCGGTCAGCTTATGCTCGCCAAGTCAAAGGTCACCTACGAGGCGCTGCACGACGCCGCTTTCACCTTCTCGGGTGTCAAAGTCTTCGATACAACCGGAGACCTCCCCCAGAAGATCTACCGGGGGCAGCAGTGGATCCTGTTCGGCCGCTATGAGGGTGCCGGACGAGCGACAGTCACGTTGCGCGCCAAGTTGACCGGGGAAGACAAGACTTACACGACATCGTTCGACTTCCCGGAGACCGACACGTCGAATCCTGAAATCGAACGACTTTGGGCTCTCGCGCAGATCGAGCAGATTGAGGTCAAGGAGTCGATCGGAGCCCTGCCTGCTTCGGAATCCAAGGACGCGATCCAGGCGCTGGGGGTCGCCTACCAACTCGTGACCGACCACACCGCCATGGTGGTGCTGGATGATCCCACGTTTGCCCGCCGTGGCATTGCCAGGAACAACCAGCAGCGCACGTCGTTGGAACGGCAGGCCCAGGCCGTTCGGTCCACCCAGCCGGCAACCGTGTACCGGGTCGACACCCGGCAGCCCACCTTCCCCACGACCGCCCCGCACGTCAGTCACGGAGGCGGATCGGGAGGAGGTGCACTTTCGCCCGAATGGAGCAACGCCCTGCTGCTGTTGCTACTGCTCGCTTCGGTGCTCGGCTCGCGCCGCGCCCTCGGCGGGGGACGTTGAATCAGGCGCCCTCACTCACCTGCATCTGGACCAACGGTGCATCGCAACCCAGGCAACGCGACTTTTCCATGACATCTGTTTCCCTCCGCTTCCCTTGGCTGACCGTTGGAGTAGCGTTCGTTGTGGGTGCACTGCTCGCGGTCCCAGGCCTCGCACCGGCGCTGGAGCTGACGCGCCGGGCCTTTCTTGAAGCTCAACTCTGGCGCGTCTGGACCGGGCATCTGGTCCATTTCGGCAACTCGCACGGAACCTGGGACCTCGCCGTCTGGTTGCTCCTGGGCTCGGCCATTGAATCCGGCTGGACGGGTCGACCCTACGTGGGTCGCCGCTCGTTGGCGCGTCTCCTGGCCGCCGGCGGCGCGGCGATCTCGGTGATGGTTCTTATTCTTCAGCCGGAGGTGGAGCGGTACCGGGGCTTGTCAGGACTCGACACGCTCCTCTTTGCGTGGATCGCGGGAACGCAGTTGCAGCGCGGGCGGGAGGGGTCGCAACCCATCCGGACGTGGCTCAGCGCCGCCGCCCTGCTCGGCTTGGTAGTGAAGATCGGATACGAATGCGCCCAGGGCTCCATGCTGTTCGTCGACGCGTCCGGTGGTGCCTTTGCCCCGGTGCCACTGGCACATCTGGTGGGAGCCTGTTGCGGTTTGCTCGGAGTCGCGCTGCGCAACACCGGGCCTTGCACTCAGACTCGTCGCCCTCCGCCCTCTACTTCAACTGACCCAGTACGTTGAGCAAAACGAGGACATCACCCTGCCTGATCTTCTCGACATCGCCGGGCTGCAATTGAACGCCGAGGACCTTGTCCACCAGCGCCGTCACCAGGCGCGAGGTGTCGGGATTCTCGGCGGTGCCGTCGATGTTCACATCCATGGAAAGGGGCACATAACCCAGACTGTCCACGGTTTCTCCGAGGAGGTTGCCCTTCTTCATCACCTCGGCGGCCTTCCCTCGGGCAGCACCGGCGAGTTTGAGAGAGAGTGCTTGTTTCCAAAGCGGCACGTCGGGACGGTATTTCAAGCCTCCCGTGCCAACAAAACGAAGCTCCGGAGCGGTGACGGTCAGGTCGCGGAGCACGGTGTCGAGGTTGGTGTCGCCGCCCACATCCAACGTGAGCTGGTCAAACTTAACTTCGGCGATCAAACGAAGGATCGACTCCAGCTCTCCCATACGCTCCACCAGTTGCTGTGCCTTGCTCGCCGCACCGCCAAGCGCCGTGGGCAACCGGGCTCCGATGGCCCCGGCCAGAGCGCTGAGCGCGCCTGCCTGCTCGGAGCGTTTCGCCAGCTGGTTTTTCGCACTGACAAACGTGTCAAGGTACGACGAGGGCAACGGTCGGAAAATGCCACCCTTGCTCGAAATGCGGACATCGCCCCGCGCCATGTCAGCCAGAGTCGCCAGACTCGCCCCCGACGCCGCAATCTTGCTGGTGAGATCGAATGTGCCCTCAACCAGGGGCAAACCGTCACTGGGCTTCAGCGCCTTTAACGTCGTGCCTGAATCGAGATTGGCCACCGCGATGTCCGCCTTGAGGGAATAGGGTTTGGCGACTGCGGGCGTGAAGTTCACTCCACCCGAAACCGCCACCTGACCTCCAGTGCCGAGAACGGCCTTGAGCGCCTCAATCGTCACCGCCGCCGGTCCGATTCGCACGGTTCCGGAAACATCACGGACCGTCAGATCGGGTGAATACACGACTTCCGAAAGTGAGAGCGTCATCTTGCCTGACACTCCCTTCCAGAGCGGCTCCTTGTCCGGAGGCACCGGCCCCGATGGAGGTGCCTTCACGGGTTCCGCTGGAGCCACCAGCGCAAAGGGGGCGCCCAGGATCTTGACGTCATCCAGGTGCAACCGGGTGCTGGCCACCTGAGCGTCGACCGCAATGCCCTCCTTCTCCGGTTTTCCAGAGGCGGCAATCATCAGGTCACTCTTGCGACCCTCTTTTTCAACGACCACCGGTGCCCGCGCGGCAAAGGACCCGTCGGCACGGACGTCCGCGCGCACGTCCACCGTCACCCGCGGAAATTTTTCCTCGGCTCCCGCGATCAGGTCAGAGAACACCAGCTGGGCGGCCAGCTCCTGGGTGGCCCCCAGACTGGCCGTGAAATCTCCGCGCAACGTACCGCGCGAGAGCACGGCCGAGCCGCTGGCAGCAGGTTGGGACAGCACGGCAGGTAAATCCACGGAGAGGCGACCGGTGGCCTTCATGGGCTGAGCCGCTCCCCCAGCCTGACCGGCCTTGACGGCGAGCGACACCAAGGTGGTCGCCCCTTCGCGGGCCACCAATTCGGATATGTCCGCCTGCCAGGCGCCAGGTGTGACGTCAGCTCCGGCACTCACCGTCAGTCCAACCTGCCGGAGGAGGAGCTTGCCGTCCTTGGCCAGAGAGAAGGGCGACAAGGTGAGAGGAACCTGCGGCCGGATCGAGTATCCCCCTTCGGCCGCACGCACGAGAAAGCTCCCCCGAACATCCCCACCCTCAATCTTCATTCCGTCAAGAAAGGGCTGGGCCCACGCGAGCGGAACTCCTTCCAAGGCGATCGAGACCAGTTCACGAGTGGGATCCGCCACCTTGAGCTCGCCTGTCTTCGGGACCCAACCAAAGGCCTGCCTGACATCGATCGAGGCCAGGGGCGCGGACCCGGCGAGGCGGGCCTGCAAGGAATTCACCCGGAGAAGCTCCGCGGTGTGCTCAACAGAAAACGTCGAGGTGACCGTGACTTGGCCAACCGGCTTCAACTGCGGGGAAACCACCTCGAGACGGCTCGCCACCACCTCAAACGAGCCCTGTGCGCTAAAGGCCTGAAACGTGGTGGTCGCGCCGAACTTCGTATCCACCGTGGCCGCGAACACCGGGAGAGCCCGGCCCAATGAGAAGGGAGACAGGTCGGTGTCGCGAACGGAAAGGACAAGGCGCCCGCCCAGTTGGCTAGCCCCCGCCGGAAGTTGCGCCTGAAGATCGATCAGGGCTTTGCCATCACCCTCCACCAGAAGCCGGTAGTTCTCCGCCCCTTGCACGCCACGGTCCGCGTGGAGGGTGGACTTGATTCGCGCCCCGTTTGGAAACTGTGCTCCCACTGCGGTCAGGTCCGTCGTTGCCGTGACCCGGTTGATCGAGCTGCCAGTGTCCATGTGCAGCCCAATCTCGCTGGTTGCCGTCAAGTCGGTGACTGCTCCTGTCAGGGTCGCTTTGGCCGCCACACGAAACCGGCCCTCCCGTCCGACCCCGAGCTGGCCGCCCGCAATCGTCACCGTCGCTCGGCCAGCCGGCTGTCCCTGGGTCGTCGGAAAAATCACCACACCGGCAAGATCTGCCTCGTCGATCGACAATTCGACCGGCAGTCGCAGGAGTCCAAAAATTCCGGCGAACGCCTCCACCTTTTTCGCCGGCGCTGCTTCGGCGCTGGCAAGGACCGCAAGGTATCCGGCGACCGCCCGGCGAGAAGGGACCGGAGTTTCGGCCAGGGTGGCGGGCGCCGTCAGATCGAGCGTCCAACCATGGGCTTTCAAGCGCCGAACAAAGACCTTCTTCGATGCCGCATCGATGACCGGCAATTCGGCTGAAGCCTCGGGCAGCGTGAGCTTCATACCCGGGACACGGACTGTCACTGCCTGAAGGTCGACTCGTTGCAGTCCGACCGACACGCGGCCCAGCTCCACCGCCATGTCTGGCTGCCCCGCCACCGCCCGGCGGGCCGCCCAAGTCTGCACGCTGGAGTTGAAGGCGAGCGCCACCGCGATCAGCACCAGCGCCAACAACGCGAGTGAACCGATGACAAGGACGCGCGTGAGTTTCATGAGCTACGGAAAGGACAGTCGTAACCTAGGGGAGTTGCGATGAATCGCCATCTCTCCTTTTCCGGTACAGCCCGGAGTACTCCCCCGGTAGATCGCTCAGGAACCAGGCGCAAATTGATCGGCCTGTCCCATCGCTTTTCTCAAGCGGGCAATGGCAACGAGATAGTTATAGTTGGCGGTGAGTTGATTGGTGCGCGCTTGCGTCAGATCCACCTGACTCGTAAGTACATCCAACTGGGTGGCCGTGCCGGCAGCCTGACGGACGCTGGCGAGCCGGAGGGCTTCGGCCGCCTGCTCGACCACCTTCTGAGAGGCTTCGGCGAGTTCACCCGCCTCTTGAAGCGAGGACATGGCGCGACGCACTTCGACTTCAACAGCAAGTTCCGCTTCGTTGCGGGCCAGTTGCGCCTGGGCCAGGGCGGAACGAGCCTGGGCGATGCGGCCCGCGGTGGCGCGACCATCAAAAACATTCCACTGGGATTGAACCCCAATCAACCAGCCGTCGTTGGCGTCGCCAAACGAATCGCTCGCTCCCGCCTTGCGCCACTGGTAGCCGCCCACCAGGTCCACACCCGGCCGGCCTCCCGCCTTCGCACCTTGCACCCCCTCTTCCCGAGCCGCCTGCAGTTTGTCGAGACGGGCCAGCTCCGGACGGTGGGCCCGTGATGCATCGAGTGCGGTCTGCAGGTCAAAGCTCACGGGATCGAACGCCAGCTCGCCGAGAAATTCGGGGGTCTTGCGCAGATTCTCGCCTTCGCGATTGGTGAATCCCAAGGCCTGTCTCAATTCCTCAATGGCAATCCGGTAGCCATTCCGCGCTTGGATGAGCGGAGGCTGGGCGTTGGCCAGAGCCACCTCGGCACGAAGAACCTCAAAACTGGAGGAGGCTCCGGCTTCGAATCGATTCTTCGCATTCTGGAGCTGTTCCTTCAACAAGGCGACAGACTGTTCGCGCACCTTGATGCTCTCCCGCGCCAGCAGAACATCGTAAAACCGAGTCCGGACGATCAGGAGCGCTTCATTGATCACGCCCTGCAACTCGAGAATCGCCGCCTCGCGGACCAACTGGGCGCTCGAGACAGCGGCCTTGATGCCACCACCTGCGTAAAGCGCCTGCCGGGCCTGAATTTGAATCTGCCAGGCCGAGTCATCCGAGGGAAACGACTGGGAAATTTCCGTCGCATTCCGCTGGTAGCTTCCGGCCAGGGAGACTGTGGGGAGGCGCTGCGCACTCACCTCAAGGATCACTCCCTCCTGTTGCCGAATCCGTTCCCGGGCCTGACGGATGGAGAAGTTGTTCTCCAGCGCGTAGGCAACGGCGGTCTTCAAGTCGAGGGTGTCGGGAACCGCCTGCGGTTGCGCCGGCTGCGCGGTCAATCGGCCTGCCAGGAGCAGGACCGCACCGGCGCAGGTGAGTCGAGTCAATCGTGAGATCATATTATTTGGAAGCAGCTGCAGCGGACCCCAGCACCGTCGAGCTATCCTCGAGCGAACGGTCCTTTGAGTGATCACGGGCAATCAGAAGATAAAAGGTCGGTACCACAAACAAAGTGAAGAAGGTACCCACCGCCATTCCCACCACCAAAACCCAACCAATGCTGTTTCGAGCGGCCGCACCGGGACCGGTCACGAAGATGAGCATCAAGTGCCCAAACACCGTGGCTGCCGAGGTCATCAGCACGGGGCGGAGCCGCGTGGCGGCCGCACGCCGGGCGGCATCGATTTTCGACACACCCTGCTCCTGGAGCGAATTGGCAAATTCCACGATCAGGATGCCGTTCTTGGCAATCAAACCGACCAACGTGATGAGTCCGATCTGGGAGTAGATATTCAACGTCGTCTTCCAGAGAAAGATCGGAAGCATGGCTCCCACAATCGCGAGGGGCACAGACCCGAGCAGAATGATGAACGGATCGCGGAAACTGTTAAATTGAGCCGCCAGCACGAGGAAGATGAGCAACACCGCCAGGAGGCCCGCCTTCCACAAAGCCGCTCCTTCGTTGCGCAACTGACGCGACTGGCCGCCGTAATCGAAGGAGTATTCGGGCGGGAGGATCTCCGCCGCTTTGGCCTCAAGTTTCTTCAAGGCGCCATCAATGCTGGGACCCACGCCGGTGATCTTCACCGAGTTGAGCTGCTGGAAGCGGTTCAAGGTGCGGGGCTGAACGGTTTCGCGCAGCGTTGCGATGGTGGAGAGCGGGATCAGCTGCCCCTGGGGTCCGCGAATGTGGTAGTCAAGAAGCTGATCGGCATTGAGCCGGTCTCCCCGGTTCACCTGTGGAATGACACGGTAACTGCGACCGTCATTGACGAACCGGTTGACGTAGCCACCTCCGAGCAGCGCTCCCAAATCCCGTGCCACATCCGTCAGGCTCAGGTTCATCGCGGCAACCTTGTCCTTGTCGATTTCGATCTCGAACTGGGGAAGGTCAAACTTCAGGTCACTGTCCGCGAAGTAGAAGGTCGGAGCGGCATTGGGCTCGTTCGCTTCGGTGTTCGCGTACAGGACCAGCTGTTGCGCAAACTCCAGCATCTGGCTGTGGTCGGCCGTCGACCGCAGCACAAATTCGATGGGGAACTGTCCGCCTGAGGGCAGCGGCTCGGGTGTCGTCATGATGACGTTCATACCCGCGATGCGGGCGGCCAGCGGAATAAGGGACTGTTCAATCTGGAGCGCGGTGCGCGACCGCTCGGACCACGGTTTGAGGATCGCGCCGCCAAACCCAAAGTTGGCTCCAGTGAGCTGGAAGGAGTTCGCGTACTCGGGGAACGATTCGAACATCTTCTGAACTTCCTCCGAGAAGATCAGATTCTGGTCGATGGTCGAGGTGGGCGACGGCAGGAGGATGCTGAACACCACGCCCTGGTCTTCCTTCGGGGCAAGCTCACTCTGAGCCAGCATGAAGAAGGGCGCCAGCAACAGGGTGAACAGGATCGAGAGCACCACCACGACGGACTTCCATCCGGTCAGGACGGAGCCAATGACGCGCTCGTAAACCCGGCGCAACCCGTCAAAACCGCGATTGATGCGGCCGGTGAGGCCACGCTCCTCGTCCTCCTTGCCGTGCAGCAGGTAGGCGCTCATCATCGGCGAAAGGGTGAGGGCGACAAAGCCCGACACCGTCACGGCGCCGGCGAGCGTGAAGGCAAATTCGCGGAAGAGGGCGCCCGTCAGGCCGCCCTGAAACCCGATGGGCGCATACACCGCGGCCAGCGTGATCGTCATGGAGATGACCGGACCCACCAGCTCGCGCGCACCCATTATGGCGGCGTCAAACGGTGAACTGCCCTCCCGAATATGTCGTTCGACGTTCTCCACCACGACGATGGCGTCGTCCACCACGATGCCGACCGCCAGCACGACGGCGAGCAAGGTCAGCAGGTTGATGGTGAACCCGGCCACCAGCATGATGAAAATCGCTCCGATCAACGAGAGCGGCATGGCGACGAGCGGGATCAGCACCGAACGCAGCGACCCGAGGAAGAAGAAGATCACCACCGCCACGATGAGCAGGGTCTCGATCAGGGTCGTGACAATTTCCTTCAGCGCATCGTCGATGTAACCCGTGGCGTCGTATCCGATCTTGGCCTTCAAGCCCGACGGCAACCGGCTTTCAATGCCGGGCATCGCATCGCGGACCCGCTTGATGACCTCGACGGTCGAGTCCGTTGGCAGCACCCAGATCCCCATGAACGTAGCCTTCTGTCCGCCGAAGCGGACCTCTTCATCGTAGCTCTCCGCGCCGAGGACGACCTCCGCCACGTCGGAGAGTCGAACAATCGCTCCATTGCGCTCGGCCACCACGAGCTGTTCAAACTCACGGATGTTCTTAAGGTCAGTATTGGCCACCAGGCTGATCTGCATCATGGAGCCCTTGGTCGCACCCACCGCCGCGAGCGCGTTGTTGTTGGCCAGGGCCTGCCGAACCTCCGAAGGGCTGATGCTCCGGGCGGCGAGTTCCTCAGGCTTGAGCCAGATGCGCATGGCAAAGATGCGTCCGCCCAACACGTCGGCACGCTGCACGCCCTTGATGGACGAGAGCTGCGGTTGCACGACGCGATTCAGATAGTCGGTGATCTGGTTCTGCTCCAGCTGGTCCGAGTAGAAGCTCAGGTACATCGAGGCGAACTGGTTGTCGCTCGACTCAACGCTGATGCTGGGCGACTCGGCCTCCGGAGGCAGTTCGCTGCGAACCTGGTCGATTTTCGCGCTGATCTGCGCCAGGGCGGCGTTGGTGTCGTAGTTCAGCCGCAGGTAGACTCGAATCGTGCTGAGACCGGAACGGCTCTCAGACTCGATGTAGTCAATGCCGTCGGCACTGGCGATCACCCGTTCGAGCTGGGTGGTGATGTACCCGCGCACGGTTTCGGCGCTCGCTCCGAAGTAGACGGTGGTCACGTTGACCACGGCGCTGTCACTTCGCGGATACTGGCGGATGTTGAGCTGGTTGTAGGAGACCAGCCCGACCACGAGAATCACGATGTTGACAACCATCGCGATGACGGGCTTGCGGACGAAAAGATCGGTAAAGCTAGATTTCATGGGAACGCTCCGGTTCAGCTACGGCAGGGCCGCAAGAACGGCGTCAAGCCGTGCGTCGCGGGTCCGATGGAGGACGGCGGCTCAGGTGTTGGCTGGCTTCGGGGCCGGATTGTTTCCAGGCTGGACCGTGTTGTTGACCTGCACAGGCATCGCGTTGCGTAGCTTGAATACGCCCGAAGTGACCACTTCTTCACCGGGCTTTATCCCATCGACGATGGAAATCTGATCGCCCCGGCTGACACCCAGTTTGACGAATTGCTGTCGGACACCAAGGAACTCGGCGCCGTCGGCACCTTTCATCTTCTCCACAATGTAAACGGAGTTGCCATAGGACGCATAGGCGATCGATGTGGAGGGAATCACGACCGTGGGTTTGCCCACGGGCATTTCCACTTCCGCGCGGGCAAACATGCCGGACCGGAGTGCCTCGTCGGGATTCGATACGGTCGCCTGCACCGACACATTGCGTGACGCCGCGTCCACCGCAGGATTGATCGCGCTCAGGGTGCCGCGAAAAATACGATCAGGATAGGCATCCACCTTCACCAGCACCGTCTGCCCGACCTGGATCTCCGGCAACTGCCGCTGGGGAATGTTGAAATTGACGAACATCGGATCGGGTCGCTGGATCGGCACGAGCGGGGCGCCTCGCGCGACGAACTGCCCTAGATTCACCAGACGGATACCGACCCGCCCGGCAAACGGCGCCCGGACCACCTTCTTGGCCATGAGCGCACGCAACGCGGCACTGTCCGCCTCCGCCTGATTGAGCTGCGCATTGGCGGCATCGAGTTCCGCCTGGCTGATCGTGGCCTTGGCCAGAAGCTGGACGGCACGCTCGCGGTCCAGTTGGGCGATGACGCGGCGCGCTTCGGCCGCGGCGAGCTGGGCCGCTTCGACCGAGGTGTCGAGTTCGATCAGGATGTCACCGGCTTTGACCATCGCGCCGTTTTCCACCGCAATATGGACCACGGTGCCATCGGCATCGGCGCCAAGGGTGACGCCCTCGACCGGTGCGAGCGTGGCTATGGCATTGATGGTGGGTCGCCAACTGGCGAGCTCCGCCTTGATCGTCGTCACGGCGGACGCGGGAGGCGTGTGATTCATCGACGCCATGGCCTTGAACTGGGACATCTTGACCGCGCCTAACGACAGCACAACGAGTGCGAAGCCGACCAAGGCGATAAGGAACTTCATAATCATAACGGTGTGGGTGGAAAAGTGATACCTAGGGCACGGTCGAGGCAGGTGGGGCGGCAACCGCTCCCGCCGCCGACCCGGATCCGAGCGGCGGCAAGGCGGCGGTCCCCTGCAGGACCTTGGCCAGGAGCTTGACCAGCACTTTGCGCTCGTTCTCGGTCAAGAAGGCCATCAGCGCCGCGGTGCGACGGAAGTGCTCGGGCAGAAAACGCGAGAGAAACTGCTGGCCGGCCGGCGTCAGATTGACCGACATCATCCGGCGATCATGGGGATCCGGTTCGCGACGGACAAAACCGTCGCGCTCGAGCGTGTCGATCAAACCGGTCATCGTCGCGCGAGTGACCCCAGCCATTTCGGCCAGTTCCGCCGGAGTCCGCGCATGAGGACAGTCGGTCGCCTTGTCGAGCAGCAGCATGAGCACCGTGAAACGCCCCTGAGAGATGTTGTGCGCGGCCAAATGGGCATCACAGGTGCGGAATACCTCGTCGCCTGTCCGAAGCAAATGCAAGTACACTTCCGAAGCCGATGGATCGAGGTCAGGAAACTGCTTGGCGCCCTCCAGGAGGCACTCGTAGCGCGGCAGGTCTTTGAGCATCAGCAACGGCATAGGCGCATCAATTTAAATAAGGCTCCTGATAATTAGGAGCCTAATCAAAAAAGCAAGATCAGGAGTTAAAATGAAGCACTGAACCGGCGATTTAAAGCCCTACCTACTTGACCCCAAGCGGTTAGAGGACTCCAAACACGGCTGCAGGCAGGCAGAAATCAACCGCATTCCGGGTTCATTCCCTACCACTGCGCGCAAGCACCTGGCAAATGAGGGCTTGCGCGCTTGGGTCGGCCAGCCGGATCAGGTCAGTGAACGGGCTGCCGCCACCACCGCGTCGGTGGTGATTCCCAACTCCTTGAACACCGTGCCACCGGGGGCGCTGATGCCAAACCGGTCAATGCCCAAGGTGATTCCGTCGAGTCCGACCCAACGGCTCCACAGGGAAGTCACACCGGCTTCGATCGAAACGCGCTTGCGGACGGACGGAGGCAGCACGGCATCGCGATACTCTTTCGATTGACGGGCGAATCGCTCGAAGCAGGGAACGGAGACCACGCGCGTGCCCGCGCCGAGTTGTTTGGCTGCGGCCACGGCGTACTGGAGTTCGGAGCCGCTGGCGAGGAGCACAGTATCCAAAGAGGCGGTTTCACGAACCGCCACATAAGCACCCTTGAGCACGCCTTCGCGCCGTTCCGCGAGGGGAATTTCATTCAGCGTGGGCAGCGCCTGGCGCGTCAGAGCCAGCAGCGTCGGTCCATCGGTGCGCTCGAGGGCAGCGGCAAAGGCACCCGCCGTCTCCTCGGGATCGGCCGGACGAATGACGTCGAAACCGGGAATGAGGCGAAGGGACGAGACGGTTTCGATCGGCTGGTGGGTCGGACCATCCTCTCCCACCCCGACTGAGTCATGGGTGTAGATGTAGACCACCGGCAGCTTCGCCAGGGCGGCGAGGCGCATCGAGGGACGGGAGTAGTCGGCAAACACCAGGAAGGTGGCGATCGAGGGACGGAACAGGCCGTCGTAGGCCATGCCGTTGGCAATGGCCGCCATGCCGTGTTCTCGAATGCCAAACCGAATATTGCGGCCGCCGCGCGTCGTTTTGTCGAAATCAGGCGCGTCGGCGATGTAGTTGAGCGTCGAACCGTATAGGTCAGCGCTTCCACCCACCAGCAACGGCAGGGCGGCAGCGAGCGGCTGAAGCACTGCCTTGCCGGCAGCCCGCGTCGCAAGCTTGGAGTCGGTCGGAAACGCCGGAATCTTGGAGAGCAGGGTCGCGGCGTCGGTCGTTTTGCCGGCGGAGTCGAGCAGCTCCGCCTTCGCAGGATTGGCCTCCCGCCAGGCCTTGTAGGTCTTGTGCCACTTGTTGCATTGACGGACCAACCGCTCCTTGTGTTGCGCAAAGTAGGCGCGAACATCATCGCTGACAAAAAAATGCTGATCCGCGGGCAAGCCGAGCGCGGGTTTCGCGGCATCGATAAACTTGGCACCGCCTTCGCCATGTCCCTTGGCCGTTCCCTGAACTTCAGGAATGCCTTTGCCAATGATCGTCTTGGCAACAATCAGCTGAGGCTTGCCCGACTTGGTCTTCTTCGCCCGCGTCACGGCCTTGAGAATGGCGGCGAGGTCGTGGCCATCGATGGCCTGAACCTCCCAGTTCAAGGACTTGAACCGCTGCACGACGTTTTCGCTCTGGGTCTTGTCCGCCATTGCGTCCAGCGTGACGTCGTTCGAGTCGTAAATCAGGATCAGATTGTCGAGGCCCTGGTGTCCCGCAAAGG
The DNA here is from genome assembly GCA_046346755.1 of Opitutaceae bacterium. Lineage (GTDB taxonomy): Bacteria > Verrucomicrobiota > Verrucomicrobiia > Opitutales > Opitutaceae > UBA6669. Next base: position 69,396 of record JAXMHM010000036.1, on the reverse strand, counting down.
CCACGGACTCCAAGGCGACGCCTTCCTGCATGCACCCGTCACCGGCCAGCGCGATGACGTGGTAATCCATGATCGTGTGGTCCGCAGTGTTGAAATGCGCTTCCGCCATTTTGCCAGCCACGGCCATGCCGACGGCATTGCCGATGCCCTGGCCCAAGGGACCCGTGGTGGCCTCAACGCCAGGCGTTTCGTGAAATTCCGGATGTCCCGGCGTCTTGCTGTGAAGCTGACGGAACTGCTTCACGTCCTCCAGCGACAGATCATAGCCGCTGAGGTGGAGCCAAGCATACAGAAACATTGAACCATGCCCGGCCGACAGAACAAACCGATCCCGGTTGATCCAGCGCGGACGTTCCGGGTTGTGCTGGAGTGCGTGACCAAAAAGCACGGCACCGACTTCGGCGGCTCCCAACGGAAGACCCAGATGCCCCGACTGGGAGGCATGGACGGCATCCATGGCGAGACCACGGGCCTGATTGGCGGCTTTGGAGAGAAGGATGGTTTGCAGGGTCATGGCGGACAAAGTGATTGGGCCGACGCGCGAAGGCGAGAGGACAGACAGTCAAACGAAGTGCACAAAAAAAAAGCGAGCCGATGGTGGCTCGCTTTGATGAAAGTTAACAACCGGGAGGCACCGCCTCCCTGGCTCAGCTGGCCGCGGGAGCCACGGCGGCAACGGCCTTGTCGTCGTAAGCCTTGCGCTTGACCGCCATGGCGGCCTTGCCCTGACGATCGCGGAGATAGTACAGGCGCGCACGCATGATCTCGGATTCCTTCTCGATCTCAATGGTCTCGATATTCGGGGAGTTGACCGGAAACACACGCTCCACTCCTTCGCCGTAGCTGATACGGCGAACGGTGAAGGTCTCGTGAATACCGCTGCCCTTGAGCGCGATCACGACCCCCGAAAAGATCTGCACACGTTCCTTGTCGCCTTCACGCACCTTCGTGTGCACGCGAACACCGTCGCCGACTTTGAACGGCGGGCGGTCTTTTTTCACCTGAACATCGGTGACTTCCTTGATAATCGGGTTCATAACTGGGCTTTCGTTGATTCGAGTAAATCGGGTCGGACTAGTCTGGTTTTTTCCACCTGTCGCGCATGCCGCCACTTTTCGATCTCAGCATGATTGCCTGAAAGGAGCACTTCAGGAACGGACATGCCTCGGAATTCGGCGGGACGCGTGTATTGAGGAAAGTCGAGCAACTTGTTGGTGAAGGATTCGTGCGTCAATGACTTTTCCTCACCCAGCACCCCCGGTATGAACCGGCTGACGGCGTCAATCACCACCGCCGCGGGTAAAGTGCCATTGGTCAACACGTAATCACCGATCGAAATCTCTTCGTCGATCAGGGTGTCACGAATCCTCTGGTCAATTCCTTCGTAATGGCCGCTCAGCAGGATCACATGCTCCTTCCGGGAAAGGCCTTCCGCGCGGGAAGGGCTGAAGGGAGCGCCATCCGGCGTCAGGTAGATCCGATGCGACCCGGGACGCTGCAACTGCTCCATCGCCGCAAACACAGGCTCCGGCTTCAGCACCATGCCCGCCCCTCCGCCAAAGGGCCGGTCATCCGCGGTGCGGTGACGGTCGGTCGCCCACTGACGCAAATCATGGACCCGAACCGAGAGCAGCCCGCGCTCCAACGCCTTGCCGAGGATGCTCTCCTGCAGGAAGCCCTCGAGCATACGAGGAAACAGCGTAATGACATCGACCTGCAAGGGCATGAGCGGACTCGGAAATCGACGTCGAAGGGATCAAGGAAAATGAAAAAGCCCCGGTCTCGCCGAGGCTCATTCAAACGGGAGGCATCCGGCGGTTCAGCCGGAGCGGAACTCGTTTAGGCGGCGGGTGTTGAAGCAGCTGCCTTACGGGCCTTCTTGATCAGGGAGTGAACCGTGTCGGAGGGCTTGGCACCCTTGCTGATCCAATAGTCCGCACGGTCCACCTTCAGGGTGAGGGCGTCGGCGGCTTTGGACCGCGGCGAGTAGGTTCCCAGCATTTCGACGGCCGCGCCGTCACGACGAGAACGGGTCTCGGCGACCACCACGTGGTAGATGGGCTTGTGAATGGCCCCGATGCGGGAGAGGCGAATGGAGAGTGCCATGGGTGCGGAAGGATTGGGCAGGATTTGACTTGAAAAGCGGAGGAGTGCACGGGGCGACAAATGGCTTGTCAAGCCCCGAGTCCCACCGCTGTGTTCTGCGTTTATGCTAAAAGCCGGAATCGTCGGTCTGCCCAATGTTGGCAAGTCCACACTCTTCAATGCCCTGACCCGCTCCCGCAAGGCTGAGGCGGCCAATTACCCGTTTTGCACCATCGACCCCAATGTCGGGGTGGTGATGGTGCCGGACGACCGGCTCTACGTGCTCCAGAAGATCGCCAAAACAGGGGTCGTGATCCCGGCGGCAATTGAGTTTGTCGACATTGCCGGGCTCGTGGCGGGTGCGAGTAAAGGCGAAGGTCTTGGCAATCAATTTCTTGCCAATATTCGTGAGACCGACGCGATTGTGCATGTCGTTCGCTGCTTCGAAGATCCCGACGTCATCCATACCATGGGGAGCGTGGATCCGGTTCGCGACATCGAGGTTATCACCACGGAGTTGATCCTCGCCGACCTCGATGCGGTGACCAAGCGGATGGACAAGTCCCAGAAAAAAGCCAAGAGCGGCGACAAAGAGGCTCAGGCCGAAATGGTCCTTCTTGAGCGCCTCGGCCCGCATCTGAACGAAAACAAGCCGGCCAACATTCTGCCGTGTACAGATGACGAAAAGAAGCTGCTGCAGCTCTTTCAGCTGCTGAGTGCCAAGCCGGTCCTTTATGCCTGCAACGTAGCGGAAAATGACCTCGCCACAGCCGAGGCCAATCCGTTTGTGCAGCAGGTGGCGGCGTTCGTTCGCGCTCATCACGACGCGGCCTACGTGCCGATCAGCGCGCGCATTGAGGCGGAGCTCATCGACCTGGCTCCGGACGAAGCGAAAGCGTTTCTGAAGGACCTTGGAGTGGACGACTCCGGAGTTTCCCAGCTGATCCGCGGCACCTACACCTTGCTGGGGTTGCAGACCTACTTCACCGCCGGTGAGAAAGAAGTACGGGCCTGGACCATCAAGAAAGGATGGAAAGCTCCACAAGCCGCGGGCGTCATCCACACAGACTTCGAAAAGGGTTTCATCAAGGCCGAGGTGGTCTCGTACAACGACCTGACCCGCCTCGGCAGCACCGCGGCCGCCCGCGAGGCCGGAAAATACCGACTCGAGGGCAAGGAGTACGTCTTCGCGGACGGCGACGTCGCCCTCTTCCGTTTCAACAACTGATGATGGAGCAAGCCCCGGAATCCGCCGGAGCTCGCCGTCAGCAAATCGGAACGGTCAGATCACGGTGCCGCTCGGAACCATGACGCCCTTCGGCACCACCAGCACCCCATCACGGATGACAATACCGTGATCGTAGGTCCCGTCGGCTTTGCCCTCGGGGGACAAAATCACGCCGTCACCGATGCGCGCATTTTTGTCGATAATCGCCTTACGAATATTGCAGTTTCGGCCCACACCCATGTGGGGAACGCCCTTGGCCGTGTTCGCAAGCAGCTCGTCCTCGCTTTCGTAGTAGTCGGCCCCCATGACAATCACGTCCTCGAGGGACGTTCCTTCGCCGAGGAAGGAACGGATGCCGAGCACGCAACGGTGCAGCGACGAGTCCGTGACGATGGAACCGTCGCCGATCACGACGTGGTCAATCTGACACTTGTTGATCTTGGAAGCCGGCAGAAAACGGGCTGAGGTGTAGATCGGTGCGGCCGGATCGTAAAAATTAAAGGGCGGTAGGGGATGGGCCAACTGCAGGTTCGCTTCGAAAAAGGCGCGAACCGTTCCGATGTCTTCCCAGTATCCCTCGAATAGGTGGGCAAACAGTCGCTTCTTCCCCAGCAGACTCGGAATGACCTCTTTGCCGAAATCGGTCATTGCGTTGTCGAGCGCCTCTGCCAGCACCTGCCGGTTGAACACGTAGATACCCATCGAGGCGAGGCAGTGCTTTTCACCCGTGTGTTTCTTAAGGCGCGATTCCAGCGACGGGCTCAAGGTGAGCGACTGAATCACCGCCGGATCCTTCGGTTTCTCCACGAAGCCGTTGATCTCAAGGTTGTCCCCCACTTTCATCAACCCGAGACCTTCAACCTTGGAAACGGGAAATGGAATTGCCGCGATCGTGACGTCCGCGCCGTTGGCCACGTGGTCTTCCAGGATCTTGCTGAAATCCATCCGGTAAAGCTGATCACCCGACAGGATAAGCACCAGGTCGTGCTTGAAGGTCCGGAAGTGCACCAAATTCCGACGCACCGCATCTGCCGTGCCTTGATACCAATCTGCACTTTTCTCCGTTTGTTCAGCGGAGAGAATGTCCACAAAGCCACCGCCGAAGGCGTCGAAGTTGTAGGTTCCTTGGATGTGCCGGTGAAGCGACGCCGTGTTGAACTGGGTCAGCAAAAAAATCCGGTTGATTCCAGAATTGATGCAATTGCTGATGGGGATATCGACCAGTCGATACTTACCAGCCAGGGGTACGGCCGGTTTGCAGCGTTCCATCGTGAGGGGATAGAGGCGAGTGCCACGCCCTCCTCCCATGATCACCGCCAAAGCGCGTTTTTCGAGTGTCATAAGAAAGCAGTGTAAAGCCTTGCCCAAGAATTCGGCCGGCACGTAAATTCGCCAGACAAAAAGCGTTAAATAATGTGCGGCATAGGCGGCTATCAGGGCAAGTCCAAGCGAGTTTCAGTCCTCATGGTAGGACTGAAGCGAAGGGAGGACTGCGGCTGCAACTTAGCCGGGGATTCCTCGCTTCAGGACGCGAAAACTCATTGTGAGAAAAGTCGAACCACGGTCAGGCGTAATCGAGCGAGCCCGGACGAGATGATTGCGAGGTGCAGTCCTTCGCTCGCACCCACCACATTCCCTGCCAGCACACGTCCATCGGGCCCCGGCAGCGAAGGTCAGGCAATTGCCGGCTGTCCCAAGGACGTGCCTCCAAGCCTCGCAACTGTGCCGGTTCAACTCTTGAGTTATTACATCGCACGCGTACGCGGATGTGACGTGGACAAGCCACTAAACCTGGCAAAGTCAGTGGCTGCTGAATGATTCTCTCCCCTTCCTCATGAACATCTTTCCCGACCGTGAGACCTTTCTCAAGCTGGCCCGTGAGGGCAATGTCATCCCGGTCTACACCGATTTGATGGCGGATTTTGAGACCCCGGTATCCGCCTACGCCAAAATGAAGGATGCGGGTCCCTCCTACTTGCTCGAATCCGTTGAAGGCGGCGAAACGCTGTCACGCTACAGCTTCATCGGCTGCCGTCCCCGCAAGATCCTGGCCTGCGGACCCGTCACCACCGAAATCCGTGAGCCGGGCAAAGCCCCCCAAATCGTCCCTACCCCCAAGGACCCGCTCACGCTCTTGGAGGAGGAAATGCGGGGCCATCTTCCCGTCACGCTTCCTGGCCTGCCGCGCTTCACTGGAGGCGCGGTCGGTTTCATCGGGTATGAATATGTGACGCGAATCGAACCGACAGTTCCCACCCCCGTCGCCGACGAATTGGGGCTGCCCATGCTCTACTTCATGATGTCGGATTCGCTGCTCATCTTTGATCGCGCGAAACAAACTGTGCGCCTGTGCGTCAACGCCCACTTGCGCGGCGACCCGGAAATCGCCTATGCCGCCGCCGTCAAGGAGCTGGAGGAGTTGTTTGGTCTGCTCCAGCAACCTCGAGCCCTCGCGCCGGCACCGCTCATCAATCCCGGCCCCATTCAAGTGCCTTCGGGCAACTTCACTCCGGCTGGTTTCGAGAAAGCGGTCGAAGACGGGAAGGAGTTCATTCGTTCGGGAGACATCATCCAGTTCGTTCCTTCCCAGCGCTTCTCAGCGCCCTTCACAAAGTCGCCCCTCGATCTCTATCGAGCGCTACGCACGGTCAATCCGTCGCCCTACATGTTTATTTTCGATGCCGGCGACTTCGCGATCGTCGGCGCTTCACCCGAGGTCCATGTGCGCCTGACCGACGGACGCGTGGAAATCCGGCCAATCGCCGGCACGCGCAAACGCGGCGCGACCTCGGCCGAGGACCACGCGCTTGAACGTGAACTCCTGGCCGATGAGAAGGAACGTGCGGAACATCTGATGCTCGTCGATCTGGCCCGCAACGACATCGGCCGGGTTTGCCAATTTGGCAGTGTCACCGTGCCCGAAATGATGGTCGTTGAACGGTATTCTCACGTGATGCACATCGTCTCTCAAGTCGAAGGGGTCATCGCCGAAGGCCGAACCGCGTACGATTTGATGCGAGCCACCTTCCCCGCCGGAACGGTGTCGGGGGCGCCAAAAATCCGGGCCATGCAGATCATCGCCGCCGCTGAACCGTCCCAGCGTGGTTTCTACGCCGGGGCACTCGGTTACTTTGGTTATGATGGCAACCTGGATTCCTGCATCATGCTGCGCACGTCCCTGATCAAGGACGGGAAAATCCACATTCAGGCAGGGGCCGGCGTCGTCGCGGACAGCATTCCCTCCGCCGAGTATCAGGAGACCATCAACAAGGCGTCAGCCCTGTTTAAGGCGGTCGCCATCGCCAACCGGCTTCCGCAATCCTGAGTCAGGACTTGGGTCAGGGCGGCGCGCCGATGTCACAAACGGCGCGACAACTTGGCTCAACTTTTTTTCGCGTCATTGCATCCCTACGAGGGAATCGGCCGTTTCACTGTACGTGGCCCGATTTAGGCTGAGTAGTTAGCCGCCTAATTATTTGCCACCGGTTTCGGAACCTTCCGGCCGCCGAGTGTCCCATATTACAGCGAAATCTACGTCATGGCCCTACATACGACACCCTCTCGAAAGTTTGCCGACGACGACATCGATACCTCTGCGCGCGCCAGCCTCGTGGAAGAGGCCCCCGCCGCACCGCTCGACGCTCCGCCCTCGTTTCTGGAAAAAGCCGAACCGTCCCCGCGCGAATCCGCGGCACCGCTCGAGCGCAGCAGCCTGCAACTCTATTTGCAGGAAATAGGCAAAACCGCTCTGCTGACCATCGAGGAAGAGATCGCCTTGGCGAAACGCATCCGCCGCGGTGACAAGGCTGCACGGGATCATATGATCTCGGCCAACCTCCGTCTCGTGGTGAAGATCGCGATGGATTACAAGGACTTTGGCCTGCCGCTGCTCGACCTGATCAGCGAAGGCAACCTCGGCCTGATCAAGGCGGTGGAACGGTTCGATCCTCGCAAGGGAGGCAAACTCTCCACTTACGCAGCGTGGTGGATCAAACAGTCCATCAAGCGAGCCCTCGCCAATCAGAGCAAGACCATCCGCCTGCCCGTTCACTTGGTCGACAAGATCGCCAAGATGCGGCGCACCGCCATGGCCTTGTCGGAAGAACTGGGTCGTGAGCCCACCGACGAAGAGTTGGCCATGGAGTTGCAGATTCCGACGAGCAAGGTGGCCCACCTCAAGTCGGTCAGTGTCCGCCCAACGTCACTGGATGCACCGATCGGCGAGGATGGTGACTCCGCCACCTTTGGTGACATTGTCGGTGATGAGAGCATGCTCAATCCGCTCGATGCGCTCAAGGAGCGGACCCAAAGCGCCGACCTGCGTGCCATGCTCGACTCGCTCGAACCCAGGGAGGCGGAGATCATCCGACTTCGTTTCGGTTTCGACGGTTACGACGAACTCACACTCGAAGAAGTCGGTCGCAAATTCAAGGTGACCCGGGAACGGATCCGGCAGCTGCAGAACATTGCCCTGTCGAAGATTCGCAAAGCCATTGCCAAGAATGAAACCCAGCGCAACTCCGACGAAATCGAACTTGATGAACGTCAGAGGAAGCGCATGGAGGTGATCCGCGAGTTCATCGAGTCCAAGTCACGAAACGCGCGCGACACCGACTCCGATCTCAACTGATTCTGGAGTGGGAGTCTCTCTCGGCCGGTGTGCCCACACCGGCCTTTTTTGCGTCCGCCCGGAACGACCGCTCCTGACAGAGTCCACAAAAAAGGCGCCCACCAATAGGTGGGCGCCTGAAATCTAAAATGGCCGCGGCCTTCGCTTACTTGCGCTGAGCCTCGTCGAGAATGTCGCCGAGGTTCATCATGTCGCTGCCGGCACTCTGACGATTGAGCGCGTCGTACGTCGCCGTCTCGGCCGCAAGCTGATCGTTCGAGTAGTTGGCTGCCTTGATCGAGAGACCCAGGCGACGCTCTTCGCGGTCGATCTTGATGACGCGTGCGGTTACCGCCTGATCGGGCTTGAGCACGTCCTTCACCTTCTCGATGCGATCTTCGCTGATCTGCGAGATGTGCACGAGACCATCGATATTGTCCTTCAACTCAACAAATGCGCCGAAGGAGGTGATCTTGGTGATCTTGCCTTGGACGACATCGCCGATCTTGAAGAACGAGTCGATGTCCGTCCACGGGTCGACCGAGATCTGCTTCATGCCGAGGCTGATGCGCTGCTGAGAAGAGTCGACATCGAGCACGATGGCATCGACTTCGTCGCCCTTCTTGAGCACTTCGGTCGGATGATTGACCTTGCGCGTCCAGGACATGTCCGAGACGTGCACCATGCCGTCGATCCCCTCTTCGAGTTCGATGAAGGCACCGTAGGTGGTCATGTTGCGGACCTTGCCGCGCACGCGAGCACCGATCGGGTAATTGTGGCGAACCATATCCCACGGATTCGGCTCCAGCTGGCGGAGGCCGAGGGAGATCTTCTGGTCTTCCTTCTGGATGCCGAGCACCACCGCATCGAGCTCCTGACCGACCTTGAGTAGTTCGGAGGGCTTGGTGATGCGCTTGGTCCAGGACATCTCAGTGATGTGGACGAGGCCTTCGACGCCGGGCTCGATCTCGATGAAAGCACCGTAAGGAACGAGATTGACGACCTTGCCGTGCACCTTCGCACCGACCGGGTACTTGTGTTCGATGTCGTCCCACGGATTCTTCGTGGTTTGTTTGAGGCCGAGCGAAACGCGCTCTTTCTCGCGGTTCACCTCGATGATCATGACCTGAACTTCTTCGCCCTGCTTCACCATCTCGGAGGGGTGCGAAATGCGGCCCCAGCTCATGTCGGTGATGTGCAGCAGGCCGTCCATGCCGTCGAGGTCGATGAACGCACCGAAATCGGTGATGTTCTTGACGATACCCTTGCGGACCTGACCGGGCTGGATCGAGTCGAGCAGGTTGCGGCGCTTGCTCGTGCGCTGCTCTTCGATCAGCTCGCGACGCGAGAGAACGATGTTCTTCCGGTCGAGATTGATCTTGAGGACCTTGAAGTCGTAGGTCTGTCCCACGTACTGGTCGAGGTTCTTCGGGGGCTGGATGTCGATGTGCGACGCCGGCAGGAACGAATCCACGCCGATGTTCACGATCAGGCCGCCCTTGACCTTGGCGCGGACACGGCCGGAGGCGATGGAGCCTTCCGGAAAACGGGTGAGAATGTTATCCCAGTTCTTCTTCTGTTCGGCTTTGTCGAACGAGACGACGGGATTGCCATTCTTGTCTTCGAGCTTCTCGAGGAAAACATCGATGGTGGAGCCAATCTGCAGTTCGCCGAGATCGACGAATTCGCTGGCCGGAATCACAGCCTCGGCTTTGGCACCAATATCGACGATGACGTCGTTTTGGCGGATTTCGGTGATAACACCGGGGACAATTGCGCCCTCTTTCAGAAGACCGAGGGAGGTTTGAGCCAAAAGCTCTTCCATTACTGAACTCATGTGCAAGAACGACGACTCACCGCGGGTTCCAACGCTGTGACCCATCGCGATGGCCCGAAGCGGGCCGTGGGTTGAAGGTTATTTGATGACTAATGGGTCAGCGGGAACAGTGCGGCGAACGCTGACCGAATCGAAACAATGCCGCGAACGGTCAGGATCACCCGGAACGCCGGGCGTCGGCAAGCGCAAAACCACCCCTCGCGACAAGGCCGTCGCTATTTCTTCAGTTCCTCTTCGATATGACGGAAGAGCACTTCGTATAAAGACGTGTCACGCAACGCGTTCTCCGTGGCCCGACCCGGACCTTTACTGAAATCGTCCTCGAGCACTTCCGTGAAGAGCGCACGCACATTGGAGCCTTCGCCATAACTCGTGATTTCAATGCGCAAGCGCAGCTGCCGGCTGTTTTTCAATGACTCGCCCGAATGGACCGAGCTCAACGCTTCAATCAGCCCCTGCGCCGCCCCGCCCCGCTCAAACCGATAGCCCATCTTGCCCAGTGAGGCTTTCGCCGCTTCATAAGTCACTCGAGCGTCGCTAGCTACGTAGTGAAGTCGGTACGTTGGACCATCGATCTTCTCCTTGACACCCGCACGGATGTCAGAGCGCACCGACTCGCAGCCCGCGAGCGCTGCCAGCAAAGGAATTCCAACAAGGACGAGGAGTCGTTTCACGGGTGGTACTTCAAGCGGGTTGTTGCTGGGAGATGCAATGAAGAGTCCCGAGACCCCAGACCAGTTCCAAACAATCGATCGGAATAATCTCCCGGCCGGGGAAACACTCCGCGAGGATTTCCGCAGCCTCCGCATCCTTCTTCGGCTGCCGGAACGCGGGCATCAAAACAGCGCCATTGATGATCAGAAAATTTGCGTAGCTGGCCGGCAAGGGCTGGCCTTCGCAGTACGACGGCTTCGGCATGGGAAGCTCAATCAAGGCGAACCGCTTACCTGTTGGGGTGCGCAGCGACTTCAAGCGCTCAAGGTTTTCCTTGAGAATTCGGTGATTCTTGTCGCGTCGATTTGGCTCCACCACCGTCACAATTCCATCGGCCCGATAGAAGCGGCTCAGGTCATCGACGTGGCCATCCGTGTCGTCGCCCACAATCCCATCCCCAAGCCACAGGATGGTGTGCACCCCCAGGGTGTCGCGCAGGGCCTGTTCAATTTCCGCCTTGGTCAGGTCGGGATTTCGATTCGGATTGAGCAGGCACGCCTCGGTGGTGAGCAGCAATCCCTCGCCATTCACGTCAATCGACCCCCCCTCGAGCACCATGTCCTTGACGAAACGCCGCAACCCGAGAGCCCGACCAATGCGGGGAGGGATCTGATTGTCGCGTCGATAGGGTGGATACTTGTCGCCCCACGCATTGTACTTCCAATCGGTCAGCGCCACCTCGCCCGTACGGTCGTTCCGGACAAAGATTGGGCCATGGTCACGACACCAGGCATCATCCGTGGGATGGTTGAAGAACGTGACGCGGGACAAATCGGCACCGGCCTTTTCCACCAGCGCGCGCGCCCGCCGCTGAAGCGGTTTCGCCGCATTGATGCGAACCTCCTGGTAGCGTGAAATGACCGAGACAATCTCTGCGAACTTGTACGGGATGGGCCGGAAAAATCCGGGCCATGAGGCCCGTTTGTGGGGCCACGAAAGCCAGATTGCAACCTGACGCTCCCACTCGGCCGGCATGCGAAAGCCCAAGCTGGCCGGGGTGGGATCGGACGTGGGCGTGACGCGAGACGCCGGACGGGACGAGGAACGCATGTCGTGAGGGCGAACCAGGACTAGTCGATGAACCGTTTGGTCAGGTCGCCGTACGCATCGACACGGCGGTCCCTCAAGAACGGCCAATGCGTGCGGGTGACGTCAACCTTGCCCAGATCGATCTCCGTCAACAACACCTCTTCCCGATCGACCGAAGCCTTGGCGAGGATCTGGCCGCTCGTCCCAGCGACAAAACTCTGACCCCAAAATTCTATGCCATCGCCACCGACCGGTGTTTCCAGACCAATCCGGTTCACCGCGGCCACATAGCAGCCATTCGCCACCGCGTGAGAACGCTGGATCGTCTCCCAGGCGCCGTGTTGATTGACGCCATACTCCGCCTTCTCCTTGGGATGCCAGCCGATCGCGGTCGGATAGAACAGGATCTCGGCCCCCTGCAGCGAGGTCAGTCGTGCGCCTTCCGGGTACCACTGGTCCCAGCAGATAAGTACGCCAATGCGGCCATACTTGGTCTGCCACGCCCGAAAACCGGTGTCCCCGGGTGTGAAATAGAACTTTTCGTAGAAAAGCGGGTCATCCGGAATGTGCATTTTCCGGTAGATACCCAGCAGGGAACCATCCGCATCGATGACCACTGCCGTGTTGTGGTAGAGCCCGGACGCCCGGCGTTCGAAGAGCGAAGCGATGATGACCGCCTTGTACTGCTTCGCGATCTTCTGAAAAGCCGCGGTGCTCGGGCCGGGAATGGCTTCGGCCAGGGCAAAGTTGGCGTGATCCTCGCTCTGACAGAAATACTGAGAGCGGAAGAGTTCCTGCGTGCAGATGATCTTCGCCCCGGCCTTGGCGGCCTGGGCGGTGAGCGCGAGGGTCTTCTTCAGGTTCTGCGCCGGATTCGCGGTGCAGGCGTGCTGGAGCAGGCCAAGGGTGACGGTGGGCATGGAGGAAATGGGTATCTACTTCTCAACCACAACTGCAGCTTAGTACACGACTTTGTTCAGCGGATATTCGACGATGCCTTCAGCACCGAGGGCCTTCAACTGCGGGATGATCTCGCGCACGACACTCTCGTCGATGATCGTCTCCAACGCAACCCAGTCGGGATGGCTCAGCGGCGACACCGTGGGATTGCGCAACGCGGGAATGGCTCGCGAAATGGCATCCAGCGCCGTGCGCGGAGCATTCATCTTCAGACCGACCTTGGTCTCCGCCTCCAGCGCGCCGGTCAACAGCAGCGCGATGGTCTCAATCTTCCGGCGTTTGGCGGGATTCGCCCAGCTCTGCTTGTTCGCGATGAACTTCGTGTTGGTTTCCATCAACGTCGAAACGATGCGCAGCTTGTTCGCGCGCAACGACGATCCCGTCTCGGTGATATCGACAATGGCATCGACGAGGTCAGGCACCTTCACCTCCGTCGCACCCCAGGAAAACTCCACGTCCACGGGAACGGACAGCGAGGCAAAATAACGCTTCACCGTGTTGACCAGTTCGGTCGCAACCCGCTTTCCCGCCAGATCCTGAGGGGTCATGATCGGCGAAGACTCCGGCACACAGAGCACCCACCTCGACTTCTTCACGGAAGCTCGGCTGTAGATCAAGTCGCAGACCTCCACGACATCCGACGCGTTTTCCTGAATCCAATCATACCCGGTCAGCCCGCAATCGAAGAACCCATGTTCGACATAACGGCTCACCTCCTGGGCCCGCACAAAGCGGCCGTCCAGATCCGGGTCGTCAATCGCTGGTTTGTAGGACCTCGAACTGGTCGTGATTTTCCAACCTGCTTTGGCAAACAGGTTCTTGGTGGAGTCCTCGAGGCTTCCCTTCGGAAGCCCGAGCATCAGAAGCGGTACATGGGCGGACACGCCGTCACAGGAATCCCCGCCATTTTCTGTCGCAAGTCTATTCCCTGCCGATCTCCCTCGCACTATTGATGCATCATAAATGCGTTAAATCGGAATTGATTTGTAAAAAAACAATTTGTAAAAAATCCAAATCACAGCCAAATGCTCCCCAACCCTGACGGATGCTGGGGAACACCGCTTGCTGCTTCACCGATCCACCAACTATGCGCGCAGAGCCTAAACCGCTGATCCTGATTGTCGAAGACGAGGATGAACTCGCGAAGTTGATCTGTCTCCATTTGGAAGAGGCCGGCATGCTCACCCAGGTGTGCAACCGGGCCCAGCACGCCCTGCGTTTTCTCAAACGCAATTTTGCCAACCTCATGTTGCTCGACGTGAACCTGCCGGATCAGTCCGGGTTCGCGCTCCTCGAGGAACTCAAGTCGAACGATATCATCGTTCCGACGATCTTCCTCACAGGCAACACGCTGGAGATCAACAAGGTGAAAGGCCTGGAGTTGGGCGGCGATGACTATGTCACCAAGCCGTTTGGATACGCCGAACTCGTCGCCCGCATTCGTGCCGTCCTGCGCCGCGCGGAATCCAAGACCGATTTCAACGTCACCAAGAACGTCAAAGTCAGCGACGAACCCTTTGAGTTTGTCGGAGCCCAGATCACACCGGTGCGGCTGGAAATCGCATTTCCGGACGGCCACGTGCAGAAATTGGGACGCAAAGAGCTCGGCATTCTCGCCTACCTTTCGGCAAATCGGGGCGTGGTCATCACCCGCAAAGCGCTGATTCACTCAGTCTGGGGCATTCATGCCGACGTCCGGAGTCGTTCACTGGACCAGTACATCGTAAAGGTGCGCGACCTCTTCCTGGAACACGGCATCCGCCTGGATGCTTTCCGCACCGTGCACGGCGTGGGCTACATCTTCGATCCGGACGGCGTTTCCAAAGAAGGCACCGCGGGCTAGAGGGTCGCGGATCGCAACCGGCGGTGCTCAGAAGAGCTCGGGCTGCGTGTAGCGTTTGCGCGCATCGGAGAGGCAGGTGCGCATCTCCAATTCCTCCAGCAGTGAGAAAACTTCCTCCACCCGCGGCATTTCCCGTGTCGCCGGAATCGTCTGCAGACCGAGGTTGAGCGTGGTGAGTTTGCGGTTGCGGCGCAGGCCCTCCGCATAGCTGGACACAGCTTCACGAAACCGATCGGGTTTCAGTTCCGCCGCATTTGCGAGGATGCCTTCCAGCGTGCCATAGGTCTGCAGCCACTTCGCTGCGGTCTTGGGTCCCACTCCATCGACGCCGGGAATATTGTCCGAGGCGTCTCCCACCAACGCCAGATAGTCGGCGATCTGCGCTGGAGGCACGCCAAACTTCTCGGCCACTCCCGCCGCATCCATCAATCGCCATCCCAGCTTCGGATTCGCGGAAGGCGGCGGCAGCATGATCTTCACCCGATCATCGACAATCTGCGCGAAATCCTTGTCCGAACTTACCACCAGCACCTCGTGTCCGATTCGCGCCAGCGCCACCGCCTGCGAGGCGAGGAGATCGTCGCTTTCGACACCGTCGACTTCAACGCCGACCAACCCCATCGCCCGTGTGAGCCGTTTCAAATAGGGGATCTGCTTTTCCAGGGCCTCCGGCATCTCCTCCCGCTGGGCCTTGTACTCGGGCAGCAAGGCGAGCCGGTCCTGGGCGCCCCCGAGGTCAAAGAAGACCAACGTGCCTTCGGGACGCTCCTGATCCTCCAGCTTCCAGATCGATTTGATCCAGCCGTGCAGGGCATTCGTCGGAAATCCGTCCGCGCGGGTCAGCTCCGGAATCGCAAAGAAACACCGGTAGGCGAGATTGAATCCGTCGATCAAAAGCCACTTGGCCATGGATCCACCAAACCAGCGGTTGGCCGGCAGGCCAGCGCAGAATCGACATTCCTGCGATGCATCACGGTTTTACCCTCGGCCGCGATTCGGCCCGGGCCGGAGTGACGAGGGTGGGATTTTGAAACGAGGATCCGGACTGCACCGTCGGCAGCGCCTGCTTCTTGGGAGATCCTCCCGGGCTGACTAGATTCGCCGTGACAAAAATGAGCAGGTTTCGCTTCTGGGAACTTTGTCCTTTGGATCGAAACGCCCGGCCAAACAGCGGCAGGTCCCCCAGAACTGGGATCTTGTCGTGCACCTTCTTCACCTCCTCGCGCGTCAACCCGCCCATGATCAGCGTCGCTCCGTCCCAGAGGGTGACACGCGTGGACACTTCACGCACCGAGAAGATCGGTTGATAGAACCCGGGAGGCACGGTCACGGTCCTGCCGCCCGAGACCGCAACACTGGGCCCACCAAACTCAACAAAGCCCTCGAACTCCGTGACCTTCGGCGAGAGATCGAGGCTGATCGAATAGTCATCCTCCTCCACGGTCGGAGTGACCTTCAATTCCACCCCCACGTTGCGAGAGGTGAAATCCTGGGGAGTGCCCGCTGTGATCGTCACACCCGCCGATCCACCTCCGGATCCGTCCGCCGCCGTGCGGCCGGAACCAACCTGGCTCTGGATCTCACCATAACTCTGTGGATACCGGAGCTCCTGCGCCACCGTGATCGTCGCCGTGTTTCCCGAGAGCACGGTCACCCGGGGTGCGCTCAGTAGATCGCTCCCTGATTTCTGCGCCAAGAGGCGGACCATCGCGCTGACATTAAAGTCACCGATGATGCCCGAAATCGACGCCAGCCCCGACGCCTCACCTGCCAGGGCCACCGCGCCGGGAAGTCGGGGAGGCGCCGTGCTCGCCACGGATTCCCCATCAATCACGATTGAATTGCCATTGGTCGATCCGGTGAACGCACCGCTCAGCGTTCGGTTGACCCGGTCGGTCGAGTAGTTCGCCTGCGACGTGTACAAGGGGCGTCCTGAGCGATCCAGCAGGGGCTGGCCGGTCGCGGGGTCCGTGCGGGGTCGACCTGTGCGTCCGACTCCCCAGGTGATGCCCATTTCATCCAGCACCCCCTCCTGCACCTCCATGAACTTCGCCTCGATCTCCACCTGCCGAACGTCGGTGTAACGATTGAGAATGGCGCGGATGCGCTCGATGTTCCTGGGGGTCTGGGTCACAATCATCGCCGATCCGTCGTAGGCCAGGCTGGCGCCGGGCGTGCCATCGAACACCACCCCGGCGGACTGCAGGAATGTCCGAAGCAGGTTGGCCTCCCCTCCCCCGGCCGACAGAGGCGTTGGATGCGAACTGCCGGGCTCCGCCGACGAAGCACTCGGATCCGGCGTTGCCGGAGCGGGGGGCGCACTGCCCGCAAACCCGGTCATCCGAATCACCGTCGAACGTGCGACCGGGAAAAATGCTGTATCCAGCGATGACGTCTCACCACCGGGTTTGAGGACCACGGCGTCCTCCTGCACCTCATACTGGAACCCCACGGAGTCCGTGACAAAATCAAGGATGCGCTTGAGGGAGAGGTTGCGGAGCGACAGGGTGACTTCGGGATTCCGGTTGGCTGGATCAATCAGCACCACATTGACCCCGCGCGGACCGGTGGTCGACGGATCACACTCCTCCGCGATCGCGCTCAGGGTCTGCGCCACGCGATTCAGATCCATTTGATTGAAGCTCACCGCCGGGATCTGAATCGAATTGAGTTTCTGAACCAGCGGGCGCGACACCGACTCCCGCGCGGAATCGGCCGGAGGCCGATCCTCAAACACCGCAGGGCGCTCCCACGAGCGCCCGACTTCATCGACCATTTGCGCGCGGGTCACATTTCGGTTTCCCTCGCTCACCCGCGCCCGATCCTCGGCAATGCGCCGAAGCAGGTCCTTTGCCAGGGGATCGTCACGCTTCGCCGGGGGCAGCGAACGCAAGGTGGCTTCAGCCGCATCCCAGTCACCCGCGAGGTACTGCGCCCGACCCTTCGCCATCGCACGCTGCCCTTCTTGTAGCTCGTCACCGGGCGAGAGCGTCGGATCGGACTGAATCTGCGACCGGACGGGTGTTGCGACGGCCTGAGCGCTGAGGCCGACGAGAACGGTACAGCCAATTCGAAGGAAGGGAGATTTCATGGAAGTGGGGAGTCAGTGCCCTGCGGCTCCAGGCCGGACGCCGCGTCTGCCGGGGACGAGCCAGCGGCCGAGGCCGCTTCTAAACCTACCGCACGGAGTCGCAGGGGAGGGTTAAACTCAGTGGGAGCACTCGTCGGGGCATTCGTATCCCCATCCCCAGCCAGACCCAGCCAGGCGCGTCGCAGGCGCACATCGATCCGCTCAAGTACAAGGGTGCCGCCGGACGTGACCACACGATCCCCTGCCTGCATCCAGTGCCGGTCATCCCGTCCAGGAATCTCCAGGACGGCCCAGGCCTCTCCCTGGCTCAGGTTTTCACCTGCCTCCAAAACCGATTCCACTCCGGAAACGGCGTCCACCACCCGCGCGCGGGGCAGCAGTGACGACTCGACTGCGTCGGCGGCACCGGTGATCCTGCCCGCGTCCAATCCAACGACGCTCAGCCCGGCGCGAATCAGTCGCTCGCCCTCCCTGGCAAGGGCGGTCTCCTTGGTATCTACATATTGGAACACGCCAAAGGTTCCGCGCGGGCTGCGTCCAAAGCCGAGGAGACGCACGGGGAAAACATCCTGAACGATCTCGATCACGCGCACGCCGCTATTCCCGAGGGTCGGCGCTGCCTGGGACTCGGCGCCGGGTTCGGCATCCACCGCCGGGGAAGGCGACCATCCCTGCTCCGACGGCACGGCGTACAACAGGGGCGGACTGAAAAGGTCGAACTGCCACGATTCGCCCTTGGGCGAAACCGTCGCCTCCGGCCAGGCCGCCTCCTCTTCGGTTTCCGCCGCAGGAAGGTCAGCGACCATCGAAGGAGAGGGTGCGATCGACGAATCTGCCACCGGCACAGGGTCGGACCGCGGGCTTCGCCACGCAAAGGCCGTTCCGATCGTTGAGACCGCGACGAGAAGAAGTCCCAGGCACCAGATGCCTCGGCGGTGATCCCTTGCCGGCCGGACCGGTGATCGCAGTGACTTCACGAAGCGCCCCCCGATTCCGAGCGGCGGCCAACCAGTCCTTCGACGCTTTCCACCGTGACCACGAATCGAAGGGGCCGGGGTCGGATCGCCGGAAGTGCAGGGCTACGATCCCCCTCCGTCGGCAACGCCGCTCCCCCGGGAGCCTCGGGCTCGACCTCAACGAGCCTGACCACCCAGGGTGTGGGATCGGAGGCCACGCGATTGATGAAGCGGCGCAGGCACGCCGTGTCTCCCGTGAACGCGACACGAAACGCCAGCGTATCGACCCAACCGTTTCTCCGCAGGGAAAGCCTCGATTCGAGTGAAAAGTGATCCGGAGTGCTTGACTCCGATGTCCGGGCGCGCCCGGCGACCGCTCCGTCCGAACTCTCGCGGCGCACGGACTCGAGGCGCGCCGGTCGCGCATCGAAGAGTGAAGTCAGCAGCGCCTCCAGCCGCTGGCGTTGGCGCAGCACGCGGTCGACCTGTTCCTGCGTCGGTGCGCTCCGCGTGTGGCTGGCAAATCCGAAATGCTCCGCGTCGTTCAGTCGTACATCCCGTTCCGCAGCGGCGGCCCGCATGTACTCGACGAACCAGGCAAGATCGAAGAACGCGTCGGCACGTTCCCGAACCGCCGGTGACTCGCGGGCTTCTGCCGCCTCTCCCGTGGGTACATGCCATTCCGCCAGACGTTCTGCCGCCGATGCCTCCAACACGGCGCAGATCCTCACCGCCTCCGCAACTGCGGCCGGACTGGCAACCGGGGTGGACGTCCGGAGGATCTGGCAACGGGCTCGGCCCTGTTCGATTCGAAGTCGGATCAGGTGCTCGCGATGCCAGGATCGGACGATCAGTCCACCCTCGACCGCGAGGCAGACCAGACTCACGAGGAGCCCGGTCCATGGCGATCTCACCCAAGCGCAACGGAAACGGACCTGCGTCATTGGATTCGGTCTCCTGCGACCGCGAGCACCACTTCGAATCGAAGCACCCCGGGTTCAAGGCGTTCAAACCGTTCGCGCTCCACCCGCGCCACCGCTGGTGAACGCTCCAGACGGGTGAGGAGCGCCCGCACGCGACGCTCCGACTCGGGCCCGATTGCCACCGTTTCGTTGGGATCGTCCAAAAGGCGTCCCGCGAGTCGAAAACGGAGGGGAAGTCCGCCCTCTCCCGCGGGCGCACGATCCAGTTGCAGGCTGTCGAGCCAGGCGTCCTGGACCGCCTCGAGGCAGGACTGCAACTCGGCGAGGAAGCGCGGCCAACGCCGCCGGGCCGACGTCAGATCGCGCAGGACCGCCAGGCGCCCACGGGCAGCCTCGATGCGTGCAATGGCCTCGCGATTTCGCGTCACCAGGGATTGGAGACGCTGCACCTCGGCGTCGAGGGCCCGCACATTGGTTTCTGCCTCCCGAGCGAGGCGTTGGAAATGCCACGTAGGTGGAAGTCCGGCGAGCGCGACCAGCGCGGCCGCACCCGCCCAGGTCGCCTGTCGGCGGCGCGCCGCGCGCGCCTGGGCGCGAGCCGGCGGGAGTAGCGAGATCCGGGGCCACAGCTCCACCTGCTGCAGTGCCACCACCGCCGCACCGAGCCACGCAGGCGCGCGAAGGCGTTCGATCTTCCCGGCCGGGACCGCAGGCTCCCACTGGACACGATCTCGAGTCTCGAAGGTATCCACCGGCAATTTCAGACGCGCCTCCAGTGCTTCGCGCAAGCCCGGCAGGCAGGCTCCTCCCCCGCAGAGGAGGATCGGCACCGTCGTCGCGTTTCCGCCCGGTTCGCGCTGATTGACGAGAAAGCGGGTGATTTCCAGCTGCAACCGACCCGCCAATCCCCCCGTCGCCCTCGCCAGCGCCAGGCAGGGCTCCGGCTGCCGCGCCCGGTCCTCCTCGGTGCTCGCCGCCAGCTGCCGCTTCAGCAGTTCGGCCTCCAGGGGCGGGAGGCGCAGGTCAGTGGCCAGCGCATGCGTCACCTGATCTCCACCCACCGGCACGACTCGGGCTTGAAAGCGATCGGACTCGATCAGGACCAAGTGAGTGGTCCGTGAACCGATTCGCACCACCAACACCGCCTCGGGCTCACGTCCGTACACAAATCGGAAGGAACCGGCGAGCGACGTGGCGACGTCGAGGACGCGTTCAACCCGCGCGCCCGTGGACTCGATCTCTTCACACGTTTGTTCGATCGGCGTGAGCGGGGCACTGATCAGCAGGACCTCGCACTTACCACGCCGGGCCGGCCAAACCATCACATCCCACACCTTACCCGAAGCTCCTTCCAGAAGCTGCTGCGCCTCAAAACGGGCCACGGGTTCCGGCGAACCCGACTCGTCTCCCGGCACGGCAAACGAGCGATAAC
Organism: Opitutaceae bacterium; assembly: GCA_046346755.1. Taxonomy (GTDB): domain Bacteria; phylum Verrucomicrobiota; class Verrucomicrobiia; order Opitutales; family Opitutaceae; genus UBA6669. Next base: position 48,689 of record JAXMHM010000036.1, on the reverse strand, counting down.
CCAGCTCAGGATGCTGGGCCACCACCGTGACCGCTCCCTTACGCCGCAACCTTTGCTCTTCGGTCATTCGCTCCTGCGGCTTTGATGAAAGTTCCTCATCGACGGTGGGCGAAGGTGAAACCCATAGCACGCGCACCGCTCCTCCACCCATGGCCTCGATGTCGATCCGGGTACTCCGCTGCGCATTCGAGACATGGAGATGAGCGACTTGAGTCATTAATGCTAATCAATAGCATTAAGTTGGTAACGTCAATGGCAAATATATTACAATTAAATCCTTTCTCGTGCAATGGCGCGTGACAACCGGAGGACGATTCCCCGATCGTCGGATGATCATGTCGTCTGCCTCCCCCTCCTTGGCCTACAAGATCGCCGTGCTTGTTTTTGTAGAGAACTCGCAAGGCGATCAGCTGCTGCTCCTGCGCAAGAAAGCTCCCAATCTGGGTTCGTGGAGCCCGTTAGGGGGTAAACTCGAAACCGGCTTGGGAGAATCACCGTTCGAGTGTGCTGTTCGCGAGACAGAGGAAGAGGCGGGAATCAAGGTGTCGCCCTCCGAACTGCACCTGTTCGCCATGATTGCGGAAAAGGCCTACGAGGGAGAATCGCATTGGCTCCTTTTCCTCTTCCGGTGCCTGCGTCGGATCGACCACCTGCCAGGCGAGATCGACGAAGGACGGTTCGCCTTTTTCAGTCGGGGGGCGATGGACGGGCTCTCGATTCCCGAAACGGACCGGACCCTGCTTTGGCCGATCTATGACCGCTATCGCGACCGATTTGTTGCGCTGCGTGCCGATTGCGAACCGGGCGGACCGCTGCACCACACGATCGAACAGGTGTGCTGAACACGCCGGCGGCGAAGCAACGGACATCGTTTCAGCACCCACAGATCGTTCCGACGGCGCGAACCCTGCTTAACCCGATCTGGAGACTGAGGAGCGACCTCAAATCGCTTCGACTGAATCGGGAGGGCGTTTCCCCTGCCGAGGGTCGCCCCGCCAACAAACTCTTGATTTCGCCGCGTTCCGACAAAGACTCTTACGTTCACCACTTAAATCGCGCTTCCCTGTGAGCAAAAAACCGACTGCCACTTCTTTGACCAAAGACGCCGAGGGCGCCAGTGACCCTGCGCGGCATCGCCGGGCCCCGATCAATGCTCAACTCTCTACGGAGGAACGCATTGAGTTATTCCGCACCATGGTGCGGATCCGCCGTTTCGAGGAGCGCAGCCTGCGCGCCTATCAGGCGAAGAAGATCGGTGGCTTTCTCCACCTTTACATCGGACAGGAGGCGGTCGCAGTGGGCTGCTGCTCCCTGATGGGCAAGAACGACCATGTGATCACGGCCTACCGCGATCATGGACATGCGATTGCCGTGGGCATGGACACCAAGCCGCTCATGGCCGAACTCTATGGCAAGGTGACCGGTTGTTCAAAGGGCAAGGGCGGCTCCATGCACTACTTCGACCCGTCCCGAAACTTCTGGGGCGGCCACGGCATCGTCGGCGGACAGATTCCGCTGGGGACCGGGCTGGCCTATGCGGTGAAGTACAAGGGACTCAAGGGCGCTGCGATGGCGTTCATGGGCGATGGCGCCGTCAATCAGGGTGCCGTGCACGAGGCCTACAACCTCGCAGCGCTATGGGAACTTCCGGTGATCTTCGTGGTGGAAAACAACGGCTACTCGATGGGAACTAGCCAGGCTCGGTCTTCCGCCGGTGACCTCGCGCGGCGCGCCGACGGCTATCACATGGCTTGGGGCACGTGCGACGGACACGACGTCTACGAGGTGCGATCCGTCATGAATGAGTTCCTGCAACGGGCCCGTGAACAGTCGAAACCGGCCGTGGTGGAAATCAAGACCTACCGCTACCGCGGCCATTCGGTCGCTGATCCCGACAAGACCTACCGAGACAAGTCAGAAATCGAAGAGTACCAGCGAACCAAGGATCCGATCAACGTCTTCCGGTCTATTCTGATAGGCGATCAGGTGCTGACAGAAGCTGCCGCCGAGCTGATTGACACGGAAGCGCGCAATGAGGCGGACATCGCCGCCAACTTCGCTGAAGCGAGCCCGTTTCCTACCGCCGAGGACATCCAAAAGGACGTCTATTGGGAAATCGACCATCCCGAACAACGCACCTCCCAAGGTCGCCTCTTCTTCACCTGAGCCCGCCTCGTCCCTTTTCGACACTTCCTCACCGTGCCTCAGATCACCTACCGCGAAGCCATCCGCCACGCCCTCGCCGAAGAACTCGACCGCGACCACAATGTCGTCGTCATGGGCGAAGAGGTGGCACAATTCAACGGCGCCTACAAGGTAACCGAAGGTCTCCTCGCCAAATACGGCCCGAAACGCATTGTCGACACACCCATCAGCGAAGCGGGTTTCATCGGCATGGGCATCGGAGCGTCCATGCTCGGAGTGCGTCCCGTCATGGAGTTGATGTTCTGGTCCTTTTACTCGGTCGCATTTGACCAGATCCTGAACAACGCCGCCAACGTCCGCTACATGTCGGGAGGGCAGATCAACTGTCCCATCGTCATCCGTGGGCCGGCCAATGGCGGCACCAACGTCGGCGCGACCCACTCGCACACCCCCGAAAACGTGCTCGCCAATCATCCCGGCGTGAAAGTGGTGGTGCCTTCAACCGCCTACGACGCCAAGGGACTTCTGAAGTCGGCGATCCGGGACAACGATCCGGTGTTCTTTCTCGAAAACACCATTCTCTACGGGGAAAAGGGCGAAGTTCCAGAATCCGAATACCTGATCCCGCTCGGCAAGGCGGACGTCAAACGCGAAGGCAAGGACATCACGATCGTCACCTACGGGCGCTCGGTGCTGCACTCTCTGGCCGCCGCGGAACGACTGGCCCAGGAACACAAGATCTCGGTCGAAGTGGTTGATCTCCGCTCCATCCGCCCGCTCGACATCGACACAGTGCTCCTCTCGGTCGCCAAGACCCACCGGGTCCTCATCGTCGAGGAACAGAAGCCGTTCGCGAGCGTGGGTTCCCAGCTGGCGTACATGATCCAGCGCGAAGCCTTCGACGAACTCGATGGCCCGATTCACCGGCTCGCCACCATCGACGCACCGGCCATTTATAGTCCGCCGGTCGAAATCGAGCAATTGCCCAATCCCCAGCGGGTCGTTGCCGCCGTGCTTCAGGCCCTGGCCTGAGCGCCAGCCCATGTCACTCCCACAGAACCGCGTGCGCGATCGAATCTTCCCACGTTCCCAAGGCGACGCGTCCCACGCGGCGTCGAACGGCAGGGTGCGTCCTGCTTCCTTCGCCTCTCTTTTTCCCTTTTTCCACAACAGCTGTCCAGCCTAGCGGAGCGCTATCATGGCCCAAATCATCGAGATGCCCAAACTCAGCGACACCATGACGGTGGGTACGCTGGTCAAATGGCTCAAAAAAGAAGGCGATGTCGTCAAGAGCGGCACCATGCTTGCCGAAGTCGAAACCGACAAAGCCACGATGGAGCTGGAGTGCTTCTTCGATGGCACCCTGCTGAAAATCTTCGCGCCCGCGGGCTCCCAGGTTGAATTGGGCGCTCCGCTCTGCGCCGTCGGCAAACCCGGTGAAGTGGTCGAGGCGCCGGTCAAGGCCCCCACACCCGCCGCCAAAGTCGAAGCCAAACCGGAAGCGGCGGCCGCCACCCCCGCCGCCTCGGCTCCCGCTCCGGCTGCCACTCCAAGTCCCGCACCCGCCCCGGCCCATGCCCCCGCCGCTCCCAAGCGCAACGAAGGTGAACGGGTCCGGATTTCGCCCCTTGCACGCAAGCTCGCCGCCGAAAAGGGCATCTCGCCCGACGCGCTGACGGGTACGGGTCCCGGTGGACGCATTGTGCGCGCCGACATCCTTTCGGCCGACTCGTCCGGTGCCGGACGGGGTCCGGTCCCCGCCGGAAAAACGGGCTCCGCCCTCACTGGCGGTAGTCTTCTCGCCAAGGGTCCCGTGCAGGAAGAACGCACGGTTCCGGTCTCAACCATGCGGGGAGTGATTGCCAAGCGCCTGCTGGAATCCAAAACTCAGATACCTCACTTTTATCTTGAGGTGGAGGCGGATGTGGGACCCTTGCTCGAACTGAGGCAGCAACTCAACGCCGCCCTCGAGAAGGAGGGCGTGAAACTCTCCGTCAATGACTTCGTCCTGAAGGCCAGCGCCGAGGCCCTGCGCCGCGTGCCGGCCGTCAATGGTTCATGGGAAGGATCGCAGATCCGCTATTTTGGCGCCGCCCATGTCTCCTTCGCCGTCGCGATCGATGACGGTCTGATCACCCCGGTGGTCAAGGACGCCCACCTCAAAACCGTGTTCGCGATCTCCACCGAAGCCAAGGCGCTGGGCAAGCTGGCCAAGGAAAAGAAACTCAAACCCGATCAGTTCACCGGCGGCACCTTCTGCGTCAGTAACCTGGGGATGATGGGCATTGACCGGTTCAGCGCGATCATCAATCCACCGAATGCCGCCATCCTCGCGGTCGGCACGACCGTGAAGAAGCCGGTCGTGAAGGACGATACGATCGTGGTCGGCCAGCGCATGTCACTCACGCTGTCCTGCGATCATCGGGTCGTTGACGGTGCAGTCGGCGCCCAGTTTCTCGCCGCTCTGCGCGATTTGATCGAAAAGCCGGCGCTCCTGCTGCTCTGAGCAGCGCCGGGGGGTCGAACTCAGCCGGTCCGGCGCGCTCCGCGTCGGACTGCTTTACGTGCGCGGGCAAACACCGGGAGTGCCCGCGTGGCTCGGCCCGGTGGACCGTAGCGGAGTCGCAGGAGATCGGATCGGAGGGTTTCCCCTTCTGCATCGCGACCCATGCCGCGCACCTCCATTTGGAGGAGCCAGCGACCCGCTTCCCGCCGCACCGGGTCGCCGCCATGGCCCTGACATCCCCAGGTCGAAAGCCACCACCAGACGCCACGCCCATGGCGTGCACCCACCCAAGCCAAGCCGGCTGCCAAGACCGCCCCGAGCCCGATCGCGCCCCAGCGCGCGCCGCTCCAGGGCGCACGAAGCCACGCTTCACCTTGCTTGAGCGCACCCTGAACCTCACCGCGCAGCCACCGCAGCGCCTCACGGATTTCCCTTCGTGCCCCACTCGCGAGTTCGAGTTGGGTTCCTTGATCAAAATTGACGACCCGACGGTACCAAAAGACTCTCAACCCGTCGAAACGAGCCCCCCACCCGGAGTCCATTCGACGTCCCATCAACTGGGCCGCCGCCATTTCCGGTCCGGGTTCGCCGACGGAAAACGCCCCGGGTGTGGGATCCACCCGAATCCAGGCGTCGCTGCCATTCCAGATTTCACACCAAGCGTGAGCCATCGAATTGCGCACGATCAGGCTGTCGCTGAAGGCATTCCAGTTTCCCCCCTTGAAGCCTGTCACGATTCGCACAGGGTATCCGGCAGCTCGCGCCAATAGTGTAAACCCGCCGGCGAAGAACTCGCAATGGCCGGGTCCCTTGGAGGTGAGCCACCGCACCAACGGATCTCCCGAGCTGGATGGCAGGGTGGATTCCATGGAGTAGGTGTGATTTCTCGCCAGCCACGCGGCTGCCCGGCGCGAAAACTCCTCCGCGGACAATCCTCCCTGACCGCTCAGCGTTGCCACCAGAGCGTCCAGGCGTCGCCGATCTTCCGGTGCCAACGCCAGTTTCCGGTAGTCCGGTCCTGCCTGCGATGGACGCAGGCGGCCGCGTTCGGCCTCCGCAAACAGGCTGTCAGGCATGACCGCACTGGTTTCCATTCCGGTGACTTCATAGCCCAGCAACTCGGCCGGCTCCGCTGACAAAGCAAGAAGCCGCAAGTTGCCGTTGAAGTGAAAGGTGATCGCACGATTGAATCGCAGCTCGTTGAAGCCCCCCGCCAGCGGAAGGTAGCGACTGACACCGGGCTCAAAGTAAAAGCGCCAGGAGGTGACGTCCCCTTTCCGGCCACTCACCCCGCCCAAAGCACGTGTCCTGCCGTCGCTACGACGGCGTATCACATCGCTTCTCAATGCTGCCGACATGCGGAAGCCGCCATCGTGGTACTCGTCGAGCAGCACCATGCGCCAGTAGGGCACGCCCGGCAGCCGTTTCGAATCGTTCACATCAACGGTGAACGCAACGCGTTCATCCGCCTGGATACTGGTTACGTCCCCGAATCGGATCGTCTCCGAAAATCCGGTGCGGCTCTGCTTCTTGATCAGGCGGTCGAGGAAGAGACTGTTGCCCACCTCAAACCGCGGAATCGCCAGAAAGAGCGCGGCGGAGACGACCACCACCCCGCCAAAGAGCACCGCACCGAGCGCCACAACCCGCCAGTCGCTCGCCGCGCGCACGCGGCCGATCAAGCGCCGCCAATGGATGTCCTGCGCCCAGACCGGGACCTCACCAGGAGCCGCCACCGCCTCCGAAGCCCGGGTCGCGTCAACCAAGGTGGTGAGCAGAAGGAATCCGAGCGCGCAGGCGGTGAAGGCGAGGATTTGAACCGCAAAGAAAAGGGACACCGTCAGAACGCCGGCAATGACCACCAAGAAGAGCCCCAGAACCACGATCTGCAGGTCATCGCGCCGCCGTCGGTAACTGATCAGGCGATACCCCAAGAGCAGCAGTTCAACCCGCACCAGCGCCGGAAGCGTGTCGCGACTGGCGTAAAGATCGACGACAAACACCGCGACGATCACCGGGAACGCCAGCCGGTGCACCCATCCGGGAACCCGCGAGGGCAGTTTCGGGCGGACGAGCACGGCGGCCCCCACGAGCGTCACGGCGGCGATCCAGAGCTCCGCATTGACATCCAGATAGAACCCCGTCCAGGCGGACAGCACCGCCAGGCAGGTGCCGAGAGCCCACTTGATCTGCTGGAGCTCGTCGACGCTAAGCTGTTGCCGCTTTTTGCCCATCGAGATAAGCGGCCACGCCGCGCGCACCATCCGGTGCAAATACCAGCATGGACCGGGATCGCGTACGCGCCGGCACCTCCGCGTGTCCGGGCGTCGCTTCCGGTTCAAGCACGGCCAGACGGTCAAGCAAGGCCTCGACATCCTGCAGGCGGCGGATCAACCGCGCCGGCTCGGCACCAATGATCACCCGCCCGAGTCTCCCCTGCTTGAAGAGATCCTCCGCCAGCGTGGCGACCAGTCCGACCAGGAGTTCGAATTGTTCGGGACGGGGCCAGAGATCCCGGGACGGATCGATCCACAGCGAGAATCCGTCCTGATTCTCCGAGGAAAACTGCCGGACCAGCCATTGGCGGGAACGCGCACTCGCCTTCCAGTGAATAAGCCGATGGGAGTCCCCGGACGCATAGCGCCGGAGGGCATGCAGGTCCCCACTCTGCCCCACTCGCTCAACCGGTTTCCCGGCATACGGACGCGCCGAGGAAAGCACCGGGAACAGCTGGTAGGCGACGGGGGCGGGCCACACCATGGCCTCCGCGCTGAGGTCGCCCGGAAAACTCTTGCGCAGGAATCCAAAGGGAAACAGCGAAGTCACGCGCGTCAACTCCACCTGGACCCGGCCCCGGCGCTCCGGTCGCCAGGGTCGCTCGAGGCTCACCCGTCCACCCTCGGGGTCGAGGCGCTCGCGCAGGACGAGGGAGTCCGTTGGACCCGGACGTCCATCCGCGACGACCTCAAACTGCAGTCCATAGGTGGGGATCAACCGCTTCGCATTTCTCACCTCAAGGGCTACCACCGTTTCCTGCCCCGAGCGAAGAGAGGGTTCCAACCTGAACCGCCACGCGATGCGGGAAAGGTTCATCCAGGACAGTACGCCGCTGAGAATCAAACACGAGAGCAGCAGGGCGAGGGTGATGAACAGGATGTTGTTGGCGGTGTTGTACGCCGCCGTTCCAATCCCCATCGCGAGGGAGATGAGGATGACGCCGGAAACCGTGGGATAAACCCGGTGCCCACGCGGCGGATACAGGAGGGCCCAGAGGACCGCGGTCCACCGGAATCGTCGTCGGCTGGCCGCCGCACCGGGACCATGCCAGGTGCCTTCCGGCAGCGGCCGCACCTCCGAGTCCGCCTCCTGGGCGGCCAGGGCGGCGGTCGCGCGGGTGATGTCACCCACAACCGGCGAAGCCTTCATTGTGGACAGGGGGTCACACCGGCAGCGGCAGCGCCGCAAGGATGCGCTTGAGGACGGTGGTCACCGCGCGACGTTCCTCGACCGCGTCGCTCGACGGGCGTCCGAGGGCGAGGCGGTGCGCAAACACGGGGATCACGAGGTGGGTGACGTCGTCGGGTATGACAAAATCGCGTCCCATCAGGAGCGCCCGGGCCTGAGCCGCCGACTTCAGGGCCAATCCTCCCCGCACGCTGATGCCCGACTTGAACTCCGCCTCGGTACGCGTCGCAGAGACGAGCTTGAGCACATACTCGAGCACGCTGTCCTCGACGAACACCTGCGCGGCCAGGCTCTGCAGCTGCAGCACTTCCGATCGCACGATGACGGGATTGAGCTGGATGCTGTCATAACCGCCGCGGATGGTGCGCAGGATCTCAAGTTCATCCGCGGGCAGCGGATATCCCATGTGAATCCGCATGAGGAAGCGGTCCATCTGGCTCTCGGGCAGGGGAAAGGTGCCTTCGTAGTCGACGGGATTCTGGGTCGCAAAGACCATGAAGGGTGACCCCACCGCATGGGGCTCGCCGTCGACCGTGACGCGCGCCCGGTCCATGACCTCAAGCAGCGCCGACTGGGTCTTTGGCGTGGCGCGGTTGATCTCATCGGCCAGCACCACATTGGCGAAGACAGGACCGCGCTTGAAGACAAACTCCCGGACCGATTCGTCGTAGATGGCCACACCCGTCACGTCGCTTGGCAGCAGATCACTGGTAAACTGGATACGGGAGAACACGCAGTCCATCGAGCGGGCGAGCGAATAGGCCAGGGTGGTCTTGCCTACACCAGGAAGGTCCTCGATCAACAGGTGCCCACCCGCCGCCAGACAGATCAGCACCTGGTCGATGACGTCGTCCTTGCCCTTGATGTTCAGGCCCATGTTGGCGCGGACGCGCGAAAGAGCCGCCTTCGCCTCGGCGATGGCGGCACCTGATACGAAGTCGCTCATGGGCACACGCTGCTCGAATCCAGCACTTCGTCAACGCGCCGACCGTCGCAACGAACCGGGACAGAAAACTTTACGATTCCTTCGCAGTCTCGGTGCCTGGCCAGACGCCAGCGGAGCCGGCTTAAGTGAAGAGCTTGATCAGACTGGAGAAATCCTCGTCGGCGAATCCAGCCCGGTCCGCCGCGGCCAGTCGCTCGCGTACCGTGTCGAGGACCGGGAAATCCTCGCATCCGTTGATCCGGGACGCCAGTCGCATGTCCTTGAGCATGTGCTTGACGGAGAATTGCGGCGAAAAGTCGCCGGCACGCAGCTTGGGCTCCTTCAGCTTGGTCACGCCCGAGTAGCTGGCATTCTTCGCCAAGGCTTCAAAAAACACGTCGTCCGAGATCCCGGCGCGACGAGAAAGGGTCAACGCCTCGCTCAAGGCTTCCATCTGCGCCGCGATATTGAGGTTCATGGCAAGCTTGAGCGCAGCCGCCTGCGCAGCCGTTCCGATGACAAAGCGATGCGAGGAAACCAGAATCAACAAGGGCTCCAACTCGGCAATCAGGTCACGATCTCCCCCGAGGTAGTACACCGTCTGACGCTGTTCCGCCGCCGGTTTTGACCCGGTGAACGGTGCCTCCAGGTAACGGGCGCCGCGGGCAGTGACCTGGGCCTCGAACTCTTGGCTGGAAGCCGGGTCGATGGTACTGGATTGCACCACGATCTTCCCTGGGCCCAGAGCCGGCAGAATGCGGCTGATCAGATCGCGCACCGCCGGCGGATCCGCCACCACGATTTGAACCACGTCCGCCGCCTTCGCAACGTCCGCAGGATCTGCCTTCCACTGGGGAAAGTCTGGCTGCGGGGTACGATTCCACACGCCCGCCAGCGTGCCCGCCGCGTGGTGGTGGCGCGCCCAGATACTTCCGATCAATCCCAAGCCCAAGATGCCAATGGTCATAAAGTGAGGTGGTGGGGGTGCTTGCCGTCTGAGGAGGAGCCTCTATCGAGAGTCACCCGAGAATTTCCAAAAGCCGGGTGAAAATACGATTCACCTTCTGCTGATTCTGGCGGACCAGCTCCTTGAACGCAGTGAAATCAATCGAGACTCCCTCGAGCCCGTTCGCATAGTTGTCAATGATGGCGAGGCTGTTGTACTTCAGTCCAAGTTCACCGCAAAGGTCGGCCTCATGGGCCGCGGTCATGCCGACGACGTCGCCCCAGTGACGGATGATCGCGATTTCCGCCTTGGTCTCAAACCGTGGGCCCCGCATCTGCACGTAAACCTTTCCGGTGGGGATCACAAACTCAGGGGCCAGCTCCGCCACTATTTTCGGGATCAAGCTATTGGGGATACCCGGCGCCCCTCCCTTGAGTTCATCGTCAAAGAACGTCTGCGGAGCACTCTGGATGTTCACATAGTCGCTACACGAAACGACCGAACCCGGCGCGAGGTCGGGCTTGAGTGAACCCACGGAGTTAAAGGACACGATGTCCTCATAACCCAGGTCCGCCAAAGCCCGAATGTTCGCACGGTAATTGATCGAGTGCGGGGGGAGCGGAAAGCCATAGCCGTGGCGGTTGATCAACACCTGATCGCCTCGGGCCTTGTAAGTGACAACGCCGTACTTGGTTTGAACGGTACGCACCTCCCAAGATGCAAACAAAGTGGAATTAACGATGCTGGTGCCGCTAATGAACGCAACTTTCACCCGGCAAGACTGGGGTCAATTGGCGACGTGGGTCAACCGTTCGCGCGCAATGTCGGGTGCACCCATCGCGGAAATCAGGTCCTCCCGGGCACCGGACCGTTCGAACCTCCGGCTCACCCGACGGTTTCGCCCCAGGGGTCTTGTCAGGTTTTCCCGCTGGGTTCTCGGGGTATTCCGGCGTTCAGGCCTGACCGCCTGCGTCGTTTCAGTGAACAAGCGGACTCTCTCCCTCGACCGACTCGTCACGACTCCGATCCTCTACCAGCACCGGAAGCGCGCCCCTTCAGTCGACCGAAGGTCTAAACCTCAATCCACCGATCACCATGCGCTTCAGCTCTCTCACCATTGGTCAGCGCGTTGCTTTAGGCTTCGCGCTCCTGCTTCTGCTCGCCTCCGCCCTCGGAGGGCTCGCCATCTATCAGATGCGGACCGCTGCGACCGGCGCGAGTTTCCTCGCCCAGGCCGTCGTTCCTCAAGCTGCTGCCACGTCTCACTTAAGCGCGGCTTCCTCCGCCACGCAACTGGCGGTGCGGACCTACGGGCTGACCGGAGACGTCGCCGAGTTGGAAAAGGCCACTACGCATCTGGCCGAGGTTGACAAGTCGCTCGAAGAAGCGCGCAAGCTCTCAGCGGAACATCCCGAGCTCACGCTGCTCCGTGAATCGGTCAAATCGGCCGACGACGCGCTCAAGGCCTATCGCGCGGGCCTCGATGCCACCCGCGCCAATATCGCCGATCTGAATCGCGTGCGGGCGTCGCTCAATGAAGCCGGTGGCTCCTTCGACAAGGAAACCACTGACTATCGCGTCTGGCAGCAGAAGGCCCTCAGCGAGGAACTGGAGGCCGGGGCGTCTAAAGAGAAACTCGCCGAACGGATGACCAAAGTGAAGCTGGCCGGCGACATCATCGAAGCAGGATTTGAGATCCGGCTCTCGAACTTCAAGGCGCAGTCGCTCGACGATCCCACGATCGTTGAAAGGGCACTGCCTCTTTTCAGCACGATCGAGAAGGCCATTCGCGAGATGACTGCCATCACCCGCCAGGAGATGAACCTCAAACAACTCCAGATGATCAGCAAAGCAACGGACACCTATCACGCGGGAATCACTTCCTTGGTCGAGAATTTCAAAGTCTCCCGGGAGGTTCGGATCCAGCGCTCGAAAGCCGGCGCCGATTTTGACAAGGTGGTCGCAGACGTCCTCAGCCGCTCGATCGAGCGCACCTCGGAGGTGGCCGTCTCCTCCGCTGGAACCCTCCGGACGGCCTCGACCCAAGTGGTCATCGGCCTGGCCATCGCCTGCGTCCTCGGTCTGATCAGCGGCCTGCTCATCATTCGTGGGGTCAACAAGGTCCTGAATGTCACGTCCGAGCTTCTTTCGCAGAGCTCCATGCAGGTCGCCGCCGCCTCGGGTCAGGTCTCCGCCACCAGCCAGTCCCTCGCCGAAGGCGCCAGCGAACAGGCCGCCTCCATCGAGGAAACCAGTTCATCCCTGCAGGAACTCGCCAGCATGACCCAGCGTAACGCCGAAACCGCCGGTCGGGTCAATGATCTCGCCAAACAGGCGCGCTCCTCCGCCGACATCGGCGTCACCGACATGCATCAGATGACCTCGGCCATGGATGCGATCAAAGCCTCGGGTGACGAGATCGCCAAGATCATCAAGACCATCGACGAAATCGCCTTCCAGACCAACATCCTCGCCCTCAACGCCGCCGTGGAAGCAGCCCGCGCCGGCGAAGCCGGCATGGGGTTTGCCGTGGTCGCCGACGAGGTGCGCGCCCTGGCACAGCGTAGTGCTGAAGCCTCCAAGGAAACGTCGAACAAGATCTCAGGATCACTTTCCTCCACACTCCAAGGGGTACAGTTGACCGCCAAAGTCGCCAAAGCGCTGGATGACATCGTGTCACGCGCCCGCCAGGTCGACGAACTGGCCTCAGAAGTGTCCGCCGCCTCGCAACAGCAGAGCCAGGGGATCGAGCAGATCACCCACGCCGTCAGTGAGATGGACAAAGTAACTCAGAGCAACGCGGCCGGCGCCGAAGAGTGCGCCAGTTCCGCCGAAGAGATGAATGCCCAGGCTACTGAACTTCAGGCCGCCGTCGGCGATCTGCGCCGACTCGTCGGCGCTTCGAGCCCGCCCGTGACCGAAACGGTTTCCGCCAGGCATGTGACCCCAATCGCTGCCAAGAAAGTCACCTACAAAGCGACCCAGCCCGCTCGCAAGATCTCGGAAACGCGTAAGGCGCCGCAGATCAAGTCGGCGTCCCAAAGTGATTCCTCATCCACTCCAGCCGAAAGTGATGACCATGGGGTGGCCGCACACACGGCCGATGAAAAGTTTTTCCGCTAGGTGATGAGTTAGTTCCGAGGCCGGGTCAGGTTCCGAGAGGAATGCGACCCGGCTTTGTCGTCGGCAGCGACAACCGCGCCGACCGCTTCAGTGGGAGGGGATTCCCCCCAGCCGACACGGCGAAAGGTTGTCAATAAATGCACAGGGATGCCGATTGAGCCGGCCCGTCCGCACCGGCAGTCTCTTTCTCACTCCACCCCACGTCCCCCGCCTTCCCGCCAACCCCAGAGCCTCACGCGCCACCCTCCATGCAGGCTCCCCCTGAATCCACCCATCCGACCCCTTCGGCCTCTGGTCGTCGACCCGTGGATTTTAGCCGAGAGTTCACCACCGTCACCTCCGCGCCCAGATCTGGGGCCGACGCCGTCGTATCCGCATCCTCACCTGTTCTTGCCGCCATCTTTGGTGAATCGGCCCCCGGCCGCCAGTTCCTTCCTTCACTTCGGGCGGACCAACTGTCACAGGCCCTGGTCATCGTTTGGTCGCCCGACCTCGCGGAAGTCGAGGCCTTTTGCCGGCAACTGCGGGACCTCGGCTGCACCGTCACCGTCCACGCAGCATCCGGAGCCGAACCACCCGCAGCCGACCTGGTGTCACAAGCGCAGCTGTTACTGGTGGTGGCAACCGAGCCGTCGCTGGTGGACCAGGTCGCCATCCTCAAGGGGCAGCAAGATCCCGCCGGGCCTGCCCTCCTGCTCCTGCTCTCCCCCGACCAGCTTGGCAAAGAGGTGACGTATCAGAAACTCGGATTCTTGACGCTCCCGTTGTCCGCGTCCCGACGCGAGATGCGGGCGGTGCTGGAGCTCGCCCTGTGCCAGCGTGAGTCCAATCGGCAAATGGCTCTGGCGCGCGAGACCCTGCACACCTTCGAGGAGTATATCCGCCTGCACCACACGGCCACGGAGAACTCCAGTCCGTTCTTTTACGCTTACACCATCGACTCTGCCACCACCTACGTGAGCCCTCAAGCGAGGGCGTTCTTCGATCTGGGATCCGGACAGGAATTCCACCATTGGAACGAATTCCTCACCGAGCATGCCGTCAACACCGCGGGACGCCAGGCGACAGATATCGCCATCCGCAGCGGGCAGCGGCAGCCAGCCTTTCCCCTCGAGTTTGTCACCCCACGAGGACGCCGCTTTTGGGCCGAGGCGCTGGAATCTCCCATCGTCGTGCACGGGCGCACCGTGGCCATTGTCGGATCGCTGGTGGATGTCACCGAACGGCGGCACGTGCAGGACTTGCTGCGACTGCAAACCGCCGCCCTGCGAATCTCCGCCAACAGCATTGTCATCACTGATCGCGACGGGATCGTCGAATGGGCGAACGACGGCTTCTCCAAGGTCACCGGCTACACCATGGCGGAGGCCGTTGGCAAGAAGGTCGGAGTGCTCATCGGTTCGGGCAAACACGACAAAGCCTTCTTTCGGGCTTTCTGGGAGCGGGTGCTTTCGGGACATGTCTGGTCGGGAGAGATCACCAATCGACGGAAGGACGGAACCCTCTTTCAGGAAGAATCCACCGTCACCCCCATACTAGACGAGCATGGCGCGGTCACCCACTTCATCGCCGTCAAACAGGACATCACCGAGCGCAAGCTCCTTGAGGCGAAAATGCGACAGGCGCAGAAGATGGAGGCCGTGGGTCAGCTCGCGGGCGGCGTGGCGCACGACTTCAACAACATACTCGCAGCCGTGCTGATGTACCTGGGTCTGCTCCAGGATGACGCTGCCCTGGACGTAAATACCCGGCTGGCCTTGAAGGATCTGGAGCGGGAGGTTCAACGGGGCGCCAGTCTCACGCGTCAACTCCTGACTTTCAGCCGGCAGCAGGCCATGGAGCCGCGGCCGCTCGACCTGCACGAGATCATCTCGGGACTGCTCAAAATGCTGAAGCGGCTCCTGGGAGAGCAGGTCACTGTCTGTCTCGCGTCCAACACGGGGCTGCCTCTCATCGAGGCCGATGCCGGAATGATCGAGCAGGTAGTGATCAACCTCTGTGTCAACGCCCGCGACGCCATGCCACGGGGCGGGCCGATCACGCTTCACACCCAGGTGATGGAGTTTGTTGCACCGTCGACCCGGTTTCCCGACACCCAGCCCGGCCGGTACGTGCGCTTGACCGTCTCGGACCAGGGAACCGGCATGGACGAATCCACCCTGCAGCACATCTTCGAGCCCTTCTTCACCACCAAGGAGGTGGGGCGCGGAACGGGACTCGGGCTCGCAACCGTGTACGGCATCGTCCGCCAGCACCACGGATGGGTGGATGTGGAGAGCGTTCTGGGACAGGGGACCTCGTTCCACATTTACTTCCCGGTCACTGCCACTGCCAACTCGCGCCAGAGTCCCGCCCCGGCCGCACCTGCCATCCCCCGGGGTCGGGGCGAGGCCGTGCTGGTGACCGAGGACGAAGCGAGCGTGCGCAAGGTGGTGGCCCTGAGTCTCCGGCGTCATGGATACGTGGTGGTGGAAGCGGAAAACGGTCCGACCGCCTTGCGTCGGTGGCGCGAACACAAGGGAAAGTTCGACCTGCTGCTCTCCGACATGGTCATGCCAGAGGGCATGACGGGCCGCGAGGTCGCCGACCTGATGCGGCGGGAGTCCCCTCAACTCAAGGTCATCCTCTGCACCGGCTACAGTCAGTCCGCCACCCTGGACTCCACCGACCCCGACAACCGGGTCACTCTACTACGGAAGCCCTTCGACCCGGCCCGACTTCTCACCACCGTCCGACAATGTCTCGATGAACCCTAGTTCCTCATGTCCGATTCTCCCGTCCGTGTCGTCCTGATCGACGACCACCAGCTGTTTCGGAAGGGTCTGCGCCTCCTCCTGGAACAGACGCCCACAATCAAGGTCATCGGCGAAGCCGGCACGGCCGCAGCCGCCGTGGCTCTCGCCCAGGAGACCCAACCCGATGTGATCGTCGCCGACATCCATCTGCCCGACGGAGATGGCATCGCGGCAGCGGAACAGATGAAACGTGACTGTCCCGCCGCGAGCATCATTTTCCTTTCGTCCGATTCAGACTTTCGTCTCGTCCGGCGCGCACTGGATGCCGGAGGACGCGGTTACCTGCTCAAGGATGCCGCCCCCCAGGACATCGTCCGCGCAATTGAAGCGGCGGACAAGGGCGATGTCTACCTGTGTCCCGAAGTCGCTGCCGCCTTGGTGAAGGACTACCAGCAGCGCGATGGCTCCGCCGCCACTCCTCCCCGTCTCTCGGAGCGTGAACGGGAAGTGCTCCGGTTGGTGGCCAATGGCCTCCGCAACAAGGAAGTCGCGGCACGCCTGGATGTCAGTGTGAAGTCGGTCGAAACTTACCGGCGCCGCCTGATGAACAAGCTGGGCTACACCTCCACCGCCGAATTGGTGCGGCACGCCTTGCGCGAGGGACTCATCGCTCCCTGAGCGGAGTCTCAATCTGTCACTCAGAGGAGCGTCGTTTGCGCGTCGCCTCCGCCAGCCTTCAAGCCGATGGCCTGATAACCCCGATCGGTGATCACCCGGCCTTGCGGCGTGCGCTGCAGGTAGCCTTCCTGGATCAGGAACGGCTCGTGTACCTCTTCCAGCGTCTCGGTCTCCTCTCCGACCGCGACGGCGATGGTCCCGAGCCCCACGGGTCCACCCCGGTAATTTTCCGCGATGACGCGAAGCATGCGTTTGTCCATCTCATCGAGTCCGCGGGCATCGATCTCCAACAACTCCAGGGCTGCCGCCGCCACCGGCTGGGTGATCCTGCCTTGCGCCCGTTCCTGGGCGTAGTCGCGACAGAAATTGATCAGGTTGTTCGCAATTCGCGGCGTCCCGCGGGAGCGTTGCGCAATTTCGCGGGCACCCTCGTCGGCGATGTCCACCTTGAGCAGCGAGCAGCTGCGTTGCACGATCCCCATCAGGGTCGGCACGTTGTAGTAATCGAGCCGCGTCTGCAGGGTAAACCGCGAGCGCAGGGGCGCCGTCAGGAGCCCGGCGCGGGTGGTTGCGCCGATCAGAGTGAACCGCGGTATCGAAAGGCGGACACTGCGAGCGTTCGGCCCCTGGTCGATCATGATGTCGAGGCGGAAGTCCTCCATCGCTGAATACAAATACTCCTCAACGGTCTTGGGAATACGGTGAATCTCGTCGATGAAGAGCAGGTCGCCCTCCTCCAGACTGGTCAGCAGCCCCGCCAGATCACCCGCCTTCTCGACCACCGGGCCCGAGGTCACGCGCACATTGCGGCCCATTTCATGTCCGAGGATGAACGCGAGGGTCGTCTTGCCCAGGCCCGGAGGCCCGCTCAGCAGGATGTGATTGAGCGCCTCGCCCCGGCGCTTGGCCGCTCCCACCATGACCTGAAGTCGCTCCACCGTCTTGGGTTGTCCGGTGAAATCCAAGAACGAAAGCGGACGCAGCGCCGCCTCCACCGCTGTGACCGGTTGGGCCAGCGTGGAGGCAAGGTAGTTGAGCCCGGTGGAAACAGCCGGAGGGGCCGACGGAGTCACCGCCTGCTTGCGAAGTTCGTTTTTGGGAGGATTCACCAGTGAACAGGGGACGGACAGGGTTGCGGCAGGGCCAATTTTGCAAGGGGGTAGACCGGGCCTACACCCACTCTACGTCAGCGCCCAGGCTCCGGAGGTTCTCCACAAAGCGGGGATGGGCCCGCTGGATGACGTCGGCATTCTTGACCACACTGCGTCCCGGTACACTGGCCGCCACCATGTAGAGGGCAATGGCTGCGCGGATCACGTAAGGCGAGTCCACCACCGCGGCGTGCATGGGCTTGTTGCCAAACACCAGGATGCGATGGGGATCACTTGTCACGACGTGGGCACCAAACTTGGCGAGTTCGGGAATCCAGGAGAACCCGTTTTCGTAAACCTTATTCCAAAAGTGAATCACGCCATCGGCCTTCGTGCTGAGGGCGATCATCAGGGGCAGCAGATCGACGGAAAAGTAGGGCCAGGGCGCCGCTTCGATCTTCGTCAGCAGGTTGCTGGTAAACGGCTTTTCAATGGTCAGCGCCTGATTGCGACGCACAATCGCCGTATCGCCTTCGTGCTCGATCTGGACACCGAGTTTCTGGAAGGAGCGGACAATCAAATCGAAATGATGCGGCAGCGATTTTTCGACGCGAATCTCGCCCCCGGTGATGGCCCCCAGAGCCAGGAAAGTCACGACCTCATGGTAATCGGTCCCTATCGTGATGGTCGCACCCTTCAGGCGCTCCACGCCCGTGATCCGCAGCATGGAGGTTCCAATGCCTTCAATCTGCGCACCCATGGCCACGAGGGCTGCGCACAGCTCCTGGACATGGGGCTCGCTCGCCGCATTGATCAAGGTCGACTGGCCCGAAGCGACGGCCGCCGCCATGGCAAAATTCTCTGTGACGGTCACGGACATGTAGTCGCACCAGTGGCGCGCGCCTTGAAAACCGAGCGGCAGCGCAATGATCAGCGGATTTCCCTCCCCCACCGTCGCCCCCAGTGCTTTCAGGATTTCCAGATGGGGATCGATCTCGCGCACTCCCAGCGAGCAGCCCTTGGAATTTGCCGGGACGGCGATGCGGCGTACCCGATGCAACAAGGCAGGGTACAGCAACACCGTCGAGCGCATGGCCTGAGGCAACTCCGCGTCCTTCAGCGCATCGGTGAAGGCGGAGTGATCCACCCGCATGACCCCACCCCGCCGGTCCCAGTCGATCTGCGAACCCTGTGAACGGAAGAAGTTCACCAGTTTTTCGAGATCGGTGATGTCCGGCACGTTCCGCAAGGTGACGGGTTCGTCCGTCAACAGCGTGGCGCAGAAAATCGGCAGGACCGAGTTCTTGTTGCCGGAAGGGATGATGGTGCCGGAGAGCGGCTTGCCGCCGTGGACAATAAGGTCAGCCATACGAGCCGTGAAAACGAGGAGGATGCGAGAGGAGTGACACGAGGTGCCCGAACACAAAAAAGGCGTCCGCAGATGCGGACGCCTCGAATGCGCGCCAACCCGGGCGGTTGGCAAGAGCTAACTCAACTGGAGGGAGCGTCCCCGCTTGGACGGGAGTCCGGACCACCATTGAACTCTCCGCGATTGCGTCCGCGGCCACCGCGATGGCGACGACGACGACCGCCCTCTCCGCCACCTTGTCCGAAGGGACGATTGGAGGAATCGCCTTCCGGGCGCGTGCCTTCCGGACGTGCACCCTCGGGACGCGGACTCTGACCGTCACGAGGACGACCATCGAAACCGCCACGACCACCTCGGCCTCCGGAATGGCGCCGGTTCTGGCCATCGCGACCGCCTCGATCGCCCGGACGACCGCCCTCACGTCCAGGATTTCCTCCCGGCGCGGGCTTGGGGTCGGACGGTGCGGAGGCACCGCCGCCAAACAGCCCTTTCAACCAACCGACAAATCCACCCGACTTGGCGTCAGCAGCCGCCGGGGCGGGAGCATTCGGGGTGGAACCCACTGCGGTGAACGGACCGGAGGGAGCCGACACCGGCTTTCCGGAAACAGGACCTGGTCCAGGACCGGAACCGGGGCCACTTCGACCCGCGTGCCGTTGATCGCGACCTTCGCGAGGAGGACGGCCCTCACCGCGGTCATCGCGCGGATCGCGGCGCGGTTCACGTGCTCCAGCGTCAGCCGCTGCGGAATCACCGGGGCGCTCCGGACGGAACACGGGCCGGTCTTCGCGACGCGGGCGCTGACCTGCATCCGGACGAGCACCTTCGTTATCCCACCGGGTGGCGGGTCGCTTGGTCTCCGCCGGCGGCAGGATGGTGAGACGGGCCTTTTCGGCCGGCGCCGCCGGTGCAACCGGTGTAGCCGGAACCTCTGCAGGTTTGCTCGCAACCGGTTCAACGGCCGCGACCGGGGTTGGCTGGGACTCGGGCGCCACGCGAGCGACCGGGATTTCAGGAGCCGTGGCGACCGGCTCGGGTTGGGTGACGACGGGAGCCACTGCGGGAACAGGGGCGGGGGCCGGCTCGGACGCCGGAGCGCCGAACGGGTGTTGGTACTCACGCTCGGCAACGATCACTTGAACGGCCGTGGGCTGGTAGTCGCCGCGAGGTGCGGCGGAGGGTGCGGCAGCAGCAGGCACATGGCTGCGTTTGCCACGCGCGAGGCCGGATCCGCGTCCGGTGCCGAAGGTAACGGCAACCGGAGCAGGCGTCGCGCTTGAGGTCTCGGTGGGAGCTGCGGCTGTAGGCGCAGGCGAATCGCCACCGGACGTGGTATTATCTGACATGACTTGTATTTATGTTTGGGTTGAGCACCGATGCCGCGCAGGCGCAGGCACAGGGCGAGGATGCCGTGGGCGGAGCTAAAGTGCTCGACGCAGGCAACAACCCAATACGGTCGCCTCAGCCCAGGGTGGCCGCAATCCCAAATTCCCGGCCCTTCGGACGCTCCCACCCACCGGAACGTTCGTGCGCTCACTCGCCCCTTGCCCTCGCCCCGCCCGCCCGCCTAGCGTGCCATCCATGACCCCGGACAAACTCGAGGAAATATTCAGGATGCAAAATACTCTCAATCAACGGATTGGAGTATCACTCCCACCGCCGACCGACGAGGAGAAAGCAAAATGGATCCTCAACTACACCCGCGCCATGCAGCAGGAAATGGCTGAATTGATCGATTCGGTCCCCTGGAAATGGTGGGCAAAGTACCAGAAATTTGACGAACAAAACGCCCGCGTCGAGGTGGTCGACCTGTTTCACTTCCTCGTCTCCCTTGCGCAAACCCTCGGCATGAGCGCCGACGACGTTTACCAGGCCTACCTGAAAAAGAACGCCGTCAATCACCAGCGTCAGGACAGTGGTTACGTGGCCAAGAACGAAGCAGACTCGAAGCACATTTAGTCCGCAACCAAGCCACTGGACCACGAATGGACACGAATCGACACGAATGAAGACAGGTATAACGACAGACAGAGCACGAGGTCGGAGCAGCGTGGGCGGAAATCAAGCGAGCACTTAATCCAAATTCCTCTGGATTCGTGTCCATTCGTGTCCATTCGTGGTTAAAATGAATTTATAAGGATAAGGAGAAAAAGGAGGGTGCGAGCATTGACGCCACCGCCGTTCCGGATCGCGTTCGCGGATGATCTCTCCAGGCAAGAAAGTCGATTTGTCACTTCGTCTGCAGGTGGTGCGAAACGGCACGAAGGAGGAAACCACCCTCAAGCAACTGCTCCAGCGGCGCACGATTGTCTCCGTGTACATGAAGAACAACACGGGGTCCTGCGACCGGCAGAACGAGTCCCTCGTCACCGACGCGCCCGCCTTGGCGGCACTCGGGTATGACGTGATCGC
Organism: Opitutaceae bacterium; assembly: GCA_046346755.1. GTDB lineage: Bacteria > Verrucomicrobiota > Verrucomicrobiia > Opitutales > Opitutaceae > UBA6669. The sequence goes on along the minus strand of JAXMHM010000036.1, from coordinate 27,294 downwards.
CCTCAGTCGCGATACCTGCGGATCACATCTCAAGTATGCCGCGAAGAAGGGCGTGTCCTACCCGTTGGTCAGCGATCCGGACGACACGTTCGCCAAGGCCGTTGATTCGCTCGTGGAAAAATCCATGTACGGCAAGACCTACATCGGTCCCGCGCGGGCCGCGTTTGTTCTGGAAAAGGACGGTACCGTCCTCGCCGTCGTTGAAAAGGTCGACACCGGCGACCACGGCGCACAGCTCAAGGCGGTCATCGCATCGCTGCCCGCCTCCAAAGGCCGCTAAGCGGTCTCTGGGGTGAAGCCGGAAAGTACCGGGCAGCCGGAGCGCTTCGTCCGGGAGGCTTGCGGCGGGTGGGGCTCCTGCTACCAAGAACCGTGTGAAATGGTCCCTACTTGAACTGCGACGCCAATCCAAGGTGAACTGGCGCGCCCGCATCGCGGTCACGGTTGGCATCCTCGTCGCGCTCTGGCTGGTGATCGGCTTCTTTGTGGCGCCTCCGATCATCAAGTCGCAGGCCGAAAAGCGACTCTCCCTCGCTCTGCAAAGGCCGGTGACCATCGCCCGCCTCCAGACAAATCCCCTCACCCTCTCGATTCGCATCGAAGGCATGGTGGTTCGTGAAAAGTCCGGCGGCGATTTCATCTCTTTTCGTTCACTCTTCATCAACTTCAGTCCGTGGTCCCGACTGGCCGGGGCGTGGCGCCTCGAGGAAGTGGCGCTGGACGGATTCATCGGCCGGGTCGCCGTGGGTGCCGATGGAGTGCTCAACGTGGCGGACCTGCTGCGCACAACCGACACGCCTTCACCCGCCGCGTCCGACCGTGCCTCCACGCCGCTGGCCGTCGATCGGCTGTCGGTCACCGATGCCCGGCTGAACCTGGAAGATGCCAGCCAGTCGACACCCTTCAAATCGGAAGTCGGTCCCCTCACGTTCTCGTTGAGCAAGTTCCATACGGCAGGGGACCCGCGGGCTCCTTACGAATTCAGCGCCCGGACGGAGTCTGGCGAGACGCTGGCATGGCGCGGTTCACTCTCGCTCAACCCACTCCGGTCCGAAGGGGAAATCTCCGTTTCCGGCATCGCCCTGCCCAAGTACGCTCCCTACTACGGTTCGCGTATCCAGTTTGCCCTCCCCTCAGGCCTCGCCTCCTACTCGACACGCTACACCGCCTCCCTTGGCAAACCTCCGGCGGTGCGACTCATCGGGGGTGAGCTCGCACTTTCCGCTCTCAAGCTCGTCACCCGGTCCAAGGCCGCTCCGCTGGTCGATCTGCCGAACCTGCGCGTCTCAGGGATTGAGGTCGATGTGTTCGGACGGCAGGTGACGCTCGCCAAGGTCGCCCTTCAGGGGGGGCAGTTGGACGTGCGCCGCACCCGGGAAGGCATCGATCTGCTCGAGGCCCTGACGCCAGCCCCGGGCACTGTAAAACCGGTATCATCGCCCCAGGCTCCGGCGAAAACACCCGAGGCTCCCGGTCCCGACATCAAGGTGGGCGCCATCGAAGCCAGCGGACTGACGCTGCGCTTCAGCGATTCAACGCCACCACGTCCCGTTAACCTGACGCTGGAAAACCTATCCTTCCGCACGGGCGAAATCGCGCTCGCCGATCTCTCCCGGACCATCGCCGTGCAGGTTTCCGCCGCGTTCGGCGGTGGAGGCACGTTCGCCGCGGAAGGGACCGTGTCGCCTGCCCCGTTCCGAACCGAACTCAACGTGACCGCCGAAGGACTGTCGCTCGCCAGCCTGAGTCCGTATGTCGAATCCCACTTCGATCTCTGGATCGCGAAAGGTCGCGCGCAGGCCAAGGGCAAAGCCTCCGTCAGCGACAAGGGGGCCCGCTTTTCCGGCGACGTCGCACTCACCGAATGGGTGGCGGTTGATAATGCAGCCGACGAAGAGGTCGCTTCCTGGTCGAGCCTGTCCCTGCAGGCAATCGACTTTGATTCAGGCGCCCCTCGGCTCACTCTCGATACCATCACCTGGAGCGATCTTTCGCTGCGCGTCTCGATGAACCGCGAGGGCCGTCTCAACCTCGCCAGCCTGCGTCGCACCCAGGCGGCCCCCGTGGCCGCGGTCCCGGCTGTCCCCGCCCCGGCCGCCGCCGGCGCACCGATGGAGGTTCGCATCAACCGGTTCCAACTGGAGCGCGCCCGAATCGGCTTCTCGGATCTTGGTCAGCAGCCGTCGGTGAAGTCCGCCGTGACGGGGTTCTCGGGGAGCATCACCGGGCTCTCCTCCGCCCCCAACGCGCAAGCCGCGGTCGATCTCAAGGGCAAGATCGACGACGCCGCCCCTTTCTCCCTCACGGGAAAAGTCAGTCCGCTGGCCCGACCCGCCAAGGCCGATCTCAAATTCGAGCTGCGCGGCGCCGATCTGTCTCCAATGGGCCCCTACGTCGCGCGTTACGCCGGCTATCAGCTTGAGCGCGGTGCCCTCACCCTCGCCGTGCAACTGAAACTCGCCGATCGGCGGATTGAGAGCAGCGATGTCGCCACCCTCGACCAGTTTACGCTGGGCGCAAAGACCGACAGCCCCGACGCCACTTCGCTTCCGGTCGGACTGGCCATCGCCCTGCTCAAGGATCGCCGCGGCCAGATCGTGATCGATGTGCCGATTCAGGGCAACCTGGACGATCCCGAATTCCGCGTCGGTCGGGTCGTCCTGCGGGTGCTCGGCAATCTCCTGACCAAGGTGGCCACATCGCCCTTTGCCCTGCTGGGGGCCGCCTTCGGAGGCGGCGGCGAAGAACTCTCCACCCAGCGGTTCACGGCCGGCAGTGTGGAACCGGCGGCAGCCGAGCAAGCCAGACTGGACACACTGGTCAAGGCGCTCGTCGATCGTCCCGGACTGCGCCTGGAGTTGACCGGTCACTACGACGCCGGCGCGGATCGTGACGCGTTGCGCCACCTCGAATTCGAACACCTGATCGATCGCACGGTGCGCGCCCGCCGGGTCGCCGCCGGTGCTCCGCCGGTGGAGGGCGCTCCGTCCGAAGCGGAACAGGTGGCCGCGCTCGCCCAGCTTTACGCGGAGGCCTTCCCCGAGGCAGTCGCCACCCACGCCTCAGCTGCCGCCGCCGCTCCGGCCCAGGCCCCGGCGTCCGCGCCGGAACCCGTCGGCTTGCTGCCGCGGCTGGTGCGCTTCCTTTCGGGACGCCCCGCCGCGGTCGAATCTGCACCGGCTGCCACGGCGACGCCCACGGCTCCGGCCAAACCCGTGATTTCCGTCGAAACGATGGCCGAACAGATGCTGTCGAGGATCGTCGTGGAGGACTCGCAGCTCACCGACCTCGCCACGGAACGCGCCCAGCGGGTCCGCACCCGTCTTCTCCAAAGTGGCGCGGTCAGCCCCGAGCGTGTGCTCGTGGCCCCCCCCGCGGCGGGATCTCTCCACGTCACGCTGTCCCTCAAGTGACGGAATCTGCTTTTCCCTGCCGGAGTGGCTGCGGCGCCTGCTGCACCGCTCCGTCGATTTCGACCCCCATCCCCGGCATGCCGCACGGCAAACCTGCCGGCATCCCCTGCGTTCAGCTGACCTCCGACCTCCGCTGCGCGCTCTTTGGACACCCGGATCGTCCCGCCGTGTGTGTCAGCCTGCGGCCTCATCCGTCCTTCTGCGGCATCGACCGCCAGGAGGCCCTATTCTTGCTCTCGACGCTGGAGCAATTGACCCTTCCGGCTGGCAACTCGGTCGCTTCGATGGCCGGCGGGTGATTGACGCCGGCGGGTTTGCCCCCTTTGCCTTGTCACTCTATGGCCAAACCGGACGAACCCAAGGTGATCTTCTCGATGATCGGCGTCTCGAAGAAGATCGAGCGCAAGGAGATCCTCCGCGACATCTCGCTCTCCTTCTTCTACGGCGCCAAGATCGGGGTGCTCGGTTTCAACGGTTCGGGAAAGTCATCGCTGCTGCGCATTCTCGCCGGGCGCGATACGGAAATCGACGGCCACGTCCATTTTGAAGAAGGCTACCCGGTGGGGTTCCTTGAGCAGGAGCCCCAACTGACCGCGGGCGCGACAGTGCGTGCCTGCGTCGAGGAGGGCGTGAAGCACCTCACCGACTTGGTGGCAGCCTACGACGCCACCTGGGATGAACTGAATGATGCCGCCGACGATGCCGCCAAGGACCGCATCATGGCCCGGCAGGGTGACCTCCAGGAAAAGATCGAACACCTGGGTGCCTGGGATGTGACGCCTCAGGTGGAAATGGCCATGGACGCCCTGCGTTGTCCTCCCGGCGAACAACTCGTGGACCAGCTCTCCGGCGGAGAGCGTCGTCGCGTCGCTCTCGCACGGCTGCTCCTGCAGAAACCGTCCATTCTGCTGCTCGATGAACCCACCAACCACCTTGACGCCGAAAGCGTGCAGTGGCTGGAGCAGCACCTCGCGCGTTACGAAGGCACCGTCATCGCCGTGACGCACGACCGCTACTTCCTCGACAATGTTGCCCAGTGGATCCTCGAGCTCGACCGCGGTCACGGCATCCCGTGGAAAGGCAACTACTCGAGCTGGCTGGAGCAGAAGCAGCGACGCTCCCAAGTCGAGCAGCGCACCGAGGATCGTCGCCAGAAGGCGATGGCCCGCGAGTTGGAGTGGATACGCAAGTCCGCCAAGGCCCGGGTCGCGAAGTCGCAGGCGCGCATCAGCGCCTACGAGTCGATGCTCAAGGAAAACGTGGCGGAAAAGGAGCGCGAATTCGAATTGGTGGTCCCGCCCGGCCCGCGGCTGGGGACGCTGGTGGTGGAAGCTCAGGGTTTGAGCAAGGGTTACAACGACCGGCTGCTCTTCGAAAACCTGACCTTCAGCCTGCCTCCGGGCGGAATCGTCGGTGTCATCGGCCCCAACGGCGCCGGCAAGACCACTCTGTTCCGGCTCATCATCGGCGCGGAAAAGCCCGATCGCGGCACCTTGCGGGTCGGGGAAACGGTGAAGATCGCCCATGTCGACCAATCCCGCGATTCGTTGCCGGACGGGCAGACGATCTACGAGGCGATCAGCGGCGGCAACGAACTGCTCGCGATGGGAGGGCGGGACGTCAACGCCCGCGCCTACTGCGCGCAATTCGGCTTCACCGGCGCCGACCAGCAGAAGAAAGTGGGCGTGCTCTCCGGCGGAGAACGCAACCGCGTCCACCTCGCCCGGCTGCTCAAGGCCGGAGCCAATCTGATCCTGCTCGACGAGCCGACCAACGATCTTGACGTGAACTCGATCCGCGCGCTCGAGGAGGCCCTCGAGACCTTCGCCGGCTGCGCCGTCATCGTCTCCCACGATCGCTGGTTCCTCGACCGCGTGGCCACGCACATCCTCGCGTTCGAAGGCGAAAGCCAGGTCAACTGGTTCGCCGGCAACTACTCGAGCTACCTGGAGGACTACCGGCGTCGCAAGGGGCACGACGCCGACACCCCCAAGCGCATCAAGTACCGCAAGCTCGCCCGCTGAGGGTACGCAGGTTCGCGGTCCTTCGCGTGCACGGCTGCGTCTAGTATGGGCGTGCTTTGCGCTACGACGGTCGCACCGGGGACGCCGGCGGCGGCAGCCCGTGCTGATCGCGCTCGTGCAACTCCACCGCCTCCATCTTGAACTGCCGGGCGGCCTCCTCGGAGATGCCATGGGTGAAGCGGAGCTTGAAGCGCTGCTCGAGGAACTCCTCGAACGACACCCACGTTCCTCTCCATTTCACGCGTTTGGTCCAGGCGCAGACGGTGATGATCGTGCTCAGGTCACGTATCCGTCGGGCCAATAACAGCGACGCCAGTCCGGTGAGCAGGATCGCCAGGGCGATCAGGCAGAGGCTCAGGTAGTGGAAGACTTCCGTCTGGTGCGCGGCCCGCTCGGCGTCGAGGCGCAGGTCATTCAGCTCCGCCGTTTCCAGCTGTGTAAATTCGGCCCGAATCTTCTCCATGAGCATCTGTCCCCGGTCTGTCTCGACGAGATTGAGGGCTGCAGCGATCGACTTTTCGCGCCGGAGTTTGATCGTTCGCGCCAGTTCCGCCTCCTTTGCTTCAATCAAGGCGCGCAACGTGGCGAGGTGCTCCTGGCGCGCCGGATGTGAAGCCAGACGGAGCTGAAGCGCCCCCAGGAGCGGTGCCGTCCGGCTCACCGCGGCATCATACGGTTTGAGGTAGGAATCGTCGCCCGTCAGCAGATAGCCCCGCTGTCCGGTCTCGGCCTCGGTCACCGCCGTCGTGAGCTGATGCAGAACGAGCAGCGTGTCCTGGGTTTGACCCGTCCGAAGGCTTGCCGACAGGACCCCCTGCGTGGACACCACCCCAAGCCAGGCCGTCCCCACGGTCAGCGCAAATGCCAGCGCCAAAGCACCCACCACCACGGGTTGCGATAGGATCAGAGGTCGAAGCGAGGACATGGCGTGACCGACCGATTATCCGGGAATAGGATCCGCTGTCCCGCCTCTTATTTGGGAATGCCGCGGTCCTTCCCAGCGGCGGTTTGCCATTTTACCCAAATCGTTACGTTCTTCTCCCATGACGCCTCGCCTCCCCAGTCTGCTGCTCTGGCTCACCCTCTTTACCATGAGTACCCACGCCGCTGCTCCCGCCCCGTCCACCACCCTGCGTTCCGCCTATGTGGGAGGAGGGTGCTTCTGGTGCACCGAAGCCGCCTACGAACTTCTGCCGGGCGTGAAGTCCGTGGTCAGTGGCTACGCCGGTGGCAAATCGCCCCAGCCTACGTACAGGGAGGTGTGCAGCGGCACCACCGGCCACGCCGAAGTGATTCGGATCGACTACGATCCGGAAGTGATCACCTACCGGCAGGTCATCGACTACTTCTGGAACATCCACGATCCGACCACCCTCAATCGCCAAGGGGCGGACGAGGGCACCCAGTATCGTTCCATCATCCTGACCACCAACGAGGTCGAACGCGAAACAGCCCAGGCGTCCAAGGCGGCCGCACAAGCCTCCTGGGGCGGTCGCATTGTGACGGAAATCGTGGGACTGGAGAAGTTCTACGAAGCCGAAAAGTACCATCAGGACTACTTCCGCAACAACCCCCACGAGGGTTATTGCCGGGTCGTGATCAAGCCCAAGATCGACAAGTTGAAGAAGGCAGGCGCCGCGAAGTCGGCTCCCTAACGGGATCGGGCTCATTGCAAGAGCCCCGCCCCGAAGGGGTCCGCGGGACCCGTGGCGTCAGCTTAGCCGCGATCCCAGCGAAGCCTCCGTTGGAGGTGGGGTCGCCGATCCCGCGTGGATCGGCGTTGCGTGAACAATTCGGTCCACGGAGGCGGGATCGGTCGGTCACGTCGAGGCCTCACCGAGGCCGCCTCCAACGAGAACACGGCGTTTTCATGGCCGGGGCCTAAAGTTGACGCGCAGGCGCGACGGCGGGAACGCCCTCCAGCGGAGTGATTCCCGTCTACGTTGGTTGAATCGAGGGCACGGAGGGGGTTCTTCGCAACCACGCTGATGAAGGATACTTATGATCTAGCGCTGGTCTCGGGAGGTCGTTTGACAGCCACCGACGGCCCCGGTTAGCTCGGTTCACCATGGGAACCCGGCATCGCGGCACCGAAGCTGAAATTGCTTCCCTGGATGCCTACATCAAACTCATGCGTGCGGCTGAATCGGTCACCGCCCGCCTGAGCGCACGCCTGCCGTCCGACCTCACCCTGTCACAGTTCGGCGTGCTCGAAACCCTGCTGCACTGCGGTCCGTTGTGTCAGGGCCAGTTGGCGGCCAAGCTGCTCAAGAGCGGCGGCAATCTCACCCTCGTAGTCGACAACTTGGAGAAAGCGGGACACGTCGTGCGCACGCGCGACCCTCACGACCGCCGTTTCGTCACCGTCAGCCTGAGTCCGTCCGGGCGAGCCCTGATCGCTGGGTTGTTTCCGAATATCGCCCAGGCCATCACCGAGGAGTTCTCCGTGCTCGACCCCTGCGAGCAGCATCAGTTGGGCTCTTTGTGCAAACGCATTGGCCGGCCGGGGGTGGCGCGCGCGGAGCTCGGCGACCGCGCCTCCGCCTCGCAGACTTCGCCCGTCGAGGCCGGATAGCTTGTCCCCGCGCCCGACGGTGGTACGCTTCAGACTGGCCGGGGTCAAAAAACTCCCTATACCCACGACGCTTTCGCGCTCTTGACCATGCCGCTCATCGACAAACCACTTTCCGAACTTCGTGTTTATCAAGGTCGCAATCCCCGACCCGACGATTTTGACGCCTACTGGGAAACGGCGCTCCGTGAATCGGCTGCAACTCCGCCTGCCCCGGAGTTTCGGCGGACCACGGCGATCAACGCCCGGGGCGTCGACTGCTTCGACCTCTGGTTCACCGGAGTGGGCGGCGCGCGCATCTACGCCAAGTACCTGCGGCCCTCCGGCGCCCAGGCCTGCCCGGCCGTGCTTCAGTTCCATGGGTACAGCGGACACAGCGGGGATTGGACCTCGCGCCTGAGTTATGTCAGCCAGGGCTTCTGCGTGGCCGCCATGGATTGCCGGGGACAAGGTGGCCGTTCCGAAGAGACCGGGGGCGTGCTCGGGACCACGTTGCGCGGTCACATCGTGCGAGGTCTGGACGATCCGGATCCACGCAAACTGCTCTTTCGGCAGATTTTTCTCGATACCGCCCAACTTGCCCGGGTCGTCATGAGTCTGCCTGAGGTTGATGCCGACCGGGTCGGTGCCATGGGCGGATCCCAAGGGGGCGCGCTCACGCTGGCCTGCGCCGCGCTCGAGCCCCGCGTGCGCCGGGCCGCGCCCGTGTTTCCGTTTCTTTGCGACTATCAACGCACGTGGGAAATGGACCTGGCAAAGGATGCGTACCACGAACTGCGCGATTACTTCCGCTTCTTTGATCCCCGCCACGAACGCGAAGAAGCCATCTTTCGCAAATTGGGGTACATCGACCTCCAGTTTCTCGTTCCGCGCATCCGGGCCGATGTGCTGATGTACACAAGTTTGATGGACACCATCTGTCCCCCCAGCACCCAGTTCGCTGCTTACAATAAAATCACCAGCCACAAGGACATGGTGATCTACCCGGATTTCGGTCACGAAAACCTGCCGGGCGAGTCTGACTCGACCCTGAACTTCATGCTCGGCCTCTAGGCCGGGAACCGGCAGCGGGCCGCGCGGTCCTGGTTTCGCACCCGCTCGTTCGGCACCTCCCGCCCGGCCCGCGTCGGTTCGACCCAGGACCGGCCACAGAGGTTGCGTCCAACCCGGTTCGCTCCACCCTGGGCCGCCTGCCCCCCCTTCCCCTCGACCTTCGGCCTTGTCAAACCCCGGGGGGAGCCGCTCACTCCGTCATTCGCGCATGTCAGCTCCGAAAGCCGCCACCCTTCCTTCTCACGTTGCCATCATCATGGACGGCAACGGACGGTGGGCGAAACAACGGGGACTGCCCCGCATTGAGGGACACCGGCGTGGCGTGGAATCCGTTCGGACCGTCCTGGACGCAGCCCGTGAACTGGGGATCCGCTACCTGACGCTGTACGCGTTCTCGGTCGAGAACTGGAAACGACCCCAGGATGAGGTCGGCGCGCTGATGGGGCTGCTCGAGTTTTTTCTCAAACGCGAAACCGCCACCTTGATTCGGAACAAGGTGCGGCTTCGCACCATTGGACGCATTGGCGATTTGCCCGACAGCGTCCGGCTCCACCTCGAGCGCGCCACGGAGGCCACGTCCTCGTTCGTGGATCACACCCTTGTGCTTGCCCTCAACTATGGCGCACGCACCGAAGTCATTGATGCCGCCCGCGCCTACGCCGCGGCCGTGGCCGCCGGGAAGGAAAAACTCAACGACAGTTCCTGGTCCACGTTCAGCCGCTACCTTTCCACCGCCGACCTGCCCGATCCGGACCTGGTCATCCGGACCTCCGGAGAAACCCGGCTGAGCAATTTCCTGCTGATGCAGAGTGCCTACGCCGAGTTTGTTTTCACCCCCGTGCTCTGGCCCGATTTCGGCAAGGCCGACCTCGCCGCCGCGGTCGCCGAATATGCCCGCCGCGAACGCCGTTTCGGCCAGACCAGCGACCAGCTGACTCCGACCGGCTGAGCGGGCCGACACGCGGATTCGAGAAGCTCCCCCTCCCGTGCTGAAACGCATCCTGAGCACCTGTCTGCTGTGGGCCATTGTCCTGGCCTGCCTCTGGTATTTTGGCGCGACCGGTGCGGTCTGGCTGGTCGGCTTGATCGCAGTCCTGACCCTGCGCGAGTTCTACGTCATGATTGCGCGCACCGGCGTCGACCCGTTCGACCGGCTGGGCATGCTGCTCGCCGCCGCCATCACGGTCGGCCCCCTCTACCTCAAGGCCCCGGCGGACGCTTCGGTCTGGCTGGCCGTGGCCGTGATCGCCTTCTCGGTCCGGATCCTTGGGGAACGCGAGCCGCACAACCGGGTTGAGACCCTCGCTTGGTCCCTCTTCGGACTGCTCTACATCCCGTACATGCTGCACTTCATCGTGCGCATCATCCTGATGGACGCCCCGCACCCCCGCACCGGCCTCGTGCTCGGGGTCTGGCTGATCGCCGTATCCAAATTCTGCGATGTCGGCGCGCTGCTGACCGGCATGGCGTTCGGAAGGCATCGCATGGCGCCGCAGATCAGTCCGAAGAAGACCTGGGAGGGGTTTGCCGGCGGCCTGCTGACCTCGGCGCTGATCGGCGCGGGCATTGCGTGGTTGGGACGTAACTACGTTCCGGCGGGCTTCACGCCCTGGCTCGCCGCGGCCATCGCCGTGCCGGTGGCCGCCATCGCGGCGGTGTCCGACCTGGTGGAGTCGATCATCAAGCGCCGGGCCGAAATGAAGGACTCCGGAACCACCATCCCCGGCATCGGCGGCATGTTCGATCTCACGGACAGTCTCATCCTCGCCGCGCCGCTCGCCTACGTGGTGTTTGACCTGCTCGGGCCGTAGGCACGGCCCGCCCCGCCCCGCGCATTTTCCGTGGCCGCCTCCTCCGCCCTTCCGCCTCGACGCAAACGCCTGGTCCTCCTCGGAGCCACCGGATCCATCGGACGCAGCACGCTGCGCGTGATTGCCGCCCATCCCGAGCACCTCGAGCTGATCGGTATCGCCGCCCAGGGCAACTGGCAGCAGCTCGCCGCGATCGCTGCCGAGTTTCGGGTGCCCCACGTGGGGCTCTTCGACGAACGCGCGGCGCGCGAGGCGCGCGAAAGCGGCGCATTCAATGGGGCGACGCGCTTCCATACCGGAATCCAAGGCCTTTCCGACCTGGCAACGCTCCCGGACGCCGACGTGGTCCTCGTCGCCGTGGTGGGTACCACCGGACTCGCCCCGGCCCTCGCCGCGCTGGCCGCGGGCAAGGACCTTGCCCTCGCCTCCAAGGAAATTCTCGTCCTGGCCGGCAAATTCGTCATGGCCGCCGCCCGCGCCTCGGGCTCCCAGCTTCGCCCGGTGGACAGCGAGCACGCCGCGGTGTGGCAGTGCATCCAGAACCACCGCACCGCCGAGGTGCGCCGCATCATCCTGACCGCGAGCGGGGGGGCTTTCCGTGACTGGCCGGTGGAGCGGCTCGCCGCGGTCACTCCAGCCGATGCGCTCAAGCACCCGAACTGGTCCATGGGACCCAAAATCACCGTCGATTCCGCCACGCTCGCCAACAAGGGACTGGAACTGATTGAAGCCCAGTGGCTTTTCGACCTGCGCGCGGACCAGTGTCAGGCCGTGCTGCACACCCAGAGCATCGCTCACTGCCTGGTCGAGTTTGTCGACGGCACCATGCTCGCCCAACTTTCGCCGCCGTCCATGACCTTTCCGATCCAGCGCGCCTTGCTTCACCCGCACCTGGTGCCGGGCGTGGAGCCTTCGCTGAGCCTCGATCGGGTGTTCAGCCTGGACTTCCGTCCCGTGGACGAAAGCCGGTTCCCGCTCTTTCGTCTCGCGCGCCAAGTCATGTCCACGGGTGGCACCGCCCCCGCCGTCTACAACGCCGCCAACGAAATCGCCGTCGCCGCCTTCCTCGACCAAAAGCTGCCCTTTCTTGCGATTTCAGAGGTTGTTGACCAGTGTCTGACCACGGTTTCGCACCGCGAGCCTTCCTCGCTGTCAGACGTGCTGGCCGTTGACGCCGAATCCCGCCATATTGCCCGGAACGTTTGTAAGAAACTGGAGGTCTGAGCCGTTACCATTCAGGAGTTTAACCACGAATTAACACTAACGAACACAAATCCGGAGGGCAAAGGGACGAGTCGAAAGTCTGATTTGAACTCACCCGGCACTCAACCGGCACTTCGCATTTCTCCGAACCTCTTTCATTCGTGTCGATTCGTGTCCAATCGTGGTTCAACTGTCAGATTTCGGCTTAGGATTGGCTCCGACGTTATTCCAACCTGATCCGTCCCATCCCTTTTCACCCACGTTCCGACCGATCTTCCTTCCATGGAATTGCTCAACGCTCTGCTGTCCAACCTTTGGGCGGTCTTTCTGATCATCCTCTTCTTCGGGGGCTCCATCTTCCTGCACGAGTTGGGCCACTTCCTGGCGGCGCGCTGGCGGGGGATGCACGTCGAACGCTTTTCCATTGGCTTCGGCCCCAGAATGTTCGGTTGGAAGGGCAAAGACGGCGTGGAGTACCGGGTGTCCTGGCTGCCGCTCGGCGGCTACGTCGCCCTGCCGCAATTGGCCGACTTGAAGGGCCTCGAAGGCGAACTCTCTCCCCGGGCCGCCGCCCTGCCGTCGGCGGGTTATGCCGACAAGATGATTGTCGCGGTCGCGGGCGCGGTCTTCAACATGATCTTCGCCTTCGTGCTCGCCACCTTGCTCTGGTTCCTCGGCCAGCCGACGAGCAGTGACCAGGCGACCACGCAGATCGGCTACGTCAGCCCCACCATCGAACTGGAAGATCACACCAAAGTGACCAGCCCCGCCAAAGAGGCCGGGCTCCAGGTGGGCGATATTGTCCGCGAAATCGACGGTCGTGCCATCAGCAACTGGCAAGAGCTCATGCAGACTCTCGTCACCGGCGCTGACCGCGCGGCCGACGGGCGGCGCAAGACGGTCTTCAAGATCGAGCGCGCGGGAAAGCTCCTCGATGTCATCATTTATCCTCGCCTTTCCGGGGACGAGAAGATGCGAAAGGTCGGCATCGCCGCCGCCTACCCGCTGGTCATCCACTCGGTCACCGCCGGTTCGCTCGCGGAGAAAATCGGGCTCAAAGCCAGCGACCGCCTGGTCTCGCTCGATGGCATCCCGGTGCTCAACATTGTGACCCTGGTTGATCACCTGACCGCCCAGGCCTCCCAGACGGTCCGGGTCCAGGTGACCCGGACCGGGGCTCCGCTCACGCTCGACCTTCCTCCGCGCGATCCGAAGTCCAAGGAAGTGACGGAAATCGGGGCCGCCTTCACCACGGATAACACGCTCGTGCATGAAGACCCGCTCGATCAATTCAGCGGCCACGTCAGCATGACCTGGCGCACGCTGAGCAGCGTCGTGAATCCGAGCAGTGACATCGGCATCAACAAGCTGAGCGGTCCGGTCGGCATCATTCGCGTCTTCCACCTCGCCGCTCAGGCCGACATCCGGATCGTGCTCTGGTTCACCATCCTGGTGAACATCAATCTCGCGATCTTCAATCTGCTGCCGATCCCGGTGCTCGATGGCGGGCACATGCTGTTCGCCACCATTGGCAAGATCCGCGGCCGCTCCCTGCCGGCGAATTTCATCGCGGCGACCCAGAGTGTGTTTGTCGTCCTGCTGTTCTCCATGATCCTCTATGTGACGGTGTTCGACGTTCGCCGCCTGAGTCGGGAGTTTCGCTCGTCCACTCCGGCCGCCCCGGCCGAGGCCGCACCGGCATCAAAGTAAATCGACCCTCACTCCCCGCTCCGCCCGGCGACGCTGCCTTTTTCCTCCGTGTCCTACTGCGCCTCCCGCTTCCAGACGCTTCGCCGCGTCACCACGGTCGTGAACGTGGGATCCGTCGCCGTCGGCGGTTCCCACCCCGTGCGCATCCAGTCGATGACGACCAGCGACACGCAGGACATCGAGGCCACCGTGCGCCAGTCGATCGCCCTCGCCGAGGTGGGATGCGAAATCGTCCGCATCACCGCACCGAACGTGCAGGCCGCCCGCTGCCTGCGTGACATCCGCACCCGCTTCACCGCCGCAGGCTTCGGGCATGTGCCGCTCGTGGCCGACATCCATTTCCTGCCGCAGGCCGCGATGGAGGCGGTCGAGCACGTCGAGAAGGTCCGCGTCAACCCGGGCAACTACGCCGACAAGAAGCGATTCGCGGTCATGGAGTATTCGGATGCTGACTACGACCGCGAGCTGCAGCGGCTGCACGAGTCGTTCTCCCCGCTGGTGCTGCGCGCCCGGGAGCTCGGACGCTCGCTGCGCATCGGCACCAACCACGGTTCGCTCTCGGACCGGATCATGAACCGCTACGGGGACACCCCGCTCGGCATGGTGGAAAGCGCCCTGGAGTTCCTGCGGATCGCGGAATCCCACGGATTCCGGCAGATGATCCTTTCGATGAAGGCCTCGAACCCGAAGGTCATGATCCAGGCCTACCGGCTGCTCGTGGAGCGCATGCAGAAGGAGGGAATGGCCTATCCGCTGCACCTGGGTGTGACCGAGGCCGGCGACGGAGAGGACGGCCGGATCAAGAGCGCGATCGGCATCGGCTCGCTGCTGCTCGACGGCCTGGGCGACACGATCCGGGTCTCGCTGACCGAGGACTCCGTCTACGAAATCCCGGTCGCACGGGCGCTTGCCGCCAAGACGATGTCGCTCTGGACGTCACCGGCCACCTCCGCCCCTGCCAATGGCCGGGAGGAGATCGATCCGTTCCGCTACACCCGGCGCACTGCGGCGCCCGTGGAGATCGGCACCGGGATCACCGCGGGCACCGAGCAGCCTCCGCGCGTGCTCGTGCGGGCCTCGCCCGCGCAGTGGCCGTCGCTGGCCAAACTGGGGGCCGACACCCCGGCCGAGGGACTGATCGTGAGCATCGCCGGAGCCTCCGACCTTGAGGCCCTCGCCACTTCCGCCGCCACGGTCGCCGTTCCACCCGCCGCGCTCGTGCTCGACCTCGCGCCGGACATCGTCGCCTCCACCGTGGCCCCCTTCGCGGCCCGGGCCCGGCATCCCCTGGTGCTGCTCCGCCGATTCGCCGCGGGCGACGCCGAACTGGGCGGGTTCATCGAACTGGCCCGGTCCCACCGGCACACCCTCGCCGTCGCCACCACGGCGGCCGACCTGCCGGCCCTCGCCCCTCTGCTCGCCCCGGACGCCGGTATCCGATTTCTGGTCACGCTTTCCGACCCCGCCCCCGACTCCGGCCACGCCGTGGGCGCCTACCGCGCCCTCGCCGCGGCGCTGCGCGCGGCCGGGCTCACCCCTCCGTTGTGGATACGCAATACGGCGCGCACCGCGGTCAAGCCGGACACCAGCTTCCTCTCGCGACTGCTCGACGCCGCGCTCCTGACCGGAACCCTGCTGTGCGACGGTCTGGGCGATGTTGTGAGCATCGAGACCGAACCCGACCCGGTCCGCGCCACGCAACTCACCTATAATGTCCTCCAGGGCGCCGGCACGCGACAGTCAAAAACCGAGTTCGTCGCCTGCCCGTCCTGTGGCCGCACTCTCTTCGATCTCCAGACGACCACGCAGCGGATCCGGGCCAAAACCGGTCACCTCAAGGGGGTTAAGATCGCCATCATGGGTTGCATCGTCAACGGGCCCGGCGAGATGGCCGACGCCGATTTTGGCTACGTCGGGGGCGCCCCGGGCAAGATCAACCTCTACGTCGGCAAAACTTGCGTGCAGTACAATCTGCCCCAAAACGAGGCGGACGGGCGCCTGATCGCCCTCATCCGGGAACACGGCAAGTGGGTCGATCCTGTCGAGCCGGCCGCCGCCCCGGTATCGTAACACGGCCGTAACTTCGCCCGTTTCGAGGGGGATCCGTCCCCTGTAACGCATGGGTGACTACGACCCCTCAGGTGGCCGTTTTTGCCCCGCAACCACCGTCACAGACGCAACCCAAAAAACGAAAGACTTATGCGCAGCCAGCCTGTGAATAAGTTGGGAGAAAGTTGCTCTTGAAAGGCCATTTTGGATCCACGTTATTGCGCCTTCTTTGTCGTGCAGCCCCTCCGGCTCTGTTCCTTCATACGTTTCCGATTTTCACCTGCTTGGGTTTAGCTGAGCTCTAAATTATACCCCTGGTCATCAATTGTTTGGCGATGCTTTTTTGCTTGCCCGCCAACCTGACTCCAGGCTCACCACTTTCTCGCTCGCCCTCGTGGGGTTTGTGATCGTAGACGTCTCCGAAGTTATCCGATTCGGCGTGGTTGTGAATAAACCCGTCTCCGTCACTGTCCATGCCCACAACCTCAACGTCCGCGTCTCTTTGGGAATCCGCCAAGAATGATATTCGCGGGCTCTTTCCGGACGACGTTTTCAAGCTCTGGTTCGAGCCAATTAGTTGCATTGAAAGCGATGAGGATACCTTGGTCCTGGGCGTTCCGACGGATTTTGCAGCCATCTGGATTCACGACAACTACCTCGACTTGATCGTGCAGCGTCTCCGGCTCACCGCCGGGCGGATGATCACGGTGAAGTTGAAGAAGGCGGAGGTCGACCCCTCCTTGGGCCAAGCGAACTCGGTGACCGATTCGCACCACGGTCCGTCTTCGCGCGTCAAAGCGCCCGCGAGCCGCCGGGTTCCGCGCTACGATGATCGTAGCCCGGGGTCGTCGACCGGGATGCTCAATCCGCGCAATACGTTTGAGACGTTTGTCGTGGGCAACAACAACCAGATGGCGCATGCCGCCTCCTTGGCCGTCGCCCAGGCGCCCGCCCAGGCCTACAATCCCTTGTTTCTTTATGGGGACACCGGCTTGGGCAAGACCCACCTGATGCATGCCGTGGGCCACACCATCCTGCGAAACAATCCCGCGGCCCGGGTGGCCTACCTCTCGACCGAGAAGTTCACCAACGAGTTCATCCAGGCCCTCCAGGAGAACGCCCTGACGCGTTTCCGGCAGCGCTACCGGCATGTCGACGTGCTCCTGATCGACGATGTGCAGTTCCTCGCCGAAAAGGAACGGATCCAGGAGGAGTTCTTCCACACCTTCAACGACTTGTTCGAGTCCGGAAAACAGATCGTCCTGACCAGCGACCGTCGTGCCTCGGAAATCGCGAAATTGGAGTCGCGGCTGGTCTCGCGCTTCGAATGGGGTCTTCCCGCTGACATCCAGGCCCCCGACTTCGAAACCCGGCTCGCCATCCTTCGGACCAAGGCGGCCGCCCACCGGTTCAATCCGCCGCCCGAGGTGCTGTCCTTCATCGCCCAGCACATCGCCAAGAACATCCGGCGGCTGGAAGGGGCCCTGATCAAGGTCGCGAGCTATTCGGCCCTCACAGGCCGTCCCATCGACCTCGCGACCACCGAGGAATTGCTCAAGGACGCCTTGATGGAACAGGCGCAGCATCAGCTGACCGTCGAGACGATCCAGAAGCGCGTCACCGAGCACTACCAGCTGCGCATCGGCGACATGACGAGCAAGCGCCGGCCCAACAACATCGCCATCCCCCGTCAGATCGCCATGTACCTGGCGCGCACCCTGACCAAACACTCGCTGCAGGAGATTGGCGATGCCTTCGGCGGACGCGACCACGGCACGGTCATCCACGCCTGCAAGGCCGTGGAGAACATGATGGATCAGGACGCTTCCGTCCGCGGCAGCATTGAATTCCTGAAGACCCAGCTTTCGCGCTAAGACCGGCTCCGCGCGCTCGCTCGCGGGCCCCCGGGGGACGCTTCTTTCCGTTGGAAATGGGTCGGCATCGACCTCGCCGGTAGCATTGCGTCCGCGCCTCCGACTCGTATCGTCCTTACTCCACCATGTCGCTCACTCCTGATCAGTCCGCCGCAGTATCCTCCTGGATCGCCTCCGGCGACAACCTCTCAGCCGTGCAAAAGAAACTGCGCGAGCAGTTTTCGGTCTCTCTTACCTTCATGGAGGTCCGTTTCCTCGTGGACGACCTCAACCTGCAGCTCAAAGACCCAGCGCCCAAAGCCGACGCCAACGACCTGTCCAAGGCCGCTCCGGCGGCCGCGGCCAAGAAACCCGCCGGCAGCGCCCCCGCTCCGGATGCCGGGGACGCCGACGTCGCCGACCTGCCGCCCGACGCGGAGCTGGACGACGGTGCTGCCCCCCCCGCTGAGGATGCCCTGCTTGAGGACGAGGGCGGTCCGGCCGGCTCCATCGCCGTCGAAGTCGACAAGGTGACGCTGCACCCTGGAGCCCTGGCCAGCGGCACGGTCACCTTCAGCGATGGCGTCACCGGCAAGTGGATCGTGGACAACTACGGTCGTCCCGGTTTCACCGAAGTGAGCCAGCCAGGCTACCGCCCGAAACCGGCCGACGCCCAAGCCTTCATGCAGGAGCTAAGCCTCCAGCTGCAGAAGCGCGGGTTTTGAGGGGACGGCGACCGCGCGAGCGGTCACCCTCCGGCCAGCAGCGCAAGGAATGCCGCCTCGTCGATGACGGTGACTCCGAGCGTGCGCGCCTTGTCGAGCTTGGATCCCGCCTCCGCTCCGGCCAACACGTAGCTGGTCTTCTTGCTCACGCTACCGCTGACCTTGCCTCCGGCCGCCTCGATGCGGGCCGTTGCCTCCTCGCGGGTCAGCGTCGGCAGGGTGCCGGTCAACACCACGGTCTTTCCCGCCAGCGCCGTGCCGGTGGGTTTGTTCTTTTCGGGCGCCACGGGCTGCACCCCCACGGCCAGCAGGTCGGAGACGAGCGCGCGATGGCGGGGCTCATTGAAGAACGTCACAATAGCCAGCGCCATGGTCTCGCCGATGCCCGGAATCAAGCTCTCCCCCTTCTCGCCGATGAAATCGGTGAACTTCGCCTCCGCCAGACGTTCCAGTCCGCCAAAGTGGGCCGCAAGGTCCTTCGCCGCCGCGGCCCCCACGTGGGTGATGCCGAGGCCGTGGATGAACCGCCAGAGTTCGGCCCGTTTGCTCGCCTCGATCGCGGCGAGGAGCTTGTCCATCGACTTGGCCACGCTCTTTCCGAGCGTCAGCAGGTCGTCCCGGCGGAGCCGGTAGATGTCCGGTACGCGGTGCACCCAGCCCTTCGCCACCAGACTGTCGACCATGGCCTCGCCCAGACCGTCGATGTCGACCCCCGATTTCGCCGCAAAATGCTGCACCCGGCGCCGCACCTGCACGGGGCAGTCGTCATTCGGGCAGCGCCAGGCCACCTCGCCCTCGCGCTGCTCGGCCGGGGTGCCGCAGGCCGGGCAGTGCGTGGGAAATGAATACGGCACGCACTCCGGGGCGCGCCGGGACAGGTTCACCCCGATCACGGCCGGGATGATCTCGCCCGCCTTCTCGACCCAGACATAATCGCCGACCCGGATGTCCTTGCGCGCGATCTCGTCGCGATTGTGCAGCGTCGCCCGCGCCACCGTGGTGCCGGCCAGTTGCACCGGCTCCAGCTCCGCCACGGGGGTCAGCACACCGGTGCGGCCGACCTGGATTGTGATCTGGTTGAGGCGCGCCTCCGCCCGTTCCGGCGCGAACTTGTAGGCGCAGGCCCAGCGGGGGGAAAGTTTGCGCGCCCGCTCCCCCTCGCCGCGGTAGCCCGCCTCGCGCTGCTGGCCAAAATCGTCGAGCTTGACCACCGCACCGTCGGTCGCGTACGGAAACGCCGCGCGCTCGGTATCCAGTTTACGAATCTCCGCGACCACTGCATCGATGCCCGTGACGCGCGTCACGCGCTCGAGACCCGGCAGGCCCCAGGCCTTGATCGCCTGGTGCCAGGCGGCCTGGGAGGAAACCACGGTCGACGGCTGGCAGTAGCCGAGTCCGTAGAGCACGACCTCGAGCCGTCGCTCCGCCACGAGGGCGGAATCGAGCTGCTTGAGCGTCCCGGCCGCAAGATTGCGGGGGTTGGCATAACGCTCCGCGCCGAGTTCGTCCTGCTCCTGGTTGATCCGGTTGAACTCGTCGAAGCGGAGGAAAACTTCGCCGCGAATCTCGACCCGCTCAGGAACCGGCGGACCTTCGGGCGAGGCCTTGAGCCGATGGGGCAGCCCCCGGATCGTGCGGACATTGACCGTGACATCATCGCCCTCCTCGCCGTCACCCCGCGTCACCGCCCGAACCAGCCGCCCCTCCTCGTAGGTCAGGCTGATGGAAGCACCGTCGATCTTGGGTTCGACCGTGTAGTCCAGCGCCGGACGTCCGATCAGTTTCACCAGGCGATCATCAAACTCGCGCAACTCCGCCTCGTCGTAAGTGTTCTCCAGTGTCGTCATCGCCATCAGGTGACGCGCCCGGACAAAACCCTGCGCCCGATCGTCGCCGATGGACTGCGTCGGTGACACCTCGCCCGCCGCCAGGGCTGCCGCCGGAAATTCGCGTTCCAGGTCCGCCAGCTCCCGCTTCAGCCGGTCATAGTCGTAGTCGGGCATTTCCGGCGTGGCGTGCCGGTAGTACAGCTCGTCATGACGCGCCACCTCCGCTCGCAGCTGACTGATTCGGTCCTGTGCCTCGGTCGGAGTCATAGCCCGCCAGTTGATTCGGCCAGCGGCATTTTTTCAACACGGCGCGCCCGCTTTACAGGCAAAACCTTATATTCCAATAGATTACGGTACCATTGCCACAGCCCGTAGGCCAAAACCGCCACCGCTGCGCCACTCGTGTCAGCAATCCAGTCGGCCAGCTCCACCGAGCGACCCGCCGTAAAGCTCTGGTGCCACTCGTCGGAAGCCCCGAAAAGCGAAACCGCCAGTACCACCCAGACTCCCGCACGCCTGGGCACGAGTCGATAGGCTGCCGTGGCGAGCAGGCCAAAGGCGCCGAAGTGGGCCACCTTGTCGAAACCGACCACGGCGGGTCCTGCAATCTCGCTCCGACTCGATCCGAAAACCACCGCCGCAGCGATGGCGAGGGGGTAGCACCAACGGTAATGGGTTCGGATCCAGGTAAGGCGTGCCGCCATGCCTCCCAATGCCCTGCCCGCACGGCTCCGCGCAACGAGATTCGCACGCACGAGCGCAGGACGCGATTCGCCGCCCGGTTGCGCACGATTTCCCTCGCCTCCCAGCACCGGTCGAAATCCTCTCACCCTTCACGCCCGACCTCCGGACCACGGTTCCCGTCCCGGACCGCCCGAGTTACCTCCCGTGAACGGCCCTCGTTCATCCCCCCGCCTTCTTCATGCTCACCTTCGCCGCCATCATCCCTCGCACGCTTTCGTGGCCCGACTACCTCGCGCTCACGGCCTATTTTGCGCTCAACCTCGGCATCGGCTGGTGGTGCACGCGGCGCAAGCGGGCGGAGAGCGGCGACTATTTCCTCGGCGGCGGACGGGTGGCGTGGTGGGCGGCGGCCATCAGTTTCTTTGCCACCGCCACGAGCAGCATCAGTTTCATGGCGCTGCCCGCGAAGACCTACTCCACCGACTGGCAGGTGTTTCTTTCCGCTCCCGCCCAGGCCTTCGCCGGCTGCGTCGTCGGCCTGGTTTTTGTCAACCTGCTCCGCCGGCTCGGAGTCGTGTCCATCTTTTCCTACCTCGAGCGACGATTTGATAAACGCGTCCAACTCGTCGGCGCGGGACTCGGCATCCTGCTCAAGGTGCTCGGCCGCATGAGCGTGGTCATGCTCCTGCCCTCGCTCGCGCTCAGCACCGTCACCGGCCTGAACGTCTATCTCAGCATCGCGCTCATTGGCGTGGTCACCACTCTCTACTCCCTCGAAGGTGGTTTCGAGGCGGTGATCTGGACCGACGTGCTCCAGGCCGGCGTCATGCTCGGCGGCGTCGTCGTCGCGCTCACCTACCTCGGGGCCGGGATCGACGGCGGGCTCGGCGGCCTGCTGCCTGCGGCCAGCGACGCCAACAAGCTCCATTTGATCAATACATCACTCTCCGTCACGGAGCCGACGGTGATCGTGTTCGTCGCTCAGTTTCTGGCCACGGTGTTCATCCAGATTGGCGACCAGCCGCTCATGCAGCGCATGCTGTCGTCCGCCAATGAAGCCGAGGCGCGCCGCACCGTGATCATCGGCAACCTCATCGGGGTCGGCAGTTCGATTCTGTTCTTCTTTGTCGGCACCGCGCTCTGGGCCTTCTACCGCGCCCACCCGGAACGGCTCGCGGTCGGGCTGCCCAACGACTCGATCTTTCCCTTCTTCATCGCCAACGAACTCCCGCGCGGGGTGGTCGGCATCATTGTGGCCGGCCTCTTCGCCGCGGCCATGGGAGCGCTTTCCAGCATCCTCAACAGCACCGCGGCGGTGGTGGTCTCCGATTTTCAGGGAACCTTCCGGCCGAAAGCCACCGAAGCCGAGCGGTTGCGCCTCGCCAAGCTCACCACCCTGGTCTGCGGAGCGCTCGGCATTGGCATGGCCAGCTGGCTGGCGGCGCAAAACGCGGCCTCACTCTGGGACGAGTTCCTGAAACTCATCGCCCTGCTGGGCGGCGGGTTTGCCGGCGTCTTTGCCCTGGGACTGATCACCCGACGCGCGCACGCCAGCGGCGTGCTCATCGGCGCCGTGGCCAGCATCGGAGTCACCTGGGCCGTCCAGCACTACACCCAGACTTCCCCGTTCGCCCACGGCTTCGTCGCGGTCTTCTCCTGCATCCTCGTCGGCTACCTCGCCAGCCTGATCCTCCCCGCCCCCGCCCACAAATCCCTGCACGGTCTCACCCTCTGGGATCCGGCCAAACCCCGCTGAGTCAAGACCCGCCTTTGGGGGACGAGGGAAGCGCAAAGCCGCGACGACGCAAAGGTCGACCCATCCCATCAAACGGGTTCTGCGCCAGGGCCGGATACGATGAGTTGGACAGTCGCAACTCCGCGCCTTCGCGTTTAACCGTAGATCGAACTTCGAAACGGTTTCGCCATTCAGTTCGCGGATCCGCCTGACGGATCGACCTTTGCGTCGTCGCGTCTTTGCGCTTTTCCGTCTTCCGTCAAAAAAATGGTCGGGCCGGCGAGATTCGAACTCGCGACCTCTTGCACCCCATGCAAGCGCGCTACCAGGCTACGCTACGGCCCGAACAAGAGAGCGGTCAGGAAGCCGGATCGCTTGCAGCGAAGCAAGCGCCTTTTTTGCCAATCCTCGCGCTCGCAGTGTTCTCGCATGCCAAGAGCCATTACAAACAGGCCTCATGGTTGCTGCATTACACGGTGGCAGTCCGGGCGGTTCCAGCTTAAGTTTCTCTTATGAAAACGATCCTTGCTCCGGTCGATTTCTCGGCCCCCAGCGAACAGGTGGCCGACACCGCCGCCGCCCTTGCCCAGGTCTACGCCGGCCGAGTTGTCCTCCTCCATGTTGTCCAGCCTCCCATGGTCACCAATGACTACGGCGTAGGCATCGATAACTTGCAGGAAATCATAGTGATGAGTGAGAAAGCTGCCGCCAAGAATCTCGATCGACTCCGCACGCGGCTGACGCAGGCGGGGGTACCGACCGAAGTGGTTCTGGTCACGGGCGCTCCCACCCCGCATATCCTCAAACAGGCCAACGACTGCCACGCCGACTTCATCGTCATGGGGTCCCATGGTCACACAGCCATTTATGATCTGCTGGTGGGCAGCACCACCCACGGCGTGCTCAAATCGGCCCCCTGCCCAGTGGTCGTGCTTCCGCGCCGCAAAGCCGCCGCAGCCTGAAGGGTCGGGCTGGAGTTTCACACCGATTGTAAGGCGAAAGGCATCGACTCAAAGGTGGGGCCGATGCCGCCGCCAGAGGCCGGGGTGCTCTGGAAGTTCCCAGATTTCACTCTGAGTTCTCGCTGTTCTTCTTGGTCGAGTCGCTGAACTTGGCCAAAAGCCTGCGTTTGAACCACGAATGGACACGAATCGACACGAAAGAAACAGGCATGGAGCGTGGAGAGGGATCGGTTCACTCTGAGGTGAAGCGAGAATCACTTACTCAGTCCACCGATCCTCCGTTCGATTCGTGCCCGTACGTGTCAATTCCTGGTCTCTCGCCTGAGTGGTTGTGCTGGGTTTAATTCGCAGCACCCGACGCGCGTGCACGGCGCGACCCTCCCCCGGGGTGGGCGTAAACTTCCTCCCGCACTTGCGCAGGTTTTTCCCACCACCCAAGATCGGGTATGTCCCTTTTTGACCACGCCACGCTGACGGCCCGGCTCCATCGCATCACGCCCGCCCTCGCCGCCGCCTTGGGCGACTCGCTGGTGCTGGTGCACGCCGGCCTGCCGGTTTCGCTTCCGGAAAACACCGACCAGACCTACCCGTTTCTCGCTCACAGCGAGTACTTTTACCTCACGGGCCTGGAATGCGCCGGGGGGATCGTGGCGTTCGATCCCCGCGAAGCCGGCGCCGGTGCCGCCGCCTGGCACTCGTTCGTTCCCGAGTTGACCGAATCGGAACGCATCTGGGAGGGACGCACGCAAGCGCCGGGGGAACTAATGCCCGGGCTTGTCACATGGCTCCATCAGCGTCCCAACCGGCCCGTGGTGCACCTGGGCGCCCCGCCCGCCGACCGGGCCAGCGACCCCGCCCGCGTCGCCGCGATCCGCGAGGTCCTCAAACACGAGCGTCGGCCCAAGGACGCCGCCGAACTGACCTTGCTCCGTCGCGCCGCCGAGTGCACCGCCGCCGGCTACACCGCTCTGGTCTCCCACCTCCAACCCGGCGTCTCGGAACGCTCCCTGCAAATCGAACTGGAGGCAGGCTTCTTCCGCGCCGGCGCGACCGGCACCGGGTACGGCAGCATTGTGGGGAGCGGTCCCAATGCGGCGGTGCTCCACTTCGACCCCAGCTCGCGCGTGCTCAACGCCGGAGAGTTCGTCCTCGTCGACGCCGGCGCCCGGGTCAGCCGCTACGTCTGCGACATCACCCGCACCTATGTCGTCGGTCAGGCCCCTACCCCGTTTCAACGTGACCTACACCGTCTCGTGCTCGAGGTCGAGGAGGCGGCAATCGCGCGCTGCCGTCCAGGGGCGGAATGGAAGAATATCCACCTGCAGGCCGCGGTGCAGATCACCTCGGGCCTGATTGACCTGGGACTGATGCGTGGACGCGCCGAGAACCTGGTCGAGCGCGAGGCCCACACGCTCTTCTTCCCACACGGACTGGGTCACCTGGTTGGACTGGGGGTGCGGGACGCCAGCGGCACGCCCCCGGGACGAAGCAAGGATCCGCGCCCCAGCCTGCGCACCCTGCGGACCGATCTGCCCCTCGCCGAGGGCTACGTGATCACCGTCGAGCCCGGTATCTACTTTATACCGACACTCCTGGAGGACCCGGTCCGGCGTGAACGGTACGCAGACTGCGTGCACTGGGACCGCGCCGACGCACTCATCGGCACCGGTGGCGTCCGGATCGAGGACAACCTCCACATCACCTCCGGCGCCCCCGAGAACCTCACCGCCGCCATCCCCAAGACCCTGTAGAACCATGGAACCGCATCACCCCTCGCGACCCACCCTCAACCCAAAAACCTAATAAACCACGGATCGACACCGATGGACACGGATGTGAACTCGAAACCGTAAGTGGACCCCCCGAATACGAGGATGCCTCAGTCTCCGCATCCGTGTCCATCCGTGGTTCAAAACTCCTAGTCCGCCTTCGGATTCCAGGCCGAGCGAATCCCCAAACCCACGATGGCGAGGGAGGCGAGTGAACTGACCGGCATGATCACCGCCGCCACGAGCGGATTCATTCGTCCCGCCACCGCCAGGCCCACCGCCATGAGGTTGTAGACCACCGAAAAGACGAGCAGCGCGCGTTGCGTGCGCATCCGGGTGTCATTGACCGCGAACAGCGCCTGAAGACCGGAGAGTCCTTTACCAAGATAGTAGAAATCGGCCTTCTGGGCCAGGACCCCGCGGTGAATCACCGGCGTGCCGCGACACAGCGCCCGATCGAACGCCAGGCTGTCGTTGGCGCCGTCGCCCAGCATGAGCGCCTCACCCGCCGCCTCGCGATCGAGCCAGTCCGCCTTGCCCTGGGGCGACAATTCTCCGAGGGCGCGGTCGGCCGGCAATCCCAGGTCGCTCGCCATGCGCTGCACCTTGTCGCTGCGGTCTCCACTCAGGATGTAGGCGGGTAGGGACCGACGCGCCAGGCGCTCAATCACACCTCGCGCGTCCGTGCGCACGAGATCGGCAAATTCAAAGCGCGCCAGGACTCGACCTTCGCGAGCAAATACGGTGCCGGATTCGCCCACCAGTCCCGCCCGCCAGCCCGACTTCCCCAGCGACCATCCATCGGCCTCGACCCCCTGCCCCACGGTCTCGCGCAGCGGTCCAACCTCCGCCATTTCACCATCCCGGGCCAGCAAGTGCTCCAACAGGGCCTGCGCCACCGGGTGAGGCGTGTCGCGAACGAGGGCAAGCAGGACCGCGCGCTCCGAGGCGGTCAACGCGGCCAGGGCCTCGGGGTTGCGCAGCACCGGCGCTTCCAGCGTGAGGGTGCCGGTCTTGTCGAAAATCAACCGCCGGATCTTCGAGAGACGGTAGTACAGGTCGCCCTCCCGCACAAAAACTCCGCGACGACGGAGCGCCACCGTGGCCATTTCATCGGCCAGCGGGAACGAAAGCCCGATCGCGCACGGGCACGACACCACGAGCACCGCGGTTACTACCGCCCAGGTGCGGGCGCCATCGTGTGTCGCCAGCCACCAGCCGGTCCCGGCCGCAAGAGCCACAACGAAAATGCCGATCAGATAACCGCGCACGATCCGCTCCAGCAGGACATGACGATGGCCCTCGCGCTCGCCCGGTTTCAGCAGCTCCGCCAGCAGCGACTCGGCCCAGGGCTGCAGGGCCACGACCTCTATGTCACCAAAATTCAGATTCACCGCACCCGCCGGCACCCGCTGTCCCCGCCGGAACACACGCGGTTCGGCCTCGCCATTGATCGAGGCGAGTGAGAAGGCCGCCTCATTGACCTCGAGCCGGGACTCCACCGGCACGGTCTGGGACGAAGCCAGCACGAAACGATCGCCGGTCACCAGCGCCTCGGGCTCCACCCGCTGTTCCGTGCCGTCGATCGCGAGTCGGCGCACCTGCGGCGCCTTGGGCTGCCGCGCGAGCAACCGGCGGCGATTCCGCTCCACCGCCACCACCTGGGCCCAGCGGCCCACCAGCATGAGCACGACAAACGTGCCGACAAAATCAAAGTAGATGAAATGCTCCTGCCCCGTCAGCCAGCCGTAGAGCGACCCGGCATAGGACCCCACGATCCCAACCGCAATCGGCAGATCGATGTGCATTGCCCCGGCCCGGAGCGCCCGCACCGCCCGGTCGAGGAAATAGACTCCACCGCTCAGCAGCGTGAGGGTTGCGAAGCCCATCGACAGCGCGTTG